>NZ_JAUFPS010000027.1 GCF_030409315.1 Mucilaginibacter flavus | reverse complement strand
CCTAAACAGGCTGGCTTTAAAGCCGCCTTAATAAAACAAAATTAAAAATTATTTGATAATTAACACAGAATCTCTCTCCGACTTCGTCGCATAGAGGGGCGGGGAAATAAAAAATGGGATTCACCCTCTATGCGGCTTTAGCCGGAGAGAGGGTCGGCCAGCGAAGCGTAGACCGGGTGAGTCGTCTGCGCCTTGTTCGCAACGACCCTGAACAATCATACATTAATTTTCCGAATAGAAACATCCAGTCCACCTAAACGCGGGCCACAAGGCACAGCCTTGCGGTAGCGTGAAAAACAACATAATTACATCTTTTTAAAAAAAAACAAAATAAATTTGCGTAGCCAAATAGCTACATATATATTTGTAGCCAAATAACTACATAATGAATTTAAGAAGAGACGTATTCCAGGCCATTGCCGACCCTACCAGGAGGGCTATATTGATGCTGGTTACCTCGCACGCCATGACAGCGGGCCTCATAGCCGCAAATTTTGATACCGCCCGCCCCACTGTTTCAAAACACCTGCAGATACTTACCGAGTGCGAATTGCTTAAACAGGAGCAAAACGGAAGGGAAATTTATTATCATTTAAACCCCGAGAAGATGAAAGAAGTAGCCGACTTTATTGAACCCTTCCGCCAGATGTGGGAAGACAGGTTCAGCAAATTAGAAACCATTATGAAAAATTATAAAACCAAATAAAATGGAACTGAAAACCAAAATCAATGCAGAAGAAGGCAAGCAGTTTTTAGTAATTACAAGGGAATTTGATTTGCCTTTGGAGCTACTTTTTAAAGCACATGTAGAACCCGAAATTGTGGAGCAATGGATGGGCACCAAAGTGCTGAAGCTTGAAAATAAAAAGCACGGCAGCTGGCAGTTTGAAACCAGCGACAATAAGGGTAACGTAGTGTTCCGCGCTAATGGCGTGTTTCATGAGTTTATACCTAATGAAAAAATTACTCGCACTTTTGAGATGGAGAATGCCCCCTTTGGCGTGCAGCTGGAGTTTGTGGAATTTGAAAAGCTAAGCGATGCTACCAGCAGAGTGAGCATCTACTCTGTTTATAAATCGGCCGAATTAAGGGACCAGATGTTGAAGCTACCTTTTGCTCAGGGACTAAATTACGCGCATAACCGCTTACAGGATGTAGCAGCCAAATTAAAATAACCAATCATGACCAAGAGAAATAAAATCATCTACTGGGTGGCTACACTTTGGCTTGCCTTAGGAATGTTATCAACCGCCGTTGTGCAGTTATTGAAAATGAAAGAGGGCCAGGGCGGGGCAGATAGCATGATCCATTTAGGCTACCCAGCCTACCTGTTAACCATATTAGCTATTTGGAAGTTTTTAGGTGTTTTAGCGGTGCTTATTCCTAAATTTCCGTTGTTAAAAGAATGGGCTTATGCAGGCTTTTTCTTTGTAATGTCGGGAGCTATATATTCACACATTTCGGTGGGCGATGGTATCAGTAAAATAGCACCTGCATTGCTATTGTCGGTGCTCACCATTATATCCTGGTATTTGAGGCCTGCCGATAGAAAAACCATTTCTGTTAATCAATAAATAAGCACCATGAACCCTAAATTATCGCCACAAGAAACCGAGAATTTGCTCCAGATACTAAAGGTCCGTTTTGAAAAAAACAAAAGCCTTCATCAGGAAATAAAATGGGCCGATGTACAGGCCAGGTTGGAAAGCTATTCCGAAAAGCTATGGTCGCTCAATGAAATGGAGAAAACCGGCGGCGAACCGGATATTGTTGGTCACGACCAGGCTACCGGCGAATACCTTTTTTATGATTGCTCGGCCGAAAGCCCCAAAGGTCGCAGGAGTATTTGTTATGATCATGAAGCCTTAGAAGCCCGCAAAGAATTTAAGCCCGCCAGCAGCGCCGTTGCCATGGCCGCCGAAATAGGCATCGAAATTTTAACAGAAGCAGAATACCGGGCTTTACAACAACTCGGAAAATTTGACACCAAAACATCCAGCTGGATAAAAACGCCTGCCGATATCAGGAAACTTGGCGGTGCGGTATTTTGTGATCGACGCTACGATACCGTTTTTATTTACCATAACGGAGCCGATTCCTATTATGCGGCAAGGGGTTTTAGAGGCTCGTTAAAAGTTTGACATACTAATTATCACGAATTAAAAGCGAATTTCACGAATGGGATGAGCGCCAAAGGGTAAAGAAAAATTAGTGCAATTAGCATAAATTAGTGAAATTAGTGTGCAATTAATGTGCGTATATGAACCCTAAGGTTGATTTTTATTTTAACAAAACCCAAAAATGGGAAAAGGAAATTGAGCAATTAAGATTGATAGCGCTCGATTGCAATTTAACCGAAGAATTAAAGTGGGGCTCGCCTTGTTACACTCACCGAAACAGCAACATTGTTTTAATACACGTATTTAATGAATACTGCGCGTTTTTGTTTTTCAAAGGCGCTCTGTTAAATGACGCCGAGGGCATCCTTATTCAACAGACCGAAAATGTACAGTCGGCGCGGCAAGCCAGGTTTACTAATGTTGACCAGATAGTTGACTTAGCCCCTACCCTGAAAGCCTACATTTATGAAGCCATTGAGGTTGAAAAAGCCGGCTTAAAAGTAGCACTCAAAAAAACTACCGAGTTTAAAATGGCCGAAGAGTTTCAGGTTAAATTAGATGCTATGCCTGTATTAAAAACAGCTTTTGAAGCATTAACACCCGGGCGGCAAAGAGGATACCTGCTTTATTTTTCGGCAGCCAAGCAAGCCAAAACCCGCGAACAAAGGGTTGAAAAATACATCCCGCACATTTTAGATGGTAAGGGTTTGGACGATTAACTATTTGAATATTTTTTCGGGTACAGCGTTTTTGTTTTTTTGAAAATCGGCAATGCCAATTGCAACCTGCTTTAAGGCGTTGCCCATATGATACTCCACCGTTTTTACCGATAAATCTAACAACTCCGCGACTTCGCGGTATTTTAAGCCATCTTCCTTTACCAGTTTAAAAACCATTTTGCACTGGGCAGATAGTTTGTTAAGCGAATGGTTAATGGCTTTTACGGTATCGGCACAAATCAATTTATCTTCACCCGTAGCAGCCTGATCTGCGATATCTACATCCACGTCATCAATACTCACCTGGTTAAGATGGGGTTTTGATATGAGCGTTAAACATTTGTTTTTAACGCTCATATAACAATAATTAGCCGGGTTATTAATCTCCGTTAACCTTGCACGTTGTATCCAAAGGTTTAAAAATACATCGTCAACAATCTCCTCGGCAGCTTCCTCTGTTTTAACTATCGATTTGGCAAACCAAAATAATTGCGAATAGTAAAACTGGTACAACCTTTTAAAGGATGCCCGGCTGCTATTCAAAGCAATATCATTGAGCAGATATTTTATTTCGGTATCAGTCATCTCAATAAGCTAATTAATCAGGGTCAAAAATCTTATCGCTTTACTTATTTGGTCGAAAACTTATAGGTAGTAGAGGTATGATACGTTTGGCCTGGCTTTAACACAGTTGATGCAAAAGACGACTCATTTGGCGCATCCGGAAAATGCTGTGTTTCTACACAAAACGCCGAGCGATGCGGATAGGCTTTGCCGCCTTTACCATCATGCGTTGCGCCGGTTAAAAAATTGCCGCTATAAAACTGTAAGCCGGGTTCTTCGGTAAAAATATCCATTACAATGCCCGTTTTAGGGCTGCTGATCGTCGCTACAGAAGTTTTACCATCATGTTTATTAAGCGCGAAGTTATGATCGTACCCCTTGCCGTTTTTTAACTGGTCGTCTTTATCATTAATATTGGCACCGATGGCTTTAGCGGTGGTAAAATCAAATGGAGTTCCCTTTACCGGCAGTAGCTTGCCGGTAGGGATCAGCGTAGTATCAACAGGGGTAATATTATCGGCGTTAATTTTTACAAGGTTATCCAATATGGTTGAATCGCCCGCGCCGTTCAGATTAAAGTAGGCGTGGTTGGTTAAGTTTACAATAGTGGTTTTGTCGGTAGTTGCGGTGTAATCTATTTTAAGGCCGTTCTCGCCGGTTAAGGTATAGATTACTTTAGTTGTTAATGTACCGGGGTAACCGCCTTCGCCATCTTTAGAAACATAGGTAAGGTTAAGCGTGGTATCGTTTACTTGCGTGGCATCAAATACCTGGCTGTAAAAACCTTTAAAACCACCGTGCAGGGTGTTTACTCCGTCGTTTATATCCAACTGATAAGCTTTGCCATCAAGGCTAAATTTTCCTTTTCTTATCCTGTTACCATAACGACCTATGATAGCGCCAAAAAATGGCTCTTTTGGTTTTTGATAAGTTTTTACGCTATCGTAACCTAAAACTACATCGGTTAAATTTCCCTTATTATCGGGCACCATCAGGCTTACCACACGGCCGCCATAATTGGTAATGGCCACGTTAACGCCTTTGCTATTTTTTAAAGTATATAGTTTAACTGCTTTACCATTTACTTCTCCTTCAAAATTTTTAGCATCAGGAATCATCGCTTTAGCAGTTGAGGTCGAATCGCCGGCCTCGGCCTTCTGTTCTGCCGGACCACTGCAGCTTACCAATAAACTTAGGGCAACACTGTATAATAAGTACTGTTTTTTGTAGTTTCTTTTCATTTTGTTGACATTTTTTTACCGCTTTTTTCTCGTTTTTTGAGACTTACTTAACGGTAGTAACTGGTTATAATTGGTATTTGGTTATATCGTCAGGGCAAATTGGCATCCCTAATTAAAATCTAAGGTAGAATAAAAATTATTTAATTGTGAAAAAAACAATTAAATAATTTTTACTTTTAATGCTGTACCTTTTACACACATAAAGGCCGCTAAATCCATTTTTAAAGCTGTTTTACCAATTAAATCGCTGTGAGATATAATTTCGTGGCCTGAAAAAAAATTATATTTGCCGCCCTTATTCGCTATTTATATGCAGAAATACTCTAAACAAACCCGGATTTTATTAGCTGTTGACTGCATCATTTTTGGTTTTGATGGCGATACGTTAAAAATTCTGCTCATCAAAAGGGCATTTCAGCCCGAGAAAGATAACTGGAGCCTGATGGGCGGCTTTGTGCAACCCCAGGAAAGTTTAGACCAGGCCGCGAACCGCATCCTGAAGCAATTAACCGACCTTGAAGGCGTTTATTTAGAGCAATTACACACATTTGGCAGCACCAAACGCGATCCTATAGAGCGCACGGTATCTGTTACTTACTTTGCCTTAATAGATATCAATAAGTACCAAACCCAGTTGAGTAAAGATTACCAGGCCGAATGGTTCCCGCTCAAGCGCTTCCCCAAGCTTATTTTTGATCAACAGGAAATGGTAGAAGCCGCTAAAAAACGTATCAGGTATAAAGCTGCCATGCACCCTATTTTGTTTGAACTTTTGCCGGGTAAGTTCACACTTCCGCAATTACAAACACTTTATGAGTGCGTTTTTAATACCCAGATTGATAAAAGAAACTTCAGCAAACGTGTTTTAGCCACCGGGCTGCTTATTAAGTTAACAGATAAAGATAAAGCCGGTTCAAAGCGCGGCGCATTCTATTACCAGTTGAACATGCAAAACTACTACGCTAAATTCCAGGCATTTATGAATTTCATCCCCAACCCCGATACCATATCCCAGTAGGCTTTCTGTAAATTGGTTTTGTAACATTTTTAAATGTTTTTTTAGAAAAATTTTCATTTGTAAAAAAATAAGTGTTACTTCAACACGAATTATTTAACCAATATGAGAGAAGACCAATTTGTGATTGGGGTGGACTATGGGTCCGACTCTGTTCGCTCCGTGCTGATTAACGCGCGCAACGGCGAAGAAATAGCCTCATCTGTATTCAATTACCCACGCTGGCAGCAAGGACTGTTTTGCAAACCGGCCGATAACCAATTTCGCCAGCACCCGCTTGATTATATAGAAGGACTGGAAACCACTATAAAAGATTGCCTTGCACAAGCGGGCGGCGCGGATGTAGCCAAAGCCGTTAAGGGCCTATCTATAGATACGACCGGATCGACTCCGATAGCGGTTGATAAAACAGGCACCCCTTTAGCCTTAACCCCCGGCTTTGAGCAAAATCCAAACGCTATGTTCATACTGTGGAAAGACCATACTTCGGTATTGGAAGCCGTCCAAATTAATGAGCATGCCACAAAATTTGATACCAATTACTTGAAGTATGTTGGCGGCATTTACTCGTCCGAGTGGTTTTGGGCCAAACTATTACACATTGTAAGGGTTGACGCGCAAGTACGTGAAGCACTGCATTCATGGGTTGAGCATTGCGACTGGATTCCTTTCCTGCTTACCGGCGGTACCGATGTTAAAGAGATTAAACGCGGCCGTTGTTCTGCAGGCCACAAAGCCTTATGGGCCGAGGAATTTGGCGGCTTACCGCCCGATGATTTTTTCTCATCGCTTGATCCTTTATTAACAGGCATTACCGCTAAGCTGTTTACAGATACTTATACCGCCGATGAAGCAGCGGGAACTTTAAGCCCCGAATGGGCCGAAAAGCTTGGCTTATCAACAGATGTTATTGTAGGTACTGGTGCTTTCGATGCGCACATGGGTGCTGTAGGCGGCCAAATTGAGCCATATCACTTAAGCAAAGTAATGGGTACATCAACCTGCGATATTTTGGTAGCCCCTACTGCCGAAATTGGCGATAAACTGGTAGCCGGTATTTGCGGGCAGGTAAATGGCTCGGTTATCCCCGGGATGACGGGTTTAGAGGCCGGTCAATCGGCCTTTGGCGATACTTATGCCTGGTTTAAAAATGTGCTGTTATGGCCATTAAACAACCTGTTATCTCAATCATCAGTAATTGACGCGGCTACCGCCGAAGCTCTGAAAGCCGAAATGGCCGAGCTGATTATCCCCGAGCTAAGCAGACAGGCTGATTTGTTGCCTTTGGATTTTGATAACGAACTATCTGTTGATTGGTTTAACGGCCGCCGCACGCCGGATGCTAACCAGGAATTAAAAGGCGCTATTACCGGCCTTGGTTTAGGCAGCGACGCGCCACGGGTTTTCCGCTCCTTGGCCGAGGCTACCTGCTTTGGCGCCAGGAGCATTGTAGAGCGTTTCATAAGCGAAGGCATCCCGGTTAAAGGGATCATTGGTATTGGCGGCGTGGCTAAAAAATCGCCTTTTGTAATGCAAATGATGGCCGATGTATTGGGCATGCCTATCCGCATTCACCAGTTTAAACATACCTGTGCTTTGGGCGCGGCCATGTTCGCGGCAGTAGTTGCGGGCATTTATCCAACGGTTGAAGATGCCATGCAGGCCATGGGGCGTGGTTTCGATGTGGAATATCAGCCAAACAAAGCAAATGAAGCAGCCTACACAGCGCGTTATAACAAATACAAAACCCTGGGCAATTTCATCGCGCAGCAAATAGCAAAATCGGCACAAAAGGTAACAGATAACTCAGTTTTGGCATGAGCAAGTATCAACATATAAAACAAGCTGCATATGAAGCCAATATGCAGCTCCCCAAATTGGGGCTGGTGCTCTTCACCTTTGGCAACGTTAGCGCGGCCGACCGGGAGTTGGGCGTTTTTGCCATAAAACCAAGTGGTGTACCTTATGAAGATCTATCGCCTGAAAAAATGGTGATTGTTGATTTTGATGGAGTAACCATCGAAGGCGACTTAAGGCCATCATCAGATACCCAAACCCATGCGGTATTGTATAAACACTGGCCAAATATTGGCGGTATTGTACACACGCACTCTACCTATGGTACGGCCTGGGCACAATCGCAACGCTGCATCCCCATTTTCGGTACCACACATGCCGATCATTTAACGGCAGATATCCCTTGCGCCCCACCTATGGATGATAAAATGATTGAAGGTGATTATGAATACCAAACCGGTTTTCAAATTATGGATCATTTTGCCGCCGAAGGGTTAGACTACAACGAGGTAGAAATGGTATTAGTAGGTAATCACGCGCCATTTACATGGGGTAAAACGCCACATAAAGCAGTGTATAACAGCGCTGTTTTAGAGGCGGTAGCCCAAATGGCATACCTTACCGAGCAAATTAACAACCAGGCACCACGCCTTAAAGATTCGCTCATTAAAAAGCATTTTGAACGCAAACACGGACCAAACTCTTATTACGGCCAATAAAATGAAATCAACTTTAATTTATATCGGCATCCTGGCAGCAGGATTATTGGGCGCAAACACAGCGTCGGCACAAACCGTAGCCCCTACCCCGCCCATGGGCTGGAATAGCTACAATTGTTTTGGTTCGGCAGTGCATGAAGATGAAGTAAAAGCCAATACGGATTACATGGCCGCCAATTTAAAACAGCATGGCTGGGAGTATATTGTAGTCGATTTTTTATGGTCGTACGATAACCCTCCGGGAAGTAATATCGGGAATCCGTTTCAGTTGCGTTTACAGGATGGCTCATACGTACCCTGGCTAACTATGGATAAATGGGGCAGGTTAACGCCGCAGCCTACTAAATTTCCATCTGCGTTTGGCGGTAATGGCTTTAAACCTCTGGCAGATTATGTGCATGGCAAAGGTTTAAAATTTGGCATCCACGTAATGCGTGGTATCCCAAGGCAAGCGGTATGGTCAAAATCACCGGTAAAGGGCACCAGCGGTATCACGGCCGATATGGTTGCCGATACTAACAGCAAATGCCCATGGATGAACCATATGTACGGCCTGGATATGAAAAAGCCCGGCGCACAGGAATACCTAAATTCTATTTTAGAACTGTATGCCTCATGGGGTGTTGATTTTATTAAGGTAGATGACCTATCGCGCCCGTACAGCAATGCGGAGGTTGAAGGCTACCAAAAAGCCATTCAAAATTGTGGCAGACCGATAGTGCTAAGTCTTTCGCCGGGCGAAACCCCGGTTGCCGAGGCCGCACACGCTACCAAATACGCCAATATGTGGCGCATGGCCGATGATTTTTGGGATAACTGGAAAGAGATTTTGCACATGTTTGATTATGCCAAAAGCTGGGAAGGCGTAAGCGGTCCTGGTCACTGGCCGGACTGTGATATGATACAGATAGGTAAACTAAGCAAACGCGGTCCGGTTGGGCAGGAACGTTTTAGCCGCTTTACGCCCGACGAAGAAATAACGCATATGACTTTCTGGAGCATTTTCCGCTCTCCGCTGATGATTGGCGGCAACATGCCCGAGAACCGCGATTTTGAACTGAGCCTGTTTACCAACGATGAAGTATTAGCGGTAAATCAAAAAGGGGCTAATCCAAAACAGTTATACAAAAAAGACGGCGCCATGGTATGGTATTCAACCATTCCCGGCACTAAGGACGTATACGTAGCATTATTCAATATAGGTGATACCAATAAACCGGTCGCTGTTGATTTTGCAGCCCTTAGCATCAAGGGCAAAGTAAAAGTGCGCGACCTATGGAAAAAACAAGACCTTGGCCAGTTTAAAACCAGCTACCAACAAAATATTAACCTGCACGGTGCAACTTTATTAAGACTATCACCAGCTAAGTAATTATTGAATTATTGATTGACTGAATTATTGAATTTAAAAGAGTCTTAAAAAGGATTCGACATTAATTTACTAAATCAATAACCCGATAATTCAGTCAATCAATAATTCACCAACTCAAAAATTCAATAATTCAGTAATTCGATAATTCACTAATTAAAAATATGATCGACCTTAAAACATTTGAAGTTTGGTTTATAACCGGAAGCCAAAACTTATACGGAGAAGAAACACTAAAAAAAGTTGCCGAGCACTCGCAGGAAATTGCGGCAGGCATTGATGCTACCGGCAACATCCCGGTACGTGTGGTTTACAAACCGGTTGTAAAATCGACCGAGGAAATTTACGAAACCCTGCAAGCGGCCAACGTTGCCGAAAACTGTATCGGTATCATTACCTGGATGCACACTTTTAGTCCGGCTAAAATGTGGATCAGGGGCTTAAGCATTTTGAAAAAGCCAATGTTGCACCTGCATACGCAGTACAACCGCGATATTCCGTGGAGCAGCATTGATATGGATTTTATGAACCTTAACCAAAGCGCCCACGGCGACCGTGAGTTTGGTTTTATGGTATCGCGCATGCGCATGAACCGCAAGGTAGTAGTAGGTCATTGGCAAGATCCCGAGGCTCTGGCACAGATTGAAACCTGGACCCGCGCCGCCGCCGGCTGGTACGATTGGCAAGGCGCTAAATTTGCCCGTTTTGGCGATAACATGCGCTTTGTTGCCGTTACCGATGGCGATAAAGTAGAAGCTGAATTAAAATTCGGTTTCTCTGTAAATACCTATGGTATTGGCGATTTAGTTGCGGTGATTAACGCTGTAAGCGAAGAATCAATAAGCGAACTGATTGAAGAATATGAGGCTACTTATACCATGGCCGATGATTTGAAAAAAGGAGGAGCTAAACATCAGTCGGTTTATGATGCGGCTAAGATTGAGTTGGGCTTGCGTAAGTTTTTGGTTGATGGTGGCTTTAAAGGTTTCTCGGATACGTTTGAAGATTTGCATGGCATGATCCAACTACCGGGTATCGCGGCCCAGCGCCTGATGGCCGATGGCTTTGGCTTTGCCGGTGAAGGCGACTGGAAAACAGCAGCCCTGGTACGTGCTTTTAAAGTAATGGGGGCTGGCCTGCCAGGCGGTAACGCTTTTATGGAAGATTACACCTACCACTTCGACCCGAACAACGCTTTGGTATTAGGCTCGCATATGTTAGAGGTTGATGCTTCTTTGGCCAGTGGTAAAGCTTCTTTGGAAGTTCATCCATTAGGCATTGGCGGCAAAGCCGATCCTGCACGTTTAGTATTTAACGTAGCTGGTGGCACGGCGCTTAATGCTTCTATTGTGGATATGGGCAACCGTTTCCGCCTGTTGATTAACGAGGTTGAAGCTGTTGAGCCGGTAGAGAGCTTACCAAACCTACCCGTAGCCCGTGTACTTTGGAAACCACTACCCGATATGAAAACCGGCTGCGCAGCCTGGATTTATGGTGGCGGCGCTCACCACACTGCCTACAGCCAAAACCTTACTGCCGAACATTTACAGGATTTTGCTGATATGGCCGGTATTGAGTTTTTACGCATTGGTAAGGATACCACTATTCCGCAATTCAGAAATGAAATTTTGTGGAATGAGGTGGCGTATAAATAAGAAAATGCCTCACCTAAATCCTCTCCAAAGGAGAAGACTTTTGATTTGCGTCGAGAAGACTTACGAAGTTTTTAAAACTTCGTAAGTCTGGCTTTACAAGCATAGGTCATCCCGAACTTGTTTCCGCATGACTGCTCACAAATGCAACAAGTGTTATAAATTAAAAACCCAAACAAGCTACCTACGATGGGATTCCGGTTGCTTGTTTTAAAACATAATTACAAATAAGAAAGAACTAATAAAACCAAACTAATTTAAACCCAATTATGAATAAATTTTCAACCATTGATTACGTCATATTCGTGATCTATTTTATTGTGGTATCCGGTTATGGCTACTGGGTGTATAGCCGCAAGAAAAAGGCAAGCATATCGGCGAGTCATGATTTTTTCCTGGCCGAGGGGTCACTTACATGGTGGGCTATCGGCGCGTCGCTTATCGCCTCCAATATTTCGGCCGAGCAGTTTATCGGCACCAGCGGGCAGGGTTTCGCGGTGGGCTTGGCTGTAGCTGCTTATGAGTGGGTTGCGGCCATCGCGCTCATCATTGTGGCCGTGTGGTTTATCCCGGTTTATCTGAAGAACAAAATCTTCACCATGCCGCAGTTTTTGCACACCCGCTATAACGAAACCGTGAGCTTTATTATGGCCATCTTCTGGCTGTTCCTGTACATATTTGTTAACCTTACCAGCATCCTTTATTTGGGTGCATTAGCCATAAATAACCTTATAGGCGGCGATATGGGCAGCATGCACATTATCATCATCGCTTTAGCTGTATTTGCCTTATTTATCACCCTTGGTGGTATGAAGGTTATTGGCTTTACCGATGTAATACAGGTACTGGTATTGGTAATTGGCGGCTTAGCTACAACTTATATTGCTTTAACTCTTGTGAGTGAACATTTTGGCTTGGGCAAAGATGCCATGGCCGGATTAAAAACCATGTTTAAAGACTCGCCGGAGCATTTTAAAATGATGATGAGCAAGCCAAAACCAGGCGCGCCACAGGCAGAGATCACTAAATACCTTGCCTTGCCGGGCATTGCTATGTATTTTGCAGGCCAATGGATTGTAAACCTTAACTATTGGGGTTGCAACCAGTACATTACCCAACGTGCGCTGGGTGCCAACCTTAAAACAGCGCGTACAGGTATCCTGTTTGCCGGTTTAATGAAATTAGCTATGCCTATTATAGTAGTTATTCCAGGTATTGCCGCTTATGTATTGTACAAAAATGGCGGCCTGCAGCAGGAAATGGCGTCCGGTGGACATTTCAACTCTGACAATGCCTATTCGGCCATATTGGGCTTTTTACCTACCGGGTTAAAAGGACTTTCGGTAGCTGCGCTTACCGCGGCTATTGTGGCTTCCTTAGCGGGTAAAGCCAACAGCATATCTACCATTTTTACGCTGGATATTTACAAAAAGCACATCGCTAAAGATGCCGACGAAAGTAAAATGGTGTGGGTAGGTAAGCTTACCATATTAGCGGCCCTGATATTTTCCATCCTGTTAACCTGGAAAGATATGCTGGGTATTAGTGGCGAAGGAGGCTTTACGTATATTCAGAAATACACAGGCTATATTAGTCCGGGTATATTTGCCATATTTATTTTAGGTTTCTTTTGGAAACGCACTACCGGTGCAGCGGCTATTGTGGGCATATTGATGGGCTTCGCGATGTCGGTATTGTTCAACAATTTCGCGCCTGCCTTGTTCGGGCACGAAACTTTCCTTTACACCGCGTTCCCTAACGGTAAAGGCGGCTGGGAAATTCCATTTCTGATTTGTATGGGCCTTTCGTTCCTGTTCACCATTATAGCGATGGTAGCCGTAAGTCTTGCCGGACCAAAAATTAACCCTAAAGCCTTTGATATCCCTAAAGCCATGTTTAAGGTCGAAAAATCGACCATGGCCCTCATCATCGTAACCTTGCTATTACTTACCATGCTTTATGTGAAGTTCTGGTAACCTTTTGTTTATATATTGATGAGTCCCCCGGTATAGTTTTCCGGGGGATTTTTTGTTTGAAGTAGTTTTCATTTATTCCCTCCCTCGGAAGGGCGCGCGATTGGAAATGAGCGCAAAGGCAGGGAGGGGTTTGTACAAGTTATCATCTACAAGGGAGTTTGAAATGTTCGTTTAACACCTACCTCCCCTTCCCCAAGGAAGGAATCGCACAAGCCCCTTCTTTTTATCCCACAGTCCTTGCTCCTTGCTCTAATAAGTTTATTCTTCGAGCACTTTCAGTGCTTCCGTGGGCATTAATACCGGCAGAATACTCTTTTTAAAATCTTTAGTGTTGCGGGTTACGATAAATTTAATGTCAGATACGCTAAGGGCGCAATAATATTGAATCGCGTCTTCATAATCTTTAAAATCTGTTTTTAATGACTGCCGGATAACGTCATTTGTCACATCAACTATTTCTGTCATATCGGCCAGTTCATTTAATAGCCTTAAGGTTACCGGATGTGATAACGAGTGCCTTAGCACATAATAAATATTATTATAGGAAACTGCCGAGATGTAGATCTTTAATTTTTCATTAACTGCTAAATCAAAAAGGATGGCAGCATCTATTGAAAATGGCTTTCTATCCGCCAAAAAATCAATCACTACATTGGTATCAAAAAAAACATGCTTCATACCGCTTTAGCTATATTTTTTTGACAATGCATTCCCTAATTCTTTTTTATAGTCAAAATCGTCGGGCAGCTTAATTACCCCCATGAGTTTTTTTACTTTAGGTGATAAAGTAACAGGAGCCTCTTCAACGGTAGTGATAGATTTTAAATAATTCTCGACAATATCAGATAAACTATTCCCTTTTTTTCGGGCATACTTTTTAGCGGCATTGATTACGCTATCGTCAATAGTTAAGGTGAGCTTAGTTGTCATTACACGTGTGTTTATATATTCAAATATACGTATATATTTTATTAGGCAAAAATCTGTGTCTGATAACCATCAGATGTCCAGCAATGATTGTTTATAATCAACAACATAAGCCTCATAATCCTTAACCACCTGCTGCGCGTAGTTTTTGGCGTATAACTTTAATGCGCTTTGCCAGTCAATTTCATTTCCAAACGCGGTTAACTCATCAATAATAGCGGAGCCCTGGATGCCACCGCTGCGCAGTTGGGCCGATGCGGTAAGGGTAGCCATATCGGTTAACACGCTGCGCAAATCTTTGCGGTTACCGGCTATATTTTCAAAATTAACCTTATCAGCCATAGGTTGCATCTCCTGTAATACGTAGTTGATCCCCTTAAAATTAAAGGTGCTCAATAAAGCCGGCGAAACATTTTGCATGCGCTTTTTTACGCCGATCACCCTATCGGCCTGCGAAGGCCACGATGGCTGTTTGGCTTTCACATACGGACTTAGCGACGATTGCATGGCCTCTTTTAATTCCACAAAAATGAATTTGTTCTTAATCTGATCATCCTGCAGCATAAACATGTACCGCTTACAGCCAACACTACCCGTACCGGCCACTCTAAAAGCAGCGTCTTTAACTTTGTAGTCATTAAGCCTGTCTGTTTTATTTAACCAGGCATTTAGGGATTGTTTTAATTCCTTTTTTAAATCGCGTTCTATTTTAAAATGAGTGAGGTTGTTGATTTTGATGGCATAACCTCCTTTTTCGGTATAGGCCAGCTTACTAATCAGGTCTTTCTCTTTACGCTTTTTGATGTTCTTTAAAAACTTATGTACAATGCCGGTAGCCGTGCGTGGATCTATATAGCGGGCTTTGCCAATTTTTAAGGTTTCGGCATATTGGTTAACAAACAGTTCCGCAAGTTCATCAATATCATTTTGCTTAACCTGGGGCGATGATAAGCCTACGTAAATACTGGTAAGCATGCGTACCACTTCCCAGGCACAGGGTGCCAGGATAGATTCGTCAAAATCATTCAGATCAAAGTATTCCATGCGGTTATTGCCCTTAAAACTGCCGAAGTTTTCCAGATGCAGATCTCCGCAGATCCAGGTCTGGGGCGAGGCGGGAAACTTTTTAACGCTGCTTAAATCCTCATAAAACAAATGACAGGTGCCCCTGAAAAACCGAAAAGGGCTATCTGCCATAGCCTTCATTTTCAGCTGAACCATATCGGGCAGCCGGTTTTCATTAAACTTTTTAATTCTTTCAAAAACAGATGCCATGCGTTAGATATTAAGATGATTTAGGTGATTACTTTAATGGGAGGTTACCACTCAACTGAGTATATAAAACTCTGTTTGAGCAGCCAATCGTTAAACAGTTTTAAATTGGTTTCGCGACCGGATATTGTCCCCTGGAAACGGATCTGGGAATCGGTTCGGAGGGTTTTGGTGTACCTGCATTTTAACTGAAGTTTGCTCAGCTCGTCGGTCACCAGGATCGATTGATCTTCGCTCCTGAATATCAGGGTGTAATTACGGTGCTGAAACCGGTCATCTATCCACAGTTGTATAAAATCCAGCGCGTAAAGTATAAATAACGACATTAACAGCGACACACCGGCAAGCATGTATTCGCCTATGCCTATCAGCATACCCAGCGCGGCCGCTATCCAGATGGATGCCGCGGTGGTAATACCTGATACGGAAGAATTATTCCTGAAAATAACGCCCGCCCCTAAAAAACCTACGCCGGTAATAATGTTGGCTGCAATACGGTCCCGATTGGCTTCAACACCTAACAGGTAGGAGCATATGGTAAAAACAGACGCGCCAAAGCAGATTAATGCCAATGTGCGGAAGCCGGCAGATTTGCCCCTTACCTCACGTTCCAACCCTAAAATGCAGCCCACTACTACGGATAGCAAAAGTTTTAACACCTCGTTACCATACAGGTTTTGTGAAAGATTAAGCGACAACGGGTTTAACATACAGGTTAGATTTAAAACTAAATTAACATATTTAGGATAAATATTGGTGAATAAAAGATGAAGATAAACCTGGAATTATTAGTATGAAATCGGCCGATGAATTATATATTGTTCAATTGTTGACACTGCATCGACATATTTTATAAACTGTAACAACATAAAATTTCAAATTAACTTATAAGTGAATATCTTTACATTAGAGGTTTGGGACGATGAAGGTAAAAAGTGTACTTTTTATACCGTTAGATGGGATGATGCGACAGAAAGCGAGACCGATAAGTTCTTTAATAAATATAATAATGTTCCTTTATTGAAGCGATTTACGCAACAGCTTCTAAGTTTTGTGTTGGATAGTATTGGTGATGATCATGGAGCTATTGATGCGTTATTTAATCGCCCGGAAAATTTGGTAACAGGATTGCCGAATACAGGTAAAGTTAAAATAAGGCAAATCATGTTTGCTTATCCTAATTTTCCGTTGCGGCTTTATGCATTACGCATAAATAACCGAAATGATTTAGTTGTATTGTTTAACGGTGGCGTTAAATCGGCAAGAACCAATCAGGAAAGCGGCGATTTACATTTAAAATGGGCAGAAGCTTGTCAATTTGCCAAAAGGATTGAAGATGCATTAAAAGATGGCGAAATTATTATTGATGAAATAAACAGAAAAATTATTTCGACAGATCATTCAGATGAAATAATATTATAGACAGATGAGAAGTAAAGTAGCACAAAAAATACTTGATGAAACACCCGAGGAGGTAAGGATATTTGTTAGACAATATACCGATATAGTAGTGAGGATACAAGAACTCATGCAGCAAAACGGCTATACTCAAAAAGATCTGGCGAAAAAAATGAACAAAAAACCTTCAGAAATAAATAAATGGCTTAAAGGCAATCATAACCTTACACTTAAAACATTAGCCAAGTTAGAGGCTGAACTTGGCGCGCCACTTATTTTTACCACACGGGAACACGCAAATATTTAATTCGTTAAACTACACAACTATTAAAATACCGTGTAGTTTGCTCATGTAATCACACCCTCCAATAATTCCCGCTTAAAATGATCATATCAAGCATCTTAATGCTGTTATCATAATAATCATAATCCCGTAGCTTAAAGCCAACCAGGTAATCCCAAACATGGTTAAGCCATTGCTGGTTTTTAGTATCGATGGTGGCTGCTACCGCAAAAGGTGCTATAAAGCTTAACGCTTCAAAATGCCGGGTAGGCAAATCATTCCCGGCCAAAGTATAACCTGCCGAAATGTTATCAGGATTGCCGGATGTGGTGGATTTGATCCAGGTATTTATTGGCGCAACAAAAGCCTTTGCCCGGGCATCGCCATATAACAAATAATCAACGGCTACACGCCATGGTACCCGGCAGGCATTGTAATTATAGCAACCATCATATTTCGATTCGAGGTACATGGCTTTGGCCGGATGCGGATTATGATTTACCTGCTGGATAAAATCGGGCACTAAGCCTGCATCGGGGCTGTATTTTTGCTGCATGGTGGCAAACAACCTATACGTACTTGCGGTAACCTTATCCCAACTAACATCGCCGGTGGCAATTTTGAATGCTTTAAAGTGCGATGGCATAAAATCAGATGTGCGGGTATCGTAATAATCCTTACTATCCGGCTCGGTTTCGTTGCTCAGTAATATGGTGAAGCTTTTTTGGTTGATCTCGTACTTCATGATATCAACCAGCAAAGCTTTGGCTTCCTTATGGTAGTTGATAGCGCCATTACTTCCCCATTGTTTATCGGCTAATAAAAGCGAATACGCGATATCCATATCGCCATCCGTAGCCGAAGAGTGATCTCTATTTTTACCACGGTTATCCTGCGCCCAGCTCATTAAATGTTGCCCCGCCTTGGTAGGGTGGGCCTGGTAATACCGAAACAGGGCGTTAAAAGTTGTTTGGGCAGATGCATCGGCACCGGCCATCAGCGCGGTAATGATCATCCCGTAACCCTGCCCTTCTGATACGCATTGATTACCGCCGGGCCGCTCGAACCAGATATAGCTTTGCCCCTTTGTTTGGGCTGGTTTTACATATCTACTTTGCCATTGGCGGTAAAAAGACAGCACAGTATTATCCAGTTTTTGCCGGCTAACATGATTGGGAAGGATAGCGCCCGCGAAGTATTTTACATGCTGCGGAAAGGGTTTTGATACAGTTTGTGCATGCGAAACAAAAGTGTTCAACAATGCTAAACCTATCAAAACCCTTTTTTTTAACATAAGCTGAATTTACGAAAACAAACCGTGGGTTATTTCTTCGGTTTCAGAATCGGCATAAAAATAAAGCACTACACTCTGCGGACCATCAGTTATAGTCAATATATCCTCGCGCTTTATATTATTTTCATTAACAAATCTCACCAGGCGGCTATGCAATGCAAATTTCTCCGATTTTAAAATAATCATATTCTTTTATTTATTGTTTTGTAATTAACTCAACGCCCTTATCGGGCTGCCTGTCCACTCGGTTCCCGGTGCAAGCTGCTCGCCTTTCATAATCAATGATAGAGGTTCCAGTTTCACATCATCACCAATTTGGGTATCGTACAAAATAATGCTGCGGGTACCAATGCTGGTACGCGCGCCTATGCTTACGGTGCCTACTTTCATCACCCTGTCTTCAAACAAATGCGTTTGCGGACCACAATCTTCGTTCAACGCGGCATCGTCACCAATGGTAACCATATCATGTTCGGTAATATCGGTAGTATTAAGCCATACGCGTTTGCCTATTTTAACACCAAACAACCTTAAAAACATAGGCAAAAACGGTGTGCCTTTTAAAAACTCTAAAAAGAAAGGAACAGCCAGCGCTTCGTAGGTGCTGGTTACGGCTTCGCTGCGCCAAACCTTATGCGTCCACATTGGTTTTTGTTCTACCTTGTACTTGCCAACAAAAACCCACTTCATAATCACGGTAACCAGCAAGGCCGGCATGCCCATATAATACAGGTAATAAAAAGGCAGTTTGGGCATCTGTGCCAGGATTTGCATGGGCGTACGATCTTTAAGCAAATCGTGAAAATAGGCTATCAACAACACACTACAACAAATGATTACCGTTTCTGGCAAAATGATGCGGATGGTTTCAATAGTACCACGGGCAATTTTGCGCCCCCATGATGGTGTTGTGGTGAGCGATGCCGGATACTCGCCGCTGCTTTGCCTGCGCGGCAACGCGATAGCCGGTGAGCCAAACCAATCACCCAAGGGGTTATCGGCCTGCTGCTCAATGGTAGGTGGTACAGATAGTACCCCAATCAGCATGTTATCGCCCAGGGTATATCCTTGCGGAATTAGCGCGCTGTTGCCCACAAAACTACTGTTACCTATAGTAGTGTTATTTAAGATAAGCCTTTGCGCCCGGATGTCTTCCTCGCCCAAAGTCACCGCATCGGCAATGAATGATTCATTGCCGATGGTAAGCATGGTGTGTGTTACGTTGCTTGCAGTTGATATCTCGGTATTTTTTCCAATTTTGGCTCCTAACATCCTAAAGAAAAACGAAACAAATACGGTAGCGTAAACCGGGTGCAATACAATAAGTGCTACAGAAATCATTTGATCTGATAGCCATTTACGTACGTAAGTGCTGCTATATACCGGGTAAGTACCTGGTTTAATTCCCCATAACAGCAACCTTGATAACAACACCGTTTCAAAAGCATAAATCACGATGTACAACAGCGTAAGTAGCGGTATATGGATAAAATAACTGAAATTATAATCTGGCGCGTTTAAGTCCAAATAGTTCAAGATTTCTATCACGGGCAACAGCGGCAGCAATACCACCACCGGGAAAATAATAAGCAGCAATGAATATAAAACGCCGTAAGTTTTAATTTTCAAAAACTTAGCCTGGAATGGCTGTGGTAATTCTTCGGGTTTGGCATCGTGCGATTTTTCGGCCGGGCTTCCTTTCCAAACTTCATAAGCCTTAATGGTTTTGCCGCTTTGCAGGTGACTCAGATCCTGCAACTCGGTCCAGTCTTCCATAGCCCCGCTGCCCGATATTACCGCGTTGCTGCCTATATAAGCATGAGCACCAATTTTTATACTCGTAAATTTAATGAGGCCATTCTCTACCGTAACGTTATCCAATACCACGCCCGAGCTAAGGCTGGCGTCGCTGTCAATCTGTACCAGGTCATAAGCACCTACGGTTATGGAGCTTATCTGCGCGTCTTTAGCTATGCGCATTCCCAATAGCCTTAAATATAAAGGGTAAATGGGGGTTCCGTTCATGAATTGCGCTGGAGATAATTTCAACAGGTTATCTACCAACCAATATTTAAAATAATACCAGCCCCAAAGCGGGTGTTCGCCCTCTTTAACCCTGCCCAATAACAGCCATTTAGCCGCTATACCCACCATCGATAAAAACGGTGGCACCAGGCAATATAAAAACAAAGCGGTAACTAAAGCTACGGTACGGTTATCCCGCCCGCTTTCTGTACCCGCCACCACGTAATAATAGCCCAGGTAAGGGATAATAATTTGAATGGCAAATAGCCCGTATATAACCAATAAAGAAAAGCCCTGCGCAATGCCGCATAGCCAATACCGCAATGATGATATGGCATGAAAAGGCTCTTTTTTTACATGCGCTTTCTGTTCAATAACCTTTTCGGCAACCTCCCATGTATTGATGAGGTTTTTAACAGGCCTGTTGGTATAAATATCTTTTAACGATGCATGCTGTACGCCGGCCTCCTGCCTCAACCACGATGAAAAACTTGCGGCCAGTAAAGAATGTCCACCCAGATCTGTAAAAAAATCAGATTCGGGCGTGATCTCCCTGCCGGGGAAAATATGGTTTAACCCGGCCATTACCTTCACGGCCAATGGATCGGTAGCATTGATCTTTACTTCTTCCTGTGCTTTAACCTCCAACAACGCCTGTGGCACCGGTAAACCTTTCCTATCTATTTTACCGCTTGATAGGCGTGGTAGTTTATCGAGCACCACAATAACCAAAGGCACCATATAAGGCGGTAATACCTCGGCCAATTTGGTGCGGGCATGGTGTTCCTCCAATACATAACCGGCTTTTAAAGTCACATAACCCACCATTTGATCCTGCCCGGTAGCATCTTTTTTTAACGCCACCGCTGCCGTTGCCACTTCATCTAATTGGTTTAGGCGAGCCTCAATTTCTCCCAGTTCTATCCGGTAACCGCGCAGTTTCACCTGGTCGTCCAGGCGGCCGTGAAAGTCGATACTGCCGTCAGCCTGCATTACTACCGCATCGCCGCTCAGGTAAATACGGTCGCCGGGCAAATCAACTAATGATGACGGTTTGCTCAGAAATTTTTCGGCAGTCAGTTCCGGGCGATTAACGTATCCTTCACATAACCCCGGGCCAGAAATAATCAATTCGCCCTGCTGCCCTACCGGTAACAGGTTAAACTGAGGGTCGATAACCGCAAGATTATAGTTCGGCAGCGGACCGCTAATGGTTATCTTTTCGCCGGGCTTCAGCGCCACCATGGTTGAAGTAACCGTAGTTTCTGTTGGCCCATAGCTGTTATAAAAAACGTTTTTGCCGGGCTTGCTCCACCGGTTTAAAACCGCGGTTGTACAGGCTTCGCCACCGGCATTAACCATACGCAGTAACGGAATATCATCATCAATTACAGCCAATAAGCTGGGTACGGCATGTAAAATGGTGATCTTTTGCTGTCTTAAAGTTTCGCTCAGCTCGTCGATGGATTTTGCCGTAGTAGCATCGGCCACCCAAATTGTAGCACCGGCCAGGTAGCTGATGTAAGTTTCCTCGCACCACATATCAAACGATACGGAGAAACCCTGGTAAACCCTGTCATCAGCCTTAATACCAATCACATTTTGTTCGGAGCGGATCAAGTGGCAAATATTGCGATGCAGTATCGGTATACCCTTTGGCTTGCCGGTACTGCCAGATGTGTATAGCACGTAAGCCCGGTCATTTGCTGTAGGACCAGCCGGCAAAGTAAATTCCTCGTAGTTTTCCTGCATGGCAGGTACAGTAAATACCGGGATTGGAAGATTTGGCACTCCATCACTAAAACAGGCTGAAGCTCCTACCTCCTGCAAAACAATCTGCAGGCGTTCTTCGGGCATTTCACGATCAAGCGGAACATAGGCCGCGCCCGATTTTACAATACCTAAAATTACGGCATGCAATTCTAACCCGCGGGTATGCCAAACGCCAACGGAATGTCCGGGGCCAATCCCTTGGGTTGATATAAAGTAAGCGATATAATCGCTCCATTCATTTAATTGCGCGTAACTTACCTGCTTATTGCCAAAAACAAGCGCGGTTTTATATTGATGTTGAGCAGCGGCATTTCTAAATATATCTGCAACAGTTTCGTTTTTAATAAGTTCCGGCATATCGACGCCGGTTAACAAGCTTTTGGATATCATCATAAATAGGTTGCAGAAAAGTACATTTAAATTTGGATAAGGTTTTATATTTTAACAACTATATCGCCAATATGACCAATTAGTCATGCCGATGGTTTAAGCCGTAAAAAACTAAAACAAAAAAGCCAGTACAATCAAACTTGCCTGGCTTTTACTTATTATCCAAATCCATACCTATTCGTAAAATTTTGCCGCTATGGCTTTAAAAACTAATGCATCTTTATGTTTCACAAGCAGCTTCATCCACCAAAACTGAAATTTGCGGGGATAGGCCACCCGCTCGGTAAAATCGGCCCGATGCAAATCTTCCATGGCCAGTAGCTTATACATCACTTTGCGCGAATGATCAACAACCGCGTGCGAGCGTTGGGTGTAACCCAACATTCGGTTTATCTCGCGGTTGGTTTTGCCAATCAGTATATATTCAAATATCTCCAAATGAAGGTTTGAAAAACCCTTGGTTTTAAGCAGTGGTCTGCTTTGCGAAACTCTGTCGTGATTCATGTTTTTTGTGTTGAGGGATTATTTAATTTGATTAATTATTTCTTCGCGAGAATCAAGAGTCAAGAATCAAGAGTTAAGACTTTTTCCCTGTCGCTCTTTTTTATCTGTTCATCATCATCGTCAATGTTTTGCTCCTGATGCTTTATTTGTCTATATCTTTGATTGTATCTTATTTATAACCTACTTCCAAAAGAGTCTTGATTCCTGATTCTTGACTGTTGATTCTATTTCCTACTCTATTTTTAGTACCTTAAACTCTGTACGCCTGTTTAACTGCCGCCCTTCCGGATTGTCCTTGCCATTGGGTAAAGAGTTTGGCGCTATCGGGCGGCTTTTGCCGTACCCCTTGGCATAAATGCGGCTTTCATCAATACCACTGGCTATAATGTAATCCACACATGATTGGGCGCGGGCCTGCGATAGTTTCAGGTTATATTTATCAGATCCTATTGAATCTGTATGCGCGCTTAGCTCAACCTTTATTTTAGGGTTATCTTTTAATATGGTTACCAGTTCGTTCAGTACTGTTTTTGATTCTTCGCGCAGGGTTGCTTTGTTAAAATCGTAAAGCACGTTTTTGATCACTATAGGTTTATCAACCACAAAGGCTTGCAGGCATATATCAGGGTTATTTAGCGTATCGCCATTCATTTGGCCGCTGCCCGGCGCAGGCAATACTTTGGTGAAATAACCTTGTTTTTCCAAACTGATCTGAATTGGCCTTTTAGATGTAACCGTAAAAGCATAACGGGCAGTGTTATCGGTCACCACGCTTTTCATGATTTGTTTAGTTAAAGAGTCAATAAAGCTCACCTTGACACCTGGCAGCCCTTTGTGCGTATCGCAATCAACCACCAAACCACTCAGAATATGCTTTTTATCCACACCTTCAAACAGATTTAAACAACAATCAGATTCGCGGTCGCTGCTGATGTAAAATTTATTGCTGTCGTCATGATCGGGCAGGTAATACAAATCATCCTTTGCCGAATTCATCGGGTAACCTAAGTTTTTCGGTTCGCTCCAGGTATTATTGTTATTCCAGCTATCGTAAAAATCAAAACCACCTAAGCCAACAAACCCTTTTGAACTGTAAATGAGTCTTTTATTTACCGCATCATAATAGGGAGCCTGCTCATCCTGTGGGGTATTAATGGTAGTGCCCAGGTTGGTAGAGTTAACCGCGTCGCCGCTTGCATCCAAATCACTTACCCAAATATCATCGCCACCCTGGCCTCCCGGTTTATTAGATACAAAGTACAGTTGCTTACCATCGGCAGTAATAAAAGGCTGTATAGAGTTAAAACCGTCGGCATTCACGTTGGTGCCCATTTTTTGGGGGCTCCCCCATTCGCTGCCGGTAAGCTGGCTGTAGTAAATACCGTGTATTATTTTACTGCCATCTTTATACCAGCGGGTAAAATACATCCGCTGCCCATCTGGGCTAAAAGCCGGTGTGCCGTATTCAATGTTCAGTTTACTGGCATCGTTCTTAAAGTCGATAGCTACCGGATCATTCGGCTTATCTTTAGCTATAGTATAAACCCGGTTTAGGTGTTTACGTTCGTTTTTAAGGAAGCGCGACGATGTGAAATAACGATTACCATCCCGCTGAATCATGGCGTAATCAGACCCGTCCGAATCATAGGCCCCCGCCATTTTTTTTACTTCTATCAGCAAAGGGTATTGATACTGCTCTTTAGCGAAACGACAATTTTTAATTTCCTTTTCAGCCATCAGCTTGTACTTGCTATCGCCGGTATAGCTTTGGTTAAATTGCTCAAGCTGCACAATAGCCTCATCAAAATGTTGATTGGCACGCATACACACGCCATACCAAAAACGGGCTAAAGGGTATTCGGCCTCGTAATTTTCATTAATTACATTGTAGTACCAGCCCTCGGCCTCCAGGTAATTTTCATAAAGACGATATGAATCTGCCAGTTGATAGCAGATGTATGCCCTATCTGTCGATTTGATGTTTTTATCGGCCTTACTATCGGCATGGTACGGAATGGCCTGCTTTTTAACCAGGCTTAAGCCTTCGGCAGCTTGTTTATAATAATAAGCTGCCTCGTAGTAGTCTTTATTGTTAAAAGCCTTATCGCCAAAGGCACGCGGACTGGCCTTATACTGGGCCTTTGCCGCAATAATGGAGATAAGCAGGAGTGTGGTAAAAAATATCTTCTTCATGGATTTGGGAGATTTATAACCTTGGACAAACGGGTTCTGGTTCCTGAATCCGTTTGCGGAATACGTAGCTGATTGACAACTCCAACCCACCCTGGCTTGCGGTAGCCCGGCTTAGCGACGAGGTATTGAAGTCATAACTGGCACCAATAATCATACTGTTTACATGGTAGCCAATATTAGCAATAGCGGCATCCTGAAAGCGGTACATACCGCCAAATATTAAACCCTTATCATCGGGCATTTTCAGTTCGGCATAGGCCCCTACGGCTTTTTCCTGGGCTTTTTGCTGGCGCATGTAAATGGCGTGTGGTATTACATCAAAAAGGTCTGACGCTTTTATACGCACACCGCCATGTACGGTATATCGTAACGGCAGCTTGCTCTGGCTGCCGTCAACAGCGAATGGGTCTTTGGAGCGGGCCAGGTGTCCTACACTTACTCCCCCGAATAAGTTGGCATTATGCAGTGGATCACCGTCATAATAAAAGACACCCGCGCCCGCGTCAAAGATGGTGGCATTCGTATTTAAAAAGTTTTCGTTGCTTGGTAAGGTGGGGTCAAAGCCGCTGTTTGGATTATACTGGCTGCCAAACTGGGCTTTTGAGGGATCAAAGCTGCGGTTAATAACACCGGCGTTAATCCCGAAGCTTAATTTTTTATACCCATCATTTGATATCGCTATGGCATACCCAAAAGTACCGTAAGCGGCAAAATAATTGTAGCCTACATCGCCGGCTGCCTGGTTCAATACGTTAAACCCCACACCTACTTTATCGGTAGGGCGATAGTCTAACGAAAGCCCTTCGGTTTGATAAGCGTTGTTGATAGTGGCGTATTGATTTTTAAAATTGGCGTTAACCCGCAAATCACCATTAATAACACCGGTTAAAGCCGGATTAAGGTATATTGGATAGGCATAGTACTGCGAAAAATGCGGATCTATCTGAGCCTTTACGCGGCTGGTAAGCCCCATTTGAAGCACCACCGCCATCATCATCAAAAGTAATTTTTTCATAGTATAGGTTATTTATATTGATGTTGATTATGTGCCCCAATAGCTTGGGGCACATAATACTTTTATCTTAACAGTGTTACGGTTCCCTTCATTTTTATCGGCTGCCCATCGGTTGTTAAGCCGGTTAGGTAGTAAACATATACACCAACAGGCTGGGCGTGCCCTTTATAAGTACCGTCCCATCCGGCCGATTTATTGGTGGTGCGGAACTGTAGTTCGCCCCATTGATCGTAAATAGAGAAGTTTAAACTTTGAATGGTATTACCAAACACCTGCAATAAATCGTTATTGCCGTCCCCATTTGGCGTAAACACATTCGGTACAAAAATTCCGTTACCAAATGGATTATTGGTGGTAGCTGTAGCCTTGGCCGAATTATCGCCCAAACCACATGGGCCTACTGCCCGCACAATAAGGGTTACTGTTTGGTTGGCGCTTAAACCGCTTATTTCATGAGTGGTCCCCGCGCTGCCCGAACTTGGCGTTATAAAGGTGGTACCATTATCAACACTTACCTGGTAACCGGTAGCGCCTGGTACCGCGCCCCATGTAAACGTAACTACCGTATTGCTTGTATTGCTTGCGCTTACAACAGGCGCGGTTAAAGCAGGTAGTATGGTTACTGTTACCACGGTGCGCGTTGTAGATGCACAGCCCCCGGTATTAACCGCCTCGGCATAATAGGTGGTGTTGTTGCTGAGTGCCGGTGTGGTAAAGCTTGCTCCAGTAGCTAAAGGAACACCGCCTGTAGCATTAGCATACCAGTTTATACTGGTATTAGCTGCCGGCGTTACAGATAAGTTAGCTGTTGTACCAGAGCATATGGCAACATTTGCGGCATTTACCTGTGGCGCGGTTGGTGCAGAGGTTACAGTTACAGAAGCACTTGTACGTGTGGCCGACGCGCAACCGGTACTATTAACGGCTTCGGCATAGTAGGTGGCCGATGCTGCCAATGCAGGCGTTACAAAATTAACACCGGTAAACAATGGCGTACCGCCTGTAGTGCTCGCATACCAGTTATAAGTAAAGCCATTTTGCGGGTTAGCAATGCTCAAGGTAGCCTGTCCGCCCTGGCAATCAATAACAGCGTTATTAACCAATACCGGGGCTACCGGCGCGCTGTTTACGTTTACCTGAGCGGTTGCCAGCGCCGAACTGGCGCATGAGCCATTGGCCGCCTCTACATAAAATGTAGTGTTGGTGTTAATTACTCCCGTTGTATAGGTTGTACCGGTAAACAATTTGGTTGTTTTTGCTGCCGATGAATACCAATTGTACGTTAAGGCCGCGTTTGGCGATGCTATAGCAAGTGTTGCCGTGCTGCCCGCGCAAACAGCAACCGTTGCATTGGTTAACGCCGGTGTACCCGGTTGCGGTACTATGGTAACATTTGCAGCCAGCCTTGCCGATGGTTTACAATCCTGAGCATCTGTAGCCTCAACATAGTAGGTTGTATTTTGGGTGATAGCCGGTGTTACAAAACTGGCACCTGTATAAACCGAATTACCACCTGTTGCCGCTGTATAGAAATTATACGTTGTACCAGCCACCGGATTGGTTACATTGATGGTTGTAATACTGTTTTGGCATACGGTTAATCCCGCTGCATCAACTGTTGGCGTTGGCGCGGTTGTATTACCTGTAGTTACCTGTACCGCCGTGCGGGTTGATGACACGCAGCCTCCCGCTATGCTAACTGCCTCAACATAATACGTAGTTGTGGCCGATATTGGCGGCGTAACATAAGTTGCGCCGGTAAATACCGGTGTGCCACCCTGGGCAACGGTATACCAGTTAAAGGTAACACCCTGGGTTGTGCTGGTAGCAATAAGCGTTGCCGAATTGCCCGAACAAACTGTTGGTGTTGTTGAACCTCCCTGTGCTATTACCACCGGAGAAACAGGTAAAGCGTTTACATGTACATCTACCTTAGTTCGGCTGGATGATGCACAGCCCGTGCCGTTCACTGCCTCAACATAGTAGGAAACATCTGCCGATAAGTTAGCAGTAGTAAAGCTGGTTCCTGTAAATATTGGAGTACCACCGGTTGCCGCGGCATACCAGTTATAGGTGAAGCCAGCGGTTGGGTTATCAATACTTAAGGTAGCTTTTGAGCCTGCGCAGGTTTGCACCGGCGCGCCGCCTGCAACAACCGGGGCAGATGGCGGTGGAATAATATTTACCCTTACCTGGGCCAGGTTACTACTGTTACAACCCGAAGTATTAGCAGCCGATACGTAGAAATTGGTACTGGTTAATATCGGACCGGTAACATATGTACTGCCTGTAAACAATACGGTTGTCATCGCCGGCGAATCATACCAGGTATAGGTAATGCCTGCCAGTGGCGATGCTACAGATAAGGTCGCACTCGCGCCTGCACACACCGGCACTGTTGATGCCGTAACGGTAGGATCTGGCGGCAGCGGACTTAAAGTAACTGTAACCGGGGTACGGGCCGATGGGTTACAATTGCCTGCGGTTGCTGCCTCAACATAATAGGTGGTTGTAGCCGTAATGGCAGGCGTTGTAAATTGTGTCCCGGTGAATAGCAATGTACCACCCGTAGCAAAGTTATACCAACGGTAAACCTGATCAGCTTGCGGGTTGGTTATGCTGATGGTAATGGTCGAGCCATCGCAGGCGCTCAAGCCTCCTGCCGGCGCGGTAACCTGTGGTGGCGTTGGTATTGGCAACACAGTGACATCTGTTTTAGTACGTGTGGCGCTCACACAGCCGCTGCTGTTGGCAGCTTCAACATAGTAGCTGATGTTGGCCAGCAAATTATTGGCGGTAAATGTGGTACCTGTAAATATTGGTGTGCCACCAGTAGCTGCGGTATACCAGTTATAAACCAAACCGGCTACCGGGCTGTTTACGCTAACGGTTACGCTGCCACCACTACAAACTTGCGTAGTCGCGGCGCTTAATGTCGGCGCTGTTAAGGCACCACTTACGGTAATATTTACCGGGGTGCGGCCGCCATTATTGATACAACCTGTTGTGGTGTTTGATGCCTCAACATAATAAGTAATATTCTGGCTGATGGCAGGCGTAGTAAAGGTTGCCCCTGTGCCTGCGGCTGCACCACCGCTCGCGGCTGTGTACCAGCTGTAGGTAACGCCGGCTTCCGGTGTTAATACGCTCAACACAGCTGTGCTGTTAGCACAAACCTGTACATCGGCAGCAACAACACCTGGTTTAGATGGCCTTGCATCAACCTTTACAGTGGCCAATGTACGGGCCGGGCTGGTACAGGTACCATTGCTTATTTCGGCATAGTATGTTTGTGTGGTAACAGGGTTTACGGTGTAAGTAGTACCTGTAAATAATAAATTACCGTTGGTAGCGGCATCATACCATTTAACTGTGGCAGTGCCCGCGTTGGTTACGGTTAAGGTGGCGTTATTGCCCGCGCAAATCTCTACGTTATTGCTGGCCAATACCGGGTTAACAGGCGATGGCGTTACGTTGGCCGTAGCAGCTACCCGGTTAGGGTTAACGCAACCATTGGCGCTGCGGCTGCTCTCTACATAATAAGTTGTAGTTGCGTTTAACGCCCCAGTAGTATAGGTTGCACCGGTATGTACCAGGCTACCACCTACCGCTGCCGTATACCATTTGTAAGTTACGTTTGCTTTCGGGTTGCTCACAGTAAATGTGGCTGTGCCCCCCTGGCAAATATTATCTGTTGAAGCGGCAAGTTTTGGCGCGTCAACCTGTTTGGTGGCGTAATAAATGTTGGCCGAATTGAGGGCTGATAAAACACCGCCCAACAAGGTTACTTCTACCCGGTCATAAACCCCTTTAGGCGCAAACCTGATGATGGCGGTTTGTGAGCCGGCCAACAGGCGAATGTGTAGCAAATTACTACTCAGCTTAATGGCGTCGTTATTAGATGTAGCGCCATTGTATGATGCTATTTGCACACCATCAAGCACGCCGGCGGTAAGCAGGCTTATGGGTAATCCCAGCTTAATGGTTACGCTATCGCCCACAGCACCAGGATCGCTGAATATCAGTTGCTGACTAACATTGCCTCCTAATAAACTTACAGCCAATTGTAGCTGACTGGAGCTGGTGGTATCAGCATCAACGGCATTATTAGGGTTAGTAACTGTACAACCTACGCAAATACCTGTAGCGGTAAAGTTTTGTGTGGATGCAAAATCGCACGAAGTTGAGAAAATTGGATTCACCGTAATGGTAACCGGTGTGCGTGTTGGGCTGGTACAGCCTGTTGCGGCAAGTGTACTTTCAACATAGTATACCATACTTGAGGTAAGCGCCGGGGTAGTAAATGTTGCGCCGGTAAAAATAGGCGAGCCGCCACTTGCCGCGGTATACCAATTAAAGGCAGCCCCGGCGGTGCTTGATGTCGCTTTAATTACCGCCGTTTGACCGGAAGTGATCTGGGCATTAGATGGTGTTACAGTTAAAGTTGGTGCAACAGGAGTTGGGTTAACCACAACATCTGTTTTTGCCCTGGTTGAGCTAACACAACTGCCTGCTGCTGCCTCTACATAATAAGATGTATTGGCATTAAGGTTCGGGGTGGTAAATTGTGCCCCGGTAAATATTGGCGTACCGCCGGTAGCAGCAGTGTACCAGTTAAAGGTAACGCCCGGCTGGGTAGATGAGGCCGATAATACAGCTGATGAGCCTGAACAGGTTTGCACCGTAGCCTGTGCAACCTGTGGTACCAATGGGGTAGCGGTTACGTTGGCTGTTACCTGTGTACGGGTAGAGCTTCCGCATGAACCTGCACCTTCGGCTTCAACAAAGTACGATGTTGTTTGGCTTAGCGCGGCTGTAGTATAGCTATTACCGGTATGTACCAATGTACCGCCGGTTGCAGCTGTATACCAATTAAAAGTAACTCCGCTTACAGGTGTTGCGGCAAACGTAGCCGGCGAACCCGAGCATATGGTAACATTTGCTGTTGCAACCACCGGTGCTGCCGGAGTCGGCGTTACTGTAACAGTTACCGGTGTACGGGTAACCTGGGTACAGCCATCAGCTGTTCTGCTGGCTTCGGCGTAGTAGGTTGTTGTGCTATTTAAAACCGGTGTATTAAATGTTGCTCCCGTAAATACAGGGTTGCCACCTGTAGGGGTGGTGTACCATTTTACCGTAACATAGTTTGGTACTGTGGCGGTAAGTGTGGCTTGTGTTCCGGAGCAGGCGGTTACAGCATTGGCCGTAATTACCGGCGCGGCTACTTCCTGCGCGGCATCATAAATATTCAATGTGTTTAAAACACCGGCAACTCCTGAATTAAGCCTAACCTCAATCCTGTCAAAATCGGCACCGGCTTTAAATGCAACCCTAAAACGGCTTGTACCGCTTAGTAATTGGATGCTTAACAACGAACCATTTACATTAAAACGATCGTTATTATAAGTAGCACCGTTATAGGTAGCAAGGCTAATTTGCGATAGCACCCCTACACTGGCCAATGCACCCGGTATACCCAGGTCAACCACTACGGTATCGCCTGCCCGGCCTGTGTTTGCAAAGCGCAATGTTTGTTGCGAATAGCCACCCAATAAACCTACTGGCGTACTCAATTGCGAGAAGGTATTGCTGTTGGCATCAACAGATCCGGTGGCATTATTGATACCGCAAAGTAAACAGAGTGTGCCGCTGGTGGTATTGGTTTGGTCGATAGCCGCGTCGCAAGGTACCGGATTATTGCTGATGGCGTTGATGGTAACGCTTCCAGCTGCACGGGTAGCCGATTTTGAGCCTGTTGCACTCACTACGGCCTCAGCATAATAAGTGGTTGGCGCAAACAATGGCGGCGACGTAAAGGTAGCGCCGGTATAAATGCTGGTGCCACCGGTTGCGGTAGTATACCAGTTAAATATAGTACCGGGAGTTGTTGATGAAGCGGTTAAGGTAGCCGATGTACCCGCGTTTACAGCCTGTGTTGGCGGTGCAACTGCTACATCTGGTATAACCAATGGTGTAACGATAACCGGAACAACGGTTCTGTCTGGTGATACGCAGTTACCCAAAACGGTTTCGGCATAATATGTTGTATTGGCTGATAAAGCCGGCGTGGTAAATGTACTTCCGGTAAATACCGCTGTACCGCCGGTGGCTTGTGTATACCATTTAATAGTGGCATTGGTGGCCGCTGTAGCTTTAAATGTAGCGGTTTGGCCGGTGTTGATGCTGGCACTGGCAGGGATCACCGTTGGTTTTGCCGGTGGATCATCTACCGTAACCACCACCGCGTAACGTGTTGGACTTACGCAGGTACCTCGGCTGTATTCAACGTAATAAGTAGTATTGGCATTCAGGTTCGGTGTAGTATAAGTAGTGCCGGTATGTAATGACGCGCCACCTGTTGGGGTAGCATACCAGTTGAACGTTCCGTTTGCAGGCGATGGTGCAGTAATGGAAACCACGGCAGGGCTACCCTTACAAACCTCAGTTGATGCCGGGTTAAATATTGGTTTTGGATATTGCTGCAATGCATAGTAAACCTGTAATGAGGTAAGGAGATTAGCCACACCAGAGTTAAGCCTGATGCGCAACCTATCGTAAGCCGCGGTTGCCGGAATGAGCACTACGTAACGGTTTGTGCCGCTCAGCAATCTCACCGTGATAAGGTTATTATCTAAAGTGTAAGTATTTGCCACGGTAGCACCGTTTAGCAACGATACCTGGATGGCGCTCAACACACCCACATCGGCCAAACCTACAGGGCTTTGTAAAACCAGCCTGATGGTATCACCGGCAAAACCAGCTTGTTGAAACTGCACAGTTTGCTCACTGTAGCCTCCCAATAAACCGGCGGTTACTGTTAAGGTAGACGCGGTAGTTGTATCGGCATCAGTTGCCAATAACGGGTTGGTAATTCCGCACAGTACGCAAACACCATTTACATCATTGGTTTGCGTGTTGGCAAATGAACAAGGCGCGTTATTGTTTATAGTAACATTAATGGTTACGGCAGTACGGGCGGCCGACTGACAGCCCGCCGCGTTAACACCCGCCACGTAGTAGGTGGTGGTGCTGTATAATAATGGCGTAGTGTAAGTATTCCCTGTAAATACCGGGGTAGCCGCCGCTGCCGAAGTGTACCAATTGTAAGTAACACCGGTTTCCGCGTTGGTAACAGATATCGTAGCGCTTTGGCCTGCCGCAACTGTTAAACTATTGGCCGCCAAAACAGGGTTAGCCGGTTTTGGGCTAACAGTTACCGCCGCCAGCGATCTGCTTGCACTGGTACAGCCGGTTACATTCACCGCCTCTGCATAGTAATTGGTATTGGCATGTAAGGCCGGCGTGGTAAAGTTTACACCAGTGTATAGCACGGTACCACCTGTAGCGGTACTGTACCAGTTATAGGTTTGCCCGGCAACCGGGTTAGCTACTGATAGGATGGTGACATCGCCATCGCAAATGGTTACGGTTGGCGTGCTGATGGTTGGTGCCGATGGTAAGGCACTAACCGTTGCAGTTACTTTGGTGCGGGTCGCGCTTATGCAGGTTCCGCCGGCTACTGCCTCGGCATAAAAACTGGTGGTTGAGTTTAATGCTGCTGTAGTATAACTGTTGCCCGTAAATACCGGGGTGCCGCCGGTTGCAGTGGTATACCAGTTTATGGTTACGCCTGTAACCGGGCTTGCGCTGAATGTTGCTGTTGAGCCAGGGCAAACGGTAGCGTTAGCATTGGCTATAACCGGTGCTGCAGGTGTAGTGGTTACTGTTACAGTTACCGGCGTGCGGGTACCCTGGGTACAACCGTCTGATGTTCTGCTTGCTTCGGCATAATAAGTTGTGGTAGCATTTAAAACAGGCGTATTGAAGGTAGCCCCGGTAAATACCGGCGTACCACCTGTGGCTGTTGTATACCATTTTACGGTAACGTAGTTTGGTACTGTAGCGGTAAGCGTGCTCTGTGTTCCGGCGCAGGTTGATACCGCATTTGCAGTGATCACCGGCGCGGCAACTTCCTGCGCGGCATCGTAAATATTTAAAGTGTTTAATACCCCGGCTACGCCAGAGTTAAGCCTAACCTCTACCCTATCAAAATCGGCAGTGGCTTTAAAGGCTACACGGAACAAACTTGTCCCGCTCAGCAAACGGATGGTTAATAAATTGCCATTAACATTAGTACGGTCATTATTGTAAGTAGCCCCATTGTAAGTAGCCAGGCTAATTTGCGATAATACGCCTACACTGGCCAGGCTGCCGGGAATACCCAGGTCAACAATTACGCTATCACCAACATGAGCCACATTAGCAAACTGAAGTGTCTGTTGCGAATAGCCCCCTAATAAACCTACAGGCGTGCTTAATTGCGAGAAGGTATTGCTGTTGGCATCAATAGCGCCGCCAGGATTACCGATGCCGCAAAGTACACAAAGCAAACCGCTGGTAGTATTGGTTTGGGCAATGGCGGCGTCGCAAGGTACCGGGTTGCTGCCAACCGGGTTTACAGTAACGCTGCCTGCCGCCCTGGTTGCCGATTTGGTGCCGGTAGCGGTAACCACAGCCTCGGCATAGTAAGTAGTATTGCTAAATACCGCCGGCGACGTAAATGTGGCGCCTGTGAATATACTGGTACCACCCGTTGGTGTAGTGTACCAGTTAAATATAGTACCCGGCGTGGTTGATGATGCGGTAATAGTTGCCGATGTACCGGCGTTTACGGCCTGAGTGGGCGGGTTTACAGTTACATCGGGGATAACCACTGGTGTAACCGTTACCGGAACCACGGTTCTATCTGGTGATACGCAGTTACCTAAAACAGTTTCGGCATAATAGGTGGTGTTGGCATTTAAAACCGGGGTAGTAAATGTGCCTCCGGTAAATACAGGCGTACCGCCGGTGGCTTGTGTATACCAGTTAATGGTAGCGTTGGTAACAGCAGTTGCTTTAAATGTAGCGGTTTGCCCACTGTTAATGCTGGCACTGGTTGGTGTAACCACTGGTTTCGCCGGCGGATCATCTACCGTAACGGTAACCGCGTAGCGCGTTGGGCTTACGCAGGTACCTCGGCTATATTCTACATAATAAGTAGTATTGGCATTTAACGCCGGTGTAGTATAAGTAGTACCGGTGTGTAATGACGAACCTCCGGTTGGAGCCGCATACCAGTTAAATGTGCCATTTGCAGGCGATGGCGCGGTAATAGATACCGTAGCAGGGCTGCCCTTACAAACTTCTGTTGATGCAGGGTTAAATATTGGTTTGGGATATTGCTGTACAGCGTAATAAATCTGTAATGATGTAAGCAGATTGGCGATACCGGAGTTAAGCCTGATCTGCAACCTGTCATAAGCCGCGGTAGCAGGGATTAAAACTACATAACGGTTAGTGCCGTTTAGCAATCTCACCGTAATAAGGTTATTATCCAATGTATAAGTGTTAGCTACCGTAGCACCGTTTAACAACGATACCTGTATAGCGCTCAACACACCTGCATCGGCCAGGCCAACCGGGCTTTGTAATACCAGTTTAATAGTATCTTTTGCAAAACCTGCTTGTTGAAACTGGATGGTTTGCTCACTGTATCCGCCCAATAAACCGGCAGTTACTGTTAAGGTTGATGCCGTGGTAGTATCAGCATCAGTCGCCAGCAAAGGATTGGTGATACCGCACAATACGCAAACACCATTTACATCATTAGTTTGCTGATTGGCAAATGTACACGGGGCGTTATTATTAATGGTAACATTAATGGTAACCGCAGTTCTGGCAGCAGATTGGCAACCGGCCGCATTTACAGCCGCTACATAATAAGTAGTGCTGCTATACAATAAAGGGGTAGTATAAGGGTTACCTGTAAACACCGGCGTAGCCGCAGCTGCCGATGTGTACCAGTTATAAGTGTTACCTGCCTGCGCATTACTTACTGTTATAGTAGCAGTTTGGCCGGCGACAATTGTTGAGTTATTGGCACTTAAAACCGGGTTAGCCGGTTTAGGGCTTACCGTTACGGTAGCTTGTGCACGTGTTGCGCTGGCACAACCAGTTACATTTACCGCTTCGGCGTAATAATTTGTGTTGGCATGTAATGCGGGAGTGGTAAAGTTTGCGCCCGTACCTAATATGGTACCGCCTGTTGAAGCGCCATACCAATTATAAGTTTGGCCGGCAACAGGGTTCGCTATTGATAATATGGCTACATCCCCATCGCAAATGGTTACGGCCGGTGCGGTAATGGTTGGCACCACAGGCAGCGGACTAACTGTTGCTGTAACTTTTGTGCGGGTTGGGCTTACACAGGTACCGCCGGCCACAGCTTCGGCATAAAGGCTTGTGGTACTTGCCAAAGCGGCTGTTGTATAGTTGTTGCCGGTAAATATTGGTGTACCGCCGGTTGCAGCGGTATACCAGTTTACGGTAACTCCAGCTACCGGCGTAGCGCTAAAAGTTGCCGTAGCCCCAGGGCAAACAGTCGCGTTGGCATTGACAATAACCGGCGCTGCGGGGATCTGGCTTACGGTAACCACCACCGGGGCCCGCTCAGACTCGTTGGTGCAACCAATGCGACTTGCACCTACATAATAAGTTGTAGCTGCGTTTAAGGCTGGAGTTGTAAATGTGGTGCCTGCACCCGCTATGGCAGTGCCGCCCGTTTGGGTGGTGTACCAGGCAAATGTGGTATTCGGCACCGGGCTTACACTGAAACTTACCGTACTGCCAGCGCAAATAGATGTAGCGTTGGTTGCTACATTACCAATCTTAATTATCGGCCTCGGAATCAGTTTTTCGCCTTCATATAAATTTAGGGTTGATAGCACGTTGGCTGCAACGCTGCCCAGCCTTACCTGTACCCTATCAAATAGTTTAGATGGGGCATAGGTTACAACAACCTTACTAAGGGTTGAACCTACAGATAACAAACCCAGCAATTGCACCTGTAATAAATTGCTGTTCAAAAATACAGCGTCGTTGTTACTGGTATTGCCATTAAAGGTTAACAACGATATGCTGGATAGTACACCCGCGTTTAACAAAGTTGTAGGCACTGCCATAGTGAGCCGAACAGAATCGCCCAGAACAGATGTTTGATTAAAAATGATGGTTTGTTGCGCGTAGGCACCCAAAACGTTTACCCCGGCGTTTAATGTCGACGCGGTATTGATGTTGCCGTCAATAGCATTTTGTGGATTGGCTACCCCCCCAATATCTACCCCCAGGTTTAAAAGCCCTGCGGAAATACCGTGCAATTCGTCAAACGCTGCACTGCATGAGGCGGCGCTGTTATCGGTATAAAAAGCATCGTACACATATATACTGCTTAACACGGCAGCCAGGCCGCCGTTAAGTGTCACCCTAACCCTGTCATAAGTTTGGCCGGGGGTGATAATAACTTCGTACTGATTATTATTACTTACCGCGGTAATCAAAGTGGGCAATGCAACCGGGCTGCCTATGGCCGAACTGCCGTTATAAGCCTGTATAGTAACAGCGCCCAGCACAGTCAAATCTGCCAGGTTATCCGCAGTACCCAACTTTATTGTTACCGGGGTACCGGCAGCTACTTTTGCAGCGCCCGGAAATATAAGCTCCTGGTAAGTTTGCGCTAATACCCCAAGTGTTAAATTTAATGTAGATGAGGTTTGCAGATTTCCGTCGACAGCGTTACCCTGGTTGGTTACAACGCACCCCGCGCAAAGCAAACTCGGGCTGCTGCTTGCCTGGTTAGTTGCAAAATGATGCTGACCAAATATTTTACTTGAAGAAAATAATAGCAAACATAAAATTTTTATGTACCTGCTAAAGAGAGTAGAAGTTCTCATGCAAATGTATTTAAGGTAGGTGCATTTATTACACAGCCTAAAAGTACAGTTGCATCAAGAAATATTATTAATACATCTTATTCACTTATTTCGTGGTCATTAAATACCATTCATATTAAACATGATTGTTCATTCTGTTCATTAAAAAAATTCTTACAACCAGGCGCTATTTTATTTACGTATGTCTTGATAAATACGGTATACGTCGTTTTTATTAGGTAAATTGGATCAAAACATTTTACCATACTTCAAACGTATAATAATAACGTATGATAATGATAAAACCATATAACCATGATAACCTTTTCACCAACACTATTTGAAATTCTTAAAATCAGGGTGCTGGATCGCTCCGATATTAAGAGCATCACCCCCGGTGATTGTAAAGAACTTTCGGCAATGATATTTGCAGGAACAAAACTTACCGTAAGCGAAACCACTCTGAAACGGGTATATGGTTTTGCATTCAGCAAGTTTAAGCCCTCGCTATTTACCATTGAAGTGATGGCCAAATACTGTGGTTATATAGGCTGGGACGATTTCTGCTTAAAACAGGAAAGCCTTGCTGTAAAGACAACTAATACCGATGTGGATTGGAAAATACTGAGCCAAAACGCGGCAAAAATCACCAATTTTACCTTACAGGCCTTAAAGAACCGTACAGGTATTCCCTATAATCAAACTATTGAAAGGAAATTCATTAACGACCACTTTGATGAGTTTTTAACCGGCGATTATACTGGCACCGTTATCATGGCGCCATCTGGCTATGGTAAAACGCTGGCACTTTGCCATTGGGTTGATGAAAAAATTGCTGTTAATGATAATAAAGATATCATACTGTTTTTTAGCAGCAGCGCATTGATGAACGTTTTTTTAAGCGGTCGCGATTTAAACGACTGGTTGCTGGCTTTGCTTGGCTATTCATCCGATGATGACATTGCCGCCTTATTTGATATTAACAAACGGGGCAATGGTAAATTTTATTTTATCATAGACGGACTGGATGAGCACATGTTCAAAATAGAGCAATTCCATCTTTTACTTAATCAACTCACCAATATTTTTTCTTTTTACCAATCACATGACTGGTTTAAACTAATCCTTACCATGCGTTCGGCCAACTGGATGAACAACCGGCACGAGATGGATTTTGACCATGAAAAATGGTTTACCGGTTTTGTAACCGATAATAACCTTGTAACCAACGTGCCGCTGTTTACATTAAATGAAATTAAGGCGCTTTGCCTTAATATAAACCCGGCCATTCAAAACTTTATGGCCATTGATATTGCCAAAAACTTTAATCATCCCCTATACTTTCAGTTTTATTATAAGCAACATAAGGACGATTTTAGTTTTGGCTCGGCAGATCATATCTGCATTCATGACCTTATATCAACGTTTATACTTAATAAAGTATACCTGGGCCATTATGCCACAGAAAAAATTATTTTGCTGCGCACCCTGGTAGGCGAAATGGATTTTACAAAGGATCAATATGAAATTGACAAGCTGAAAGTAAATGACCTGCTTAAACAATACAGCCATGCCTATGCCGAATTGCTGAGCATTGGTTTTTTAAGGGAGATTAACATAAGCAGCAGCTTAATGTTTAAAACAATTATCCAGTTTGGTAACAGTAACTTTTTAGAATATACTATCGCGAAAACCTTACTTTTTGAAAACGAATCGAGCTTTAACCTGCAGCTTGTTCATTCCATAAATGATAAATTCAATAACAACGAGCATAAACTGCCCATTATAAAATGGTGCCTGATGAATGCTGTTAAAAACGGGCAGCAGGAAAGCTTTGCGTTATTGGCTTATACACGCCTTAATCCTAAAGAAAAATTAGATTTAGTGGTATTTATTGGTGATTTGCTGTTAAAAATATCCTCGTCGCCTATTTATTCAGAAACCGTTGCCAACTACTTTAAGGCCGATTGTACCGACGATTTGTTCTATTACTTTTTCGGGCTTGAATACATCAACCTGGATTATAAAAACACTCTGCAAACACTGCTGAAATTTGACCTCGCCAATAGTAAAAAGGCGCTTGTTTATACAGCATTGGCAACCATATCTATCTTCCAGCTTGATCTTAACGGTATGGATGATAATTTAAAAAAGCTGAGAAGTTTCTCGCCCGAAGATTTTCAGCATTTCGATATCAACCCGCTACACTGCTTAGATGCCATTTACCAGTATTTTAAATATGGCATTATCAAAAAAGAGTTTTTCGCGGAGTTAACCCGGTTTTACTTTAACCCGCCAAAACACAAAACCGCTGTTCATACCTTTAAAGGTAACGACCTTATTTACCTGCTTGCCGGTTATTCATTATCCATCACCCAAAAACCAATTAAGGTGTTAAGGTTTATAAACGCCACTCAAAAAACATGTAAAACCTGTTTAGATTCATCGTTTACTTATCGCTTCTTTTTAAAAGTGATGGCTTCAAGCGCATACTTCTTCCTTTACAGCGAAACCGAGATGCTGCGGATGTATGAGTCTTTATCAACTGCCTGTAAGCTCAGAGAAAATTCGGCCACTCCTTTTATGCGGGCGTTTTTGTATTGCGTTAAAATAAAAGCCGCCATTATGCTCAACGATATAGCCAGCATCAACGGCCATTTAACCCAATTTTATCAAATGTGCGATGAATCGGGCAATAAGCTATCCAAACTGTTCATCCATTTTATACTCATCAATTGCGAACAAATCCGGATCATGGACCCGCAACTGTACAGGCAGATATCTTATAACCATACCAAACTGATGCGCGAATGCGGCCTGAGTCCCGAAATATTGGTAAGGCCGCAGGAGGAAGAACCGACAGTATTAAAATTAAATATCAGTACGCCGTATTAAGCGACATTAGATTAGCGCCTTAAATAATGATTAGCACGCTGTAGATACCAGACTTGCGAAGTTTTAAAAACTTCGCAAGTCTTTCGTCATTTATAGGTTTCGGGTTTTCATGAGTTTTCTATTTCATAACACCCCACCTTTTACAGCAGGCTTACTTTACTCCCAAACTTGCCCTAATCGTTTTCACTTCGGATGCCGTAACCAAACTACTGTTATTGCCAAAATTACTGCGGATGTATGTAAGCACGGCAGCGATATCGCCGTCGCTTAAAAAATTATGTTTAGGCATTACGCTATTGTAAGGTTTATTTTTCACCTGCACCGGCCCTTCTAAACCGCTCAATAGCACACGTATTCCAGGCTCTTTTTCCATATATTTCCCGCCCGTTACCCATTCAGATCCGCTTAGCGGCGGGAAAAGGTTACCATCTCCCTTACCATTTTTTTGGTGACAGTTAACACAGTATTTATTGTAGATAAGGGCGCCACCTTTAAGCATACCCGTGGCAATGTTGTTGCGTACCTGGTTAGGTATTTTAAAATTGGGCAGTTGTTTACGTTGCTCCATTTTAGCAAGCTGATTTTTACCAAACCGTGCTTTATCGCCCTCATAAAAAATGCGCCATACCCGTCCTTTTTCTGTATCGCTCACATATAACGAACCATCGGGGCCCATTGATAACCCCATAGGGCGGCACTCGGCGTCGCTTACGCTTACTACCGTGTTTCGCCCGGCAAAACCATCGGCAAATATTTCCCAGTTGCCTGCCGGTTTACCATCTTTAAAAGGAACAAAAGCCACAAAAAAACCAGCCTGCGGATATGGCGACCGGTTGGTTGAACCATGGAAAGCCACAAAAGCCCCATTTTTATATCTTGCAGGAAACTGATTGCCGGTGTAAAACAGTAAATCGTTAGGAGCCCAATGTGCCTGGAAAGCAATCAGAGGTTGCGCGTATTTAGCGCCCTCGCCTGCCTTTTTACCATCGCCGCCATACTCGGGGTTAAGCAGTTTTTTATGCTGAATAGGATCGTAATAATAATACGGCCAGCCTACATCGGTGCCTTGTTTAATTTTCAAAAACTCCTCGGCCGGCGCAACCGCGCTTTGCCAGGCGCTAAACTTTTTGGGGAACAGCAGGCGTAAATCGTCGCGCCCGTGAGCAACCACGTACAGGCAGTTATCGGCGTTATTCCAATCCATAGCTACTACACTGCGCAAACCTGTGGCATAACGGGTGCCATCTCTTTGCTCCTGATTGGGCTTGGCCTCATCAAACTGCCAGATGCCGCCATACTCCTGCAATAGCGGGCAACCCTTAATCCCCGGCGAGCCGGGCACCCTGTTTTGCTGTTGGCAGGCGTTTGATGGCGCTCCAAAAGCCACGTACATATGTCCGCTGTTATCAAAAGCCAACGGTTTGGCATCATGCTCATGCTCGCCATGGATATCGTGCAAAATCAACTCAAGCGGACCATTGGGCACCAAGGTATTGGGGTTTAATTTAGTTCGATAAACATTTACTTCCGAACTAAAATATAAATAGCCTTTATGCACCCGCATGGCTGTGCCGTATGGCCCCTTATCATCATAATTACCAAACTTTACGATAGTATCAGCCCTGCCATCATGATCGGTATCGCGGGCGGCAACATTACCACCTATAGAATCGGGGAAGCGGAGTTTTACATAGATATCGCCGTCGGTATTTACAGCCAGGTGCCGTGCGCGACCCGCCAGGCTGTCAATTACAATAGTAGCCTTAAAATTGCCGGGCAGGTATAGCCCGCCATTATTGACATCGGCTTTAAGGGTTTTATCGGTGCTGATTTTTACTGAAAAGCCAAACGTTATAATCGCAAGCGAGATGACCAACACAGCCGTTAAGGGCTTGCATATAATCCTCTTCATATTTAAAAAAATGTTGTTTTTCATACCGGGGATCATGCCGATTAAATCAGCAGCAATTAGTTGCCGGTAGTAAAAGAAATTTGAGGGGTAAATGTTTAGATATTTTGCGGGAAAAATATGCTAAGTATATCAACCGATAGCTTACAATTATCAAAAAAGCTATGGCATTTATTTTATAAGCTTGCCTGATACATATAGATGGCCCATATAAAAACCACTCACCATGCCGCTAAAAAAATCAACAAAACCAACTGATAATCAGATCAATTTTAACATAAGCGGCCAAAACTATATAAATTTATATAGTTTTGGCCGCTTATAACATTTCATATATGGCCACAACTTAGCTAATGCATAAGAAATTACTACCCAGAGCAAGAAAGAGTAAGACGCCATATTCAATAATAAAAACCCTATCTTATCATCCTCAATTAATTTAACCATGCCCGCTTCAGATAAAAAATTAGGCTTATGGACCAGTACCTCGTTGGTGGTGGGTAATATGATAGGTGCCGGCGTATTTTTAATGCCGGCGGCTATGGCATCGTTCGGCAGCATTGGCTTGTTGGGCTGGGTATTTTCGGCCATTGGCTCCTTTTTCTTAGCAAAAGTTTTCAGTAACATGAGTAAGTTGCTGCCACATGCAACGGGCGGTCCATATGCGTTTACGCGTAGCGGTTTGGGCGATTTTGCCGGCTTTTTGGTAGCCTGGGGATATTTTTTAGCTACCTCATGTGCAAACGCGGCCATTACCATTTCGCTGCTGAGCGCGCTTAGTACATTTTTCCCGGTATTGGGTACCAGTAACCTTGCGGCGGTAATAACCGGGCTGTGCGCCATTTGGCTGCTTACTTACATCAATACACTGGGCGTTGTGGCCAGTGGCAAACTACAATTGATAACTACTATTTTAAAAATTGTGCCACTGCTATTAGTAGCCCTTGGCGGTCTGTTTTTTTTGCAGGCCAAAAACTTTTTACCCTTTAACGGTAGCGGCAAAACAGTTTATGGGGCAATAAGCGCCACAGCGGCCATGACCATGTTTTCGTTTGTGGGCATCGAGGCGGCAACCGTACCCGCAGGCAGCGTAAACAATCCCGAAAAAACAGTACCAAGAGCCACCTTACTGGGTTTGTTGATTGCTACCCTGGTTTACATTTTGGGCAGCGTAAGCGTTATTGGTATTATCCCATTGGCGCAGCTACAACATTCGTTAACACCTTATGCCGATGCGGCGGTAGTAATTTATGGCGGCAATGCCCGGTACTGGGTAAGCGCCGGCGTGGCCATAGCCGCCTTTGGCGCGCTCAACGGCTGGACATTGATGCAGGGGCAAATGCCTTTTGCCGTCGCCAATGACAAACTGTTCCCGCCCATTTTTGGCTGGCAAAATAAAAGAGGGGTGCCATACATTGGCGTTTTACTGAACAGCGTAATGGTATCCTGCTTTATTTATATGAACTATAATAAGGGCATGGTTGAGCAATTCAGGTTTTTGTTGTTGCTATCGCTGCTGTGTATGCTTATCCCCTATCTGCTTTCGGCGGCATCATACCTTATCATCAGGGCAAAAAGTAATGTCAAAGATGGCTGGCTTGGTGCAATATTATTAGGAATAGCAGCTTTTGGTTATGCCCTATGGAACATTGCCGGTAGCGGCAAAGAAGCAGTTTATTACGGCTTTTTACTGCTGATGGCCAGCGTGCCATTTTACGTGTGGATTAGTTATAAGAAAAGCAGGGAGGAATAGTTTGCGGCTTTCCGAATAGCGATTGGCTTAAAAACCCATCGCTATCCTATCTCAAATTATTTACACTTTTACATTGGTCCGCGCTATAATTTTACTTATTTGATATTCAATTAATTACACTAAAGGTTAAATTTACAAATGTTAAATTTCCGCCCCCAAATGTTAAATTTCGTGTTGTAACTGTTAAATCTACGGTTCTGTATTTGAATACTAAGATTTTAGTTATACCTTGGTTTTCATAAACAACCTTATGAAAATCACAATACCTGCACTAATACTACTCTGTTTGAGTACGTTTTCTGTTTTTGGGCAAAGCTCGTATTCAATCAAAGGCTCGGTTGCCGATACCGCGTCAAACTCTAAACTAACCAATGCTACTGTTGCTGTTTTAAATGCCAAAGATTCTATCCTGCAAAAATTTACCAGGGTAAACGAGGGGCATTTTGCCATCAACAATCTCAAAAAAGGTAAATTTATCTTGCTGGTAAGCTATTCTGGCTATGCTGATTTTGTAGAACGCTTCACGCTCGATTCGGCCCACACCACGCATGATTTTGGTCGCATAAAAATGATCCTTAAAACGCAGCTGCTGCAGGAGGTTATCATCAAAGCCAAGGTAGCCGCGGTAAAAATTAAAGGCGATACCACCGAATTTAATGCCAATGCTTTTACTGTACAACCTAATGCTAAGGTAGAGGATCTGCTAAAAGAACTCCCGGGTATACAAGTTGATAAGGATGGTAAAATTACCGCCCAGGGCCAAACCGTAACCAAGGTGTTGGTTGATGGCGAAGAGTTTTTTGGCGACGACCCTACCCTCGTTACCAAAAACCTGCGTGCCGATATGGTTGACAAAGTACAGCTATACGACAAAAAGAGCGACCAGGCCACTTTTACCGGTATTGATGATGGTGTAAAAGATAAAACCATCAACATAAAGCTTAAGGAGGATAAAAAGAACGGCTATTTTGGCAAGCTGGATGCAGAGGGTGGTACCGGTAAATATTACCAGGAACAACTGATGTTTAATCGTTTTAAGGGCCGCCAAAAATTTTCTGTTTACGGCACCATTGGCAATACCGGCAAGGTAGGACTTGGCTGGCGCGATGAAAATAAATACGGAGGCAGCGGGCTTGAATTTGGCGATGATGGCGGCTTATATTTTAATGGCAGCGGCGGTGAAAGCGACCTGGATACCTGGAACGGCAGGTTTGAAGGCGAGGGTATCCCACTTGCCCGCACAGCCGGCGCGCACTATGATACCAAATGGGGCGGCGATAAACAGGCACTAAACGCCAACTTCAAAATAGGATCGTTAGATGTGGACGGAACCAAAAATACACAGACACAAAACACGCTGCCGGGGAATTTCATCAACAGCAACTCCGACCAAACTTTTCATAAATACAGCTTCCGTCAAAAGCTCGATCTGACCTACCAGGTTAAGCTTGATACTACATCGAACCTTAAAATAATGACCGACGGCACGGATAAGGATAGCAAAATTAACAATACTTATAACGCTACCAGCCTGCGCCAAAACGGTACCAAGCTAAACACCAACACCCGTAATGTAACCAATGATGTACATGAAAAAGTATTTCACGCCAGCGCTTTTTATACTAAAAAGTTCAAGAAAACAGGGCGTACATTATCGGTGAACGTTAGCGAGGCCTACAACCAAAGCGATGCTAAGGGTTTCTTAAAATCAAGTACCACATTTTATGATACGCTGGGTGTTGCCACCAACACGCCGCCTATTGATCAGCGTAAAACCACTAAAACAACAAATAACGTATTAAGCACTAATATTACTTATACCGAGCCGTTATCTAAAAAATTCTCGGCTGTAGTTAATTACGGTATCAGTGTTGATAACGGCAGTTCGGACAGGCGCTCCTACAACCAATCGTCGCCGGGTGTTTATAATGTACAAATAGACTCGTTGAGTAACGATTACAAGCTTAACCAGTTAACAAACCAGGCCGGTTTAAACTTTAATTATAAAAGCAAAAAAAGCACATTTAACTTTGGTACAAAGGCCGCCACGGTTGATTTTAAACAGATAGATTTGTTTAACAGCGATAATTCCCGCACCCGTAACTTTGTAAACTGGTTTCCGCAGGCAACTTACCAATATCGCTTTTCGCAAAACCAATCTATCCGCGTAAGCTATAATGGGAACACTACCCAGCCTAATATTGATCAGATTCAGCCGGTAAGGATAAACACCGATCCGTTGAACATCACGGTGGGTAATCCAAACCTAAGGCCGTCATTTACCAATCGGTTCTCTTTATGGTACAACTCTTACAAGGTAATCAGCGAGGAATCGCTTTACATTGGCGGTTCATACAGCAGTACCAGCAACCCAATTGTAAATAACGTGACGACGGATACTACAACAGGTAAGAGTACCTTCCAGTCATCAAACTTAAACAGGCAAACTATTAATATGTATGCCAACTTTTATTACGGCCGTAAATTGCCTTTTGGCGATATTAATATTGGTTTGGGCGGCGATGCCAATGGTAATACTTATTATAACTTATCAAATAGCAAGCTAAACAAAACAACATCGTACACCTATTCGGCCAATTTAAACCTATCAAAATACAAGCGCGATAAGTATGATGTTTACGCTTCGGCCGGCCCTACTTACACGCTTAACTCATCGTCGCTTTTGCCAAACGTAAATAACAATGGTAGCGGCTTTAATGCCAACGGCGGCTTTAACCTGTACCTGCCGGCACATTTTTCGATAGGCAGCGATTGCTCATATCAGTATAACGCCAAAACGCAATCATTCCCCGAAGATTTTAAACGTACCATTTTGAATGCCAATATTGCCAAAGCATTTATGAAGGACCAAAGCCTTAAGATAACTTTAAGCGGTAACGATTTGCTTAACCAAAACAAAGGTTATAACAGGAGCGGATCGGCCGGTATTTTAACGCAGGAAAGATATACAGCCATCAGGCAATATTTCATGATAGGCGTTTCCTGGGATTTTAATCATGTTGGCGGCGGTGTAGCACCTAAAAAATAAAACTATGAAAAACCTTATAATCACTACCTGTATCATTGCCATTTGCAGCAGCGCTGCATTTGCTCAAAACAAGCACTTTACCGTAAACGGAAGCATTGAGTATGAAAAAACGGTAAACATGTTTGCCTTTTTTGAAAAACAGATTAACAAAAACAATGAAGATTTTTTGCGCTCGGCTTTTGATTCTTACAAAAAAAATCGTCCGCAGTTTAAAAAATTGAAAAGCACGCTCACGTTTGCTAACAACAAAACGCTGTATACCCCAATTGAATCTGAGGAACCCGAGAACGATTTCTTTTTTGATAGCCCGGTTACTACCCAGGTAAATACCATAGCCGACGATTTAACTACCGGCCAAAGTATTAACCAAAAAAAGGTGTTTGAAACTACCTTTTTGGTAAAAGACAGCCTGCGCAAAATAAACTGGAAAATTACTACCGAAACCCGCGAAATAGCCGGCTATACCTGTCGCCGGGCCAACGCGGTGGTAATGGATTCTATTTACGTGGTTGCCTTTTACACCGATGATATAGCCGTACCCGGCGGACCGGAAACCTTTACCGGCCTGCCCGGCATGATATTAGGTGTGGCGCTACCACATGAAAATATAACCTGGTTTGCCACCAAAGTAAACGAAATACCCGTTGACGAAAAATCACTTAACCCACCCAAAAAAGGTAAAGTGTTAAACAACCAGCAACTTGGTGCTACCCTAAAAGATGTAATGAAAAACTGGGGCACTTATGCCAACTCCTATTTAAAAGCCTTTAGCCTATAACACAACCTGCACAATTGATTTGCCGCCCCGTTATGTTAAAACATAGCGGGGCATTTTTATTTCGGGGGATTTTCAGCACACAACTATTAGCTTGACGGTATAGTTATACAATTCTTAGATTTGATTATATGAAAATTAAAACCATTATAACGGGCGCTACCGGCATGGTTGGCGAGGGGGTATTGTTGGAATGCCTTAACCATCCTGATGTGGAACAGGTATTGGTTATCAACCGCAGGCCGGGCGGCATAACGCATCCTAAATTACAGGAGATCATTCATCAAGACCTGATGAATCTTGCCCCTATTGAAGCAGAGCTTGCCGGATACAATGCCTGCTTTTTTTGCGCAGGTATTTCATCGGTAGGCATTAGTAAGGAAGAGTATAAACACATTACCTATGATATTACCCTTAACGTTGGTGAAACCCTGGTAAAGCTAAATCCCGACATGACCTTTTGCTACATTACCGGCGCAGGTACCGATAGCAGCGAGCAGGGCAAAGTAGCCTGGGCTCGTGTAAAAGGCGCAACAGAGAACGCTTTATTAAAGATCTTCAAAAACGGGTACATGTTTCGGCCTGGTTTCATGAAGGCTACAGCCGGGCAAAAAAATGTAAAAAGCTACTATAAATATTTTGCCTGGCTGTATCCAATTGGCAGGTTACTTTACCCGGCGGGCTTTTGCACACTTACAGAAGTGGGCCAGGCTATGATTAACGCTGCCATTAAAGGTTATAGCAAGAAGATTGTTGAAGTAAAGGATATTGTTGAACTGGCCAAAGCGTGAGGAATGCCTTGGCTTCTCCACCCAGTTATTCTGAGGAACGAAGAATGACCAACATTTTTCACAAATCGTCATTGCGAGTATGTAAATCCAGGGAGTCTGAAAGTGAAATGACAACGTCAAAAAAATGGGGTCATGCTGAGCCTGTCGAAGCACGCGGGCGAAGGCCTCTGCGCGCGAGTCTTCGACAGGCTCAGACTGACACCCCTCTTTAAAGATTACAACTTGTCATGGGTAGGCACGAAGCAATCTCCAAACTATACAGAGCGAAACTTCAAAGCCGACCTGCGTGTGTAGAGATTGCTTCGTGCCTCGCAATGACGGTTCTATAAATCACATCATTAGCTTTTTCACAGAAGCCCTGATGAATACCCGTAATGATGAGATTTCCGATTCGTACTTATCGATGGCGAAACAATAATATCCTCCATCTGCACATCTGAAATCTAAAATCTGCACATTTACCTACTATGCCCCTGCCAGCGCTCTATCCAAATGCACATATCCACCATCTACGTGAATCAATTGACCTGTGGTATGGCTCGACAATGGGGAGAGCAGGAATGCCGTTGTATTGGCCAACTCTTCTGCAGTGGTCATACGGTTGCCCAGCGGAATTTTTGATTCAATTTCCTGCAACTTGGCTTCAGGATCGGGGAGGGTTTTAATCCAGTTCTCGTAAAGGGGGGTCCAGCATTCGGCAACAACAATGGCATTTACACGGATACCGTATTTCAACAACTCTACCGCCCATTCGCGGGTTAAAGCGTTGCGCCCTCCATTTGATGCCGCGTAGCCGGATGTATGGCCCTGGCCTGTATCGGCTGTTTTAGAAGTAATATTAAGGATAGCGCCTTTTGATTTTTTCAATTCGGGCAGGGCGTAGTGCGCCATCAGGTAATAGTGCACTACGTTTTTATGTAAGGATGCAATGAAGCCTTCGTAAGTCCCATTTTCCAAACCTATACCATCATTTACACCGGCATTATTAACTAAACCATCAATACGACCGTATTGTGCTACCACTGCATTTATAGCGGCTTCACTTGCTTTAGGATCGGTTAACTCGGCCACAACCTGGAAGGCTTTACCGCCGGCAGCTTCAATTTCATGAACTACTTTAAGATTGTCCTCGGCGCTGCGCCCTACTATCACCGGTATAGCACCTTCGGCAGCCAACACTTTAACAATTCCTTCGCCGATGCCCTTCGCGCCGCCTGTTACTATAATTACCTTATCTGTAAGCTGTAAATTCATGGATATATGTATAAAAATATTCTATTAATGAGAAACGCTCATATCTACCTTTTCTTTAACCCGCAGGTTTGTAAGCGCGAAGTAGAGTACGAATAAGAAGCACACAGCCGGCACCAGGTAAGCTACCTGGATATTTGATTGATCTGACACCAAACCAAGTATCGGCGGAAAAACCGCGCCACCAACAATGGCCATGATCACCAATGATGAACCCAGCTTTGTTTTTGACCCAAGGCCACGAATGCTTAAAGAAAATATAGTTGGAAACATGATAGACATAAAAAACTCAACCCCCATTAATGCATATACTGCCAGCTTGCCGTGCAGCACTACCGCCAAAATTATCAGGAAAACGTTGATAACGCTATAGATGGCCAACAGTTTTGCCGGGCGGATATACTTCATTAAAAATGTACCAATAAACCTGCCCGACATGAAACCGGCCAGCGCCACAGATAAAAATACCGATGCCGGTTTTTGTGAAATGCCTGCAACTTTCCCCGCAAACCGGATAAAAAAGCTACTTACACAAACCTGCGCGCCCACGTAAAAAAACTGGGCGATAACACCAAGCACCAGGTTTTTTGTTTTGGATGTACTTTCGGCTTTAGAAGATATGGTGCTTTCTTCTTCTTCCACAATCTCTGGCAATGATGTTTTATAAAGTATGATAGCTAACAATAGCACTACAGCCCCGATAACCAGGAAGGGAATTTGTACAGATGAGGCTTCTTTATTTAAATACCGAGTGAATTGCGATACGCCCATACTTTTTTCCTGATCTGCTGTTAAATTGGTTTCGGATAAAATAAATAAACCTCCTACATATGGAGCTACCGTTGCTGCTAAACCATTAAATGATTGCGCAAAATTTAGCCTGAACGCGGCACTTTCCGGATCGCCAAGAGCAGTCATGTATGGGTTAGCAGCGGTTTCAAGGAAAGCCAATCCGCAGGCGATGATAAACAACGCGGTGAGGAAAAAAGCGTAACTCCTGACTGATGCCGCGGGATAAAACAGAAACGCACCCAACGCGCAAAGTGTTAAACCAACAATAATGCCTCCTTTATAGCCAAATTTTTTCATGAACAGCCCTGCCGGTATAGCCATTACAAAATAGCCTATGTAAGAAGCCGAATCCACGAGGGATGATTGCAAATCTGTTAACTGACACGCTTTTTTTAAATGCGGTATCAAAATAGGGTTTAAGTTTAGCGCAAAACCCCACACAAAAAATAGGGAAGTAATAAGGCCTACAGCAAACAGTTTTTTGTCTTTTGACATGGTATGAATTTATAATTGGTTTAATTGGTTGGTTTTAGGGTTAAAGGCTATTGTATTCACCATGGTGCCGATATTATCTATCGTCATCTCCACTACATCGCCTGCTTGTAAGGTAAATGTTGGGGGTGGTACCAGGCAGGTGCCGGTCATTAAAAAGCATCCGGTGGGGAAACTTAGTTCGGCATATAAAAAATTAACCAGTTCGGTAAAAGTTCGTTTTATGCGCGATACCGTGGTAGCATCTTCATAAACAACTTCATCATTACGTTTAATCACGAGTTTAATGGCCGATGCCGCGTCTATCGGTACAGCGCTTACAAACAAACATGGGCCAAGGGCAGCGCTTTTTTCGTAAATTTTGGCCTGCGGCAGGTATAAGGCATTTTCGCCCTCGATACTGCGTGAGCTCATATCATTACCAATGGTATAGCCTTGTATATTTCCTTTGGAATTGATAAACAAGGTTAATTCCGGCTCGGGTACATTCCATGCAGAATCCTTACGAATGTACACCTCCCGGCCATGGCCGCTTACCCGCTGCGCTGTTGATTTAAAAAACAGCTCCGGCCGTTCGGCATCATAAACCTTATCATATAGGCTTGCCGCTCCCGAAGCTTCCGACTCTTCCATACGGGCATCCCGGCTTTTTAAATAGGTAACACCAGCTGCCCAAACCTCCTGTGAACCTATAGGCGGCAACACTGGTCCGTTCATAAATTCGGCATACACTTCGTCGCTTAACGGAATGGCATCTACCGGAATCTGTTGCAGATATCCCGACAGGTTATCCCGGTTAATAAGTTTGTCCCAATCGTCATCAATAATATAGGCAGCGTCATGAATTACAAGCAGGCTGCCTTTGGCAATTTTATATAGCTTCATCAGTTTACTTCCAGTTCATCGCGTGAGGGTAATTTGGGGAATGGCGTAGTTGGGCCCTGCTGGTACCAAAACACGGTTGAGGCAATATCATCCTGCAAAGGCATGTACCGGCCATCATGCCGCCAGCCCAGGGCTTGTATAGTAACCTTCAGGCTTTTTTCAAAGCGGATAGGGTCAGCAATGTGCCAGCGGTACAGACCAAAGCGCTGGGCCACGTTGTAATGCCCATCGCCCCTGATTACCTGGGCCAGGCCGCTGTAAGCGGTATTAAATTCGGTGTATTCGGTGTTATCCTCCTCCTTGCCGGCGGCGTCTTTGCGATGGGTATCAAAATCATATGATCCGCAAAAATAATCCTCCGTTCCCGTACCGTTTATGGTAGGGAATTTGGTATCGCCATCCATAAAAAACTTAATCTCGCCTTCGCCCCACCAGCCGTTTTTGTTACTGCCGTAAGCCAGGTAAGTACCTACGTACTGGCCCTTGCCCACAATGCTATCAACCAAAACATAGTCTTTTTTATATGGCTGCGGATTGGTGCGCCTGAACTGGGCATGGAAGTAACCGGCATCCTCGGGGATATCTGTAAGTGTATAATCAACCTGGTAGTATAACACCATATCGGCGTCATCGATATTTTCCATAGTGATGCGGCACTTTTTGCGAAAAGGCATCGGCCAGTAACAATTAAAAGCGCTGCCAGGATTAACCGCGACCGCTAAACTTGATAAGGGCGAATACTTGCCCCAGCCCATACAAAAGAAATCGCCCACGGGCACTTCAACCGAAGGCGTGGTTTCATCATCCCAATAAAAACGTAATATGCTGTAGCGCCAGTTTCCGGTTGGAGTCATCCAGATGTGTTGGATGGCACCGCTTTCGTTAATTTCGGCAATGGTGTAGGTGGTGTGTTTTTTAATTACTACGCTGGGGCTTACTTTCCAGGTTTGTCCCAAATCGCGCGAGGGGCCCGCACCCGTACCCATGGTAGCCATGCCTCCCTTACCCTTCTCCCCCGTAAAATTCTCCGGACTGATTGACCTTGTTTTGGCATCGCTGGTACGGTACAAATTACCCAGGCCAACATCCAGGCCATTAAACTTTTTTTGGGCAAACGTGATAGTACACGCCAGCAAAACAAACACACAGCTTAACAAAATAGAATTTTTCATCCTTAAAATTTGAAATAGGTTTTCTGTTAGTAAACACCGGTAATGCAAAATTGGTAAATGCACCGCCGGTTTATTTGCTGCAACGCTTGCTATGCGCCCAATAAGCCCAAAGCCGGTCACAATCATAAAGATAATTTTTTTTATAACATCCCGCTTTATTAGCATAAGCTTCAGGGATATTGGCAGGGCGAAAGCATAACGCAGACGACTCACCCCGACGAGGCTACGCCCGTCTCCCCCTCTCTCCGGCTGCGCCGCATAGAGGGGACTGGAAAGTTTTTTTCCCCTCTATGCGGCGCAGCCGGAGAGAGGGTGGTCCAGCGAAGCGCCGACCGGGTGAGTCGTCTTCGCCCTGCAATCGCCATTGCTTATATATAAAAAAGAAATACGATTTTTGCACATGCCCTACACCCTCATATTAAACAACATTGCCAAACACATTCATTTAACGCCCGATGAGCAGGCCGTATTTACCGGAATGCTACAATCGCGTACTATTAAGCGCAAACAGTTTTTGCTTACCGATGGCGACATTTGCAAACACTCGGCCTTTGTTACCCAGGGATGTTTGCGGGGGTATACGGTTGATAAGAATGCCATTGAACACGTACTGAGCTTTGCCCCGCCCGACTGGTGGATGGCCGATATGTATAGCCTTATTAGCCAAAAGCCTGGCATCCTTAATATTGAGGCGCTGGAAGAAACCCACATACTGCTCCTGAGTAAACACAACCAGGAAGAATTATACAAACAGATTCCCAAGTTTGAACACTTTTTTCGTGTACTCACAGAAAACTCGCTGGTAGCCAGTCAGCAGCGTTTGATAGACGGCTTAAGCCTCACCGCCGAAGACCGTTACAACAACTTTTGCAAACGCTACCCAACGCTCATTAACGTTTTACCCCATAAGCAAATAGCATCATACATAGGCGTAACACCCGAGTTTTTTAGCCGGATGAGAAGCAGAAAGTAGTAGTTTGCAGTGGGCAGTGGGCGGTTTTCAGTTAGCAGTTTTGAGTTTACAAGCATTCAACTTAATCAACCATTCTCCTAATCAACTCAATCAACCATTCACCCAAAAAACTTAACCTACATCAACTTCCCCCGCCAAAAGGTGCCGTACCTTTATATCAACAAACAAAAGGAACAACACCATGGCACAAACCATATTACATAAAGCCGAAACCCGTGGGCATGCAAACCATGGCTGGCTTAACAGCTACCATTCTTTTAGCTTTGGCAGCTACTACAATCCCGAAAGGATGAATTTTGGCGCATTGCGCGTTTTGAACGATGATACTGTTGATGCAGGCATGGGCTTTGGCAAACACCCGCATGATAATATGGAGATCATCAGCATCCCCTTAGAAGGTAACCTGGAACATGCCGATAGCATGGATAATGTGGCCGTTATAAAAAATGGCGATATACAGGCCATGAGCGCCGGCACTGGTATTTACCACAGCGAATACAATCAGGACAAAGACAAACGGGTTAAGTTTTTGCAGATTTGGCTATACCCCAACAAACGTAACGTTACACCAAGGTACGATCAGATCACCCTTAACCTGGCCGACCGCCACAACAAACTGCAACAGGTACTTTCGCCAAGTGCAGATGATGCAGGTGTAATGATTCACCAGGACGCCTGGTTTAACCTGGGCAAGTTTGATGCCGGTGTAAGCACAAGCTACACCATTCAAAAACCCGGCAACGGCGTATACGTTTTTGTATTGAGTGGCGAAGTACAGGTGAACAATCAAACCCTCCAAACCCGCGATGCACTTGGCATTTGGGATACCGAAGGATTTGACATCACTGCCACTACCGATGCAGAATTTTTGCTGATGGATGTGCCGATGAACTTTTGAGATTTGCAGGTGTGCAGATTACAGATGTGCAGATAAAAAAAGAGAATTATTAATTAGCGTCATTGCGAGTTTGTAAATCCAGGGACTCTGAAAGTGAAATGACAACATCAAAAAAATGGGGTCATGCTGAGCCTGTCGAAGCACGCGGGCGAAGGCCTCTGCGCGCGAGTCTTCGACAGGCTCAGACTGACGGCCCTCTTTACTTTTTACAACTTGTCATGGGTAGGTACCTCGCAATGACGTGGTTTAAATAACATAAGATATGAATAATGTAAGTGAAGAAAAGGTACCCATCTTAGTCATCGGTCGTCACCCGGAAATACTGGCTACAGTAGTACGCCTTGTAAACAATAACCCGGCCTGGAACGCCACCGGCTGCATTACCGATGAGGAAGCCATACATCATTTTGATAACCAGCCTTGCAGCCTGGTACTCCTTGGCGGCGGCATCCCACCCGAAAGCGAGCAACAGTTAAGCGACTACTTTTTAAGCCGTAACCCGCAAATTAAAATTGTACAGCACTATGGTGGCGGCAGTGGGTTGTTGGCGGCCGAGATTTATGAGGCGTTGAGGTAACAGAAAGTAAGCCTGTATAGATATTACTATCGAGTATATGGCCTTCGGCTGGAGTGCCTGATTCTAAGGATACGGATTTCTTTTGGCAACACCCGATACGATATGCGATAGCTATCTATTTCAAAAGCGTGAAAACTTCCGTCGTTATTTTTCTTGAGTCTATCAGGTTGATAAAGTTTGGATTTTTGTGGCAGTGATTTAATGTGTAATAATATCCGCTTTTCAATCTTTTCGGCGTAGGTAAGTTGATCGTTATCTTCCAGGTATTGAATAGCGTCTATTAACTGTTTTACAGCTAACTTATTCCATTTAATTTCCATTAAAGCGCTTTACGTCGGTTTTTTAAAAGTTGCTCCACATCATCGTGGCTAACAAAATTTCCGGCTGCAATTTCGGCATCCGCATGCTCTATTTCGGTATTATACTGATTAACAAACTGATCATTAAGCTCGACTGAACTTTTGTCCACATCTGCCTGGTAGTTATAGTGCAAGCTATCTAAAAAAGCCAGCAGCACTTTTTCTTCCTGTTCGTTTTTAGTATTTACCAATACACTCATAAATCAAATTTAATCAAATAATTCTGCAATAGCCAAAATCATAAAATGGTTTTCCCAATTTTTGATGCAGTATGTCACAAATTGAGAAAGTTTTACAGCAATAGGTGTATAAGCGCGGCAGCACCAAAATTCTACCCAACCAACATATACAACCCCGCAGCTATTGATGCACCTAGAATAGGCGCCAAAACAGGAATCCAGGCATAGGCCCAATCACTCGTGCCTTTATTTTTAATGGGGAGTATCATGTGCATGAAACGCGGTCCCAGGTCCCGACAGGGATTGATGGCGTAACCCGTTGTACCGCCCAGTGATAAACCAATTACCCAAACTAATAACGCCACGGGCAAAGCACCTACTGAGCCAAGGCCGATGGGCATTTTTGTGGGTACAATTTGCGCGCCCGTGATATAAAATATAGTGAACAGCAGCACAAAAGCGCCAATAACTTCGCTGGTTATGTTGGATACGTAATTCCGCACAGCAGGGCCGGTGCAAAATACGGCCAATATGGAGGCTGGTTCATTGGTGCGTTTAAAGTGATCATAATACATAGCCCAAACCAGGAACGCGCCCAGCATAGCACCTAAAAATTGTGCAACTATATACATCGGCACCTGTGCCCATGGAAATTTACCCGCTATAGCCAGCGCTATGGTAACCGCCGGGTTAAGGTGTGCGCCGCTGTAAGGCCCCGCAACTACCACCCCAACAAACACAGCCAGGCCCCAGGCTGTGGTAATTACCATCCAACCGCTGTTATTTCCCTTGGTATCTTTTAATATTACGTTGGCTACCACGCCATCACCTAAAAGGATGACTAACATGGTGCCGATGAGTTCGGCAATAAATGGAGACATGATATAAAGTTTTAATTGGTGAGCGTAATTTACTTTAGAAGCTATTTAAAAACAAAATAAAGGGGTACTATAAGTTGAAAAAACTGCACTATGAGAAACTTACGAAGTTTTAAAAACTGCGTAAGTTTGCGTCGAAAATGCTTTACGCTTTTAGCTTTCCCCATTATCTGCCCAATACCTCGCCGTATTTACAGCCCTTTTCCAACCCTCCATATCTGTTTTAATATCCTGTAAATTATCGGCAGGGGTAAACTCCTTTTCAGCTTGCCATAGTTGCTGAATTTCGGCTACATCTTTCCAGAAACCTACGGCTAATCCGGCCAGGTATGCCGCGCCTAAGGCCGTGGTTTCAACAACGTTTGGTCTGATTACCTTACAATTTAACACATCGGCCTGGTACTGCATCAACAGGTCGTTGGCTGTCGCGCCGCCATCTACCCGTAGTTGTTTGATGGGCATGCCCGCATCGGCCTCCATAGCTTTTAATACATCCATAGTTTGGTAGGCGATGGATGCCAGGGCGGCCCTTGCCAGGTGACCCGCTGTGGTACCACGGGTAAGTCCTACTATGGTTCCCCGTGCTTCCGGGTCCCAATAGGGAGCACCCAGGCCGGCGAAGGCGGGTACAAAATACACACCGTCGGTATCTTTAACGCTGGTGGCTAATCGCTCAACATCGGCCGATGTTTGGATAATGCCTAAACCATCGCGCAGCCATTGTACTACCGCGCCGCCGATGAAAATGCTACCTTCAAAGGCATATTGTACCTGCCCGTTAATTTTCCAGGCGATGGTAGTGAGCAGGTTATTTTTCGATTCAATAAATTCGGTGCCGATGTTCATCAGCATAAAACAGCCGGTACCATAGGTATTCTTAACCATGGCCTTGTCAATACACATTTGCCCAAACAAGGCGGCATGCTGATCGCCGGCTATGCCTGCAATGGGGATTTTGCTGGCAAATATGGTGGTAGTCGTTTGGCCATAAACCTCGCTGGATTGCTTTACCTCGGGCAGCATACTTTTGGGGATATCCAGCAGTTGCAGCAACTCATCATCCCATTGCTGGGTACGGATGTTGAACAACATGGTACGACTGGCATTGGTAACATCGGTAACATGCACTTCGCCGCGGGTAAACTTCCAAACCAGCCAGCTATCAACCGTGCCAAAGGCCAGTTTACCGGCCTCGGCTAAAGCCCGTGCCCCTTCTACATTATCCAGTATCCATTTTATTTTTGAACCCGAAAAGTAGGCATCTATCACTAAACCGGTTTTAGAGCGAATCATATCGGCATGCCCATCATGCTTTAATTGATCGCAATAAGCAGCGGTGCGCCTATCCTGCCAAACTATGGCGTTGTAAACAGCTTCGCCGGTTTCGCGGTTCCATACAATGGTGGTTTCACGCTGATTGGTAATACCTATAGCTTTAATGTTTTTACCATTGAGCCCAGCCTTAACCGTAGCTTCGGCGGCAACGCCAGCCTGGGTCGACCAGATTTCATTCGGATCGTGCTCCACCCAGCCCGGTTTGGGGAAATGCTGCTTAAATTCCTTTTGCGAAACCGCTTTAATTTGCCCGGCATGATCAAATATGATTGCCCGCGAACTGGTTGTGCCCTGGTCAAGAGCCAAAATGTATTGTTCCATTATTTAGGTTGGTTAGGTAAATAGTATCAAGTAGTTAGTATCAAGTATCAAGACCGCTGCATAGGCGGTTTAGTATAAGCGCCTTTTTGCAAGTCAATTCTTTGCCTCACCAGAAAATCTTGATACTTGATACTAACTACTTGATACTAATTGGTTATGCTAATATATAATTTGTTGCTACCTTATTAAAGGCGGCTACCTGTTCAGTTTGCCATTGGGCGTCTTTACCCAGTTCGCCGGCCATGAGGCGGGCAACTTCGGGGGCCATGGTTATAGCCAAACGTGCATTTAAAAACAGTACACGGGTGCGGCGGGCCAGTATATCTTCCACGGTACGCGCCATCTCGTTTCGTATAGCCCAAATTACCTCGCCTTTGGTGTATTCATCATCGGGATGCACCCGGTTTGCCCAATCGGCATGTTCATTTGCCAGGGCCAATACCTTGGAGATATCGGCACCGTAAACATACCAATGACTGCTCCTATCCGGATTAGGCTTGCTGCCATGTACCGGCAGGCTGGCGGTAATGCAAGGCTTTTTGGGCAATTTACCCACTTCAATGGCTTTGTTAACCGTATCCTCGCTCATTTTGCGGTAGGTAGTCCACTTGCCCCCGGTTATGGTAACCAGACCCGATGGCGATACAATAAGCTTATGACTGCGTGATATCTCCTTGGTTTTGGAGGATTCATCCTGCGGAGCGGCCAATGGTCTTAACCCAGCAAAAACGCTTAACACATCTTTACGGGTAGGTACCTTTTTCAGATACTTAGCGGCGGTACGTAAAATAAATTCTATTTCGGTATCAAGGGCTACCGGCTCCAGGCTATGCGAGTTAATGGGTGTATCGGTAGTGCCCACCAAAAGTTTATTGTGCCATGGTACTACAAACAGCACCCGCCCATCTTCGGTTTTAGGGATCATGATCGCGTCTTCGCCGGACATAAACTCCCGGTTTAGCACCAAGTGCACACCCTGACTTGGCTTTACCAAAGGCTTTTTATCGGGTACGTCCATTTTAAGCACGTCATCAACAAAAACTCCGGTAGCGTTAATAACCGTTTTGGCTTTCAAGTTATAACTCGTTCCTGTTTCGGCATCAACAGCCTTTACACCTGCAATTTTACCGGTGTCATCTTTTATCAGGCCGGTAACCGCAACATAATTTAAAACCGAGGCCCCTTGTTCCAACGCGGTTTGCGCCAGATTTATGGCCAGGCGCGAATCATCAAACTGCCCATCGTGATATACCACACCGCCATGAAGCCCCTTATCTTCAATCCCCGGCAGGCGCTGTATGATTTCTTTTTTGGAAATGTGCTTGGCCCTGCCAAAACCTAACTTGCCGGCCAGCAAATCATATATGGTTAAGCCAATGGTGTAAAACACACCATCAAACCAACTGTAATTAGGAATAATGAAACTTTCGTTTTTAACCAGGTGCGGGGCGTTTTTTAACAATAATCCGCGTTCGTGCAGGGCTTCGCGCACCAGGCCTATATCTCCCTGTGCCAGGTAGCGCACACCACCGTGTACCAGTTTGGTTGCCCGGCTGGATGTTCCTTTGGCAAAATCGGCCTGCTCCAATAGCAAAACCGATAAACCGCGCGAAGCGCCATCTACCGCCGTGCCCAGGCCCGTTGCCCCACCACCAATAATAATCATATCCCAAACTTTGCCGGTATCCTGTATCGATTGCAAAATTGATTCCCTGCCAAAAACACTCATTTCCTTATGTTATATTTCACTTACATTTCAAATATACAATATCGAAACTTAAAATAACAAATCGAAACTTACATTTTATTTCACATTTGCTTTATGATCGCTTTTTTGCTTAATTTGAGTTGTTTATGAATAAAAATACCGACAGGCATCAAATCATACTAAGGCAACTGGAAAACGACGGCTTTGTAAACGTGCAGGAGCTGGGCAGGCAGCTAAATGTTTCGGAAGTTACCATCCGTAAGGATCTGAAACTTTTGGAGGATAAAAAATTACTGTTCAGAACCCATGGCGGGGCTACCAAAAGCAACCCTTACACCAATGACCGCCCTGTAGCCGAAAAAGAAAAACTAAACGCCGCCGAAAAGCAGCAGATAGGCGCGGCGGCGGCGGCCCTCATCGGCAATAATGATTCTGTTATTATCGCCTCGGGTACTACCATGCTGGCCCTGGCACGGTCTATCAACCCCGGGAAGCATTTAACGGTGATCACATCGGCATTAAATGTAGCTATTGAGCTATCACAGCATCCTAATGTAGAGGTAGTGCAATTAGGCGGTCAGTTGCGCAACTCCTCATCATCGGTAGCGGGCTCCTATGCCGAACTGATGTTACAGGACATGGCATGCAGCATGCTTTTTTTAGGTGTGGATGGCATCGACCCCGAAATTGGCCTCACTACCACCAATTTAATGGAAGCCCGCTTAAACCAACAAATGATTAATGCTGCCCAAACCGTAGTGGTATTGGCCGATAGTACCAAATTTGGCAAACGCGGCCTCGGCAAAATTTGCCCGCTCGATCAGGTGCAACATATCATTACCGATAGTGGCATAAGCCCCGCCATGCTTAAAATGCTGCAGGAAAAAGGAATAGCTGTTACTCTTGTAAAGTAACAGCTATCGCGGCTATCTATCGCTTCAGTGAAATATGTTCATGCACCCATTTAGCTTCGTCTTCGGGGCTCACATTCGCTACGGTGCTATCTACCCTGCTAAAGGTGGCGTGCGCGAAATCATAAGGTTCACTATCGTCAAAAAAGGGGCCAACAACACCTAACATCCAACCGTTGTCTGCCGCCCAGTGAGGCGCGTTAACCCGGTATTTAAATACTTCATAGTGCACCTGGTTGCCCTCCGCATCAAAATCAAATGTTACCCGTTTGATATGCTCCATTTCATCGGGACAGGCATCAAGCTCTGTCGGAAATTCAAGCCAGGTAGCAAGGCTGCTTTCGGCACCCTTTACCAGCGTATAGTACGCTATCGGGAAAATGGCCAGTTTGTTGTGTTCTTTCAAAAGATGAAACACATCATACCGGGTAAGCATATTTTCTGCAAAGGGTAAAACATCATCTAATGACAATGCTTTATCCCCCATTAATTTATCATATAGCGGTTGAAGCCTCCGGTGTTTTACTTCGTCCAGTTTTTTCCTTTGTGCTTTCACCTTTAACAAACGGTAAGCTACAAATAATGCAAGGGCGCAAACAATTACGCCGATAACGATAAAAAATATATTCATTTCAACATCAATAAAAATGTAGCCTCGGTTATAGTTCTCTCAAAAACTGTTTAAAAATAAGAAAACAGGTTATTATCGCCATTGATAAGATTTTCCGCATCTGAAGGACAGCATTACGTGAACAACACGCAGACGACTCACCCCGACGAGGCTACGCCCGTCTGCCCCTCTCTCCGACTGCGTCGCATAGAGGGGCGAAAAAGTTTTTGTTTCTTCTAACCCTCTTTGCGGCTTGCCGGAGAGAGGGTGGTCCAGCGAAGCGTAGACCGGGTGAGTCGTTGCCAGCGTTCAAACGATTATACCATAGGTAGAAGGAACAATGAAGCAATAGCGATTTTTTTTGACCATAATATCTTTCCGGAATCGTTTTTAAACAGACCCTCAATTTTTCTGTTGCGACAAAAACGTAACCAGCGAAGCAAAATCATCATAAGATAAAGCATTGGCCATACCGGTTGGCATCATGGAGGTTTTAAGTTCCTTGCGCGAAATTACATCCGATGCCTTAATGGTAAACACATCGCCGGCAATATTGCGCAGCACTATTTTTTGTGCCGATTCTTCGGTTACGAAGCCCATGTAATTTTTGTTGTTTTTGGCGGTTATCATCACTGTGGCAAAACCCTGCGAAATAGACGCGCTTGGTTTAAGAATAGACTCGGCTATTTGCTGGCGCGTCATGATCGAACCTATCTGCCCCATAAAAGGGCCTTTTAGCTTTTCGCCACGCTTAATACTGTGGCAGGCTATACAGCCCTGCTGTGTAAAAAGCGTAGCCCCCTTAAACGGATCGCCTTTGATTTTGGCCAGCGCCAGCATAATATCTTCTATAGATGATTTACCTATCTGCCCTTTAGTGTTCCTTATCTTCTGCAAATCTATTTTAGCTTCCTTTGGTGCCGGTGCCACTTCCTGACCACCAAAAGCTTTTATATCCATTTGGTTGCGCGCATTCAATTCGCCAAAAAACGGTTTATTTGGTGCAGAGGCCTTATTGCGCAACCCGTTTAAAAAAGTAAATATCTGTGGCGACGATTCCCAAACCACCGCCTTATAATACGGCCCGTGCGAATCTGGCCGGGTGCTCCACCACCATGATCCATCGTACGGCGCTTCTTTTTTATACAGCCTGGCCAGCGTTATCACTATTTGCTTTTTAAGCTTTTCGGTTTTAGCCTGTGGGTATGCTTTAATCAGGCCGTTAACCGCTTCGGCATTATGCATATACCGCAGGGCCCACAGTGCCAGGGTGCTGTTTTTGGTGCCGATGGCATCAACGCAGGCATTTACCGCGTTTAAACTAAGCAAGGCGCGCACAGCAAGGTGTGGCAGTATAATAGCCGAATTTGGCGTAGCATGAGGCCCTTCAACATCTTTAGCAGGTGCAACAAATGATGGCGGTACGCTCGTTTCTAACAATGCCGGGGCGGCTTCAACCCTGCCTAACCTACCAAGCCCAATAATGGCGGCAGCCTGCACACGTGGCGAAGCATCTTTAAGCGCACTGATAAACGGATCAATAGGCACATTTGCCAGGTTTCCTTTTCTATCGGTTAAGGCGCGCAAAGCAAATTCTTTGAGGGCATTATCCTGGGCAAGCTGCACCAATGCGGTTACGCCGTTTGCGCCGGCTATTTGGGCATAGGTAAACAGGCCCGCTACCCTGGCATACAAGGGTAGCGCTGCATTTGAGGCTACCGCCAGCGTAGCCTTCGCGGCCTCATCTGCCGGGCGGGTTAATAACTCCTGCGATGCATATAACCGCGCCACCGCGCTTGGTGTGCTTAGCAGGTTTGCCAATTCGGTAACCGTTGCGGCCGCAAGGTTGGGGAAGGGCTTATACGTCCACCCCGTAGGTACGGCCCGCACCACGTAGCCTTTTGCATCGCTGCCAGAATACCCTGCACCATCCCAGGCCGACATATACAAACGGCCCGAACCATCCACATCCAGATCGGTAATTTGCGGCAGCTCAATAAAACCTTCCTGCTGCTGTTTAAAGCTGGCACCATCGGGCGTAATGCGATGGATGTACAGTTCATTGCGGCCCCAGTCGGCCATCATGGGTACGTGATTGTATTTTTCGGGCCAGGTAGCCTCGTCCATAAACAAAGCACCGGTGCCGGAGCCGCCGCCAAGATCGGCCAGGGCGGGCATTATCTCATCCGTAAAATGCTGAAACAGCACCGGGTAGCCATACTCTGCCGACTGTAAATGGTGCGAAAACCTGATGTTCCAGCCCCCGCCGTCATTGGTATTATCCCGGGTAAAAATATTCATATACGGGTCAATAGCCACATCGTAAATATTACGGGTACCGTGCGAGTATATTTCCATTTCGGTACCATCGGGCCTTACCCGCACAATGCCGCCACCAAGCATGGTCAGCTTTTTGCCCGACCGGTCTACCGCGTCATGAAAGCCAAAATCGCCCACGGCAATGTAAATCCAGCCATCAATCCCCAGGCGGATGCCGTTGGTAGCATGGTCGGTACCGCGCTCGGCCAGCATATTGGGGTTACTCAGATGTTCAATAACCGGTTGGGCCGGGCCATCAGCAATGCCATCATGGTCCTTATCTTCAAAAACAACCAGGTCCATACCCGTTGCCTTTTGTGTTTGGGCCGAAAAAATGGTGTGCAGCACATACACCTTATCGCCCAAAACAAAAATCCCCCTTGGGTTATCCACACGGGCAAACTCGGTATGCCCGTCAATTACGCCATCATTATCCTTATCCACCAACCTTAAAATGCGCCCCTTCCCCGGCGCTTTACCCAACGAGCCCATCATATCCACACCAACATAAACCTCGCCCGTGGGCGCGGCAGCCAAACAAGCCGGACTGGGCGTTAATTCGGGCCCGGCAAAGCGGGTAACCGTTAAACCATCGGGCCACGCCCCCGTTTTGGGTTTAGGTGCCCGGGCATCCCGCAAAACCGAATCGGCAGCAACAGCACCGGCATGGGTGTTTAAATGAGGAACGTTAACATAGCTAACCGCTCCAGGCAAAGCAATAGCAAAAAGCAGGGTGAAAGAAAATTTAAGCATTGGTTGATAAAGGTTAAATTGAAAAGAGCGACAATATAAAACTTATCCCTTAACCAACCACATAGCCCGCAAAAAAGAATCTCCTGGTTGTTAAATTGTTACAGTAGCAGCCAACAACAATTAAAGCGAAATATTAAAGGGCAATCAAAATACCATTCCCCCCTACTACATATATACCGCAAAACAGCTGTCCGGCAATCCCGAACAATTCCACCATACTCCCCCAACAAGCAAAGTTTTTTGAATTTTTACTTTTGAATTTTGAATTTACAATGGCGTTCCCTGCGGGCCGTGCTGTACGTTCATACGCGCACAAGGCATTAGGCGCGGGCCGGTATCCACTTCCATCACTAACGCGGGGGAGGATCAAATAATTACCTTTCAAAGCACCCTCCAAACAATTTTGTTGCAACACAACTCACTATTTATGCATATATTGTTTTTGATATAATACATCTAAATAAATTACCTTCGCACCTTGTTATAAACACAAAAACCGATTGAGAAACGTTAATCTGAAGGTTCATTGAAGCAAGATTTAAATGAGTAAAGAAAATTTAATTGAACAAGATCTGATCAACCAGTTAACTGATCTGAAATATATCCATCGACCTGATATCGTCGACAGGAAAACGCTTGAACAAAATTTCAAATCAAAATTTGAATCACTTAATCGTGTGCGGTTATCAGATAGCGAATTTTTGCGGATAAGGGAAGATATTATTAATCCCGATGCTTTTGCCGCCTCCAAGCTTTTACGCGAAAGGCAATACTTTCAGCGTGAAGATGGTACGCCATTGTATTACACGTTGGTAAATATTAAAGAATGGTGCAAAAACGATTTTGAGGTCATCAGCCAGTTGCGTATCAATACCGAAAATAGCCTGCACCGATACGATATCATTTTATTGATCAATGGCTTACCCGTTGTTCAGATTGAATTAAAGAAACTGGACATTTCGCCACGAAAAGCCATGCAGCAAATTGTGGATTATAAAAATGAACCTGGTAACGGGTACGGTAATTCATTGATGTGTTTTATGCAATTGTTTATTGTAAGCAACCGCAGTAACACCTATTATTTCGCCAATAACAAAAACCAGCATTTTCAATTCAACGCCGACGAGCAATTTTTGCCCATTTACCAATTAGCCGACGAAAAGAACAATAAAATAACACACCTTAAATCATTTGCCGATAAATTTTTAACCAAGTGCACGCTTGGCGAAATGATAAGCAAATACATGGTATTGGTAGAGAGTGAACAAAAACTATTGGTGATGCGGCCGTACCAAATCTATGCGGTGAAGGCCATTGTAGATTGTATCCATCAAAACAGGGGTAATGGCTATATTTGGCACACCACCGGGAGTGGTAAAACATTAACCTCGTTTAAAGCATCCACGCTGTTAAAAGATAATCCCGACATTGAAAAATGTTTGTTTGTAGTCGACCGTAAAGACCTTGACCGGCAAACCCGCGAGGAGTTTAACAAATTCCAGGAAGGCAGTGTAGAAGAAAATACCAATACCGAAACTTTTGTAAGACGACTGCTCTCTACAGACTATGCCGATAAGGTGATTGTAACCACTATTCAAAAATTAGGATTGGCGCTTGACGATAACAACAAACGAAACTATAAAGAACGCCTGGCACCATTGAGTAATAAACGCGTTGTTTTCATTTTTGACGAATGCCACCGCTCGCAGTTTGGCGAGAATCATAAGGTTATAAAAGAGTTTTTTCCAAACGCCCAGCTATTTGGCTTTACCGGCACGCCTATTTTTGACGACAACGCCACTTACAAAACAAGAGAAGATCAATACGAAACTTACAAAACCACCGAAGCGATATTTGAAAAACAGTTGCATGCCTATACCATTACCCATGCTATAGAAGATAAAAACGTGCTGCGTTTTCATGTAGACTATTTTAAAGGTAAAGGCGATCAGCATTCAAAGCCAGGTGAGGCCATTGCGCAACAGGCCGTGGTAGATGCTATTATAAATAAGCATGCCGCCGCCACAAACCAGCGTAAGTTTAATGCTGTACTGGCTACCGCGTCTATTAATGATGCCATTGCCTATTATCGCCTCTTTAAGGATGTTCAGCAACACAAAAAATCCGAAAGTGAGGACTATGCTCCGCTCAATATCGCTTGTGTGTTTTCGCCGCCGGCCGATGGCAACAAAGATATCCAGCAGATACAGGAAGATTTAATACAGGAAAAAGAAGACAACAAACAAAATCCCGAGGAAAAGAAAAAGGCTTTAACAGAAATTGTTGCCGATTATAATAAGCAGTACGGATCAAATCATTCCATTAATGAATTTGATTTGTATTACCAGGATGTGCAAAGGCGCATCAAGGATCAAAAATATAGCAATAAAGATTATCCGCATAAAAACAAGATTGATATAACCATTGTGGTGGATATGCTGCTTACCGGTTTTGATTCCAAATTTTTGAATACGCTTTACGTAGATAAAAACCTGAAATACCATGGCTTGATACAGGCATTTTCGCGTACTAACCGGGTATTGAATGATACCAAGCCTTACGGAAATATACTTGATTTCCGCTCGCAGCGTGACGCGGTAAACCAGGCAATAACCTTATTTTCAGGCGAAGACAGTGGCAAAGCCAAAGAGATCTGGATGGTTGACCCCGCGCCGGTGGTGATAGACAATTATCAAAAAGCGGTAGATGCCTTAGGAGCATTTATGCACGAGTATAACCTATTAAAGGAGCCCGAAGCGGTGTATAACCTGCGGGGTAATGCCGCTAAGATTGCGTTTGTAAAAAACTTTAAGGAAGTACAAAAGCTAAAAACACAGTTAGATCAATACACCGATTTAAACGAAGAGCAAAAGGCTACCATTGAATCCATATTGCCGAAGGATACGCTGCAGGAATTCAGAAGTTCGTACCTGGAAACAGCCCGGCAGTTTAGGGAAATACAACAAAAAGAAGGCGAAAATGCGCCACTCGAAGTACAACAGCTCGATTTTGAATTTGTTCTTTTTGCATCGGCAGTTATTGATTATGATTATATCATGAACCTGATTGCCGAGAATACGCAGAAAAAACCTGCCAAACAAAAAATGAGCAAGGCACAGGTGATAAGCCTGCTTAAATCTAACTCGAACCTGATGGACGAGGAGGCTGATTTAACAGAATACATTAACGGGCTTGACTGGAACAGCGGGCAGGACGTAAACACCCTGCGCCAGGGTTACGAAACATTTAAGGTAGAGAAATACAATAAAGAACTGGCCGATTTAGCCAACAAGCAAGGTTTACAAACCGCGGCGTTAAAAGCTTTTGTAGAAAAAATAGTGAGCAGGATGATATTTGACGGCGAAAACCTGACCGACCTGCTGGAACCTTTAGAATTAAGCTGGAAAGAACGCCGGGTGAAAGAATTAGCCTTAATGGAAGATTTGGTCCCCGTATTAAAAAAATTAGCCGAAGGGCGTGAGATATCAGGATTGGCGGCTTATGAATAGTAATGAGAAATTAGTACCGGAGTTGCGATTTCCAAAGTTTGAAAATGGAGTGGGATGGAACAAAAAAAAATTGATGGATATCGGTGAAATAGTCACTGGCAAAACACCTGATACCCAAGATATGAGTTTATGGGGTGGCGATGTGTTATTTATTACTCCAACCGATATAAAAGATATTAATAAATACCAAGATGATTCTGAACGGACTATTGTCAAACAAAAAAGCACGACGTTACTACCAGCCGGCAGTATTGTTTACACTTGTATTGCCTCAATCGGTAAAATTGCGTTAACAAAAAAAGAAAGTGTAACCAATCAACAAATAAACTCACTAATAGTAAATGATTTGTTTATCAATGAGTTTATTTTTTATGCACTGGTATATGCAACGCCTTACATTAAATCTTTAACAGCATCGTCGACTATTCCCATTATTAATAAATCTGAATTCTCGGGAATTTGCATCCCTATTCCTTTAGATGTAGAAGAACAACAAAAAATCGCATCGTGCCTTTCATCTTTAGATGATTTAATAACTGGTCATATTGATAAGCTCAAAACATTAAAAGAGCATAAAAAAGGCTTGATGCAAGATCTTTTTCCGAAGGAGAGAAAAAAAAAACCGAAGTATAGATTCCCGGAGTTTGAGAGTGATGAGGAATGGATTCAGGTAAATCTAATTGATGTTGTAGATAAAAAAGTCAAATGGGGTTTTACAGGTGGTCCCTTTGGATCTAACTTAAAGGCGAGCGATTATGATAGTAACGGCATAAGAATAATTCAGTTGCAAAATATAGGTGACGGTGAGTTTAAAGACGATTATAAAATCTATACATCGATCGAAAAAGCTGACGAATTGTTGAGTTGCAATATTTATTCAGGAGACATCATACTATCAAAGATGGGCGATCCTGTTGGAAGGGCATGTATGATTCCGGAAAAATTAAAAAGATGTTTGATGGCTTCTGATGGCATACGACTCGTTGTTGATGAAAAAAAACATTCCAAATACTTTGTTTACTCGTTAATAAATTCAAAAACTGTAAGAGCAGACATTGAAAGAAAGGCCACAGGCTCTACGCGTAAACGAATCGGCTTAGATGAATTAAAGCAAATTTTATTGTTAATACCGAAAAACATCAATGAGCAAAGAAAAATTGCCGCTTGTCTGTCAGCGTTAGATGATATGATAATAGAAGAAGCACAGATGATAGAAAAACTGCAATTGCATAAAAAAGGATTAACGCAGGGATTATTTCCTAATAATGCAGAATAACGAGCCATGAGTGATAAAAAAAAGCTATACAAATACAAAACGTTGAAAAACGTAGCGGTGAGATTGAGAGACGATCTGAACGACCATCACTTTGTATTGCTGTTTGCTTATAACGGTACGGGCAAAACCCGGCTCTCGATGGAGTTTAAAGACATTAGCAAAAAACGAAAAAAAGAGCCTGCAACAGATACCTTGTATTACAATGCGTATACCGAAGACCTTTTTCATTGGAACAACGATTTGGAGAATGATACCGAACGACACCTGATCATTAATAAAGATTCAAAATTTTTTGCTGGCTTTAAAGAATTAGCTTTGGATGAAAGCATTTTTAAATTCCTGGAGCGATATGCTGATTTTAATTTTGATATCAATTACGAGGATTGGAATATCACCTTTAAAAAACAGGTAAGGAATCCAAAATTCAGACCTGAAAGTGACGAACCGGAATATATATTACAGGAAAACATTAAGGTATCCAGGGGAGAAGAGAACATCTTTATCTGGTGCATTTTTTTGGCCATATGCCAGTTAGCTATTGATGGCGACCAATCGTACGCCTGGGTAAAAAATATTTATATCGATGATCCCATTTCTTCGTTGGATGATAATAATGCTATTGCCGTTGCAAGTGATTTGGCGCAACTGCTAAAAAGAGGAAAAGATAAAGTAGGTGTTGTGATATCATCGCATCACGCATTATTTTTTAATGTGATGTACAACGAGTTAAGAAGTATTGAACATAAAAGTCATTTTTTGCACAAAACCGGCAACGAAGGTTACATTTTGCAGGCCACTGATGATACGCCTTTTTTCCATCATGTAGCCTTGTTAACCGAATTAAAAAAGGCATCAGATACCGACAAGGTTAATACCTACCACTTTAATATGCTGCGAAGCGTATTAGAAAAAACTTCTACATTTTTTGGCTATGATGAATTTTCCAAATGCATTTACGGTGTGGAAGACGAGGTGCTTTTTTCACGAGCTTTGAATTTGCTGAGCCATGGTAAATATTCCGTTTATCAGCCGCAGGAAATGAATTTAGATAATAAAGACTTATTCAGAAAAATATTGGACGCGTTTTTGGCCAGGCACCAATTTCAATTGCCCGAAATATTTGCTTAAAGAAATATAAATGACACAAAAAGAACAACAGCAACTGGGCAAAACCCTGTGGGATATAGCAGATCATTTACGTGGAGCTATGAACGCCGACGACTTTCGCGATTACATGCTTTCGTTTTTGTTTTTGCGTTATCTATCTGCCAATTACGAAGAGGCTGCCAAAAAAGAATTGGGCAGGGATTACCCCGATGATACGCCACCAGATGTAATGGATACACTAAAGGTGAAAACCCCTTTAGAAATATGGTACAAAGAAAACCCGGACGATATTGCCGACTTCGAAAAGCAAATGCGCAGAAAGGTGCATTATGTTATTCAGCCTAAATTTTTGTGGAATAACATAACCGAATTAGCCCGCACGCAGGATGGCGAGTTGCTCCAGACTTTAGATAAGGGCTTTGAATATATCGAGAACGAATCATTCGATAATTCGTTCCAAGGCTTATTTTCAGAGATCAACCTAAATTCTGAAAAGCTTGGCAAAACCGCTACCGACCGTAATAAAAAGCTATGTAGTATTATTCAACGCATAGCCGATGGCATCGCTAATTTTTCGACCGATACGGATACGCTTGGCGATGCCTACGAATACCTGATCGGTCAGTTTGCAGCAGGATCAGGCAAAAAAGCCGGCGAATTTTATACGCCACAACAAATTTCCACCATCCTTTCAGAAATTGTTACTTTAGACGGGCAAGATCCATCTACCGGCAAAAAAAGCAAGCTGGATAAGGTGCTGGATTTCGCCTGTGGTTCGGGTTCTTTATTATTGAACGTACGGAAACGTATTAAAGATAATGGCGGAAGCATTGGAAAAATTTACGGGCAGGAAAAAAACATTACTACCTACAACCTGGCCCGGATGAATATGCTGTTACACGGCATGAAAGACACCGAATTTGAGATTTTTCACGGGGATACCCTGCTTAACCAATGGGACGAGCTAAATGAGATGAACCCTGCGAAAAAAATCGAATTTGATGCCATAGTGGCCAATCCGCCCTTTAGTTTGCGCTGGGAGCCTAACGATACCCTGGCAGAAGATTTTCGTTTTAAAAGCTATGGGTTAGCTCCAAAGTCGGCTGCCGATTTTGCTTTCTTGCTCCATGGTTTTCATTTCCTTGGTAGTGAAGGCACGATGGCAATTATTCTGCCCCATGGCGTATTGTTTCGTGGCGGCGCGGAAGAACGTATCCGCACCAAACTTTTAAAGGACAACCATATTGATACGGTTATTGGTTTGCCAGCCAATTTGTTTTACTCCACAGGCATCCCGGTTTGTATTTTGGTGTTAAAAAAATGCAAAAAGGATGATGATGTTTTGTTTATAAATGCCGTTGATCACTACGATAAAGGTAAGAGACAAAATACACTGGACGAAAGACATAGAAATGAGATTGTTCAAACCTATCAATTCAGGAGGGAAACAGAACGCTATTCCCGCAAAGTTTCGATGGACGAAATTGAGCAAAATGGTTACAATCTTAATATTTCAAGATATGTGAGTACGGCCAAAGAAGATGTTAGTATCAACTTAGAAGAAGTAAATATCAAACTTACCGCTATAAACGAGCGCATTAAAACTGCAACGGATACACATAATGAGTTTTTGAAGGAGTTGGGATTAAAAACGATATAAAACGTCAGCGACATTCACCTCATTAGTATTTGCGTAGCAAACTTAACTGCGCAAGAAATTTGATAAACAAGCGATAATATGAATGATACTCCTCCATTTAATGACATAATTTTTTACAACACCCCTGCGGGCAAAGTAAAAATTGAAGTAATTTTTAATGAGGAAACATTTTGGCTAACCCAAAAACGCATGGCAGAACTTTTTGGGGTGGAAGTTCCGGCTATTAGTAAACATTTAGCTAATATTTTTGATACGGGCGAATTGGTAAAAGAAGCAACTGTTTCCATTTTGGAAACAGTTCAAAAAGAAGGAGGCAAAAGTGTTAAGCGAAAATTGGAATTTTATAACCTTGATGCTATCATAGCAGTTGGTTACCGGGTAAACAGCTATCAAGCAACACAGTTCCGCGTATGGGCAACTAAAACGCTAAGAGAATATATTATTAAGGGCTTTGTTTTAGACGATGAGCGCTTAAAGCAAGGCAAGCGTTTTAACAAAGATTATTTTGACGAGCTTTTAGACCGCATTAGGGAAATTCGCGCCAGCGAAAGGCGCTTTTACCTTAAAATAACTGATATATATGAACAATGCAGTATTGATTATAACAAGGATACTGATATAACCCAAAAGTTTTTTAAAACTGTTCAAAACAAGCTTCATTTTGCTATATCAGGTAAAACCGCCGCACAAATTATTGCAGAGCGGGCGAGCGCTGAAAAGCCTAATATGGGTTTGCAAACTTTTAAAAATGCTCCTGGCGGAAAAGTATTAAAAGGAGATATAGGAGTAGCCAAAAACTACCTGATAGAAAAGGAAATTAAAGAATTGGAAAGGGTAGTTACCATGTATCTTGATTTTGCAGAATTACAGGCATCCCGGCAAATACCGATGAAGATGGGCGATTGGGTAAGTCGTTTAGATGCATTTCTGCAATTTAATGAATACCAGTTATTAAAAGATGCCGGGAAAGTAAGCCATGAAGTAGCTATGAATTTAGCAGAAAAGGAATACGATAAATTCAGGGTAATACAGGATCAAAACTTTGAAAGTGATTTTGACAAAGAAATCAAAAAAATAAAATCTAAGAAAGGTTAACATACATATCCACAAACCGGTAAAATCAATGCACCATATTTATAGTCGGCGTAAGCTTAGCTGGATTTAATTGAATTTAGAGGTTAATGCTCACCGATAACCTGCCGGCATCAACAACGAACACGCTGAACACGTGCGTTAGCAATTCAGGATTTAGCATATTTCGATACCACAAGGTTCATCTCCCCTCGCAGCTTCGCGTTAGGGATTGAAATGGATACCGGCCAAAGCGCGTAAGGCCTGCAGGCGTATGAATGTAAAGCCCGGCCCGCAGGGAACGCCATAATGGGGAGTAAAGAGCAAGGACTTTGGGACTGTAGGACTTGGAGACAATTGGCGTAAGCGGGAGTTGAAATAAGAGAACAAAATTTCGACTTAAACGAGATTCACCATGCGATTGCCCACCCCTACTTCCGGACTTTACCGACTTCCCGGACTTTCGGACTAAACAAAAAAGCTTAAAAACAAAAAGGCCTTAAAAGGGATGGGGATTAACCCGTCGCGCTTTTAAGGGCTTTTGGTTTTGGGGGATAATTTCGGTTGATAGCCGGGGGAGTGGCTATTTGTGGTCAACCATTAGTAAGGTACGTAAGCGCCGGCAGTAGTGGTGCGCACAGCGGCAGTTACGGTGTATGTATTGTTAAGCAGGGCAAGCAAATCGGCATTGTTTTGGTTTTGGGCGTAGTCGGCCGCGGTTTTGTGCTGTTTGTCTTTAATTTTGGTGCTGGCACCATGTTCAAGCAGGCTTTTTACAATGCTGGTGTTACCGGCGTTTACGGCGGTAATAAGCGCGGTTGCGCCCTGGCTGTTCCGTGTGTTAAGGTTAGGGTAGTAGGTAAGTAACATGTTTGCCATGGTGGCGTTGTTTTGGCTTGCAGCAAGCATTATGGCAGTGTTGCCATCGCGGTCTTTAGCGTCAACATTTAAAGTTTGTTGCAAAAGCATGCATACAGGCCTGTCTTGTTTGCTGCGGATGGCGGCTAATAGTGGGGTATCGCCGTTTTGATCTTTAGCGGTAAGATCGGCCCCGTGGTTTAATAAAAATCTCACGCCGGGGATGTCGTTAGTTTGAATGGCCGTGAAAATGTTTTGGGCAAAAATGGGGGAAGCGCTTGCAAGTAGCAGGCATAAAATGGCAATTTTTTTTGTCATCATATCAGTCAGTTAAAGAGTTATGGCTTTCGCCGTTTAAGTTAGTTACAACAATGTACGGCAAAGATAAACCCACTGGTTTTATGTTTTCAAGCCCTTCGATGGGCCGAAAGTGTAAGGAGTACACCTGGGTTTTCTTATAATTTAAATTTCAATTAACCCAAAAAATAAGTCAGTGAACAAAATGAACGGAAAAATATTAAACGTTTTAGATGTTACAACCCTTAGCTATAGGCACTTAATTATTAGTTTATGCCCATAGTAGTGCGTTTTTCTGATAATATTTTAACAGATGACATTTAAATGACAAAAAGAAGCAATTTCAGACAAACTTTATTATCGCTAAGTACGTAGCTGCTGGATTTTTAGTTCACGGTTGGCAGTTGGCAATTGGCATTGATGAAGAAGTTTGCGGTTTGCAGTTTTCAGGAGAAGAGGCAGTTAACAGTATTCAGTTGGGCAGTTGGCGGATTGCAAGGCTCAGTTCCCAGCCATAGCCGGCGTTCCCCTGTGAACCAGTGAGCGAAGGAATTAAGGAATAGGTTATTAACGCAAAAAGCCCTCATCGATCTGATGAAGGCTTAAGCGATAAGATTTGGCACCGACCTACTCTCCCACGTTTTACCGCAGTACCATC
>NZ_JAUFPS010000026.1 GCF_030409315.1 Mucilaginibacter flavus | reverse complement strand
AGTAAACAAAGGATCAGGGGTTTATTTAATATTTTACACATCATTAATAGGATAATTTATAGTTTATTGCTGCGTGATTCTTACCGGGCCCATTAAGCCGGAGGGCAGCAAAGGGGAGTTTTTATCGAAATAATTCCAGGTGGTAAAACAAAACCTTCCTTTGGATGGCCTTGGCGTATTGTTAAGGAACCAATCCGGAAACTCTTTCAGGAAACGCCCTTCTCTATGGCCCGGAAGCCACTCACAATCCGCGGGTTCCTGTTCGTCGCCAATTAAGCGGTTTGCCCAAACGTTAGTTACTTCAATAACCAACTGATTAGCCTTGTTTTTGAGCAGCCCTGCAGGGATTTTTACCCGCCATGGTGCCGTCCATGCGACGCCGAGATCGGTATTATTTATAAATACACGCGCGATGTTTTTCACTTTACCTAAATCGAGGTAAGTATCTGCAGCTACCAAATCAGAACCGGCGGGGAGATCAAAGCTATTTTTATAGACGGCGGTTCCGCTAAAATATTTGATGCCGGGGTCCTGCTGCAATGTCCAATCCTGTAGTGTGCTAAAGGTTACGGGGGGGGCTGGTCCGCCCCATTTTTCGTCAAATTTCACCTGCCAGTTGCCGCCAATTACCAAAGCCTCTTTTTGATCGGGAAAATTAATTGCATTAGCAGCCCCGGCTTCTGCGATCTTTTTACGGAACACGATAAAGAAACTTTGCGCCTTATCAAAATTAAGCGCGATGCTGGTGTTAACACCCTCCGTCTTAAACTGCGGCAAATCACGCATAGTGCCGGTTACCGGGTCCCATATTTCCGGCTGCATATCTGTTACATTAAAACTACATAGGGCGCTGCCCGCGTTACGTGAGGTATTAGCAACAAAGTAAACATGCGTATTAAGCCTGTTGCGGTGTATATGTTTAACCGTTATGTTGCCCGTAATATCTTTAGCTATAAAATCATTGGCCGATGAATGTGCTATCCCTCCCCATTGTAGCAAAGCCTGGCAACGGGTCCAATACTGAACCATTGCTTTACCTGGCTCCCACCAGGTTTGCGTACGGTCGAAATGAGTCCCCCACTCGCCCATGGTTAACCCCGGTTTATATTTATCATCCCAGGGTTGTTGTACAAAGCGGTGTATTACCATGCGGTTTACACCATCGCAAAAAGCGGCATCACCAATGGGTTTTAACCATTCGGGGGTTTCATCCCATTTGGCATCCCGCGGGTCGCCGGTAAAAGCCTCTGCCTCTATAATATTCTGTCCCGATTGTCTTAGCGCTGCAACAGTAGGCTCAAGTTCATAAGGCGAATAGTTACCGCCAACGGTCCAAAATTCAGTCATTACCGTACCTACGTAAGGCATAACTTCGTCCTGGCGCCAGGGGCCTCCATAGGGTTCGCACAAAAAGGTCAAATTTGCTTCGCGCAATTTTTTAGCTATTGTGGCAAAATATACATCGCGGTATAAATCTTTTATAGTTACATCAAAATCTTTTCTAAATAAAAGAGAATCAAGCCTATCCGACCCTATAACCCTGCCGGCAAAGGTTGGTAAATATGGTATAATATCATATCCTCTCCTGGCGGCAAACTCCTCTTTCATTCTGGGTGTCCAGGTGGCGCCTCCGGCCTCAAAGCTATCAAAATGAACACTGCTAAACCCTGTGCCTATCAAATCGCCAAGATGTTTTTGAATTTCACCGATTACGTGGTCCAGGTGAAAACTAACGGCCTCCCTACTCATTTTATCACATTCCAAACCGGTGGCTTTCCACTGTGCCGGCTGAATCAGCGTACCGGTTGTGGTATGCCCAAAACGGTAAATAATCCATTTACCGGGTGGCACATCCCAGTTTACCTGCCCATTAGGTTGCATTTTGTTGGTGAGGTTTATTACTTTATTTAATGGCACTATACCCTGGGCCGGTATAGCCAGTACAGCAATATCTTTATAATAAGTTTGCCGGGCGGCAATTTCCGGAATTTCTACCAACCCCGTGTTGGGATTATAAACCGGGTAAGGTGTATGGCCGCGCGGACTTACTTTGGGCTGATTTAAAATTAAATCTACATGTTTATCACCGTTCAGGGTATCAGTAGACCAGCAGATCTCCTGCATCGACATTTCCGGAGATATCCATGGGCCACCACTTGATTCATAACCAGATCCGTTAAACATGCCAAAATCCATCCCAAGCCTCTTTGATTCTTCGGCCGCGTGGCGTACCATTTTCCACCAGGGTTCTGTCCAGGAAATAAGCTCTGGTGTAGGGCTTTTATTGATATCCCCGGCCCATGGTGTGGTAACATCTGCAAGGCTGAACATGGTTGTACTGGTAAAACCTTCCTTTTTAAGTGCCTCCAAATCTCTGGTGATACCTTTTTTACTAAGGTTTGATCCCATCCACATCCACAACACGCCCGGGCTGGCACCTTGAGGTGGATGATTAAATACCTCGGCCGGATCTGATGGCACCGAAGCCGTTGGTTTAGCCGACAACTGTTGAGCCTGCACGCCCACGCGGAAAAAATTAATGAGCAAGAGGGATAGGATAATTTTACGCATAACCGTTTTGGTGTTTGGTTGAAAATGGTTTCATGTATGATTATTGGGTATTTTGAAAAATTTGTAAGTTTTAATTTAAAAAAGAGCGTGACCCGAAGGCCACACTCTATCCATTTTTAACCCAATTTTAGTAACCAGGATTTTGAGTAAGTTTAGAATTGATATCAATTTCCGACTGTGGAATGGGGAAAATGAGCCTGTTTTGCGTAATATTTAAATACGCGCTTGACGGCAAATAGGGCTGGGCTTGCTTAATTTTTACGCCAAAGGCCGTCATGGTATTGATAGCTTGCCCGGTACGTACCAGGTCAAGCCAGCGGTGGTTTTCAAAAGCCAGTTCAACCCTGCGTTCTTTTGCTATAGCGGCGCGCAAACCTACCTGGCTTGCAGCGGTTGTTACCGCCAGCCCGGCGCGCACCCTCACCTGGTTAAGATAAGGAATTGCCTGCGCTGATTTACCTTCTTCATTTAAACATTCAGCCAGCAGCAACAAAACGTCGGCATAGCGGTAAACTATCCAGTCATCGCCGGTATTATTAAATGTGGCATATGGCCCATGCGTATATTTTTTGCAATACGTATCATTTACCGTGTTACCATCACCATCTACATAGCTAAACGCAATAGAGGCGTTTTTACGGGTATCACCAGCCTCATAGGCAGCAATTAAATCCGGGGTTGGCTTGTTCCAGCCGCCGGTTGTTTTGTTATCTCCTGAAACCCCCAAAATATTTTTGACATTTGAAATATTGGGCGCAAACTGGAACGCGAAATTGCTTTGCTGGCCTTGCGGCCCTTCTAAATATTGTACCTCAAATATAGATTCGGCTGTATTACGGCTGGCAAATACGCTGGCATAATCGGGCAAAAGACTATAGCCTAAGCTGGTAACATCTGTCAAAGAAGTTTCGGCGGCAGGGTATTGTTTCAAGGTCATATAAACATAGCCAAGCAAGGTTTTAGCCGAGCCTTTTGTCACCATACCCACGGTGGTTTGTTTTGCAGGTAGTAAACCCGCGGCACTGGTAGCATCGGCAATAATTTGCTTATACACATCATTTACAGACGAACGCGGTAAAGAGGCCTCTGCTACCGAGGTAACTTCTTTTAAATGCAACGGCACACCCCCAAAATACTGTACCAGCTCAAAATAATAAAAAGACCTTAAAAACTGCGCCTGCCCTTTCAAATTTGCTTTTACAGCAGCATCAATAGTTGAGTTATCAATACGGTCTAATATGGCATTGGTGCGGGCTATGCCAACGTAGCAGCTGGCATATTTATTCATGCCGTTCATGTTGATCGTGATATCCAAAAAGCCAGAAATATTCCACTTATCGCTAAACTGCCCTCCCTGCAAGCCAGGACTGGCAAAATAAGTAGCGTTATCTGACCGCATTTCGCCCATAACATAAGCATCGCTGTAAATGCTCCGCAAAGGTACGTATGCACCTACAACTGCCTGGGTATAGTCATCGGCGGTTTTAAAGTAAGTAGCCTCGGTTACGGCTGTTTTAGGTGCTAATTCGATGAAGCTTTTTTTGCAGGCAGATAAGCTCAGTGCCAATACTGCCGCTAATAATATTCTGATTCTCATAATTATATGATTATATCTTTTATTTTAAATTAACGTTTACACCAAAACTGAAAGTGCGGGGCACCGGGTACGAAGTATTATCAATACCAATATTTAACCCGCTGCTGCCTTCATTTCCGCTAACTTCGGGGTTAGCACCTTTGTATTTTGTAAACACAAACAATTGCTGGGCACTGGTATAAACCCTTACACTTTTAATGTAATTATTGTCCTTATCAATCGGAATAGTATAACCGAACGTTACGTTTTTAACCGTAAGGTAACTGGCATCACTCACCCACCTGGAGTTGGTATACCTTGCAAGCGCGGTTCCCACAACAATTCTTGGATGGACCCCGGCACCAGGATCGGTTGGCGATTTCCAACGGTTGGCAACGTCTTTGGTTACATTAAACACACCATCCAGGTTCTGGGTGTACTCTAAAGTGCGGTTTTGCAAGTCACCACCATAAGACCCTGACATGCTGATACCTAAATCAAATTTTTTGTAATACAGGTTGTTGGTTAAACCGTAAGTAAAATCCGGGTTAGGGTTTCCAATAAAAGTCTGGTCTTTCAGGTTGATTACACCATCGCCGTTAATATCGGCATACTTAACCGTTCCTACCTGTGATGGCGAATCGCTGCCCGTATATTTTGCCGAATTATCAAAATCCTGCTGGTTTTTGTAAACGCCTATAAATTTATAGCCATAAAAAGCCCCAAGTGGATGCCCTATCATCTCGATATTAGGGTCATTTGTATTTCTTGGTAAATAGCTGCCGTAAGGACCCAAATTGAGTATTTTGCTGCGCACAAAACTGATATTGAAATTGGTTGTCCATTTTAAGCTACCGTTAACGATATTCTGGCTGGTGACAGAAAACTCGTGACCATAAAACTGTACCTTGGCAACGTTATCGGCAATGCTGGAAAAACCCGACTCGCGCGGCACGCCAACCTGAAATAATAGCGAAGAGGTAATTTTGTGGAAATAATCATAACTCACATTGATGCGTCCCTTAAGCAAACTAAAATCAGCACCAATATCTAACTGCCTTGATTTTTCCCAGCTTAAGTTGTTGTTACCGATGTTAGCAATGGAAGTGCCGGGCGTTAAAACTCCGTTAAATGTGTAATTGGTTGTCTGCGTATTGGGTATGAACCCATAATTCGCGATATTAAAATTACCATTAACACCGTAACCAGCTCTCAATTTTAGATCTGATATTACCGGAACCTTCTGCATAAAAGGCTCTTCAGAAACGTTCCAGCCAACAGACACTGCCGGGAAATTCCCGTATTTAGTATTCGGTGCAAAGCGGGATGAACCGTCGCGCCTGAAAGACGCAGAAACGAGGTACTTATTTTTATAACTGTAATTTAAACGCGAAACGAAAGACGCGAGCGACCATTCCTCAATATCTGTTTGGGGGGTACCAAACAAAGTAGCGGCAGCCAATGAGGATACATTATCATTAGGGAAACCATAACCAAACTGGTAATTATCATCCTGATGATATTTTTGGGCGGTATAACCTGCCAGTACATCAAAATGATGCTCTCCGAAGGAATGCTTATAAGTTAACGTATTTTCCGCAAGCCATGAATAATAGATATTGCTTGTCGACGTTGCATAAGCTGTATTGGGAGGAGGCGCAAATAATCCACCCGAGGTAGAAGGGCTCCAGGTTTGATTTTGCTGGTTTACATAATCTATGTTTAAGGATGTTTTAAAATTCAGATCCTTTATAATCTCCACATTAGCGTAAGCGTTGGATAGCAAACGCCCTTTTTGTGTATTATTTTTGTTTTGTGTAGCCACGAGATACCAGTTGGGGTTACCAAAAAGCCCTGGTGACTGCGAGGTTAAAGGCAGCGAACCGTCTGGATTTTTATAAGGTGATATAGGAGAGCTGGTTATCGCATTCTGAATAATCCCCCCGCCAAAAATATTTCCGTCGGTATTGCCGTTAGCCTGTTTTTCATAAGTAGGCGCTACGTTTAAACCTACGGTAAGTTTACGGTTAAACTTATATTCGGAATTAACACGTAAGGAATATCGTTTATAGTTTGAAGCGATAAGCACGCCATCCTGATTCAGAAAACCCAGAGTGGCCGTAGTGGTCGATTTTTCGGTACCGCTGTTTAAAGCGACATTGTAGTTTTGAATAGGCGCGTTACGTAATAAAACATTATACCAATCGGTACCTTTACCTGCATATTGCGAGGGGTTTTGATATTCAACAGGTATACTCGAAGCCTGCCCGAGGCGAATTTTTTCTGTAAATACATCCTGTTCGTATTGCGCGAATTCCTGCGCGTTCATCACATCCGGCCGCCCTTTTTGCGGAACGCTTTGTACACCGTAAAAAGCATCAAAAGTTAAGGAGTTTTGACCCGGCTTCGCGTGTTTGGTTGTTATAATAACTACACCGTTGGCTGCGCGTGAACCATACAGCGCAGTTGATGATGCATCCTTCAATATGGTAAAGCTTTCTATTTCTTCAGGATTAAGGTTGTTAATATCGCTTACTAACGGCACCCCATCTACCACATACAGTGGCTGCGCGTTAGAGCCGAAAGATGCCGCGCCGCGAATACGAATAGAAATGCCCTGCCCCGGTATACCTGTTGTTTGATTTACCTGCACGCCCGGAGTTTTTCCCTGTATACTTTGTGTAAACTGGGTTACCGGCTGATCCTTTACATCAGAGGCCTTTATAGACGTTACCGATCCGGTGATATCGCCTTTTCTTTGCGACCCATAGGCCAGCACCACTACTTCGTTTAAGGTTTTGGAGTCATTAGAAAGTTGTATTTTTAAGGTACTGTTGTTATTGACAGATACCTCTCTGGTCTGGTAACCAATATACCGAACTATTAAAACGGCGTTTCCATTACTTACATTCATTTTAAATTTACCATTTACATCTGTCGCGACGCCATTGTTGGTCCCTTTTTCGGTTATACTAACGCCGACCAATGTTTCGCCACTTTCGGAAACAACCTGCCCGGATATACTAAAAAGAGGTATATTGTTGCCCTCTTTAGCCATTGATGTGCTGTTGATGCAACATATTAAAATGAGTACCGCCAGTACAGTATGGGCAATACGAAATACCGTCCCCTGAGATGCGGGGAGTTTTGTAAAAATTTTCATAATTTTGAATTAGGTTAATTGATTAATTGACTAAATGATTGCATTATCTATTCGACCAGGCAATTACAATCATTGGAATAAGCAGATGTCGGCTGACCTCTGCTTATTTTTTATATTTTTTCCTTCCCCATATAATTTAATTAAGCGAAATACATTATGACGCAGACTTGAATTGGAATGCCGGCGATAATGATAAAAGTTAAAATAATTGGTTTACAACGGAGCCGAAATTTGGACATCCCGAACCTTTGTTTTATCAAATTTAGATGAGAATCCAAACAAAAGATTATCTAAAATGATATTTCGATTGTATAAAATGATATAACGATCAGCTGTTATTGTTAATATTAAACAAACCCACCATGCAGCAAAAGCCTGATTTACAAGCTTTCAACATTGGCAAAATAATTACTAAAAAGTAAAGCGGGAGCCGGCACAGCTATCAGTTTGAACAACGATAACCGATGTGCTAACAAACCTGCACCACAGTCAGACCCAATAGTTTTCCAAGCTTATGGAGCTTACTACCTATATGCCCAACCCCCACTGCGCAGTGATGAGCGGGGCCATGACTATTCCAGTCATTTACAAACTTGCGGGCGCCGGGCGGGAATTTATACCGGCTGTTTGTGTTTCCAATTTCAAGGATAGGTCCCGCAACCGATTCACCTTCAGCTACAAGCAACATGAGTGTGCCCCCTGCCTGTTCCACTACAGACAGCAACGTAACCGGTCCGTTCTTTACAGACATTTCTACAGAAAGACCATTACCCACTTTGCCATGATATACCTGCAGCGGTTTAACTTTTGTTTTTCCTTCGGCAATTGCGATATGGCCCGGACCATCGTGCCCCATCAAAACTATATCCGCGTCAAAATCCATAGCATAATATTCTGTGAAAGATCCACCTGCACCAAAACCATCCATAATTTTCATTGCCTGGGCGTTCTTTATTTCATACTCACCGGCGACAGGTATTCCCCTGGCGGTAAGCAGCGAATTACCCAATATGATAGAACTGATGGTGTCTTCATTATCTAAATTGCCGGTTCCTTTATAATAGTAAGCCAATGATCCCAGCTGATGAATTTGGACCAATTGATCGAGCGCCACCGACGTACGGGCCGCGCGTTGCAGTTCCTCTTCGGTACAACCTTCGGTTATCTCAAATTCTTCTTTAAATAGCAGCACTCTTTGGTTTATGGCGTCTGTAGATACGTTCTTTCGCAACACGGCCAATTCATCTACTTCAAGCATTTCTATATGTCCCCCAAAAGCAGCATACTGTTGTGTAAGATCTGTGTAGATATCCAGCATACCGCTGTAATAATGCCCCATACAGCCCATGCGATTAAACGCCATGATATTTGCAACCTTAGCTGCCTCTATCCATTCTGCTATCTCATTCCAGCACTCGGTGTCGTGATGCAGGGTGCCGGTAACCTGGTGAAACTTAACGCCCGTTCGTAAAAAAACATTTGCTATTTCGGGTACCGGGCAAGCCGAACAGTAAGCCAGCCACTCGCCTGTCATGGCGGTACGGTCTGTCATCCCGTTAAACATCTTATAATCAATTGCACCCTGAGGCGAAAGATTCAAAATAATCACCGGTACTTTGGCACGTTGCACCACAGGCAGTACCGTTGAGGAGAGCGCATAGGTTGTAACATATAAAAAGATGATATCCACATCTTCTGCTCTGAAAGCACGACCAGCGGCAAACGCTTTTTCTGGCGTATCTACCAATCCCAGGTTTACTATTGCGGGATTTAGGGCAGCTATTTTAGTTTCAACAATGGCCAGGTAACTTTCTAATCGTGCTTTTAATCCTTCAAACTGTTCCCAGTAAGCATCCAGTCCAATACCAAACAGGCCTATTTTTAATGTGCTGTGTTGCATGTAATCAATGTAAATTTTGTGTTGATCGATTTTATTTTAATTCTGATTATTAAGGCATGTAAAATGATAGTTTCCTGATTTTACCTGGTATACCATTCGTGCGTTTTCGCCTTTAATAAATTTTACCGGGCCGGTATCCGAAAGCGGTTGATTTCCCTCCATAACACTTCCCCGTTTATTTGCCGGCAAATAAACGGTAGCCACAGTATTGGGCGGCACGGAGATATCGAGCATTATTTTACCGCCGGATTTTTCCCATTTACATTGTATTTCCCCGCTTATTGATGAGTATGAACCTTTTACCCAGGTTAAATCTTTCAATATGGTGGGTTTAATGGTAAACGCTTTAAAACCAGGCCCACCGGCATCCGGGCTGATCCCGACAAGATCGGTAAAAAACCATTCGTTGATTTGGCCCGACATGAAATGATTTTGTGAACCGAAATTACCAACGCCCGCATCCCATTTTTCGGTTAAACTGGTGGCCCCCATTTTAAGCTGGTAACCATATCCCGGCCGTTCTGACTGGTTGTTCATGTCATAAACAACATCCGACCGACCGCCATCGGCCAAAGCGCGCAGTAAAAAGCGGTAACCTACCTCACCTGTAGTGAAACTATTTTGATTTTTGCGGATATCATCAACAAGGGCTGTTAACAGCTGATCACGACTCCCGGCTTCGGCCAGATCAAAAAACAATGGCATTGCGCTACTGGTTTGAGATCCCGTTGCGTAGATACCTTTGTCTTTATTATAAAAAGTTTTATTAAAGGCTTCCTTTATTTGTCCGAATGCCTGCTTAAAGCGGATGGCATCCTGCTGTTTACCCAGCGTTAAAGCAATGTTATACATGATCCAATTATCGTAGTAATAAATGGCCGTACCGGTAAATGACACCGGCGTTAACTGCGATCCCCATGGTTCTTTAGGCCCGATGTCATACCAATCGCCCAAACCTGTATGGATAATATTGTCCTTTGCTTCGCCTGCTAAAAATGCCACGTAACTTTTCATGCGGCTGTAGTAACGCCCTAAAAGGGAAATATCGCCCGAAAAAAGGTATTGCTGCCACGGCACAATAATAAATGAGCTGCCCCATTCGGGCGAGTTGCGGAAACCGTTTGTTAAATCGGGAGATCCCGCTATAAAATACTCGGGGGCGATATTAGGGATAAGCCCATTACTAAGCTGAGCATCAGCCATGTCATTCATGGTTTTCCTGAAAAGCAAGGCCATATCAAAATTATATCTTAATGCCGGGCCGTTCAGGTGATTTTCTTCCAGCCAGCCCATTTTTTCACGCTGCGGGCAATCGGTCATTAAACTCATCATATTGCTGCGCTGTGCCCAACGTACCAAGCCGTAAATTTGATTAAAGAGCTGGTTTGAACACGCAAAACTCCCCACAGGCTTTGATGTGGAATGAACAATCACATCTGCCAACTGCTTTATTTGAGGCAACTCCCCAGCTGGCGATGGATACAATTCAACCTGCAGGTATCTTGCTCCCTGGTAAAAGAATTTAGGGAACCATTTTTCCTCTCCAATGCCCGATAATGTATACTGCCACCAGGCCGGCCTTACACCATCCTGTGTAGCGGAACTTCTGTCAACCAGCCCATTTTTGCCCAATAACTCCGAGGGTATCATCCTTACCGATGAACCTTTGGGTCCGTTAACCTGTAACAAGGGCATCATGGAGGCATTCTGGCCAAAATCATATATCAGTACCGTTTTGCTTATGGGTATTATTTTAACTGCCTGCATGGTATCTATAGCGGCAACCGGTGGGGCAGCACATGACAGGCCTTTTAGCCCACCGCCCGGGCCTTGTGTTTCTAATGCCGCATGCCATAAGCTGTTCACTTTAAAGCCGGGTTTATTCCAACCCGCAGGTTCAAGATTGGCGTTATAATCTTCGCCACCATAAAGGTTGGAATAAGTGACCGGTCCAGGTGCTGCCTGCCAGGTTTTATCGGTGTTAATGATTTCTACGGTTTTGTCCGCATATTCTAACCGCAATTGCGCTATAGCTTTTGCCGGGCCGAAAGTGTTTAAAAATTTCACATACCGCAGTGTATCCGGCTGAATGTTATACATCCCGTTTCCCAGCATAATACCCAAAGCATTGTCGCCCACCTTTAATTGGCCGGTAATGTCATAGGTATCGTACAATACCGTTTTTTTATAATCAGTCCACCCCGGGCTAAACAGGTAGTTTCCAACCTTTTTACCGTTAACAGTAACCTCATAGGCCGAAAGGCCGCTGAGAAATATAACAGCCCTTACCAGGCCTGTTTTTACCTTGAGGGTTTTCCTGAATAAAACTGAGGCGTAGTCAGGAAAAGTTTTATAATTCTGTACCCTATCTGTAAGGTTGTTTTTTGCGAACCCGTTATTTTGATCACTATCCATCGCTTCAACAGGCCTGCCGGCAGCAATATTTTTCCCGGATGTGATGACCTCTATTTGCCTTAACGCGAAAGCATAGCCCGAACCTGTATTGGCAAGCTTGGTTACTGCAATCCTGATATATCGCGCGGAGGTTTCCCCTTTGTAAACATGTGCCGGGGCGTAACGATCTGCTTTAAAATCTGCGGCTGTATAATCGGCAATTGTTGTTGAATTATTAAATAAGGGGTCATTTGAAACCTGTACCTGAAACCTGCGGGGAAATGCGTAGCCACCCCTATCCGCATAAAACAAAGGATATAGCAAAACCTCCGAAAAAGATTGGGGTTTTCCAAGATCAACTTGTACCCATTTAGCTATATTTTCATTTGCCGAGTTGGCAGACTTATATCCAACCGGACTTAAGGCATATTTTTCGGCTCCTTCAAAACTTATCCATTTCGCTTTCCAATCGGTAGTCTTGAGCAAACCCATGGTCCAGGATGCAGTGTTGCTCCAGGGCGATATTTTACCGTTTTGATCCCAAACCCTAACTTTCCAAAAATACTGCCTGCCGGAAATCAACGGCTTGCCACCGTAACTTATGTAAGCCATCCGGTTGCTTCTAATCTGGCGGGAATCCCAGAGATAAGTCCCCTCTTTAAAATCAGCGGTCGCCGAAACCACTATCTGGTAAGCAGATTGTGCAATGCCACGTTCGGCGGTCCCGGTAGTACGAAGCCTGTAGCTAAAACCGGGATGAGATACATCTATGCCTAAAGGGTTTTTACGCAACTCACATGCCAGGTTAACCGGCACGATGGCTGCTTTTCCCGTTACACAGTATAAAGATATGATTGCAAAAAGCAATAAGCTTATTTTGGAAGGTATTAAATACATTATCCCGGATACAAAATGAAATTTTAAATAACTTTAAATCAAAACAGATAATGATGCCGGCGTACCTTTCACTTTCCGTCATTTCCGACGTACCATAAACCAGTCGCCCTGATAACACAATTCAAGAATAGGCTAAAACAATTCTTTGGACTTTTGATCATAAAATATTGTTTAAGCATTTCAATGGTTAACGACAATGGTACAAGTTAAATGGCATTTCAGTAATATCCATTTTAAAAGATCATCGCCTTTCATCAAGACTTTCAATTTTAAGTAAACAGGATATAGGTAGCTGCTTTGGTTTATAAGCTACTAAATTACCCTAATAGCATCCCTTACATAAGTCTATTTTGATAAAAAGCTTATACAAAATGATAAATTTTAGCCCTTATTTATATGACCAGAAATCATTGTCCCGCTTACATCAGCGTGGACAATGAACACATCAATTAATTTAGTTACGCAGGAATTGCTAAATTTCAGTCAAATTTCTTCAGCCCAATATTTCGATAATGAACCGGGGTTACACCCGTTTTCATTTTAAATAATTTTGAAAAATAGGTTACCGACTCAAAATTCAAACGGTAGGCTACGTTTTTAATGGAATTTTCGGGTATCAATAAAAGTTCTTTTGACTGTTGGATTTTTAGTTGGATCAGGTACTGGTTTGGCGCCATGCCGGTATATTGCTTAAATGTTTTTCTGAACCAGGAATACCCTACCTTCAGTTCATCAGCAATTTCCTCAGGAGTAATGTGCTGATTCATATGATCCCGCATTAAAAAACGCGCCTTATCTATAATGACATGAATATTACTCTCGCCATGCAAGGAGGCTTTCTTCTGCTCGGCATGGATAATGCCCAGCAAATGAATAGATGCACCGGATATTAGAGGCTGGTATCCGGGTTTTTCACTTTGAGTGGCATCGATTATTTCTGTAAACAAATTATAAAGGGCGTCCTTCAAACCGACGTTCAATACCGGTTTTTCAATACTGAAAAACTTATTTCGTATAAAATTTTCCATAATATTGCCTTTTATGCCTATCCAGTATTCATGCCAGCCGGTATTTGAATGAGGTTTATACTTATGCCGCTCATTGGGAAACAGGAGGATAATAGTACCCTCCTCAATCCGGGTTAATTTGCAATGTTCAGATTCAAAGGTGCCGCCACCCTGGGTGATATAAATAATCTGGTACTCATGTAACACCCGGCCGTTTTTCCAGGTAAAATAATAATCTGACGGATGCCCTTTACTTGGATATACCGTTGATTTGGGAATATGCGTAAATCCCGTGTTAAGTACCGTCAAGCCCCATGCTTCGTCATCCTGGTTAACCGGCAAATATTTGTAATAACTGGTCATAACATCATTGGTTAGCGGAAAGAAAAACTACGTGTAGGTTACGGCCGTACCCGGCGGTTAATCAGCTAAAATAATGCTTTGAAATCGATTTCCAAATGTAAATCCATATTTCCTTCAATCCAGGATAAAAAGATGAAATTTGACAATTCTGTACGGTTAAAAACGTTTTGGAAACGAGGGATACGTTGTTAAATCATTTTAAATACAATCATAAATCGGGTGCTATAAAAGCAACTTATGACAATAACGGTTTTACCATAGAAACTTCAGCTACCCAATCATTTTCGATATTAATATCACCGGATATGGTGGATATTAATAAGCCTGTCTCTATCATTGTAAACGGGAAATTATAAAGTAAGCAAAACACAAAATACGATAGCAATTTTATGATTGAAAACTTTGAGCATATGCTCGACCGGAAAGCTGTATGGATAAACGATATTGATGTGAATCTGGAGTAGTGCATTGAATGTTTACAAGGAATAGCCTAACTTAATTTGTCCCAGAGTGGGCATAATTCGAACCAATTATTGGAGCAATTGAAGCTATTGCTACTGCCAAAGGCAAAGTTTTGGTAAACCTGGATAAAAAGCTTTCCCTGTTATGAAGAAGCTGACCAGATCTGTAAAAAGACAAACACCTTAAACCAAGCCCTTTCCAAAGCCGAAGCTGCTTATCCTGAAGTAAGGAACCGTTACCCATAACTATTGGACAGCCTTACGTTTATGCCGGTTGTTAGCCTGGACAAGCCAGAAGCCGAACAAGTGATTGATGAATACCAAAAGCAAATTAAGCCTGTAGCGTTTGAACTTATTTTTAAAAGTAATACCCCGCCTGTATTGGTTAAAAACAGTTTTATACAGGCGCATGGTTCCAAAATATGGATCAATTCGTTGTCGGCAAGCCTTTATGGTGGCCATGAGGATGATATGGCTGTTGAAGATGGCAATACCACAGATAGCTGGGATTGGATTATCAACCACGGTGCCCGCATCATGCAAACCGACCGGACTAAAGAACTTTTAGCTTATCTGCGTAAAAGGAAACTGCATAATTAAGGTAAACTCTATTGCTTCAATAATTTATTTTCGCCCTCTATCTCCACGTTGGTTTGCATAACTACAGCCTTGTATTCATAGCTACCTTTTAAAGGAATAGTTAACTCAAAGCTGCCGTCGGGTTTTATATTTATCCATTGGGTAGCTGTCCATTTGCCGGCGTAAAGGGTTTCAACCTGGCCCTGGTATGTGCGGTAGTCAAAACGTGCTTTGTTAACGCTAAGGTTTTTGTAGTTAACAATCCTTCCTTTTAACGTTACACCACTTTTACCCGGAGAAGTGTCGCCGGTTTCAACCAAAACAGCTTCTTTAAAAACAGGGTCAACGTTATCCAATTTAATTACTACCGGGTTAGGCCAGCGGTGATCATCATAAATACGCTGGGCCTTTACAACAGAAACTTCCAGGCCCTTATCAGTTTGTTTGTATCTACAGCTAACGTCGTCATTCTTATATTCAATTACCTCGCTATTTTGACCCAAAACACTTATTTGCGTTTTAGCAGTGCTTATTGCCGACCGGATAACGAAGGTTTTCCGGGTACCCTCTTTCCAATCTTTAGCCTCGGTAACAATAGCGTACAGCGTATGCCCTCCTTTTTGTGTAAACCAGGTATCCCCTTCTTTACTCACTACCCAGCTACGCACATCATCAATACACTCCCGGTTAATAAAATACCATGCCGACATTTCGCGAAGCCGCTCTTCCTGCTCGATGGGTAATTCGCCATTAGGTTTAGGGCCAACGTTAAGCAGCAACGACCCACCCTTTGCCCTGGCTTCTATCAATAAACCAATCAATTGGTTGCCGGTTTTATAACGTTCATTAGTTGGCTGATATCCCCAGGCCGTGCCCATGGTGATGCAAGATAGCCATGGTTCATTAATCATAGCGCCGGGCATAATTTGCTCGGGGGTTTTTATGGCTCCGCGGGTAATCAGCAAATCGGGTTGTAGTTTCCAGCAGATTTGCTTTACAATTTCTTTGGGATCGCCATCTATAAAAAGCACACCTATTTTACCATAATTAGTCATCAACTCTTCGCACTGCTGCCGGGTATAATTGTCATATTCCTTACGGGTATCAGCATCCATCTTAACATCAGTGCGGCTGATCGGAATATGGTGATCACGCAGAAAATTAAAATCCTCGGGTGAAAAATAAAAACCCACCTGCAAGCCTACTTCACGGGTGGCATCTACAAATTCTTTTAACAAATCTTTTTTATAAGGCGTGTGGGTAATACTGAAGTCGGTAGTTTTGGTATCCCACATACAAAAGCCTGAATGGTGTTTGGTAGTAAATACAATATACTTCATACCCGCCAGCTTGGCCAAAACTGCTATCTGGTGCGGATCGAATTTAGAGGGATCAAAAGTTTTAGGCAGGTCATTAAAATACCGGTTCACATAATCATCGCTGGCACCAACCAACGAATGGCTGATCACTACGCCTAACTGCCCATCCATACTGAAATGAATAAACAAACCTAAGCCGGTGTTTTTAAGCCACAGCTCCCGTTCGGGTTTATTGAGGTTATAATTGCTCGCGTTATCATCTTTAACCAAATCGTTTTGTGCCGATGCTTTAATAGCGGTTACAAACAGCAAAAGCACCCAAAAGTATTTTTTGTACATATTATAAAAGTCATCAAAAAAAATCAGGAGAGGAATACCCCCTCCTGAAAACTAATTTATATTTAATCAAACACAGCTGTTTATTGTTTATCCCACCACATGCGGGTAAGAAAATCGTCGGCACCCTGGCGTGCTATAGCCGCGGCATAAGCTGCGGCGTTTAAATTCTGTTCGCTTATTGGGTAAAGCATCCTTCTGAATATTTTACCGCCGGTAGCGTTACCTACATAATTATTAGGTACCAATGCCGGGTAACCGGTACGGCGATAAGTAGCGAAAACCTCTTGCGCATCAGGAAATATGCCTACCCAAAACTGGGTATAAATAAGTGCCATTTTTTGATCGAGCGTACCAGCCGAGTTATATGGATGATTGTTGATGTAAGTGTTGATCTGATCTGCAGAAATGATGCCTGCGCTGCCGCCTATTACAGCCCACTGACGCATTGATGCTGATATACCGTTTTGATACAATGCAGCGTCCGTAGCGCCGTTATACCACCCCCTTGCCGCAGCTTCGGCTAACAGGAAGTAGCTTTCGGCAGCTGTAAATACCAAACGGGGCGAATTTAATAACAATATGGTTTTAGGATTAGGTTCAGACAGTGATCCAAAATTGACAGGTTTAGCGTTTAATGACGATGACATACCCTTTTGTATGGCAGCGGTAGTATCGGCCACGCCCCCATTGTACACAATGGATACCACACCCAAACGCGGATCTTTGTTGGTTTTAAGGTAATCAATAAATACATCCTGGTATTTACCGCCTTCCGTGTTAGTAGTACCATTTTGTGCTATATAATCGTTGTTCCATAAGTCATTAGCCAAAGGATTTTTGTTGATATCCTGGCCCGAGCCTACATAAGGTACTTTAGCTATATCGGCATCGTTTAAAATAACGCCACCGGCAATGGCTTTTGTAGCCCAGCTTTGTGCCGATGCCGCATCAACCTTGGTCATGCGCATAGCACATCTTAACATCAGCGAATAGGCAAACTTTTTCCATTTATCGGTATTACCGCTATAGATTAAATCGGCAACGCCATAAGTAGCTTTGGATGCATCAAGGCTGGTAGCTGCCTGGTCAAGCTCCTTTAACATATCGGCATAAATATCCTTCTGGGCATCGTAAGCAGGTTTATATACCGCACTATTATATCCCTGCGCAGCCTGAAAATAAGGGACATCGCCATACAAGTCGGTAAGTCTGCTAAAGCAGTATACTTTCCAAATACGGGCTTCGGCAACCAGGTTAACCTGCGATGCACCGGTACCGGCGGCTTTAATTACCTCCACCAATTCATTAATCTCGTTTGGATAAGCATTAGTGAAGGCTGCTGCCGATTGCTGGCTTTGGCTTAAAACGTATTTGCTGCCAAAACCGGCAACATCATTAAAACTGGTGGTGTATTGCATGGTGCCCACCAGCAAATCAAGCATGCGGGTGGTACCATCATACTCGGCCTTGGTGAAAATGTATTGCGGTACCGCTTTTGACGACGCGTTGGGGTTTACATTTAGCGTATCAAAATTTTTGGTACATGATTGCGTTGTGATAATGCCGAGCATTACCAGCAAACAATAGGTATATTTAGTTATGTGTCTTTTCATCGTAATCAACTTTAAATATTAGAACTTAACTGCCAGGTTTACACCCAATGAACGGGTACGTGGCAAACCAATGGATTCAAACCCCTGTGTATTACTGTTGGTAAAGCTTTCTTCAGGATCGAAGTTCTTTGTCTTTTTGTAGATAGTCCACAAGTTACGGGACACCAAAGAAATGCTGGCCGACTGTATATGCACCGCCTTCAAATTAAGTGAAGGCAAGTTATACGATAATATAACCTGGCGAAGCTTAACAAAGCTACCATCATGTAAAAACAAGTCTGAATAGGTTTTATAATTGTCGTAGTATGAACGTAAACCACTTACAGGTACGGTGCGGGTATATGGCGCGCCTGTTTGGTCAACACCATTAAGCACTAACCCATTTTCGCGGCCGGGCAGGGTTGATTTCATTAAACCTAAACGGGTTGCGTATACCTCCATTACCGAGAACACCTTGTTACCAAATTTGCCATCTAACAGGAAGCTTAGTGAAATGCGTTTGTACCTGAATTCGTTGGTTAAACCCATGGTAAGCGGTGCGACACTTTTACCAAGCGGCCCATAAGCCGACTGTACCGGTAAACCTGTAGTCGCATTAAATACAGTTACTCCAGCAGTATTTTTAACCATGTGTGTACCGTATATGGTACCAAACGGCATACCCTCGGTATTATTTAAAATACCCCAGTTGCCTACAGAATTCGCTATCTGAATAGTAGATAAGCCCGGTGCAAGCTTTACAACCTTGTTATCATTATAAGCCACGTTGTAGCTAACGTTCCAGTTAAAATCGTGCGATTTTACAGGCGCGCCATTTAATAATACCTCAATACCTTTATTGCTTACCTCGCCTACGTTAAGTATAACGTTGTTGTAGCCCGATGTTGACGATATGGCCGTGTTCACAATATCGTTGGTGGTTTTACGGTCATACAACGTAACGTCTAACCCTAAACGATTTTGAAGCATTTGTAACTCAAAACCAGCCTCAGTTGTGGTTGAGGTGTAAGGTTTAAGGCCGCTGTTGGTAATGTTGTTACTGGTTACATTTTGCAATGGCTGCCCCGCGCTTGGCACATTACTGTAAGTAAGGTTGATAGCATACGGATCTGGAGCACCACCACCAACTTGTGCCCATGAAGCCCTTAATTTAGCCAGGGTAAAAAACTGTGGAAGCTTAACCGCGTCTGACAAAATAAAACTACCGCCTACACTTGGATAAAATATGCTGTTGTTTTTAGGGCTAAGCGTTGAAAACCAATCTTTGCGACCAGTGAACGATAAAAACACTAAACTTTTGTAGTCAAAATCGGCCGAACCAAACACCGAGTTAGTTACAATTTTAGCATTGTAGGGTGTTGTTGACGAGGTGGCCAAATTGGTTGAGCTATAAAAATAAGGGATTACAAACTGCGCGCCGTTTAAGGTTTGCTGATTGGTGATGTTTTTACGACTGTTTACGCCGCCCAATATACCCACGTTAAAATCACTTACAATTTTTGTTTTGTAAGATGCCGTTACCAACTCATTTGTCTCAGATACATTAGAGTTGATAGATTGGTATTGCCCATTGGGTACATACAATGTGCCGGTAGGTAATACATTGGAGTAGTTGTAGTTGAAAAAGTCGCGACTTAAAGTGGCTTTAAAAACAAGGTCTTTTATCGGGGTGTATGAAACCGAGCCCTGACCTATAAAACGGTCTTTAACATCATCCTCTTTATACTTGTTAATTACAAAATATCCATTTGACGCGATAGATGCATCGTTCCAAACCTGTTCGTTACCGCTGGCATCGTAACCAGGTTTTAACCAGCGTACATCGGCTGTGTTGGCTATTTCAAGCGGGGTCCAGTTAGGATTACCTAATGCATCGCCCGCGCCGGTGCGGTTGTGGCCGGTTTCAATATTGTACTGCGCTAAAGCTTCTATAGATATTTTATCGTTTAACTTGCTGGTTAAAGCCAGGTTAAAAGTTTTACGATCATAAGTAGTCCCAGGCAAAATACCCTTACTGTTCAGATCAGCAGCCGAAAAACGGTAGGTGATACCGTCGTTCCCCCCTAAAAATGCAAGGCTATTGGTGTAGGTAGTTCCGGTTTGGTAGAAATTTTTAAGGTTATTTTTCTGGGCAACGTACGGATGTGTTTTACCATCTACGGCAACATAATCTGTCGATCCATCAATTTTAGAACCCCATGACCGGCGACCACTGGCTTGTGCGGCAGCTAAGGTAGTTGGTTTTACACCACCATCACCCTGGCCATATTCATATTGGTAATCCGGAAAAACAGCAACATTATCATAGGTGGCGGTGGAATTAAACTCAACACCTACACCTTTTTGCGCCCTGCCTTTTTTGGTAGTGATTAAAATTACGCCATTTGCTGCACGGGAACCGTAAAGCGCGGCTGCTGTACCGCCTTTTAATACACTGATAGATTCAATATCATCGGGGTTTAGAGCAGCTATACCATCGCCACGGTCAACGTTATTGGTAATACCATTAACTGTTGGCGCCCCGCCTGGCACACTGTTATCAATGGGCATACCGTTAACAACATATAAAGGCTGGTTATCGCCGGCCAAACCACCATTACCCCTAATCACTATACGACTTGAACCACCCGGCCCGGTTGATAAACCTGCTGCATTTACGCCGGCAACTTTACCGGTTAAGGCATTGGCCACGTTATTTTCACGCGCCTGGGTAAACTCGGTTCCCTTTACTTCGGTTACTGAATAACCCAGGGATTTCTTTTGCTTACTGATACCCAGCGCGGTTACTACAACCTCGTTAAGAGTACTGTTATTTTGCTTTAATTTAATTTGAATGGGAGCAGTAAAATCGGCAACCGTAACTTCTTCCTTATTATAACCTATATAGGCAACTACAAGGGTAACGGCCTTGCCTGCATATTTATCGGGCACGACCAATTTAAAATTACCAGATACATCTGTTGATGTGCCAATTTTAGGTTCGGCTTTTAAATATACTGATGCGCCTATTATGATTTCGTTATTGGTAGCATCCGTTACTTTACCGGTGATAACAGCTATAGCGACAGGCTCGGCAACACTGGCTTCATCTTTTGCCGAGAAAATAGAAATCTGGTTATCATTTATCTTACGGTATTCAAGCTGAAAAGTTGATAACAACTGCTTAAGGTTTTCATCAAGACTAAACAGTTTTGTATTATTTGACAAGCTTACCGGTATAAATTTATTATCCAGCAAACCTTCCTGGTAGGCAATTTGAACATTAAATTGCTTTTTAAGGTTTTCGAGCGCATCTTTCAAAAGCACTTTTGTTTCGGCAGCCTGTTGTACGGCATAGCTGGGTGCTTTTGAATGAAACCTGTTATTACTGGTAAGTGCCATTTGGGCAAAGCCGTAAACCGACTGGCCAAGCAGCACCAACAAGAAACAGCAACATTTTAAAAAAGTTGATAGGTCAAGTTTTCGCATAAATGAATTGTTTAGGGGTTAATTGAAGTTATAGTTATGTTTTTGTCTGTTTGAGTGATTTTTACCGGCAGTGTGGTAGTAATGGTTTCTATCAACTCACCAATGTTTGATACGCTTATTTCGCCCTCAATTTTCAGATTAGCAAGTTGGGGATTAGCAAAATCAACATGGTAGCCATAGTCATCGGCCATTACTTCGGCAATTTGAGCGAGGGTGGAGTTATTGAACAATAACTCGTGGTTTGTCCATTCGGTTAATTTTGCGGGAACGGCAAGTTTTGTTTGCGCAACTACGTGTTTTTGAGCGTATTCAACATAGTCGCCCGGCTTCATTATAATAGCACGGTTGTTATTTGATTTTTGATCCAGGTATTCCAGCCTGATTTTGCCGGTTACCAGGCCAACGTTGGTTTTATTATGACGATTGCGCACATTAAATGATGTACCTAACACTTCAATATTTACATCATTACAATGCACTATGAACCTTTCGGTAGTTTTAATATGGCGGGGATCTTTATTAAGGTGATTAACTTTAAAAAAGCCTTCGCCGCTAATCCAAACCTCCCTTGAGTTTTTATCCCAGTTGCCAGAATAACTTAGTTTTGAGTTTCCGTTCAGTACAACAACAGAATTATCTGGCAGGGTAACGGTGCGCAGTTCGCCAAAGGCGGTAGATATTTCTGTTTTTGAATTGTATTGTACCATCCAATAAGCAATACCAATTGATGATACCAATAAGATGGAAGCGGCAACACGCAGGAAGCGGTTAAGCTGAAACACCGTTTGTTTTGCAGCACCTTGTTTTTGCAGCGTAGCTTCAATACGATCCCAAACCTTTTGTTGGTTAGCTTCGTTGGTAAAAACATCCTGCTTGCGGTAAGCAAGTATAATTTTTGAAGCTTCTTCGATATTTTCCTTTTGGGTTGGATAAACAGCGGTTACCGATTGCCAAAAATTGACATCTTTTTGGGAGGGGCTAATTACAAACCGTAGAAAATCATCATCATCTAAAAAATTCTGCAGGGTATAAGTACTGTAATTTGCAATATCCATGTATATAAGTTTCTTATTTAAACCTTATATACACGGATACCCCTAAATTATCCCTCCAAAAACAAAAAAACTTTAATTTTTATAAACATAAGCACCCAAACATGAGTAAAGGCCTATAATTACAGCCAATTTGGATGTTTTTAGCGCGCCTTGCAGGTTGTTAAAGGCTTTATACAGGAGTTTGTAAGCCGAATTGATGTTAATTTCCATAATATCGGCAATTTCTTCATATCCCAGGCCCTCATAAAAGCGTAAATAGATAATTTCCTGTTGCCGGGCAGGTAAGGTTTTAACAACGGTTTTGATCTTTAATTGTAGTTCCCGCTCTTCTTCGTTGGCTATTATCTGGTGATCGAATGAAATTTCAAAAGAAAAATTATAATCTGTTTCGCATTCCAGGTCAACAAAGCGCGATTGCACCTGCATTTTTCTGAAAATAACACCGCGTAATGATTTATAGAGATAATTTTTTACCGAAGTAGGATTACCCAACGTTGCCCTGTTTGTCCATAATTTAATAAACAGATCATGTACGGCATCTTCAATAATATTTACATCGCGGGTAAACTTGTAACCGTAATTGTTAAGCGCTTTAAAATGTATGTTATATAATTGTGTGTAGGCTTCCCAGCTGCCCTCTTTAAAGGCAAGCCATATTGCAGTGTTATCTTCATTAATACTTACAATACTTTGAGACATAATTGAGCTAAATGCTACCTACTTTTTAAAAATTGAAACTAAGTACAATTTAAAACAATTATAACAATCATTTTACATAAACTTCAAATTATGTGTGCTTTAAAATGATTATTGAAACTTGATTATTGAATAAATTCCAATAGCAGCAAATAGCAGCGACCAAAAAAGCTCCGATCAACTTACATTAAACCCATATTACGCATTAGAAAAAATGAATGATAAAAAAGTTTTGGCTTGAAACCAAAGGCCGGGCATAACCCTTGACCTTGACGCCATCCTGCGCACCTAGAACCTCATAAATGTATTGTGTAATGGCTTCATATTCTTTCCAGTCAAGCTCGTTTTTATCGGACATAATTTTCAGGTTGATCTTTCAGACCATTGCCAGCCCAAAAGGTAAATATTCTACAAGGGCTTCTGCAATTTGATCCTATTATAAAGCTAAACATTTCAAAAATAATTTCGCAATCCATTAGGTTTCCGAAATGCCCAATACGCCTCAACGGGCTTCCAAACTAAAAAGGTGATTGTATCAATCAAATTATCTAAATTTTATCAGTGGTTATTCTATACAGACCCACAGGCGAACGCATATATCAAGGATGAAAGTGGTAATTCTTTAAGTATTGCCGAAGTAAGGGAGCGTTTGATCGGTGGCCGCCCTCTGTTGTTAAACGCGACCGCCAATTACCATCAGGTGCTCGCCAAAAAAGAAGTTTCCCTTTACAGTTCATGGCTAAACGCATGTATCGCATAATTTGTCCATTGCACAGTGAATGGATGTATGCACAATGGAAAAGTATTACCCATTACAACGAAATGCGAAATAATCCGGAGGCACCATTTTTAAAGCAAGCCATGGAAATTGCCAGTTTTGAGCCGGGCATGTACGAGGTGGTGGAGACATTTGCGAATGGCTGATTGACCCATTTTCAACAAGCCATTTTATGGGTGCGTAGAAACACCTCGAAGTCTTTTACAAACTTATAATCTAATTGATGCAGATAAATATCCGTTGCATTAAATTGAGTTTCCAGAAACTTGACCAAATAGCGCTGGGTGACATAATAATGTTTAAGAGTACTCCACTTTAGATCCTCGGTAGAAGTTTCGTTATGGTACGTTACAAGGTGGCTTAGAGAGTATACTTGCGCTTCCTCTCCGAGGTAGAAGTCTTTAACTGCTTTAGCCGATAACATTTTTCTTTTGATTTGAAGTTCTTTATAGCTATTGCCAATGACTAGTCTCACTTTCTCTAAATAATTGTTAATGGATTTTACCTCCTCTTTATTCCCTTTGGCGCCACCCTTGCCGCCATCCCAATTTTTGGGATCAACATTTTGCTTTAAAGCAATGTAAGCGCGTTGACGGTTTACGGTCACGCAGGCATAAATAGGTTCTTTTCCGTTTTTCGCTTTGTCAGGACGGGTGGTAAAATGAATACCGAACGACTGTGATGTTTGCATAAAATCTAATTTTTAAGTTTTAAATGTTGTTACTTCATCCTGTTTTTAGGTAACTCATCAGGTAACACAAAAACAATAAAAATTGGCTCTAAAACCAATTTTTAAAGCTGTAATAAACTGTATTTCAATTCATTGTATCAGCTTGTGTTACCTAAGTTAAAAACAAAAAACAGGTAGTCGGATAGGTAACGAGAACCTTGGCTTTACAAAGGGTTGGCAAGGGGATAATTAATGAAAATACCTCTTAAATCGCTGATTTAAGGGGTTTTGAGGTTTAGAACTTACTACTTAGTGCGCCCAAATGAGTGCTTTTCGAACCATTTTATAGATGATTTGAGGAAATTGGCGGCGTTATCGCTATATCGGGTAATTACAATAAGTTCTGGAAAATAAAATGGCACTAAACATGGCCGCTAATACAAGACTAATGTACCATTTGACGCAAGAGCGGGCTTCCCATGCCGCACCTGCTAACCTTTATCATGTTAAACGGGAGCAAACAAACTTCTTGACATACCGCCGTAGATTACCGTTCCGGAGCTAATTTTGTATGACACTGCGCAGACCATTATAGAGAAACCGCTATGTCAATTTTAAGATTTAATTTAATATTAACTTAATGATAACCCTCAGGATTGTAACTATTTTTGTGTGATTATAATGCAACATGAATCTGGCTTATCAAGACGAACAGCAATTGATTGAACAATTACAGCATAGCAGCGAAACGGCTTTCGATCATATTTATGATGTTTACTGGAAGCCGCTTTTTAAATATGCTTATAATCGGTTACAATCGGAAGAGCTGGCCAAAGACATGGTACAGGAGGTTTTCATTTCGCTTTGGAACAAAAAAGACACTCTTGAGCCCGCTACTTCGTTATCTGCTTATCTTTTCTCGATACTTAGGTTTAAACTGATCGATCATTATCATGCCTCAGAGGTGAGGAAACGGCATGCTTTGACTGTGACCTATCTAGTTCCTCCTACGGATAACAATACAGAGCAAAAGGTTCATCTGAGTGAGATCAACAGCTTGCTAAGCCTGTCCATAAAAAACCTGCCAAATAAAATGAAGGAAATCTTTGAATTAAGCCGCATTCAGGGACATTCAACCAGGCAGATCTCCGAAGATCTCAATATTTCGGAACAAACAGTTAAAAACCAGCTTTCAACAGCACTGAAACGCTTGAGGCTAAATTTTACTGATTATCTTACAATTGCAGTACTTTGTTACCTGCTTAAGTAATTCCCCGATCCTTCTTTTTAATCGTGCGAATAGCCTTATTTGCAACTCGGTATTGCACAAAGCCATTCTCCTCAAAATAAATTTAAGTTTATTATAGTACCACTATGCCTCATAGCCGATAAGGTATATATAAAGCCAGGCATAGTGAACAAAAGACAAGCTCAGCAGCTCATTACAAAATATAAAGCGGGTTTATGTAATGAGAAAGAAATACAAATACTAAACCGCTGGATTGATGATCAGGGTGTTGACCACCCTGATTATGAATTTAAAAGTAATGAGCAGGAAAACTTGCTAAAGGAAACTATGCGCTCTCATATAAAAAACCGCATACTCCGTGAAAAGAAACGAAAAAAACAGTCTCAAGTAACAAGATTGCTGAAGGTAGCTGCTATGCTGCTACTGGTTAGTGCTATTGGCATTTGGGGCTGGAACAGTTATAACCATAAACAATCAGAGCAATTTATTACCGTTTATGCCCCGGCCGGCCAACTCAAAACACTGATCCTACCCGATGGTTCAAAGGTTTCTTTAAATGCAGCAAGCAAGATCAGTTTTCCCAGCCGGTTTACATCCGAAAACAGGAAAGTTACTTTAGTGGGAGAAGCCTATTTCGATGTTGTACATGATCCTCAAAAGCCCTTTTTAATATATACGGGAAAGGTGAAAACCCAGGTTTTAGGAACCAGCTTCAATGTTAAAGCTTATGCCAATGAACCTAAAATTACCGTGGCCGTAATAACCGGTAAGGTAGGCGTTATGGCCGGCAGGTTATCTGTACTGCTTACCCCTAATCAAAAAGCGGATTACAGCGACAAAGACGGCCAGTTGTTAAAAGAAACTATAGCCGATGCATCAGCTTTGAAAGTCTGGACAAACGGGCAACTGGTGTTCAGGGATCAGCCATTCAATGAAATTACCCGAACGCTGACCCGCAGGTACAACACCAATATCATTATTCAGAATAACCGGGTAGCCGGCGCAATATTAAATGCCCGCTTTGATAAAAACGAATCATTGGAAACCGTGATAGGCGTTTTATGTACTTACGTTGGTGCAAGATACAATCACGAAGGAACAACTTACCTCATCAGGTAAACAACAAATACAACTATCCAAATTATTAACCATCAAACCCCTAAAATATGATGATACAAAAACGCTAAAAAACAAAAAAGCCGAAGATGCTTCCAACATCTCCGGCTTTTACAATCTTCTCCCCACACGATGTCGCTAAACATTCAATTAAGTGCCAAGGGAACTTAACAGGGAGCTTTAATGCTTTAAGGTTTCACTTAAAAACAAATCAAAATTATGAATAATCTTTTGTGCCTTTCTATAAATGCACCAAAAAAAATATTGAAGATCATGAAACACAGTACGCTGATAACCATAACAATTGTTATCCTTGGTACACTAAGCTATGCCGAACCTATCAAGGCACAATCCATAGCCGATCAAATTATCACCTTAAAATTACACCACGTTACTTTACAAAATGCACTTTCGCAAATTGAGGATAAAAGCCAGTGTAAATTTGTGTATGGGGATAATATACTGCCCTTATCAAAGTATGTTTCTTTGAATATCAAAAAGGAACCGTTGAGCAATGCATTATCAGCTTTATTCAGGCCTTATCCGGTTAATATTGAATATTCAGGTATTTATGTGCTGATCAAAACAAAAAAGGCAACGTCAGCAAAAAGTTCGGGCACCGTTACCGGCACTGTTACCGATGCTGCTACCGGCGAAACGCTTGTTGGTGTAAATATCAGCATCAAAGGTACCGATCAGGCTACCTCAACTGATGTCCAAGGCAGATACAACATAAACGTGATCAGTGATAACGCCATCCTTGTTTTTTCATATATAGGTTATACTACAAAAGAAATACTCGTTGGCACACAATCACATATTGATGTTAAGTTATCTACAGGTGTGTCTGCGCTTAACCAGGTTGTAGTTGTGGGTTATGGCAGTCAGAAAAAACAGGATGTAACTTCTTCCATAATCTCGGTAAAGCCTGATAAACTGGATAAAGGCGCTACCAACGATCCCATCAAGTTTTTACAGGGAAGGGCCGCAGGTGTAAATGTACTTACCCCGTCAGGTATCCCTGGTACTAAACCTATTGTTCTGGTACGCGGCACAGGTTCTATAAGCGGGGCCAGCTCGCCATTATATGTTATTGACGGGGTCCCTTTTGAAACTACGCCTAACCTCAACCCCGATGACATAGAATCAATGGATGTACTGAAAGATGCCGCGGCATCGGCCATATATGGATCAAGGGCAAACAGCGGTGTGGTCATTATAACCACCAAATCGGGTAAGGAGGGTAAAACACAGCTAAACGTAAGCGCGCATACCGGCACCGGCAGAATTTATAATGATATCCCCATGGCTAATGCAGCCCAATACACCGCTGTAATGCAGGATGCGGTTAAAAACTACAATGCCCAAAAAGGCACCAGCCTTACCTTATATGTCCCCCCGGTAATCCAGGAAACCAACTGGGTAAAACTAATTTCCCGCGAATCGGCTGTTAATAATGCTGCGGCTATTGATATCTCTGGCGGAAATAAGAACACCAACATCTTTACCTCCTTTGGTTATTTTGGCCAGCAGGGCATTTTGAAAAACAGTAATTACAATCAATACAATTACCGTTTAAACCTAAACCATACCATTAGCAGGTATTTCACTTTACATACTAATTTGTCCGGCTCCTATACCAGTCAGCGGTTATTGGAAGAGGGAAACTCCGGACTTAAAGTATTATATACAGCAAGGGAAGAACAGCCCTGGTATGGCCCATATAATGCAGATGGCAGTGACGCTGTAAATGGGGTAAACGGTATTATCCGTCATAACCCTGTAATGCTCATCAATGAAGAGATCTGGAAAACGAATACTACTGAAGGAATAGGAAGGATCAGCCTGGATTTTACCCCAATCAAAGGGTTAACCTTTACACCCTCTGTCAGCGCGTATGGTTCATTATTCAATAACAATAAAAAGTTAACCGATAAAATGGTGGCCAGGAATGTAACAGCAGGTAACGGCGCCATTTTGCAGGACAGGAACATTGCCTACCGCTTTGTGCTGGATAACGTGCTGAGCTATAAAAACAACGCAGGCAAATTAGACTATAACGTACTGGCAGGGCATTCCTTTGAAAAGTACACCAATGATCAATTGGGCGTATACAGCAGCAATTATGCGAACGCCGCCTATCCGTCAACAAACCTGAATGCTGTTAACGCGGGCACCAATATTTACCCGGATGTGATCGGTTATGATTCATACGCTTTAGAAAGCTATTTTGGGCGATTGACACTGGATTATGATAACCGTTATATTCTGAACACGAGTTTACGTTCCGATGGTTCTTCACGATTTTCGTCAAATAAAAGATACGGCACATTTCCTTCGGTTTCTTTGGGCTGGCAGGTAATGAATGAATCTTTTATGAAAGAAACCTCCGTGGCCAACACACTTTCACAGCTTAAATTAAGAACAAGTTATGGTGTAACGGGGAGTTTGGCAGGCATTGGTAACTACGCCAATCAGTCGTTAGTTTCGGGTGGTAATTCATACAATAACCAGGGCGGTCTGGTCATTACACAAAATGCCCAGAACCTTACATGGGAAAAAGCCGCTCAGTTTGATATTGGGCTTGATGCCGAATTGTGGAACGGGCGTATCGGGTTTACAACAGATTTTTTCTATCAGAAAACAACTAACCTGCTATATAATAAACCGGTTTATGCCACAACCGGCTTTACTTCGGTAGCTGCCAATATCGGGGCATTAAACAACAAGGGTATAGAGCTTGCCTTAAACGCCAAAATACTTACCGGCGAATTTAAATGGGATGCATCAGCCAATATCACCTTTGTTAAAAACAAACTGCTTTCGTTATATGATGGCAGCAGTCAATACATAATCCCAGCTACGGGCAGCAATTTATTAGGAGGTGGAACAGGGATTCATGCCCTGATCAACGGCCAATCTATCAGCGCTTTTTATTTATTAAAGCAAACCGGTATTTACCAGCAGGACAGTGAGGTACCGGCCAAATTATACGCTAAGGGTATAAGGGCCGGGGATATGAAATATGATGATGCAAACAGAGATGGGGATATCACCGCTGCCGACAGGCAATATGCAGGAAAAGCAACCCCGGATTATTACGGTGGCTTTACCACTAACCTGAGCTATAAAGGTTTTGACCTGAGCTTATTTGCGCAATATTCTGTAGGAGCCAAGGTATATGCATCTTATAAAGGCGGCAGCCCTGAGGGAATTGAGTCGTTAGGTAACGCTTTTTCAACCGCGACATTAAATGATGGCAGCAAAACGGAACAGTTTTATAACGTAGACGCATATGCTGCAACTCATTATTGGACAGGCCCGGGCACGAGTAATTTTATGCCGAGAGCAGTAAGGGGCGGCGTGTTTACGGGTTACACCAATGGTTACAATGAAGAACCCTCTACTCACTTTTTAGAAAACGGATCATACCTGCGGTTAAAAACATTAACCCTGGGCTACGACCTCACTCCTGCCGTTTTAAAGCGATACCATATCAACGCACTCAGGATCTTCGCTTCGGTCGATAACCTGTATACGTTTACTAAATATGACGGCTACGATCCTGAACAATCCTATGTCACCAACCCCGGAGACCCTAATTACGGCGTTGATTTTGGCTTACAATCGTCTCTGAGAACCATCCTTTTTGGATTTAATTTAAAATTTTAATCATGCATAAATATAAGATGATGAAAAACTTAAAAAGATTTATGATGCTATCGTGTATCAGTTTGATGCTATGCGGTTGCTCAAAGCAGTTAGACCTGGCGCCACAGAATGCTATACCCGTAAGTTCACTGAGTGTAAATGATATACCACAGCTAAGGACTGGCATGTATGCAACTATGGAGGATGTGCTGTTCAATTTTTGGTTCGATTTTGATAAAAGAGGCGAAAACCTGACAGGCGGCCCCGGATATAATGTAGTTGACCCGGTAAGTATGAACGCCTCTGATGCTGATATAACCAGTTACTGGCGGGGGGCCTATAAAGGGATTAACACCGCCAATATTTTAATCCAGAATGTTGATAATTTAGGTACAACTGCTACCACAGCACAGCTATCTTATAAAGGCGAGGCATTGTACTTCAGGGCACTTATCTACTATAATTTGGCAGCCAGGTATGGCGGTGTACCTATCCTTTTGAAAAGCACAACCGATGCCGTTCAACGTTCAACCGAGGCACAGGTTTGGGCACAGATAAAAAGCGACCTGGTAGCTGCCCGGTCACTCATAGGAACTTTCAGCAATAATCTTTATGTATCCGAACAGGCGGTGAAAGCGTTAATGGCAAGGGTTTACCTCGCTACAGGCGATAATGCCAATGCCATAACTTATGCTGATTCTCTCATCAATTACAGCAGCAGTAAATTTGCCTTATCAACAGACTCCATCTCTTATTCTACCATGTTTACTGCCGGCTCAGCAAGCAAAGAGATCATATTTGCGCTGGCTAACAACAGCACAGCCAATACACATTCTTTTTTGAGCCAGGTGAACGATACCAAGGCAACCTGGCCATACTCGCCCAGTACCTTTACTTATAAAAATTTATATAGTGATGCGGTTACACCATTAATTAAAACGGGAGACAAAAGAAAAGCTGCGGTATTTTCATCTGATCCTACCCGGATCATTAAATTTCCGAATGGCAAAGCCGGGCAGCAGCTGGCTGTATCCTCCAACCCTATCGCTACCCCAATCATCATATCACGATTGGCGGAAATGTACCTGATCAAAGCTGAAGCACAGGGTGTATCAGCAGGCGCAGTTACACTTACTTCTTACCTTAACAACCGGTATAAAGCTGCACCCAGCGCAGCCTCAGTTGCAGCATTAACAACCTCACAATACCAGGACCTGATCCTGAATGAATTACGCCGTGAGTTTTTTGCTGAGGGGCATTGGTGGTATGATATCAAAAGAACAGGCCGCACAGATTTGTTGACGACCTTAAACGGGCGTACATATCTTTTATACTATCCAATCCCCCAAACAGAAAAAGACCTGGCAGGATACACACAAAATCCCGGCTATTAAAACTATCCGTTAACCTATATCAGATGTCGGTCACGACATCTGATACTTAAAAACTTACTATGAGTACTATTAAAAATCTGCTGTATATATTCTGCGGACTGATGCCGCTCGCGGGGTTTTGCCAGTTAAAAGGCAACAGCAATATTGAACAGCATTATCAATGGGCTATTCATCAGCTTAATAATAAAAATTCAAAATCTGTTTTAGTTACCGCGCATCGCTGCGACTGGAGAAATTCGCCCGAAAACTCTGTACAAGCTCTACAGAATTGTATTTCTATGGGCGTTGATATTACCGAATTTGACCTGGGTAAAACAAAGGATGGGCAGCTGATCATTATGCATGATAAAACCATCGACCGCAGTACTAACGGAAAAGGAAAACCTGAAGATTATACCTTGGCAGAGATCAGGAAATTCAAATTAAAAAGCGGCACTGGGCACCCCACTATACATACTATCCCTACATTTAATGAAATGCTCGAAACCGCTAAGGGAAAGATCATTATAGATATAGACAAGGGCTATGATTATTATGATGAGATCATTGAAAAACTTGACTCAGCTAAAATGTTTGATCAGGCTATTTTTAATATCTATGGACTGCCTTTGGACAGTGTGAAAGCACACCATCAAAACATCCCGGAAGACTTGACCTTACAGGTAATCGTAAACCCTAAAGATCCAAATTCGGAAAATATCATCAACTCCTATAAAAACCACCCTAAAACCATTATACAGATCATTTTTAGCAATGACACAGATACTATCCTGGGCAAAGTACCTGCCTTAAAGAAAAGCTACCCGATCTGGTTCAATGCTTTATGGCCCGAACAAAATGGCGGGCATGATGACGATAAAGCTGTTGAAGAAAACAAACCCGATGAAACATGGGGTTGGCTGGCACAGCATGGCGCTAATATTATACAAACAGACAGGCCCAAAGATTTACTTAATTACTTAGCATCAAGAAAACTGCGCCCTTAAAGCCAATTACCCTGCGCCCGATTTTGACTTCAATACAGTAACTATCCCCTTGATTTCAGTTCGAAGGTTCTGACCAGCTAAAAAGGATCAGCCAATTGGCAGGGCAAATTAATAGAAGAAATATAGTTAAAGTCAAAAACCGCCCGCTGTTACCAAGCAACAGCGGGCGGTGCCGTCTAAGGACTTTTTTAAGTGATAATAATATCAAGCTTTTCCGAAATCCTTTTCTCATCACCTAAATAGGCGTAGTCATCAATTAAATTCCTTAACGCTTCTTTCGTTTTTAAAATTTCTGCTGTCATTTTATCGTTTTTAATAATTAAATAATATTTTAACTATGACGCTAAAACCAGGCTATATTCGCTTACATTTTATTATTTGTTACCTAAAGGTTAGTGACTAATAATTTGGGACTTAAACGAATGGCAAAAGAAAAAGGGCAACCGGAAATCAATAAAGCGTTTACCGAGGAATGTAACAAGGTTTTAACGGCGGTGAGCGATGCTTTATATGTTATTGGCGGCAAATGGAAGCTGATGATCATTATCGCTATGGCTAGAGGCAATAACAGGTTTACTGAACTTCAAAGGCAGATTACGGGGATTTCCGCCAGGGTACTTTCCAGTGAACTCAAGGAACTGGAAATAAATGGCTTTATTGAAAAAAAGGTCACAGTAGGATATCCTGTAACGATTGAATATCAATTGTTACCCTATAGCCATATGCTTGAAGAACTTGTGGGCGCGATGACTAAATGGGGAATACAGCACCGGGAGAAAATCAAAAGCGAGCGGGCTTCGGGCGGGGCAACTTCAGTTAGGGTTTAACTTACACAGGAAATTTGCCGAAAAAGTTTTTGCGCGGTTATGATGGGTTCCGAATCTTTTTGTTGCCTGTCTGCTCATCAAAAGATAGGTGCCAAGGACCACCGGGATTGTAAAGTTTTGAGGTCTTAAAATGCGACTTTAAAACTTAAGAAGACAATTTGCGACCTTGCAAATAAAATTCAAAGGCGATGGTAAACCGGCCAACAGGCCTTTCTCAATAACCTCGCAATAGCAAACAGTGCCTGGACATATTATTCTCATCTTTTTGCGTCTTTTATTAAACAAATTTTCAAATTAATAACAAATTAACTTAAGACGCCTAACTTTGTTGCTGTGGACAATTTACCAGATCATATCCTGCTTGATTTAATGCGTAATAACGACGAGCAGGCATTTGCAGTGGTTGTACATCGCTATCGGAAACAATTATACCGGCAGATCTATAAACGGCTGGGTTCTGAGGATGACACCAAGGACCTGCTTCAGGATATTTATTTGTCTTTATGGAATAACAGGTCGTCCATCGTCATCAAGGAGTCCTTCCTGCCGTATTTATCACGCGCAGCACATTATACCATCGTAGATCAATACCTTTTCAGAAAGAAAAGAACCGCACTCGAAGTTTCACTGGCCCTGTTGGATGAGCCTTCTTATTTACCTGTGGAAGATAGCATCCTGGCAGACGATTTAAAGCAAGAGTTCGAACGTGAGCTACTGAAAATGCCCGCTACAGTGCAACAGGTTTTCAGGCTCAGCAGAACCGAAGGTCTATCTATAAAAGAGATTGCCGCAACACTCAACCTTTCCGAACAGACCGTCAAAAATTATATTTCATCAGCTCTTCAAGTCCTCCGCGGGTATTTGGTGAAGGATAATCTGTCATTCGTATGGGCTATAGCTTCCGCTTGTTTATTCAAACAAATTAAGTAACCAAAGGCTCAGTTCACATCTATGCGCGGGTTAATATTCTATTAACAATTTAATGGCATTTATTTAATAGTACCAGTAAGCTGTTTTAAGGATTATACTGGTGAATGGCAATACAAGACAATATACTGAAGCAACTGGCTGAAAAATATAAAGCCGGTTTATGTACAGCTGAAGAGGTTGAACAAATTAAAGCATGGTACGATGATTTTGAAGAGAACGGTTACCCGCTGCCACCGGCAGAAGAAATAGACAGGGCATCCCTTGAAGCTGCTGTTCAGGCTATCAAAGTAGTTGCAGAACAACAAAACAGCAGCATTAATGTACCCCGCCGGGAAGCATTGATTACCCCAATGCGTAAAACGTACAGATCCACCATCCGCTATGCTGCTGCGGCGGCTCTGTTGATATGCGCCTTCATAGGGGCTTACCGCTATCTCAGGCCCCAGAAACTCCAGCCTCTACTGTCTCAGGCAACAAAAAAAGATTTCGCTCCTGGCAGTAATAAAGCCGTACTAACACTGAGTAACGGCAAGCAGATCATTTTAAATAATGCGCACAACGGTAATCTCGCCCGGCAAGGTTCCACCGCCATACATAAATCCAACAACGGCCTGGTTGCGTACTACATCGGCTCAGGTAATTATACCGCAGGAATCCATGTCCCGGATAGTTTCAATACCGTAACCACACCACGTGGCGGTGAGTATCAAATCATCCTTCCTGACGGTACAAAGGTTTGGCTTAACTCCGTTTCTTCTATCCGTTTTCCGGTCGCTTTCAATGGTAATCGCCGCGAGGTGGAAACCACCGGAGAAGTTTATTTTGAGGTAGCTAAAGACAAGCGTAAACCATTTATCGTAACATCCGGGGACCAAAAAGTAACTGTGCTGGGCACGCACTTTAACATCATGGCCTATCCGGACGAAGACCATATGGTTACCACGCTACTGGAAGGTTCTGTAAAAGTTACCCGGGGTAATCAAAGTAAAATGATAAAACCTGGTGAACAGGCCTTAGTCAATGACGGCATTAAAGTAGTCAATGCCGACATTAACGATGCGGTAGCCTGGAAAAATGGGGTAACATCCTTCAACGATGCTGATATTAAAACCATTATGCGCAAGGTTTCCAGGTGGTATGATGTCGATGTGGAGTACCAGGGCGCTGTGCCTGACCGCTTATTTACCGGTGCCTTATCACGACAGTCTAATCTTTCCGCCCTGTTAAAAATATTGGCCCTTAACCATATTCAATTTGCTATAGCGGGCAATAAACTGATTGTGAAATAATAACCTAATGATTAACCACTAAATGATTTGATATGAAACAGTAAAATCTTTATTCAAGGCTATCCATAAAAAAGCCGGAAGTGGTGGAACACTGCCGGCAATGCTGGGCAAACCTTCCCGATCAGATCGGAACAAAAAATCTTGCGACAGAAATTAACACGTTTAACCCTAACAAAACAAAAGTATGAATTTTTATACGCTCCTCCGTCTTTGGCGTATCAATCGAAGACAATTAATTAAAACATTTCTGGTTATGAAGATCACCGTATTTTTAATAGCTATCCTGTGCCTGAATTCGTCGGCAGCTACTTATGCGCAGAATATCACGCTGTCTGAGAAGAATGTTTCTATGGAAAAGGTGATCGGCCAGATCAAAAAGCAAAGCAACTTCTTATTCTGGTACGAAAGCAAATTATTGAAGCAGGCCTCCATAGAAAGTATCAACCTGCAAAACGGTACGATTAAACAAGCGCTTGACTTATTGGTCAAAGATCAGCCGTTCGTTTACAGTATTGTGGATAATACGGTAGTGATCAATGAAAAACAGGCTATCTCAAAGCCAATCCAATTACTGCTCACAATCACGGGTAAGGTGACGGATGATAAAGGAATCCCGCTTCCGGGCGTAAGCGTATTGATCAAAGGAACTCAAAAAGGCACGGTAACAGATAAAAACGGGGCATATAGCTTAGCCGTGGAAAAAGACCAGGTTATTGTGTTTTCCTTTATCGGTTTTAAAAGAAAAGAAATCACTGTCGGTGATCAGCAGGAAATCAGCGTCTCGCTCGAACTTGGTCAATCACAGCTCAATGATGTGGTGGTTATCGGTTATGGCAATCAATCCAGGGAAAAACTAACCAGTGCTATATCTAAAGTAAAGTCGGCTGATCTTAACCGTTACTCGGGCGCAAGTTTTGCACAGCAGATTGCAGGTAAAGCAGCCGGCGTGGTAATTAATGATGCTTCGGCACAACCGGGAACAGATCCCCAGATCGTTATCCGTGGCATAGGGACATTAACGGCGGGGCGCTCACCCCTTGTCGTCGTAGACGGTTTTCCGCTCTCAGAGGGGAGTAGCTTTAACTCCATCAATCCACAGGATATAGAATCCATTGACGTATTGAAGGACGCAGCAGCCGGTGCGATCTACGGATCAAGGGCCGCGAACGGTGTGATCCTGATCACCACGAAGAAAGGCAGTTCAGATAAAGTAAAAGTTTCATTTGATGCCTATACCGGTTTCCAGGAAAGAAACGATAACCTCAAATATGTAGATGCTTACCAGGCTGCCATATATTTTACCGAAGCCAGGGATAACGCATATATCTCCAAAGATCCTGCCAACAGAAGTATTACGGACGACCGCGCGACACGTGTTGCTAAAGGCGCCAGTTTACGTGAATTGCGATTAAATTACTTACAACCTTATCTAAATAACCAACCGGGTCTCACGAATACCAATTGGCTTAACGAGGTTTTCCGCAAAGCACCAATGAGCAGCTATAATTTTTCTGTTTCAGGCGGCTCGGGTAAAACTAATTATTATGTTTCGGCTAACTACTTTAAACAGGACGGTATTGTGATCAATAATGGCCTGGAGCGGTTTAGCGGTACGGTAAAACTGGAATCCAAATTATCCAAAATGTTCACTTATGGCGTTTCTGTTAATCCTTCTTATTCAAAAGATAGGTACTTTAACAACAACAGCAACAATTCTAATGACATTGTAAGCGATATCACGATCAATTACCCCTTCTTTACTACTTACAACGCGGATGGTTCTCCAACAATCAGTCAGCAGATCAAAGCCAATACTCCCGAGGATGGTGCATTGGCTGAAAGCCCGGTTGCATTAGCTAAGCTGATCAAGAATAACCGCAATGATTTCCGCACGTTTGGTAATACCTACCTGACCTTTGAGCCGGTGACAGGACTGAAATTTAAAACCCTGGCAGGAGCAGATGTAAGAACTAACTTTTACGACTATTATAATCCATCAACAGTTGGGGCATATCGCCAAGCGGCACCCAAACCGGCTGTGGCCGTTGAGAACGACGGTAATATTTACAATTATATCAGCGAGAACACCGTCAATTACAACAAGAGTATTGGCAACCATACTTTAGATGTCCTTGCAGGTTATACCTTCCAATCTGAAACCGGTTCAGCTACATCGATTACAGGTTCCGGCATACCTGACGATAATATCGCCAATATCGGAGGTGCCAGTGCTTTTGCCGTCACAGCAGACCGATATAAATGGACGCAGATTTCTTATCTCGCACGTATACAGTATAGCTATCTCGATAAATATTTATTGTCCGGTACTTTACGCCGGGACGGCTCATCGCGTTTTGGAGATAACAACAAGTGGGGCAATTTCCCTTCGGTTACTGCCGGTTACGTGCTCAGTAAGGAATCCTTTTTTCCGGAGAATAATGTGGTAACCTTTGCCAAATTAAGGGCAAGCTGGGGTTCAGCCGGTAACAACCAGATCGGTTCGTACAGTTCCAAAGCACTGGTCGGTTCTACTTCTTCAAATGGTGGTGTCAATGAATACAATTACAATTATGTCTTTGGCAGCACGCTTTCACCAGGCTTCGCCGCAACAACAACTGCTAATAATAATCTCACCTGGGAAACTAAGACGTCTACAGACCTCGGTGTTGATTTAGGCTTATTCCAGAACATTAGCCTCGCGGTGGATTATTACAACGCAACGACCAAAAACCTGCTACTGAATGTACCTATTCCGGAGCAATCGGGATTTGTATCGGCTATCCAAAATATTGGAAAGGTAAACAACAAAGGCTTTGAACTGGAACTAACCGGGAACAATTTTACAGCAGGTGCAGTTAAACTGGGCTTTAACGCCAATATAGCCACCAACGTCAACAAGGTTCTGGCACTTGCGCCGGGGCAAACACAAATTATCCAGGGTGCGGAAAGCAATTTTGTAACTAAGGTAGGTGGCCCCGTAGCGGAAATGTATGGCTACAATATTACCGGTGTTTATAAAAACCAGGCAGCCATCAATAACACCCCGCATCTGGCCGGCACGCTTGTCGGTGATTATATCGTCGAGGATGTCAATCATGATGGGATCATCGACAGCCGCGATCAAAAAGCGTTCGGTACCTACAATCCTAAATTCAGCTATGGGTTTGGGGGTAATGTAAACTACAAAAGGTTCGAATTAAATTTCTCCTTCAACGGTGTCTACGGGCGCAAAATATTTGACCGGGGACTAGCCACCCTGGATGATTCAGGAGAAGGGTTTGCCATGCCAAGCCAGTATTATTTTGATAACCGTTATGATCCCGTTGCAAACCCTAACGGTTTTTACGCCGCGCCAAACCTGGGCAACTTATCCTCAGCACGCCGTTTAACCAGGGCTTCCAGTATCTTTTATTATGACGGCAGTTATTTAAGGTTACGCAATCTCCAGATAGCCTATAATCTGCCCGATGCCTGGACGTCGAAAATAAGAATCAGCCATATCCGCTTATACACCACAGCCAACAACCTGTTTACCTGGACGAAATACAGGGGTTATAACCCGGATGCCACCAGCAGCAGTGTGTTGACCGACGGTCTTGCCAATACCAACTATCCCGTAGCGCGCTCATTTATATTTGGCGCAAATGTTACATTTTAAGCGATTATAAACATGAAAAACAAACTCATTATTATCATAGCCTTTTTTTGTTTTACTACGATGTCCTGCAAAAAGGAGCTTTATCAAAGTCCGTCTACGGCAAAGGATATCGGTAAATTCCTGACCAATCAAACCGAGACCGAAGAATATATCAATGCCGTTTACGGCAACTTGCAATCAACAGGCCTCTATGGTTTATACCTTCCGGCATTTGCCGAAATACCATCAGATAATACGTTCGATCAGGTACCCTCTAATGATAACGGAAATTTTGGTCAGTTGGACCAGTTTACAACCATACCATCTAACGACATCATTGAAACGACCTGGCGTGATTCGTACCAGGCTATACAAAAAGCTAATGTGGTGTTAAATCGTATAGATGGCATTACCTATACCAATGCCACGCTCAAACAGGCCAGAAAAGGGGAAATGTTATTTATAAGGGCCCTAATGTATTTTAACCTGGTCAGGCTTTATGGTGATGTGCCATTAGTTACTACCGAAACAACCGACCCGAATCAGGCATTTGGTCAGGGCCGTCAGTCAGCCACCCAGGTTTATGCCCAGATCAAAACCGATTTAACAGCGGCTGTTGGCTTTTTGCCCGATGTGCCATCACAACCCGGACGGGTGATGAAAACGGCAGCCGAGACATTGTTAGGAAAGGTTTACCTGACACTAAAAGATTATGCCGGTGCCGAGACGCAATTATTGACTGTAGTAAATTCAGGGAAACATGCATTACTACCGCGGGTACAGGATGTTTTCGCTGTAAGCAATGAGAACAATAAAGAAATCATCTTTAGTGTGCAGTTTACATCCGGCATCAATGGTAATTCAGAAGGCAGCCCAATGTATCAGCAGTTTAGTCCATCAGCTACGATAAGTGGAGCCAAAGGCCATAACCTGCCCACCTTAAGTTTGTATAACCTTTATGCTGCTAACGATTTGCGTAAAGGTGTTTATGTAAGTTTGGCAGCTACAGGTGCTCCATTTGATAATAAACTCAGCCCGCCGCCAAGTACCGTACTGGCAGACGGGCCAAGTGATTTTGTGGTCTTGCGTTATGCAGATGTGATTTTAATGCTGGCTGAAATTGAAAATGAGCTGGGTAACGTAAGCCAGTCAGTTACTTATTTAAATGCGATCAGGACACGGGCCGGTTTGGCAGGTACCGCTGCTGCAAACCAGGCCACCCTGCGCGATGCCATTGCGCTGGAGCGAAGGCTGGAATTAATTGGCGAAGGCCATCGCTGGTTCGACTTGTTACGCACAGGAACGGCAGTTACCGTAATGAACCAATGGTTTAAAGACAACAATATCCTGATCACTATCGACCAGCATAATTTACTGATGCCGGTTCCACAATCTCAGGTGAATACCGACCCTGCCATCAAGCAAAATCCGGGTTATTAATTTTTGAGCGGGGGCTTCTTTTCAGAAGATCCCCGCTTTTTACTTCAAATGATGATGAAATTACTATTTGTTTTTCTTTTAGTCTTGAGTCTCCATCCGGTGTTTGGGCAAAACAAAACCCATCAACAAGCGCTCCCCCCATGGGAAGAAGGTATGCTGGACATCCATTTTATAAATACAGGGCGAGGCAATGCCAGCTTCATGGTCTTTCCGGATGGCACGACGCTGTTATTGGATGCGGGCGATATGAATGCTGCCGAATTCGAAAAAATGAATTACCCGCTGAAGGTTTCACCGGCATTTCCGAATGGTTCTTTAAGACCAGGGGAATGGATCGCTGCCTACATTAAGCAAACCATGCCTGCAAGCCGGAAACCGGCCATTGATTATGCCTTAATCACACATTTTCACGGCGATCATTATGGGAACATTGAAGTAGGAAGTCCGGTAGCAAATAACGGTGCCTATCGCTTGTCCGGCTTAACAGATGTAGGCGATCAGATCCCGATAACCAACATGCTGGACAGGGGTTACCCAAACTACAGTTATCCCCTCGATCTGAAAAAGTATTACAAAAACAACTTAACTTTCGCCAATTACCTGGCTTTTTTAAATTATCAGCAAAGCCATAGTGGGTTAAAAGCGGCCGCCTTAATTGCAGGGAGTGACCAGCAGATCAAGTTACTGTTTAACCGCAACCGGTACCCTGATTTTTCCGTTCGCAATATTAAATCCAATGGTACCATCTGGTCAGGCCAGGGCGATCAAACGGTGAATTGTTTCACAGAAAGCCAGGTATTGGAAAAAGGCAAGTTCAATGAAAACCCTTTAAGCAATGCTATTAAAATAACTTATGGACCTTTCACCTATTATGCAGGCGGCGATAACACAGGTTATGAAGGCGATTTTTACCCGGGTAGAAAAGATGTGGAAACGCCTATGTCCAAAATAATCGGCAAAGTAGAAGCAATGACCCTCAACCATCATGGTAACAGGGATGCCAATAACAATACTTTCCTTAAAGCCTTATCCCCTAAAATAATAGTAGTGCAAAGCTGGTGCTCCGACCAGCCGGGGCAGGAACTCGCTTTTCGCCTCACACAAAGAAATACTTCAGGCGACAGCATCCTGGTATTTGATACTTATATGCAACCGGAAACCAATACCTATCTTGGTTTTTGGATCGCCAAAGCGTTTAAAAGTTTTGACGGCAACGTTTTAATCCGAGTAATGCCAGGCGGTGAAAAGTATTTTGTTTACCTGCTGGATGATCGCAGCACGTCCTTAAAAGTGATCAATATATTTGGCCCCTATACCGTACATGAAAATTAATAAATCAAAAAATGAAGAATCATCAAAATATCGTTTTCGCCATCCTTTCTATGCTATGCAGTCAGGTGGCAATGGCGCAAAACCTGACACGGGCGGACAGTCTGATCAAACAGCTGCATAATTCCTTAGACAAGCACATCATGGTAACTGCTCACCGGGGCGACTGGCGCAATGCGCCTGAAAACTCCTTACAGGCTTTTAAAAATGCGATCCGAATGGGCGTGGATATTGTTGAACTTGATTTAGCTAAAACTAAAGATGGTGTCATTGTGATCATACATGATCCGACCATCGACCGTACGACCAATGGTAAAGGTAACCCAGGTGATTATACCTTAAACGAGCTCAAGCAATTTCACCTGAAGGACGGTATCGGACGCGTGGGTAACCACACCATACCCACGCTCGAGGAGGTGATGCTGCTGGTTAAAGGCAAAGTGCTCATCAACCTGGATAAAAGTTATCCTTACTACAATGAAGCTTATGCCATATTGGAAAAAACGGGTACACTTAAACAGGCGATCTTCAAAACGGATCAACTTTTTCAAGAAGTGAAGAAACGTTACCCGTCTATCTTAGATAACATCACTTTCATGGCTGTGGTAGATCTAGATAAACCCGGGGCCATGCAAATAATCACAGATTACCAGCAACATATAAAACCCATAGCCTTTGAGCTTAATTTCCATACGGATACTTCCGCTGTTTTAGCAAATCATGCTTTCATTAACCGTAACGGATCAAGAATATGGATTAATTCACTGTGGGCAAGTTTGAATGCCGGTCATGATGATGATGCCGCTGTTGAGAAAGAAAACACGAAGGATAGCTGGGATTGGCTGATTAATCATGGCGCGACGATCATTCAGACAGACAGGCCTGAAAAGTTATTACTTTATCTAAAGCACAGGGGCCTACATCAATAGCTTTTTCATTAAAGGTATAAGCTTTTAAAGTTACTATATTGAGAAACACAACAATACATTGATATTCATCGCTCCCCATATATAGTGACAGGATTTGATCAGAGCAAGTGGTGTAATTGCTCACCGGCTTGAGGCAATCACTAATAGTGACGGGGAATTTACATTCCCTGACATGCTTCCTGGGAAGTATTTCCTGCAGGGATTGCTGGACTATACTTATAAGGGAACCTACAATGCCTATACGGGTACCGGCTACAACAGCTAAGGCGGACAGACGGATTATTATCAGCAAAAACAATACTCCAACGATATGCAGGATCAAATTGAAGAATTCATGGAGGTAAAGGAGAACGGTAAAATCGTAAAGGTAAAGCTGCATTAAGTTACCCGCTTTTTGTGTTTTTAAAAACTGACTACCCCTATTACTGCGTTTCATTAGCGCTTAAATCACTTATAAATTATTAAAATTTACGTCATGAAACGGCAATTGTTACTGTAGTATTTAACCAGTTGCAGTTTAGCAAAAGCACAAAAAGTTTTTCAGCCTGATTTGAAATATGAAAAGCCTTAAAGACCGGCCATTCTTGTCGCTATTCCAGCGCTTGTAATCCGGAATAAACTTATAGCCATACACTGGAATGAATGTGACCAATTTATGAAAAAAGTCACGATACAATTTTGCTTTATTCTTTTTCTGTACATCGTTGTTGGATGTACGGACAGAGCAGATTTTACAAAACAGGTCAGGAAATCTGAACTTAAGAATTCCGCTGTTTGACGATATGCACAAACGATTAAACGATGCGTATGGCAAACAAATGATGATCATAAGAAAAAGCACAGTGGAGCCTGTCATTGGAACGTTGATAGAATACCTCGGAATGAGAAAAGTAAATACAATTGGGATAACATTGGCCAATAAATGCATGTTGATGGCAGGAATCGCTTACAATCTTAAAAAGTTAATTAAATATGGAAGGAAGTCGCTTCTGCGCATTATAATAAGCCTGTTGGAACCTTTTAAAGGGCACTTTTTCAACTACGCTTAAATTAAGCTTTTTCTGAAATGTTTAGACAATGAATACTTATTTGTTTATTATAGGTATTCGTTGTGCAACGGCCACGTAACGGGTGCGCCAGCTGAGGAATATTCAGTCAAATAACTAACCTGTTGTTTTTTGCCTTTTGATTTTTTTACACAATAATTAATCTTTAGGGTGTTCAAGATAGCTACGCAGTTTTGACTTTTGAATTAATCATGGCGTACACCGCTGGTATAAGCGGTGCCAGGCTATCCACTCCTACTACACAAGGCCTTATTCACAGGCCGGTACCGGTTTCTGTCCTTTACGCGAAGCGGCCGCTTAACAAAAATAACCGAATGTTTTGAGACATCCGGGTATTCAAGTCACAAGTCTGCCATCGCTCTTACCTTCAACACATGACTTGCGCTAAAGAGGGGTAATTATTCTTTAAAACCTATGACGGGCACATAATAACAAAGCCCGGCACTCTTTGGCCAGGCTTCGTCTATTTTGCAACTTTACGTTCATCTAAAAGCACTTACTTTGCACGCGGGATACCTAACGCGGGCCACAAGGCACAGCCTTGCGGCAGCGAAACACGCTTGCGGTAGCTGGACGAAACTAAACAACCTGTGCTTTATCCCTCCCATTTCTGTCAACTAATTTCATATATCCCACCGCCGCCCGAGGATGTACACGATCCTGAAATTGTTGGAATTATCAATGCAAAATCAGTAATATTAAACCCCTTAATCAGCGATTGCCAAAAAGATTCATTTATCAAGCTTTCATCCGAATCAACTAAAGTATCGTAATCAAAACTTTCTATAAAATCCCAAAACACGGGCTTGTTTACAAATAACAACAGTCCTGTGTCTGTACTCACCACGTTCTTTTTAGCCCTAAGAGACTTATCATATGTTATCTTTTTTATTCTACTTACATCGAAAAGTTCTACATCGGCAACAAACTCGCCTAAAGCCAGTTCATTATAGGGAAATACGATTGGTTGAATTTCTTCAATTGAAACGTCCCTTTCAAAAGCCTTAACAGATTTTTTTATATCGCTTATATAAAGGCCGTCAATAATAATGTAAGTTGAGCCAGCAGTCACTCTTACTGATTCTTGATTTACCGAAATGTTATTCATCATTTATTAATATTTAACATAAGGTAAGTGTTCTAATCCGTATTCCTTTAATAAACTTTCTGCATGATAGAAAACTTCAGAAGGATTGGCGCTGGGATTTACTTTGATAAATTCCGCCCATCTTTGATTCCATTTTCCAGGTAAATTGCCTAGACCTTTTCCATGCACTCCTTTCAAGTGAGTATCTCTACTAATTTCAACTGTATAATCATCAATATTGTTTATTCCCTGTTTTTCGAACCATGTTCTGAAATTTTGAGGTAATACATGGTGCTTATGAATATTTTCCGCACCATTTAAGAGAAGCTGTTCACTTTCTTTAGCACTAGTTTCCGTCAGCTCCTTAACACCTTGTTCTGCTAACTCTTTAGTCCCAACCTCAGCGAGTTCTTTAATGCCCGTTTTTATTCCTCCCTCGATCAAGGAAGAACTTCCGAGTGTAGCCACATCCAGCACTAAGCCTCCTACTCCCAAGCCTGCCTGCAGCCAGTTACCATCGCGAATACCCTGATAAATATCTTTAGATGAGCCTACAACAGGTATAAAATTAGTCCCGATATCTAAAGCTTGCTCTGCAAGCGAGGGGCCTGGTTTGGCATCAACTACCTTTACTTCTGCCAGGTTGTAACGCGACAATGATATTGTGCCATCGGGATTAAACCACTCCACTTGCCCGGTTGCCTCTTGTATTCCCCAACCCGATGGCCCGATATTAGTATAGCCTGCATGAGCCCCACTTCCCGGAAACCAAACCGCCTTGGTTTTGTCTGTTTCGCCGTCAGGTAAGTACCAGTCGAACCAGAGCCCATCCGGATCTATCCGATTAACCGGGTTATTATTCACATAGTTGTAAGGAGAAAGTGCAGCATCATTTTCTGCTAACGGGTCGGTAGTATTCCACCTCCCAATTACCGGATCATAAAAACGCCAGCCGAAATCATCCTGGTTTGTTAAATCATATTGTATTTCTTTACCGTTATAAAGGTTCCGGTTACCGTTAGAGAGGTCATATACCCCGGGAAGTTTCCTTAAGCCAAAAGTATAGTAATCATCTTCTTGTATTTGCCTTACTTGCTGAGTGGACGGATCTTTATCAAAACTGCTGCGTACATTGCCTAAATGATCTGTTAAATTATACTGATAGTTATAAGTTCCGCCGTTGGGCACTGCGCGGCCTTCACTTGTTTCAACAAAAGCAATATTATTATTATAATAAACGATGCCATCAACATAATCCCATGTATTTCCATCGCTACCTGTATTACGCAATTTAACCCCGGTTGCATCATAGGTGTATGTTGCAAGGGGAACGCTACCCTGATCAACTTCTTTGGGAAGGTTTAATAAATTATATCCTATTTGTTTACTGCCGCCATCTGACGTTGCATTACCATTGGCATCGTAACTATAACTTCGGTAAGCGGTATTGTTATTTTTTACCGATGCCAGCTGATTGCTCAAGCCACTATTTTGATAGGCATAAGTTAACTGGGCTGCACTTCCACCTCCACGTGTTAAACTGCTGATATTACCGTTAACGTCATAACTAATCGTTTCATTAAGCAATCCACCTGTAGATGCAGCACCAAGCACTCTGTTTAACTGGTCATAACTATAACTGAAAGCTTTACTACCGCCATTTGGTGCTTTATACAACATCTGAGCAATAGATCCATTATATTGTTTTGTTATACCTGCATCAGGAGCGTTGTATCTTAAATCGATATTCAACAGGTTGCTGCTACTGATTAAAGTTCGCAACCAGCCACGCTCATTATATGTGTAGTTAACATCCTGCAAAAACGGGGCGCCTCCTGTTTCGCTGTGTAAATGTTTGGTTATTAACTGGCCTGCTTCATTATAATCGCCTTGGGCAAGTAGTACATTTTTCCCTCCGTTTATCTGTTCATAAACCTGTTTTAAATTTCCTGTATGATCATATGCAAAGTTATTGGCAACAGTAACAACAGGTACTGTACTTGTGGTATTATAATGGCTGCGTGTGACATCCGTTGCCTGTCCGGTGAAATCATAATTGATAGCATAACTATCGTAGTTGGCATAATTTGTTGCGCCGGCACCCAGGTAATGTTGCTGATAAGCTTTGCTTAATTGCCCCTTATCATCGTAATAATTAACAGCGAGCAAAAGTTTTGTTGGATTGCCATTGTTATCCAGGATTGCAGTTTTTGTAGCGGTAAGTAAACCGGATGTCATTTTACTGGCGGCTGCAACATTATTATAAGCAGCCGGAAGATTAGGTATGCTGTAGTTATCAAAATAACTAATACCTAAAGTGTAGGTTAATGCCGGATAACTACTGACAACGTACCCTGTAGGAAATTGGGATACATTATTGGTGTTGTCTTTGGCATCCCACTGCGGGGCAGCATATATACTTGCTTGCAAAGTATTTAATGCGATAGCCGAACCTGCATTCCAAATTCCAGACATAATCTGGCGGCCTAATGCATCATATTTGAAAACGAACCACTGATTGCCAGACCTTTGGCTACCATCCTGGCTCAATACCAATTGGTTTAGTTTATTATAAACAAAGTATTCCCAGTCTTTCCCCGGAATTTTCTTCCTTACCAAACGATGCCATTCATCATATTGATACTGATAGCATAAGTTATCAAGTATATTTTGCGAAGGCAGGCCGGTATCGGGACTGGCGGCCGGAGGGAGTACAAATGCAAGGTTTCCGAAATCGTCATAAACATAATAAGTTGACAATATTTTTAACCCTCCGTTGTAAATGTACTTTCGCGTTAGCACCACTCTACCTATTTTATCGGTGTAGGTTTCAACACTCCCCCCCCTGCCGCTCTTCCAATTTTCGTCAGTTTGAACTGTTACGGTTAATGTGCTTGAGGCGTACGTTGCGGTGTTGTTTTGTCTGCCAATTGTGCTGCTTTGGTCGGCATTGGTAGTAGCTGTAAATAATGCTGCCTGGTAGCTGTGCGCGGTATCTGTTGCCCAGCTGGTATTGTTATTAGTGCCATAAGTTATCCTGGTGGTATGGCCCGGGCTGCTGGCACCTATTGTATTAGTTAGCTGCCAGGCATCGCCAGTAGCACCCTGTTCTGCTATACGGCTTAATGGCGACGGCTCGAAACCCGACCGGGAGAACGGAAACAAAGTGGTTGCAATATTAGGAGCACCCGGCGATGACGGGTTGTAAAAACTTGCTTGCTCGGTAAGTGCCGAAGAATGATAACTCCCGCCATTTACCGTGCTGCCATAGGCCAGAAAATTAATGGAATCCCGGCCAAACTGATCGTAAAGGATTGGTTGTACAATATCTTTATCCGATACCGAACTTTGTATTCCCACATATTGTAAAGCCCTGCCGAGCCCGTCGGAATATTGTATTACCTGCTTTACTTCGCAGGTATTGCGGTTTACCAGCTGCGATACATCTGTGATGCCCCCTACCCGGGGAATTGAAACCAATATATAATTGAGGCCATTAGTTTGACTTGATACTATGGGCACGCAATCCGGGGCTGTAATATACGCGTGAAAGCTTTGACCGGCCACTGGGGCCGACGAAAAGCCATCCAACAATGTGATACTGTTGTTATTGTAATACTCGCCGGTAGTACCGGTGCTGCTTAATGAGCTCACATAAGTTTGTGCCTGTATACTGTAGCCAGCAAATAACAAACAGATGCAAATCAACAGCTGGGTTAAAGCTTTGCTTGCAGGGATAGGTTTAGTGATCATTATGTTAATAATAACTGGTTGATAGTTTTAATGAGTTAATCTGCATCCGCCAATATTGTTTGCATTGGCCTGTCCCTCGGCAATAAGTTCATTATATGCCTGTTGATCTGCATCAGCCTGCGAGATAATAGAAGTGTATTTATTTGCCGGGATGGTATAAGTTACAACCATGGGATTGGGCGTGGCATCGGTTCCGCAATTATTCTTCGAATACCCTCCGGATACAGCCTGGCTATAATACGTTATGGTACCAACAGCGCCGGGCTGTTGTACAACGTAGTTATACTTTAAATTCTTTACAATATTTCCGTACTGATCTTTGGTATTCTTCAATTGCGAAAGCTGATCATACTCAAAATATGTAGCTTCATTTTTAATATCCGTTGATCCCGTTAAACCGTTTAAAGCTGTATATGTATTGGTTGACATTTGCGCATCAACAGGATAAAATCGCACATCATCTATTTGTCCGCCGGCAATATTTATGGTGTAACTATTACCGATAACCGGTACCGTACTACTTTGAAGGGTCCATGTACTTCCTGTTTTAAGCCAATAGCTTAGCGTATAATTACCATTATCAAGGCCGGTGAGATTCCTGGAATAACTGCCGCTAAAACTAACGCTACCCGTTTTAGCCGATGTACTTGTATTGCCGGCTCCCTCCTCAAAGCCTTCATAAAATACATCATTATCGGCCGCATTGAAAGCTTTTGCTACCGCATACAGTTTGTTATATCCAAATATCGTGGATTGTTTAGGTCCCGATTTAGCATTTGAGCAAAGCAAATTACCATACTGATCATAATTAAAATATTGAATAGCCGGAGTGAATGTGATGCCGTTATTTTCGTAACCCGTCTCGGGCAAAGTGAGCGCTTGGCTATTAATTATCCAGTTTTTATACCCCACCCGGCTACCTTTTAACACCTTATTATTGGTCTTGATTATTTGATCGAGCAGAATTCCGTATTTACCATCCGCATATAGTTTATTAACTGCATCTGTTTCTGACTGCTTTGCATACGTTATCAAATCTTTATTCAATACATATTTATAATCAATAGTATTAGTACTATTGTCGCTGTTTTGAATGGTTACATTTGTTAATAGCGATGGATAGGGAGAATTATACGTATATGATTTTACGGTAGATACAGGCAAAGCATTGCCGGTAATAAAATCCTCTTCGATAGTTTGGCTTAACAATAATTGCTTTGCTATGTAATAGTAGTTGCCGATATTATAAAATTCGGTATTTACGCTTTGGTATTGCCCCGTTCCAGAGATATTGACCTTTCCGATAGCCACCCGAACACCTTTAACACTATCCATAACCGAATTAAAAACATATTTATTGGTCACTCTTTTAAGTAAATTATTGTTAGCATCATACACCAGTGACTGCTTAATACGACCGCGTGCAAACGCATAAGATGTTGCCGGGGTATATGGACTCATGTTGGGACTGATTCGTTCCAGGGTTTTAAACGAGCCATCTACTTTTAATTGATTGGTATAATCAGGATAATCTTCTCTATCTGTAAAAAAGTTCACTGTTTTTCCTTCATTACTGTTGTTAACAGTAACCTGACTGTACCCAATAACACTTCCATCAATATCAAACATATTGTTAAAAGAAGTGGAATTTATTACAATGAAAGGTGAATAAAATTGCGTAGTTGTTGTATGGCTTTTAAACAGATCTATTACGGCCACAACAATCGCTGCATATATAGAATTGTTGACATTTACAGGTGGGGCACCACTGCCAGAGCCGCTGTAAATTGGTATGCTGGGATTGAAAGTGCTGTATTGCGGAAGAAACTGACTTTGTGTATGTTCTATATATCTGACATATATTGGTGCCGCGTTTATAAGCTTCCCGGTTGAATGGCCCAGATCATCATTATAATTATAACTTGTAATAACAGGTATTGTGTTCGGGTCTCCCGCTGATTTAATTCTTGCTATCCTGAGGCCGCCGGCATAACTATTATATGAAATAGCCTGGTTGTAATAGGTATTTGCCTCAAACACAAATTCTTTGTATCCGCCGGTTGGCAAATATATCTTTTTTAACACATTGGCCGTCATCATTACAGGAGAGGGTTCACGGTCCATATTTGCCTGTAATTCGGGAATCAGGTTTTCGTTATCACTATTGGATCCGGTATTGTTATAATAACCCCAATGATCGAATTTATTTGAAGCACGCGGGGGCAAATTAATATCCTGTACGTATTCGAAGCTAAACAACGGCAATGTTACAACGGGCGCTAAGCCAGAAGTAACTGTTACATTATTTAACTTGAGCCTGTAATTATCGGCCGTCATACCCCTTACGGTTACATCATTGGGATCGTTGTAAAATGAATAAAAATAATCATGCAGAAGCGAGAACGATTTGATCACTTCACCTTTATAATCTTTAACATCTATTTTACTCAGTATTTTTCCATTTGCAAGGTCTTTTCTTGCTTGAGTATCGTACGTAAAATATGCACTTTGATTTGATGTAGCGATTGAACTAAGGTATTTAGGACTTTGAATAAGTTCTTCAATATTGCTATCCCATTCGGATTTATCTGTGATCGAAAAATCGATTGACGAGCTCGGTGGCGACAACGGAATTCCCAAAAAGTTGATGCCTTTATCGTACGTGGATGTTATTTTATCCCTAAATTTTTCCGTTTTGCGATAATTGGTTGTTTTGATGGGATCACCGGCAACATAACTGAAAGTAATAGTTTCTGTATTGTTTGAGGTTGTTATTTTATTTAGAAACCAGGTAGAGGCGTAGTTTTGTACCAGATTTGAAGTTTCACCATAAAGTGTTAACTGCGTGTTTTCGATGCTGGAGGCATCTGAGCCGAGGTAAAAAAAATTACCACCCATATCTTCAAACACCCAACCGCTTAGCCCTAATTCCTGCTTAAAAGGCGTATTTAAAATACGAATGCTCTTATCTGTGAGCATAACAGGTACACCATCTTTGTTAAATACAAATTTCCCAAACCTGCCATTAAGATTATAATAAAACAAATCAGGCTCGGCATCTAAGGTGGCGCTAAGGATACCGCCCATTGTAGAAACATCCAGCGGTTGTGTTACTTTAAGCCCCATCGAACTACCAAAATATCCGTTTGTGCCTTCATCCGGCAATCCTCTCATATATCTCGATACCATGCAATTGGTCGATATCGTCCATCCCAGGCCTATCGGGCTCGACATGTCTTGTACCTTATTGCCCGATCCGTTGTAAAGCAAGGCGATAGGAATATTATACCCCCTGGCAGCAAGTGTATGTAGATCGGCGCTAATACTAGGCACACCAGTATACATATTGACAGTTGTATTAGCATATTTTGCTGTTGCAGAAACATTGGGCGATGCAGGTGCAGTCGAACTATGATCATCAAATTGGCAATATCCGTTTTGCCAGATCATCAAACAACATATAATTAGGGCCGTCTTTATTAGGGCCGTCTTTACAAAACAGGCATAAATTCTTTTTTGCATCGCTATGATTATTTATTAAGATTGGTTGTTTTTTGTTTTTCCAAATTATCAAGACGGTCTTTGAACGCCGTCAGTTGTACCTCCTGTGATCGATTAAGTTCTTTTTCTGTTGTCAGTTCCTTATCTTTTTCAATCAGATACAAAGTCAACTCCTCCACTTTTTTCATCAGCAGTTTATTCATCTCGCCCAGATTAACGCCGTTCTTGGCAACTTCAGCTGCAGACGGTACTTCGGGAAGGTGATGGTTTTGATCGATGTAAGTTTTTATGTCGGCAAGTAATGGCAATTCATAGCCTTTATCAAAAACAAAATCAGCCCAGCTGGTTTCTACCCTGATCTCCTTTGCCCTAATCTTCCCATTGACTGATAAGCGATATGCCGGATCGGGTGATAGGGTATTTAATCCGATATTACCGTTGAGGTCGGTGATCAGCACGGGGGTAACCGTTATCGTAGAAGTGATGTCTGTACCGGTTGGCGCGGCTGTCTGTGTAGTTATACTCACCTGTTGGGCTGTGGTTGCATAGCCGAACAAATAAGCTTTCACTGCAAATGCCAGATAGTCGGACGCGCTATTGACCGCAAGATAAAAGCTGGTTGTCGATCCGTTTTGGTAGATCTTTAGACTACTTGCCGAAAAAGAAGAGCCGCCCTGAGTAACCTGATTGACTGAAAGCCCTCCCCGGTTGGCGATGTAAAATGTCGTTGTTCCCTTATCATTAGCACCCCAACCTCCGCCAATGATATCAACCTGCAACTTTTGGCTGTTGGCGGCATTATCCTGTGGAAATCCCAAGCTTCCTAAAAAAACATAGTTTACTGCAGGGCTAATATTAGGGCCACAGGCGATAACCGTATACTGCGCCTTGCAAAAGGACAATAAGGCCATGTTTAAGAAAATAGTTAAATAAATTTTTTTCATGTTTTAATAGAGTTTTTTTGTTATTAATCCGGGCATCTATGCTCACTTCCGGTTTTTAATAATCCTTTCTAATTTTTCGATGCGGCTCTCTTGTTCCTTGTCTTTTTTATCTTTCTCAATGAGATACAATGTCAGCTCCTCAACCTTCTTCATCAACAGTTTATTCATCTCGCCCAGGTTTAACCCGCTCGTTTCTATCTCCTGCGCCGAAGGGGTTTCCGGCAGATGATGATTTTGGTCGATGTAGGTTTCCACGTCTCTTAATGAAAGTAATTGATAGTCTTTTTGAAACACATAATCTGGCCAGTTGGCAAGCTCAACTTTTACTTGCTTTGACCGGATATTGCCATTTACAGACAATGCTTCGCGCGGCGAAGTGGTACCTATCCCCACATTCCCACTTACATATAATTTATCTGGCGATGACCATGCAGGCGGGTCATATCCTATGCCTACTCCCGTACCGTTTACCTGCAGTACTTTTCCGCTTTCCGTGCTGTTAATATCAATAAACCTAAAACTACTGGCGTAAGCCGGTGTGCCCCAAGTACCCTGGTAAAACATTTTCAGTGCAGTTGGCTGATTGACATCGTATTGGTTAAAAATGTGCAATTTGGCCGTAGGGGCATTTATGCCGATACCTACATTGCCGGCAAAATAACCCTGGCCATCTGCCCGAACACTGAAATTCGTGGTACCATTCGTTACTCCATCGTAATAATAATTTGCTGAACCTAATGGCTGATCAGTCCATGCTCTGAAAATTCCCGCCGACTGGTATGCATAAGTAGATCCAAGCTGGTGACCGACAAAAAATGATTGCCCTATGGAGGTCTGTGCAACGATTTTGGTATTGTTATTCAAGGCATCGTTAGCATCAACCGTAACTGTTTTGGTTTGGGCGTTGGCAAAATGTAAACCGGTTAAGCCGGCCAGCAGTAGCACTAAAACTTTTTTCATATAGCTATTTTACTTTTGTCTTTAAATCTTTTACTTGCTTTTTTAATTCGTTAATCTCCTCTTTCGCTTCTACCATATATAGGGTCATTTCCTCCATTTTTTTAAGCAGTAACCGGTTCATCTCGCCCAGATTAAGGCCGTTTTGGGCAACTTCCTGTTCGGACGGTATTTCGGGCAGGTGATGATTTTGGTCGATATAGGTTTTTATGTCCGTTAAGGCGGGCAATTCATAATCGGGTTTAAACACAAAGTCGGGCCAGTTGGCATAAAGTTTAACGGTCATAGAAGTGGCGATGGCGTTCCCGTTTACAGCAAATTTATAGCCTTTAGTATCGATAGTATTGATGCCAACGTTACCCATGTTAACTACCAATGGATAAAGCCCCCCGGCGTTGGCCGATGTAGGCAATGTGCCGCCCCATTGGGGCGGATAAACACCGGTACCGTTAAAAATGGCGGTAACCAGTGTTCCGCCATTCCTGTTTGATATGTCAAAAACAAGGTAAACTGTCGTATTATCAGCACTAAATACAAAGCGAAAATTTGACATCACTACTGTATTGTTATAGTAGGAATTGCTGAGTACAGACAAAGAGCTATTGTAATCATACTGTGTAGCGTTAGCAAGCAAAACTACGGTCTGTAGCCGGTTCCCCGCTTCGAATGTCAAAGTATAAGTCCCCCGAATTCGTGCGCCGCTTGCGACTACAACAGTGCCGTCAGAAGCCGTCGTGATGGGTTTTGACTCATATGCCGTTACTCCCTTGAGCGCAATGGCCCCATTAACATCCAGCGCAGATGCCGGTGATGTTGTTCCGATACCTACATTGCCACTTGAGGGAAATGTATTTTGGGCGTACGATGAATACCCGGTAAACATTAAAGCTAATGTGATAAGATAGAGATGTTTCATTATTGAAATTTTACGATTATTTTGTTTCAGGCCTTGTTGCTAACTCTTGAAGCTGCGTTTTTAAAAGCGCTATTTCAGCAGAATTTTTTTGACCAGTCGCTTCAAGTGCTTTTTCCTTGTTGTCCTTTTCAATTAAATACAAAGTGAGTTCTTTCACCTTCTTAAGCAATAGCCGGTTCATCTCGCCCAGGTTAAGGCCGTTTTGGGCAACTTCCTGTTCGGACGGAATTTCGGGCAAATGATGATTTTGGTCGATGTAGGTTTTTACGTCCGATAGTGACGGCAATTGGTAGTCATTTTTGAAAACATAGTCTGCCCCGGGATAAAGCTTAACAATTACCGAGTTGGCGATCACACTGCCGTTAACAGCAAATTTGTAGCCCTTGGTATCCGTAGCGCCTATACCAACAAATCCTGTAGCAAACAGGTTGCCTGTTCCATAGTTCTGGTTGTTTGATTGATATCCTACTAATAAACTAGCATTATATATTTTAACAGGCTGAACATTGGTTCCGCAAATATTTAATCCCCAAAGTTCCTGAATTGCAGTTGGATAAGTAGGAGGTCCTCCGGATGTGAAAGTTATTAAGGAATTGGTTGGCCCCAGGGGACCGCTGCCCGAAGTTTGTATAGGCACATTCATCTTAGCCCGGCACAAAATGCCATTTAAAATAACGAAAAATAGAAGTGCTGTTTTTTTCATTTCGATATTTAGATAGGATGGAGTATCTTATTTTGTTTTTAATTATTCGCCTGGCACAGCATAGCGATTGTCAACACATTCATCGAATAGGATAGAAAGTATAATAAAACTATACTGACTGAACGATCTCAGCATACTGCTACAGCACAACATGTTTAATCAAAAGGTGGAACTAATACTTAGGGCAGTTAATTATATGCAGAATAATAAAAGAATATGTACCATCCGCTGTAGCCTAAAAGTAATATAACGCAATCACCCAAATAATGCGATAAGAGTAATACCGGGAAAAAGATTCAGGTGTGTTTTATGAAAAAAACATCTATAAAATGCAATACTATACATACAAGTTTTAGATAAGTGCAATAGGTAATATTATTTAGCTAATATATATAATACATAATAATTAAAGATGCAATACACGAACATATAACATTAAATTAATATTTCATTAATAACAACCATGATCAAATCAATTTAGTCGTTATTATTGACGCTCCCTGGTAAGATTTTATAAATTAATTAATACTATGATTATCACGAATATTTTCAAACCGTCTCTTAAAATTGCTAACGTGAGTTTTTTTAAACATTTTAATTGATTTTTAGTCAGGAAATTCACTTCATTTTTTTTAATACTCCGTTAGGTAAATTCAGTTAATCGTAGTTGATCAAACCGGGCTATATATCACCTCTATAGGACAAAATCGGTGTTTAACGTTTTGTTTTATTTGATGATAAATTCGATATTGACATAATAAGCGTTGACGATAACTGGACTATTTTCAAGGTGACTTATTCAGTGACCTGAATAGATTTATAAAATGTAACGTATTGATTTAAAGGAAATAGATTAATAGATTTTAGTCCTTAGTTCTCTTCCATAAGACAAGACAATAGAAACTGTATCATTCGTAACGCAGTTTTGAAATATAAGTAAAAACCCCTTGAGTAAAGCTTAGAGGCGCATAGTTCTGCCCCCTAACTCTCTGCTAAAAGCATCTAAAAAATGATTTAAGTATATAATTAAACCGGTTACTACGTGAAAACATGGCCAATTCCTGAACGCGTAAATGACCGCTTGCAAGATTTATGATTGTTCACAAACATAGATACCTCACCTACCATAAAGCTAAAATCCTGATTTGTTCGACGACAGCAAGACAAAACAGCAAACCGAATTTACAAAATGAATATATTTTTGTAAATTCGGTTTGCCTTTGAAATATGAAGTCAGGTACAGAGATAAATATCGATTTATTGCTTCGTCAATTAAAACAAGGTAGTGAGCCTGCTTTTAACACGCTTTATTTACAACATAGCAGAATCTTACTGAGTAACATAAGGAACCTGGTAAAAGACAATGAGGTCGCAAAAGAACTGCTTCAGGACCTTTATCTGGAGGTTTGGGAAAACCGAGGGTCAATCGATCCTGAAAAGTCTTTCAAATCCTTTCTTTTTGTCATGGCCCGAAATATGGTTTATGATGACTTCCGCAGGGTTTCATTAGATAAGAGAGCTAAAATCAGCCTGATGAACATTGCTTTACAAAAAGCATACGCCGATTGTAATCATCTGGAAGCCAGCCTTTGTTTAAGCGTATTCATGTCGTCCTTGAGTTTCCGTTCTACCACCCGTGCATAAATTTGTGTAGTGGCAACCTTTGCATGCCCCAGTATTTTACTGACCGTTTCAATCGGCACCCCATTGGACAATGTGACCGTTGTCGCAAAAGTGTGCCTGGCCATATGAAAGGTCAGGTTTTTATGGATACCACAGCAATCGGCTATTTCTTTAAGGTAACTATTGACCTTTTGGTTCGACATCACCGGAAATAAGCTGCCATCATACAAAGCCCTTTCGTTCGTTTTGTATTTGTTAATGATGTCTATTGCTTTCGGCAAGAGCGGGATATTTACCGGCTCCAATGTTTTTTCACGTGCAGTCCTGACCCACAGGTCTCCGTCTTCAGCCATTACCACCTGATTGGGTTTAAGCGACATTAAATCTCCGTAAGCTAGCCCGGTGTAACAACTGAAAATAAAGAGATCTTTAATAAGCGCAAGTCTCGCCAACTCAAAAGTCTTTTTCTCTATTGCGCTTAACTCCGCATCGGTGAGATAATCCCGGGCAACTTTTTTCATCCTGATTCTGAATGTCGCAAAAGGGTCTCCATCCAGCCATTTCATATCCTGGGCGAGATGTACCATCTTTTTCAGCCTTTTGAGATGAACCTTGATTCCATTATCGCTTAAGGGCTTACGATGGTCTTTTGGCCTTAAAACCCGTAGAAAGGCATCAAAGCCCTGGATAAAACCATGATCAATATCCCTGAGCAGGATATCATCTGCACGATAATTGGCTGCAAGATAAAATGATAAGTACCGTTGTGTTACCAGGTAATGCCGCATGGTTGCCGGATTTAAACTTTTCCCTGCTGTCTCGTTATGATAGGCCATCATCCGGTTCATGGTATAGGTTACATCCGCTTCGCCTAAAAACAGGTTTTTGATGATTGCCGGGGTGATCAGTTTACCTTTTAGAAGCAAGTCCTTGTAACAGTTGCCAAGGGATAGCCGCACCTCGTCAAGGTAGGTATTGATTTTACGGGACTCTTCCCGCGTTCCCTTTGCAGCCCCCTTGCCAAAATCCCATATAGCCATGCTGATTTGTTGTTTAAGCGCAACGAATGCCTTTTCCTTGTTGACGGTAATTGCGGCATAAAGCGGCGCTTTTCCATCTTTAGCCTTGTCGGATTTAATCGTGAAATAAACCCTGAACGTTTGTGAAGTTTTCATGCTGAATAAAAATTAAGTTTAAATGCTTCATTTACTCTGGGGCAGTATTAAATCATGGGTTCGAATGCAGGAGGATCATTCCCCTGGTAAAATGATTAATTAACTAATTATCAATTAATTAAAATGCATTTGAAATACCAAAATTAAAAACTAACCAGAGGTGTTCAGTAATGTGTTCAGAAATCCGGGTTTAGAAAGGGTTGTTGAGGGGATAATTAATGTAAAAACCCTCCAAATAAGCTATTTAGAGGGTTTTTACAAGTAGACAATGCCTACTGGTGATCCCATTTGGATTCGAACCAAAGACCTACAGATTAGAAATCTGTTGCTCTATCCAGCTGAGCTATAGGACCATCTGCAAATAACTTTCAGACACGCGTCTTTTGCTTTTTTGCGGTTGCAAAGATGCACAATTATGCCGAAACTATCAATATAAAATTACGATTTGATTTGTGATTAGCAAAATTAAGGAAAAAATAAAAGCCCCTTGCACTCGCTGCTTGGGGCTTTAAACCTAAACCTTATCACAATTAATAAGTGAGAATCACTTACCTTATGAACTGCAAATATACCCCACTTTGCTATATATTGCAACTCATTAGTGTGAATTAGACACAATGATTATAAATCTATGACATAGTTTTTTGACCTTTTTGGGCAACGAGAATAAAAAACGAACTGATAATCAAGCCAATTAAAAAGCCACTAATACCTGTAACAATTAAATTACCGTAGGCCTTAAGGGTAACCCCGCCCAAAAAACGGGCGATAATAGTGAGTACAACAATTATCAGTATAGTTACCCAATACCACCGTATATGAACCACCTTGGTTTGCTTTTCTTTTGGCAATTTGTAGACCAGATAGGCTATGAACGCCAATCCGACTAAAGTACTCCCGTGCTGTAATAGTTTATAAACGTAGATATAGTGGCCACCAGCATGAACACCTATTGAAAGTATGGGCATCAATTGTACAAAGTATCCATGCGGGTGCGTAAAAGCATCCCACAACAAATGCGAAGCCGCACCAATCAAAACCGATAAAACTATGGGGGCAGTGTATGCCAAAGTTTTCTTTACCGGTATTCCACCATATTTTGAAAACCGACGATTAAACCGCGAGGGTAAATGCGCTATCAGCCCATCTCTGATAAATGCTAAATAAACAAAGGTGAGCAATATCCCTAAAGGCACATCAAACCAAAATAATCCGGGTAAAGTATGGCTGTATACACTTTTTACCCTCATCCTGATAAAGTATTCAAAATCGGGCGTAATACTGCCTATGATTAAACCTGTTAAGGAGAACCAACGTTTGGATAGTTCGCTAATGGTAAAACAATGGCGGGGTGGGCAAAGGTAAAGGGCATGGATCAGTTACTTCTCAAGCAGTTTTTGAATGTCAATAGCCAAAACTTATACACACCGTTAGATACTTCATCATAAGTTAATTTCCAACCTGCTATTATTTCAATATAGTCTTTCGTCATTATTATGCAGGTTTACTAAGGTAGCATAAATCCTAATTCTGTCATCTATGCACTATCCAATTCGGCCCCTATTCTCTATATTTGATTGATCCGAATACAAAAACCATGACTACAAAACATCTTTTCGCCCTGAGTGAAGACCATACCCGGCGCAAATTCATATTCAATATAACCAAAGCAGCTGTAGCTACCACTTTTTTAACTACGCCTTTTGCGGGCAAGGCCGCGAGCTTTTTTGAGGTAGACAGCGATGTAACCGTTGGGCAAATCATCGATAAATTTATCAGCCAGATTCCAGGCGCTCCTTTTGCATCCACTATAGATACCTTAAAAAGCGGAGATCGCGATATTAAAGTGACCGGGGTAGTGACCACCATGTTTGCCACTATTGATGTAATTAAACAAGCCATCGCCCTCAACGCCAATTTCATTATAGCCCACGAACCTACTTTTTATAACCATGCCGATGAAACCGAATGGCTGGCTAATGATGATGTTTATCAGTATAAAGCCGCCCTGCTTAAAGAGCATAATATAGCCGTTTGGCGTAACCATGATTATATACACAGCCTTAAACCCGATGGCGTGGGCCAGGGCTTACTAAAGCAATTAAACTGGGCACAGTATTACCAACCCGATCCGGGTATTTTAACGCTCCCTCCTACCACTCTAAGCGCGTTGATTGATTATCTTAAAATCAAGCTATCCATTGATAAGGTACGCTATATTGGCAATCTCCATCAAAACTGCCAGAAGATATTGTTTATACCCGGCGCTGCAGGTGGTAAAAGGCAAATAACCGGAGCCGGCAAAATAAAGCCGGATGTATTGATTGTTGGCGAAATATCTGAATGGGAAACTGCCGAGTATGTGCGCGACGCCCAGGCTAAAGGCGATAAGCTATCCCTGATAGTGTTGGGCCACATCGCCAGCGAAGAGCCCGGGTCTGAATTTATGCTGGGCTGGTTAAAAGAAAAGTTCCCGGCTGTAAAATCAGTTCATATATCGCCCAAAAACTCACTCTCGTTCATGTAATCTAAATGGGTTTAGTATAATTATACGCAAGTATTGTTGCCAGGTGTTGATAAATTATGCAACATTACGTACAATTGCAAAAAAAACGCGCTGCAATGTCCTTAACCTCAGTTATATGTTAAGTTAACATTTATTATAATACCATAATTTTATAATAATGTGTTACCAATAATGATACCTAAGGCCGTTAACGTTAGATTTTGTGTAAAAAGAAGGTGTGATTGACGTGAAAATGGCAATTTTTCTCTTTTAAATTCCAAAGTGTTTTTTTTACAATAAGTTAATCATACTTTTAACCAATTTTTCTACTAAAACCAAATTTATGATCATAATTGCTGACGGTGGCTCAACTAAAACAAACTGGTGTTTGGTTACCGAAGAAGGTAAAAAAGTTTATTTCAATACCGAAGGATATAACCCCTATTTTTCGAGCACAGAGTACATCATACAATCGCTAAACGAAAGTTTGCCTACCGACCTGCAGAAAGATGAAATTACCGAGGTTAATTACTACGGTGCAGGCTGTTCAACACCAGATATGCGCAACCTTGTAAAAGTGGCTATGGAAGCTGTTTTCACAAAATCGAAAGTATACATTGGTCACGATTTACTTGCGGCGGCCCGCGCGCTTTTAGGCAACACCGAAGGCTTCGCGGCTATTTTAGGTACTGGTACCAATAGCTGCATTTACGATGGCAAAGAAGTGGTACACAACATCGATTCTGGCGCTTACATCCTTGGCGACGAAGGTAGCGGCTGCTACATCGGCAAAAAATTACTAACCGATTACCTGCGCGGCTACATGCCAGAGCCTGTGCGTAACCTGTTTTGGGAAACCTATAAACTTACTCCCGATGATATCAACGAGCAGGTTTATACCCAGCCACGTGCCAACCGCTTTTGCGCAAGCTTCAGCAAATTTGTTTATGATAACAATGTGCACCTGGAGTACTCACGTAATTTAGTGCGCACCTCGTTCGAGGACTTTTTCCGCAACCTGGTTACTCACTATCCTGACTATCAAAAATATACCTTTAACTGTATCGGCTCTGTTGGTTACAACTTCCGCAACGTGTTAGAAGAAGTAGTTACCGAAAACGGAATGGTTGTAGGTAACATCATCCGCTCGCCTATAGATAACCTGGTAAAATTCCATTTGGAGTTATCGCCGAGTTCTTTGTAAGAAGAGTCAAGAATTAAGAGTCAAGAATCAAGACATAAAAAAGGGTTAGTAATTTGCATTACTAACCCTTTTATATTTCCATCAATCTTGTTTCCTATTTTTTAAAATACCAATGAAAAAGAAACGGGCCGAATTAAACTACGACCCGTTTTTTATTATCACCTGCCCAGTGCAGCTGTCTTGATTCTTGACTCTTAATTCTTGACTCTCTTTTACCCCAGGCTCATTTCTCCCTGGAAAATCTTCCCGTACTTGCGTTTATCGAATTTGTAGAGTTTGGCGGCGCGGTATGATACGCCTTTTTGTTTTTCGTCCAATTCTTTCAGGAAACCGTAGCTCAGCATCTTTTTGCGGAAGTTACGTTTATCCAGCTTTTTATTTAGTACAGCCTCGTACAATGATTGCAGTTGGGTTAACGTAAATTTCTCGGGCAGTAATTCAAATGCTATTGGCTGATAGTGCAGCCTGCGGCGAATTTTGTTAAAACCGGTGTTAAAAATTTCGCTGTGATCAAATGCCAGTTTGGGCAAATCGTTTACAGAATACCAAATGGCCTTTTTGGCAAACTGCGTAACCGGGCGCAGTTCCTTTTGCCCATTAATACGAATCAGCGCGTAATAAGCCACCGTAATTACCCTACCTTGCGGGTGGCGGTTAACCTCGCCAAAGGTATGAAACTGCTGCATGTGCAAGTCGCGCAGACCGGTAAGCTCATACAGGATACGCTCGGCGGCATCGTCGATACTTTCGTCTTGCTCAACTAAATAGCCGGGTAGTGCAAACCAGTCCTTATATGGCTCTTCGTTTCGCTCAATCAGTAAAATCTTAAGCTCGCCGGCTTCAAAACCAAAAATTACGCAATCTATAGAGAATACGGAATCGAACTTGGGTAGCATTAGTTCCAAAATAGTTATCGAAATTTAGTTTATAGGTTAAATATATAATGTTAATTCCTAATCCAAAAAAAAACAAATAAATTTAATGGTGTAATTTACACACTGTATCTTCGTAGCACAAATTTAGTGGTGTAAAAATGCATAAAATTTCAAAAATAGCTGTTTTAACCTCTGGTGGCGATGCACCGGGCATGAACCCCTGCATCCGCGCGGTAGTACGTACAGCGTTATATAACGGCCTCGAAGTAGTGGGTGTCCGTCAGGGTTATAAAGGCCTTATCGAGAACGACATGTATGACATGAGCAAACGTTCGGTAAGTAATATCCTTAACCTGGGCGGTACCATTTTAAAAACCGCCCGTTGCCTGCCTTTTAAAGAAGACGAAGGCATGGCTACAGCCTACAAGCACCTTAAAGAACGCGGCATTGATGCCCTGGTAGTAATTGGTGGCGATGGTACCTTTACCGGCGCTTTACGTTTTTCACGCAAATACCCCGATATAGCCGTTATGGGCGTACCGGGCACTATTGATAATGATCTATGCGGCTCAACCTACACTTTAGGTTTTGATACCGCCACCAACACCGTTATCCAGGCTATTGATAAAATACGTGATACGGCCGATGCGCATGACCGTTTGTTCTTTATTGAAGTAATGGGTCGCGACTCTGGCGCTATTGCCCTGCGTGCAGGCATATCATGCGGTGCCGAGGCTATTTTACTGCCCGAAAAACAAACCGCTATTGAAGACCTGATCAAGAATTTGAAGGAAGGTCATATGAATAAAAAGTCATCAAGCATTGTAATTGTGGCCGAAGGCGACAAGAACGGCGGCGTGTATGATGTGGCAAAAGCGGTACAAAAAGAAGTTAATAACTACGACATTAAAGTTACTATCTTAGGCCACTTGCAAAGAGGGGGCAGCCCATCCAGTTTTGACCGGATTTTGGGTAGCCGTTTAGGCTTTGCAGCAGTTAACGCTTTAATAGCCGGCGAAACACAAAAAATGGTAGGTTTGCAAGCCAACCACATTTTGTTAACCAGTTTAGAAGAAGCGCTTAATCACCATGAGTTTAAGCTCGAATCAGATCTTTTGCAAATGGTTGATATATTATCAATATAATTAATGATTGCAGTTGTTTATAGTGGATCGTACTTTGCCCATTGGCGTTTAGCCGATAAGGGCCGAACTGTTGCTTCTTTCAAAACCAATGGCATCAATCCCTATTTTAACGACGAAAAACATATACTGCAACTGCTCAACAAAAACATCAACCTTATTCACCACGCCGAAGAAATAAAACGCATTTACTTTTTTGGCGCGGGTGCATCATCAGATGAGCGTAAGGCAGTTGTTTACAACGCCCTATCTGCCTTTTTTAAGTTTGGTAAGGTAACTGTTGATCATGATATTACCGCGGCGGCTATCGCCTGCTGTAAAAACTCGCCAGGCATAGTAAGCATTTGCGGCAGCGGCTCAAACGCGGCCTGGTACGATGGTAAAAAGGTGGCGCCCAACAATTACGGCATGGGCTATATTTTGGCCGACGAAGGCAGCAGCAACTGGCTTGGCCGGCAGCTCATTAAAGGCTTTATGAATGATACCCTGCCCGCAAACCTGCGCAAAAAGTTTATCCATAAATACGATGCCGACCGTAAAACGCTTTTAGAGAAAGTTTATCGCCAAAAACAACCGGCGCTTTTCCTGAGTTCCTTTGCCGATTTTTACCTCGAAAACCGTACAGACGTTCATCTACAAAGCGTCATAAAAAAAGGTTTTAGCACGCTCATTTCCACATATTTGGTACCTTTACATCAGCAACATCCAGATGCCTCCATACATTTTGTGGGTACGGTTGCTGCCAATTTTCAGGAACTTTTATATGAAAGCGCTGCCGAAGCCAATCTTCAAATAGCTAACGTAATTAAAGAACCCATAAACAATTTATTAACCTACTATTCTAATAAAAATTAAAAAATCATGAAAATAGGAATTAACGGTTTCGGCCGTATTGGACGCCTGGCATTCAGAGCCGCAATTGAAAGATCTGACATTGAAGTTGTTGGTATTAATGACCTTGTTGAGCCAGATTACATGGCTTACATGTTAAAATACGATTCAACTCACGGTCAGTTCAAAGGCACTATTGCTGTTGAAGGTGGCCATTTGGTTGTAAACGGTAAAACCATCCGTGTAACTGCCGAAAAAGACCCTGCTAACCTTAAATGGAACGAAGTAGGTGCTGAAGTTGTTATTGAGTCTACAGGTTTATTCTTAACACAAGAAACCGCTCAAAAACACATCGACGCAGGTGCTAAAAAAGTAGTAATGAGCGCGCCGGCAAAAGATGATACCCCTACATTTGTAATGGGTGTTAACCATAAAGAATTGAAAGCCGATCAAACCATCGTTTCAAACGCTTCATGTACCACCAACTGTTTAGCGCCTATCGCTAAAGTATTGGATGATAGCTTTGGTATCGAAGAAGGCTTAATGACTACTGTACACGCTGTTACAGCTACTCAAAAAACAGTTGACGGCCCATCGGCCAAAGACTGGAGAGGTGGCCGTGGTGCTTACCAAAACATCATCCCTTCATCAACAGGTGCTGCTAAAGCGGTTGGTTTAGTTTTACCTCAGTTAAAAGGTAAATTAACAGGTATGTCATTACGCGTACCAGTTGCCGACGTATCTGTAGTTGACTTAACTGTACGTTTGAAAAAAGGTGCATCTTACGAAGCCATCAAAGCAGCTATGAAAGCGGCATCAGAAGGCGAATTAAAAGGTATTTTAGGTTACACTGAAGACGAAGTAGTATCTGAAGATTTCAAAGGCGACGCACGCACATCAATTTTTGATGCAAAAGCAGGTATCGGCCTGAATGATAACTTTGTAAAAGTAGTATCATGGTACGATAACGAGTGGGGTTACTCAAACAAACTGATCGACCTTGTTCAGGAATTAGGTAAATTCTAATTTTAGGATCACTCTGATTTTAAATACAAAAGCCCTGGCAATAGCCGGGGCTTTTAACGTTATATACGGGCATTTAAGCACGCGTTTCAATTTCTTCGCCCTTCAGCCCCTCCCCTCTCAGCAGCAATATTTATAAATCACATACAAAGCCAGCTGCACATGAAAATCAGTTTCAAAAGGGAAAATAGTACCCAGCAGCTGCCCTTGGGGGTTCACTACAAACCTATTGATCCTGTACAACCTTAAAAAGCGTTCCACATTATCCCAATGCTGGGCCAACACCGCGAAATCCTCAATATAAAACTCCTGAATAGCATCTCTGATCCCCTCAAAAAAGCCTGGGTAATTCAGTAACCTTTCATTTATAATCGCTATTATCTCGCTTGCCGGTTCGTTTACTAACATTGCCATGTGTAATTTATACACTACTTAACCTGCTATTCTCCCAAATGTTCTGATTTATCGCCACCGTTTATTATACAATTTATTATACAGTTTTGTGAAATGGTAAAAAAGCTTAGCTGTAACGATAATTTTTTGAAGCACCGAACTGACAAACAAGAAATTACTTTTAAATATAGCCGAAGAGGCCACCAGTAAATTTAAAGCACCCGGGTAGGTATTAAATTAATTCCAATGGCAATGCCTGCGGCCCGGGCTGTACGCTCATACTACACAGGCCTTAGCCACGTTGGCGGGTATCCGCTGCCATCCCTATTGTGGGGTGATGTTAGTCAAAAACTATCGCTGGCGCACGCGTGTCGTGGCTGTCAAAATCGCATTCCTAATAATGCTTTGTCTCTCGAATGAATTTTCAACTCAATAAATAATCTTGACCAATCGCTGTCGGATATGACAAAATCGATTACTAATTATTCCATAAAGGAACTTTCAATAAATGAAAGCAATGTTTGATTTGCTTTATCATAACTGGAAAACAAACAAGTCCGCGCAGTTTTATAGCCCCACATATTGGATTTAGACGTAACTTCATTAATCTCTTTGTTATATTTTTTCCTTTCTACTTTACGATTATCAAAAATTTGAACAAAATAACTGGTCAAACCATTCCATTCTCCTTTGGGAAAAATACCGTAAGAGAACTTTCCCCCTACGCTTCCAATTCCTACACTAATGTCCGTTCCGAAACCTGCTTGATAAGCAGCAATACCAATTTTAATCGTAATTTTTCCAGCTTCCGATTTCTTGTAATAATCAGACTCATTAAGAGTAGTTATTTTGCAAGAAGGATAAGCTTTTTTAATATACTCCACTAAAGCCTGATCTACACTCGAACTTTCACATTCAATTTTGCTGTTTTTGGGAATGATTCGGCCGTCAAAAACAACAATGTTTACGTTCTCGTTTTCTAAAAAGTCAGTTCGTGGTTTTGCATCTTGTTCTGTAGGACACCAGATATACAATTTTTGTGCTTTGCAAAAGCTGTTCAGGAACAAAAATGCAAACAACACAATAAGAAATGATTTAGACATAATAATAAGTATAGGTATATCAAACATACAGAAAACATCCCTATCGCTGGCGCACGCGTGTCGCGTGTGTCAAATTCGCTATCCCAAATGCCTGTCCTTTACAAAAAGTCGATATCAATTAGCCCTTTACCAATCATATGAAAAGATAGCAGATGTTAGTTAAGCCTAATTAATTTGAGTTAAATTTGGGTTAACCAAAATCATAATGCCTCGAATTTATTTAGATACCAACGTATTTAGCAAACTAAAATCCGATAAGGAGGCTAGATTTCAAGTGCTGAATGAATTACTAAAAACATATCAAAAAAAAATCAGCTTCTATTTTTCAATTGCTCACATCAGAGACAAGTGGAAAGATAAGACAGACTTCAAGTTCGACGATTTTAAACATATGGAAACATTAGTAGGTGATAACTATTTGGCCTATGATCCCATTGAGAAAAATACATCATTCTACTTAGCTACTCCCTTAATGGTATTTGAGGATAATTCTGAAGATGACTTGAGCATTCTTGAGAACTTTTTCGAACCAAAGGATGGTGATGATCCAATGATCAAAATCTTAAAATCAACCATAAAAAACATGCTTACAACTATGCCGTTAAACGACATAGTTGGCTCTATGGATACAGGTCATGAAGGACAACGAAAAATAATTGCCGAGCTTTTTCCTATGGATAAGGATAATCCAACGTTTTTCGACATGGTTAAAACAATGTCTGAGTTCACCCTAAAAATATTCGCGGATAGCAACTTATACAAAGACTTGCGAAATATGATTTATACAGGAGTCAATAATGGCAAAATGACACTTGATGAAAACCTGGACTTTAATGAAGCATTGAAAGAAACCATTATACAAAAAAGCTATCTTGAATTTGTTAGTGAGAGTATAAAAGTACGGGGGCAAGGTGAAGTCCCTTATTATGATTTATACCTGATGGCTTATAATATGCTTGATATATTTGGAATAAAAAAGGACAAGATCACCGCGAAAAACTCTCTTGTTAATCTCCACAACGACGGCATGCATACATTTTTCGCACAATACTGTGATTACTATGTTACCGATGATGCTACTACTACCCTTAAATGCCAGGCCTTATATAAACTTTTTGGGATTGAAACTAAGGTTATATCTGTTGACGCTTTTATTCGATTATTACCAGAAATATTTAGCGATTTCGATGAGGATAGAGAATGGTTCAGCAGGAAATTAATCTTCGATCTGCAAAATTCTTCTTACAGGGCACCAGAATTTTTAGACAATAAATCAGTACAACGCATGGAGAAGCATTGTATGTACCTTGATTTTTTTGACGCCATAGTTAAGATAGACGATGGATCAAGAACAGAATTAGTAATTTTTAAAGGTTACTCACACCAATTGTCCAACCCAAGTTGGAGCGAACAAGCGCAAATCATTGACAGAGCACTGGCAATATTTGGCGGAGATATTGATTCAAAGGGACGCTTTGAATACAAAGACCATAATCGAAACCTAAGCGATGAGTTGGTCAGCCGAAAATGGGAGCAAGGGAATTTAACATTTGAACTTCGCCCTTATGAAATGATCAACAATAACTATGCATTAATAATTACCTTTCCTCAATCAATTGGTGAATAATAGCGCCCGACTAACACATGCGCCAGCGGAGGGGACGAAAACAACAATCATAATCTTATGTAATTTAAGATGTTATATTTAATTTAAAATAAAAAAATGAAAAGTTGGCGAGATCCAGTACCTAACGAATGGGAAATAAAAATGCTTTATGATCGCTTTCCTAAGGGTTGTTCTAAAGGTTGCCATTGCGTTCATCCGGCAGATGATTGTGGTTGCGATGATTGTGAATTTCGACATTGTTATCGTACTTTACGTAGTAGAACATTAAATAAATATATTACTATAAGATTAAATTGATTGTTTCGTTGCCACAAGCTGGCGTACCCGTATCGCGCTTCATGTGTTCCGCGTTTAAGTCCAAGCCAGATAAGTAAACGCAAAACAGGATTTATCAACTAAATTGTAAATCCGGCTTGGCGTAAAACAATTCGACCTGCATGGTAGGGCACATGCTATGCGCGTGTGCCAGCCTAGGTTGACAATCTGTGCAAATGGACATAACAAATTATTTATATCGTTATACTATTCTTTAATTGTTCTAGACTCATCACTCTCCCCCCTAGATTCTCTACTCTTTTCCGAAAAGTTAAATCATTTGTTATTAGTATCAGATTATTTTTAATGGCCGTTTCACCGATTAGGGCATCATTGGTATGTTTTAGATTTCCACCTCTTAAAGTTTCAATGATATTACCATCACTTAGCTTGGCAGAGCCTAATCTGGACGTACCGATAATAAATGATTCGGTTGCAATTTTCTTCGGATTTAATTCGATCATAAACAAAAATAATTTCGCCCTCTTTTCAACATCTTTGCAATTGTTTATTTCATCTATCTGAATGTGTGTTAAGTAAATTCTAACATTCTCGGAGTTGAATAAATCTGTAGATATCTTACCTGAAACAAGACCGTCGAAAATATTAGAGTCGAACATTACTTGCAATATCATAATAATTGTAAATTTAAACAGAGGGATAAATTGAAAGTTCTACTTGGCGCTTACATCACCGCATTCATGTTAAGTAATGACGATTTTTATAAATATAGTAATTGTCAAGACATGCAACGTTTAGTTTCCTCCGCTGACGCACTTGGCCACGTGTGTCTCCCGTTTAAGTTCAAGCCAAATAAGTAAACATGAAACAAGACTTATCAAATAAATTGTAAATCCGTCTTAGCATAAAGTAATTCGACCTGTATGATGGGACACACGCGACACGCGTGCACCAACGGAACTATAGATATATAAAATAGCTCAGCGAAAAGTGCTACTAAACTACTGGCGCTGCCTCACCTTCCTTCTCCTCTGCCTTAATCTTTTTCACCACCCTGTGCACGGCCGAAAAATGCATACCCAATTGCAGGGCCATATCACGCAGTGACATGCCCTGCCGGTGCAACTGCCTAATCTGTTGAATATGGGCCTGGCGTTGGGGACTTTGAGGGTGCAGATGTTCGTATTCGGCGGCATAGCCTTCAAATTTGTAGCCTAAAAAGCTCAGCTGCTTTTCGGGGCGGATGAGCACAACGTTGTCTTCGCCGTATTGTTCCTGCTGGTTGCGTTGCTTTATTTGTTTAAGGTAACGCAGGTTAGGGTCGAGGTGGCTTTGGCCAATGGCAAAGGCGCTATCGGCAAAGTTGATGAGCATTTTACTGCCTTGCAGGTCGTTTATGGTAAGGGGTTTGCGGTTGTCGCGTTTGGGCGTATGGGCCAGCACCAGTACGCTGATATTGAATTTGATTTTAAGCGCCTTAAGCGTTTTCATGAGCGGCTGGGCATCGCTGGCTTTTTCGGTGCCGCGGCGCATGTAGGTGATGTTATCAATAATGAGCACACGGGCTTCGGTTACTTTGATGGCGTTGATGATGGAATCTTCTATATATTTTTCGTAAGTGGTGTACAGTACAGGGTCGTCGGCACCTGGGTTAAACTCGGCCCGGTAAAACAAATCGCTAAACAGGTGACTGCCATATTGCGGATGGGAGTACCGCGCTTCAAACTGTTTGGCGCTCAGCTCAAAATCAATATAGAGCACCGGCAGCCCTTCATCGCATTTGTTGTAAAATGGTTCGTAAGTGGTGGCAGTAGTGAGGTTGGCGGCAATTTGCACGGCCAAAATTGATTTGCCCAGGTTGGTATCGGCAAACATAATACACAGCTCATGCTCAAACCAGAAACTGCCAAACAGCATGCGCACGGCCGGCTTGCCGTATTGCTGTTTCATCCACTCGTTGGCCCGCCGGGTGGTAAACAGTTCAACGCCTATAAAATTTCGGCTGTACTGCCCGGCCTTAACCTTGCGGTCGGTAAAAGCAGCCGTTTCCCGCCGAATGGATTCGATGTAAGGATGACGTTCCATAAAAATATTGGGATTTGCCCACTAATTTACGGAGACACAGCTTCATAGATGGTGACAGCGTTTTGTCAGTGGAGGCTGGGAAAGTATCAAGTAGCTGGTATCAGGTATCAAGACTTTTTTGTAAACCTTCATATTCTAAATTGTCAAAAAAAACAATTCAGAGCCACGCAAAAAGCCAGTGCTGTTAACAAAATCTGAACACATAGCTGACCAACTGTTGCGATTTTGTTGCGGTTTGCATTTTATGACAATTCACAAAACACTCAATATCAATAAAATACAATTAAAACCAGTGACATCTGTTGCGAACGCAACACTTTTGAAAAATATTTAAGAAGCTCTATTGCAACATCAAAAGGCACGACGTAATCCCCTACCCCATCATTTACAATTTGCTTACACTTTCATAAACTTCTTTTTACCCGCACCCGCGGCAATAGTTGTAGCCAAAATACCAATCACAAAAAACGCCAGGCAAAAATTTAGCTTGGCGGGGAAGCAGGTCATCAAAATACCTGTAGAAAAGGCAATAGCGGCGTTGATTAGCATTAAGCCACCAACGTAATTGCAGAGGCCATTTACATCGGCAACCATATCTTCATTAAAACCCGATATAAGGCTCGACTTTTTTTTATACTTAATCTGATAGCCCAGCACAAGCAACATAAGGGCAATGGTACCGAAAACGATGAGGTTGAAAAAGTTCATGGAGCAAATTTACATCAACTCACTGTCTTTATGCTCATGATAGGTTTTATAGGCCAAAAAATAAAGGAATAAGGCGGGCAGGGCGTTAAGCAGTACATTTTTGGCATCAATATCGGGATAGGTAACTGTTACCTGTATAATAAGCCCAAGCAAGGCGATGGTGCCGCCGATGATGAAAAGGTTGCGAAATTTAGGGTTCATAGGTAACGTTTATCTATTTAACTGTTTAACCACTCTTTTAACGTAAAGCATCAAAAATGGTTAAACAGTTTTACAGATATTTTAATATTATCGCTTCAACTCATATTTGGCAGGCGCATCAGTTAATTTTTTGAATACGATGGCTGCCAAAGGCGGTATAGTGATGTTGATGGAGTTATCTTTTCCATGCCATTTTTCGGCATCGGTTTTTACCGCATCGTAATTGATGATGCCGGTACCCCATAGCTTGGTAGCATCGGAGTTAAAAATTTCTTTCCAGCTACCTGCCGCAGGTACGCCGATACGGTAGTTGTAGCGTGGCACCGGTGTCATGTTCAGGATAATCACCAAATCATCCTTGCTGTTATGACCCATGCGGCGATAAACCAGTATCGAATCATTGGCATTACCACCATCTATCCATTCAAAACCGCTAAAATCAAAGGCTTTTTCATATAAGGCTGGTTCATCGCGGTATAAATGGTTCAAAGCTTTCACGGTTTCTGACATGCCTACATGGTTTGGATATTCCAAAACGTGCCATTGTAACGACTGGCTGAAATTCCACTCATCACCCTGACCAAACTCCGCCCCCTGGAACAACAATTTGGTACCGGGATGTGTAAACATGTAGCTGTACATCAGGCGCAGGTTGGCAAATTGCTGCCACTCATCGCCCGGCATTTTACGCAACATGCTGCCTTTACCATAAACCACCTCATCGTGCGAGAAAGGCAGCATAAAGTTTTCTGTAAAGGCGTATATGGTACTAAAGGTAATTTCGTTGTGATGATATTTCCTGTTGATAGGATCTTCTTTGAAGTAGTTAATGGTATCATGCATCCAGCCCATCATCCATTTCATACCAAAACCCAATCCGCCCAAATACACCGGGCGACTAACACCTGTAAACGAGGTTGACTCTTCGGCAATGGTTTGTACCGATGGGAAATGACTGTAAACGGCTTCGTTAAACTCTTTCAGGAATGAAATGGCTTCCAGGTTTTCGTTACCGCCATAAATGTTTGGCTCCCATTCGCCGTGCTTGCGCGAGTAATCAAGGTACAGCATCGATGCCACGGCATCAACACGTAAGCCATCGGCATGGTACCTATCTAACCAAAACAAAGCATTACTGATCAGGAATGCCCTAACCTCGTTACGGCCGTAGTTAAATATGTATGATTTCCAATCCGGATGGAAGCCTTTGCGCATGTCTTCATGCTCATAAAGGTGCGTACCGTCAAATTTATACAGCGCGTGAATATCCCCCGGGAAATGCGATGGTACCCAGTCAAGGATAACACCTATGCCCGCTTTATGGAACTCCTCTATCAAAAACATCAGCTCCTGTGGCGAACCATAACGTGAGGCCGCCGCGAAGTAACCCGAAATCTGGTAACCCCAGCTTGGGTAAAACGGGTGCTCCATAATTGGCATAAACTCTACGTGGGTAAAGCCCATTTCCTTTACGTAAGGCACCAATTTGTGTGCTAACTGGGTATAGGTTAAAAACTCATCCGGGCTTTCTAAACTGCGTGCCCATGAGCCTAAATGCACTTCGTAAACGCTGTATGGTTTATCAAGCGCGTTGTGCTCATGGCGGTTGGTCATCCAGTCGGCATCGCGCCATTCGTAATAAGTATCGGCAACTATGGATGCTGTGCTTGGTGGTACTTCCCAACGTAAAGCAAACGGGTCGGCTTTTTCAAGGTCTTCCCCGGTTGATGATTTAATATAATATTTATAGGTTTCGCCCACACCGATATTGGGAATAAAACCTTCCCAAATACCTGATGAATCCCAGCGGGCATTCAAGCTGTGCGAACCTCGGTTCCAGCCATTAAAGTTGGCTATAACGGCTACATACTGCGCGTTGGGTGCCCAAACGGCAAAATATGTACCCACCACACCATTGTACTCCACCACATGCGAACCAAATTTTTCATAAAGCTTAAAATGCTTGCCAGATTTAAACAGGCTGATATCAAAATCGGTAAAACGGCTATAGGGTTCAACGGCTTTCAGTACCGGTGCAGGTGCAGCTACAACCGGTTCGGCTGCTTTTGCTTTAACAGCTTTGGGCTTGTTGGTTGTGGCGGCCTTTTCTGCCGGCGCAGCTTTTGCCTTAACGGCTTTGGGCGTGGCGGTTGCAGCTTTTTCGGCAGGGGCAGGTTTTGCTTTCACGGCTTTTTTGGCGGGTGCAGCAACTTCCGGTTTAGCCTTTTCAGTTTTAGCCTTTGGGGCTTTTTCTTTTACAGGCTTTGCTTCCGGTATCGGGGTTTCGGTTGTCTTAGTTTTTTTGGCCATGATATAGATAACCTGTTGGGGCTTGTAAAAGATAACCCAAATAACAGGATTGAGTTTTGGTTTATGTAATCAAATATAACAGGATTTACTTTAATAGAGTCAAGAAACAAGAATCACGAGGTAAGACTCCTTTTTATAGCCTGCCGCACTAAAATAGAGTTTATTTTATATGCTGTGGTGTTTATTATTAAATAAAAAAGCCGCCCTTTTGGGGCGGCTTGCAAGCTGTTATTTTGAAATTTCTATCTGTACAAACTTCTTACTGTATTTAAACTCCATGGTACCATCGGTATTGATGGCAAAATCTGTTACCGCTTTACCATCAACTGTTATTTTGGTTGGCTTAAACGGCAAGCCGATAATGTTGAAGTGGTAACCTTCGTAACGCGGTGTGTATAAACCTTCCATACTTTGGCCAATGGTTAAGTTTTTTGAGCTTCCGTTTACTACAAACTTTTTCTCCAGGTAAATATCCTGCTCATAAGCAAAGGTTTCACCGTAATCTTCAAAAAGGAAGGAGTTTACTTCGTAATCGGTATAGTAAACATTAAGTTTTACCTCTTCAATTTCGTGCTGACCAACGTATTGCATTACCGGATACTCCGGTATAACCGATCCGGCTTTTACAAACAGCGGGATGGTATCCAAAGGTGTAGCTACAGTTACTTCTTTGCCGCCGTCTATAATCTCGTAAGTCCAGTAGTTAAACCATTTGCCTTTAGGCAGGTATACGTTACGTTTGGTTTGACCAGGCTCCATAACCGGACAAACCAGGATTTTATCGCCATAAGTAAACTCATCCTGGCGGAAATGATTTAGCAGCACATCCTGCTCGTGCATTACCACCGGCCTTAAAATTGGGAAACCATAACGGTGATGCTCCCAAAACGTTGAGTATAAATAAGGAATTAAGCGGTAACGTAGTTCAATAAATTTACGGTTGATAGCAGTAAATGGCTCACCAAAGCTCCAGGGCTCACGCTCCTTGGTATCACCGGCAGAGTGCGCGCGCATAAATGGCGAGAAGGTGCCTAACTGAATCCAACGGGTAAATAATTCGCCATCAGGCTCGCCGCTAAAACCGCCAATATCTGTACCGCAGAACGGGATACCTGATACCGATAAGCGCTGGCATTGGATATTGCCTAATTTCAGGTGTTCCCATGAAGCCACGTTGTCACCGGTCCAAACCGATGAAAAACGCTGCACGCCCGAGTAACCTGCCCTGGTAATGGTAAAAGGGCGTTTGTTTTTCATGATCTTACGCAAACCTTCATAGGTTGAGCGTACCATTTGCATACCGTAAACGTTGTGCGCTTTACGGTGCGATCCGCGGTGGCCATCATATTGGTGACGGACATCATCTGGAAAAGTACCTGCACCAAATACGGCAGGTTCGTTCATATCGTTCCAAACACCGGCAACGCCCATTTCAACTAACTCATCAAACAAGCCTCCCCACCATTCACGTACCTCGGGATTGGTAAAATCGGGAAACTGGCAACGGCCCGGCCATACGTGGCCTTCCATAAAGTAGTCATCGCTGCGGCGGCAAAAATATCTTTTCTCTTTACCTTCTTTAAATACCCAGTAGTTATCATCCACACGAATACCCGGATCAATTATTACTACTGTTTTGAAACCATCGGCAGCCAACTCGCTGATCATTTTCTTTGGATCTGGAAAATATTTGCGATTCCAGGTAAAACAACGATAACCGTCCATATAATCGATATCTAAGTAGATACCATCGCAAGGAATTTGGTTATCACGGAAACCACGGGCTATTTTACGCACCTTAGCCTCGGGGTAATAGCTCCAGCGGCATTGGTGGTAACCTAACGCCCAAAGCGGTGGCATTGGGTGTGTACCGGTTAAAATGTGGTAGTTTTTTACCACATCCATCATATGCGGACCGTGGATATAATAGTATTGCAGTTCGCCGCCATCGGCCCAAAAGCTGGTTTTGGTTTTATCTTCTCCACCAAAATCAAACTGCGCTTTAAAAGTATTATCGAAGAAAATACCATGTGCTATACCCTCGTTTACGCTGATGTAAAAAGGGATGCTGCGATATAAAGGGTCCTGGTTCCAGCCAAAAGAGTAGGCATCTGTATTCCAGTTTTTGAGGCGTTTACCCCGCAGGTTAAGCTCGGTAGGTTTATCGCCTAAACCAAAGAAGCTTTCGTCGGGCGCGCATGTTTTGGTACAAAACACGTAGTAGCCGCCAAACTGTACGTTCTCTTCCCAGTGCATCGGCACCGCATCGGTACTGGTAACGTGGTTGTTGCTATCGGAAAATGAAATGAAGAAATCCTTTTTACGGATATGGCAATTTATCGATTTAGTTGCAACCCGAAATTCATCCTCATTCTCATATAAAGTAAAATCAGCCGTTTTTTGCACCAGCTTAGGCACGGCGTATGAAAACTCTTCGAGGAAAACTCCATGTGGTGCAAGCCTTACACGAATAATATCATCGGTAACAACTACTACCTCCACCTTGGCATCGCCATCGGTAAAGTAGAATTTATTACCCAATTGATCGGCATGATTGGGGATTCCCAGGTATTTTTTGATGATTGGTTTTATACCATCGGCAGGGTTATTAAGGTGATGAAACTCTTCTTCCTCTTCCAACAAGTTCTCTACTTCTACTATCTTACTGGTTATCAGCTCTGGATTTGGTGTATTACTTTCCATTCAAATTATTTATCGGGGTTTCTGCAAATATGTATAATGTGTACTTACTACGCAATATACAACAATTGAATTAACGAAAAATCATTAACTGTGCCAGTTTTTGAATTTTCTTCAATCAGCTACCTCAATTATTTGGATTTTTTTGCCATCCTGCACAAAAAACACGGTTATCGCGGCAATAAACATAAATACGCCACCCATTATAAGACCATAAATTGACTGGCTGTTAAACAGATTTTTGATGATAAGGCTGCTAAACAAGCTACTTACTATTTGAGGGAAGGTTATAAAAAAATTAAACAGGCCCATATAAACGCCAATCTTTTTTGCCGGTATCGAACTTGATAAAATGGCGTAAGGCATAGCTAAAATACTACCCCATGCTAAACCTATACCCACCATTGATAGGTATAAAAGGTTATGATTTTCTATAAAAAACACAGATACCAGGCCAATGCCCCCCATAGCCAGCGAAAAAGCATGGGTACCTTTACGGCTGATGCGTTTTACTATTGATGGTAATAATAATGCATACACTGCCGAAACAGCGTTATAAACGCTAAACAATTTACCCACAAAATCGCCTGCGTCATTGTATGCTTGCGAGGAGGTGTCGCCGGCAGGCAAATGAAAAACATGGGTTGCGATAGCTGGTGTTGTCCACACCCACATAGAAAACAAGGCGAACCACGAAAAAAACTGTACAAGGCCTAACTGCTTCATGGTTTTCGGCATTTTCACCAGGTCATCTATAAACTCTGCGATACCAGTCTTTTTAGCGGTTTCTACATCAGGTTCATGAAATTTGGCATATTCTTCAGGTGGATATTCACGGGTTTTTACAACCGTCCAAACAATACAGGCTATTAAGATGAGGCCTCCCAAGTAAAAAGAATAAAGTAAGTTGTTGGGAACTATGCCAGGCGCAGCTGTTGATTTTACGCCAACCCATTCATGCAAAATAGAAGGCAGTAACGAACCCGCAATTGCACCTACACCAATTAAACAAGTTTGCATGGAGAAACCAGCGGTATGCTGACTATCGGGCAAATTATCGGCCACCAAGGCACGAAATGGCTCCATGGCCACATTGAAAGATGCATCCATCAGCATTAACATGCCCGCACCAACGATTATCGGGGGCAGCAAAAAAGCCAGACCCGATGAGTTGGGCAAAAAGCACAGCGCTAAGCCGGACAGTAAAGCGCCTGTTAAAAAGTACGGACGGCGACGGCCCAAACGGTTCCAGGTTCTGTCGCTATAATGGCCAATTATTGGCTGAATAATCATACCTGTTAAAGGCGCTGCCAGCCAAAACAATGATAAGTTGCCTACATCGGCACCAAAGGTTTGCAAAATACGACTGGCGTAACCTGTTTGTAAGGCAAAGCCAAACTGAATGCCTAAAAAGCCAAAGCTCATGTTCCAGATTTGCCAAAAGCTTAATCGTGGTTTTTGTAGTACTTTATTCATTGTTGGTTAATTGGTTCAATAGTCTGAATCAGGATTTGCAGAATTTTAGAATGTCCAGAATTTGATCGTTCCAGATTTCATTATTAAAACCAACATTTTGCGCTTTCAAATTGCAAGTTGTAGATTCCAGACTTACGAAGTTTTAAAAACTTCGTAAGTCTTTCACCGCGTTATTCTGTTAATTCTAAAATTCTGTAAATTCTGATTCTGACATCTTTAAAACGCCAGCATCAATCCATTGCTTGCGCCCACTGTAACTTCAACACCGTTTTTAATATCATTGGTGTTATAGTTTACGCCGGTGAGCAGGTCTTTGAATTGCTTGCTGCCGCTGATGTTTAATTTATGTAACAGGTCGTCCGGGAGTTTTACGCTGATTGTGCGGGCGTCCCGGTTAAAATTGGTTATTACTAATATACGCTGATTGTTGGTATAACGCAGGTATATGTACATTTTTGTATCGAAACCCGGTTGATGCTCATTGGCCATCATCAACTCATAAAAAGCACCGGTTTTTATCGCTTCGCTTCGGTTTACGGCATTAAGCAAGGTGCTGTAGAAGCCACGCAGCTTCTTTTGATCGTCAGATAATTTGCCGCCGTCGTATGCCCCGCCGTTAATCCATTTTTGATGCTCGGGCACGCCCCAGTAATCAAATATGGAGGTGCGACCATCATTACCGCTAAAGCCTTCGCTGCCTGCTCCCGGTTCGCCAACTTCCTGACCGAAGTAGATCATTACCGGACCGGTGTTCAGCGTGGCGGTAACAATCATGCCCGGTACGGCCAGCCATGCATTGCCTACAAAATCGGGCGAAGCAATACGCTGCTCGTCGTGATTTTCCATAAAGCGCAGCATATGCTCGTCGATGCCTTTACTATCGTGATTCCAAACGGCGTTGATGCCCCAGGTATTGGTATGGTAATCGTTACGGGTTAGGTTGCGCACGGTATCGTACAAACCCACCTTATCATACAGATAGTCAAAGTGACCTTTAAAAATGTAGTCGCTGTATTTGCCTTTATCGTAAGCCTCGCCTATGAAAACTATACCCGGATGCTCGGCTTTCATTTTAGGGATCACCCAACCCCAAAACTCGATTGGAACCATTTCCACCATATCGCAACGGAATCCGTCGACACCTTTGGCAGTCCAGTATTTTAAAATATCATAAACCTTGTTCCACAGTGGTGGGATGGGATCGAAATGACCGCGGCGGTGATCCATGTAGTCAACACCGTAATTGAGCTTCATGGTCTCGAACCAGTCATTGATAGATGGCGATGCGCTGAACACATCATTTCCGGTTGCTTTGGCCGGGTTTTCATCAAACTTGCCGTCCTTCAGCGGGCTTTTAAACTCATCGCCGCCGGGGTTATATCCACCGGGAACGGTAAAGGGCTGGCCAGGCATGTAGTAAAAATCATTAGTGGCGCTAAAAGCTTTGGAGTGATCATCATCCTGCCCAAAATCGCGCACGCCGGCAGGTTTTACATCAGATGCATAGGTGCGGGCAACGTGGTTAGGCACCAGGTCCATCAGTACCTTAAGGCCATTGTTATGGGTCCGTTTGATGAGATCTTCGTACTCACCTATCCGGTTTTTAACATCTATAGCCAAATCGGGGTCGATATCGTAGTAATCCTTGATAGCATAAGGCGAACCTGCACGGCCTTTTACAATATCAGGATCATCAACCTTGATACCCTGAGCCGAGTAATCTGTCATGGTAGCATGCTCAATTACACCGGTATACCAAACGTAGGTAAAGCCCATTTTTTTAATTTCATGCAGGGCTTTATCGTTGATATCATTCAGTTTACCAACGCCATTTTCTTCAATAGAACCGTTTGTTTTGTTAAGCGTTTTAGTGTTGCCAAACAAACGCGGCAACAACTGGTATATGATTAATTTATGATCTGTGACTGTTTGCTCCATAGTATTTTTGGGATGACGTTTTACCTGCGCGTAACCAGCATTGGCAAGCAGTAAGATAGTTAAAACAAGTACCGGTTTATGTTTCATGTAGATACTTTATTTTACTTTAATTGGGATTTAATTTCTCTCCTATCTGGAAACTGGAAAAGAAAAGGAAGCCAAAAAGCTATGGCCTGTGCGATTCCCCTCTTGAGAGGGGTGGAGGGGTGTGTTAATAACGCGGTAATGAACGCTGGCAAACACACCCCTGCAGCCACACTTACCATCGCGCCCCCTCTCAAGAGGGGAACCCGTGACGGCAATGAGTGTATTGTTGAGTATCCTATAGTTGTTATAACCAACATTTCAAATTTTTAATTATGCCTCTACCAATAATTCGTCGTTAGCTTTCACCAACTGATCTTTCCCATATACAGAAACCGTAGCCTCGACATTTGATAGGTTTTTGATCTGCACCCCTTCCCTGCTTGCTTTGATATTGAGCAGCGCGCCGCGGAAACCGATGTGGAACGAGAATGACGCCCATTTTTCGGGGATGAACGGTTGAAACAGCAATTTACCATCCCTTACACGCATGCCACCAAAACCTTCTACAACAGCCATCCAGGTGCCGGCCATCGATGTAATGTGGCAGCCATCTTCGGTATCGTTGTTATAATCATCTAAATCCAAACGGGCGGTGCGTAAGTAAAATTCATAAGCACGGGCTTCATCGCCCAACTTGGCGGCTAATATGGCATGCACGCATGGCGATAATGATGATTCATGCACCGTGCGCGGTTCATAATAATCAAAGTTTCTGCGGATGGTATCGATATCAAAATCATCCTCAAAAAAGTAGATCCCCTGTAGTACATCGGCCTGTTTGATGTAGCACGAACGCAATATCCTGTCCCAGCTCCATTTTTGATTCAAAGGGCGATCTGTTGCCGGCAGGTCTTTAACCAGGATCTGTTCTTTATCAAGGTAGCCGTCCTGTTGTAAAAAGATGCCTTGCTTTTCATCATGACCCAAGTACATGTTTTCGACAATGTGACCAAAACGACTAAACTCAGTCGCTTCGTCAAGGCTGATCCTGTCCGTAAGCGCATCATATTTTGCAGCATCGACAGCTTTAACCTTTGCAGCCACTTCCATGGTATATTTCATACACCAAACAGCCAGCATACTGGTATACCAGTTGTTATTTACGTTATTCTCATACTCGTTTGGCCCGGTTACCCCCAGCATTACATACTGATGCTTATCCTGCGACCAGCTAACCCTCTGCGACCAGAACCTGGCGATGGCCAGTAAAACTTCCAAGCCATAATCGGCCAGGTAGGTTTCATCGGCGGTATAACGTACGTAGTTAAAAATAGCGTAGGCGATGGCGCCGTTACGGTGAATTTCTTCAAAAGTGATTTCCCACTCGTTATGGCATTCGGTACCATCCATGGTAACCATGGGATAAAGCGCAGCGCCGTTTTTAAAGCCCAAAGAGACAGCGTTTTCAATGGCCTTGCCCAATTGTTTATAGCGATATAAAAGCAGGTTACGGGTGACCTTTTGGGGAGCTGTTGACAGGTAGAAAGGCACGCAATACGCCTCGGTATCCCAATAGGTACTGCCTCCGTATTTTTCGCCGGTAAAGCCTTTGGGCCCAATATTCAGGCGGTCATCCTCGCCTGTATACGTTTGGTTAAGCTGGAAAATATTGAAACGGATAGCCTGCTGTGCCGATGCATCCCCTTCAATAATGATATCATTATGTTTCCATTTTTCGGCCCAGGCGGCGGCTTGTTCGGCAAGCATGGTATCAAATCCTTTAGCGCTGATGCGGCTTAAAGTAGCGTCGGTTTGTTCCACAAGGCTATCGGGATTATGATTTTGCGACGATAAGTTAGTTACATATTTTGTAATGCTGATTGCCTGTCCCTGTTGTGCCTGAAAATGATTTTTTGTGGCAACGTATTTTTCTTTAAGGATAGATTCTGTTTGAGGATGGATAACTTTTCCGTCCTGCTCAATTATAAATTTCATCCCAGTTGCCACTTCAAAACCGGTCTTTTTGGTACGCATTACCACATAGCCACAATCAGTATCATTGGCTTTACTTACTTCATCCCAAAACTTTTCGTCGTAGTTAGAATCCTTGTTCATCACATCGCCGTCAATAGCCGGGGTGATGGTAATGTTGCCGCTAAAGTTTAAAGGAATAATGGTATATTTTATGGCTGCGGTTTCGTCATCAACCATACTGCAAAAACGAATGGCTTCAACCTCAACCTGTTTACCTGAGGCCGTTTTGGCAGTAAAATTCCTTTTCAGGTAGCCTTCCTTCATGTTCAGTTCCCGGCGAAAGTTACTTACTTCGCATTTAGCAAGATCGAGCTGTTCGCCATCAAGCACAACGTCGATGATAGTCCAGTTGGCGGCGTTGAGTACTTTGGCAAAATATTCGGGGTAGCCGTTTTTCCACCACCCTACGCGGGTTTTATCGGGATAATAAACACCGGCAACATAGTTACCCAACAATGATTCGCCGCTATAGGCTTCCTCAAAGTTGGCGCGCTGGCCCATACGGCCATTACCCAAACTAAATATGCTTTCAGATACCTGGTGATGATGCGGATTGAAACCTTCTTCGATTACTTTCCACTCATCAACTTTAATATAATTTTTCATATCAATTCCTTTAGCCCCTCTAAATCTCCCTTAAAGGGGCGACTTTAAAGCCCTACCCTTTAGGGGAGGGTTTGGGTGGGGCTTTTTATAATTTAAACAATTTATCTAAGGTCATTTGATCTAAACCACTGATCACCAGGTCGGCGTCCAGTACGCCCGGCTCACCTATGCCAACTACTTTCATGTTGCCGGCTTTTGCGGCTTCAACCCCCGCAATGGCATCTTCAAATACCACGCACTCTTCGGGTTCAACACTCAGGGCTTTAGCACCTTCCAAAAACACTTCAGGATCGGGTTTGGCTTTACTTACTTTGTTGCCATCAATAACGGCATCAAACAAGTTGGTAATGCCAATTTTGTTAAGGATAGTCATGGAGTTTTTACTGGCCGAGCCTAAAGCTATTTTGATACCGGCCTTACGGCATACTTCCACAAATTCTTTTGCGCCCGGCAAAATTTCATCAGGCTGCATCTGGTTCACCATTTCCATGTACCAGGTATTTTTTTGTGTGGCCAGGGCTTCCTGTTCTGCCTCGGTTTTGGTTACACCGCCCCACCCAAGGATAAGTTGTAACGAGCGTACACGACTTACGCCTTTCAGCTGCTCGTTTTGATGTTCGGTAAAATCGAACCCTAAACTATTGGCCAGCCTTTTCCAGGCTTTGTAGTGATAAACGGCCGTATCGACAATTACACCATCCAGGTCGAAAATACAGGCTTTGATATTGTTCATTGTAACGTTTTAGATACGTGGCTTAGAGCCACTAAGATATAATTTTTAATGGGTAACAGCAGGTAAAATTTCCAGTACAAGTGTGGTTTTACCCGGCAATGTTAAACTACCCAAATCAACAGTCTCATCGGTAATTACATTCCTTGCTTTCTTGGCATCACCAAGGCGCTCAAAATACCTGTCGGTAGTGGGGATTTGCTCTTTATCGCTGCTATTGAATATGATCATCACCGTTTTTTGAGCATCGTACCTAAAGTATACATAGATGCCTTTTTCGGGCACAAACTGCATCATTTTACCGGTTTGCAAGGCCGTTGTGCCCTTGCGGTAATTGGCCAGCTTGCTCACATAGTTAAAAGCCTCATTTTCTTTTTTTGAACGACCATCGGCGGTAAACTTATTGTCCTTGTCGCCTTTCCAGCCGCCGGGAAAATCTTCACGTACCAAACCATCAGGATCGCTATAGTTTTTCATCAGGATCTCATCACCGTAATACAGCTGCGGTACGCCACGCATAGTTAACAACATAGCCATCGCCGATTTGTATTTGGTAAAATCCTCCTTCACCATTGATAGCAAACGGCTCATATCGTGATTATCCATAAAAATGGTGTTGCGGGTAGCATCCTGGTATAAAAAGTCCTGCGCCAATACGGAGTATAAGCGGCCAACACCATCTGTCCAGCCATCGTTGCCATTTATTGCCTCGTAAATGGCGTCTTTTAATACGCCATCGGTTACGCCAGGTAAATGAGTATCCATACCGCGGTTAACGGTGTTACCCTGCGTAAAAAAGGCCTGGTTTGCCGCCGACCATACCAACGTTTCCCCGAAAATGGAAAGTTTAGGAAATTCCGCCTTCACATCCTGCGCCCATTTAGCCATGTAAGCCGGATCATTATAGGGATAGGTATCCAGGCGGAAACCATCAATACCGGCATACTCCACCCACCAAATGTGGTTTTGGGTAAGGTAATTTTGTACATAAACGTTATTCTGGTTCATATCGGCCATCCGGTGATCAAACCAACCATCAGACATCAGTTTACGATCCATCGGCGAGGCGTGTGGGTCCATCACGGCAGCGTCCCTGAAGTTTGATTTGGTGTAGGTAGGCCATTGGTGTACCCAGCTTTTCATCGGCATATCTAAAATAGTATAGCCTTCTGTACCTGCATGGTTATGCACTAAATCCTTAATAACTTTTAAGCCCATGGCATGGCACTTCTCCACAAACTTTTTGTAAAGCTCGTTGGTGCCATAACGTGGGTCTATTTTATAATAGTCGGTAACGGCATAACCATGGTATGATGCATGGGGTTCATCGTTCTCAATTTCGGGGGTTAGCCAAATGGCAGTTACACCGAGGCTTTTCAGGTAATCAAGATGGTTCATTACACCTTGCAAATCCCCGCCGTGGCGGCTGTACATAGAATCGCGGTGAACGCCTTTTTCACGCAGGTTATCAAAAGAGTCGTTACTTTCATCGCCGTTGCTAAAACGATCTGGCATGATGAGGTAGATTACATCCTTGCTGGTTACCCCCTGAATCCTACCGGCAGATTTATCGCGTTTATTAAGGGTGTATTGGTAAACCAGGTCCCTTTTACCAGCCTTTGTAAATTTTACCGGGAACGTTCCCGGTAATGTTGATGAGGAAATTTGCAGATCGAGGAATAAGTAATTCGAATTTTCGACTTTATGTACCGCTTTTAGCTTTACACCGGGGTAATTAAGCACCACATTACGGCTTGCAATATTATTGCCATGTACTATAAGCTGCAGGTTTGGGTTGCTCATCCCTACCCACCATGACATTGGCTCAACACGCTCTAAAGCAGGCATCTGCGCATGCGCGCTTACAGCCAGCACAAAGCCGAATAGGGTTAATAGTAAGTTTTTTTTCATGTTAAACTGGTTAATTGGCTGTGGTCGGGAACGATCCCGAAATCCACGATTCAAATTTATAATAAAAATGATTTGTTGTATATTAAATTAAAAAAATGTTGAAAAGCATGAAGCAGACGACTCTCCCCGAACATCGCTGCGCTCATTCTGCCCCTTTATCCGGCTACTCCGCATAGAGGGGCGGGGAAATTTTGTTTCTTTAGCCCTTTTTGCCGCTTGCGGGAGAGAGGGCAGGTCCAGCGAAGCGTAGACCGGGTGAGTCGTCTACTCAATACAGAGCGAAGTGCCAAATCCCCGTTTATTTCCCATCGTAGAAAAACAGTATTCAAAAATTCTTTATCTTTATTTGGAATAAATATAAATAAACACAATCTTTGTGTTATTATATGATTGCTACGCTAACCCAAACAACTCCATGGACCGATGTTTTTAAAACAACAAAAGGTGCCGTTTACCAAAGCGATGAAGAGCGTTGCTGGTATGTTGATTTTGCCGGTAAGGTTGCCAAATTTGATCACCGTTGTTTGCTAAAACTTCGCAAAGCAGTTTACCATATAGATATTGAGCAAGCTTTGCTTAATACCACCAAAGATCCGGATGTGGAGATCATCTTCATTTGCGCCTGCGACCATTGCTATGTTTTAACCCTGGTACAAATCATCGCCCTCAAAGAATTACTGGAAGGCACATTTGTAATGTTAGAGTTGAACCACATTTTACACGATAAGCTTTACGCTTAGTCATTCGCTACGGTGTCATTTGCTACGCGTCATTTAGTCATTGTTAATTTTAGAAGAGCTAACTTTTAAAAATGACATAATGACCCAATGACTTAATGACCTTTCCCACGTATTATTTAGACCAAGTTCATATTGCGTTTATTTTGAGCAAAATAGATTTATAGCACTATAATTGTATATTATTTCCTGCTTAAGTTTATATTAATTATTCAATTTAATCCGATCATGAAAGATTTACTCCGCATAAAAAGCCTGATCTCAACAGAGATCGAATCGCTTTTAAATCAGCAAATTAAAAAAGAAGCTTATTCTTCTTCAGTATATTTATCAATGGCATCATGGTGTAACCGTAATGGTTATGATTTTTCGGCCGACTACTTTTTTAAACAAGCCGAAGAGGAAAGAACACACCAGCTAAAATTCTTCAAATATGTATTGGATATGGGCGGCAATTCCGTATCACCAGATGTTACCGGCATTAAACAGGAGTATAACTCATTCCGCGAAGTTTTTGAAGAAGCTTTAGACCAGGAGATCAGCGTTACCAACTCTATCAAAAACATTTATGCCCGCTGCATGAAAGAGCAGGATTTTGTGACTATGGAATTTTTAAACTGGTTCCTGAAAGAACAACGCGAAGAAGAATACAAAGCCCGTCGCGCCCTTGAACTGTTTGAAGTTATTGGCGAAGAAGGCACCGGCCGCTGGCAGATTGACAAACACGTTGGTGATATAAAATATAACAGCGAGGCATAAAGCCTCACCCTGCCCTCTCAAAAGAAGAGGGTTCTATAAAGAAAGGTCGTTTTGCCTGTGGCAAAACGACCTTTCTTGTTACATATGCTAATCAAAGTCCTCTCCTTTGGAGAGGATTTAGGTGAGGCTTCCTACTCTATCAAATCCATCAGCTTCAACACATCCTTAGGATGATACTCCTTGAGCCAGGTATTGCCCGGCTGGATGCTGCATATGGGGGCATATTTGCACCGATCTGTGCATTCGGTTTCTATTACCTCCATTTCGGTATTACCGTGGTAATGTTTGATGTATGATTTGGCAAGTTTATACATGTCCTTACCGCCGCGCTTGCCACATTTACTGCCGGTGCATACGTACAATACTTTGTCGGGGATGGTGAACTTGCTCATACTATGTTATTTTAATATTACTACAAAGTTAAGCCAATAATGTTGGATGATTTGCTCACGCTGCTGATTTTTACTCGCGAGCGATAAAGCGGCTATTTACCGGGCAAGTTTTTGTTTAATAAAGCCCGCGGCTTTGGTGTAGCCACCTTCGGCTCCATCAACAAAATGAATATGATCGTCTTCCAGGTCCCGCACGTAGCATGACATTACCGACTCACTACTTACATGAAAACCGTAATAAATTTGTCCTTCGTCTTCCATTTTACTTAAAACCTCCTGCAACTCTTTACGCTGATTTGGGCTACCTGTAATCACAGTATTTATCTTACCGTCGATAACTAACGTGTCAGACATTTCGACTAATTTATCCAAATACTTTTTACCCTTTTTAGTACGCAAATAAATGTAGGTGATGAGCATAGTAGCCCAATGTTTTAACATTTCAACTACCATGCTTTTGCTAATGCGCTCACGCATTGCCTTTTCCAGGCGGTTAAAGGTAGTTTTGAGCTTAAGTTTAGGTACCGATATTGGCTGCCTCTTCTTAGTATCGCCATAAATCCTGTCTATGTGGCAAATTACATACCTGAAAACTTCAGGTTGCTCATCCTCGTGCAGCGCCAGCACCAACAAGGTAAGTACTTCCTCATAGTCCTCGGGCGGTGGTATTTTATCCCATCGGCATTGCATTCCGCTTAAGTCAAGCTCGTCGGTTTGCGATTGATAGTTGGTTAAGTTGTCATTTCCTTTGATCTCTTTTTCGGCATAACTCAGACCGTTTCCTAAAACTATGGGAATGGTAAAATTCCCCGTGCAGCAAAATTTACTGATGCAAAGCTTATAACCGGCATCATAAATTTGCTTAACGGGTATGGTACCGGTGCGCAGCGCTAATTCAAAAGTTTTCAGGGTATTTTCTTTATGCAGGGCCAGGGCTTGCATTACGCTTTCCAATATCGATGGCGGCACTATAAACGTTGCGCCATCTCCACCGAAAAAGAAAGGCACTGATATATCTGCCTTAAAAGCGATATTCAATACCGAAACTATACTCCCGGTTGCTATCAGGTTTACATTTTCGTGCTTGCCATTCATCACCGCCGTGGTTGAGTTTTTGATATCGGTAATGATCACGTGCCAATCCCCGGGTACATTGAAAAACAGTTTATCATTAATAAAAAGGTCGCCGAGGGAAATATTATTCACCGGCAAACTGGCGTAAAACTGGTTGTTATTTGCTGACATTGATTATTTGGTAGTTAACAGTAACCAAGAATAAGGGTTTTGCTAATTACACACTACTTACGTAAACAAGATAAGTATGAATTTAGTTAAAATGTAAAAAACATTTGCCAATTACCCACTTAGCCCTACATTTATATAACCCAAGTATATATAAACCCAAACATGAAATCAATTGAAATTATCTCTATCCCGGTAACCAATCAGCAGGTTGCCAAAGAGTTTTACCTAAAACTGGGCTTCGCTGTGTTAGTAGAATCACCTTTTGAACCTGACGGCGCGCAATGGATACAAATGGCCTACCCAGGCTCGCCGGTTTCAATCACGCTGGTAAACTGGTTCCCGGATATGAAAGCCGGCAGCATCCGCGGACTGGTGATCAAAACCGATGACCTTGATGCCGATATTAAAGACCTTACCGAAAAAGGCGTAGCATTAGGCGAAGTGGATGCCACGCCATGGGGTAAATTCCTGAATATTAAAGATCCCGATGGAAATGTAGTGAGTTTGCATGGGAAATAAGTTTGAGATGTTGTCTGAATCAGAATTTACAGAATTTGGGAATTTTCAGAATGCTTTTTTAATTCTCCTTATTCTTTAATTCTGTAAATTCTGATTCCGACAATCATTGCCCATAACCATTCACATATTCTGCCAGCGGCTCCAACCCTACTTGCTTGCGTAATCTATCAACAGATTTGGGGTATTTAAGCGGGAAAGGTTTAAACTTCCTGGTTTTATCATCGCGTGATAATTGCGTACCGTAAATCTGTTTCTGATTTTTATTCACCAATACCCTATCAACCAGGTAAGCATATTTTTCTTTGTTAGCGTTATTTTTCGCGACTTCCTTTTTTAGCAAAGCCAACACGCGTTCCTGGAAAGGAATATCATCGTCACAATGCTGAATGATGGCCCAAAAATCATCGCTCGCCCTCTCGCCTACTTTGCTGTAGCCTGGGTAACCGTATTTATTAATGATGGCTTTGGCTTTAACCTCATTAATGCTATCTGCCTTTGACCAATTATCTTGTATCGTTTCGGCATCATAATTCGATTTTTCTTTGCGCTGGGTTTTCATAAACTCCACCCGCCAAAACTGATCTGTTTTATACATCGCAAGAATCTGGCTGGCCAATGCGGTATCCCGTTTAGCTTTTTGCCCAAAACAATGACTTGCAAAACAGGCAAAAATGAAAATTACAATTGTAAGTGTTTTCATATCAAATAATCAACTAAATATATAGTTATTAATTAAATAAAATACTTCTTTTATCATTTTAATATTACAACTTCACAACGTTTCCCTAAACTTTACAACATTCCAACTTTTTAACTTTAAAACGCCTCTTCCAAACTTTACAACGTTACAACATTCCAAGCTTACAACATCCAACACAAACTCCTATCTTTGCCGCCGAATATGATTATCCAGCAATTTTATGATAAAGGGTTAGCGCATGCCTCATATGCGGTGATCCGTACAGGTAAAATGATCGTTATTGATCCGGCGCGCGATCCGCAGCCTTACTATGATTTCGCTACGCTGCACACAGCCGATGTGGTTGGCGTTATTGAAACCCACCCCCATGCCGATTTTGTAAGTTCGCACCTGGAAATTCATGAAACCACCGGCGCTGTAATTTATTGCAGCAAACTTACCGGTGCCGCCTACCCACATGAAACTTTTGATGATGGCGATGTTATCCAACTAAATGACGTTAAACTAAAAGCCATCAACACACCAGGCCACTCACCCGATTCTATTTGTATTTTACTGGTAGATGAAGATGGCAAAGAACAGGCTGTTTTTACGGGCGATACCTTGTTTGTTGGCGATGTTGGTCGCCCCGACCTACGCGAGAGCGTTGGCAATATTACCGCAAAAAAAGAAGAGCTGGCCAAGCAAATGTACCTGAGCACGCGTCATAAAATCATGACCCTGCCCCGCAACGTTATTGTTTACCCCGCGCATGGCCCAGGTTCCTTATGCGGCAAAAATATGAGTCCGGATTTGCAAAGTACCATCGGGCGCGAGTTATTAGAAAACTATGCCCTGCAATTGATGGATGAATTTACCTTCATCAAAACCCTCACCAGCGATCAGCCCTTTGTACCCAATTATTTTGGTTATGATGTGGAGCTGAACAAAGCCGGTGCGCCTGCAATGCAGCAAAATGTTGATAAGGTACCTATGATGGATGCCGACATTCAGCTACAGGATGATATTACGGTTATTGATAGTCGCGCTAAAAGCATATTCCGGGCCGGCCACCTTAAAGGTGCTATTAACCTGCAGGACGGCGAAAAATTTGAAACCTGGTTAGGATCAATCCTGCAAGCAGATGAAAAATTTTACCTGGTAGCCGATAGCGAAGAAATTATTGGTAAGCTGTTAAAAAAGACAGCTAAAATAGGTTATGAAAGCAATATTCTGGCCACCCAGTTATCGCCTAAAAATACCAACGAAACACTGCCCGATCTTGATCTGGCAGCTTTTAAAGCAGATACAGACAGCTACACCATTGTAGATGTACGGAACGAAAGCGAAGTAAACGGCAGTAAAGCATTTGATACCGCCATCAATATACCGCTACCTCAGTTACGCAATCGCCTTAACGAAATCCCGACAGGTAAACCAATCGTAATACATTGCGCGGCGGGTTATCGCTCGGCAGCCGGCGCAAGTATAGTAGCAGGAGTCATTACCGGGGTACCCGTTTATGATTTAGGAGAGATAATTACTGAGTTCATAGTTCATAGTTCATAGTTCATAGTTCATAGTTCATAGTTCATAGTTCATAGTTCATAGTTCATAGTTCATAGTTCATAGTTCGGAATACTAAAGACAAAGGATTGTTTTAAACGAAAATCATTTTTTACTAACAATGCAGCTTTCACCATGAACCATTATCTATGAACCATGAACAACCGTATGACCTATCAATAGTTACAACTGCCGATGGGTCAAAAACCATTTACAACGCGCAGATTGGCGAGCTTTACCATTCGCGTAATGGCGCCTTGCAGGAAAGCAGGCATGTGTTTGTCAATGCGGGACTGGAATATTTTTTAGCCAATAATGATACCGTTAATACAAGCGTACTGGAAGTAGGTTTTGGCACTGGTTTAAACTTTTTGTTGAGTGCCGATGTTTGCAGTTTAAAAAACACCAACCTTGATTATACCGGTATAGAAGCCTACCCGCTTACCTCACAAATGATGAGTGAAACTGGTTACCAGGAATACACTTCGCCTGCGCTATGGTCATCTTATTTAGCTAACTATACAGAAGCTTTTAAAAAACCGGTTAGCATTGATCCTTGCAATACTTTACAAATAGCCGCGGTTAAACTCCTCGATTTTACATCGGGCACCAAATACGATATTATTTATTTCGACGCCTTTGCCGCCTCCCGCCAGCCAGAAATGTGGGAGCAGGAGGCTATTAGCCACGCGGCTGGTTTTATTAAGCCGGGCGGAGTGTTTGTAACCTATGCCATAACGGGTAATCTTAAACGAATGCTCAAAGCTCTCGGTTTTAAAATTGAAAAGGTACCCGGCGCAGCAGGAAAAAGAGAAATGCTGCGAGGGACATTTTTAAGTTAATCCCATACGCTTTCAATATACCGTTTAGTTTATGCTGTTAATAAAAATTCGCCCTGTTTTTAAGCGGCTTCAGTTTCAAAAAACTCCTTCTGAATTTTTAACGCTTCATCCACAGATTGTTGAATATACGCTATACCCGCTACAGCCTGAGGAACAGATGTGCGCCGTTCTAACTCACCAGGTTTAGTAAAATCAATATGGGGGATACGTTGGTTTATCCACCACAGGTTGCCAAACGGATCTAAAAGCCGGCAAACCTTTTCGCCAAAATACCTGGCTGTTATTTCGGTTGCCGATTTTGCACCCAGGGCAAGCGCTTTTTGATAAACCAGCTCAACATCATCTACATACAAATTTAAAAACGCTGGTGTCGACCCCCAGCCGCTGCGCGAATCAAATAACATAATCCGGGCATTTCCAATTTTGACCACTACATGTATAATAGCATCCCCGGCATTCATAATCCTGCTATTCGGAATTTCCTCGGCATCAAATGCCGCTTTTAAAAACTCCATCAATTTTGCCGACGAAGGTGATATAATCCAGGGTGTTACAGATGTGTAGTTATCGGGAATTATTTTGATTTGGGGTATGTTGTTGCTTCTCATGGCCTTTAATTTTGATTGTTACACAAAACTACCGGGCACTCATGACAACCCTATGTCAGGAGCTTTTAAATTAAATCAATGCAGGTTTTAATATTTTACAAATAACGTTGTTTGAATTGCAAGTTGCATCAAATCCGATAGTTTGATTGTTCCCCTAAGCACCTATCTTTGCTGTATAACAAATACAAACACATGCCTTTAAAAGCTCCTGAAACCGCTCCTACCTCAACCATAGCATTTCAACGTTTACTGATCATTATGGACGATCTGCGGGCCAACTGCCCATGGGATAAAAAGCAAACATTGGAAAGTTTACGCCACCTAACCATCGAAGAAACTTACGAACTAAGCGATGCCATTTTAGGCGATGATATGCAGGAGATAAAAAAAGAACTGGGCGATATTATGCTGCACCTGGTTTTTTATTCCAAAATAGCATCTGAAACCAATGATTTTAATATTACTGATGTTTTAAACGGCGTTTGCGATAAGCTTATTAACCGCCACCCGCATATTTATGGCGATGTAGAAGTGCAAAACGAAGAAGATGTAAAACGCAACTGGGAACAAATTAAACTTAAGGAAGGCAACAAATCTGTTTTGGGCGGTGTGCCCGCTTCATTACCGGCATTAGTAAAAGCATCGCGCATACAGGAAAAAGCGCGTGGCGTAGGCTTTGACTGGGAAGAGAAAAACCAGGTTTGGGCCAAGGTGGAAGAAGAGATGCAGGAATTTAAAAACGAATTTAACGCCGAAGACGAAAGCGCCATCGACCATGAAAAAGCCGAAGCCGAATTTGGTGATCTGCTGTTTTCACTTATCAACTATGCCCGTTTTATCAACATCAACCCCGAAAACGCGCTCGAAAAAACCAATAAAAAATTCATCAAGCGTTTTCAATACCTTGAATTGAAGGCCAAAGAGAACGGTAAACAACTACAGGATATGAGCCTTGCCGAGATGGACATATTCTGGAACGAGGCAAAAAAACTTTAAAATTTCACTTAGATATTGTAGCGTTTGTATCTTTATGTACGTAACCAATGTAAATACAAAGAAATATGAAGCGTTTTTTATCTTATTTATTACCCATATTGTTAATATTCGCCGTTGCTTGCTCGCCCAAATCAACCAGTACCGTAGTGCCGGCACCGTCTGGAACATTTTCGGGCCAGTTTAGATTTTATACCAAAAACAGCTCAGGCAACTATGACAGCCTCAGAACCAGCATAACACTTAAGTTAACAACTGATTACCATTTTAAGGTAACAGGCGATACCTCAACTGTGCATGCGGGTAGTCATGGTACGTTTAGTTATGATGGCTATTATATGCTGTTTGGCGATAGTACTTACAGCGCAACGGCTCCAAAAACCAAAAAACATTTATCGGGTTTGTTCCAGTATTTGTACGATGGCACCAATTTAAAGATGTTACGTTCTACATCAGGCTCAAGTCCAGATACTATCGGGCGTTATGACCTTAGCAGAACTTTAAATTAATATTTGTTTTTAACTAAACTGCCGTCGCCTTTTTGGGCCGACGGCTTTTTTAATTACAAGCCATATTAATTTGTAGTTAACTCTATTGACACGGGCGTGGCCTGCAAACAAAAAACATTTTTTTTATTTGTATCAATGTGGTTACATGCTGCGTAAGGGCATAAAAACCAACACAATATTTAGCGGAATTAAACATACTTAATGCATCTACCCAAACGCATTACTGAAGAAGAAATCATCAGCCAATGCAAAGCAGGCAACCTTAAATACCAGGAAATGCTGTATAAGCAGTTTTATGGCTATGCTATGGGTATAGGCTTGCGTTACAGCTTAAATCGCGATGATGCTTTAGAGGCCGTAAATGATGCATTTATAAAAGTATTTAACGCTATATATAATTACAATACAGATAAACCCTTTAAAGCCTGGCTGCGTACAATTGTGGTAAATACCGCTATAGACCGCCGTCGCAAGGATCTTAAATTCCAGTTAAATGTTGAGTTGGATAACGCCGCGCCCATTAGCAGTAATGTGGGTACGGTTGATAATTTAAATGCACAGGATATATTAAAACTGATGAACGAGCTGCCGCCTATACAGCTTACCATTTTTAATATGTACGAAATAGATGGTTACAATCATGACGAAATTGGTACTATGTTAGCTATCCCGGCAAGTTCATCGCGCGTTTATTTAAGCCGGGCTAAAGAACGATTGAGAAAAATATTAAGGCACGAAACACAAAACCATGGACGATCATCAGTTGGATAACGACTTAAAGAACCGCATCAGGGAGGTGTTTGATAATTACGAAGACACCACCGCCGATGAAGGCTGGCTGCTGCTTAGGGAACGATTCCCTGAGGAGGAGAAAAAGCGCCCGGTGGCCTGGTTATGGTGGGCAGGTGTGGCTGCCGGCTTACTGCTATTTTTAAGCATAGGCGTTTGGATGCTTGGTAAAAAACAGCGGGCAAATGATAGCGTTGCTATTAACCCAATCAAACAACATCAACATAAAACAGAAATTAAAGACTCGGCTGCACAGTTGGCCAGCACGCTAAATACAACTGGAAATAAACCGGCGGATAGCTTAGCAACGTCAACTCAAAACAATATCATTCCAAACAGTAAGCAAACACATAAAAGCCCGGTTGGGGCTTCGGCTCCTGTACAAAATAATATGGCGCAAAGCAATGTACCGGTAGTTAAAAGCCAGGCAGTAAATAATGCAAACACAACGCAAGCCAGCAACATGCTTGCAACTAATCAGCAAAAGCAACCTGCTTTAAATAGTCAGCCTTTGACTACCGGTGGTAATAACGGCATAGGCGGTAGTAGTAATGTGGCGGTTGTTACGCCACAGGTTGGTAAACAAACTAATATTGCAGCAACTACGCAAAAAGGGACTGATACCGCTAAATTGGCACCGCCAAAAACAGATGCTGCCCAATATGCTGTAAACAATAATATTATCCCTAATAAAACCGCGGATAGCAAACCTGCTGCTACAGATAAACAATTTGCCAAAACAGCTACGTCAGCAAGCGCCATGGACGCCATGTTTAAGGCAGAGCAAAATCAGTCTAAACGCCCGGAAGAAAAGCCGGCAGATGACAAACGGGTGAAATTTGGTGTGTACGCCGCTACATTTTTCAACTACGCCAAAGGCAGCAGTAACCAGGTTAATGCCGGCGCGGGTTTTACATCTGATATTAAATTGAGCAAAAATCTTAAGCTATCAACAGGGATAGCATTGGCACAAAACACTTTAAAATACAACAGCACCACGCCGCCAAATACAAACGCGGCCAGCGCGTTAGCCTTTGCCGCTACAAAACAGGAAGATATGCTGGCACCTGCCTCATCATTACCTACCTTTAAAAACTACAACGCCAGCCTGGTAGGGCTTGATGTACCTATCAATATTAAATACGAGTTTAACCCGCAAAAAACAGACGCGTACATTTCGGCAGGCCTAAGTTCGGGCACGTTTATTAACGAGGCTTATACCACCAGCTACGGCATTACCCACAATTCGTTGCTGGCAGGTGTAACACAGCAAACCACCGATCAAACCGATAAGCAAAGCTTTAACAGCTTTTATTTTGCCAGAACGTTAAACGTTTCCGTTGGTTTAGGAACCGCCATAGGTAAAAGCAACCGCCTTGTTATTGAACCTTTTTTGAAATACCCGCTTCAAGGGCTGGGATCGCAACAGATAAAGTTTGGTGCAGGCGGCGTGAACCTAAAATTTAACTTTACCAATAAAAAGTAAAGGAGTATCAAATTAGGAAAATCGTTTTTAGAGTCCTATCTTGATTTTTTTGGGGCTAAAACCTTCTTTTTTAGTTACTCTCGTTAACCGTTGGCTAAAGTCAAAACGGCAATGAATTAAAAATCAAATTCGAAAGCCATTTGAAAATTCATGTTCGTTCCATTTGTGGGGCGTACAAAGGCGATATACAAAGGGGCTTCAGCCAAAATGCACGGGTATGATCGATAGGGGTTTCAATTATAACTTATTAAACATTCAAAAACCGCAAAATATTTAGAAGCCGTCAAAAAACGGTTCCGGAAGGATATTATAGTCAAAAATCGCCATTGCTTTGTTATTCCTTCTACCAATTGCTTATCGTTTAAACGCTGGCGACGACTCACCCCGGCAACGCTTCGCTGGCCGACCCTCTCTCCGGTAAGCCGCAAAGAGGATGGAAAAATAGAAAGCTCTTGCCCCTCTATGCGACGCAGTCGGAGAGAGGGAGACGGGCGTAGCCTCGTCGGGGTGAGTCGTCTGCGCCTCATTCACACCATGCCATTCTTCAGATGTTGAGAATCTTACCAAAGGCAATAACAATCTGTTTTCTTACTTTTAAACAGCTTCTTAAAGATTACTTAAACCTGATAGCCTTAACCGGCGAAATTTTGCTTACCAGCATAGATGGCACAATAAGCACCAGCAGGCAAATGAACAGCGTACCTATGTTAAGCCAAAGAATATCCCAGGCGCTAAACATTACGGGTACAAAGGTCATGTAATAAGAAGCCTGGTCGAGTTTAAAGAAATGGGTTTGCTGTTGAAAAAAGCCAAGGCCAAGGCCCAAAGCATTCCCCAGTATAAGGCCTAAACCTATGAGGTAAGTGGCGTTAAATAAAAACACTTTTTGAATGTTCCAGTTTGATGCCCCCATGGCTTTAAACATGCCAATCATAGCGGTACGCTCCAAGATCATGATAAGTAATGCCGATATCATATTGATCACCGCCACAATTACCATGAGTACCAGCATCACTACCGAATTTACATCTAACAAGTTGAGCCACTCAAAAATGTTAGGATAATCATCCATAACGGTATGCGTTTTTTCTTTGATGGGTAAAATGTCATCTACCCTATCGGCAGTTTGGTTTAACTGGTCAAAATCGGCAACACGAATCTCGTACTGGCCTATCTCGGCGGGTTTCCAATTATTAAGTCGGTTTATTAATGATAACGAGCCAATTACAAATGTTTTATCAACTTCCTCTACCCCGATGCTAAAAATGCCTTTTATTTTAAACTGGCGCTTACGCAAGGGTTCCTGCACAAAATACATCAACAGCTTATCGCCAACCTTAAGCTTTAACCTATCGGCAGTTGTTTGCGATAGCATGATCTCTTTTTGCGCCTCAACAGAATCTCTAAAATCAATAACGTCGCCGGCCACCATCATTTTTTTAAAGTAGCTCCACTCGTAACTTTTGTCAACGCCTTTTAATACAACACCTTCAATTTCGTTATTGGCTTTAATAATACCGGGCTTGGTGGCAGTAGGCATTACGTTGGTTACCTGCGGTAATTTCAGCAGCTTTTGAACAAAGGCGGCATCGTACGTTATGGGCGAACTTTCGTATGAACTGTTCAGATCAAACTTCACCACGCGCATATCGCCAGCAAAGCCCCGAACTTTTTCGCGAATTTCGTGTTTAAATCCTTTAATAATAGCTAATGTTAATATCATTACCCCTAAGCCAAGCATAATGCCAATAATGGCAATACGTACAATCAGTTTTGAAAATGTACGCTTGGTTTTGAATGTTATACGGGTTGATATAAAGGAGGCGAAACTCAATGCAGCATGTTTTTAGTACCTTCGCAAATATGCGGTTTTGCTATTAAACCTGCTACTTTTTAAATTGTTTCAACACAATATTTTATGAGAACCACCACTGTTTTTCTACAAACCGCACTAATAGCAGTACTAAGTATCAACACGGCTTGTGCCAGCGCGGTTATCCATCATACTAAACCAACAGATAGCATTAAAACCGACAAAAAAATTAACACAGAAATAATTACCGGGGCCGATCAAATTCCGCTGTATTTTGATTATCTTAAGGGAAAAAATATTGGGATGGTTGTTAATCAAACTTCTGTTATTGGTAAAACCCTTACGCCCAGTGTTGATAGTTTGCTAAAACGCGGTATCAGCATCAAAAAAGTTTTCGGCCCGGAACATGGCTTCCGCGGTAATGCCAGCAATGGTGCCGTGGTTAACGATGCCGTTGATACCAAAACAGGTTTGCCGGTAATATCCCTGTACGGCAACAAACATTACAAACCAACTCCCGAAGATTTAAAAGGCATCGACCTGATGATATTTGACATTCAGGATGTTGGCGCCCGGTTTTATACCTATATATCAACCCTGCACTACGTAATGGAGGCTTGCGCCGAAAATAATGTGGAATTGATGATACTGGACAGGCCTAATCCTAACGGCTACCTGGTTGACGGTCCTGTTTTAGATACCACCTACCATTCTTTTGTAGGTATGCACCCCATCCCCATCAGCCACGGTATGACCATTGGCGAATATGCCAAAATGATTAACGGCGAACACTGGCTTAAAGATGGCGTACAATGCAGGTTAAAAATTATTAAAGTAGCCAACTATACCCATAAAATGGCTTATAAACTGCCCGTAAATCCATCGCCAAACTTAAATACCAATCAATCTATTTTATTGTACCCCAGCATTTGCCTGTTTGAGGGTACAACGTTTAGCCTGGGCCGGGGTACTTATTTTCCGTTTTTGATATTGGGGCATCCTTTATTAAAGGGAACTTATAAATATTCTTTTACGCCTTTAAGTATCCCTGGCATGAGTGAAAATCCACCGCAAAAGGATAAAGAATGTTTTGGGATTGATTTAAAAAATTATAGCGCCCAACAAATTACCGCGATGGGTCATATTAACCTAAGCTGGCTGCTGGAGCTTTATAAGGCCTTCCCGGATAAGGATCATTTTTTCAATGCCTACTTCACTAAACTGGCGGGTAGTAAAGAGCTACAAAAACAGATTACCGAAGGCAAAACCGAAGCCGAGATCAGAAGTAGCTGGCAAGCCGGCTTAAAACAATTTAACAAAACACGCAGCAAATACTTATTATACAACTAATAGCAGAAGCAAATAAAAAGCATATAACATGAGAATTGTATTTATGGGCACCCCCGAGTTTGCCGTTGCATCGCTTGATGCTTTGATAACAGCCGGCAGCGATATTGTTGGTGTAATAACCGCCCCCGATAAACCGGCTGGCCGCGGTAACAAGCTTAATCAATCGGCTGTAAAACAATACGCGGTAGCCAACGGCTTAAAAGTTTTACAACCCGAAAAACTAAAAAGCCCGGATTTTTTGGCCGAGTTAAAGGCCCTGAATGCCGATTTACAGGTAGTGGTGGCCTTTAGGATGCTGCCCGAAGTTGTTTGGAACATGCCGACTAAAGGCACCATTAATTTACATGCTTCTTTATTACCCCAATATCGTGGTGCCGCCCCTATCAACTGGGCCATAATTAATGGCGAAAAAGAAAGCGGTGTAACTACTTTTTTCCTTAAACATGAAATTGATACCGGTGATGTTTTATTTACTGAAAAAATAACGCTAACAGGCCATGAATCTGCGGGCGACTTGCACGACAGATTGATGAACAAGGGTGCCGGTCTGCTGGTAAAAACCGTTAAAGCGGTTGAAAGCGGCCGTTATAACGAGCATCCGCAGGTACAACTGCTAACCGGCGAAGAACTTAAACACGCCCCCAAACTTTTCAAAGAAGATTGCTTAATAGACTGGCTGCAGCCTGCCGAAGCCATTTATAACAGGATACGTGGTTTAAGCCCGGTGCCTACCGCTTACACCAGCTTAAACGGCAAAAGTTTAAAAATATACGCGTCTGAACTATTGATAGATGAGCCGGCCATACAACCAGGTGGTTTCCTTACCGATGGCAAAACCTTTTTAAAATTTGCAGCCAAAGGTGGCTTCATCAGTTTAACTGATGTACAATTGGAAGGAAAAAAAAGAATGGGAATTGAAGATTTTTTACGTGGTGTAAAGCTGTAAACACGCTATCACAATCAGATAATTACCCTGTTGTTAACATCAATTTAAGATAAATAAAACAGCTTTACGCGGTGCTGGCCCGCTCAAGCCATCACAAAAATTATTATTTTAGCGGTTCTTATGAGCAACAACATTGTAGTAGCAATTGATGGTTATTCATCTTGCGGAAAAAGTACGCTTGCAAAAGCGTTAGCAAAAAAACTTCATTTTATTTATGTAGATAGTGGTGCCATGTACCGTGCCGTGGCTTTATACTTTTTGCGTAACAATATCGACCTGGAAAATAACGAACAGATTGCCGAAGCGTTAAAAAACATCCACCTTAATTTTCACTCGCGCGACTATCAAAGCCATATCACCCTTAATGACGAGGAAGTATCTGACGAGATCAGGCAGATGCACGTTGCCGATAAAGTAAGTGCCGTGGCGGCAATACATGATGTACGTGTTGCCATGGTTAAGCAACAGCAGCGTTTGGGAAAATCAAAAAACATTGTGATGGATGGCCGGGATATTGGAACCGTTGTGTTCCCTAACGCCCAGGTTAAGCTATTTATGACAGCCGACCCTAAGATTCGCGCCGAAAGACGCTATAAGGAGCTTTTGCCAACCAATCCTGACATTACCTTAGAAGAGATTTTTGACAACCTGGCGCACCGAGATTACCAGGATACTACCCGTAAGGAAAGCCCACTCACACGAGCCGAGGACGCTATTATATTGGATAATACGGACCTTACACAAGCCGAACAGCTGCTTTTTGCGCTGAGCCATATTGAGCCATTCATGGCCTAATAGTAAGATAGCTGATGACGAAACAAGAAAGGCTTGCGAAGTTTTAAAAACTTCGTAAGTCTGGATTCTACACTATATAATGCGCTCCTCATCTTCCACAAATCTTACCGTAGGTACACCAAACCTGTTTAAAAAATCAACGCCCTCATCGCTGCCGATGCCTTTGTACTCGGCATATGATTTATCGTAATAAACCTTGGTTATCCCGGCCGAATAAATCAATCTTGCACAAGCAATGCAAGGCGAGAGCGTGGTATACAAAGTGGCTCCCTCTAACTTTGCTCCGCTTTTAACGGCATATAGTATAGCGTTTTCTTCGGCGTGAAGTGCCAACGAACAGCTACCTTTTGAATCGCGCGCGCAACCCACGCCGGGCCATTCCTCGTCGCAGTTATGCGTACCCGCTGGCGGCCCGTTATAGCCAATGGATATAATACGGGTATCGCGGGTTAAAACTGCGCCTACGTGGGCTTTAACGCAGTGCGAGCGCTTAGCCAAGTCTGTAGCCAGGTTCATGAAAATAGAATCGAAACTTGGTTTCATACTTTTAATCATTAGGTCATTAACGTCATTGGGTCATTAAATCATACTAAAATGACTTAATGACCCAATGACCAATGACATCTTTTTTTAATTAGTGGCCCGCTGCTACTTCAACGTGGTCAAGGTCGATACCCTGGCTACGTAGTTCGCGGCTTACTTTCCATGCAAAGTATGCAAGGTAAGCAAAACCCAATACAGGTACTATATATGAGAAGTGAATACCGCTCATGCCAGGAATAACATTATTGCTACCATCGGCTACTTTACCTTGCAATGGCGGAATGATTGAACCACCCAAAATCATCATGATCAAAAACGCAGAGCCTTGGCTGGTGTATTTTCCTAAGCCTGTAATAGCTAATGAGAAAATTGATGGCCACATAATTGAACAGCATAAGCCCCCGCTAATGAAAGAGAAAGTTGCTATTTTACCTGTTGTAGCCAATCCTGTTAACATAAATGCCATACCCAATAACCCTAACACGGCTAAAGTGCGGGTTGGTTTTTGCTGACCGATGAAGAAAGCGACAATCAAGATGGCTACACAAGCCGCGTAACCATACAGATTGCTCACATTTACACCGGTTGCAGCATTTACTAACAATACAATGCCAAATGCTATAAAAGGAATAAGAATGGTAAGTATGTACTTAACAGTTTTTGAAAGGTTAAACGCGCCAATAGCACCTGCAAAACGACCGATCATTAAGCTACCCCAATATAATGAGATATATGGAGCTATATCTGATTCTTTGAATGAACCAAACTCCGGAGTTTTTAACAACGAACCCATGTTACTTTGAATAGTAACCTCGGTACCCACATAGGTAAATATGGCCAGCATACCCAAAATCAATTGCGGATACTGCATAGCACCCCAGCCTTCTTTGCTTTGTTTAGCGGCAAAAATTGTACCCACCAGGGTAAGTATAATAATAGCCAATGAAGCGTAAACAAAATATTGACTTGGCACGCCCAATTTTTTACTCAACGGGTCGGCCGCCAAAATAAGCAGGAACGCCAGGAACATAATTAAAAGTGGAGTATTTGCTTTAGGGCTTGGTTCGATAGTTTCGTCGCTGGTTACCTTTGGTAAATTTGAAAACCAAAAGAAGATAGCTACTGCGATAAATAAACCGGCAAGCATGTAGTAAAGGTTATTTACAGAAGATATCTGTACATCTTTAGCGTCAATTTTGGCAGATGCTGATCCAAATAAAATAATACCTACAACTACGGGACCTAATAAACCACCGATATTATTGATACTACCCGCAAAATTTAAACGGTTTGAACCTGTTTCTGGCGGGCCTAAAGCAACCACAAACGGGTTTGCCGCTGTTTGCTGTAGTGAAAAACCAACGGCTATGATAAAAAATACTGCTAATATAAAGCCAAAAGATCCGGTGGCGATGGCAGGGATCATACCCAATGCACCTACAGCCGATATGATAAGGCCTAAGATGATACCATTTTTATAACCCATTTTATTCATGATATCTACTTTACTTATAGATGAAGCAAAATACAGTATCAGAGAGCCTATGAAATAACCGCCATAAAAGGTAAAGTCAATTAGCTGAGATTCAAACTGGGTTAAATGAAAATGTTCTTTACAAAAGGGTATGAATACACCGTTAGAGGCGGCTAAGAAGCCCCAGAAGAAAAATACAGTTATTAGCGTATAAAGCGCCGAACTATAGCTTTTGGCCTTGTTTTGTTCCATTGTTAAAATTGGTTATACAGAATAGATTTTGAATCGTTAAACATAATTCAATTTTTGTAAAAGTGGCTACACTTTTTTAAATTAAATAAATCACAATTTTAAGTTTCGTTGTTTAATAGATAAAATTGCATATTCGCATTGTTCAAAAATGAACAAAGCCTAACTTAATGATAAAAGCCATTGTTTCGGGTATAGGGTTTGGATTAGTGTTGACGTTTTTAACTGGCCCGGTCTTTTTTGCTCTTATTAAAACCAGCATTGAAAAAGGTTTTCATGCAGGCGTTGCTCTTGCACTTGGTGTTGTAAGCAGCGATATTTTTTTTGTGGGTGCCTTATTATTTGGATCACAATATATTGACGTATCCGACCATACCAAGCTTATAGCAGGTATTACCGGCGCTGTTATATTATTTGTACTGGGCCTTTACTATATGTTTAAAAAAGCCGAGATCAATTACGGCAATAAGGTACCAACCAGTGCCGATAGGTTTGGCTATTTCCTTAAAGGTTTCCTGATGTGTATTTTTAACCCTACCCTCCTTTTCCATTGGACGGTGGTTATCGGCGCCGCAAGTACAACATTCCTGGTTGGCAGTCCGCACCGGTCGTTTCACATCGCGGTAATGTTTCTTACTATTCTTATCCTGCAATTTGGCATGGATACTCTTAAAGCCTTTTACGCCGATAAACTGCGCGACAGGATTTCGGTTAAACTTATCCATCGCTTAAACGAAGTTGCTGGCGTGGCGCTTATTATAGCATCGCTGGTGTTGGTAGATAAACTCGTTACGCATATCATTTTCTCGGCACCAACTGCGTCTTAGGCCCAATCATTAGCTTTATAGTCCATGTCATTGCGAGTTATAAAATCCGGCGGACTTTGAAGGAGGGGGTGACGTAAGAACTACCTTCTACACCCTGTCATTTTGAGGCACGAAGAATCTTCTTCGCTATAAAAGTCTGCAATTAGCGTGGCGAAGAAGATCCTTCGTACCTCAGGATGACAAACATTTTTTACAAAACGTCATGGGTAGTTTTTTTAAACCCTTCGGCCTCTGAAGGGTGAGTGACGCATCAAACGCTCCTTTCCACCCTGTCATGCTGAGGTACGAAGCATCTATTCGCAAACTTTCAGGACGAATAAGCTTGGTGCAGAATAGATCCTTCGTTCCTCAGGATGACAAACTTTTATGTTTATTTCCCTCATCAGAGTCAACTGGATTTAGAAACTTGTGATGACGATTTGTTTTGGTTTTTAAATGACTTGTATGGAAATATTATTCAACAAAAAAGGCGATGAAAAAACTCATCGCCTTGATATTTTAATTCCCCCTTCAGGGGGTTAGGAGGCTACATGTAAGCTCTTTGGTTTTTACCTTCCATCCAGTTAACAAAAGCGCGGTTAACCACTTTATTACCACCAGGGGTTGGGTAATCACCGCTAAAGTACCAGTCGCCGGTATGATCCGGGCAGGCAATGTGCAGATTATCTAAAGTTTGATAAATTACCTTAACCTCGCATTTAATCTCTTTAGGGGTAATGATCTGCGCTATACGATCAGATACCTGCTGATCTGTAAACAACTCATATATCGCTTTTACGTGGTTTTGCACCTTCTCTTTAGGTAACTTAATGCTATCCTTACATTTTTGGTAAACATCAAGAATCACATCTTCCCTACCCATTTCTTTCAACAGGCTGATGGCCGCTTCAAAAGCAACAAACTCACCCATGCGCGACATATCAATACCATAACAATCCGGATAACGGATCTGCGGCGCTGATGATACCACTACAACCTTGGTAGGACCAAGCCTGTCTAATATTTTCAGGATACTTTGTTTAAGCGTAGTACCACGTACAATTGAATCATCCAAAACAACCAGGGTATCGGTATCACGTTTTATCAAGCCATAAGTGGTATCATAAACGTGGGCAACCATTTCGCTACGATCCGCATCCTGGGTGATGAAGGTACGCAGTTTAACGTCCTTGATCGCTATTTTCTCAACACGTGGTGCCAAAGCCAGGATTTCGCTAAGCTCTTCGTCGCTTACTTTATCTTCCCGGTTTAATAACCTGTCCCGCTGGTATTTTTTTACGTATTTGTGTACCCCTTCAACCATTCCGTAAAATGCAACTTCGGCTGTATTTGGGATGTAGGAGAACACGGTGTTTTTGATATCGTGATTAACAGCGTCCAATATCTGTGGACAAAGCAAACGACCCAATTGTTTACGTTCGCGATAAATAGCTGAATCGCTGCCACGTGAAAAATAAATCCGCTCAAATGAACATGATTTTTTTTCCTTTGGTTCGCTAAACATACTTTCGGTGATCTTGCCGTTCTTTTTAACAATAAGGGCGTGACCAGGCATAATCTCCCTGATCTCTTCCATCGGCACGTTAAAGGCTGTTTGAATAGCAGGGCGCTCTGATGCCGCAACTACAATCTCGTCATTATAATAGTAAAACGCCGGACGGATACCAACCGGGTCGCGCATTACAAACGCGTCGCCATGCCCAAGAATACCGGCTATAGTATAGCCGCCATCCCAGTTTTTGGCAGATTTTGTTAAGATTTTGGCAACATCCATATCGTTAGCAATCAACTTGCTGATCTCTACGTTATCGTCCAAACCTTCGCGTTTATACTGGTCAAATAAGCCCTGGTTTTCGGTATCGATGAAGTGGCCCATTTTTTCCAATACGGTAATGGTATCGGCTTGCTCCTTAGGATGCTGACCCAAATCATATAGTTGTTGCAATAACTCATCAACATTAGTCATGTTAAAGTTACCTGCAATAACCAGATTACGGGTTTGCCAGTTGTTTTGCCTTAAAAAGGGGTGACAGCTTTCAATGCTATTTTTACCGTGGGTACCATAACGCAGGTGCCCCAATAAAACTTCGCCGGTAAAACTCACGTGCTCTTTAAGCCATTCGGCGTCAAGCATTTTTTCGGGAGTTTCCTTTTGAATATCCGCGAATTTCTTCTGGATGTATTCAAAGATATCAGCAACAGCATTAGATGCCATTGAGCGGTGCCTGCTTATGTAACGTTTGCCTGGAGCAATATCTAATTTAATGGTAGCAACACCAGCGCCATCCTGGCCGCGGTTATGTTGTTTCTCCATTAAAAGGTAAAGCTTGTTCAGGCCGTACAGCGCAGTTCCGTACTTTTTCTGATAAAAAGATAGTGGCTTTAGTAAGCGGATAAATGCCACACCGCATTCATGTTTAATCTGATCGCTCATGATTCGGAATGAGGCTGCAAAGGTATCATTTATAATGGACTCTTACTAAAATCATTTGTCATAAAATAGTAGTTTAAACATGCAATTTAAATGTGCAGATTTTAGATTACAGATGTGCAGATGTTTTTACTTGACTATTTGTCAGAATCAGAATTTACAGAATTAGAAAATTAACAGAATGCAGCGTTATTTTGAAAATTCTAAAATTCTGTAAATTCTGATTCTTACATTTCATCTGCACATCTGTAATCTAAAATCTGCACATCTAATACCTAATATCCCTAAACGTAATGTTAATCCTCGCTCCCATCTCTTTAGCGGTTTTAGGTACCTGGTGTAACCAATGGTGTTGGGTAGCTCCCTGCATTATCAGCAAACTGCCGTTGTTTAAAGCCACAGATACTTTGGCGTTCTTTTGAGTTTTGTGCTTAAACTGAAAGGTACGTGTAGCACCAAATGAAGCCGAAGCGATGACCGGGTTGCCGCTTAGTTCCTTTTCATCGTCGCTATGCCAACCCATGCTGTCGCCACCATCACGGTAATAATTAAGCAGGGCCGAATTAAATTGCTTACCGCATTGCGCTTCGGCGGCTTGTTTGATTTTGATAAGCGAAGGCGTAAAAGGATTGGGCGTGTTTACCACTCCCGAGTACGTGTATTCCTGATCGCCATCGGCATACCAGGAGGTAAGACGAGGAAAATTGACTGTTTTGCCATAAATTTTCATGGCATCCTGTTTCCAAAGAATGGTGTTCTTTAACTGTTCAAAAATATCATAAATCCCATCCTCCTGGTAAAAGTTGGGGTATAGCAAAACCTCGCTATCAAAAGGTAATAAATTTTGATGAGGAGAATTGAAGATATTTAGTTGATTGTCGATAGACATTTTTGAAATAGAGTCAAGAATTAAGAGCCAAGAATCAAGATAAGCACAAGTTGCAATTAATAATACCAAATTTATTTTCAAAGTGTTTAACAGCCCTCCATTTTTTATGTCATTAATCCTTGCTCCAAAAATCCTTGCTCCATAAAACAAAAAAATCCGGCTTTTCAGCCGGACTTTCAGGTTTATTTAGTTGGTTTGAAATTCGATGTTTAGATCATAGCTTTTCGCCATGCTGACTGATATCCAGCCCCAGCATTTCTTCTTCTGCCGAAACCCTTAGTGGCGATATCATATCCGTAATTTTTAATAGCAGCAATGATCCGAAGAAAGCGAATACAGATACGCCCACCATAGCCAAAAGCTGCACCAGGAACAGGTGTGTTTCGCCAAAAAACAAACCGTTGCCTGTAGTATTATTAGGGTTTACATGCTGACTGGCAAATACGCCTGTGAGCAGCATCCCCACCATACCACCTACCCCATGGCAAGGGAATACGTCGAGCGTATCATCGATGGTAGTGCGGGTACGCCACTCTACAACAAGGTTACTCACCACGGCCGATATAATACCGATAGCCAACGAGTGCGGTACAGTTACGTAACCCGCCGCAGGTGTAATGGCCACAAGGCCTACAACCGCGCCTATACAAGTACCCATTGCCGATGGTTTACGTCCACGCAGCATATCAAAAAATATCCAGGTAATACCACCCGCGGCAGATGCCGTAGTACTGGTGGCCAAAGCGGTTACCGCCAAAGCGTTTGCACCAAATGCCGAACCGGCGTTGAACCCGAACCAGCCAAACCATAACAAACCGGTACCTATCATCACATAAGTGATGCGGGCGGGTGAATGATTGGCCTCGTTACGGCGCTTCAGGTAAATAGCCGAAGCCAAAGCCGCCCATCCGGCAGACATGTGCACTACCGTGCCACCTGCAAAATCTAACACGCCTAACTTGGCAAGGATGCCATCAGGGTGCCAGGTGCAATGTGCCAGTGGCGAAAATATGAAAATGGAAAAAAGTACAAGAAAAATAATGTAAGAGTTAAAACGGATACGCTCGGCAAAAGCGCCGGTGATCAACGCCGGGGTGATAATGGCAAACTTCAACTGGTACATGGCAAACAGCAACAACGGGATAGTTGGCGCGGCTTTCCAGGTAGCGTTGCCCAGCATGCCCTTCATCATAAAAAAAGTGGATGGGTTGCCTATAATGCCGTGGAAACTTTCGCCAAAGGCAAGGCTGAAACCAAATATGCCCCAAAGCACGGTAATGATAACCATACAAACGATGCTTTGCAGCATGGTTGAGATCACATTTTTTTTGTTTACCATGCCGCCGTAAAAGAAAGCTAATCCTGGTGTCATGATCAAAACAAGCGCTGTTGACATCAGCATCCAGGCTATATCACCGGTATTAAATTGCGGCGAACCAGAGTTTTTGAAATCAACAGATGGAAACAGGAATGTAAGCGACAGTATTACAAGAATAATGAAAAAAGGAAAGTAACGCTTCATGTATTAGTTAGGAATTCGTTTTTAAAACGGCCTGAAATTAATACTTTTTGAGCAATTAAAAGAAGAAAATGTTAACTTTTTATTAAATAGACAATAAAAAATCAAATTTAAAGGTATTTTAATATAGAATTGGGGAAAACACCCAGTAAAATTAACACGAAGGCAATAATTGAAGCTAAAACAATCAAATTGTAAGATTTCCTGTATTCAATATCTTGGTTTTCTGATCTTTTAAGAAATAAATTCAGCGGAATTTTAATATAGTAAAATAGCGATACCACGGTAGTTAAGGCCCCGGTAATCATCAATAATGCAAGCCAAATGCTGCTATCCTGCTGATAAATATTGTACACTGCCGAAAAAACAAATAGTTTACCGGTAAATCCGGCGCTTATTGGTAAACCGGTAAGCGAGATAAGGATAATGGTAAAACAAACCGAAGCAATAGGATATTTTAATCCCAGGCCCTTGTACCCTTCTATGTCTTCGGCGTCGGCAACGTTGCTAAAGTAACTGGCCAGCGCCAGCGCGCCAATATTAGCCAGGGCATAAACTAATAGGTAATAAGTTAAGGCAGATAAGCTTTGCGGATTATGTACAATAACCGCCATTAGCGCGAAACCGGTATGCCCAATGCTTGAATAAGCCAGCATCCTTTTAACATTATTTTGCATTACGGCTGCAAAGTTGCCGGCTATCATGGTAACAATGCTTATCACTGCAAAAACAATTGTTAAATCAAAGCCTATTGCTTTACCAATTGGCATTACAAAGGGTAAAATATTAAGTACCAATGCAAAGGCAGCTATTTTAGGTAAACTTGAAAGCCACGCGGTAACCGGCGTTGGCGCGCCCTGGTAAACATCGGGCACCCAAAAATGAACCGGGACAAATGATAATTTAAACCCTATCCCAATTAGCACCAATACCACCGCAAAAGAAGCACTGAAGGAATTTACTTTTAATAATTGCGCTATCATTGCAGGAGCCTGCAAATCTAACGATCCGCTAAAACCATATAGCAACGATATTCCATACAACATAATGGCCGACGATGCCGCGCCAAACAAAACGTATTTCAAACCAGCTTCGGTGCTCAAAGCATTCTCGGTACGGTAAGCCACCATCAGGTATGAAGCGATGGAAACCATTTCAATAGCCAGGTAAATAGATAACAGGTTTACCGCCATCACCATCAAATGCAAACCAAATACAGACGCGATGGCTATAGAATACAAATCGGCCAGACCTTTACTATGCGCTTTTAGCTTTTTATCCCAGGTGAAATAAAGCAGCAACATCAACGCCAGCAAATCGATGATGGATTTAAAGCATATACTGCTGCGGTTAAGCAGCAGCATATGATTAAATATCAGGTGCCAGCCATTTAAAACCAGGCCAAATTGCAGCAAATCTTTAAAAAGCACAATCACCAGGCCTGCACAGGCTATTGCACGGCAGTAGGCAACCGCTCTTTTACCAAACACCAAATCGGTTATCATCACTACCAGGAACAATAGTACCAGGTAAGCTTCGGGCATAAAATAGGTTATGCCTGTAAAAACATCATTTAATAAACCGGTTATGTTTGGCAGTAGCTGGTGCATTTATATTATTGAACTATTACTGATTGATCTTTAGGGTATTTAACCAGGTACTTTAACTGTACTTTTTTATCATCCTGCGAATTTAGCAGGAAATTCCATGAAAGTTTGCCGGTAGCATCATCAGGTTTTGCACCGGATGTGTTTTGAACATCAACTATTACCAATGCATTCTGTGAAACCGGTACCTGGTCTTCCACCAGTAAATTCACTTTCTGGTTTTTCCGGTTCTTTACTTCAATTAACCAATTACGAGTTTCCTTTGCATTTGACCCCGATCTATCTACAAAACCTTTTTCCAGTGTTCGTTTAACCAGGATGTTTTTATCTACCCCCAAAGGCAAACTTAAAGTATCGTTTGTACCACGCGTATCAATTTTAGATTTGCCAACGTAAGTACCCTCATAATACAAATTGGCTTCGCCCGATAAAAAATTAAACTTATTCCAGTCGGTGATGCGGGCGGTTAAAAACACATCGGTACTTAGTTTTGGAACTACAAAATACTGATAGCTTGCGTTGGTGGCAACCTGGTTAATCTCTACCTGGCAAACCTTGCCATCGTCTTTTATCGAATATGGATTATCGATATTAAATTCAACATTGGTTTGATTTTCTACCATGTTTACCTGAACCGGAAAAGTGTACTCCTTATTCCGCGAGCTATATCCTACAACAGCAACCTCGCTTAAACTGCTTACCGAACCGGTACTCTGGCTATAATTTTTCTCATATTTTGGGGTAAAGTTTACAAAATAAGGATTTAGCTCCTGTTTAACATTGTTAACAGATGGGTTTCCGGTTGATAAAGAAAGCTTTACATTTCGCCAGTCTTCACCGCTTTTTTGCGATATATTGGCTTTATAAACAATAGTAACCGGACTGTTTACATTTTTGGCCCTGATATCATAACTTGGATACCAACTGGCATTACCAACAACGTAACTCAAAGTAAAAGCCGATTGTAAAGCAATTTTTGAAGCAACAGTTACAATAATGTTAGCACTTGAAACATCCTCCTGCTGATTGATGATGTTGATCTGATCTTCATATTTTTGAAATTCATCATTCAAAGCTGTTACCTGGTTGTTAATCAACCGCTCTTTCTGCCTTAATGAGGTAAGTCGTTCAGTTTGAAAATCAAGTGCCAGCTTTAATTTTGCTACATCAAGATTTTGATTTTCGGGCCTCACAAACTGATTTTTGGCTAACACTGCCTCTTCGGTTTGGTAGATAGAAATCATGTTAGATAACATGTCTGTTTTATCCCGTATTCCCTTTTGCAAAGCCCGCAAATCTTCTATTTGTTTCGCTTTAGCGCTTTTAAGGGCCTCAGAATAATTGATCTCGCTTTTTACCGAAAGCACCGTAAACTCGCCGTTGGCATGTACCTGTATACTGTTTACATCAATACCAGGCGAAATACCATCAAACACCAGATCGGATGTACCTGCATTGATACTTACCTGCGCGGTACGACTTACCTGCGCCCCTCTTAAAAACACGGTAACTTTTTGCACTTTGGAAGCTACCTTTTGTCCTTCATCAGCTTTGGCGGCAATGGCTATAAAAAGAAAAATAGCAGTTGATAGTTTTTTGAACATAACATCTTCGGTTAAATGAATACTTGCTTTTAGTTTGCCCCTGCCAACCTCAAAGGCGGCCGGGTAAACTAAAGATGCAGTGGCATGCTTTTTTCCATAAAAGAATTTATGCTGATACACTATCAATTATTTTGTTTGTAAAAACTGGATGAGGGCCAATACAGAATCGTTCACCTTGTCAAAGACCAACGATGGCATTACACCTAAAGCCAGGGCAATAATAGCCAGTGGCGCAAGCGTCAATTTTTCCCGAAGGTTCAAATCGGTAAGCGCTATTTTCCAGATGCTGCCGCCTTTTAATGATTCCTTGCCAAAGAACATGCGTTGCAGTGTCCATAAAAAGTAGGCTGCTCCTAACAGGATGCCCACGGTACCGCAAACGGCCATCCAATAAGGCAACAGGCCGTTTACACTATGCGATTTAAAAGTACCTGCAAGGGTAAAAGCTTCGGCCACAAAAGCCGAGAAGCCGGGTAATCCCAAAGAGGCAAAAAAAGCGATCATTACAAAGGCAGTATATTTAGGCATCAAGGTGCCCAGTCCGCGGAAATGGTAAATATCCCTGTCGTGCACACGGTTGTAGATAACACCCACCAAAAAGAACAGCATGGTTGATAAAAAGCCGTGGCTTACCATTTGCATTACCGCGCCGCTGATGCCTTCGGCAGTTTGCGAAGCTATACCCAGTAATACAAAGCCCATATGCGATACGGATGAATAAGCGATCATTCGCTTCAGGTCCCGCTGCGCCAGGGCGTTGAACGCGCCGTATAGTATAGATATAACCCCAATTAAACCAAGCCAAAAGGCGTAGGTAGTAGCTACTTCGGGGAAGATGCCCAGGCAAATTCTGATAATACCGTAGCCCCCTATTTTTAACAGGATACCGGCCAGTATTATAGATACGGGTGTTGGCGCTTCCACGTGGGCATCGGGTAGCCAGGTATGCAATGGTACTATAGGTACTTTAATAGCAAAAGCGATAAACAGTACCACAAAACCAACTGTACGTGCAGACATGCCCAGGATATGCCGATGCGCGGCCAAAGAGAATACCGAACCCTGATCATAATTGGCCGGATTCATCATTTGTACCATGTTGAAGGTATGCGCTCCTGTTGCCGGGTCGGTTACTGATAAGTACAAGCCCACCATCACCAGCAACATAAATACCGAACCAAATAGTGTGTACAGGAAAAACTTAATGGCAGCATATTCGCGGCGCACGCCGCCCCACATCCCTATCAGGAAGTATAATGGCAATAGCATCAACTCGTAAAACAGATAGAATAAAAAGAAATCCAACGCGCAGAATACACCGATAACGGCCATATCCAACAGTAAAAATAACAGGAAGAAACCTTTCAGGTTACTTTTAATTTCCCAGGAGGCAAGCGTAGCAATCACCATTACAAATGATGTCATCACCAGCAGGGTTATAGAAATCCCGTCAATCCCCACAAAATAATCAATCTGCATTTTACCCATGCCACCCAGGTTAAGGCTGATCCAGGGGATTTTTTGCACAAATTGAAACTGCTCCTCATGGTTAATACCACCAAAATTTGCGCCTGTTTTAAAGTTAAGGTACATCCATATGCTGATACCCAACTGGATTAATGTAGCCGCCAGCGTGATATATTTAAAACTGTTACGCATGTTTGATGGCAGCACCATGATGATAATGCCAAAGAGTACAGGTATAAATATGAGTAAGGTTAATATATTCATCAGGTTTATATCAGTATTTTAAAAAGAAACAGCGCCAGTACAATCACCAGCATGCTAAACAAATAGTATTGCACTTTACCGCCTTGAAACTTACGTGCAAAATTGCCAATGCTTTGCACCATAGCGGCCAGCAAATGTAAAAAGCCGTCAACAATGTATTTATCCGTCCAGGCCGAAAAACGGGCCACACAACCGGCCATATTTGCCAACAGGTGCACAAAGCCATCAATGATATTTTTATCAAACCAAAAAAGCGTCTTGCCCAAACCAAGCACAGGTTTTACAAACACTTTTTTGTAGATTTTATCAATATACCATTGATTGTATGATAAACGGTAAAAGAAACCTGTTTGCGAAAAAGCAGAGCTGTTTTGCTTTACGTAGATAGCATAAGCCAGGTACAACACCACCAAACTCACCAGGTTTACTAAAACCGGAATGATGAGGTGATAGGTGCTTTCAAATTTGGCTATGCGTGCAATATCCATTCCCTTAAACAGCCACGAAGTTTCATAGGAGAAAGGATTAAAGGAAAACAGCGGGAACAAACAGCAAATGGCCAATAAAACCACCGGTACTTTGTACTGCCAGCCGCCATCCCTCATGTGCAGTTTTAGATTTGGGTAGATGTTTTGCAGCCTGAAATCGCCAAAGAAAACTTTAAAGATGAGCCTTGCCACATAAAAAGCGGTAAGCCAGCTGGTAATCAAGGCTGTTACCGGGATTATTTTAAACCATGTATTTTTGCCATCGCTCCATTCAAAGGCCTGGATCAGGATGCCATCTTTGGATAAATAACCGGATGTAAGTGGTAAACCAATCAAAGCCAAACCGGCAACAATAGCTACAATAAAAGTAAGCGGCAACTTTTTGCGCAAGCCGCCCATTAATAAAATATCCTGCGGATCGAAATCAAGATGATTATCTTTCTTCACATGCTGCATCTCATGGATAACAATGCCTGCTACTAAAAACAATAAACATTTAAAAAACGCGTGCGTAGCTAAATGAAACAGCGACGATGAATACGCCCCTACCCCCATACCCAACACCATAAAGCCTAATTGCGATATGGTAGAGTACGCCAAAACGCGTTTCAGATCATTTTGGGTAAGTGCTATGGTAGCGGCCATAAAGGCTGTAAAGCAACCCATAACGGCCAATATGGTAAGCTCGGTTGGCGTAAACATGGGATAAACTCTGCCCAACAAAAATACGCCTGCCGCGACCATGGTAGCCGCATGAATTAATGACGATACCGATGTTGGCCCCTCCATCGCATCGGGTAACCAGGTATGTAGTGGAAATTGTGCCGATTTAGCGGCTACAGCTAATAGTATACCTGCAAAAGCAACGTATTGCCACACGGCTGGCAACTGGTAAGAAATACCGTCAACCATCCAGTTGTTTTCATTAGCCGATGTCCAATGTCCCGTTAATAAAACCGACTGGGCAACTATTGAATTACGCCCAAATAAACGATCAATATCAAAGGTGTGGAAAACCAGGAATAATATCAGGATTGCACTTAACAAACCAATATCCCCTATCCGGTTCATGATAAAGGCTTTTTTATTAGCCTGTACCGCTTTATCCCTTGTAAACCAAAAACCTATAAGCAGGTACGATGAAAAACCTACCAACTCCCAAAAACCGTAAAACAGCACCAGGTTATCTACCACCACCAAAGCCAGCATGCTAAAGCAAAAAAAGCTGAGGTAAGTAAAGTACCGGCTATACCGCTCGTCATATTTCATATACGCGGTAGAGTACACATGCACAGGCAAAGCAATGAGAGATACCAGCAACAACATTAAAACGGAAAGATTATTTAACAATATCCCGGCGTACACTTTGGTATTGCCAATAGTAAACCAAACCTGCTGTACGTGCAATTGAGGCGCGTTCCATACCCCTGCAAATACTTTAGCCGATAAGATACAAGCCAGTAAAATAGCCAATGCAGATACCCAACCCGCAACCTTACTTTTTACCGGCAGGCAAAAATTAACCAAAGCAGCAAACAGCGGAAATGCTACAGCTGCAAGGGTGCAGATGATGAGGGTGGTATCGGTATGGGATAGTGTGTTGTTCAAGGTTATTGGGTTGCGATACTTACAGTTTTATTTTTAATGCTTATCAATTTTATAGTATCCACTTTTAAGTTATACAGCTTACCAACTATTTCAGATAATTTACCGGTAATTGGCTTCCCATCTACCTGGTATGAAAAAACATCTGGGGTACGCACCGCTTTAGCATAATCGGCAGATAATGCAGAAAACTTTTGCTGGTAGCTTTGAATCCCGAATTTAATGGTCGTAACTAATATCACACCATTCTTTCCTTCTGCGCCGTATTGTGCGGTTTTCGATCCATCTTTAATAACAGTTACCTCTAAAACATCTTCGGGATTGATTTTATTTAATGAAGATTGATCTATCTTTTTGCCATCGCAAAATACAAAAGGGAATGTTTTAGTATCACCTTCTGAATTATTTGTAGCTGCCCGGGCAGCTGAGTCGGCTTGGTGCTTATTGATTACACAATGCGCATATATCATATCTTCAACAGCAGCGTCATCGCCGAGGTCGCGGGCTTTGTAAAGATCGTCGCAACCGGGTTTTGATTGTTCGGCAGTAAGTTCAATAATACCTTTGTTGGTATATTGGTTTATTTTGGCCACACCCCGGTTGGCATACGCCTCCTTATATTCCGGGTTCAATCCGATAGCTTTATCATAATCAACAATCGCCCCATCCATATCAAACTTAAGACCTTTAGCTGCTCCCCTGTTAAAGTATAGCTCTGCTATTTTGGGGTTAATTTCGATGGCCTTGGTATACAGCGCAATGGCTTCGTCAGATTTATACTGATGTGCTAAGCTATCAGCCTGGCTAAGCAGGTCATTAATCTGTTTTCCGTAGTCTGGCCGGCCATTGGCAAATTTAACAGAATGAATTACCTTACCCAGCTTATCGTATTCTATAAAATCGCCAACCTCAACACCGTTTTTAAAAGTCGCTTCTGTATGTTTTTCACCGGTTTCGTAGTAAGTTAATGACTGCCCATCCCTAAGTTCATTAACTATATTCATTTCAGCCTTCAGATTGCCGCTCTCAAAATACTCTTTAACAGGCCCATCTCTTTTGCCATCTTTCATCGTCAATTCAAAATTCTTCTTCCCATTATCAAAATAACCAATAACTAAACCATCGGGTAAGCCATTTTTGATAGACCCTTTTACTTTTAGTGTACCCGATTTCCCATTGGCAAAAAAATCACCGGTATAAAGTGTATTGGTTTTCGTGTATATTTTGCCGTCAACTTCATGCAGATCCTTCATATCAACCTGGCTAAAAGACTGTTTACAGGCAAGCAGCGCAACAAATAGTAAAACAATTTTGATTTTCTTCATCATTGATCCTTTAAATTATTGATCTTATCAGGATCGATAGTTTTATATTTCCGGTATACGTTGAGGATAATAGCTAAAGCTACCGCGGTTGTGGCGGCGGCCAAAACAATAGCGAATAGCGCGAAGATTTGTCCGCTGTTATTTACAGCATCGTGCTTGCCAAAGGCTACCAGGTTTAATATGGCGGCGTTTAGGATCAGTTCGATGCCAATCAGGATCTGGATGGCGTTGCGCTTAGATATGATCATGTACAAGCCAATGCAAAACAGGGCTGCACTTACAATCAAAAAATCGGTCAGGGTAATCATGCTTCCGGCTCCTTTCTTGACAAGTGGGCCGCGCCTACCAATGCCATTAGCAATAAAACCGAAATGGCTTCAAAAGGCAGCAGGTAGCGCGTCATTAAATTAACACCTATATTATCAATAGTAGCCGTATTGGGCGTTATGGTATTGTTATTGGCGATGGAATCTTTTACCCAGGGCAAATTATCAGCATCGGCCTTTAACACCACATTAATCATCACAATAAAAAACAGCGCCGCCAATAATATGGCAGGCAATTTACCTAAGCTAAAAAACTTGCCTTTTTGCTGCTGCATTACATCCAAGGTCTCTTTACCCGACAGCATAAACGCGAACAGGATGAGCACCAAAATACCACCTACATAAATTACTACCTGGGTTACGGCCACAAAATCGGCCAGGCATAAAACGTACAGACCGGCCAGGGCAAACAGCGTTACAAAAAACACAAAAATACTACGCACCAGGTTTTGAGTTGATGCCGCGTACAAAGCCGACGCGATAGCAATAAAACTCATGAAATAAAACAGCAGGCGGATCAAGCTCATGCTCCTCCCTCCTTTAGTTTCATAGCGGCTAATTTGGCTGCTTGCTTTTCGGCTTGTTGTTTATCAAACAGTGCACGTTTTTCGGCAGCTACCTCTGGCGGCATATCTGAAAACTGGTAAACCAAGTCGCTTAGCTCAAATACGGTTTTATCATATTGATTGGTCATTACAATACACTCGGTTGGGCATACAATAGTACACAGACCGCAATACATGCATTTGGCCATATCGATATCAAATTTGGCCGCATATAAACGCTTGGTGGTACCATCAGATGTTTGACCGATGGCTTCGGTAGCCTTTATGGCTTCAATATCTATACAGTTAACCGGGCAAACCTTAGCGCATAAATCGCATACAATACAATCGTCCATTTCCACATCCAGCTGGTACCGGCCAATTTCGGGCACGGGTAATTCCTGTTTTGGATATTGAATGGTATTGGTGCCGTTCTCCAGTTGTTTAAAGTAATTGGTATCGCTCACGGTAACAATTTTCCTGGCCGAGTTATTGGCAAACAGGTGCTTCACGGTAAGGCTTAAACCTTTCCATGCCGTTGTAAAACCGTTGATTACTTTATTGAACAAATCTTTGAAATTCTAAAAAATAAATTCTAAACTCTAATCGCCAAATTCTAAATCTGAAATCCTTTTTCTAACACTTTTTCCTTGTCTTGATTCTTGACTCTTGGTTCTTGATTCTCTTCCCCCTACATTAGCCACAATCGCCACACACCCGATATCAGCATACATAAAAATGCCAGCGGGGTTAATACTTTCCAGCAGAGGTTCATGAGTTGATCTACCCGGAAACGGGGCAGTGTCCACCTGATCCACATCTGGATGGCTACGAGGCCTAATGTTTTTATAGCTACCCAAAAAATGCCCCACCACATATTGGTTGTCCAGGTAGCCAAATGTACCGGGCCTATGTTTGGCAACGGTGTATTCCAGGCACCTAAAAACAGGATCACGCCTATCATACTCACCAGGAACATCATCGAGTACTCGGCCAAAAAAACCAGCGCGAAGCGGATGCCTGTAAACTCGGTATGGAAACCGGCCACCAATTCTGATTCCGCTTCCGGAATATCAAACGGCGCACGATTACTCTCGGCAAGTGAGGCGATAAAATAGATCACAAAAGCGATGATAAGGTGCGGTGCCCGGAAGATGTTCCAGCTGAACAAACCACCAATTTTGGTTACATCCCAAAAGCCCGCGAACTTTATTTTTTCGACAGCCAAGATCCCTTGCTGCATCGATACCACCTGCAGATCGAGCGTTTGGGCTATCATTACTACCGATATAATGGCAAAACCGGCAGGGATCTCGTAAGAGATGATCTGCGCGGCCGAGCGCATAGCGCCCAATACGGAATATTTGTTATTTGATCCCCAACCTGCCATCAGGATACCCAATGTTTCGATAGAGATGATAGCGAAGATATAATAGATACCCAAATTTATTTTGGATGGGATAAGCCCCGGCCCCCAGGGCAGGGCGGCAAAGCCCATGTAAACGGCGATAAAGATGATAGCAGGTGCCAGCATAAACAGCCATTTATCGGCAGCGGCCGGGATGATGAGCTCCTTTTGGATCATCTTCATAATATCGGCCAGAGTTTGCAACGAACCAAATTTACCGGTTTCGGTTGGCCCGAGCCGGTCTTGTATAAATGCGGAGATTTTCCGCTCGGCATACACACCCGCCAACGCAAAAAAGGCCGAAAAACTGAACAACCCTATAGCTACAATAAAATATGTGATATAATAATTCAAGCGCTTTTTTGCTAAAGCTGCAAACTTACTAAATGTTGGGTTAATTTAGACGACAAGTTTAGTATATATTGATTGGGGACAGAATCAAGAGACAAGAATCAAGAATTAAGACTTTTTAAATATTTTCCAAAAGTGTTGCGTTCGCAACAAGTGAAACAAATATAAAATTTCAATATGTTGATTATCAATTAATTATAATATTTCATATTTTAAAATCGCAACAAAAAGCGCAACAGATTATTGGATTAACGCTGATTGGCAAGATTAGAAGATCACCCTGAATTTATTGATTTAGGCCAGTTAAGAATTAGCGCGCGAATTGACTCAATCAACTTACTCCAACCGAATTAAGCTAATCCAACTCATTCCAACTTAATCAACCACTCAACTAATCAACCACTCACTAACACCTAACCAAATCATTAGCCGCAATGTAAGTCGACTTTACGGGTTCTGAGAAAAACAGGGATGCATGATGATCAAAATCGGCGGTGTCATCTGTGGTGGTAAAAAACTGGCGGGTGCCGGTTTTGGTGAGGCGGCCTTCCATTTCTGGGTGGCGGTGCAGGTAGTCAACCAGGCTTTTGGCGACAATATCGCCCTGCGAAACTACCTTTACATGAGCAGGCAAATTGGCTTCAATTTTATCTTTAATGATGGGGTAATGTGTACAGGCCAGCAACATGGTATCAATATCGGGCGACTGCGCCATAATCTCGTCAAGGTATAGCTTTACAAAGTATTCGGCACCGGGCTGGTCATACTCTCCGTTTTCAATAAGCGGCACCCAAAGCGGGCAGGCCTGCTGATGCACTTTCACATCGGGGAAAAAATTGTTGATCTCCAACAGGTACGATCCTGATTGCACCGTGCCTTTGGTGCCCAGTACCCCTATGTGTTTGGTATCGGTATAATTGCCTACAATTTCGGCGGTGGGGCGTATAACGCCAAGTACGCGTTTTGTTGGATCGGCATTTTTAAGGTCTTGCTGTTGTATGGTGCGCAGCGCTTTGGCCGATGCTGTATTACAGGCTACAATTATTAACGGACAACCTTGTGCAAAAAGCCATTGCACGCACTCCCAGGTATACTCGTGGATAGTTTTAAATGAGCGGTTGCCATAAGGTGCCCGGGCATTATCGCCAAGGTATATATAGTCATAACCGGGCAGCTCCTTATAAATAGATTTAAATACGGTAAGGCCGCCAAAGCCCGAATCAAAAATACCTATAGGTTGCTTGCTCATATACAAACATAAAAAAAGCGCTCCGTAAATACGGGGCGCTCTTTTATAAATGACGGTTGGTTGATATTATTTTAAACCTAATTGCAATTTAACTGCCGGCAACAAATCATCAGCTTCTGGTGATACCAATAAGCTTACTTGTGATGAATCTAAAACGTAAGCGTAACCTTTTGCTTTGGCAACTGCGGTTACAGCAGCGGTAGCTTTATCAAAAAGTGGTTTGCCTAATTCGTTTTTCTTTTGTTCAACTTGTTGTTGAGCGCTGGTTTGCAAATCGTTCATACGCTTTTGAATGTCCTGCAATTCGTTACCTTTTACGGTACGTACAGCGTCGGTCATGGTAGCCTGGTTTTTTTGAAAATCCTGACCTTTTGTGGTATACTCGTTATTCATTGCTGTAAGCTGGTCAATGAATTGTTTTTGGTAAGCCTGAATCTGGGTTGAAACTGTTTTAGTTTCTGGTAGCAAGTCAATCAGCTGGTTAAAATTAATATGACCAATTTTAGTTTGTGCATGGGCAAAGTTGCCGGCAAATATCATTCCTACTGCAACTAAAGCAACTTTAAATAGTTTTTTCATTTTTCTTGTCCTGTGTTTAATAATAGTTCTGTTCTTATTTTATTTAATTCAAAAGTTTACTTGGCTAATACGCCGGGCTTAAGGCCCAATTTGGTAATTACATCAGCGCTTCTGTCAAACCTTGGGTTTGCATACAGCATGATCACTTCACTGTTTTTATCAAACATCATGTCTATATCGTTACTCTCGGCAACAGCTTGTACAGCTTTAGACACCCTATCCTGAATTGGTTTAACCAAGGCAGTGCTTCTTTGTGAAAGCTCCCCATCGGGGCCAAATTTCTGGCGTTGAAAATCTTTGGCGGCTTTCTCTTTATCTACAATTTCGGCCTCACGGCGTTTTTTCATATCTGGCGTCATCAGTATCTGATCGGCCTGGTATGCCTTATATAAACGGTCTATTTCCTGAAATTTACCGTCAACTTCTTTTTGCCATTGATCAGATAACGCGGCCAATTGTTTTTGAGACGATGCATACTCTGGCATGTGCTTTAGAATATACTCCGAATCAACATAAGCAAAACGTTGCGCATAAGCCCCGGCAAATGCTGTAAACGTTAAAATGGCTACTAAAATTATCTTTTTCATATATCGCTGCGCAAATTAATTAAATCCGCCGGATAAACTCTGAGAAATTGTAAAATGGAACTGGCCTTTATTTGCATCTGGTGCACCAGGTATTTTATCAAATCCGTAACCATAATCTAATCCAAGCAATCCAAATATAGGTAAAAATATCCTTGCTCCCACACCTACCGAACGCCTTACGTTAAACGGACTAAACTGGCTGAAATTGTTCCAAACGTTACCACCTTCTGCAAATGTTAACAGGAATATAGTAGCCGACTGGCTGGCAATAACCGGGTGACGCAACTCTAAAGTATATTTATTATAGATGGTGCTACCTGTGTTGTTGTTCTGGTTTTCGTTTGAACCTTCTGGCACAATAGAGAAGTTTTGATAACCTCTTAAACCAATGATCTCGCTACCTTGTAAAAACTGGTAACTCTGCATACCGTCACCACCTAATTTAAAGCGCTCAAACGGCGAAGGACCTACCTCTTTGTTATACATACCCAGGAAACCAAACCTCACCTGGCTCATCAGTACAAACTTACCTACCACTTTGGTAAACCATTGCGCATCGTATTTAAATTTGTAATACTCTACAAAGTGATAACGCTCCTGCGGGGTTGCTACTTTATAGTTAACGTTGTTAAACAATGAATATGGAGGCGTTGCCTGTACCGTAAATTTGATATTTGAACCCTGTGTAGGGAAAATAGGCATATCAATTGAGTTACGGGTTAACTCCTGGGTTAACTTGATGTTGAACGATGTACCGTTGCTAAACAGGTAACCAGTGTAGTTATCCAGGTTATAGTGGTCAAAGTTTAACGAGTAGTTTAATTGGAAATAGTTATCCGGCCATCTTAATTTTTTACCCAAAGTAACACCAATACCATTGATACGCAGGTTATTATAGTAAGGGCTCGATTTTGCATAATACTGTCCGGTTGAACTACCTTGTGTATATGCCGATAATGCAAAGTAAATTGGTTTTTTACCACCTAACCATGGCTCAGAGAATGTGAACGAGAAGTTTTGATAAGTACGACCGCTCGACTGGCCTCTTAAGCTTAATTTTTGACCATCACCTTTTGGCAGTGGTTTGTAAGCTTTAAGGTTAAATATGTTTCTTAACGAGAAGTTGTTAAATGTAAGGCCTAATGTACCCACCAGCTGTCCGCCACCAAAACCACCTGATAACTCAATCTGATCCGAAGGTTTTTCAACAACGTTGTAGATAATATCTACCGTACCATCCTGTGGGTTGATGTTGGTTGGCTTAGGCTCGGTTTTTTGCTCATCAAAGTTACCTAACTGACCAATTTCACGCGCACTGCGGATTAATAACTCTTTATTGAATTTTTGGCCTGGTTTGGTTTGAATTTCGCGCATTACCACCTTATCGTTAGTAACATCGTTACCTTTAAGGCTTACACGGTTAATGGTGTATTGCGGGCCTTCATAAATCCTGATATCCAGGTCAACAGTATCGTTATAAACTTTGGTTTGAACAGGATCTGCGCTAAAGGTTAAATAACCATCATTTAAATAAAGCGATGAAACATCATCATTACTTGGCGTAGGGCCACTTAATCTTTTATTTAATTCATCCTCGCTAAATACATCGCCTTTTTTAATGTGCATGATCCTATCCAGCAATGAGGCTGGATATTTGGCGTTGCCGCTCCATTTTACTTTACCAAAAAAGTATTTAGGACCTTCGTAAACTTTTAGCTTTACGTTAACGGTTTTATCATCGTTTTTCCAAACAGAATCACTAACCAATTCGGCATCGCGATAACCTTTGGCCTGCATTTTTTCAACCAGGTTTACCTTATCCTCGTCGTATTTATCCTGCTTAAATTTCTTTGAACCAAAAACGTTATACCATCTTCTTTTACGTGTTTTGCTCAGGTAACCGCGTAATTCGCCCTGCGAAAACGCTTTGTTACCCTCAAACGTAACGTTGTTGATCATCACCTTGGTCTTTTTATCAACTTTTACATCCAGTATAACACTGTTGGCATCTCCCGGATCTTTGCGTTGCGTCATCACAACGGTAGTATTTAAAAAGCCCTTTTCGTTAAAATGCCTTTTAATGATGGCAGATGTTGTGCTTAGTAGATTTTCGTTTACAATTTTACCGGTTTTATCGGTTAACTTTTTCTGGATGTCTTCAATCTCGCCTTTACGGATACCGGTTATGTGTAACCGTGATAAACGCGGGCGCTCAACAACCACAATTTCAAGATAAACGGTATCCTGGTTAATTTTAGTGATGTTTAACTGTACATCATCAAACAAGCCTTGTTCGTATAATTTCTTTATTACTTCGGCATTACGTTCGCCTGGAATATTGATCCTATCGCCTTTGGTTAATTTTGATAACAATATTAAATTGTCTTTATCCAAATATTTTACCCCACTTACAGTAATACCACCAATAATATAATCGTGCGGATTAAGGTAACTTAAACTATCGGCCGGTATCTGTTTGGTGAGGGGTTGCCTTGGCGAATTGGAAATCTGGGCAAAGGCAGCAGTACCAAAAACAGAGAAAAGAATAGCAAAAAGAAATTTATACATTCGAATATTTTAGTGGGCTAAAATTAATTTATACAGTTGTTAAAATTTGTTAAAAGAAAAAATTTAGTTAACCTGCTCGCTGGTCTTACCAAAACGGCGCTCGCGTTTTTGGTAATCAACGATAGCTTCGTACAAATCTTCCTTTCTAAAATCGGGCCATAGCTTGTTTGTAAAATACAACTCAGCGTAGGCTATTTGCCATAATAAATAGTTACTTATCCGATACTCCCCACCGGTCCTGATCAGTAATTCAGGGTCGGGCATATCATTGGTGAATAAATTACGTTCAAAAACAGTTTCGTTGATATCTTCAATTTCAAGCTCGCCGCTTTTTACCTGCGCCGCTATGTTTTTTGCAGCACGTAAAATTTCGCGCCTGGAGCCATAACTTAAAGCCAATGTAAGAACCACCCCGGTATTACCCTTGGTTTTTTCCATAGCGGCATTAAGCTCCTTTAAACATTTTGCGGGTAACATATCCAAATCGCCTATGGCATTAAGCTTAATGTCGTTTTTCATAAAGCCGGCAATTTCCTTATGGATGGTGCTTACCATCAATTCCATAATAGCCATTACCTCAAATTTAGGACGATTCCAGTTTTCTGATGAGAAGGTATATAGTGTAATATATTTAACACCTACTTTATCGCATCCTTCTACCACATCCCGTACAGATGTTACCCCGTTATGATGACCAAATACCCTCAATTTGCCTTTTTCTTTTGCCCAACGACCGTTGCCATCCATAATGATAGCTACATGCTTAGGCAATTTCAACAAATCAATCTGATCCAAATATTCCATATTGTTCAAATAAAAAGCCGGCGTTATGGCTTATATAAAAGACATGCCTGTTTTATGCGTGTATCAATGCTATGTCTAATAAATATTTGTTTTTTAGACTAATATGCGTTACCAATTAACCGGGCTTAGACATCTAAAATTGCCAAATTTCCGGTTTTTTCAGGGGACAAAGGTAAAACTTACTTTGTATTTTTTTAGTATGCAATTGCAAAAGAAAATCTTATTGTAAATAAAGGCTTTAAATGTCATCAAAAACCCATAAAACGGCATGTATTGAAGGTTAAAGGCGAAAGGTTAAAGGTACATGGCACAAAGGAAAAGGAATAAAGCACATGCTATGTGAAATTTATTATTACACGCTATGTAATGGCTATAAAACAAAAAACCAGGCGCTGATTGCTCAAATGCCCGGCTTTAACGAGGGTGATAAGGATGGTCAATTTTTTAATAAACCCCTTTTTGTTTCAAGGCATCCACATCTGGCTGGGCTATATCAACTATAGAATATATTTGTGTTTGAGAAATGTTAAGTTCATCAAGGGTACTTACCAGGCTGCTGTACTTGGAGTGATCACTTGGCTTTACCAGCACAATCATATTTTTGCCGTATTTGGCCCTGATCATTTTACCGGTTTCAATTAGTGTTTGCCTTAAACCAGCACTACTAAAATTGGTGATGGTTGGCGCGATAACAGGTTTTGCCAGTTCACCAAGGTAGTACATCACCTGGTTGTTTTTGCCCAGGCAAATAGTGAGACTCCTGCTTGCAGGTACTGGTTGACCAATCTCGTCGCTTATTGGCATAGCTACATCCATAGCTTTTCTTTTTTCAAGCGTGGTTGTTAAAATAAAAAAGGTGATGAGCAGAAAGGCCAGGTCGACCATGGCGGTAAGATCGATACGTACATTCATTTTTTTACGACCACGCGCTGCGCCTGAGCGAGGGGTTGAGGAAGCTAATTCGGCCATGACTTTATAGATTTAAGGTTAAATTTAAAAACCAGTATTAAATACCGATTATTTACAAATAACGAACTATAAAATCAATTATTATACATTTTTCAAAATTAAATTTTGAATTATATAATTTAATAGAATTTAATTCTGAAAATAACAGCGCTGGGTTACAAATGTGTAAGAAATGGTGAAGTTGAGCAGAAAATAAGTATCCCGGGGTTTAAAATCGCCGCGCTGGGTGCCGGCAGTACCGATGTAAATCCCTGTTTTTTCGCCCGAGCGATCTGACAAGGCCTTCGCGTAACTGGATGTCAGTTTATTTTTATCAGCATAACTGCCGCTTACGTCATCTAAATAATCGGTAAAAGTATAACGGTATCCAATATCAGCCCCCACGTTAAATTTGCCGTAGATATTGTATTTAATACCCACGCCATAAGGAATAACCACCGTATTGGTGCCATAAGGAGCAGTTTGGCCTTCGGTTTTTAATTGCCTTAAACCATATGTATGCCCGTTGTATTCAGCATGCGGCGCATATGCTGTTATGCCAATACCGGCATATATAAAAGGTGTAAATTTATTAGGCCCCGCATCGGGTATGTATTTCAGAAAATTAAATTCGCCTATGGCTGTCAATTCCTTTATGCCATCGGTAAAACTTAAGTTACGATCACGAAACTGCTGATTGGATGATGTACTATCTGCCGCGCCAAACTTAGCGTAACTAAAAGTTAGCCGGGCCGATAAGTAACCATCAAAATTGCGTTTAACAAATAAACCCGCCGAAGGGCCACTTATTTTTACAGGATTGTTGGGATTAAGATCGCCGATGTAGCCGGCACCGCCTAAAGTGCCCCCTACTTCCCAGGTTTGAGCCTGCAATGTACAAGTAGCGAGTAACAGTAATATTAAAAGTACAATTTTAGGCATTCAACAAATTTAGTAATTACGGGCATCCAGTCCCCATAATAGTTTGTTTCTTAACGTGGTTAAGTAACTTTCATTATTAAGGCGGATTAAATTTAACTGAAAGCCTGCTTTTTCTACATGAAACTTCACGGTTTCATCCATAACAGCCATCCGCGAATCGCATGATACCAGGTATTTGGAGCTGCGGGTTTCAACCTCAAAACACAGTTTGCTGTTATCGGGCAAAATAATTGGCCTTACATTTAAGTTATGAGGCGATACCGGGGTAACTACTATACTTTTTGATTGCGGGAAGATGATCGGTCCGCCGCAGCTTAGTGAATAAGCGGTTGAACCTGTTGATGTTGATATGATCAAGCCATCGCCCCAATAGGAGTTTAAAAACTCATCGTTTAAAAACACATGGGTGATGATCATAGCCGCGTCGTCGCGTTTATGAATGGTAATATCGTTAAGCGCGAAGTTATCGTTACCAAAAGTATCAGCCTTTGAATCTATTTTGAGCAGTTCGCGGCAGTCAAGTGTAAACTCTTTATTTACTACCGCGTGTATGGCGGCATTGATATCACTTTTATTTACACTGGCCAAAAAACCAAGTCGGCCAAAGTTAATCCCGATTACCGGGATGCCCGAATCGCGGATAACGGTAACCATATCTAACAGGGTGCCATCGCCGCCAAGGGTTATAAATACATCTATAAACCCTTTTAACGAATCGGTGGTGTGCAACACGTTGTATTGTACACCTGTTATTTTATCCTGCAAATACTCGTTTAGCAGCTGGTGTACGTAGATATCAACATTGTGGTGGGCCAGGTTATCAAATACCTGCTGAATGTACGGTAGTACCGATGGTTCATTAAATGGCCGGCCGTAAATTGCTATTTTTTGGTTCATTAGTTCATTGGTTCATTAGTTCATTGGTCTTTTTCGCGGAGATAACAATTCAGTTAGGCAACGGCCAGCATTTTGGCAATACCCTTTAGCAACCTTTATTACTCTGTTTTAACTTTTGCGTTCTTACCAATGAACTTTAAATATGCATTTAGTTTGAGATGAATCGATTGAAATTTTTCAAATAGTGAATTAAATTGATCGTCATTTATCAAATTCCTGTTTTTTGATTTTAGTAACTATCCTTTTGTTTCTAAAATTGAACCCCGGCTAAAAAAGCAAAAATTCCGATTTCCTTTGAAATGATATCTGCCGTATCCTTCGGCGATGTTAGCACCTATAGAATCAGCAGAACGTACTATTTGTTTGCCAACAGTATCTTTTGCAAAATGATCCCATCCGCTAACAATCACCCATATTTCATCGCTAAAACCTTCGCCCAATTTGTATACCTCTAAATCTTCAAGACTATAATAACTCATATTTGAACTATTTTCGCGGCCGGCAAACTATCGAACTTTTCACCAATGAACGAATGAACCAGTGAACCAATGAACTAAAGATTTAAATAATTCATGAGGGAATCGTAACGGTCTTTGGCGTTATCGTTATTATCTGTATGGTTAAAGGTTGCTTTAACATCATACTCGTAACGCAAAAATGTGGCTATGATGTTTGATATATCCTGCTTGTTAACTTTTAAGGTTACTTCCATGCGGGTTGAGTCGGGGAAGGTTTGTACGTATGAGCTCAGGATCTGGGCATTATCAGATTCAACTATTTGCGCCATGTGGGCCAGCGAATTGTTTTTGTTGTTGATCTCCAGCACAATGATACCGCCCGGTTGGGATACCGAGGTGATTTGCGCAAAATAATCTGTAATGGCATTTATGGTGATAACACCCAGGTAATTTTGTTTCAAATCTAAAACAGGTACCACCGTAAGCTTACGCTCATGAAAAAGGCGGATAACATCATATACGTGCTGATCTTCGCGAACGTAGGGATTTACCAACGATAACGCTAAGGCGCCAACCTGTGTTTGGTTATCGCTTTCGGCTTGCATGTCATCATCGCTAACCAGGCCTAAAAACTGTTCTTCGTTTACAATTGGCAAATGGCGAACGCGAAACTCCACCATGCGCTCATACACCTTCTGTATCGTATCAGAAGTATGCGCCGGGGGTATCGCATCTGCTATCAGTTCAATTGCAATCATGTTATGCTTTTATTTTATCTAAAAACGCGCTCAACAGTACATTAAATTCCTGGGGACGCTCCATCATAGGCGCATGGCCGCATTTATCAATCCAGTGTAACTCGGAGTTCGGAAACTCTTCATTAAACTCTACAGCCACTTCTGGCGGTGTAATTTTATCATCCTTACCCCATATCAAACAAACCGGCAGGGTCATTTTATGCAGATCCTTTTTCATGTTATGGCGAATGGCCGATTTTGCCATAGCCAATAACCGGAGCACGCTATGCCTATCGTTAATCAGTTTATGAATATCGTTAACCATTTCATCAGTTGCAATGGCCGGATCATAAAAGGTATACTGTACTTTCTCTCTTACAAAATCGATACTCTCGCGGCGCGGAAATGAGCCGCCAAAAGCATTTTCATATAAACCCGAGCTACCCGTTAACACCAGCGCCTTAATATTTTCGGGATGGGCTAAAAGATAAACCAGGGCTACGTGACCACCAAGCGAATTACCCAAAATGGTAATATTGCTCAGTTGTTTAAACTTAATAAACTTATGCACAAATTTCGACAGGCTTTTTACACCTGTAGTAATCAGTGGCATATCGTAAATAGGCAATATAGGTATTATTACACGGTATTTTGATTTAAACTCATCAATTACACCGTCCCAATTGCTTAAGGCTCCCATTAAACCGTGTAGTAGTAACAGTACCTCTCCTTCGCCCTCATCGATGTAACTAAAACCGTGTTCCTCTTTAAGCACGAAATCCATATAAATATTCTGTATTAATTTTCAATTAACTATACCAAAACCCTTTTTAGTATAAAAATGTGTTAATCCGCTATAAAATTAGTTTATCGCGGACGAGTTTCAGCAATTATAGTAATAATTTATCAATGTAGATATTAAGCTTATATTGATAAATTGTTGGTTAACCCAACAATTGCCTTACCACCTCTGAGATTGTTTTGCCATCGCCTTTGCCCGCAAGTTCTTTATTGGCAACGCCCATAACACGACCCAAATCTTTGGCTGAAGTAGCTTCAAGCCTGCTAATGAGGTCCTGCAAATAACCTTCAATTTCAAAGCGACTCATCTGCTGTGGCAGGTACGGCTCAATCACGCGCATCTCTTCCATTTCAATTTCGTACAGGTCTTCGCGGTTTTGCGTTTTATAAATATCTGCCGATTCTTTACGTTGTTTAATCAGTCTTTGCAATACCTTGATCTCACCTTCCTGGGTAAGCTCTTCGGCGGCGCCTTTTTCTGTTTTGGCCAATAGCAAAGCCGATTTAATAGCGCGCAAACCCCTTAAACGGTCTGGCTGTTTAGCCAGCATAGCTAACTTGATATCCTGGTCTATTTGTGTAATTAGTGACATTTATTTTGATTAGTTTTTAGTCCGAAAGTCGGAAAAGACCGAAAGTCCGGAAGATTTTTACCTTATTACAATTATATTTTACTTTCGGACTTTCCCGACTTTCGGACTTCCCGACTTATAATCTACTTCCTATATATATTAGTCGCCGTTGCCTGTGCGGTTGGCATAATCACCAGGTCGTTGATGTTTACGTGGGCCGGGCGCGATGCTGCAAACCAGATGGTTTCGGCAATATCATCGGCAACTAACGGCTCAAAGCCATCGTACACTTTTTTGGCGCGGTCCTTATCACCCTTAAAACGCACTTCCGAAAACTCGGTTTCAACAGCACCGGGATGTACCGCGGTAACTTTTATGCCATATGGCAGCAAGTCGGCCCGCATACCTTTATTTAAGGCATCAACCGCGTGCTTGGTAGCGCAGTATACATTGCCATTAGGATAAACCTCTTTACCGGCTATTGACCCTAAATTGATGATATGACCTTTACCATTATCAATCATCCAGTTTGATACTACCTTGCTTACGTAAAGCAAACCTTTTATGTTGGTATCAATCATGGTTTCCCAATCGTCAATGTCGCCTTTTTGAATGGGGTCAAGGCCCTGGCTTAAGCCAGCGTTATTAACCAGCACATCAACCTTCTTCCATTCGGCAGGAAGTTCGTTCAGGTTTTCAATAACTTCGGCACGGTTACGCACATCGAAGGACATAGCCGTAACTTCTACGTTGTATTTATCATTTAAGTGCGATGCCACTTTGTTTAAGCGGTCTTCGCGCCTGCCGGTTAAGATTAAATTATAACCCTCACGCGCAAACACATGCGCGCAAGCCTCGCCTATACCAGCGGTAGCACCTGTTATTAAAGCAATTTTACTCATAGTAGTAGGATAACTATAGCAGCGAAATTATGTTTTTTAGTTTGAATTATTGTTGTTTGGAGGTAATGTTAGTTGAATGGCGCGGGTTTGTGGGGTGATAACTAACCGGGGGAAGACTCACCCGGTCTACGCTTCGCTGGCCCTGCCCTCTCTCCGGCAAGCCGCAAAGAGGGCTTAAAAATATTGAAAAAATCCTTGCCCCTCTATGCGGCGCAGCCGGAGAGAGGGGAAGACGGGCAAAGCCTCGTCGGGGTGAGTCTTCTACGCCTCCCCCTACTCAAAAAACAAACTAAACACTACCGTATGCAATGACAACTTGCTTATTGGCGCGGCAAAGGGATGATCCTCGGCTACAAGCAGGTTGCCGAAAGAATTGGAGATTTTGATTTGGGGCGATAATTTGAAATATTCAAAATAAATATCGCAACCCAGACCGGCTTCATAGGAGCTGAAGCCGCCCACGTTTTTCACGGTTTTATCAAGCGGATCGAGATTGGATTCGTTTTTTTTGGTACCTATAGCCATTTGATATTTAACCCCGCCCAGTATGTAGGCCCTGAAATCGCCCAGCCTATCCGACTTAATTTTGAACGATAGCGGAATTTCAAACGAGGTGGTTTGTATCTGCTTCACCTGGTTTTGATCGGGGTTGGCGTAGGTGTATGTTAAGTTTCTATCGGCAAAAACCAACGATGGCGTGCTGCGCACTTCAAAATGCTCGGTTAAAGTATATCGGGCTATAAAACCAATGGCAAAGCCGGGGGTACTTTTTGAACTGATACTGTTTACCGAGTCTGTAATATAAGTACCGGTGCCTTTATCAAAAAAAGGACTACGCCAGTTTGGCTTTTTGGTGATCTTAAAATCGCTGGCTACGTAACTGAAGCTAAAACCCCAGCTTAAGTCAACCTGATCGGCACCGCCACCCCATGCAGGTACTATATCGCTTTGCGCCAATAAAAACTGGCTGCAAAACATAAAGCATACAAGTAACAGGTAGCGGGTTTTAATCATTTAACGCCTGTGTATATAGAACAAATACCAAACGCCAATGGCCTGTGTTTGGTATTTTTGAAACCTACTTTATCCATCAAAGCAACAAAACTCTTACCATCTGGAAAAGCGGCAACCGATTCTGGTAAATAACTGTATGCCCTTGCATCTTTACTAAACAGTTTACCAATGCCTGGTGTAATGTAGTTAAAGTAAAAATTATAAAGCTGCTTGATTGGGAATGCCTTAGGTTTTGAAAATTCCAATACCACGGCTTTACCACCTGGTTTTAACACCCGCTGAATATCGGCCAGGCCAACTTCCAGGTTTTCGAAATTACGTACGCCATAGGCCACGGTAACCGCGTCAAATTCGGCATCGTCAAAGGGTAGCTTTTCCGAATCGCCCAATTTCACACCAAACTTATCGGCAAGACCACGTTTGGCTATTTTTTGCTCGGCAATATCCAGCATCCCACGTGAAATATCTACGCCGATGATTTTCTCGGGTTTCAGGATTTTTAAAGCCTCAAAAGCAAAATCGCCTGTACCGGTGGCAACGTCAAGGATTAGTTTGGGTTGATCTTTTTTTAATTCGTTGATCGCTTTTTTACGCCAGATGATATCAATGCCCAGGGACATGAAGTGATTCAAAAAATCGTATGTTTTAGATATATTGTTGAACATATCTGCCACCTGTTCTTTTTTGGTAGCCTGCTCGTTATTGTAGGGAGTTATGGTTTTGCTCATTTTGATAGTAGCGGCAAAGATAGTGATTGTATATTGATTGTTTTATGAGGATACATTAAGTTGACGGGCTTGTGAAAATGTTAAGTCAATTCACTAATTTTAAAAACCAGTTCAGCCAAGTCAGCACTAAGTCGCCTCCTGTTATAAGCAAGGCGCACCCAAAAGGTTCTTATAAACTAATTTTATTATATAGTTCATTTCCTTATCCATGAAAGAAAAACAAGAATCCTCGCGCCGCAGTTTCATCAAAAAATTAACCACCACAACCGCCGCGGTAGCCGTGGGCAACAGCCTATTTGCTGCCGAAAGCAGCGTTAAACCCTTCGCGATACTTAAACGCCAATTAGGTTATGAGTATAACGACCAGATTAATATAGCCCTGATTGGTGCCGGCGGTATGGGCAACAGCGATACCGATACCGCCCTTAAAGTACCCGGCGTAAAATTAGTTGCCGTTTGCGATTTGTATGATGGCCGCTTAAAAGATGCAAAAGCCAAATACGGCGCTGATATTTTTACTACCAAAATTTATAAAGAGATCCTGAACCGCAAGGATATTGACGCGGTAATTATAGCCACACCCGATCATTGGCACCAGCAAATTTCTGTTGACGCCATGCACGCCGGCAAGCATGTGTATTGCGAAAAACCCATGGTACACGCCATAGGCGAAGGCCCCGCGGTAATTAAGGCTCAACAGGAAACCGGCAAAATTTTCCAGGTGGGAAGCCAGGGGGTATCATCATTAGGAAACGAGAAAGCGCATGAGCTGTTAAAAAGCGGCGCTATCGGTCAGTTGAATTACGCCGAGGGCTTTTGGGCCAGGCGCGAACCATTAGAAGTATGGCAGTATCCTATCCCGGCAGACGCATCAACCCAAACGGTGGATTGGGAAACCTATATCAGCAACACCAAAAAACGCGATTACGACTCCAAGCGCTTTTTCCGCTGGAGGAACTATACCGATTATGGCACCGGCATGGCCGGCGATTTATTTGTGCACCTGTTTTCGAGCCTGCACTTTATTACCGATTCGATGGGGCCGAACAAAATTTACGCATCCGGCGGTTTACGTTTCTGGAATGATGGTCGCGAGGTACCAGATGTGCTGTTAGGCACTTTTGATTATGGTAAAACACAGGCGCACCCCGCTTTTAATTTATCGTTACGCTGCAATTTTGTAGATGGCACCAGCGGTACCACCTATTTGAAACTGGTAGGCAGCGAAGGATCAATGGACATTACCTGGGATAAGGTAACCCTTAAGCGCAATAAAACCTTTGCCAGCGACGATCCTTTTTACCTTGATAAACTAAAAAAGGCCGGCGTTGGCTATGCCGAACGCAAAAAGATGTTACCGCCTGAAGAAATCACCTACGATGCCGACAAAGGCTACATAGGCGGTCCTTACGATCATATGGTTAACTTTTTTACCGCCATCAGGAACAACGGCAAAGTAACCGAAGATGCCATTTTTGGCTATCGCGCCGCTGCCCCCGCCCTGCTTTGTAACGACAGCTATTATAAAGACAGCCCCATGTTTTGGGACCCGGAGAAAATGCAAGTGGCTTCGAAAAAGAATTAAGAGTCAAGAATCAAGAGTTAAGACAAAAAATAAAAAAGGAGGCATGTTGAACTTGTTTCAACATCCACGGAACAGGAGTTCTGTAGGTAAATCATCTATCCATTATTCATATGAAACAACAAATAAAAAGGCTGGGCCTGATGATAGCAGCTGCAGCCGTGGTTTGCGTTCAAACATCGGCAGTAGTAGTAAAAGTGCCGCCACATGTAAGGGCGACCACAAAAAAAGGCGACTGGGTAAACCTGTTTGATGGTAAAACATTAAAGGGCTGGCACAGCTTCAATAAAACCACGCCTGTAAAAAACTGGACCATCGTTGACGGCGCTTTAGTTTGCCTTGGCGCTGCCGAGGGTGATACCGGCGGCGATATTGTTACCGATAAAGCATACACCAACTTTGAGCTGGAATGGGAATGGAAGATTGACAAGGGCAGCAACAGTGGAGTATTATATCACGTAATTGAAGATGCTAAATATCACTCCACCTACGCCACCGGCCCCGAGTACCAGATCATTGATGATGAAGGCTGGCCCGACAAACTGGAAGAATGGCAAAAAACCGGCTGCGACTATGCCATGCACCTGCCCAACACCTTAAAAAAGGTTGAACCTATAGGCAAATGGAACATCAGCAAAATTGTATTTAACAACGGGCACGTGGAGCATTGGCTTAACGGATCAAAAATTATTGCCTTTGAAGCCTGGACCGATGAATGGAACAAAAAGAAAGCCGAAGGCAAATGGAAAGATTATCCCGATTATGGCACCGCCAAAACAGGCTTAATCGCCCTACAAGATCATGGGCATAAGGCTTATTTCAGGAATATCAGGATAAAGGAACTGTAACACGATTTGTCTGAACCGCGATTAAGCAGATTCATCAGATTTTTGGAATTTTTACTTACAGAGCAAAAAAATCCTGTACCCAAAATCTGTTTAATCCCGGTTCAGAAAATTATTTAGCCAATGCCAGCAAACCCTCCATATCCAATCTGCGGGTAAACATGGTCATTTCACCAAGCTCGTTAGTTGGCCATTGTTCTTTGGGGCGATCCCAGTAAAGTTCTACGCCGTTCTGGTCGGGGTCATTTAGGTAAATAGCTTCAGATACCCCATGATCTGATGCGCCGGTGATCGGATATTTGGCATCGATCAGTCTTTGTAATATCAGCGCCAGATCCTTACGTTCGGGGTAAAGAATGGCGGTATGAAAAAGCCCGGGCGCATACTCTGGTGCCGGTGATGCGCCTTTACTATGCCATGTATTTAAACCAATATGATGGTGATACCCTCCGGCCGAAATAAACGCGGCCTGATCGCCATACGTCAGCATTTTATCAAAACCAAGTAGTCCGCAATAAAAATCAAGTGACTTTTGCAGGTCGCTCACCTTTAAATGCACGTGACCGATGCGGGTTTGGGCGGGTATTTTATAATCTTCCATTGCTATATTGTTGTAAGGTTGGAATGTTTTAATGTTGTAAAGTTAGATATGAATGTAGCATAATTTGTCGCTTGTTTGTAAAAGATGTTTAAACATTCATTTTACTAAAAACAGTTCACCATCTTTGACAAACCAACATTTCAATTTTATAACCGTCCAACTTTACAACATACAGGAAACATTTCAACTTTACAACATTAAAACGTTCCAACCTTACAACAAACCTTAAGCAAACATTTCAACTTTACAACCTTCCAACTTTGAAACACCCAGGAAACATTACAACAAATTAAAAACTTACCTTTGCAGCATGATTGTTAAAACAGCCGAATTTATTTGCAGCAATACCCAAATCAGTAAGTTACCGCCGCCGGTAAAGGCCGAGTACGCTTTTATAGGCAGATCAAATGTGGGTAAATCTTCACTGATCAACATGCTTACCGCAAAAAAAGGGCTTGCAAAAACATCCCAAACCCCGGGCAAAACCCAGTTGATCAATCATTTTTTAGTTAACGATAGCTGGTACATTGTTGATTTACCCGGCTATGGTTACGCCCGGGCATCCAAAACAAATAAAGCCAACTGGAACAAATTTATCCATAACTACCTTGATAAACGCGAAAGCCTGCAATGTGTGATGGTGCTGATCGACAGTCGTCTTGAACCACAAAAAATAGATCTTGAATTTTGCAACTGGCTTGGCGAAAAAGGCTTATCATTTGTGTTGGTTTTCACCAAGGCCGATAAACAATCAAGCGTAAAAACCGATCAGAACATCGCCAAATTCAAAAAAGCCTTATTGGCTACTTTTGAAGAAGCGCCACAATATTTCATAACATCATCTGAGTTGCAATCGGGCAGAGATGAGATTTTGGATTTTATTGATAATATTAATAAGAGTTTTGTAATACCGCATTTCACTTCCCCTCTTGAGAGGGGGCGCGATGGAAACGAGTGATGGCAAGCTCTTTTCTCAATTCCCCTCTTGAGAGGGGGCGCGGAGGAAAGTGCGGCTGTAGGGGTGTGTTATACGCCATAAAGGCAAAGCGACAAGTAATTTATGCCACACAAAATCATCCCATACAACCCTAAACTAAAAGAGCTTGCCCGTAGGTTACGAAACGATAGCACTTTGGGCGAAGTATTGCTTTGGAATGAAATAAAAGGTAAAAAATTTGGTTTTGATTTTCACCGACAGAAACCATTGTTAAATTACATAGTTGATTTTTATTGCGGTGAGTTAAATTTGGTAATTGAAATAGATGGACAATATCACAGCCACGAAGAGAAATTTGAGGCTGACACAATAAGAGATCAGGAATTAGGCAAATATAATTTAACAGTACTGCGTTTCACTGAAAAGGAAGTAAAAACAGATATCAATAATGTGCTGAGGACAGTTGAACAACAGATTGTGGAGCAAGGCCATTGAGAATTTCAAGAAGCCTTATACAAGATTAAAATACAGGAATAACAAAATACGTGGGGGCATGTAGCAGAACACACCCCTACCCCTCTCAAGAGGGGATTTTTTTTAAAACAATATGAAAAAATACCTTTCATTAGTAACTTTCACACATACCATTTTTGCCATGCCCTTCGCCTTCATCGGCTTCTTTTTGGCAGTGACTACTACCGAGCATACTTTCGACTGGAAAAAACTGGTGCTCATGGTGCTTTGTATGATCTTTGCCCGTAACTCGGCCATGGCTTTTAACCGCTACCTGGATAGAGATATCGACGCCCAAAACCCGCGCACCAAACAACGGGATATTCCGGCAGGACGTATTACCGCGCCTGCGGCGTTAACATTTACATTGATCAATTGCGGGTTGTTTATTGCGGCTACTTTTTTTATCAACCCATTGTGCTTTTACTTATCACCAATTGCTTTATTTGTGGTGATGGGGTATAGTGCTACCAAACGTTTTACAGCACTTTGTCATTTGGTATTAGGCCTGGGGTTATCCTTGGCACCTATTGGCGCTTACCTGGTAGTTACCGGTGCTTTCGCCTTAACTCCGGTATTTTTCTCATTATCTGTTTTATGCTGGGTGAGTGGTTTTGATATCATTTACGCCCTGCAGGATGAGGACTTTGATCGTAGTCAAAACCTGCACTCCATCCCCGCCTATTTGGGTAAAGTGAACGCCTTAAGGCTTTCTACATTTTTACATGTTCTTTCGGCCCTGTTTATTATGATGCCGGTGTTATTTACGCATGTAGGGATTTTATACTACCTAGGCATCCTTTTCTTTTGCTCTATGTTGGTTTATCAGCATCTGTTGGTAAAACCAAACGATTTAAGCCGGGTTAACTTCGCTTTTATGACTACCAATGGTATTGCCAGTGTGGTGTTCGCGGTTTTATTTTTGCTGGATAGGATATGGACACGCTAACAGCTCTCCAAAAATTCAGGGAGCATGTAGAAAGCTACGTACCCGTGAATGACATGGAGTGGCAGGCATTAGCATCACATTTAGAAGTAAGTGCCCTTAAAAAAAAGAAATACTTTGCCGAACCGGGTAAAATTTGTAACCATATAGGCTTGGTTGTTAAAGGTGCCGTACGTTATTTTTTAGTAAAAGATGGCGAAGAAATAACGGGATATTTCAGTTTCGAGAACGAACTGCTTAGCTCCTACAAAAGCTTTTTAACCCGCCAACCCGGCGAAAACTATATACAAGCCCTGGAAGATTGTCATATTGTAACCCTTAGCTACAATGCTATGCAGCAGCTTTATGATGACGATCTTATTGGTAAAAAGATGGAGCGCTTCAGCAGGCTCATCGCCGAGCACTACCTCATCTGCTACGAAGACCGCGTAAGCGCCTTTATAACCCAAACACCCGAAGAGCGCTACAACAAGCTCCTGGAAACCGGCGGCGACGTACTACAGCGCATTCCCCAACATTACATAGCCAATTTTTTAGGCATCACCCCGGTTTCGTTATCTCGGATCAGGCGGAGGATTATGAAGATAAGCGCTTAGCCTCACCTAAATCCTCTCCAAAGGAGAGGACTTTGATTATCAGCATCAATTTTTTTTGTTATTTCAGGTTGATTTGCAGGACCCTCTCCTTTGGAGAGGGCAGGGTGAGGCTTTTTCTTATCTTTTGTTAACGTTTTGACTTACAAGGCTGCCCTACCTTTGTTATACACAAAACGAAAAAGATTATGCATACTATATTAGGAGCCGGCGGTCCGGTGGCAAATGCCCTAACCCGCGAATTATTGAGTGCTAACGAAACTATCCGTTTGGTTAGCCGCAAACCCGTTAACACAACCGGTAAAAACGTAACCTGGCAAAAGGCCGATCTGCTGAATTACGATGAGGTGCTATCAGCAGCCAAAGGATCAACCATCATTTACCTGGTAGCAGGATTGGTTTATGACAAAGATGTATGGAAACAGCAATGGCCCATCATTATGCAAAACGTTATCAACGTAACCAAAGCCACAGGTGCCCGACTTATATTTTTTGATAACGTTTACATGTACGGACTGGTTAACGGCGCCATGAAAGAAGATACACCCTACCATCCATCCAGCGTGAAGGGCAGCGTCCGCGCGGGTGTTGCCGATATGCTGATGGCCGAAGTAAAAGCAGGCAACATCAATGCTACCATAGCCCGCGCGCCTGATTTTTACGGAACCGACTCCACCAACAGTTTTGTTGATATGATGGTGCTGAGCAAATATGCTGCCGGCCAATCCGCACAATGGATAGGTGACGCCGGCAAAAAGCACAATTTTATTTTTATTGAAGATGCCGGCAAAGCGATGTACCTGCTTGGCCAAAACCCCGATAGCGCCAACCAGATATGGCATTTGCCAACGCCGCCTGCCATTACCGGCAAACAGTTTATAGAGATCGCCGCAAGCGTGTACAAAGTTAAACCCAGGTTTTTCAGCATTAAAAAATATATGCTGTGGTTGATAGGCCTCTTTCAAAAAGTGGTAATGGGCACTGTAGAAATGTATTACCAATACGATCACGACTATATTTTTGATAGCAGTAAATTTGAAAAAGCCTTCGACTTTAAACCAACCAGTTATGAGGATGGGATTACCGAGATGTCGAAAACGCTTTATAAGCCGAAGGCATAGTCCGTAAGTCGGGAAAGTCCGTGAAGTCCGAAAGTAACGTCGCCTGGGGATCTCAGTCCCCCATAGCCAGAAGATCAAATACATTGATTAAATCAACCACATTTTTTCAATCTTCCAGGCTTTTCCAACTTTCGGACTTCACGGACTTTCCCGACTTTCCGACTAAATCTGCATATTTGCATACACGCATATTTGCACATCTAAAATTATGATCCACAAAAAAACAAGAAAATATATCCCCGCTAAGCTTGATATTACCTGGGAAATACTTGAACCTTTTTATAAAGAATTACTGGAACGCCCTATTAATTCAGTTACCGAACTGGAAAAATGGCTGCACGACCGAAGCGAATTAGAAGCCGCTTTAGAAGAAGATTCGGCCTGGCGCTATATTCGCATGACCTGCGATACCACCAGCGAAGAACTGCTGGAAAGTTTCCAATATTTTGCTACTGAAATATCGCCCAAAATTGCGCCTTACGATAACGGACTGAACAAAAAACTGGTAACCAGCGAGTATATCGATCAGTTGGACGGCGAAAAATATTTTATCTTTTTAAGGGCGATAAAAAAATCGTTAGAACTTTTCCGCGAGGAGAATATCCCGGTACAAACCGAGATACAGGTTGAGCAGCAAAAATACCAGTCGATAACCGGTGCGATGTCTGTTCATATTGATGATAAGGAATATACATTGGAGCAAGCCTCGGTATTTTTAAAAGGTACCGACCGCGCCAAACGCCAGGAAGTTTGGGAAAAAATAACCGGTCGCCGCTTACAGGAAAAGGATACTTTAGATACCCTGTTTGATCACCTGCGCAAACTGCGCCACACGGTTGCCCTGAATGCGGGGTTTGAAAACTTCAGGGATTACATGTTCCAGGCCCTGGGCAGATTTGATTATACTCCCCAGGATTGTTACGCTTTCCACTCTGCTATCGAAACCGAGATTGTACCCATACTGCGCGAACAAGCAGAAAAACGCAAGACAGCCCTTGCCCTGCCGGCCTTAAAGCCCTGGGATATGGATGTTGATGTATCGGGTAAAGCAGCCTTAAAACCGTTTAACAATGGCAGCGAACTGATTGAAAAATCAATCCAATGCTTCGCCAATATCAACAGCTACCTGGGCGAGCGTTTGGAGATCATGAAAGAAAACAACCTGTTTGATGTAGAAAGCCGCAAAGGCAAAGCACCGGGCGGTTACAATTATCCCCTATCAGAAACCGGCGCACCATTCATTTTCATGAACTCGGCCAATACCTTCCGTGATTTAACCACCATGGTTCACGAAGGTGGCCACGCGGTACACACCTTTTTAACTGCCGACCTGGAACTAAACGATTTTAAACATTGCCCTTCAGAAGTTGCCGAATTGGCTTCCATGTCGATGGAGTTGATCTCGATGGATAACTGGGATGTGTTTTTTGATAACGAGGAAGACCTAAAACGCGCCAAACGCGATCAGCTTTTTGATGTGCTGAAAACTTTACCATGGGTAGCTGTTGTAGATCAGTTTCAGCATTGGATTTATACCAACCCTGATCATACCGATGCCGACCGTCGCGCTGCCTGGTTAGAAATCTATGAGCCATTTGGTGCCGGTTTTGTTGATTGGAGCGAGCATCCCGATGCAGAAGCCAACCTTTGGCAAAAACAACTGCACATTTTTGAGGTACCTTTTTATTACATTGAATATGGCATGGCCCAGCTTGGAGCTATAGCCGTTTGGAAAAATTATAAAGAAAACCCCGAAAAAGGTTTACAGCAATACCTTAATGCCCTAAAACTTGGCTACACCAAAACCATCAAAGAAATTTACGAAACCGCGGGTATCAAGTTTGATTTCAGCGCGGCTTACGTAAAGGAGTTGGCTGAATTTATTAAGGCGGAGATGGATAAGATATAGATCCTTAATGAATAAAATATCGTCATTGCGAGGTACGAAGCAATCCCCGATAAGAAGAGCGGCTTTGCAAATTTGCTCTGTACAGTCGGGGATTGCTTCGTACCTCGCAATGACGCTTTTTCATAGAAAAAGGGAGAACCTTTACAGATCCTCCCTTAAATCAAACTATTAAAACTAAATCAATTACATTTCGGGTTCGGCGGCTTTGTCAAAATGGAAAGTATCTTTTTTGTTTTCAAAGATGTACTGTTCCTTTTGTTTTTTAGGTTTTAATACCAGCCAGGTACCAAAAACCATGATGGCTAATGGCCAAACAATGCGGTCGGCACCGTCAAAATTATTGTCAATTAAACAGGCCACGCCAATCAGCATAATGATCATCCAAGATGGCTTTTTAAAATTGTATTTTGCCGCCATGTATGCGCCCCAGGCAATCATCCACATTGGCCAGCTAAACAACCAGTCGGGAATAAAAAACAATTGAAATTGATCTACCAGTAATATAGCTCCTATTACTAATAAAATAACCCCGGCGGCAACTTTGCTATTGTTTGGGGTTTCTACTGGGGTGTTTATATCGTTGTTCATCGCTGTAAGTATTAATTATGACCTAAAGGTATGGCGACATTACAGGCGCAACAATACAATACTGGCAGCACAACCAAACTACCCGGTAAGCAAAAGGATTTTATCGGTGAAAACGGCTAATCATTTCACCGGAATTTTGGCCCTGAAACTACATTCCCTCATATTTGTATATTAATCCGGCTGTAAGCCGATACCCAAACATGACAGATACCGATATATTGATTCTTGGCGCCGGTGCGGCCGGTTTAATGGCCGCCCGTACATTGGCTAAAGCAGGTAAAAAAGTAATAGTTATTGAAGCCCGCGATCGCATTGGCGGGCGCATACACACTGTTAAACACGGTCCGTCACAACAAACGATGGAGTTAGGTGCCGAATTTATTCACGGCGATTTACCGGTTACACAATGCTTATTAGAAGAAGCCGGCATTGCTTATCCACATGCCAGCGCCAACATGTATAAATACGAAAATGGCGAATTTACTACCGATGGCCCCTTAGTTGAACACTGGGATGAGTTAATAGAAAAACTGAACGCACTTGAGCAGGACATTACCATCGACCAATTTTTACAACGGGAATTTAATGCCGATAAATACGAGGGCACCCGCAAAATGGTGCGTCAATATGTATCCGGTTATGACAACGGCGATCCTGCAAAGGCAAGTTCATTTTCCTTACGGAAAGAATGGCAAGCCGAAGACATGGGCGCCCAATATCGCATAGCAGGCGGCTATGTAAGTCTTGTTGATTATTTGGCCGATGAAATAAAACAAGCCGGCGGCCAGATTTGCCTGAATGAAAATGCAAAGCAAATTGAATGGCAGCAAGGCCGGGTAATGATAACCACTAAGGAAGGCAATGCTTACAAAGCCAAACAGGTGCTTATCGCGCTGCCGCTTGGGGTTTTACAAGCGGGAATTGATCAAAGCGCATCATTAAGCTTTAAACCAACAATACCCGTTTATAGCGATGCTATTGCGGCAATGGGTTTTGGAGCAGTGATTAAAGTTCTTTTAGAGTTTGATGAAGCTTTTTGGGAAAGCAAAGAAACCGAAGATATGGGCTACCTTTTCAGTGAGCAGGAAATTCCAACCTGGTGGACACAAAGTCCTCAACAAAGCAATGTACTTACCGGGTGGCTGGGCGGACCTCCTGCCGAAGCCAAAACAGATATGGCAAATGATGAATTGTTAACCCAAAGCGTACAATCCTTAGCTAACATTTTTAAATACAATGCCACTGAATTAAGAAAAAAACTCCTTAGCTGGAAAATAGTGAACTGGACAGCCGATGAATTTACCCTTGGCTCTTACGCCTATGATACCATAGCAGCCAGCGAAGCCCGCAAAATCATATGCCAGCCCTTACAGGATACCATCTTTTTTGCCGGCGAATATCTTTATGAAGGTACAGCCATGGGTACGGTAGAAGCTGCCCTAACTACCGGGTTACGGATGGCGGAGCAGATTTTGCGTTTTGAATAAAGATACCAAAGCGGCGAAAGACTTCCGAAGTTTAAAAAACTTCGGAAGTCTGGGGATTTCCGAAACACCTATTATAGAATTTAATTTTACATAAAACACAATTTACAAATTTAAATTTCGTTATTGACAACAAATACCTTGTCAATGTTGAAGTTATTCTGCTACTTGCTAATATCCTGTTTTACAATATTCAGCCCCAAACATGATCTCCCCGATAGTAAACGCGCCAGCGATGTACGTTTTTCCATTTGGCCAAAACTGCAAAAGGAATTAGAAGATAGAGGATTCAAAACCAATGTAGCTGTTTACATCCGCATTTTTAAGGACCAGAATGCATTAGAAGTATGGGTAAAAAGCGGACTGAAATACAAGCTGTTTAAAACTTACGAAATCTGTTATTACTCGGGTAACCTGGGCACTAAAACCAGGAGCGGCGATAACAAAAGTCCGGAAGGGTTTTACACCATTGAACCTAAGCAACTAAACCCCGTAAGCAATTATTACCTGGCTATCAACGTAGGTTACCCCAACAAATTAGAACGACTGAAAGGTTACACAGGCGATGCCATCATGATTCACGGGCATTGCGCATCCATAGGTTGCTATGCCATGACCGATCCGCGAATTGAAGAAATTTACACCCTGGTTTATAAAGCGTTTGAGGGTGGGCAACAAAAAGTGAATCTTGATATCTATCCATTCAGGATGGATGCGGCGCACATGGCCTTTTACAGCCATCAGCCTTATATGGCATTCTGGAAAACTTTAAAACCGGGTTATGATAGGTTTGAGAAAACGCATATACCCGCGGATTACCATATTAAAGGTAAGGAATATGTATTTTGAGATAACGAAATGATTTAGCAATGAAAAACTTGCGAAGTTTCAAAAACTTCGGAAGTCTGGGGACGTCTAACCAATCACTACTTCTTCAGCCCCAATATCGAAAATTCATCTTTGGCTTTAGTAATAATGTTCCCCAGCATGCCCAGGCCGGTTACTTCCATTTCAACTAAATCGCCGGGTTGCAGCCATTGAGACTGGTAGCTGGCATCATTCAATAATCCTGTCCCGTTAAGCTCCAGGAAGCAGCCTGTGCCAACCGTGCCGGAGCCTATTACATCGCCGGGAAGAACATCGCAGCCGTAGGCGCAGCGTTCAATGATTTCGGCAAAGGTCCACTCCATATCGGCCAGATTACCTGCCGATACTTCTTTGCCATTCACCACGCATTTCATACTTAGGTTGTAAGTATTGCCGGTATGCCCCGGTTTAGCAGCAACTTTGTATTTTTCCAGTTCATCGGGTGTAACCAGCCACGGACCAAGTACTGTAGAAAAATCTTTCCCTTTTGCGGGGCCAAGGTTTAACAGCATTTCTTCCATTTGCAGGGTACGGGCGCTCATATCGTTCATAATCATAAAACCGGCAATAAAGCTATCCGCATCTGCCGCCCTAATATTGCGCCCCTTTTTATTAAGTACCACGGCAACCTCCAGCTCAAAATCAAGCTTATTGAAATGATCGGGCATACACTCAATTTCGCCTGCGCCTTGTATGGCGTTATGGTTTGTAAAATAAAATACAGGGTATTGGTCAAACTCGGGAATCATAGGCACGCCGCGGTTCCTGCGGGCGGTTTCTACATGCTGCCTGAAGGCATAGGCATCCCTACATGATGACGGATGCGGTACCGGGGCCATCAACTCAAAAAATAGTTCCTCTTTAGCTTCCATTTTGCCGCTGCTTATGGCAGCATGCACCTTACGCGCATGGTCCATCAATTCATCTCCCCCCCACAAAAACTCATTCATATTATCAGGAATCAGCTTATCGCAGGAGTTAAGATTGTAAATATGGCCATTGATAAAAATGCCTAAATGCTCACGGTCTTCCGTTTTATAGGATACTAATTTCATCGGTTGTTTTTGGTTGGTTATTTCAAAGCTAAGGAATTTTAGTGAGTGGTTGATTGAGTTGATTAAGTGAATGGTTTTTTATTTGAAGTTTGATTTTACCAATCAACTACTCACCTAATCAAACTCAATCAACCATTCACCAAACTAAAACTTGCATCACAATAATAAACCACCTAACTTCGTACTATACAAACCATGAGTATCCAAAAGCATTTTCTTTTTTCCCTGGGGCTTACCTCAATGAGCGATGCATCATCGTTCAGGGATGCTGTGCTTGCCAAAATTGTGTTGGCTCAATACTAATTACCCCTTCACTTTCTTAAATATTACTTAAGCACGTGTATATAACTTGTATGCCATTGCTGTACACATATTTAAGCACTTCCGAAACTATCCTGGTACTTTAAACGTTTTATTTTCAACCAATTAAAACATTATGCCTGTATATCACTCATTAGGAGCTATTCCGCCTAAACGGCATACGCAATTCCGTAAGCCCGATGGTACACTTTATGCCGAAGAACTGGTATCTACCGAAGGTTTTTCAAGCCTGTATTCGCTGGTTTACCATGCCTACCCGCCAACTATTGTTAAAACCCTGGGCGAGCCCTACAGCGTTGAGCCCAAAATAGCGCGCGAAAAGCACCTGAAGCATACCAGTCTCATTGGGTTTAACGTGAAGCCGGAAGATGATTACCTGCAAAGCCGTAAGCCCGTGTTGGTAAACAGCGATCTGCATATTTCGCTGGCCGCGCCACGCCAATCCATGACAGATTATTTTTACAAAAATAGTCAGGCCGATGAGGTGGTTTTTATTCATGAAGGTTCGGGAACGCTAAAAACGGGCTTCGGCAATATCAAATTTCAATATGGCGACTACCTGGTAATTCCGCGCGGTACCATTTACCAAATGGAATTTAACAGTACACAAAACAGGTTATTTATTATTGAAAGTTTTAGCCCAATCCGCCCGCCCAAACGTTACCGTAACCAATACGGGCAACTGATGGAACACTCGCCCTATTGCGAGCGCGACATCAAGCGCCCCGCCGATCTGAAAACTTACGACGAACATGGCGATTTCAAAATACTCATTAAAAAACAAGGCCTCATTTATCCATACATCTACGGCACACATCCTTTTGATTTTATCGGCTGGGATGGCTTCCACTATCCCTGGGCGTTATCCATTCATGATTTTGAACCCATAACCGGCAGGCTGCACCAGCCACCACCAGTGCATCAAACTTTTGAAGGCAACAACTTTGTTATTTGCTCCTTTGTGCCCCGCAAATTTGATTATCACCCGCTCTCTATCCCTGCGCCGTACAATCATAGCAATGTAGATAGCGACGAGGTGTTATACTATGTAGATGGCGATTTTATGAGCCGCAAAAGCGTGGTTAAAGGCCAAATCACCCTGCATCCGGGTGGCATACCACACGGTCCGCATCCTGGTTCGGTAGAAAAATCAATAGGCAAAGAATCAACCGACGAACTGGCAGTAATGATAGACCCCTTCAGGCCGCTAATGCTGACCGAAGACGCGATAAAAATTGAGGACGAGAATTATTATAAAAGCTGGCAGATGTAATGAGGTGAAAGGTAAAAGCTGAAAGGCGAAAGGTAGTATCCCCGTTAAAATCACTAATTCACTAACTCGCTAATTCACTAATTAAAAAACAATGAACACACAAACTATAGATACACCAACTACTACAACAGACTTTTTACCCTTAAACGGTACAGATTATGTTGAATTTTATGTGGGCAACGCCAAGCAGGCCGCTCACTTTTATAAAACCGCCTTCGGTTTCCAGGATCTGGCTTATGCCGGGCCGGAGACGGGCGTGCGAGACCGCGCATCTTACGTTTTACAACAGGGAAAAATCAGGATAGTATTAACTACTCCCCTGCACTCAGAGCACCTGATTGCCGAGCATATTAAAAAACATGGCGACGGCGTAAAGGTATTAGCCCTTTGGGTTGATGATGCTTACGACGCTTTTGATCAAACAGTTAGCCGTGGTGCAGAACCCTATCAGCAGCCAGTAACACTAAGCGATCAGAATGGAGAAGTTCGTACCAGCGGCATTAAGTTGTATGGCGAAACCGTTCACCTTTTTATCGAACGTAAAAACTATAAAGGATTGTTTTTACCGGGTTATGAAAAGCATGAAACTACCTACAACCCAACCGATACCGGTTTATTGTATGTAGACCACTGCGTGGGTAACGTAGGCTGGCATAAAATGAACGAATGGGTTAATTTCTACGAAGAAGTTTTAGGCTTTAAAAACATCTTAACCTTTGATGATAAAATGATCTCTACCGAATACTCTGCACTCATGAGCAAGGTAATGAGCAACGGCAATGGTTTCGTTAAATTCCCAATCAACGAACCGGCAGAGGGCAAAAAGAAATCGCAGATTGAAGAATACCTCGAATTTTACGAAGGAGAAGGCGTACAACACTTAGCCCTGGCTACACATGATATTGTGGCTACCGTAACAGACTTACAAAGCCGCGGCGTGGAATTTTTAACGGTACCTACCTCCTATTACGATGAACTCACCGACCGTGTTGGCCATATTGATGAAGACCTTGGGCCACTAAAACAATTAGGTATTTTGGTTGACAGGGACGATGAAGGCTACCTGCTACAAATTTTCACAAAACCCATCGAAGACAGGCCTACCCTTTTCTTTGAAATTATTCAGCGCAAAGGGGCCAAATCATTCGGGGCCGGCAATTTCAAAGCCTTGTTTGAAGCTATTGAGCGCGAACAAGAGTTGAGAGGAAATCTCTGATTTGGGATATCGGATTTATGAGCATGTGAAAACTTGCGAAGTTTTAAAAACTTCGCAAGTTTGGCTCGGCCTAAATCCCCAAGCCATTAGTTTCTTAAATAGGGTAAAAGTTGGCTTTTTTGTTATTGAAAAGAATTTTGTAATTTGACATTATTAATCAGGAGCGATGAACATAAAAGAAGATTTCCATCATTTAATTGAAACTATTGATGATGAGCAGCTTTTAAAAGGTTATTATCAACTTATACAACAGCTAAACAATAACCAAACCGGCGACTTGTGGAAAAACCTGGGTGAAGCCGAAAAACAAGAGTTATTACTGGCTCATGAAGAAAGTTTTGATGAAAAAAACTGGTTGAGCCACGAGCAAATGAAACAGCAGCATGATAAATGGCTAAAGTAATTGTTTGGAACAGAAGAGCGAGTGACAGTTTTAATTTAATTATTGAATATCTTCAACAAGAATGGGGTGATAATGTAACCCGGAACTTTGTGATTCGAGCCTATAAAATAATTGAGATTATCGCCGAAAACCCCGAAATAGGCACGGTAGAAAATCACGAAAAACAAATTCGGGGCTTCGTTATAACCAAACACAACACTTTGTTTTATAGGACGGGAATAAATTAATACTAATAACTTTCTTTGACAATAGAAAACATCCCCAAAAAAGATCTGAAATATAAACTTCCATCCTATGAAAAAACCCTGCCTGCTTATCGCGCTTATTTTTATAGGTGTTGCTTGCTTTGCGCAAAATACATCTAAAGTAAACCCTGCTTACGACGCCGCTCTCGCAAAAAAACTGGGTGCAGATCAATATGGGATGAAAAGGTATGTAATGGCTTTTTTAAAAGAAGGCCCCAACCGGTTAAAAGATTCCGCGGCACGAATGCAATTACAAATGGCCCATTTAAAAAACATTTCCAAACTGGCCGATGAGGGCAAATTAGTAGTAGCCGGACCATTTTTAGATGATCAGCCAATAAAAGGCATCTTTATTTTTAATGTAAAAACGCTTGAAGAAGCCAAAACGTTAACAGAAACAGATCCGGCTATTAAAGCAGGTTCGCTGATCATGGAGTTGCATCCGTTTTATTGCTCAGCCGCTTTGATGGAAGTTGTAAAAATTCACCATACCCTCGCAAGCGAGAATTTTTCTGACTAAATGCAGGCTGCCGATATTATAGATGTGCTAAAAGAGGAGGCTAACCCAGCCTACCTTGCCGGTATGACACGCTTTGGAATTGATAACACACAGGCATTAGGTGTTAAATTACCCGATTTACGTAAAATAGCCAAAATCATCAAAAAAGATCATAACCTCGCACTTGATCTTTGGGATACAGGCATTCATGAAGCCCGGATTATGGCATCTTTAGTAGATGATCCGGCATTAGTTACCGAACAACAAATCAATAGCTGGACCAATGATTTTTACTCATGGGATATTTGCGACCAGGTATGCGGTAACCTGTTTGACCGCACGCCATTTGCCATAGCCAAAGCGATTGAATTTAGCGCCCGTGAAGAAGAGTTTGTAAAACGTGCCGGTTTTGTTTTAATGGCCGAATACGCGGTACACAACAAGAAAGCCCATAATGAAGTTTTTATACCCTTTTTTACAATTATCGAGCGCGAAGCCTGGGATAACCGCAACTTTGTAAAAAAGGCTGTAAACTGGGCATTAAGGCAAATTGGTAAGAAAAATGAGTTACTGAAGGTCGAAGCAATAAGTACAGCAGAACGCATATTGGCACAAAACCATAAATCGGCCAGGTGGATAGCCAACAACGCTTTGGCAGAATTAACAAAACGGTAACACGCTCTCAATTTCATTACAAAATTGCCTGTAAAATAGGACATTACATCTCCATAATGTCAGTTTTAAAACTTCCTGGTTATTTTACGGTCATTTATTCCGAAAACAGGTATAACGCATGTATTTTAATTTTTCTATTTAGCGTTAAACAAACCTGCTTGTAAAAACCGATTTACATCAATTTATCAGAATTGGAGTTAATAATATTCCGTTTAGTTTTGGAGAATATTTTTTTTTGTAATTATCAGTATTTGAGTGATTTATAATCGCGCCAAATCTTATATTTGAAGTCCCCTAACTATTCTGAAAATTTACAGGTTTTATAAAACATTTACAACCAATAGTTGTAAATGTGGGGCGTTTTATAATTGTGGCACATATTTTACTATTAGCATGTGTCATAAATTGAACAAAGGGGTTATTTAAAGTATGAGTTTTTCTGACGGGCATAAGTTTTCTGATGATAGCAAGCAACACCTTGCTCAAATTATAGATAATATAAATGCCGGTATTTGGGAATATAATATTACTACAAAAGATATTAAATGGTCATCGGGCTTTTATACTGTTTTAGGTTACGAACCAGGTGAAATAGAATGCTCCAATCATATATTTTTTGAACACCTGCTTTACCACCAGGACAAGCCCGCCTTTTTAGCCGCTTTAAATCAGCAACAAAATACCATAGCCCAACCATTACAGGTAAGGCTCCTTACCAAAACATCAGGATATCATTGGTTTGAGAGTACGGTAAAAAAATACCATGATGAAACCGGGCAAATCATGTACGGCTCTATCATCAATATCAATCAATATAAGCAGGCTCAAACACAGGCCGCTTATAATGATCTGGTTTACAATGAAGCTGTTAAAATTGCCAAATTAGGAAGTTGGGAAATTAATACCCTCACTATGGGGCTATCAATGTCAAAACAGCTTTATGACATTTATGAACTGCAAAATCACGTTAAACTTTCTTTAGAGGAAGCCATCAGCTTTTTTGAACCGCAGCATCGCCCGGTAATAAAAAACGCCATTGATAATACCGTTCAATTTTGCCAGCCTTATGAGTTGGAATTACTTTTCAGATCAGCAAAAAATAATGTGATATGGGTAAGAGCCAAGGGAATACCCGTTATTGATGATTTTGGGAAATGTATAACCATACGTGGCATTATTCAGGATATCGACAATAAAAAAAGGAAAAACCTGGCACTTGAATCATCCCTGAATTTATTGACAGACCAAAACCGCCGGCTACAAAACTTTGCCTACATCGTATCGCACAACCTGCGATCGCACACCGGCAATTTACAGTTTATGGTAAAGCTTCACCAGGAAACAGAAATTGAGGAAGACCGTGCTGAAATCTTTTCGCACATTAAATCAATCAGTGATAGTTTAAACACTACCATTGATCATTTAAATGAGATCGTTAAAATTCAAACCGAAATTGGGAACGAAAGGACTATCATTGATTTTGAAACACTGTTTAACAACATCACATCGGCCCTTAAAAGCAATATAGAAGCACTTGACGCCCAGATAGACCATGACTTTAGCAAATGCCCTCAAATAAGCTATATACCCGCTTATATGGAAAGCATACTACAAAACCTGCTTACTAACTCGTTAAAATACAGTTCGCCCGATAGAAAGCCGGTTGTTAAATGTTATACACTGAAGGAGCGTGACCATGTGTACCTCATTTTTGAAGATAACGGAATTGGCATTGATATGGAACGTTATGGCGACAAAGTTTTTGGCATGTATAAAACATTCCATCAAAACCCTGATGCTAAGGGCATTGGCTTGTTTATAACGCGCAACCAGATTGAAGCATTGGGTGGTAGCATAAAGGTAGATAGTACCGTAAATATTGGCACAAAATTTACAATAAGGCTAATATAATATTAATAATATAATACCCGGCAAATGGCAGCAGAGAAGGATGAGGTAAGGATATGCCTGATTGACGACGACCAAACCTTTACCTTTGGTTTTAAAAAACTTATCAATTTAAAAGGGCTTAGCAGCAGCTTATTGAGTTTTAACAACGGCGACCAGGCTTTTCAATGGTTAAAAAACCCGTTTAACAGGCGTCAATTGCCCGATGTAATATTCCTGGATATTAATATGCCGGTTATGGACGGCTGGGAATTTATGCGGGAGTTTGCGGAATTAAAATCACAGTTGGGAAAAAAAATCGCCATTTATGTATTGAGTTCATCAATTGACCTGAATGATATTTACCGGGCTAAAAAAATTGCGGATATTAACGATTATATTTTTAAGCCCGTTAACGAGTTTCAGCTTTCCGAGATTGTAAACTGTTTGCAAAACAATGTTGATCACAAAAAAAACTGCCGATATAAATAACCAGGAGGCATTTACATCGGCAGCTATGTATCGTTACTCAATATAGCTTTCAAGTATCTTGAAACCCTGCGTGGTTTCTAACTCAATTTTATCGATGTTTTTTGGCAACAGGATGCACTCACCCATTTTTACGGGGTAAGTTTCACCGTTGTAAGTAACATTATAAGCGCCTTCCACACAAACGTGAATTACAAACGAATCAAGATTTGAATAGTCTTTAGCCGTGCTTTTATCAAAATCTAATACATTGGTAGTAAAGTAAGGGCAGCTAACTAAATGCACTGTTTCATCTTTTTGGGGTTCATACAGCGTTTTGTATTCCGGGTAATGTTTATAATCTATAGCAGCCAGCGCTTCCTGGGTATGTAGCTCGCGTTTGTTACCTTTATCATCTACCCTATCAAAATCATAAATACGATAGGTGATATCTGATGTTTGCTGAATTTCGGCAATAAGCAAACCCTTACCAATGGTGTGTACACGGCCGGCCGGTAAAAAGAAAACATCACCAGCGTTAACATCTTCCTTATTCAGGATATCCATAATGTGGCCGCTGTTTAAAGCATCCACATATTTCTGCTCGGTCATTTCCTGGTTAAAACCAGCTATCAGGGTCGAACCCGGATCGGTTTCAATTACATACCACATTTCGGTTTTACCAAATGAGTTGTGGCGTTCTTTAGCCAGTTTATCATCGGGATGCACCTGTACCGAAAGATCATCATTGGCATCAATAAATTTTACCAACAAGGGGAAAATATTACCAAAATGATCATATACTTTTTTGCCTACTAATTCATCTTTATATTGCTCTAACAAATCGGCCAATGACTCACCTTCAAGGGCTCCGCCTGCAACAACAGATACATCAGATTTTACGCCCGAAATTTCCCAGGTTTCACCACAGTTTGGCAAATCGCCAAAATCTTTATGTAAATAGGTTTTGATCTTTTGACCGCCCCAAATTTTATCTTTAAATATAGTTTTGAATTTTAACGGATATAATGCCGACATGATAGTTGTTTTTTTTGAATTGCTAAGTTAAAAGTTAAATAAGAAAAGCCTAAAAATAAAAATACAAAAGCACTGGTAGCTATACGGTGATATCATTGTACCCATCGCTGCTTCCAATAAAAGGCAATAAAAAAAGCCCGCTCTTTTCAGAACAGGCTTTCTTTAAAAATTAACCGGGATAATTATTTACCCAATTTAGCTTTTAAGTTTTCGTCAATAGCGGCTAAAAACTCTTCGGTATATAAGTAATCTGTACCGTGCTCAACTTTAGGTTTAATGGTGATAGCCAAATCTTTGGTCATTTTGCCACTTTCAACAGTTTCAATACAAACCTGCTCTAAAGTTTTGCAGAAATTAACCAGTTCCTGGTTGTTATCCAGGATACCGCGGAATTCTAAACCTCTTGTCCAGGCAAATATAGAAGCGATAGGGTTGGTTGAAGTTGGTTTGCCAGCCTGGTGCTCGCGGTAGTGACGGGTTACCGTACCGTGTGCTGCTTCGGCTTCCATCACAGTGCCATCTGGTGTAACCAAAGTTGAGGTCATTAAGCCTAATGAACCAAAACCTTGCGCAACGGTATCTGATTGTACGTCGCCATCATAGTTTTTACAAGCCCAAACAAAGTTACCATTCCATTTCAGGGCAGATGCAACCATGTCGTCAATTAAACGATGCTCGTAAGTGATGCCGGCTTCGGCAAATTTAGCTTTGTAATCGTTTTGATAGATCTCTTCAAAGATATCTTTGAAACGACCATCGTATTTTTTAAGAATGGTATTTTTGGTTGATAAATATAAAGGCCAGCCTTTCATCAAAGCCTGGTTAAAACATGCGTGTGCAAATCCTTTGATAGATTCATCGGTGTTGTACATGGTTAAAGCAACACCATCACCTTTAAAATTAAACACTTCAAATGATTGCTCGGCGCCACCATCCTCTGGTGTAAAAGTTACGGTAAGTTTACCTTTACCTTTGGTTACAAAATCAGTAGCGCGGTACTGATCACCAAAAGCGTGACGACCGATACAGATTGGGGCTGTCCAGTTTGGAACTAAACGCGGTACATTTGCCATAACGATAGGCTCACGAAAAACCGTTCCATCCAAAATGTTACGAATGGTTCCGTTTGGTGAGCGCCACATTTGTTTCAAACCAAATTCTTCAACTCGGGCTTCATCAGGGGTGATGGTAGCACATTTAATACCTACACCATATTTTAAAATAGCATTTGCGGCATCAACAGTTACCTGGTCGTTTGTTTCATCGCGGTACTCAATACCAAGATCATAGTACTTGATATCCAAATCAAGGTAAGGAACAATCAATTTATCCTTGATGAATTTCCAGATGATACGGGTCATCTCGTCGCCATCCAGTTCAACAACCGGATTTTCTACTTTAATTTTTGACATATCTAAGGTTACTTTTGTATTTAAATGGCCCCAAATATATTAATTTGACTTTATCAATCTATTGAAATAATTAATGAAAATAATTGATTGCCTTTTCGTGACGATTTATTGCCGCAGTTTATTGTTTTTATAAACTTTGATGCTATTTTTATAAAATTAAACGTTAATACTCCAAACAGATAGCTAAACCAAAGCTACTGTTGCTTATATTATGATAAAACACATAACAAAAACACTGTTCATATTCATCCTGTCGGCCATTTCATTTTGTGCCAAAGCGCAAATTGGTTATGACTACGCGCAATATGACGTAGGCACATCCGTAGGCGTTAACGTTGCCGCTATGGCCGATGTAAATACACTTACCGTTACACCATCTGTTAATTTTAACTTTAATTACAACCAAAGCCCTTATACCAATTATGTATTTAATTTAGAGGTTGGCCGTCTTGAAGGTGGTACGCTTGCATCTTCATCGGGCAGAAAGTTTGAAAATCACTTTACAGCGTTTTCCTTCAGAGGACAATTACAGGCCGGAGAATTTTTAGACTATTCAACAAGCCCGTTTTTAAACGCGGTTAAAAATTTGTATGTATCTGCCGGTATTGGTTACATCGTAAACCATATTGTGTACAAAAGCCTTGACAAACGCGACCCAACCTATGCCACCGGCGATAACAATGCGCAAACGCCATTTTTACCTTTAAGATTGGGTTACGAGTTTAAAATATATAATGATTACAGTCAACCCAGCGTTAAAATAGACATAGGCTACCAGTACAATTACATATTTGGCGATGAACTTGACGGCTACAAAACAGCTGCAAGTAATAACGATGCTTACGCCCAATTTACCATTGGTGTAAAATTTGCTATTGGCGGTGTAACTTCTTATAGGAAACAAATCCACTATTAATTTTTTCTTTTTTGCAGCGGCGGTCGCGTTTTTTGGCAAGGTTTTTACTGTATATTTAATATAAAATACAAAAACCATGAGCAACCTGAATATTAACCCCGGCTACAATGACGATGACTCCCTTCACGATGATACTAACGACCGCGACAGGACGCTAAAAGACGAATTGGGCGAAACCATTGATGCAGAAGACCTTAATTATAACGCCGACGACGACAGCTTTGAGTATGATGTAAAAAGCGATGATCCGGATTATGATCACCCCGATCCTTATAAAACATCGGTAAAAAACGGTGAGGATATGAACTCTACCTACGATGAAGCCAACCCTTATGATGCCGCGGACGGTGAATACAGCAACAAAAGATCAATAGAAACCGATGTTGATGAGTTAGGTATGCATGTTGATGATGGCGATATTGTTGAAGTTGACCCAGCTGACGCAGCATTGGCCCACACCCCCGAAGATGACCGCGATGACCTTGATGAAGAAGGATATCCTAAGAATATATAAGTGAGTAGTGAGTAAACGCTTTATATTATTAACGGTTTTGCTTTTTTTCACTTATTCACTACCCGTATTGGTTAATCAAAATCGAGGTTGAAGCGATTGCGCAGATCCATCAGATCGGGGTGGTTTGTGGCCATGTATTGAAATTTTTCGATAGCGGTATATGGCTTACGTACCACCTTTTGCTCATCAACACGTGCATGCACCTCTATACTAAAGTTGTTGAGTTTGCTTCTCAAAAAATTATGCATTTCGGGGCGTTCATCTTTAAATAGATTTTCCTGCACCATGTTGCCCACCACAATCTCAAATTCATAGGGTTTTATCATCCTGGGAGCGTTGGAGGTAAATATGGTTACCAGGTTTTTTTTACCATCGGCCTTAACCTTGGCAGCAAAATCACTCCAATGCTTCAAAAAGCTATCCATAGTAAAATCATCATTGGCCTCGCCCTTAAGGTAAGGGTCTTCCTCCTCCGCAATCTCCTCTTCAGTTTTGGCAAGGTCTGTTAAAGATGGCGTTAGTGTTGACCGAAGAGGCATTATTATTTTAGGCCGCTCGGTTACAATAGGAGCTACCGGGGTTTCCTTAGCCGATGCTATGGGTGGTGTTACAGGTTGTTCGTTAACAACCGGCACGGTTTTATTATAAACCGGCGGCGCATCGTTCAAAACTCTCGTTTCACCAACCCCATTACCTGCGTTAACCGGGGTTATTGCTGAGGTATCAGGTTTTTTTTTTAATGGCCCTTCGTTAGCGGACGTTCCATTGAGCGGCGTTGCGGCCATATTAAAGGCCGAGGGCAGGTGGCACATTTTGAGTAGAGCCAGCTCAACCTGCAGGCGTTGATTTTTACTCAGTTTATAACTGATATCGCATTGGTTGGCAATGTTCATGGCCGATAACAGGAACGACACCGAACCTGCTTGTGATTGCTGAAGATATTTGTTTTTAATGCCTTCGCTTACTTCCAGCAATTTTAATGTAGATTGATCTTTACTTACCAGCAGGTTACGAAAGTGCTCGCTTAAACCAGCTATAAAATGCGCGCCATCAAAACCGCGCGAAAGGATCTCATCAAAAAACAACAGCACTTTAGCTGTATCTTCTTTAAGCAGGCTTTCGGTTATATTAAAATAGTAGTCGTAATCAAGTATGTTGAGGTTGTCAATAACCGAACGGTAAGTAACCTTACCGCCAGAAAAACTAACAATCTGATCAAACATCGATAAAGCGTCCCTTAAACCGCCATCGGCTTTTTGGGCGATGATGTGCAGGCCATCGGGTTCGTAACTGATGCTTTCTTTACCTGCTATCGACGCCAGGTGCGCGGCCATATCATCAACCTTAATACGGTTAAAATCAAAAATCTGGCAACGGGATAATATGGTTGGGAGTATTTTATGCTTCTCTGTGGTAGCTAATATAAAAATGGCATAATGAGGTGGTTCTTCAAGCGTTTTCAGGAAAGCGTTAAAAGCCGCCTGCGATAGCATGTGCACCTCATCAATAATATACACCTTATAACGTGCTGCCTGGGGAGGTATCCGTACCTGCTCAATTAAACTACGAATATCATCAACCGAGTTATTTGACGCGGCATCAAGCTCATGAACATTAAAAGAGTTACCGTTTTCAAAAGCTTTGCAACTGGCGCATTCACCGCAAGCTTCGCCATTGGGTTGCAAACTGGTGCAATTTATGGTTTTTGCAAGGATACGCGCACAAGTAGTTTTGCCCACACCACGCGGACCGCAGAACAAAAATGCCTGCGCAAGCTGGTTATTTTTAATAGCGTTTTTGAGCGTGTTGGTTATATGTTGCTGACCAACAACAGTTTCAAAAGTAGCCGGGCGATACTTACGGGCCGAAACAATGAAATTATCCACAGGTGCTAAGTTAGCAACAATTTGAGTTTGTTTAAGGACCTGTTAGTAATTTTTTACTCCGACAGTGGCTTATCAATTAGCCGATAAATTTGTATTTTTGATATAATTCAAATAGCCATGCAATTATCAGATTTAGATATATCCCAAAAATACACCTATGCCGATTATTTAAAATGGACATTTGATGAAAGGCTGGAGCTTATCAAAGGCAAAGTTTTTAAAATGACACCTGCACCAGGATCTTTACATCAAAGGCAATCTGGTGTTATATATGCCGAACTGTTTTACCACCTTAAAGGCAAATCATGCGAAGTATTTTCGGCCCCGTTTGACGTGCGGATACCCAAACTATCAGGCGCTGACAAAGAGATAGTTACTGTAGTGCAGCCAGATATATGCGTAATTTGTGATCCTTTTAAGGTAGATGACAAGGGCTGCCTTGGCGCTCCGGATATCGTAGTTGAAATATTATCGCCAGGAAACAATAAAAAAGAGCTTAAAAACAAGTATGAAGTTTACGAGGAGGCAAAAGTACTTGAATATTGGATTATACACCCTCAAGAAAAGACTTTTTTAAAATACACTTTAGTTAATGACAAATTTCAACCCTCAAGGCTTTTAACTATTGGCGATGAGGTTAGCACACCTTTATTGCCCGGGTTTATATTAAGCCTTGATGAACTTTTTGCTGACAGAACTTACTAATCGCCTTAGCTGATCTCTTTACAATTAATTGGGGGTATAAGCCATATATCACTTTTTAACTCCCATTTGAGTTAAAGCTTACCAAAACCGATAAAAACATACACCTATTGTTATATGAAACTTGCTACTACACCACAAAGTAAAGAACAATCAAAAAAGTCAAACACTTATATAAAATATGAAAAACTGCTTTTACAGATTGAACAACAAAAGCAATTTAAACTAAACCTGCAGGAAGGCCTAAAAAAAGCATATCATAAAATTGAACAAGAGATTTTACCGATTCAACAGGAATTACAAACACTTTTGCGTGAATTTATGATACGCTTAGATACCCTTGCGACAGAAATAGGTGTGGGTAAACTGAATAAAGAATATCTTGAAACCTACATGGCCGAAGAATTAGAAATACTATTAGACACCTTTGGCCACCAGGACGTCGTCTTATCAAATCTGTATCAGAAATATGCCGGTGTTTCGCTGGATGATCTGGCCACTGATGAAGATGCTTTGGAAATAGCCAAATCAATAAGCGAGCTATTAGGCGTAGAGGTTGATGTTAAGGAACTATTGAAAAAAGGGCAACAAGGCTTTTTTGAAGAGTTTAGAGAAAAATTTGCCGGGCAGATTAATAATAAAGATTTTATTGATACAGAAGATAGCGAAATCAGCTCAAATAAACCGGCAGGTAAAAAAACAACAAGTGAAACAGATCAGATTGCGAAAGATGCAAGAAGCATTTATATGCGACTTGTTAAAAAATTCCATCCTGATCTTGAACCCAACCAGGTTTTGAAAGACCATAAAACCGAGATTATAAAAGAAGTAACAAAAGCTTACCAGGAAAACGACTTTTTAAGCTTGTTAAAATTACAGATAACCCATCTGGATGACGATGACGCTAACGTAGCTTCAATTGCCGATGATATGGTGAAACGCTATATCAAATTGCTGCAAAAGCAACTTGATGAGTTAAACGCCTCTATACATGAAACCCATTTTACAAACGGCAACGAGATTGCCGACTTTATAGACAAAAATGGAAAATTTAGTCCGCAAAAGTTTTCGGCAAGAAGAAGGAATCTTGAAAAGCAGATCAGCGCAATTAGATCATCATTAACCAGTTCGGCAAAAAAGCCAAAAGGATGGTTTAAAGAGCAGATGAGTATGATAAAAGACACGGTAATGCAAAACATGATGAATGATATGTTTGCCGATATGTTTGATCACTTTAACTAAACAGCCCGCCATAAACGAAAGCCTCCGTATTTATCCAAACGGTTTTATTGCAGGTCGTCGTCGGGCAAATGATCGTCATCCTCGGGATCAGGCTCATTTATATCATCGTCAACCTTAATTTCGGGCAAATCATCTTCCACATCAAGCCGGTCGTCAAAATCTTCATCATCCTCATCGCCCCAGTCACCTTCAATATCGTCCTCTTCGCCACCGCTTAAAGAGTGCATTACCATTTGGTTTTCAGCCGATAAGTATTCAAGTTTGGTAGTAGTAAAGTATATTCCAGATGCAGTCATATGCTTGCTATTTTATCACCTAAATATACCAATAAGCTTTAATTAATTATATCTATTTAATAAAGCCTCAATAACAGATTGCTGCATTTTTGATTTTTGGCTTTTGCGCCGCGTAATAGTTTGGTTTTTATCATTAACTATGGTGTTTTCAAAATCATCCGGCGAAGTATTGACGCATATATCCATGGCTATTTCCAAATCGCGTAAAGCAATAAGTTCGGTTCTGTAATCTCCGGCTTGCTTCAGGCTGCTTTTATAAGCTCCAATAAATATGACGCCCGCTATCTCGGCCAGTAAAGCCACCGTAATTTTGCCGCTGAAATTTCCAATAAACCACGCAAAACAGCAGTTGCATGGGTATATAGCATGTTGATTACTGCAACATACAGGTAAAACTACAAGTGCTATGCCTGCAAATATTAAAATCAAAGCAGCTAACAAACTATTTCTTGCCGATATATTATTTTCCTTAACAAATCCAATTAACTGGTTTTTATTAGCATCTATATTAATTTTAAAATCCTGATGATGCCGGGCATCGCTTTCTTTTGAGGGTTCCATCGTGATAAGGTTATGATTTATATTAAACTAAAAAATTATCAATTATATCTGCATAAAAACGTGGGCAATCCCAATAATAACTATGGGTAAAGCCAAACGTTCCGGCTTTAAAACGACAATCAATATTGGTTAACTTTGTATAGTAATCCAGGCCGCCACTTATGTAATCCTTGCTATCGTAGTAATTACGCCATTTTATAGCATCAAGTCTTTTTTCCATGTTACATGGAAGCCGCATGTACTTCTTGTTTGTTTTTTCGCTATTTGCAGTATTAAGCGGCCGCTGTTTAAAGCCGTGATAGTTATCTAAAAATTGCTGCCGTAAATATTCATTGTCGGATACGTTTTCACGCAAAAAAAACACAATCTTATCCAAAGGACATCCAAAAGTGATAAATCCGCATAGCTGTTCGCTAAGCATATGCGCATGCTCTTCATCCCCAAACTTGCAAAGCGCGTTTTTATCATAGTTAAGCAGTTCACCTTCATTTACTAACAGGTTTATTTTATTAATTGCATCATAAGCCACCTGCGATCCCAACGAATGTCCGGCTATTACTACCGATGAATAAAATAAGTGTTGACATCTTAACTCAAGTTCCAATTCTTCATCAAGAGCGCTTTTTTCAACAGTGTTCAAACCAAGCTTATTTTCTTTTACTTTGTCAACCACGGCTTGAAGATCAAAGTCATCGTCGGCTGGCCGTTCAACTAAATATTTTATAGCTTTAACCGCACCATCTAAAATTTTTCGCCTAACCCCATAAAACTTTGATTTTGGATCAACAACATTATATACGGCTACATCGCCCAATATATTGGTAAGGTCATGAACAATAGTATCAGCATATGACTGCAACAACGAATCGGCAAATTTTCCCAAAAAAGGGATTAAAGAAATAAGCCAGATGATAATTCGCCAAATCATATCTATAAACAAGAAAACTTTAGACACTACCGACATGAAAAACCGATAAATACCTACTTTGAACTTTCCTGTTTTTGTATCAAAAAACGGGCTTTTATCTTTGTATTGTTCCCCTATTTGCCCGTTTCTTTTGTAAAACTTTTCGGCACCGTTTACCACTCCCTGTAACCAAGTATTTAAGTCCTTCCAGCTTGCTTTATCTTCGGTATAATCGGCCCAGTAATACTCATATATGTCAATAAAGTATTCACTATCGTCTTTTTGCAATCGTAAAGCGTTATCAAACCAAACGCCATTATCATCACTTTTTTTTGAAACTATCTTATGGCTTATGCTAAACCCTTCCCGGTATTCTGCCCTGTATTGCTGTATAAGACCGCGCCCAAACTGATCAATTGTTTCAAGTGGCAATTGGTTACCAATGCCATGCACCACCAGGATTGCCGTGTTTTTACTAACCCATTGCAAATCTGTAGCCGTTGCCACCAGGTTTAGCACCTGGTGGGGATTGGGTTTCGAGTTGGCGCCCATACCAACTGCTATTTATAGGTAGATAAAATAGGTTTAAATAAACCTGTGAGATTAAACTTTTTGCTAATGGCTAACGTAATTACAGGTTGAGAACCAGAAATTGTTAAGCCACGAATCTCACCACTAAAAGTGATGCCATAAGCCACTTCATTAAGTCTGAATTGAAACATATAAAAAGGATGCCATCCATTACCCGGACTTTTTAAATTTAAGATGTCACTATACCCGACTGTAGAACTGTTGATATCCGGAAAATTTTTACGTGTCGATCCTTCAGAAACTATCATAAAACCCTGGTTACTAAAACCAATCATCGGGTTAAAATATAAGTTAAAATCGTTCTCTTTAATATATAACGGTACTGCAAGACCCAGGTAATGCGATCTGAAGTCGAAATTAAATGACTGAGTTTTGTATGGGAGACTTGCAACTCTGAGACTGTCAGGCTTCCCGGCAGCAGATGTTATGCTATATGTTTTATTAGCTTTTGAATAATCAACCGTTGCCGAAATTCGTTGCCACAGCATCTCGAAGTATGGAGCGATAAAAAGATGAAGTCCATTGGCGTCAGTTTTTCCGCTGGTTATCCTAAACATAGGAGAAATAAAAAGCCCGATTCGCTTAATGGATGTGGTTGAACTTATACTTCCTGTATCTCGATAAGTTTTATACGATTTTACTTTTCCTGTTGTAGTATCCAAAACCCCAGAAGCTCCGTCTTTGTAATCAAAGATATTATTGGTGGATCTTATACTTACTGATTGTGATTCATAAACACCGCCGCTAAAACTGATATTATTGCCATTCTTTTTCGCCCACAGCCGGGCAATGTCTTTGTCAAACATATACACGCCCGCATAAAAATTGTTGGTTTTTAGGTTATCCAACAAGTCGAAGTTGGTACCAATCTCCGCCCAAAATGGTTTATCAGGCATACTTAACTTAACGCGGTGCCTTTCCTGGGTTTGACCGGTGATGATAAGATCCATTCGTTGCGTATTCTTTGCTACAGAGTCAATTGGCGTAATACTCTTCAAGTTTAAATTAATCTGTATCGTTTTGCCTGGTTGTGCGAACGCCTCTTTCCATTTGTCTTTTTTTATTTCAACCGGCGAGCCGAGAATTTGAAAACGCTTTGCTAAAGAGGTATCTAAAAATGAGAAAGCTATGTTATTATTTCCTTCTCTATAGTCGCCTGTTAGTTTAACTTTTACGGTCAACGGATCGACGGGATCAACTGCGAAGTTGTAGTCACGGGTAATTTCTGAATCGTCACCAGGTAACAGTTCAACACTATCAGATACTTTAATATTTGCCGCATTATTTTTACTTTTTGTTTTAAAAGGCATCACCTTTACCAGGTGCTTCCCTTTAATTCCTTTTAATTTAATTAGAAGATCCCTGCTCATCTTTAGCCAAAGTTTTCTGTTGTACCAAAACTTCAACATACTTGTTTACCACGGTATCAGCTGCGTCGTTCCAATCGTCTTTATCTATTTGTATGGTAACTTTTTGATCGGCGGCGGGCAACTCCAAATTTTGTAAAGGCTGCACAGGTTTAATAGAAACATTTAAAACAGAATCCTTTGCCAAACCTCTGCCCAATTTTAAAAATAGCTTCACCTGGTAACTATTAGCCGTATTTGGCCTAATGGTATCTAAAGTAAAAGTTGATACGCTATCTAACAGGGTTATGGTTGCCTTAGCCACACCAGTGGTATTTACCGGCGCTACATCTGTGATCTTTTCCCCGGCATTATCTTTTTTTACTTCGCTGCCAAATGCTACCTTGTAATATTCATTATCCTGCCCATCTATTTTGATATATGCTTCTGCATCCATATCTATCGGGCCGTTATACACTACCCTAACAGGTATAGAAATTAGCTTGGTTGTTCCATCAAACTGTTCTTTTTGTATAGTCTCTGTATCATTTGCTAATGGCCCCGATGAAGTAACGAATAACATTGAGTTTGTTTTTGAATAGCTTTTTATATTTAATTTAACAGGCATGTCTTTTTTAGGGGTACTGCCCGTAATATAAAAAGGTATATAAATTACATCATACAATATTGTCCCCCCGGCAGCTGCCTTAATAAATTCCGGGGTTTTCACTAAGCTAAAACTGCCTGTTTTAATAACTATTTTATTATTTACAACAGGTGTTTTAACAATATTTTTAATTGGTTTAACCGCAGGTTTAACACTCTTGCTTTGGCTCTGAACGAAAAATGGAAACATCATTAAAGCAAGAAAAAAACTGCAACTTTTTTTGATAGCGGTGTTAGGGAAATATACTTTCATGACAACTTGTTTAGGTGCTATGAAAATAGACATTAATTATTTAATTATCAAGCCATTAAAATATGCTTTTATTGAACTTTTATTTTCAAATTATTCTTACTACATTTGCAGCCCCGTAATAGCGGGGAATTAATTAAAAAATCAAAGTATAACAATGCAACAGTACGAAATCGTGATCGTTCTAACCCCGTTGTTATCAGTAGAAGTTGCTGCAGAGGCTAATGCCAAATACAGCAAAGTTTTAACTGATGGCGGAGCCGAAATTGTCCAGGAGGATAATTGGGGTTTGAGAAAATTAGCGTACCCTATTCAAAAGAAAACTACAGGGTACTATCACTTAACTGAATTTAAGGCTCCAGGTGAATTAATTAACAAATTGGAGGTTGAGTTAAGGCGCGATGAGCGTGTTTTGCGTTTCCTTACCATTGCTTTGGATAAACATGCCGTTGCTTACAACGACAAGAAACGTAGCGGTGCTTTCAACAAAAAACCTAAAGCAACAGAGGAGGCAGCAAACTAATGGCAAACGAACAAATTAAATACGTTACCGCTCCAAAAGTGGAGGATAACCGTAAAAAATACTGCCGTTTTAAAAAGAATGGTATTAAGTATATCGATTACAAAGACGCTAACTTTTTGTTGAAGTTCATTAACGATCAAGGTAAAGTATTACCACGTCGTTTAACTGGTACTTCATTGAAATTTCAGCGTAAAGTGGCTCAGGCGGTTAAACGCGCACGTCACATTGGTTTATTACCTTACGTTACAGATTCATTAAAATAATAGGAGATTTAAGAAATGGAAGTTATTTTAAAACAAGATGTAAAAAACCTGGGTGATAAAGACGATGTAGTAAACGTTAAACCAGGTTATGGCCGTAACTACCTTTTACCTAAAGGCTACGCCATATTAGCTACACCAAGCGCACGTAAAGTTTTAGCTGAAAACTTGAAACAAGCTCAGTTTAAACAAGAAAAAATCCGCAAGGATGCCGATGCGATTGCTGCACGTTTAGAAGGTGTTAAACTTAACATTGGCGCTAAAGCCGGTGAAAGCGGAAAAATCTTCGGCGCTATCAACACTATTCAAATTGCTGACGCGTTGAAAAAAGAAGGTTTTGATGTTGACCGTCGTCGTATCACTTTTGACCAGGAGCCCAAGTTTGTTGGTGATTACATCGCAAACGTTAACCTGCACAAAGAAGTTAAGGTACAAGTTCCTTTCTCAGTAGTAGCTGAGTAATTATTTATTTCGGAAGTCGGATATCTGATTTCGGATTTAGATTTTAAATACAGAATTTAGAGGTGTTTTGCTTTTGCAAAGCACCTTTTTTTATAGCAGCAATATTAACATCAGCATACCCTGGTAATTTAAATGCGTACAACTAAGAACTCGAAATCTAAAAGTTCAAATTCAAAAAATAAAGGCGGCAAATTTAGCGGCATTATCCGGCTGATTCTAAGGGTAGTTAAACTGGCCTTTATCTTATTTTTTGGTTTGAGTTTATTTGGAGTACTCCTTTATCGTTTTGTACCTCCCCCATTTACCTGGCTGATGATTGAACGGGGTTTTCAACAAAAAGCCCGCGGTAAAGACTGGAAGATTGACAAGCATTGGAAAAGCTTCGACGAAATATCTGACAACATGAAGCGCGCCGCCGTAGCCGCCGAAGATCAGACATTTTTAGAGCACCACGGTTTTGATTTTCACGCGATAGAAAAAGCTATCGAAAAAAACTCGCACAGTAAAAAACTGATAGGCGGCAGTACCATATCACAGCAGGTTGCCAAAAACGTATTTCTTTGGGAGGGCCGGTCGTTATTACGCAAGGGCATCGAAGCATACTTTACCGTGCTGATAGAGGTTTTCTGGAGCAAAAAACGCATTATGGAGGTTTATCTTAACGAGATTGAGATGGGCGATGGTATTTACGGTATTGAAGCAGCTTCGCAAGCTTATTTCAACAAATCGGCGTCCGATTTAACCAGGCATGAAGCGGCGGCTATAGCGGTGATTTTCCCAAGTCCGCTTAAATGGTCGGCCACCAACCCTACGCAATATTTAAAACACAGGCAATACCTTATTATGAAGAATATGAAAAGGTTAGGGCCGTTGGATTTTTAGCCCCCTAACCCCCTAAAGGGGGAATAGAAGCTCAGAGCACAATTTTTCATTCCCCCTTTAGGGGGTTAGGGGCTTTATACTTCCAATTCCTTGATTTTCCTTCGGCAATCCACTCCGCTGCAGTTTCCATACGCTTTTGCCGGGTTGCATCGGTTTTGGCATCTACAATCCATTCCACGTATTCTTTTTTGTACGAATAGCTCGATCTATCGAAATTAAGGCTGGCATTGGGATAGGCCTTTAAAAATTCGGTGAAGTACTCGGGGATAACCAGTTCTGCTTTGGGTGCAGACGTCTTTTTGGGGGCCGCGGGTAATTTTTTACCGCTTTCATTCAGTGCAATGGCCTGCCTGATAAAATCCTGCAGTATTTCCTTTGATGGCAGATCTTCTATCTTAGTGATCCGGCCAAAATTACCGGCACCGCCGTCGCCGCGCATTAACACGTTTTGCGGATCATTCAATAATGAAACCTTCCAAAACCCAAATGAGCAATGTTCTTTAAAAGCAGCCATTTGGCAAACTACACCCTTATAATCAAAAAACGGGAAGCCCCATTTGATTGATTCAGTTAATAGCGGTGATGTTTCGTGTACGAGTTCACGTAAATATTCAAGAATAGGCTTGGCAAAATCGGCCGACCTTTCAATAAAGGCATCTACCCGGGGATCATATTGTTCCATAAAATAAATTTAGAAACAATTGCCCTTACTTACAAATACTTAAAAACCATCGGTCTTAAGCATTTACCAAATCTCTGAAAAGTTGTATATGCCAACTGTTTTTAAAAGGCACTTCCCATTTGGTTTCCAGCTCGGTTAAGTTTTGCACCATGTTGTTGTACACAATGGTTTCGGTATTTATTTTGCCTTGTTTCAATTGCTCCTCGAAAGCATGGCGAGGTAATGATAAAATCTCCTCGCCCTCGCGATAAGCAAGGTTAAACCTATCAAACAAATTGATGCTGAAGTGCTGCTCAACTTCTTTCATAAAATGAACCGACTTATCGATTGAACAACCGGTGGCACCGGCCTGGCTTTCGTCAACAATCAATATTAAAAACCGGTTATAACGCACCTCGCCTTTTGCCCTTAACTGGTGGTTATGGGCTGTCCAACCGGTGGTAAAATTATTGAGTGCCGATTGAATTTGAAGGGCTTCCTGGTCGGTTAATTTTTTATCCGATTGATAGATCCAAACTCTTGAGTGTTGAGAAAATTCCATTTGCAAAAATATCAATTTATTAACTTAGGGTAACAATTTGTTGTCATGAAAACATCAATTATGCCGTCAATAAAAAAAACGGCGCTCATTATAGCATTATTGGCGTGTAGTAGCTTAATTTACGGCTTTGGCCCTGGTTTTGATGAGCTGCAATGGCTTAGCTGGAGCAATAAATGCTTGTTTGAATCATACGCGCCCCCTGTTGATGCCAAACTAAAAAAATGGGAACTAAATGTTACCAACGATTATTTTTTACGTTTAAGGAAAACTTATCAACATGGTAACCAGGAGTATTTTTCGTTCAATTTACACCGTTTAAACAACATTGAATACCTGGGTAGCGACACCACGGGCAGCATCAAATTCAGCACCCTGGCCGATGATATTATTGTACAAACGTATGATGATCCAAAGGGAGATCTTGACTCTATGGCAACCACCTTTGAACTGCCCGTAAAAAACATGAGCCCCGCCCGTTTGGATAGCTTGAAAAATGCCTTGAATTATTTTAAAGCTAAAGGATTATAAGCCATTAGCCTTAACGGTGATCTCGGCAATATCCAGTACTTTAATTTCCTGCTCTTTATTTTGATTTTTTACACCATCGGTAAGCATCGTCATACAAAACGGGCATGCCGAGGCAACTACCTGCGCTTTGGCCGTTATCACATCTTCTATACGTTCTATATTGATATCTTTTTTGCCAGCCTCGGGTTCTTTAAACATTTGCCCGCCGCCTGCACCGCAACACAGGCCGTTTGAGCGGCAGCGCTTCATTTCTACAAGCTCGGCATCCAAAACTTCTAAAGCTGCCCTGGGGGCCTCGTAAACGCTATTACCGCGACCAAGGTAACATGGATCATGAAAGGTGATCTTTTTCCCTTTAAAGCTTTCTCCGCCCTGGGCTTTTAACTTCCCTTCGTCAATAAGTTGCTGAATCAACTGCGTATGGTGAATCACTTCGTAATTACCGCCAAGGCCAGGATACTCGTTCTTTATCGTGTTAAAACAATGCGGACAGCCGGTGACTATCTTTTTAACGTTATAACCATCTAACACCGCGATATTATTCATGGCCATCATCTGGAACAAAAACTCGTTGCCGGCACGTTTAGCGGGATCGCCGGTGCAGCTTTCCTCGGTACCTAAAATCGCGTAGCTGATGCCTACATGCTGTAATATTTTGCAGATATCACGGGTAATTTTTTGCGCTCGCTCGTCAAAACTACCAGCACAGCCAACCCAGAACAATATTTCGGGCTCCTTACCTTCGGCGGCCATCTGGGCCATGGTGGGTATTTTTTGATCCATTGCTTTATAATTTAATCAAGCGGCTCCTCGCTGATATCGGCTATAAACTCATCCAAACTGCCGTAGTTTTTAAATGTAATTGCCGAATTAATGGCTTTTAATCGATTCAGGATATCCAGAGCTACGTTTAAGGTATCAATCTCCTTCCCTATCATAGTAGCGTTCCAGTTAATGCCGGCTAAGGTTCCGTTTTCGGCCATGCCTACACACCAGTTTTCTAAAAAATCGGATAAAGGTATTTCGGTGGGCACAAAACTACGCCAATCATCGCGGGCGCAAACCTTAGCCAAGGCTCTATCGGCCCAAAATGGCACTACCCCTACTTCTTCATCGTGCTGCGCGTGTGAGTTGGCCCAGCCCTGTTTACTCATTAGCGCCCATACCAGTTTGGTGGCGGCAACCCGTTCTATAAATTGCTGGTATTTTAATTCTATCGTAGCGATATCCTGTAACATTATTTACGTTTTAAACAGCCCGTGGGCTTATTCGTTATCGGCCCAGTTAAACCTATCGGCCTGGCTGTATTTCCAGGGGGCTCCATTATTTTCTACATTGCCAAACATATTGTTGAGGCTGGCCGGGGCCTGTGATTCTTCCATTACCACGTACCGGCGCATTTCGGTAATAATCTCAAGCGGGTTGATATTAACCGGGCAGGCCTCTGTACAGGCGTTACAGCTTGTACAAGCCCATAACTCTTCGCGACTGATGTAAGTATCCAACAAAGTTTTGCCATCGTCATAGTCCTTACCATGCTTATCCAGGTTATTACCTACCTCGGTCACCCTATCGCGCGTATCCATCATAATTTTGCGTGGCGATAGCAGCTTACCGGTAATATTTGCCGGGCACACCGATGTACACCTGCCACATTCGGTACAAGTGTAGGCCTCCATCAGGTTTTTCCAGGTTAAATCGGTTACATCCTTAACGCCAAAACGAGCCGGTTCGCCGGTATTTTCGGGCACAAAAGAAGGATCAAGCATGGCCTTTACCTCGTTGGTTACCGAGGCCATATTGGTAAACTTCCCTTTAGGGTTTAAGTTGGAATAATAAACATTAGGGAAAGCCAGCAGGATATGAAAATGCTTTGAGTAAGGCAGGTAATTTAAAAATGCCAGGATGCCAACGATGTGAAACCACCAGCAGCCACGTTCCAAAACAGAAAGCGCGCTTGCGCTGCCGGGTAAAATTGGAGCTATCAATGAACTTATGGGGAAGCTACCCGCTTTGACGTAGTGCTCAAAATGCAAAAGCTGCAATTTATAGTCGGCCGCGTTCATGGTTAAAAAGGCGGTCATGAGCAGTATTTCGATACAAAGGATATAATTCGCATCAGATTTTGGCCATTGGGTCATCTCGGTGCCCGAAAAGCGCTTTAAACGGACAATATTACGACGGCACAGGAAAACAACGCAGGAAACAAGCACCAAAAGGGCCAGAACCTCAAAACTACCTATCAGCAAATTGTATAAGCCGCCCAACGGACCGGAGAAGATACGGTGCGAGCCAAATACGCCGTCTATCATAATCTCCAGCACTTCCAGGTTAATGATGATAAAACCCATGTAGATAAAAAAGTGCATCACCGCCGCCACCGGGCGCTTAACCATTTTAGTTTGACCTAAAGCCACCTTAGCCATGGTTTTCCAGCGCAGGGCAGGCTGGTCGGTTCTGTCCACATCCTTGCCCAGCAATATATTGCGCCGTACTTTACCCGCGTTTTTGGTAAACAGGTAAACGGCTGCCCCTAAAATGATAATAAATATAGCCTGTGCAATCATTATGCGTGCATAGTATTTTTGTCAAAGTTAATTGATTAGTTGATATGGAAAAATGTTTTGCAAGCTAAAAAAAATACAACTGCTAAGTAACTGATTAGTTGGCAGATTGTTTAAATATACCCTATCTGTCAAAAAAAATTATGCTTTTTTTGAAAAAATAGTTTTCAAAACCGAAAAAGAAAACTATATTTGCACTCCCGAAAACGAGGTATCATAGCTCAGTCGGTAGAGCAAAGGACTGAAAATCCTTGTGTCGCTGGTTCGATCCCAGCTGATACCACACTTTCAAAGCCTCTTAGCTAACGCTAAGGGGCTTTTTTTATGGAGAAAAAGTGTTTTTGGGACGCGTGAGAATAACTCCGCCACGTTGCAATCAACAGCGCTATAACGTTGTTTCATTGCCAATTACAACTAAATATCGTTGCTGCACTTTATAAGTTTCCTGGAAATAAGCGTCATTAAAAATTGTATTTAGTGCTGATATTACTGAACTGCAAGCATATACCTTCTTTGCAAAACACCTGCTCAGCATAGCTCTATTTGTGGATTTAAATTTGAATTCCCATACGATTGACTTTTAAAAACCTTTCCTATTCCATTGCTTAAGGCGCAAATGTTTAAATTTTTACTCCTGTTATGTCCCCTGTTTATTGCGGTAACAACCTGCCAGGGTCAAATTGCCAACGAGCGCGATTTGCGAAAATACATTGACGTAACCCAAAGAATGGAAAATGATACCAATCGGTTAAGTAAGCTTGCATCTATAGCGTTTTATTACAATAGTCACGATGATGGTCATAATCACGCGCATGATACCGCGCTTATGTATTTCAATAAAGTATACCAGTTAAGCAAACAACTCAATCCACCCTCCGGGCATTTCATGGTTGAAAAATGTCTTGGTTTTTTTGGCTTTTACTACATGTCATTAAGAGACAATGAACGCGGAACCCAAATTTATTTAAAAGCGATTGCAAGTCTGCATGCTAAACGAAAGAGTTTGGAGGAGGCGAGGGTTTGGTATAACCTGGGATATTATACGCTGGCTTTCCGCTCGGGAAATGCAGACTCTATAGCTAAAAGATTTAAACAGGGCATTAACGCATGTAAAATCTCCTTACAAATAATGGAGCATGTGAACAAAACGAATCTGGCAGTCATGATTCGTAAAGATTTGGCAAACACCTATGTAGCAGCCGGTTACCCAGACTCTGGAAAAAATGAATGCCTGCAGCTGTTAAAAAAATATGCAAATTCCAGGTTCCCGGAAGTTGATGAAGCTTATTATATTCTATCGGCTATAAATAGAAACGACGGGAACCTTAACATTTCCCTGAAGTATATTTTAAAAGGTGTTGAACACATGCAAAAAACAAACGACACCACAAAGGCCGAATTAGTTTATGGTGAACTGGCAGAAGTTTACCAGGAACTTGGCCAAACCGAAAACAGTATTGCGGCATATAGAAAATGCATACAGGCGCGGGAAAAGCAACCCAATTTTCCCCAAACAGGAATTATTCGCACGGTTGGCTTTCTTGTTCAGGGACTGATTAAGGAAGGAAAAGCAAACGAAGCGCTCCATGAGATTAATGACGCGGAAAAAAAACATCCGCCAGAAAGCGACTTTGTTAAAGGACTCATTGCCGAGATTAAAGCAAACTGCTACGAAGCCCAAAACCGCTTGCGCCCGGCAGAAGAAAAATACCTTGAAATGTACAGACTGCTTTCGCTGCCAAATCCAGATGGGATATACCTTAATATTGGCAAACTGGACATGGCAAGGTTTTATTTAAAGCAAAATAAGTTTGACAAAACCAGCTTCTATTTAAAAGACCTTACAGCAAGTGGCTTTACAATTGGCCAACGCCTGGAGTTGCTTTCATTAAACTATAAGGCAGATTCTGCAAAAGGCGACTACCTTGGGTCGTTGAATCATTTGCTCGCTTACAAGACAATGAATGACTCTATTTTCAGTATTACTAAAAACAAACAAATTGCCGAACTCCAAATCATATACAAAACAGAGCAAAGGGAAAAAGACATCAGTCTGCTTAAAAAAGACGGTCTTTTACAGCGCGAATTGGTTTACCACGCCAATACCGTTCGCAACCTTACCTTCGCCGGCATTGCCTTGCTGGTAATTTGCATGGCTTTTCTTTACAAAGGCTACCGGATAAAACAGCGCAATAATCATTTCCTAAACCAACTGGTTATTGAAAAAGACGGGCTTATTGAAGATAAAGAATGGCTGATTAAAGAGATACATCATCGCGTAAAAAATAACCTGCAAATGGTAATGAGTTTACTGCAGCAGCAAGCCGCTTATGTTAGTAACGAAAAAGCGCTGGAAGCAATACAAAACTGTAAAAACCGGATGCGCTCTGTTGCTTTAATTCATCAGAAGCTTTATCAGTCAGACAGTCTTGATCTTATTAGCATGCCCGAGTATATTGATGAGCAAATCAATTTTTTAAAAGATAGTTTTGACCTGGATAAACGGATCCTTTTTGAAAAGCATGTAGATGCAATTGAACTGGATGTATCGCAAGCCATGCCTTTAGCCTTAATTTTTAATGAAGCAGCAACCAACGCCATAAAATATGCTTACCCGGGCGACAAAACAGGAACTATTAAAATTCATCTTTTCCAAAAAGACAATGGGTTTGCATTATTAAAAATTATTGATCAGGGTACCGGAATAAAAGCTGATTTTAATTTCGACAAAATCAAATCACTTGGTATGAACCTGATGAAAGGGTTGAGCAAACAATTAGGCGGCAAATTTGAGATAGATAATTTGAATGGCGTGCGTGTTAGCGTAACCTTTAAAATTATTGAACCGGCAACGCCTGTAACTATTTCAAATAAAGGGAAATAGACCTCTTAGCCAACCCTATTCCCCCTGGCGCAAGTCTTGTGTATTGGCCAAAAGGGGAATGGCAGACTTGTGACAGACACTTTGTTTAATACACAAGACTTGCGCCAAATAAGGGGTTCATGTTTAATTTGGCAATTTTTTCAATGTGCAAGCAATAGCATTTATACGCTCACGTTTTAGCCCGTAAAAAGTTCTATATCCTTTCATTAACGACCCATCCGAAACAATCTCAAGTAAAAAAGTCGAATATGCCATCCTGCTTCTGGTACTACATTTAAGGAATAAAGTAACAAACCTATCTTTAATTTCACCTTCGATATTATAAAAAATGCAATCACTTGTTTCATTATCTAGTATCAGCGAAGAGGTCGCTTTACCAGAAAGTTTGTTTGCCCTCTGTTTTATTTCCAGCACTGTATTCCGTGTTGCGCTTAATGGTGTTTGGTCTGCCGTTTGATCCCCCATCTCTATAGTCCATTTTTCACCAACATAAATCCCCTTATATAGTAAGGTTTCAATGAATGGTATAATCATCTTATTCCAAATGAGCACGATACCGAGAGTTATGATGGACGCGATAACGCTGATCACGATGGTTACAAGCGTACTTGTGTTCGCACAAAATGTCTCGTCCGCCATATCAGTTAGCAAGTTTTAAAATCTCGGTCAACTGTGCATCGCAACGCCCAGTTTCACTTCCATCGTCACATTTAGCGAACACCTGATTACTAAATCCGGCCTCACATTTTTTATCGTCATCTTCCTTGTCGCATTTTGCGCGTTGTTGGCCACCAGTGTCACAGTTATTTATTAAGTTGATAGGGTGGGGGTTATGATGAATAAATCTGCCGAATGTTACCATACAGTAATCATGGTACTGGCGCGTGTGCAAAATAAAGGTGTGCCATGCCTCGTCTACCTCAACTGTAGGCACTGATTCGATAGCATTAAACGCATTATTTAAAAATGCCTCTAAGCTAAAATAAACAGCTTGTGATTGTCCAATGGGCATACCATATTTAGCTGAATGATATTCTATTACTCTAACGGGAACCATATTTGATAAGTTTAGATAATAAAATTAAATAAAATATTGAATTTCAAACATATTCAATAATAATATGAATGATTAGAATCTTTTTCGGATTTAATGAAAACTCTTTCCCTTATAAAACTTGCTTTCAATGAAGTGCCACGTGTGTTAGAAGCAAGTATTGTAATTTCATCACCTCGCGATGAATTTAACAAGGAGTTTTGCGCCCCAGTTTCAATCGAAGTAAATGCTCCGCTATTTTTATTTTTAAGAGATATTTTAAATATGTTAACATCTAATTTACAATCCGTTATTTGCTTTCTAAATAGGATTTCAGTAGATGCGCTTGTCCGAATAACACGTCATGGTCAAGTAAGACGTTATTTTTAATTTGCAATTTGATCGACCATTTACGAATAGATGACCAGAAAGCTTTTTATAAGTCTAAATTCGCTAATAGGCGCAAATCAGACGGGAAATAGTTCGAAATTTGTACAGTAGCCACCACACTTTCAAAGCCTTTTAGTTAACGCTAAGAGTTTTTCCTTAATGAAAGTTGCCAGAGAGCGCACAAATGCCGTTTTAGGACTAAAAGTAAACATTAAAAATAAAATGATACAGTGTTTTCTCGCGCCCGGAAAATTGATGCTTGGAGCTAAAAAAATAAAAATCTGAAGTTTTCTGTTGATGCTTTTCCCACGAGCCTGTGACATAATTCATATTTGCCCTTTGCAACAACTTTTCGTAGGCGGCTGAGATATCCGTCGCTTTTAGATGATTTATCATGAACACGTACCCTTCTTGTTCGAAGTCGGTTAAATAGCCGGTAAGCTGGAAAGCGAGATCTTTCTTATCATAATTCCACCAGCCCTTAAATTCGACGACCTTATGCGGAAATGAGGAATGATATAGCTTCAGATCCATGAAACCGGTACCCTTTTCTTCTTCCGCAACTAGTGTGGCGTCAGGAAATCTGGCCGACAAAAAGTTCTTTACGGCGTATCTGACCATCGATTCTTTAGCCACTCCGTTGTTTCGTACATTCAATAAACTTGGTTCGTTGCCGTCGTTACGCTGAAAATTCTGGATGACATCACATAATGACCTGCGGAATAATTCATCGTGTGTTTCGTCACCCAATGTCAGCCGGAGTTCGGCTATAAATTTCTTTTCACCTTTCAGCCATTTTTTAAGCAGCCTTAAATAAGCACTTTGGTCACCCCTCGTGGGTAATTGCAACTCTTCGATCTCCAGGCGGCGGTTGGCAATTAGTAATTTCAAAGCGGTTTCCTTGATATCATTTAATACTCCCTTTTCAAAAAGCTTTCCCGCATTGAGATCGGTAATTATAATAGTCGTCGCCTTTTTGATAAAATCCAGCAGTTCAGCTTTTGATTTGAGCGAATAGGTCGTTTGACCGGTGAATATGTTTGTTTCTAGTTCTTCCTTTAATATCGGGATAGTGTTTTCAAGATGAGCCCGAAGCGGTTGCAAATAAGGAATTTCAAAAGGGAAGATTCGCAACCATTCACGATAAATGTTCATCAGTAAGTCGAAATCAGATTCACTTTTGTCTTTTCCGCTACGAACATGCCCATTTAATATTGCTTCAATAGCCATGTGTTTCTCGGGCGAAAGCTCATCAATCAGCGGCAGATTATTTCGGATAATTGACGCATACTGACTTATACCCAGTGGCGGCCCGTAATTGAGTGGAAATTGACCAAAACTGCGGATCGTCGTTGTCAGATAATCTTTGATTCTTTTATGCCAATCGGGCGTATTCATATATTCCTTGATAAAACTGATGGAGTAAGCAAAGCTGTTCATTACTTTCAGCGGCATATCTACATAGTCGCGTTTATCAAACCACGGCGTGGCCATCAGTTTTTTGTGCCATGCACAGCAATTGGGAAAACGCTCAAACTCATCTCTCAAAGATTGGTACATGTCTCGGTGCCCCTCGCAGCATTCGGGAAATGCATCAGGCATATTAAGTTCTGGCAGCGCCGGCAAATCGTATGCCCTGAATTCCACATCTTCCGCTGATACGTATACGATCTCGCCGGCATGGTATTTTTTCATCACTTCGATTGCTTTCGCAGGGTTGATAAACACGATATCTCCACAACCGGGAAGTCTCATAGTAGTTCTTTTATATTAGACGGATAATTCTGCGGTAGTTAAAGATACCATTTCCTCACCTTTGGCGCAAGTACAGTTTATTAGCCAAAGAGCAATCGCAAACCTGTGCCATTTTGCAAATCTCTCCCACAAAAACAAAAATAATTTAACCAACCCGATTTTTCCGCAGCGTCACAAGAAACGCCCAATCTCCAATAAATACAATTAATTAATAATTTATAACTATTATTTCTTATAAATTAATAATTAACATCAATTTCACTTTAATTTTCAATGGACTTCGGTTTAGCACCAGCCGTCTTGCGTAAAACTACGTACGCAAACACGTACTAACCCTATTGTTATACAACACATTAGCCAATAGTTTTACTCCTGTTGGGATTAAGAAAATACACAAGCCCTGATGTGTGTAAGCCCGATATGTTAGGCCAATTATTTTAACTATTAAACATTTATTATTTGACTGATACTGTTAAAGTATTGGCATAAATGCAAAATACTGTCGCGCTAATATTAAACGTACCTGAACCAAGTAAAAAACCTTTATCTGCCTTATTGTATGATACGTACCGCACTTCAATTTATACAAAGCGAGCTTGAAGCCTACATGGTGAACAGGGAAAATGACCCGGGAAGCTATAAAACTGGCAACGTGGTTGATTTGAAACCCATTGTTTTACCAAACGGCAATATCAACATTACAGATTCGACGCATGTTACCGTAATGCTGGTAAATATTGAGGAAGAACGCAGGGAAGGAAAACAAGCCTACTATTTACCAACGCCCGATAAAAAGTACGTAAAGCTTAATCCGCCGGTTGAAATTGATTTGTTCCTGCTGTTTGTTGCCAATAACTCCGACTACCTCACCGCCCTGCGCGATCTATCGGATGTTATCGGGTTCTTTCAATCGCATTCGGTTTTTGATAGCCAGGGTTACCCATCTCTTAACGCATCAGTAACCGACGGGGTTAATAAGCCATGGCAAATGATAGATAGGTTAAGCTTCAAATTGGTTAGCCTAACATTTGAGCAGCAAAATAACCTGTGGGGCATGCTAAGCTCAAAATATATGCCCAGCGCCGTTTACCGGGTTAAACTACTTACCGTGTTTGAAACCAAGGGCAGCGACGTGGTTACTGCTGTTAGTGAACTAAATTTTGTTGAAAACTGATTAAAATTATGGCAACGCTAACACTCAAATATTCGCCCCTGCTCACCTTATCGGTAATGCAATTGTTTTATAATAATGGCATTTGCGCGGCATACACTACTACGCCGAAGCTGGATTTCACCATACTGCCCACTGACGAATGCCTTACTTTTTTAAAGGCAAAAAACATGGTGTTTAAAAACACGGATACCACCGGCGGTTTTACCATTATGGCCCGCACCCAGGGTACAAATGTTCCCGGTAATTCGCTTTTAAAAAACAGGGTTACCAATACCGATAAACTCAGCTTTTTCATACTGCTGAATAACCCCGACGCTATAAATTTTGACTTACTGCCAACACAGCTTACAGCCGACAATATTTATTATTTCAGCAATCAGGTAGTTGATAACGCCGCCTTACGCACCAACCTGCATCTATCAAAAAATAAATTGGGTGTTGATGGGAATACCGACCAGGTAAAAAAATCTGATGCCTATTACAGCTACAGCTTTGCAGGCGTTGTAACGCCGGCCCAGGCGGTAGTTAAACATCTTTTAACCGGCTTAACAATTAACGCGGCATCGGTTATTGTGCAGGGCACCAACTCAATGTTGAAATTTGATCTTTCGGCATTTCCATCAGGGCGTTGTCAGTTATTGATCAGCAACGCGGTTACCGATACCTTTTACTTTTTGGGTACCATGGCCAACCAGGCGGTGTTCGGCGTTATCGAGCTCTCCCTTGCGGCTACACTGCCTGCGAATTACAGGGTGGTTGAACCGGATCAATCATTACTGCCGGCCAGGCCAAACTATACCGTTTTGTTTAAAAACCGGCCAACCTTGTGGCGCTACAACATACAGCTGCAAACTACCAGTCCTATTTACCTGGAGATGGCCAAGTTAACGCCCGCGCAAAAAACAGATTATATCAACCAGCTTAGTATTACTTGCAACGATGCCACTATCAAATTCAAACTGGCTTCCAATACCGACTTAAATTTTGTGTTTGTATCGCTGGCTAACATCCCGCTACAGGAAAAATATACCCTATCCACCAGTACTACCGGGGCGCCACTCATTTTTACGCTGTACAAACACTTTACAACCAATAAAACCGAAGTTAAATCGAGCCTGGCTTATCCATCAACAGGCATTATTAACGCCAGCAGCCCTCCTGCTATTTACTCAGACATATTTATATCACTTTAAAAAACAATAAAAAATGGCAAATTACAGATCTCCAGGTGTATATGTAGAAGAAATATCCACCTTACCACCTTCAATTGCAGAAGTAGAATCTGCTGTACCCGCTTTTATAGGCTATACGCAGATAGCTACCAACCTGGCAACAGACGATCTGGCCGGGGTGCCCACGCCCATCAATAGCATGGCCGATTATATTCAATATTTTGGAGGGCCCGATATTGAAAGCGCCGCAAACCTTACCATAGCGGTAGATGAGCAACAATCGGGCGGAAAAACAACCGGCTACACTGCCAAACTAACGTTTACCAACGCCAGCCTGAGTAAACATATTTTGTACCATGCGGTAAAACTTTACTTTGCAAACGGCGGTACACGCTGCTACATTGTATCGGTTGGCAAGTACACCGGCAGTATTTTGGAGGCCGATCTGGAAGCCGGACTTACAACGCTTGGCACAACAGAAGGGCCTACTATTTTACTATGCCCCGAAGCCGCATACTCGCCAACACCAAATACTTTTAACGAGGCCATGCTTTTGCAGGCATCAACCCTGGGCGATAGGTTTGCCATTATTGATACCGCTACCACAACTGTGCCTAAAAGCACCAGCTCGGTAGCCTCAGATACCGGTGCTACCATTGGCCCATTACCTGCCGGGCAACCAGAAAGCTCATACGGAGCAGTTTATTACCCCTTCCTGCAAACATCATATAATTACCAGTTTGATTTTGACGCCCATACCATAACCACCTATACCGTTAACGGCGCAGTGCCTAACCCAGCAAGCCCCAACGCCGGTGCAACGCTTGGTTCGCTTAAAACCACAGCTTCGTTATTATACAATGCCATACTTACACAATACCAGGGTTATTTTATTACCCTGCCTCCTTCGGCGGCTATTGCGGGTGTTTATTGTAATGTTGATGCCACCAGGGGTGTTTGGAAAGCACCTGCAAACGTTTCCTTAAATGCGGTAAACAAAGCAGTGGTATCGGTAACGCGCGGCGAACAGGACTTGCTGAATGTGAACGACCAGAGCGGCAAATCGGTAAACGCTATTTTAAACTCACCCAATTTTGGCACACTGGTTATGGGTGCACGCACACTTGATGGTAACGACAATGAATGGAGATATATTAACGTTCGCCGCTTTTTTATCACCGTTGAACAATCTATCAAAAACTCAACCGCCTCATTTGTATTTGAACCTAATACCGCGGCAACCTGGGTTAAGGTACAGGCAATGATTTCAAACTACCTGTTTTTGAAATGGCGCGATGGTGCGCTTGCCGGCGCTAAGCCAGATCAGGCCTATTTTGTAAATGTAGGCCTGGGCAGCACCATGACATCGTTTGATATCCTGGAAGGAAAAATGATCATCGAAATTGGAATGGCCGTAGCACGTCCTGCTGAGTTTGTGGTGCTTCGTTTTGAACAAATGCTGCAAACCTCCTAATCGCGAATAACAAGTATTTAACAGTATTATAAAATAGATCAAAAACAATATAAAATGGCAAATTATCCAATTCCAGTCTTCCATTTCAGTGTTTCATTGGGCGGCGGGGCACCTATAGGTTTTTCAGAAGTAAGCGGACTTACGCAAGAGGTACAGGCAATTGATTATCGTGACGGCCTAATGTCATACACTACCTTACCGCTTAAAAGACCGGGGCTTAAAAAAGCAAGCAATATCACTTTGAAAAAAGGATACATAGAAAAAGACAACAATTTTTACGACTGGCTTAACAACAGCGGCAATCCCGGCGTCGACCGCAGGGACCTTACAATTACCTTACTGAATGACGAAAACAATCCCGTTTTTGTTTGGAGCATAACACAGGCATGGCCGGTTAAAATTGAAGGTCCGGGTTTAAAAGCTACCGGTAACGAAATAGCGATTGAATCAATTGAACTGGTGCACGAAGGTATGAAAGTAGCCGCGATGTAAAATGGCAACCTATTATCCACCGGGTGGCTTTTACTTTAAAGTTGAATTTGTTGGTGTAACCGGCGCCGATAGCGATACCGAACAACGTTTCCAGGAAGTGAGCGGCTTAACCGTTGAAATTGAAGTAGACGAGCTGCGCGAAGGAGGCGAGAACAGGTTTGTTTACAAACTGCCCAAAAGAGCCAAGTATCCAAACCTGGTTTTAAAAAGAGGATTGTTAAAAGGTACGGCCTTGCTCGATTGGTTTAATTCGGCTATAAACACTTTTTTTACAGTGGTAATTTATGACTTTAAACCATCTGATATGCTGATAACACTGATGGATGAAGCAGGCCAGCCCCACGCCGTATGGAATGTGGTGCAAGCCTACCCGTTAAAATGGTCTACATCTGATTTCAGGGCCGCGGATAACTCGGTGGCTGTTGAAACCATTGAGCTTGCCTACCAATATTTTGAACGAAAAATGTAAAACGCTATGCCTGTACAGATAAACGAAGTAATTATCCGGACGATAGTTGATACAGCGCCGGTGAGCCAGGGGAGCCAGCCGGCGCCGGCGGCAACAAACAATAGTTTGGAATATGAAGCTATTGAAAAAATACTCGAAATAATTAAAGAAAAAAACGAACGCTGATGGATACGCAAAGCGCGGCAATGTTGCCCTTCAACCTCAAGATAATATCAACTGATGAAAATGGGATTCCCAGTTTAGGGGTGCCGTTCCTGGCCATGTTTAATCCAGAAAATATAGCTATTAACGAAACCATTGACTGGAACGAAAAGAAGCCCGTAGGCCAGGCCGGTACCGATCCTACTTTTATCGGCATACAGCCCCGTACATTTACCATCGATCTTACGCTTGACGGAACCGGGGTAAATACCAATGGCGTAAAAATTCCGGTTACGGCGCAGGTGTTGCTGTTTAGGGCAGCTACAACTACCATCAATGGCTTAATTCATAAGCCTAATTACCTGTTGATACAGTATGGTTTGTTTATCTGCAATTGCTCTTTAAAATCATCAACGGTTACCTACACCATGTTTGATATGTTCGGCCTACCGATACGGGCCAAGATAAGCGCCACCTTTACCGAGCGTACGCCGCAGGCTTTGGGCGGCATATTAAGCATGCTATCCTCGCCCGATCTTACGCATACCGTGCCGGTAAAACAATGGGATCTGTTGCCTTTATTAACCAACCGGATATATAAAGATCAAAGCTATTATTTGCAGGTGGCTAAGGTTAACAAGCTTAAAAACTTCAGGAAGCTTACGGCAGGCAGCTCGCTCATTTTCCCGCCGATTTCAAACAAATAGAAACAAAAAATTTAATCAGTTAAGTTATGTTAGATAGTTTACCACCGGGCGCCGCGCAGGCAACAGATTTGGTTACCCAACAGGTTCTCATTAACGGAACCGCGTTAAGTACCAGTGTTTTGCTTTCGCGGATTTTGGTAAATAAAACTTTCAATAAGATATCATCCGCTAAAATTGTGTTTTTAGATGGATCGGCTTCTGATGCCGACTTCCCGCTTAGCGATGACGATACCTACAAGCCGGGCAGCACCATAGAAGTTCAGTTAGGCTATCATGGTCAAACCGACACCGTTTTTAAGGGCATCATTGTAAAACATGCCATTAAGGCAAAGCAAAACGGGGCATCGCTGCTTACCATCGAAGCTAAGGACCAGGCCATAACATTAACTGCAAACCGCAACAGCGCGTACTACATTAACCAAAAGGACAGTGATGTAATTACAACCCTGGCCGGCAGCCTGGCTACCGATATTGATGATACCGGCGTAACCCAACCTCAACTGGTGCAGTTTGACGCCACCAACTGGGATTTTATCCTCACCCGGGCCGAAGCCAATGGCATGCTGGTACTTACCGACGATGGCAAACTGGTTGTTAAAAAGCCAACTACAAGTGGCTCACCGTTGTTAACCGCTACTTACGGGCAAAGCATTTTTGAGTTTGAAGCCGAGATGGACGCACGTCGCCAGTTTTCTTCAGTATCGGGTATTTCATGGGATTATACACAGCAACAGCTTGAACAATCGAGTCCCGGTAGCACATCATTCAGTGATAACGGCAATATCCAGGTTTCGGACCTTGCTACCGTGCTTAATGCGCAGGTGCAGTTAAACCACCCCGGGCATTTAACCCAGCCGCAGCTGCAAAACTGGGCCGACGCTTATGAGATGCGCAATCACCTTTCAAAAAATGTTGGTCGTGTGCGCATCCAGGGAAACGCCAAGGTAAAACCAGGCACTATGATAACCCTTGCCGGCGTTGGCGATCGTTTTAACGGCAATGTGTTTGTAAGCGGCGTGATGCACATTTTTGATGGATTTTGGTCTACCGATGTGCAGTTTGGCTGGAGCGAGGAATGGTTTTACAAAAAAGAGGATGTGATGAACAAGCCTACCTCGGGCTTATTGCCCGGCGTTAATGGCTTGCTTATCGGAACCGTGCTTGATGTTAACGATACCGATCAAAGTCAGTACCGTGTAAAGGTACAGGTACCTACCATCACATCGGGCAACGATGGCATTTGGGCCAGGGTTGCCACGCTTGACGCGGGCGCCAATCGCGGAACTTATTTCCGCCCACAAGCTACCGACGAAGTGATCCTCGGTTTTTTAAACGATGATCCGCGTGAGCCTGTTATTTTAGGATACCTGCACAGCAGCAGTTCAAAAAAATCGCCCTTACCGGTAGATAACGGTGCCGAGCAATATGGCTTTGTAAGCAAGCAGGGTATAAAACTCATCTTCGACGATACCAACAGCCGGCTCACGCTATCTGTAACCACGCCAACAGGAGAGAAATCTATCATTCTTAATGATTCTTCGGGCGCTTTTGCCATGACTGATGAAAATCAAAACAGCATTAAAATGGACCCAAGCGGCATTACCATACAGGCAGGCACCGGCAATGTGATTATAAAGGGTACCACTGTAATGATTAATTAAAGTTTAATAATAAACAATACCAATATGCCACCAGCTGCCCGTGTATCTGACAATCATGTTTGCCCAATGGTAAATCCCGGCGGTGTGCCCCACGTAGGCGGGCCAATACTGCCACCCGGCGCTCCCACCGTGTTAATTGGCGGCATGCCGGCCGCGACAGCTGGTAACATGTGTACATGCAGCGGGCCGCCAGATAGCATTTTAATGGGATCGTCTACAGTACTCATAGGCGGTCAGCCGGCGGCGCGCCTGGGCGATTCAACAGCGCATGGCGGCACTATAGTTTTAGGTTGCCCCACCGTGTTAATTGGGGGTTAATGTTTAAAAAAATTAAAAAATGGCTACTACAAACCAAACTTTTTTAGGAACAGGCTGGAGCTTTCCGCCAACGTTTCGCAGGGAAACGGCAACTGTTGATATGCTGGCTAACGAGGCCGATGTACAAAGCAGCATCCAGATCATCATATCAACCTTAAACGGCGAGCGTGTAATGCTGCCCAATTTTGGCTGCAATTTACAACCCTACGTTTTTGATGTTATGGTTGCCCCTACCATTGCCATGGTACAAAAAATAGTGAATGATGCCTTGGTTTACAATGAACCAAGGATCATTGTGGAAAGTGTTACAGCCGTACCCGATCAGAACAATGGCGTATTGAACATTGATGTACAATACACCATCATCACAACCAATACCCGGTACAACTATGTGTATCCTTTTTATATTAACGAAGCCACCAATATTTCTACATAAAAAAGCTGTCCCTGCCAATAAAATAGATTTTTTACATCAACGGCTCTTAAAGCCTGCACATCAAAATACATTTAAAAATGGAAAACTGTAATTGCCACAACGAAATAATGCTAAAGGGTTCGGGCCAGTTGGAGCGTTATCTTAAAGCCCTCGACCCATCTTATGTGTCGATTGATGGCAGAAGCTTTGAGGATTTACTATCATTTGCCGCATCCTATGCAAATCAGATCAGGTTTTATGATATGCCCGGCGATGAGGTAAATGATACTACCCCGCCTGCAAAAGTTAGCTGGGTTGAGTTTTTTAAAAGAGACATGGCCGTAATTGCGGCATCCATAGCATCAGTTAAGCTGGATAAAATTAAAAGTGATTATGAAAACATCAGCGAGCAAATATTGCTTAACCCATCGGTTGAGTTATACACCGATTTGCTTAACCAGATAGTAGCCATCGCCACGCAAATTGACCAATGGTACACTGCCGCGATTCCGCAAAACCCTTTACACACCGATATTGACCTGGCAATTAAATCGTCATTGAGCGATCAGCTTAAAAAATTAATCGCTTATGAAGAAGGCTTTATAGTAGTTGATTCAAAAACTGTTTTAAATATTGATTTTTCAAAACTGCAAAACAAGGACGAATGGGGTTTAAACGCTACCGTTAACCCCGAGTTTGATACCTACCTGGGCACAACACCAGAAGACCGCATCTTAAACGCTGTACCTTATGTTGACGATATTTTCCAGGCATTTTTCAGCGTTATCAGCAACATTGTTGATGATGCACCCGGCTACCTAACTTTTGCCATAACGCAATATCCATCGCATCAGCCTTATATGGCACTGTATATCGCGTTTCTTCAGTTATTTGGGCTTGCGCAGGAACAAATGAACGGGCTTACAGGGCGTATGCTTGATTTTTACTACCGCGATGTATTACGCCTGGCCGAAAAACCGGCCGTCCCCGACAAGGTATTTGTAATATTTCAACTGGCCCAAAACATTGCTGAGTATGATTTGCCGCAGGGCACCTCTTTATCGGCAGGAAAAGACGCGGCCGGTACCGAACAGGTTTACCGTACCGAAGCCGATTTTGTTATTAACCAGGCAAGTGTAAAGGAACTTAAAAATATATTCATTCAAAAAACACCGGTTAGCGCCGATGAAGCCCAAAAAACAGTTGCCGCGATGTATGCTAATCCGGTAGCAAATTCAATGGATGGCGAAGGGGCTAAATTCACCGGTCCAAATCCTAAATGGGCCACCTTCGGCTCGGGGGGCGTAATACGCACCGCGCCAAATAATATCTGCGAGTTTATAAGCCAAAGACAAGCCGAACTAACCCCACCCAATAATACCCAAATAGGCTTTGCCATCGCATCGCCCCAATTGGTGTTACAGGGAGGTAGCAGGCTCGTCAAATTCAGCATGCCATTTAATTTCAATCAATTCCCGGTTAATGCAAACATGCTAAAAAGCCTTGATTTGCAGGTAGCCCTAACCGGCGAAAAAAGCTGGCTAAGCATTGACCGGCAAATGGACAAAGAGGAGGTTGAGGCTATTAAGCAAGTGATGGGCAACGGTTTGTTCCCGGCGCCCGATTCAACTAAAAATTTTCTTTCAGAAAGCGGCTTTTTTCTTGCTCAGGAAAATGATGAAAACGGCAAGCCAGGAATTGGAGCACTCTACATTTTTATGCCAATAGCAGAACAAGGTATTGTGGCCTTTAACACCAAAACCCACACAGGCAGCTACCAAACCGAGTACCCGGTTGTGCAGGTTTTAATAGGATCGGGCCTTGGCTTTCCAACAAGCTTTTTCCACGACTTAACGGTTGATAAGTTATCGATAGCTGTACAGGTGGGCTCCATCAACGGTCTAAATAACAAAGGTCAGGATATTAACAACGATGGCCTGAAAAAGATTAACATACAAACCGATAGCGGGCTGGTAACCCCGGGCAAACCGTTTGATCCGTTTACCAAAGTGCCTTACCAGGGCATGTCATTTTATGTTGAAAGCGACGAGGTATTTAATAAACCCCTGGGGCAACTCACGGTAAATATAACCAAGTCTATTCCCGAGGTACCGGATTCTAATTACTATTTCCCATATACTGTCAGCGTGCTTGCCCGAAACAACTGGAAACAGTTGGTTGACCATTATGGCCAAACATTCACCACTAACAGCCTTACGTTTAATATATTAAACGTAGCCAACAAAGAAGATGCCGGGCAAGCCGTTGAGCTTAATCAAATTAAGGAGTCGGCAGTAGCCTACTATCATTATCCAATAAGCCTTGATCGTTTGCCCATTGAACACTACACTGGTTATGATATAAGCGCGTATAAAAACTTTATCAGGATTGATAACCAGGCTACTTTTGATGATGATATCCAGTCGTTAGTACAAGATGCACCCAAATTTCAGATACAGGGTATCTCATTGAGTTACCAATCGGTATTAACCGCGCTCGATCCTAAGGTCGACCAGTTTTTTCATATTTATCCGTTTGGCACTGTTGAAACTTATATTACCCCGGCAAGCACCGAAACCGTAAACAAACAATTGTTATTGCAGCAAAAGCCGTTAATGGTTGATGCAAAAAACATTCTTTTGCCCCAGTTTACCTTTTTAAACCCAACCGCGGTTTATAATGACATCGCTTCAGGAAAAGTATCAGACATACGTACCGAGCTATTCATCAGATCGGCCCAATACACTGGCGACGAAACACTGGACAGATTAATATATGATGCCAGCGGCTTAAACAAAAGAATTAAAGGCGGTAATAACCAGTATTCCAACACCGTGCAGGAAGAAGGCCTGCTATACATCGGCCTTGAAAAATTGCAGCCGTTGCAAACACTATCATTACTTTTTGAATTTGCACCGGGAAGTGCTGTCGATGAGGATGATGATCCGCCGGTAATCAATTGGTCGTACCTGATTTATAATGAATGGAGGCCGCTGGAAGCAGAGGACCTTTTATCAGACAGTACCTACGGCTTCCAAACCACCGGCATTGTTAAGCTGAATGTTCCGGCCGATGCTAATGATAACCATACCATAGTTAAAGATGGCTTATATTGGTTTTGTGCGAGTGTCACCAACCAATCCAATCGTATTCCGCAATTGATTGATGTAATTGCCCAGGCAGCCGAAGTTGTTTTTTATGACCAGGGCAACAGTCCCGCACATTATGATAACGCGTTACCTGCCGGGAGTATCAGCAAATTATCTGTAGCCGTTGCGCAGGTGAAAAGTGTAACGCAACCTTATGCATCATTTGATGGTAAACACAAGGAGCAGGGAAAAGAATACTATACCCGCGTAAGCGAAAGGCTAAGACACAAAAAACGCGCGGTAACGCCATGGGATTATGAGCGCCTGGTGCTTGAGCAATTTCCGCAGGTATTTAAGGTAAAATGTATCCCCAATGTTGACCCCGCATGTTTATGCCCCGATCCTCCGGCTTTAATGACCGAACGCAATGTTGATCATTTGGTAAAAACCAAATGCTGCGGTCCGGTTAAATCATCGGCCAATGTTTTACTGGTGCCGGTTCCTAATCTTAAAAACGATAACGCCGCAAATCCGCTACAACCTAAAACAAGCAGGTTAACCCTTATTGAGATAGTAAAGTTTTTAACCCCATTAACCTCCCCCTTTGTAACCGTGCATGCCAAAAACCCGGTTTACGAGCAAGTGATTGTATTTTTTAGGGTGAAGTTTTTAAGCGGAATAGATAAAGGTTACTATCTGCAAAAACTGAACGAGGAAATTGTTCAATACCTTACCCCCTGGGCATTTAATGATGGCATTGAGGCCGATTTTGGCAAAAAAATATACGCTTCGGCTATAATCAATTTTATACAGCAACGCAGCTACGTTGATTTTATCACCGACTTTTTAATGGGCGTTTGCCGCGACGAATGTTGCGTGCCCGATACAGCTGATACAACCGCGGTTACCGCAGAAAACTTTGTAACCGACTTAAACCAGGTATCCAGTTGCAACGATATTGAAGCATTTTTGAAAAACCAAGGTTATTTTGTGGGCGATGTAATTGCAGAGCCTTCAACCCAGATGTCGTTGTTAGTATCGGCACCAAAACATATTATACTGCTTTATGAAGAGCCGAAGCAATTAACCGTTTGCGAAAAACTGCTGATAAAAGCACCGTTGCCAATCCACTTTCCTCCGCCGGTTGTTGTTGAAACCACTACAAGCCCCGCGCCTGCCCCGGCATCCGCGCCCGGCGCGGTAGCAATACCAGCTCCCACTGGAGAAGGAAAACCGTTTGCAGCTACCGTGGATGATACGCCTAATACCGATGAGGTAAAAGAAGTTGCTCCTGAGGAAGCGCCAGTTGCCGAACATAAGCACAATACGATAGAAGAAACCATCGAAAACTCGGCTAAATTATTGGGCGCGCAAACCAAAAACATTGCCGAAAAGGGCATCGCGGCAGTTAAAAAAGCAGAAGATTTTATTAAAAACGTAGTTAAAGGCAAATCTTCGGGTTCGGCGCAAGTTGACCCGGAACCAGAGAACAAGGCCTTGCCTCCGGCAGATGATCAATCTTCAAACGATAAAAAATCATAACCATAACCAATCGATCTGTAAGTATCTATAAAATCTATTCCTATGCTAACTCCAGTTTCATTAATAAAGGCAAATCCGCTTCTGCCAGCCGAAGATTACCAGGCATTGCGTTCACAGGGAATTAAACTGATTGAACAATTGGGCAGCGACATCTGGACAAACTATAATAATTCAGATCCGGGTATCACCATTTTGGAGGCCGTATGCTATGCCATCACCGATCTTTCGTACCGCACCGATTTTGATATTAAAGACCTGTTGGCGCCAGAGCAACTAACCAACAATACCTGGAAAGAGATTTTTTACACCGCCAAGCATATTTTGCACAATGCCGCTCTTACTATTAATGATTACCGTAAGCTGATCATTGATATTGAAGGCGTACGCAATGCATGGCTTACCATTAGCAAGGATTACGAGGTCCCCATCTGGATTGACTATAACACCTTTGAAAAAAGGGTGAATTATGATTGCGATTGTGAAGATAAGGAAGAAGAGGTTTGCTACGGCAAATTAGGCCTTAACCAGGTAACCGTCCCGGCCGCGCAAGCTGCACGCGCTGAGAAACTTACACAACTGGAAGATGCCCTGACTAAGCTACAGGCAGACTTAGATGCCAAAACCGCGGCGCTGAACGCGCTGCCCCCTCCGCCGGATACCGACTATATAGCCCAGGAAAAATTAACCACCGAAATAGCTCGTTTAACCGACGAAAAAAACATTTTACTGGAAGAGATAACCGACGCCAGAAATACATCGTTTGTACCTCCCGAAATTGTGGAACTGGAAGGCTTGTACAACGTAATGGTAGAATACGAGGAGGATGTTATTGACGCAGGCAAACGCGAAGAAGTACGGCAATTGGTTATTGACAAATTAGCCGCAAACCGCAACCTGTGCGAAGATTTCTTAAGCATCGAAGCCGTAGAATACGAAGATTTTGGGATAGGCGCCTCTATAGTTTTAGAAGAATATGCCGACCCCGACCAGGTTTTGGCGCAGCTGTTTTTTACCATCTATAAATATTTCACGCCATCGGTACCGTTTTATACCATACCTCAAATGCTGGATAAAAATTACGAGGTGGATGAAATATTTGAAGGCCCGGCTTTGCAACACGGATTTATTGACACTGCAGATCTTGAGAAAACCGATCTGTTTCGCAATATCATGTTATCAGAATTGATATCCGATATTTCCAACATCCCTGGCATTAAGGGCATTACTTACCTGCACCTGCCGTTTACCGGTGCTACCGATACTAAAACATCGGGCAATCAATATTTTGACGCCTGGGTTGATTATCTGCAAAGCGCCCGTAAAATTGCAAGGATTCAACCGGCTAAATCACAGGTATTATTTTGTAAGGAACGCCAGTTTATTACCTATAACACCGGTAGTAACAATGACCGCAAGCCCGATAAAATGCTCCGGCTTTTTACCAACATGAAAGCCGCCGAACGTAAGTATAAGCTAATAGGTGCCGAGCTTGATTTTGCTGTACCAAACGGCGAATATATGGACCTGGAAGATTATTACCCCGTTACCTACTCGTTGCCGATGACGTATGGCGTTAGTGAACGGGGCGGCTTGCCGGCCAATGCCGATGAGGGGCGTACCGTACAGGCGCTGCAACTTGGCGGCTACCTGCTTTTTTTTGAACAGGTATTGAAAGATTACCTGGTACAATTAAACCATCTGCGCGAGCTGTTTAGGTTTGATGACGAGCCTCGACATACCTATTTTACCACCGCGCTTACCGAAATAGAGAATTTAAATCAGCTGTTGATTGATAAAAACAACCACGGACCAAAAAACTTCGACCTGATAGTAAAGGATTTTGAAAAAGTGGTTAAAGGGCTTACCGAAAATCATGATTTATTCAGGGAACGCCGCAATGATTTTCTTGATCATATGCTGGCCCGTTTTAGTGAAGACCTCACCGATTATGAGACCCTGATGAAATGGATGGACCCCAAAAACGCCGATGCCAAACTAATTGGCGATAAAACCCGCATCCTGAAAAAAGGCGAGTACGAACGCATCAGCACCGACAGGGCCCAGGCATATAACTACGCCTTGCCAAAAACCTGGGATTCTGGCAACGTATCTGGTGCCGAACGCCGCATAGGGAGGCTTTTAGGCTTTGATAATGTAAACCGCCGGTCGCTTGTACCAACCTTCCTGATGAGCGAACCGTTGATGGTACAGGACGATACCAGCACCCCACCTAAACAAAAACTAACCAAAACAGGTGTGCCCCTAAATGTTATTAAAATAGTTGATCCGCAGGAAAACAACACGGTAATTTTTACCAGTGTTGAAGTAATGCAGGGCTGTTGCACCGAACTGTTGATGGAAGATATCCTGGAGCATGCCGATGATCGCACCTATTTTAAATTCAGCGATGAAGTAAAATCACGTAGCCGCAAAGCTGCGGGCCTTGTGGGTAAGTTTTGGTTTGAGCTATATGACAGCACCGACCCCGCAACGGCGGTATTGTTAGGCACCAGCGAAACGTTTGCTAAAAAGAGCGACCGCGATGAAGCCTTCAACAAGCTGGAAAAGTTAATGAGGCATATTAACGCCAATGAAGGGATGCACATGGTTGAACATATTTTGCTGCGCCCCAAACTGGATGAAGTAGTTGACGAAACAGGAAGCGATGAGCCGGTTAGCTTTTTGGATATTTGCCTCAATAGCTGCGATTTAAACGCTACCGACGATGAACAAATTACCCAGCCGCCTTACATCAAAAAAATAACCCGCATACCAGCCGCGAAATGTTACGACAATATGCCCTGGGTACTACAGTATGTAAGGCCCGCTATTGAAGACAATGTTACGCAGCCAGGCGATAACCTACCTGCAAAATCTATCCTCTACCAAAAAGTTTACCTGGATGGTACCAACCCAATGTTACTGAAATTCAGACGATATGAGGATTTGATTCAGCGCATCAATGATCTGCGTGAATTTGGCTCAGAACGGGTAAACTACCAGATAGTTGCCGATAATGAAAACCCGGCCAAATATGGCTTTATCATAACCGGTGCAAAGGGCGAGGTCTTGGCGCAAAGCCTTTACCTGTTTAACAAAAGCACCGATACGCCCGATACCTTTGACATTGAAAAAGAGATAGCCGTATTGATGGATTATTTTGGTTACCGCCTTTACCTGTATTGCAATAGCTATGCCTGCGATGCCTCAACCGATCCGTATTCATTCCATACTACCGTTGTTTTGCCTTGCTGGCCAAAACGCCTTCGTAATCCATCGTTCAGAAACCTGGTTGAAAAAACTATCATATCTGAGTCGCCCGCCCATGTTATTACACGAGTAATGTGGGTAGGCATTGAAGAAATGCAACGTTTTGAAAAAGCCTACAGCGACTGGCTGGTTGAAATGGCACAAACAGAAGTACCAGATTATGATGTGGTAAATCCGTTGGTAGATGTTATTAACTCGTTGGTGCCATGCGGCGTTTGTACCGACGACTGCGCGCATGAAAGCGTGGTTTCTAACCCACCTAATTTAACTGTTGGTAAATGACACATGTGGTAAACCGGCTGCAATTTGATGTACTATGTTCTGATGAAGAGCTATCGTTAAACCTGCGTCAAAATTTTGCGCAGACGGTTCAACAAGAGATCGCGCAGATTATTGACGATGTGTGTTCTGAAGCCGTAGGCATAGATGAATCAATAAAAATTGACAGGATAGAAGTGGAGATGGGTTCATTTAGCCCGCATACTTTCGGCACCGATTTCAAAATTGTATTTCGTCAGAAACTCCAGACCGAGTTAGCCAAACAACTGGCAGCAATCCCGCCACAAAACAGGATGATATCGCGATTGGTATCAGATACCGAAATGCTTTTGTATTTCCTATCCAACGGCGCGTTGCCCTGGTTTGCCGATGAAGACGCTATCGATATAAACGACGCATTCCAAAACGTGGCTGCTAACCATGCCGAGGTATTGAAAAGCTTTTTTATCCAGGTAAAATCAAACCAAAATATATGGAAAAGGCTGGCATGGCAATTCAATGAAACCTCAAAAGAAATTGTTATCAGCTTATCAGACGAGCTCAAGAAGGCACAGGAAGTTTTTTTATCCTGGGTAACGCAAATTGTAAACAAATTAACAGCACCGGGGAGTGCCGTTGCCGATTTCCCGGACGTCGAAACCCTCAAGGAGTTTAGCAACGTAAATAACATCACCATCACAAACGCGCCCGCTATATTTGCCTACAGCGCAAGTGTTAATACTTTACAGCAGGTATTTCATCAGCATATTGAATACGTTTTTAAAACAAACCCAACCTTTGCGCAGGAGGTTACTGGCCAACTGACCAATATTACCGGCATAAGCCAGGCCGAAACCCCGATTAGCGCGAATGCTGAACAGGGTGCCCAAAACGATCCTTCTACGCAATCATCCCCAGACTTACGGACAACGGCAGATGATATTCTAAAATATGCGGTTAAGTACGCCGGCATTGTTTTGCTTGCCCCTTTTTTAAAACCTTTTTTTACGCAGCTGAATTTGTTGAACGGCAAGGAATGGAGCAATATGGCAGCTACATTCAGGGCAGTACACCTGTTAAAGTTTTTGGCAACCGGGCAAAAGAATGCGCCGGAGTATTCGCTGGTATTTGAAAAAATACTGTGCGGCTTACCTGCAGATACACCCCTCCCCCTGGATATAGTTTTAAATGACGAAGAGATAACCGAATCAGAATCGCTTTTAAAAGCGGTGATAACCCACTGGAGTGTACTCAAAAACACCAGCATTGATGGCCTGCGCGAAAGTTTCATAAAACGCGATGGGCTACTCACCCGACGAGAAAATGGCTGGCTTTTACAAGTGGAAAGAAAAACCCTTGATGTACTGATTGACAGCATCCCCTGGGGCTTTTCGACCATTACTTTAATATGGACACCGGATTTAATTTTTGTTGAATGGTAATATAAAGATATGGGCAAGACAAAAAAAAATATTGATCAAACACCGGCCGAAGCTGAACAGCCCAGGCCCGAAGTAAGCCTGCTTAACCGCAACGCTGATACCCTTACGCGCGAAATTACCTGGTTTGCAAACCGGGTTAACAAAAAGCTACAAGACTTTTTTCCGCGCGAGAGATCGGGTGAGGCTAACCAGGGAGCACAAGACATCACTACGGGCATGGGCTACATTTTAACCGATGCCCCGGTGCCGGATATTACCAATGATCACTCCGTTTATGCCGATTTTGTAAACTATTACAAATTAAATACCGATGAAAGACTGCTGTTGATACTGGCGCTTATTCCGTATGTACAGCCCAACTTTTTGGACCCCTTTTTTTCGGTAAATAAAGCGCTGGGGCGTGGCTATACAGAATTTGGCGGTGTAAAAGGCAACCGCCACAGCGGCTTTATCCCCACTATAGAAACAGCCATGTTTTTATTGGCGGGTAATGACCTGACTTACCGCTTCAAACTAAGTCGTTTATTTGAACCCGATCACGTTTTGCTGGCTCACAATATACTGCAACTGGACCAGGGCGGCAGCACCGAACCTTTTTACAGCAGCACCATAACCGTTACCGATGAGTATGTTGATTTTTTTACCTCGGGCAATTTGCGCAAACCCCAGTTTAGTCCCGATTTTCCGGCAAAAAGGTTAACAACGGGAATGGAGTGGACCGACCTTGTGGTTGATGAGTACACCATGCAGCAATTGGATGAAATACGCATCTGGCTGCAATACGGGCCAATTTTACAAACGGAATGGGAAATGAACAAAAAGCTGAAACCCGGCTACAAAGCATTGTTCCATGGGTCGCCCGGCACAGGCAAAACACTCACAGCTATGCTTTTAGGCAAACTATTTAACTTGGATGTATACCGCATTGACCTATCTATGGTGGTATCCAAATACATTGGCGAAACCGAGAAAAACATGGAGAAGGTTTTCAAAAAAGCCGAGAATAAAAATTGGATCTTGTTTTTTGACGAGGCCGATTCGCTGTTTAGCAAACGTACCTCCATATCAGACTCAAACGATAAATACGCCAACCAGGAGGTAGCCTACCTTTTACAACGACTGGAGGATTATCCCGGCCTGGTAATATTGGCCAGCAATATGCGCAACAACGTTGATGAAGCTTTTACCCGCCGTTTAAATTCAATTATTCACTTTCAAAAGCCGCAAAGCCGGGAAAGGTTAACCATTTGGAAAAACGCCTTCAGCAAGGTATCTACTCCTCCCGATGACAGCCACCTGGAACAAATAGCAAGGCAACATGATCTGTCAGGCGGTGCCATTATGAATGTGGTTCACTACTCGTCATTAATGGCTTTAAACAGGGGAAATAAAATAATCACTGTCGACGATATTTTACAGGGAATAAAAAAAGAGTTCAAAAAAGAAGGAAAAACCATTTGATGCAACGCTGATATTATTTTTCAAGAGGGTAAATACCAAAAACGTGTAACAACAGCAAAAAACGATTGAACGATGAAACGGTACAGACACAGATCATCAGGGGCTAACAGGGCAATCACCTCATCTGGCGCGGCAAATATACAGCGCAAGCTTACCGTTGGCGAAACAAACGACCCCATGGAACAGCAGGCAGATGACATGGCCGATAAAGTGATGCGCATGCCCGAAAGGTCATTGATACAACGTGAAGTAGATGACACTGATGATGAAAATATCAACCGTAAGCCATTATCTGGTCAACTTCCCCCATTTATACAAGCAAAGGGCGATGGCGGCGGAGTTGCAAGCCCCGCTGTAACAAACGGCATTGCGGCCACCCGGGGCGGTGGCCAATCAATGAGCAATGGTACCAAAAGTTTTATGGAAAGCCGTTTTGGGAATGATTTCTCAGACGTAAGGATTCACACAGATGATTATGCGGCTCAAATGTCGAATGAATTAAACGCTCAGGCGTTTACAGTTGGCAACGATATTTACTTCAATTCGGGAAAATACGCGCCCGAAGTTTCGGGCGGTAAACGCTTGCTGGCTCATGAGCTAACGCATACCATACAACAGGGAAAATCAATAAAGCCAAAAATTCAAAAACAGGGCACCGACGATGATTTTAAAAATCCCATGAAACTAACCATGCCAAAGCTGCTGCCAAACCTGCCCGATTATGGTATTCACTTAGGCGATTACAAGCTTAACCTGCAACGGCCAGCACCCTTCAACTTTCAGCTCCCGCTATTTAAGTTTCTGCCACCGGTAAACCTTTTACTTACACCAAGCCAAATCCGCAGCATCATAGGCACTTACAGCCCCGATCTTTTTGCCACAATACCCGATATTTCAGAACCCGACAATGATGGATTACGACTGGGTGGCGATCAGTTTATGGATATGTTTACCGGTAATAATCAGATTACAGCTGTTGCCCGCGGTTTGGATTTTTATAACGTAAAGGGTTTAAATACCGTTTTTGATGCATTGGATATCTTGCATGAACCGGGTGTAACGTTTACAGCCGCAACGCCGGGGTCCGGCACGCTTAACTCTGTTCAATTTGGCATATCACTGCTAAATTTCCATTATGGAAAAAAGGTAGAGTTTGCGCCCGTGCAGCTGGGTGTTGATACAGGTGCCGGGGTTACATTAGGCTCGCAAGTGGAATTACATACGCTAGATCCCCATTATTCCTATTTTTTCAATTTTGGATACACTATACAACCCGGGCCTAAGGGAACTTACCAGTTTAACACTACCGGCATATCGTTTTCATTCTTTCCGCATTTCTTAAACCCATAGAAACGTTTTTAAAACAAAAGGCAATAACAAGATAACTTAAAACAATATGCACGAAACCGCTTCAATAGCTCATCAACCGCAAAGCAGCCCAGCTGCTTCGGCCGTTGAAGTTGCGCCCGCAAAGGAGCAACACTTTGAAAAAGAAGAATTGCTTATTGACAGATATCCTATCCAGCTAAAACTTTCTGTGGGCGCGCCAAATGATCCGTTTGAGCAAGAGGCCGATGATATGGCCGATAAAGTAATGCGGATGCCCGAAAGCCGGAACGTACAACGTAATCCTGCAAATGATGTTGATGACAACAAGGTAAGTCTTAAACCCTTGGCCGGCCAGGTAACGCCCTTTCTGCAACGATGTAGCCCGGCGTGCAACAATCACGATGATGAGCATGTGCAGCTTAAGCCAATTCCGCCAGTAGTACCGTTTGGTTACCATAAATCAATATCAACCTGTGTTGATAGTTATGACGATGAACATGTACAACTTAAACCGCTATCAACCCCAATTACACCATTTATACAACGTTGCAGCTCTTGCGATAATTATGACGACGAACATGTACGCCTTAAACCAATAGCACCGATTGCGCAGTTTGGCTATCACAAATCTACCGGTCCCGATGTAGTTGACGATGATGAAGATGAACGCGTACAGCTTAAACCGCTATCCAACCAAATCACACCTTTTATACAACGATGCGAATGTGGCGGTTACGACGATGAACATGTGCGCCTTAAAGAGCAACCTGTTCCGCAAGCCCAGCCTGCTGTTAACCAAAATAGTGACGGATCGGGTATTGTTGATGGTACGCTATCCAGCCGCATAACATCAAGCATGGGTACCGGCCAGCCAATGGACGCCGGCACAAGGGCTTTTATGGAAGCCCGTTTCGGCAACGATTTTGGAGATGTGGAGATCCATAACAACAACGAATCTGCCCGGATGAGCAAGGCCTTAAATGCTAAGGCTTTCACCATAAAAAACAGCATTTACTTTAACGATGGGCATTATCAGCCCCAAACAGATACTGGCAAACATTTGCTGGCTCACGAGCTAACACATGTTGTACAACAAAACGGTTCTGTACAGCTAAAGCAACAAACCAGCGAGGAAGAAAACAATACTTTAACACAAACAGTCGCCCCGGTTATTCAACGTGATACAAACGGAACGGCAGCGCCTGCCGCGCCGCAAGCCACCACTAATAACCCTACACCAACGCCGGTAGCCACTCCTGTCAATAATACTGTTGCCGCGCCAATATCTGGTACAACAACTACTACGTCTCCAACCGGCCCTGGCACGACAACAGTTAAGGCATCGCAGTTAAAAGCATCGGCGTCTTCGGCAAATGTTCCGGTAGCGCCAAACGCCAAAACAAACGGCACCGATAACCCGGGCAAAATGGAAGCGCCCCCAATAACCGCCACCGGCAACCCTGCCGATGTACTTGAAGCATTGCAAAAAACTCCTGTTACCGAAATTGCCGGGGCATTTAATGCGGCTAAGGACGCCGCAGCGCAAAGCGAGGAGATGCAAAAGGACGAATCGGTAAAACAAATACCAATAATTCCGGAGGCTAACGGCAGCCCCTACGGTGGTAAAAATGGAGGCAAAAAGAAATTTACGATAAGCAAAGAGTCGGCATCTGCAAAAAAAACCTATGAGGGTAAGGGCGGATGGAGCCCACCTGCCAAAACAGAGGTTGAGGTACCGCCGGTGCCTGCATTTGTACCGTCAAAACTACAAACCCAGCCTACCCCTGATTCGCCAGACCAGGTTGATCCTACCAGTGCCGGTAACGCGTTGGAAAGCGTATCATTTGATGATAGCGCAATACCAGATAAATTGATTAACGCCCCCGTTGTACCATTAACCGGAGAAGCGGATGCAAATAACATTAACGATGAAACCAAAGCCCAGGCAGATGAGGTAGCTGAAAAGAAAGCTGCCGCGGCCCTTGAAATAAATAATGACTTTGGCGAAAACAATGTAATACCAAAACCGTCGTCAAAAAACATAAAAACCAAACGCTCATTTAAGGTCAATACCGGCAAAGGCGGTGCCTTAAACGGTAGCAGCCCTGTACCGGGTGATCTGAAAGACAAGATCGACGCATCATCTGCAGATCACATCAACGCAAAAATTGGCGAGCAAACGCAAAAATACGCGCAGGAAGAAGTTTTATACCGCGATAAAATAAGCACCGGTAAAACAGAAACAGACAAACAAATCAATACCGAGACCGCTAAATCAAACCGATTGCAAAACAAAGCCCAGCTTGATGCACAAAATCACGTAGGCGCATCGCGGGTTGAATGGCAAAAACGGCTTGATGAAACGGAACTTAACTTCCAAACCAAGGCCGGCCAGGCGGCGCAAGACCATATTGATAAGGTAAATACCGAATCGAAAAAAGGAAATGACGAGGCCAAAAAACATTACGATGACGCCAATGAGGAAGTAGCTAAAAAGAAAGCCGATGCCAAAAAAGAAGCCGACGACAAAAAGAACGAGGCCCGTAATGAAAGTAAAGGATTTTTAGGTTGGCTTGCCGATAAAGCTTCCGCGCTGATAGATGGCTTGAAAAAAGCGGTCAACTTTATATTTGATAAGTTGCGCGCTGCCGTTAAATGGGCTTTTGAAAAAGCCAAAGAACTGGCCATGGCAGCCATTGAATTGGCAAGAAAGGCCATAGTGGGCTTTATAAAAGAATTTGGCGAACTACTGAAAACCTATGTAGACATTGTATTTGCCGCGTTCCCCGAAATACGCGACGAATTAAACGCGAAAATTGATGCCGCGGTTAATGAGGCCGTAACATTTGCCAATGAGGCATTTGACACCTTTAAAGAAGTAGTGGCTGCGATAATTGATACCTATGCCGCCATTGTTGATACCGCGCTGGCAATTGTACAAAAAGCCTGGGATATTACACTATCAGTTACCGAAGCGGTTATTGTAGCATCGTTGAAAATCATGGACTTCCTGCTGGATGTTGAAAAGCAGTATAAGCTTTTCAAAGTGATGATTGACGGCTTTATGGAAATATGGAATAACCCGCAAATATTAGAGGATAAAGCCAAAGAGTTTTTACAGCCCCACATCCAGGAGATACCGGGTAGCGCCCAGGGCGCGGTAGAGAATGCGCTTAGCTTAGCCGGTTTATCTGTTGCTAAACATCTTACAGGTATTATGAAATACCTTACCCCTACCGTAAACGCTTTAATGGCCGATTGGTGGGGACAGGCTAAAAACATGATCTGGTACCTGATTTGGCCATTTGCAACAGGCAGCCCGCTGTATGAAGAAGCACCAAAGCTGTGGCACCTGATACCGCAAATATGGACCGACTTTAAAGCCGGAGATTACAGCAAAGTTACCGACGAATGCTTGGAATGGATGCAGGCGCTCAACAATACAGTAGGCGCGTTTGCCGGATGGGCAGCCATTGGCGGCGCTGTTGTAGGCGCTATATTGGGTGGCATATTTGGCGTAGGCGCAGGTGCTATTCCGGGTGCCGGGGCTGGCTTTGAAGCTGGTGTGGCCCTTGGCGAAGGCATTATGGTTTCAATGGTAGCAACAGAAACCCTGGTTATTACCAAGGCCGTTTATGACCTGTCGGTAACCCAGGACGATGAAAAAGAATCGCCCGCGCCACCTCCTGAGGCTAAGAAGGTGGAGAAAGCATTTGATTCTGATACCAAAAATGAAGCACCAGCCCCCGGCGAAAGCGCTCAGAAACAAAATCCGCACATGTACACCGCCTCGCAGGTTAAAACCGGGCGAGACCGGATACTATTTGCCTACCAGCGCATTGCCAATAGCGGCTTAACGTTGGGTATCATGCTCGCGTTGTTCTTGCTGGGAGCCATAGGCGGCAAAATAGCCGAGGCATTAACAGCCGGCTTCAAGAAACTTGGTGGCCTTATATCTGAAGCCATGCCCGAACTTACCGAATCAATGAAAGGCCTGGTGAAAACCGTAAAAGAAAGTAAGCCTTTACAGGCTGTTGATAGCGCATTAAAAGGAATAAAAGAAAGTAAACAAGGTCAAAAATTCGAGAAAGCTAAAACCTCTTTTAATGAAGGCCGTGCCGGAATGAAGAAGAAGATTAATGCGGCAAAAGGCAAAATTGGATTAGGCAAACCAGAAAAACCTGTGGCCGAAAAACCAACCATTGAAAAAGGCACCGAAACATCTTTAGAAAATACAGAAACAAAAGTTGAACAAACAAAAGACCCGGTAACACAGCATACCGAAAATGAAACACCAAAAACAAGCGAGAAAGCGGTAGAAAACGAAAAACCGGTAGAAAAGGTAGGGAATACCGAAAATCCGGAAGCCGCGAAGCCTGCAAAAACGCCGGGGCAAGGGCAATCAGGTACACATTTACCTGATGCGGAGGGCGAATTCTATGAATTTGAGCCTGGCGATGTGATGATGCCTGGCGATGCGACATCAGAAGTGGATGCTGCCAGGATGTACAGAAGCTCCATAAACGAAACTCCAGGCCGGGAAGTGGGTATTTATCGCAATACCGAAACCGGAGATTTTATCGTGATTCAGGGAGATGACAGTAGCGTTCACGTTAAAGGACCAGCCGGCGAAAAACAGGGGCCTACACCTGGTCTTGCGCAAAAATGGAAGGAAATTCTTCAGGATCAATCCAAAGATAAGTTTGAACTGGTATCCCATTATCACCCTGTTGGCGACACTGGCTTTGTTTTGCCTCAAGACAGGCTACCAAGCGGCGCGGCAGGAGATTTTAGTATTATAAGGGATCAATCCGTAAAAGCCGGCAATAAACCGGTAACCTCAAAAATTGATTTCAAAACTCCACGCGGCAATGAATTTACGCTATTCTCTTATGAACCGGGTGTCGACAAACCTTACAAAATAGATTATCCAGACCCGGTTAGCATGAGGAGGGAAAAACTGGAGTTTAGCACTTTGCAGGAATATCACGATTGGATGAACAACACCCATGGCATTGATATGGGGCCCGCAGGTCCTGAATTGCCTGCGCCAACTGGCGGCCCTGCTCCTAAACCATCCAATTCAGCTAAAATCCCCGAAAATCCTTCGGGCGAGCGGAAGGTAACCCATGAAACCGTAACACCTGAAAATACAGGAACCGGAGCTACCGTAGTAGATGAACCAACAGAAGTAAAAACCGGTATAGAAAGCGATACCACCGAAGTGAACGGAAAGTCGCCCGAAGAAATGCCGGAAGTATTTCCAGACGAAACAGGAGAAATTTTGCCTGGCGAAACAGGAGAGGTTTTACCAGAGGAAGCGGGAGAAGTATCAACAGAGGCTGTACCAGACGAAGTTGTTAACGAGCCGGCAGAACTACCGGCCGACGAAACCACCGAAACACCAACCGCGGATACCCCCGAGGAGAAACAAGCACAGGAATTTGCAGAAAAAGCCCAGAACGATGAAGGTGTAGTAGCCAAAGATAAAACGGAAGACGGGCACGACTTAAAAATTGATAAAGACGGAAATGCCGCCAAATGCACAACCTGCGCCGCCCTGGAGGTCAAATACAAAAACGAGCTTAATGCTAACCCCGAATTAAAGGCTGAGCTAAAAAAGGTTAAAGCTAAACTGAAAAAAAATCCAAATAACAAAGCCGCCTTAAAAGAGCTTAAAGTACTTGAAACAAAGCTTAAAGAAATGGAAAGCTTTGCAAAAGTTCAGAAAAAGTTGCTTGGCAATACAAAAAAAATCAAAAAGTATTACAACGAATATAAAGCTAAAAAGAAGGCCGCAGGAAAAAAACCACGTAGCTTTAACAATTGGTTTGATGGCAGCTTTAACAATAAAACAAAACTAAGGAGAGGCGGTTTTAAAAACACCTTAAAAGGAAGATTGGGAGAATACCAGGCCGACTTACATTTAAAAAATGCCGGTTTCAAAAAGTTAAACAACGGCGGTAAGTTGATAGATTATAGAAACCCGCCCCAGGGAGTAGGTTTAGATGGCGTATGGAAGAAAAACGGCAAAATTTATGTAACAGAAACCAAGTATAGAAAAGCGCAGTTAAAGCCCGGCCAAATGTCAGACCCGTGGATAAAGGGTTACCTTAACACGCTTGATGCGGCGACAAGGAAAGAGATTATTGACGCTATGAAAACTAAAACGCTTGGAAAACTGCTCGTCAAGGTTGATGAACATGGAGTAGTAACATTAGAGCCAATTACAGATAGATGATGAAAAGAGAGCCATTGTTAAACCTGGCAAACCTGAAGAGCTGCCGCGCCGATTTTGAAAGCGAAATTACCGAGAATAAAGAGCAGCTTGCCAGCAGGCCACCGGAGATAAAAAGCTGGGATACTGTTTACGCCATTCTTTCTGATACGCAATTGAGGTATGCCATTTACAAATATTCGGAGGGAGGAAGTATTAAAGATCTGGCACAACTGGTAACGGAAGCAACCCAAAACTATATTGCCTACCAAAATTACCCTCCGGAATATATCACTTCGATGAAAGATTTATTTTTGGTTTACCAGGAATACCTCACTATTTTATCATTAAATATACTTGTTAAAAGCGATAGGGAATTGATGGAAAAACTGGCTGCCGTTTGCGATACCCTGGGAAGCGATAAGCTGACAGATATAATGCTATCATACGTGTTACCAGACAGAAAAATCGCCGGAAAATTGCTCTGGCCAAAATCATTCGAAAAACTGTATAGCGTGTTTGATGCGAAAAAAGAACAACAGCCAGAAATTATTGCTGCCTACCTATCAGGCTGGTACAAAAACATGAGCAAAGCGCCCTGGTACAATTCGCATAAAAATACAGAAAACCAATGCGCCTTTATTGGTTATTGGAGTTTTGAGTCGGCTGCTGTAGTCTGTTTATTAAATATCGACGACACATCATTTAGAGACAAACTTTTTTATCCAAAGGATTTTGCTGATTTTAACCGAAACTTGTAACCATTAAAAACAATTATGGACAAACCCAATACAGGCCAATTTAGCAGTAAGCACATAGCCGATGAATACGCCAGGCTGCTTGATGATGTAAGTGATATTGACAACCTGTTAAAAGATTTTAAAGCTCTTTTAAAAAAAACGGTAGAATACAAAGCCGACTACACCATGGAAGGGCTAAAGTACGTTGAGCTATTGCTAATACACTTAAAGCCATCTTTTGAAGAAGACAATGACCTTTTGCTGGAGGCAGCCTACTACATTGGCGAAACTGTTAAAAGAACCTTCAACGGTAGTTGGAGCATTTCTGATGATAAAGAAAACTTTCCGGATGGGTATGGCCAACCCATTATCACCGGCTATAGCGCTTATGGTGACTTTTATCCATTTATGGAGATGGAAAATTTTATAGCCAATCCATCCATCGGCTATTTTAAAAAAGTCATCAAATAACAGATCAGAATATTTTGGTCTTTATGATCCTTCTGCTCCTATAAGGCAAGGCCTTTAAAGGGCTGTTTTAACTTATTTTCAAATATAAACACTCCATTAAGCATATAATAAGTAAATCCTGCTTTTTTTAGGGAAACCCCGATGGACACCCGCCATCACGTATCATAAAACAATTGTCATTGAAATCCCCGCTCCTATTTGCATTTCTTCAAAACCCGCCGCTTCAAAATCTGTTAACACACAAGCTATTACATAAAACAACCTATGAAACTATTTAAATGTACCGATTGTGGTCAACTATTATATTTTGAAAACAGCGTTTGCGAATCGTGTAAAAACTCACTGGGCTTTGTTCCAGAAGATGTAAACCTGGTTACTTTAACACCCGCCGAAAATGGGGTTCACAACCTTTACGGCGACAAAAAATCACAACAGTACAAATACTGCGCAAACCATCAGTTTGATGTTTGCAACTGGCTTATCCCGGTCGATAGTGACAGTACTTTTTGCCGGGCATGCGAACTTAACCACATTGTACCAAACCTGTCAGATCCTGAACATCAAAGGCAATGGCAATTGATTGAGGTTGCCAAACACCGTTTGATTTACACCTTACTGCAAATGAAGCTGCCCCTGGTAAGCAAATTACAGGATATGGAAACGGGTTTAAGTTTTGATTTTTTAACCGATGTAAACGCGGTACAAAAGGTTTTAACCGGGCACGAAAACGGCCTCATCACCCTCAATATCAATGAGGCTGATGACGATAAACGCGAACTATCCCGTAAGGAAATGAACGAGCCTTACCGTACGCTGTTAGGCCATTTCAGGCATGAGGTGGGGCATTATTATTGGGACAGGTTGATTGATAACAGTCCGTTTATAGATGAATACCGTCAGCTGTTTGGCGATGAACGCGAAAATTACGCCCAGGCGCTGCAAAATCATTATAACCAGGGCGCTCCTGCCGACTGGAATTTAAACTTCATCAGCTCATACGCCAGTTCCCACCCCTGGGAAGATTGGGCCGAAACCTGGGCGCATTACCTCCACATCATCGATACCCTGGAAACCGGCGATTCCTTTGGTATAAAGGTAGCGCCACGCATAGCCGGTAAAGACCAAAGCTTGCAGGCCACCATCAAAACAAACCCCTATGAGCAGGAAAATTTTGAGGCTTTGGTTGATCTGTGGCTGCCGTTAACCTTCGCTATGAACAGCATGAACCGCAGCATGGGAAATCATGATTTGTACCCTTTTGTAATTCAGCCAAAGGTGATTGAAAAACTAAGCTTTATACATAAGGTTTGCTTTGCATCGAAGGTGGGGTAAAGACTTTTTATTAATTCCCTCCTTCGGGAGGGGCGGGATGGAATTGTGCGCAAACGCAGGGAGGGTTTTATACAAGCGATATTAAAAGATAGTACAGGGATGCTGTTTAACCCCTACCTCCCCTTCCCCAAGGAAGGAATCGCACGTGTCCCTGCTTTTTAGGGTTGTTAAAATCTATAGCACTCAACTATTCCACCCTGCTCACATCTACATTTACATACATCCGTTGCCCGGCGCCGCTGTAAACAATGCCTTTAAGGGGTACAATATCGGCAAAATCGCGGCCGATGGCGGTGCGGACGTGGCGGTCGTTTACCAACAGGTTGTTGGTGGCGTCAAACTCCGTCCACCCAAGGTTTGGAATGTACAGTGCTATCCAGGCGTGCGAAGCATCGGAACCAAACAGCTTGGGTTTGCCGGGTGGCGGCAGGGTTTCTATATAACCGCTTACATAACGGGCCGCCAAACCAATGGAACGCAAGCAGGCCAATGAAAAATGGGCAAAATCCTGACATACGCCTTTACGGTGTAAAAAAACTTCTTCCAGTTTGGTACTTACATCGGTAAAACCGGGGGTAAAATCAAAATCATTAAAAATGCGCGAATTAAGATGGAGCATGGCCTCCATAATTGGTCGGCCGGGCGTAAAAGACTCCAACACATATTCGCGAATACCCGGGATAAACACCACATGATCCGATTCGAGGTAAAACTGCCTCAGATCGTTTTCGGCTTCAGAGCTTCGCAGCCAGGTCACCACGTTTTCCCAAGGCATGGTATTTTTAGGGATGGTATTGAGCCAAACAGGTTCGGCAATTTTAACTTCGCTTTTAATTTCAACTGTGAGTCTTTGATGAAACTCCTCTATAGAAAAATAGATAAACTTGTTATTAAAAAAATCTTCCCTCGTCACTAAGAAATGCGGCTCGGGCTGTATGTGATAGTGCACCTTCTCTACCTCCTGAAAACTATGGTTAACCGGTACCTGGTAAACCAGGTTATGGCATAATGATGCCGGAAGCTGGTATTCGTACCTGGTAATATGCGTTATCCTGTATTTCATGGGTGTTGAAGTTCTTTAAAAATTAGGCTATGGTTAAACCGGCATCTTTTATAGCTCGGGTAAAGCGTTATTGCTTTTTACAAAACTGTACTGGCTTTGGGTTGGGCTAAAGTAACTCTCAAATATAATGGTTGATGCCTCGCCCAGTAACACAATTAAATGGCTTAAAAAGCGGCTCAACTCCTTTTTATCAGGCGCATTACCGCCCGATGTCACCATTCTGTTTACATCGCACAGCCTTATCATGGTTAGGGCTTCCAGCAGTTTTTTGTGGGCCGGGCTTAGTCCTTCATCGGTATGGCTATGCGGCAAATGATTCAGGTGTTCATCAACCTTTGATATTAAAAAGGCTACCGATTTGGGGTTATCCTCATTAACCAGCAACAGGCTTAATACGCCCGGCAACTGCAAGGTTGATCGATATAAATAGCGATACGTAACCAAACTTTCGTTGCACATCAATACCAGTTCCATCAATTGCTTCTCTACATCGGGCGTTACGTTGTTGGCTAATGTGGCTTGCAAAATGGTGCAGGTGTTAACCGACGACTCTAAAAAACGACCGATATTTAACAACCGCCAGCTGGATGCCCTGGTCATGTTATCATTATTGAGGCCGATAAAAGCCATAAGCTTGATGATAAACTGATCGAGGTTATGGTAAATTTTTCGCAAATCGTTACCGTTCTCCTTCATCAAGTCAAACTCTTCAGATATGCTATCTAAAATGCGCCAGGTATCCAGGCTTAACCTATCCCGTACGGCGTAACCATTAGTTAAAAATGATTGCAGCGACTGCGCCAGCGAGCCTGGACGAGACGGATCGACAGCCAAAGAGAGCAACTCCTTTTCGGGTTGCCTTAATTTGTTTTGGTCTATAGCGGCAAAGCCGGGTAGCGTACCCGTTAAAACACTTAAGCTTTTAAGGAGTATCACCAACGTTTGATCTGTTTCGGGGTGAATTTCATCATCGCGCTCGTTGTATATTTTAAGTACGATGCGCATCATCCGCACATTGCTTACCGCCCTATCCAGGTAACGGCCGAGCCAAAATAAGCTCTCGCCGGTGCGGCTGGGCAAAACGTTTTTAACCTGCCTTAATATGGGCTGATTTACAGCCGGCTTGTTTTGATTAACCGGCGATGGACCAAGCACCCAGGTATCTTTACTGATACCGCCCGTTTGATTTGAAATTATAAACTCCTCTTTGGTCGGGAAACTTCGGGATAAACCACCGGGCATTACATGGTAGGCCTGTTTATCCATATCGGCCACAATATAGCTCCTGAAAATGGCGTTGCAAGCTTCCAGGTTATTGCCTATTAAGGATGGCGTAGTACTAAAACTTACCACCTCCTGCGCAACATATAAATATGGGCGGGTATTTATTTCTTTTTTAAGATCGTCTATCTGTTTTTTACTTAATTCACTGCCCACATAAGGCACATTCTCGTTAGTCCGGTAAATGGTACGGATGATTAAAAAAGGCAAATTATCAAGCACGTATTTCTTTTCCTTTTCATGCCCGCACCACCAGGTAGCTATGGATGGCAAAATCAGTTCTTCATTCAGTAAATGCCTGCACAGGCGTGGTAAAAAGGCCATCAAACCGGGGTTTTCCAGTATGCGGCAACCCAGGGGATTAATAATGGTTACCTTTTTTTGCCGCACGGCTTCCATCAGCCCAACAACGCCTAAATGCGAATTACCCAAAAACTCCAGCGGATCGCAATAAATATCATCAACACGCCTTACAATAACATCTACCTTTTCCAGGCCCTTTAGCGTTTTAAGCCAAACGTAGCCGTCGCTTACGGTTAAGTCCTGCCCAAAGGCCAAGGTAATACCTAATGATGATGCCAGGTAAGCATGCTCAAAATAAGTTTCGTTGGCAGTACCGGGCGATAACAGCACTACCCGTGGGTTCTCTTTATTTTGTGAGGCGAGTTTGGTGAGTGTATTTTTTAGTGTTTGATAATAAGAGGAGATTTTACGCACCTGATTTTCACGGATCAGGTCTGGAAATACACGGGTCATGGCTGCCCTGTTCTCTAAGGTATAGCCCGCTCCCGAAGGTGCGTCTGTACGATCATGCAATACCCATATTTTACCAAGCGGGCCGCGTACCAGGTCGGCAGAATATTGGATAAGCTGAAACTTGCCGGGTATTTTGATCTTATCGGCCTGGCGTAAAAAACCTTTGTGGGTAAACACCATTTCAAAGGGGATAAATCCCTCTTTAATCAGCTTGCGTTCGCCATAAATATCTGATAAAATCAGGTTCAGCAGTTCGGCACGCTGGGCCAGGCCACGCTCAATATTTTCCCATTCCTGCTGGCTAAGCACCATAGGCACGGGGTCAAGCTTCCAGGGGCGGTTTATACCATCGGGATCACTGTATACGTTATACGTAACCCCGTTATCGCGCAGTTCCTGGCTAATTTCCCTGCTCCGGTGCTCCATCTTTTCAATGCCCAGCTCATCATAAGCATGGGCAAGCTTTTTCCAATGTTCGCGTACTACACCATCGGGCGCGGCAAGCTCATCAAAAAAAGGTTTGGCAGTTTCACGGCTCCGCTGCAGGTAAGTTTCAATCATGTTCCAAATCTCTTATTTTTCCGCTATAAATTCTTAGCATTTTTATACCGCCTCAAATCCATGGTGTACGGATACTCGGGGCTGATCACCTCATTGGTGATGGTATATTGCGGAAGTATATTCATTTTGGTAACAAAACGCCCCCCGGCAGCCTGCTGACTAACAGCCGGCTCAACCAAATTAACCGAGTGTCCAAAATCAAAAAAGCGCGAAATAATACGCGATTCGGCCTCATAGCTATTCACCGGGAAGGTATCATAACTACGCCCGCCCGGGTGTGATACGTGGTATTGGCATGCCGCTACGGATTTCTGTGTCCAGGTATCATACAAATCGAACACCAACGGCGTATCTGTACCAATGGTTGGATGCAGGGCCGATGGTGGCTGCCAGGCGCGGTAACGTACCCCGGCAATGTATTCGCCTTGTACACCGGTGCTTTTTAGTGGGATTTTTAAGCCGTTGCACAAAAACGTATAACGCGAATCTGTAAGGCCTGATATTTTAACCTGAATACGTTCCAGCGATGAATCAACAAAACGGGCGGTGCCGGTGCTCGACATTTCTTCTCCCAATACGTGCCATGGTTCAATGGCCATTTTTATTTCGATGTTGATATCATCAACCTGCAATTCGCCCAGGAATGGAAAACGGAAACTAAAGAAAGGCTCAAACCACGAGATATCAAAGCCATAACCGGCATCGCGCAAGCTATTTACCACTTCGGTCATATCCTTATAGCAGTAATGCGGCAGCAGGAAACGGTCATGCAATTCGGTTCCCCAACGTACCAGCTTATGATTGTATGGGGTTTTCCAGAACCAGGCCAGCAGCGTTCTGATCAACAGGAATTGCACCATGCTCATGCGGTAATGCGGCGGCATATCAAAGCCCCTGAACTCCAGGATGCCTAAACGACCGCTTGATGAATCGGGCGAGTAAAGTTTATCGATACAAAACTCAGATCGGTGGGTATTACCGGTAATATCTGTTAAAAAGTGACGGAAAATTCTATCAACCAACCAAAAAGGCACTTCGCCTTCGGTATGATCAGGCACTTGTTGAAAAGCAATTTCCAGCTCGTAAAGCGTTTCCATCCTGCCCTCATCAACCCGTGGTGCCTGGCTTGTTGGACCAATAAACTGGGTAGAGAACAGGTATGACAGGCAAGGATGATGCTGCCAAAAGGTAATGAAACTGCGCAAAATATCAGGCCTGCGCAACAGCGGACTATCAGATGGTACTTCGCCACCCAGCGTTACGTGGTTGCCGCCACCCGTACCGGTATGCCTGCCATCAATATTAAATTTCTCGGTAGCCAGCCGTGATTCGGCGGCTTTTTTGTACAGGATATCGTAGTTTTTAGCCAATTCGCGCCAGCTTGCGGCCGGGTGAATGTTTACCTCAATAACACCAGGATCTGGCGTGATCATCATTTTAGTAACGCGGTTATCGGCAGGCGGATCATAGCCCTCAATCAATACCGGCATTTTTAGCTTTTCGGCTGTACGCTCCACGGCATTAACCATGTATAAATAGTGCTCAAAATAGCTTGTAGGTGGGAAAAAGATAAACAGTTTGCCCTGCCTTACTTCAACTACCAAAGCTGTTTTAAAAATGATTTTTGTATTGTTAAACTTAGCGCCGGTTTCGGGGATCAGGCCGTCACCTTCGGGTAAGGCATCCACATCGGCAAACAGGCTTCTTTCCGGCAGCTCCTCCTGCTCGGCAGGATCAAAATACTGGATAGAATCTAAAGGCAGGCGCAAACCTACCGGTGAGTTACCCGGCACCAAAAACAGGTTTTTACGGCGGAAAGACCATTTGCAACTTTGCCAGTTGTTGCTTTCCAAATCCCATTTAATGGGCACTACATAGCCAACCGGCTCATTCAAACCGGTATTGAGTAGTTCGGCTAATTTTTGGCGCTCCAAAGGCGATTTCAGATCGATCTTTAGCGGATCGACATTAATAGGTGTTTTGCTTTCCTCCCACAAAAAGTAAAAAGGATCTTCGTAGGTTGGGGTGATATTTTTAGCATCAATGTGAAGTTCATCGCTAAGCCCACGCATAAACTTTTTGGCATCCTTGGCGGTAAGGCCGTAATCTTTAGATAGGTCGGCCATGAGGGTATCATTGTTCCACAAAGGCACGTTATCCTTACGCCAGTAGCATGCTAATTTCCAACGCGGTAAAGGCTCGCCGGGGTACCACTTACCCTGGCCGTATTGCATCAGCGCGCCCGCGCCATATTCGTTTTTAAGCTTGTGGAACAGGATGTTTGACAGGCGGCGTTTATGTTCGCCATCGGCAGCCGAATTCCATTCCGGGGCCTCGTTATTATCTACCGATACAAATGTCGGTTCGCCGCCCATGGTAAGGCGCACGTTGTTGGCTGCAAATTCTTCGTCAACCTTATCACCCAATGCCATAATATCGTCCCATTGCTCATCAGAGAAAGGCTTGGTTACACGTGGTTTTTCCTCTATACGGGTGATGGTGTTTTCAAAATGGAATTCCGTTTCGATGGGCTTATCCGAGTCGCTGATGATACCACCACTGATAGGCGCCGCGCTTTGCGGATCGGGCGTACAGGCAAGCGGAATATGCCCCTCGCCGGCAAATAAGCCTGATGTAGGATCGAGGCCCACCCAACCTGCACCGGGCAGGTAAACTTCGGTCCAGGCATGTAGGTCGGTAAAGTCCTGCTCGGGTCCTGATGGGCCATCAAGCGACTTGATATCTGGCTTTAGCTGCACCAGATAACCTGATGCAAAGCGGGCAGCCAAACCAAAATGCCTTAACAACTGCACAAATAGCCAGGCTGTATCCCGGCATGAGCCGGATTTAAGCTCCAATGTTTCCTCGCAGCTTTGCACACCCGGCTCCATGCGGATATTGTAAGAGATTTCGCTGTAAAGCAACCGATTAAGGGTAACCAAAAAATCCTGCGTTACGGCATTTTTTTTGAGTAGCTCGCTGGCTTTTTCGGTCAGATCCATCAACAGGGGGCCACGCTCGGTGATCTCCAGATAAGGGACCAGGTTTTTTTGCAGCGCTTCATCGTATTCAAAAGGGTAATGAACGGCGTATTCTTCCACAAAAAAGTCGAAGGGGTTAATCACCACCATATCGGCAATCACCTCAACATCAATAACAAACTCGTTTACTTTTTCGGGGAATACAATACGGGCAAGGTAGTTGCCAAAGGGGTCTTGCTGCCAGTTGATAAAATGGTTCTCGGGCAAAATTTTCAGCGAGTAGCCTTTAATCATGGTGCGCGAATGGGCCGCGGGCCGCAAACGGATAACCTGTGGCGACAACGTTATATGCCGGTCGTATTTATAACTTGTAAAATGACGAATTGCTACTTTTATTGACATAAACGATGTTTTATGTTATAAACATAGCCTATTTACAGTAAAATACGCAACAAACCGGCCCCTATTTTGTAAATTTTTAAAACAATTACAACATTTATAAAAAAGGCTAAATACGGTTGTGATTTTTTTAATGCAGGTGCTTCTGATAAGTGTAGGTTACCGTTTAATATCCTTTATATACCTGTAATATTCTTTCACGTACCCTTGGGGTCTCTCGATAGAGGACCCCAAGGGATTCGCTTACCAATGATTTTATTGCCGGCTGCTTAGCAACCAGGCTCAGGGTCCCTTTTCAAGGAGACCCTGAGCGGACGAAAATGTTAGTGTTTGATGAGTCAAACTATTCAATAATAAGGTACGCACAACAACTAATTGCTCACAGTTTATCAAACCACTCTATCCACTTTTTTTGTAGCGCAACTAATTCGCCGTGCGTGGAATACATAGAAACGCGCCCAAAATTTTCTCCTGTTATTTTTTTCAGCAGCCTGTTCGCCCGCCCGCCAATGGTGAACAAATCGTCGGCGCTATAGCCTCCATGTCCATAAAACTGTAATTGCTTCGATTTTATTCTCTCCAAAATGATTAAGTCGGCAGAATTAGTTAAACCCACTTCTTTTTTATCCGTAACTCGTTTTATCAAATCAGGAATCATCTCTTTGTAATGAAAAGCGATCCAACTCTCCGCTAAAAAAAGGAAGCGATAATCGCTATCCCTGTCAATCTTGTCGAGCATAAAAGATGCTGAATAATGCTTGGTGATCGCGCTATCTTTATAACAATAATTATCATAATCTTTTGCGCGCTCCGCTATCGCCTCTAAAAACCGTGTGGTCATTCTTGCATTCTTCGGGAATGGTTTAATTAAAACCTGGGCTTGTACGCTGCAAATAAATGAGATGATAATTAAAATAATCCAAAATAATTTTATCATAGTCTATACTTTTCCAGCGGTAAAATGTAATTGTCCCCACTTGTTGCGGTACCAATAATTAACTTTCATTGTTGACGTAAAACTCTTCAGATAAGGTCTACCATCAGCATAGCTTTATTTACCCATCATATTTATCGCATCGCCTAAACATCATAAATTGTTTTATCCCTTTAAAATTGCCTTCTATTTCCCAACTATTTGCATATTCCGAAAGTAGGCTAAGGCCCTCATCCCAGGGTTGGTTGTTAAAAGTACACTCCCCAATAAAAATTTCATTTTTTTGTTTGGACAAATAGATTTTGAGCCAGTTTATCTTATTTGAAGTGAGCTTACCGGGAATCAGGTGCTTTATACTTTCAAACAAAGGCTCGTTTTGTGGTTCTTCGCTCCATTTTCCCTGCGATAGCAACCTGCCCATCTTAGGATGCCACAACACATCACTTCCATTGGTGTTTACCATAAAATCAAATGCAGGATTATGGCTTTCAGAAAAACTATCAATTATGGTTAAAAATACAGAGTTAATATAATTGTCTAAACCGGATTTTATTTGTTCTTCAAAGGTAAGTCCCACCCCCATCAGGCTTTCCAGAATACCGCCTGAAAAATATCTCGGGTGGCTTGCCCGCACAGTTAACTGTAATAAACTGGGATGGTTATTAGGGATATCATTTATCACCACAGCAATTTCCAATTCGTCATTTACAATAATGGCCAGGTATTGCGTATGCCAATCAACCTTGTAGCCCATTTCAATGAGGCGGAGTTTAAAAGTCTCCATTAAATAAAGATTACGATTGATGGGTTGCGCAACTTCCGGCGGTACAGATTGTACTACAATGCCCGGCTTCTTTTTAAAAAAATCAAATAGTCCCATTTATAAACAACCATTAGCATTCCCATGTATCAGAATATACAGGACGTTTAGGTTGGCATAAATTTATAAAATTTATATCGATTTAAGAGGCGGACTAATAACTCATGGCGTTCCCTGCGGGCCGGGCTAACCGCTCATACGCGCACACGGCCTTAGGCACGGGCCAGTATCCGCTTTTATCCCTAACGCAATTTTGTCTGAATCAGAATTTTCAGAATTTGAGGATTTTCAGAATACTGTCCGAACCGGGATTCTTCAGATTAAAGGATTAACAGGATTGTTTTTTAACCGCATGCAAATCAAAATCCAAAAAACCAGATAAATCTGTTTAATCATGGTCCAGACAAAATCATCCGCACATCAAAAAATCTTGATACTTGATACTAACTACTTGCTACTAACAAAAACAATTTCCCCGTAATCGCATTTTAATAATTGCCACTCGTTTAGTATTCTTGTGTACATCTTTCTTATAGCTATAAATGGCTCTAAAACATAGTTCTGCTTTACCGCCAGAAATGTTGCGGGTATTTGAAACAATGCCGCAGCCTTATCTTATTCTTTCGCCGGAGCTTTATATGCTTACGGCAAGTAATGCTTATTTACAGCTTACCGGTAAAACCCGTGCCCAACTAATTGAACATTACCTGTTTGAAGTGTTTCCTAAAATACCCGATTGGAGTCACGAGGAGGGTGGTATTTCACACTCATTGGATACAGTTTTAAAAACCCGCAAACCGCACCAGTTACCGGTAACGAGGTTTGACATTCCTTCGGCAACAGATCCGCTGCATGTAGAGGAGCGCTACTGGAACACATCTCATACACCTGTTTTGAATGCCGATGGCGAGATCTGTTACATCATTCACCATACCGAGGATGTTACCGCGCAGGTAATTGCCGAGCGCAACCTCAAGGCAAGCCTTGAAAAAGAAACCGCCGCCGCGGCCCGGGCCGAAAACCTGAGCCTGCAAATGGAAAAGCTTTTTGACGAAATACCTGCCCAGGTAGCCATTGTAACCGGGCCCGACCTGATTTATGAATTTATAAATCCTCAATATAAAAACGAGCTTTTTCCTAACCGTGAAGTGTTGGGCAAGCCTGTATTATATGCACTGCCCGAGGTAGCCGGCGAACCGATTTGGGATATGCTGCAGCATGTTTACAAAACCGGCGAAACGATGGCCGGCCACGAAATACATATTCCTTTGGCTGATGAAATTGGAGGCCCGGTTAAGGATCATTATTTTAATTATGTATACCAGGCCATCCGCGATGAGGCCGGCAAAATTACCGGTGTTTTAAGTTTTAAATACGAGATAACGGAACTTGTTTTAGCCCGCAAACGACTGGAACTAAACGCGCAGCAATTAACCGAATTGAATCAGGGTCTGGCCAATGCCTATGAAGAAATCCAGGCTACCAACGAAGAAATCCAATCAGCCAATGAAGAACTGAGCGCCACCAACGAAGAATTGTTCCGGGCGCAACAAAGTATGTTGACGCTTAATGATGACCTTGAGTTACGCGTTGAACTGCGCAACATTGAACTTTTTAACGCCCAGGCCGAAGCCGCCGCCGAGCGCGACAGGCTTAAACGCTTTTTTATGCAGGTACCTACCGGCATTTGCGTGCTTGACGGCCCCGACTTGGTTTTTGAACTGGTAAACCCATCTTACCAGCAGTTGTTCCCCGGCCGGGAATTACTCAACAAACCTATTAAAGATGCCCTGCCCGAGCTGGAGGGCACTCCCATTATCGATATTTTAAAAAGCGTTTATTATACCGGCAATACATTTGAAGGTAAAGAGCTTTTGGTACCATTGGCCCGCACCAAGGATGGCCCTATTGAAGACCGGTATTTTACCTTTATTTACCAGGCCCGCTATGATGCCGATGGTACAGTTGATGGCATATTGGTTTTTGTTTTTGAACTTACCGAAACCATACTTACCCGCCAAAAAGAAAAAGAGAACGAACAGCGCTTTCGCTTTTTGCTAAATGCCATGCCCCAACAGGTGTGGACGGCCCGCCCCGATGGCACCCTTGATTATGTAAACGAGGTGGTATGCGACGATTTTGGGCAAAACATGGATCAGATACTTGGTCGTAGGCTACAGGAATTTATTCACCCCGACGATCAGCACCTGAGCGCGCAGAAATGGAAAGCCGCTTTGCAAAGCGGCAAGGAATTTATGGTTGAGTTTAGGCTTAAATTTCATGACGGCCAATATGTTTGGCACCTGGCAAGGGCCTTACCTTTGATAGAAAACGGGCACATTCGCCTGTGGCTGGGTACCAATACTAATATCGAAATTCAAAAAAATAACGAGCAAAAGAAGGATGAGTTTCTGTCTATCGCCAGTCATGAACTTAAAACGCCACTCACCAGCATCAAGGCATTTAACCAGTTAATGCAGCGCACTACCGATATGCACAAGCTAACCGGCTTTATCCAAAAATCGGCGGCGCATGTATTGCGGTTAGAGAAACTTATTAGCGATTTGCTTGATGTTACCCGTTTTAACGCGGGTAAAATGGAATACAATATGGAGGCTTTCAACTTTCTTGATATGCTTAAAGATAGCATTGAAAGTACCCAACAGGCCACCACATCGCACCAGATCATTTTACAACAAGCCGATGAAGCGACATATACCGGCGACCGTTTCAGGCTGGAGCAGGTGGTAAACAACCTGCTAAGCAACGCCATCAAATACTCGCCCGGCGCAGATAAGGTTATTGTAAACTGTATCGTCCATCCAGATAACAGCCTGATTGTATCGGTGCAGGATTTCGGTATAGGTATAGAAGAAAAAAACCTGATGCGCCTGTTTGACCGCTATTACAGAGTTGACAATACCGCCATGCGCTTTGAAGGCCTGGGCCTGGGATTGTTTATATCGGCCGAGATCCTAAAGCGGCATCACGGTAGCTTTTGGATTGAAAGCAAACCTAACGAAGGTTCCACCTTCTTTTTCAGACTGCTGTTACATTCGGCTGAAAAACCTGAACCAGTTATCAGGGGCGATGAGTTTTACCAGGACAGTACCATTACCCTCGTTTACAATAAAACCCATAACCGCATTGATGCCGACTGGACCGGCTTCCAAAATCTGGAAACTGTACAGCAGGGCTGCTTGCGCATGCTTGATATGCTACAGAAAAACCAGGTAAGCAAAGTACTCAACAGCAACGTGCATGTTCTGGGCAATTGGTCGGAAGCGGCCGACTGGGGTAATACCGAATGGTTCCCTGCTATGGAAAAAGCAGGCTTAAGATACTTTGCCTGGGTTCATTCAAAAAGCGTATTCAGCCAGTTATCGGCACAAAAAAGTATCGAAACTTTAAGAGGAAAGATTGTTTTCAGTTTTTTTGATGAGGTTAAAGAGGCCGAAGAGTGGATAGACAGTAAATAGGTATGTAACAACGCCGAGGATGTAAAAACCCTCAATTGCGCGTGCCGCTTGTGGCCCGCGTTTAGGTTTACATGTAAGGTTCCCAGCATGTACAGCGCCATAGTTTTTAAATCCCCTCTTGAGAGGGGCGTGCGCCGGATAGAGCGGTGGCGGGGTGTGTTCTGCAGCGTTCAACCGCCGCACGCATGAACACACCCCTCCGCCCCTCTCAAGAGGGGAATCGCGCATACCCCCGCTTTTTGCCACAACAATAACATACCTTACGCTATCATATACTCCATCAACTCATCCTGTAATTGCTGAGCCTTAACCACCAGCCTTCTGTCAATAATATAATGATCAATGTCAAGATCACGGCCCATAAGGTTCTCTTTGAATACATCTTTAAATTTGAAATATTTTAAAGAAAAATCCCACTCGTTTTGAAGGTGCCTAAAAACAGGTAGATCCTCTTTATTGAGCATGTTGTAGTTTACCACCATAAAGGCCTCGCGTTTTAACCGTTTAATACAGTTTAAAATATCCTGATTATAGGATATCCAAACTTTTAAATACTCTTGGGTATAGTTGCGGTAAAACGCCGTTGTTTTACGGTTTCGCCTAAACCAAAACCAGGCCATTTTAGGGAAAAACCTGCGGTTTTCATATCGTTTATCCATCACCTTAACGTCGCGGCGTAACAAGGAACTTATTACCGATTGATAATCGCGGATGATAACCATGTAACGGGCATCGGGAATTAATTCCTGGTAAACATCAAGAAACATACAGGTCCGTGGGTCTTTCCATCCCCATTGGTCATATAGTTGCTGCTTAACTTTAATAATGCTTTTAACTTTTTCGCGTTCGTAAACAGTAAAATCCTCTACGTGGGCAACCGTTAAGCCCGACCGGGGGAGCTTATGGTTATCGAGGATTTCCTCGTGCATTTTTAAAAATTCGCAGTCTTCAAAATGGCCTTCAACGTTGCCGGTGCCTGCGTCGCCAAGGCGTTCGCCCAGTTCCATACCGCAACGGGTAAGCCATTGCGTAATAAGCGATGTACCAGAGCGGTGCATGCCCGCTATAATAAGTGTTCTTTTTTGCATAGAATGTGATAAGGCGTTACATCAAAACAGGATGCGCCCTTTACATGAATTTTAGTTGGATACTTTGTGCTTGACCTGCTCAATGGGGTGCAGGTTATTTAAAATAAAATACAACAGCGATGATGTACTTTGCTGTACCGTATTTTCGCTGGTGTTGATATACAGATCTGGCGCGTTGGGAACGTCAAACCGGGCATTGATACCGGTAAGGTTTTTTAGCTTATCAGGGTGCCCCTCTGGTAAAAAAGCTTTTTTATAAAGGCCTTTGGTATCGCGTTCAACCAACTGTTTAACGGGGCAATCAACATGCACCACATTTACATGATGGTACTTATCGGCCAGTTCCCTACGCATTTCTTCATAGGGGTTTATAGCGCTCACTATAGCAACAATACCATGGGCCGAAAACCTATTGGCTACAAAACCCAGCCGTCTGATGTTTTCGCAACGATCTTCCTTACTAAAGCCAAGATCCCTGCAAATCTCGCTGCGGTATTCGTCGCCATCAATAATCTCGGTTCTGATGCCAAGCTCTGTTAATTCGGTTGCAACATTTTTGGCTAATGTTGTTTTACCTGCACCTGATAATCCGCAGAATAGAAGTATCATAAATTTTTAGTTTTATGTTTTATATCATACTCCGGAAACAGTGCAGGCTGCTTTCGTTAAGTGAACATAGCAAATTAAAGTACAGGTTAATTTTGTTACAATGTAAATAGTTCTTTACATAAGCAGCTACCGCTGCTGCAAAACAGCAAAAAACCACCATGCTACTACGTAAAGGCGGTTTTTAAATAAAAGTATACCGCTACGTGGGTACATAGCCAGTTGATACACCTAACAAAAATGTTACTTATTTCGGCGCGGCAAAAATGTGCTTGTTGTGCCGTTAATGCAATATTTTAAACATCAGCTCTTTCATCAGCTCGCCGTGCGGAGCGGTGGAGTCAACACCCTTGCTTTTTAAATCGTACTCGCGCAGGTAACTGATGATCTGCATGGTTTTGGGGTAATTATAACTGCGACCGGCCAGTTCATAATCTTTTACAAAGTAAGGGTTAACCCCCAGCTCGCGCGCCAGGTTTTGCTGCGATTTATCTTTGATATAATGATAAGCCAGCACCTTGCTAAAAAAGTTATTAAGGTTGCCCAGCACCAGTACTATAGGGTTGTTTTTAGGATTGGCTTCAAAGTAATTGATAATCTGGTTAACCTTAAAGGCATCCTTTTTGCCCAGTGCAGTTTGCAGTTCAAATACATTATATTCCTTACTGATGCCTATGTTATCCTGCACATGTTTCAAGCTTATTTCCTGCCCGGCAGCTACGTTGAGCATCAGTTTTTCAAGTTCGTTGGCAATTTTAGATAGATCGTTACCCAGATACTCAGATAACATGGCCGAAGCCTGCGTGCTTATCTTATAACCTTTATCACTAATAAAACCTTCTATCCAGGCCGGCACCTTGCTATCATACAAAGTGGCCGATTCAAAGATCAACCCGCTTTTATCAATAGCCTTATATGTTTTTTTGCGCTTATCAAATTTGCCGTACTTGTAGCAAAACACCAGTATGGTACTTGGTAAAGGCTTTTCAAGGTAACTAAGCAGTGGGTCTATTCCCTTTTTATCATCATCCTTGCCCCATTTCATATCCTGGGCCTCTTTCACTATAACCACCTGGTAATCGGCCATCATGGGGTAACGTTTTGCCGCGTTTAGCACGGTCATTATATCGGTATCCTTGCCGTATACTACCGTTTGGTTAAAACCCTTCTCGGCATCGCTAAGCAGGTTGTGCTCAATGTGGTTACCCACCAAATCGATAAAATAAGGTTCTTCGCCGTGCAGCAGGTACACGGGTTTGTATTTTCGGCTTTTAATATCCTTAATTATCTCGGCGGCTGTCATAAGTCAAAATTAAAAATTCAAAAGTCAAAAAAGGCTTTTCAATTTGATATCAAAATTAAAAATTTCATTGCTGGAATAATCCATTTAACTTAAATGTGGAAAGTAAAATATGAATTGCATCGTGCTTGCCGTTAATCATTCTTATTTTTGGCCGTAATAGCCGCGTAAATCATAATGTCGGCATCGCGAAGTGTAATATGCCTGGCCGATGAAAGATGCGGATAACATAAACTAACCAAGGAACGACTCACCCCGAACATCGCTGCGCTCGTTCTACCCCTCTCTCCGACTGCGTCGCATAGAGGGGCTGGAAAATAAAAATGGGGTTACCCTCTATGCGGCTTTAGCCGGAGAGAGGGTCGGCCAGCGAAGCGCTGCCGGGGTGAGTGGTAGCCAGCGTTTAAACATTACTTGAAAAACGCAACCGTTATTGCGAAGCTATTTTTGACTTTTTAATTTTGAATTTTGACTTTACAGCCCCTCAACCTCCCTCCCTATCCTTTTAAAATAAGCGACGATGGTAACGGGCAATTCTCATTATTTGATGAAATCCGTAAAAAAACCATCATCCTTACGCCCGAGGAATGGGTAAGGCAGCATTTTGTTCAATACCTCATCAAACAAAAAAATTACCCACGCTCGTTAATCAGGCTTGAGGGTGGCCTTAAGTTGAACGGATTACAAAAACGTACGGATATTGTGGTGTTTAATACCGCCGGCCAGCCTATTTTAATTGTGGAGTGCAAAGCGCCCTCGGTAACGATAGATCAAAAAACCTTCGATCAGGTTGCAAGGTATAATATGGTACACAAGGTATCTTTATTGGCGGTAAGCAACGGTTTGCAGCATTACTATTGCACTATTGACCAGGAAAAACGGGAATACCGGTTTATTGAAGACTTGCCTGTTTATAGTAAGCCTGTTTAATTAAGCTACCTGCACAAGATGCTGTATTTTTTCAAGCAGTTCATCGGGTTTAAATGGCTTGGATACATAGTCGTTCATCCCTGCTTCGTAAATCTTTTCTTTAATATCCATTAAAGCTGACGCTGTTAGCGCGATAATTGGGATACCCGATTTTTTAGGGTCGGCCATTTTCCTGATCTCCATAGCCGCGTCAAGTCCATTCATTACCGGCATCTGCAGGTCCATCAGTATAATATCAAAATTGCCGTATTGCATCAGCTCAACCGCGCGCATACCGTTTTCGGCAATGGTTGGAGTAATTTTCCATTTAGAAAGCAGCTTTTTCATCAGCATAACGTTCACCATGTTATCTTCGGCAATAAGCATCCTGATACAGGCCAGGCCGGCAGATTCTGCTGTTGGCGATTCTACTGCTGCAACAACCGGCTTATCTGCCAACATTTCTGTTGATACCGGGAATTCCATCGCGAACGAAAACTCCGATCCTTTACCCATTTTGCTACTCACATCCATATGCAGACCCTGCAAATCAAGCAGGCGTTTTACAATGGCCAGGCCAAGGCCCGTGCCACCGTATTGCCGGGTGGTGGTTAATGACTCCTGGGTAAAGGGTTCAAATATGGTGCTCAGGTTATGTTCCTCAATACCTATACCGGTGTCTTTTATCGAAAACTTAACGGTAACCGTGTTGTGCCTGTCCTCAAAACAAGTTACCCTTACCCACACGTTGCCGTGGGCCGTAAATTTTATGGCGTTGCTAACCAGGTTATAAATTATTTGGGTAATGCGGGTAGGATCGCCAAAAAGCACTTTATTTTTTAACGTACTGTCAATATCCAGCTTAAACATCAACCCTTTTTCTTCAGCTTTTAAAATAGAGGCACCGCAAATGCTATGCATTAATTCAACCAGGTTAAAGCGGATGTTCTCGAACACTAACTTGCCCGATTCGATCTTATTAAAATCAAGTACATCGTTCACAACGGCAAGCAGGTTATTTGCTGAAAACCTAAGTATTTCGAGATTTTCTTTCTGATCGTTTCTTGGATTACCCATCATGAGCAGGTTACTCATACCAATTACCGCGTTAAGCGGCGTACGGATTTCGTGCGACATGGTTGACAGAAACTCCGATTTGGCATGGGTTGATTTTTCGGCTTTTTCTATCGCCATATTCAGCTTGCCATTAAGCTCTTCCTGCTCTTTGGCGCTATCCTTAAGCTGCTTGATATTTTTTAAAAAAGCGGTATAAAAATGGCTGTGGATAAATATAAGTAGTATAAAATTGGCAAACAGGGTAATAATAATGGTTGATTGATCTATCCTATCGGGCTTTATGCCTATAACATACCCTTTAGTAAATTCAACAATCATAAACAACAACACGGGTATGGTATTCAATAATGAATAAACCAGGCCACCGGTTTGCCCAAGCATGTAGTAGCTAAATACAATAACCAATATTATTACCTGCACGGTAATAATATTAACCGTTTGCACTGTAAAATACACTACAGACATGTTGACCACCGTACCAGCGCAAAGCAATAAATGAGATACGAGGCGCCAATTGGGGCGATAGGTGAGCATTTTAAACAATATGGCAACGCAGGCCATAAGACCGGCGGCGGTATAAGCCAGCATCATTTGGCCCTGAAAATAAACGCTTAAGAAAATAGCTCCCAAAGCCACAAAAACCAGTGGAAACCCAAAAAAAAGCAGGCGAATACGAGCCTGGTCAAGAAAAGGCTGGTCCTTGAAAAGAATGTTGTTAATGGAAAAGTTAAAGAAACTTATTTTCTTACCCATGTAATGTAATTGGCTTACCCCGCGCGTGGCATTTAAACAAAACCGCTATACAGGTTTATTTTAAATGCCACGCCCAAGGCGTCAATAACATGAGCAATTAGCAAGCCAAATCGGCAAGGTTTTGTTCGGTGATCTTTAGTTTAGCCTCGGCATCGGCTCTTTTTTGTCGCTCATTTTCAACAATTTCGGACTTAGCATTAGCCATAAAACGTTCGTTATTTAATTTGGCATCTACCGATTTAAGGAAGCCTAACAGGTAGTCCCTTTCCTTATTAAGCCTGGCACATTCAACTACCGGATCGATACTTTCATTCAACGGAATAAAAAATTCATCGGTTAACGCAAGAAAATTAACTGCACCGGAAACTTTATCGTTAACCGCGGTAAATACACTGATGTTACCCAGTTTGGCAATAATAGCCTCATACTGCTGATAATTTATACCGGAGTTTGATTTAACCGAGAGTTCAAGCGCCTCTTTAGGCGAAATTTGTTTGGTTTGGCGAATATTCCTGATTTGAGTAAGAATTATTTTCACCACTTCCACTTCACTTAACAACTGAGTATTTATTTCCCCAATATTTGGCAATTGCGCAACAATGCAACAGTCTAAGGTATCTCTTTCCCCAAATAGCTCATCGTGCCATAATTCCTCGGTAAGGAAAGGCATAAAAGGATGCAGAATTTTAAGGATATTTTCAAAGTACGCTACGGTTGCTTTATAAGTAACCGCGTCAATTGGCTGCTGGTAGGCAGGCTTAATCATTTCCAGGTACCAGGCGCAGTAATCGTCCCAAACCAGTTTGTAGGTAGCCATTAAAGCTTCAGATAAACGGTACTGGGCAAAGTTGTCTTCAATTTCGCCAAGGGCCTGGTTAAACCTGCTGTCAAACCATTCAATAGCTATTTCATTAGGGTTGGCAAGGCTGTTATCAACCTCCCAGCCTTTTATCAGTTTAAAGGCATTCCAAATTTTGTTGGCAAAATTGCGGCCTTGCTCGCAGTAGCTTACATCAAACATTAAATCGTTACCGGCCGGTGAGCATAGCAACATACCTACGCGCACGCCATCGGCACCGTACTGCTCAATCAAATCCAATGGATCTGGCGAGTTACCTAATGATTTTGACATTTTGCGTCCTAACTTATCTCTTACAATACCAGTTAGGTAAACGTTTTTAAACGGAGCCTGGCCTCTAAACTCATGTCCGGCCATAATCATCCGGGCTACCCAGAAAAACAGGATCTCAGGAGCGGTTACAAGGTCGTTTGTTGGATAGTAATAGTTGATATCGGCATTATTGGGATCTTTAAATCCGTCGAAAACCGATATCGGCCACAACCACGATGAAAACCAGGTATCAACCACATCGGGGTCCTGCGTTAAATCGGCAGTGGTGAGTTGTAAGTTGTGAGTTTTAAGCTGAGCTTCTTTAAGCGCTTCATCTTCGCTTTTGGCAATAACAAATTCGCCATTGGGTAAATACCATGCCGGAATTTGCTGCCCCCACCAAAGCTGGCGACTAATATTCCAATCGCGCACGTTTTCCATCCAGTGGCGGTAGGTGTTCACAAACTTTTCTGGAATAAGCTTTACCTCACCGTTCAACACATAGTCGAGCGCAGGCTTGGCCATCTCGCCCATTTTGCAAAACCATTGCATAGATAGTTTAGGTTCGATAACCGCGTCGGTACGTTCGCTAAAACCAATTTGCGATTTATAATCTTCAACCTTGGCCAGCGCACCGGCTTCTTCAAGCAGTACCGCTATTTTTTTACGGGCGATGAAACGATCTTCGCCAACTAAAATCTGCGCTTTTTCGTTCAGCGTGCCATCGTCATTTAAAATATCAATAACAGGGAGGTGATGTTTTTGCCCAAGCTCGTAGTCATTCAAATCATGCGCCGGGGTAACCTTTAAACAGCCGGTACCAAAATCCATGGTAACGTAGTCATCTAATATCACCGGAATTTCACGGTTAATCAGCGGAATAAATACCCGCTTACCATGCAAATGCACGTACCTCTCGTCATTAGGGTTGATACATATCGCCGCATCAGCCATAATAGTTTCAGGGCGGGTGGTAGCAATTGTTAAGTATTTAGTATCAAGTATCAAGTCGTTAGAGTTTTGATCGTCTGCGCCTTGGTCTTGATACTTGATACTTGATACTTGATACTTAATATAGTATAACTTCTGATTTACTTCCTTACGGATAACCTCCTCATCACTTACCGCGGTTTTACCTTGTGGGTCCCAGTTTACCATACGTACGCCGCGGTAAATGAGGCCTTTTTTATAAAGATGGATGAAGGTATCTATTACGGCTTCGGATAGCTCCTCATCCATTGTAAATTTGGTGCGGTCCCAATCGCATGAGGCACCTAATTTTTTAAGCTGATCGAGGATGATACCACCGTATTTTTCTTTCCACTCCCAGGCATAAGTTAAAAACTCGGGACGGGTAAGATCTTTTTTGGCGATGCCGCGCTCTTTAAGCATAGCAACCACCTTAGCTTCGGTAGCTATACTGGCATGATCGGTGCCGGGAACCCAGCAGGCGTTTTTGCCTTTCATACGGGCGCGACGTACCAATACATCCTGTATGGTATTGTTTAACATATGCCCCATGTGCAAAACCCCGGTAACGTTTGGCGGCGGAATGACTATAGTATAAGGCTCGCGCTCATCGGGCACACTTTTAAAAAAGTTGTGCTTTAACCAGTAACTGTACCATTTATCTTCGGTTTCTTTAGGCAGATATGTTTTAGAAATACTCATAACGCGCAAAAATACGATTGTTAGGGTTTGTTAGCAAATAGGTTTTTGCTGATAGTCCATAGATCATGGTTGATGGTTCATGACAGCAAAATATCACCCATTTGATAGCACTTTATTTGCCTGAATAATCAAAATCAATTAGTAGTAACTATTCCCCATGAACTCCTCTGTCACCATGATCTATGAACCATCAACCATGAGCTAATACAATATTTCCACAATTAAAAAGTTATAGTATAACTGAAAGTGTTAAAAAATGTTAAAAGCAATGAAATCACTGCATGCACACCGTTTTTGGCTTGATGTTTTAAAAAAATCAAGGCTGGATATTGTTATCAACTGGTTTAACCGCTAAGCTCCAAGGCCCCCGGGGCTTGCGTGTTTTTATTAGTTTTTCGATATAAAAAACTTCCTTTAATCTTGATGTATCCTCTAACTGCCTGAACCAGGATTTTTTGAGCAAATGTTATCCGTATGCAAATCAAAATCCCAAAAATCTTATCAATCTGCTTAATCACGGTTTAGACAAAAAATCAAATAATCGGCTTTTAAAATCTGCACATTTGCATATCTGAAATCTGCACATATGCTCAAAAAGTACTCCTCCCTCCTGCTTATTGTTTTGTTTATTCTGTGGGGATGTAATCGCCAGCCAGCCAATTTATATAAGGTTGTAAAAGTTAAAGATGGCGATACCCTTGGTTTACTAACCAGCGATAACCAGGAAATGACCGTGCGCCTTGCCGAGATTGACTGCCCCGAAAAAACACAGGCCTTTGGGCAGGCGGCAAAAAAAGCTACATCTGATTTGTGTTTTGGTAAATATGTAAAGCTGATAGGCAACGTGCATGACCGCTACGGTCGCACCGTGGCTTTGGTTATTTTGGAGGATGGTACCAACGTAAATTACCGGCTGGTAAAAACCGGTTATGCCTGGCAATACAAACAGTACTCACAAAGCACCGAACTGGCAGGTTATGAACAACAGGCACGCCAAAATAAGCTTGGTCTTTGGCAGGAACCTAACCCTACACCGCCCTGGGAGTACAGGCGCGAAAAGAAAGCCGGCTACCAGGCAAGCAAACCAGACAGCCTGCAAAACAAATCTAAAAGACATTATAAAAAGCGTAAACCTAAACTTGAAGAAGCATATTAAAACCTTAACTTTATAGCGATATCACCTTATACCGATGAAGTTAATAAAAGCATTTTTCTCCATTGCCTTTACCCTCACCCTCATTTGGATGCTGCAAACAAAATTTGGCCCGGTACCTCCATTGGGCAAGTTTTTAAGTCCGGCAGATGGATTTTGGCAAAACGCCGAGAGCAAAAACATCGCAACTAACAGCACGCTTAAATTACCGGGCCTGCAAGGCGCGGTAACTGTTAAGTACGATGAAAACCGCATCCCCCATATTTTTGCCCAAAATGAGCACGATTTATACTACGCCCAGGGCTATATAACCGCAACCAACCGCCTTTGGCAAATGGATATCCAAACCCGCAGCGCTGCCGGCAGGCTTGCCGAAGTAGCGGGCGACCAGGCTTTGGAAATAGATCGCTACCACCGCCGCATGGGTATGGTTTATGGTGCAGAAAATAGCCTGAAAGCCATGATGGCCGATAAAACAGTACGCCAGATGATATTGGCTTATACTGATGGCATTAACGATTACATTCACCAGCTTGGCCCACGCGAATATCCCCTTGAGTTTAAGTTACTGGATTATGCCCCCGAGGATTGGAAGCCCATTAATTGCGCCTTTTTGTTAAAGCTGATGTCAGAAACGCTGGCAGGGGGCAGTAACGAATTTGCCATGAGCAACATCCTCAAAAAGTTTGGCGCAACTACCACCAATGATCTTTTTCCCGATTATCCTTCAAAAGAAGATCCTATTATCCCTGTTGGCACTAAATGGAACTTTAAACCATTGCCAATCCCCAAACCTTCAGCCGGCTTTTTGGCGCAGATGAACAGTGAGGCCAAAAGAGCTGTAAAAGAAGAAGGCATAGGCAGCAATAACTGGGCAGTTAGCGGCAGCAAAACAGCTAATGGCTACCCTATTTTGGCCAATGATCCGCACCTTGATCTCACTTTCCCATCCATTTGGTTCCAGGTACAGCTTTCGGCACCGGGCATGAATGTTTATGGCGTAAGTTTACCGGGCGCTCCTTGCGTAATTTTAGGTTTTAACAATAACATTAGCTGGGGCATTACCAATGTTGATGCCGATGTGTTAGACTGGTACCAGGTAAAATTTAAAGACGCTACCAAAAACGAATACTGGTACAACAACAAATGGAACAAAACCACCCGCCGCGTTGAGGTAATTAACGTGCGCGGACAGGCACCTTTGTATGATACCGTTATTTATACCCACCATGGCCCGGTAGTTTATGAAGATAAAAGTAAAACCACCAAACACACACCTAAATTTGTGCCGGTTGGCGATGCTTTAAGATGGATAGCACACGATGAATCGGACGAGTTAATGGCCATGTACATCCTCAACACCGGTAAAAATTATGATGATTACCGCAAGGCGCTTACTTTTTTCAATGCCCCGGCATCAAACTTTGTATTTGCCAGTAAGGATAATGACATAGCCATAACGCCAAACGGAAAATTTCCGCTTAAATTTAAAGACCAGGGGAAGTTTATTTTAGACGGCAGCGACCCGGCCAACGATTGGCATGGCTGGATTCCGTTTGATCAAAACCCTACCGTTAAAAACCCACCGAGGGGTTTTGTAAGTTCGGCCAACCAATCATCAACAGATCAAACCTATCCTTATTACATTAACTGGCAATTTGCGCCATACCAACGCGGCAAACGCATTAACGACAGGCTTGCCGTAATGCAAAAAGCTACCGTTGATAGCATGCGTCTTTTACAAACTGATGTATACAGCATCCGCGCGCAGGATATGATGCCGGCATTGATGAAATACCTGGATGCTACCAAGCTTGATCAAAACCAGTTAGCGGCTTATAAAATTGTGAAGACATGGGATAAAAACTTCGCCGTTAATTCTGTAGGGGCAACCATATTCAGCAACTGGTGGATTGAAATTTACAAAATGATATGGAGCGATGATTTTGGCTCAAAAGAATTGCAGGGCAATTACCCATCTATGGATCGTACAGAAAAACTGATCCTACAGGAGCCCGATTCCAAATGGTTTGATAATATTCATTCGCCGGCAAAAGAAACCTGTGCCGAAGTAATTAACCACGCGTTTGTAAACGTGGTTGATAGCCTCACCCACAAATACGGCCAACCAGGTAAAAGCTGGCAATGGGGCACAGTTAAGCCTATGGAAATTGCGCATTTAACCAGACAGGAAGCCTTAAGCTCGGGAAATTTTGAAACCGGCGGCACCGGCTCAACGGTAAACGCGCTTATTGACGGTCACGGCCCATCATGGCGCATGGTAGTTCAAATGGGACCAACCGTAAAAGGCTACGGCATTTTACCCGGCGGCGAAAGCGGCAATCCAGGCAGTTTTTTTTATGACGATATGCTAAAAACCTGGCAACAAGGTCAGCTAAAAGAATTATTGTTTATGCAATCGCCCAACGAAAAATCAAACCGGATTAAAACAACTTTAACCATCAGCAATAAAAAATAAGCACCATGTTATTTCTCATCATACTCATTTTATCTTTTGCAAGCGGCTTCTTTTTACCCTGGTGGGTAGTGGCCATAGCAGCGTTTTTAGCAGCGGTTTTTGTGGGCAAAACCGCAGGTCAGGCGTTTGTATCGGGCTTTGGCTCGGTATTTATTGTTTGGGTAGTGCTGGCGCTTTTTAAAAGTATCCCTAATGATCATATACTGGCAAAAAAGATAGCGGTATTATTTCAGTTACCATCGTGGTGGTTAATACTCATTATTACCGGCTTGGTTGGTGGTTTGGTTGGCGGCTTTTCTGCCTTATCTGGCCTGCTGGTAAAAAAGGCTTTTGAGAAAGAGCAGGTATAAAAAAACGTCGCCGGCTGTGTAGTCGGCGACGTTTTTTTATACGCTTTTAGCTGTGCTTATTTAAAATTCTTTAAACTTTCTTTTAGCGCTACAACTTCATCAGAAGTATTTTTTGATGAGGCAAAAATCTCCTGCGATGAATTGTCGTTACCATAAAAATTTGAATTGGCGTTGTTATCGATGTTTAAACCAGAACCATTCAGGCTAATCCCTGCAAACAAACCACGGCTGCGCGAGTAGGAATAAATCTCGGCCTCTAACTTAGCATCTGATAGTGCCGATTTATTACGGTTGAGTGGACCGGCAGCTGCAGAAATATCACCACCAATGGTGAAGTTACCTTTCTTAATATCGGTTAAAACCGTTTTATGACGGAACACCAAAATCAGATCGACCGATTGAACGCCTATCTGGAAACCAACACTACCGCCGGTTAAGGTTACAAACACAGGGTCGCTCCATTTACCGTCGCCTAATTTTACCATGGCTACGCCTTTACCGCGTTTGCCGCCAATAACCAGGCCGCCGTTTAACAGTTTAGGAATAATTACAATGCCTTCATATTTTTTAATTAATTCGCTGGGGATGCTTTCCTTCATTTCGGCAAAATCTTTCAATACATTGGCCGAATTTTGAATCCTTACGGTTTCCTTTTCATCCGGCTTTGCCGATATCAGTACAAAAAACAAGCTTAGCAAAATCGGGAACGTCAAAAATTTCAATGTTTTCATGGGGTTGATTAAATACAAATAATGTGCATAATTAACGTATTCAACCCATAAAAAGTGCAGTTGTTTTATTTTTTGACGATGTTTTAACGCTCTGCGCAACAAAAATAATCCTAAACGGTTTACAAGCGCTCTATCTTACAAATAAAGCAACAGGCCTGCGCGTTACGGGCATGCAGGTATTCAACCTCCTGATGTTGTTCAAATATATCACCAATCAACAGGTCAACATCATCATTACCAACCAACCTGGTGAGCACCATAATCTGCCTTTTGTTGTAGCCGATTAAGGATAACGGGAAGCTTTGCTTATTGGCTTTAATAAGTGGAGGAAAACGGAATATATCGCTATACTCTTCCACATCACCGGCATTAATAAAAACCGGCCCTGGTTGATTATAGGCGTTTTCCAACTCAAACGGCGAGTGTTTAAACAGCAATCGTTTATCCACTCCTTTTTCAAACAGCCGTAAAGAAATGCGGCAAGGCCCCAACCCGGTAGCCACCTGCTCAATAACCGGGTTACCGAAATCATCGGTCATGGTGGTTTTAATAGTATCTACATATGCCTTTGCAAGCGGTACAATTTTAAATTTGTTCATGTTGTTATGTTTTGATACTGTAAAGGTGAGCCTATCCGGAGTGGGTTAAAACCCGGAACTTGCGGGATGTTTGAATCAGAATTTTCAGAATTAAAGGATAAGGAAAATTGAAAAAATTATTCTGAAAATTCTGATTCAGACAACAATCTGCACATCTGAAATCCGCACATCTGCACATTTAACTATCTTTGCCCCGCATGAACAAACCCGATAAACAACAGGTATTTTCAATAAACAATAAAGATCAGTTTGAAGATTTGGCGCTACAGATTTTTAATCACCAGGCCCAAAACTGTGCTGTATACAAACAATTTATCGGTGGCCTACGAATTAATCCCGCAGAGGTTAAAACTGTTGAGCAAATCCCGTTTTTACCGATCGAGTTTTTTAAATCGCATACTATATTAAGTGCATATGCCCCTGTGCAGGTTACGTTTACAAGCTCGGGCACTACAGGGATGATCACCAGCAGTCATCACGTTACCGACAAAACCTGGTATGAAGATAGTTTCAGAAAAGCGTTTGGGTTGTTTTATGGCGATATAAGGGAATACACCGTGCTTGCGCTGCTTCCCTCCTATTTGGAGCGGGAAGGGTCATCGCTCATTTATATGGTTGATGATTTGATCAAACAATCCAACAATCCCGATAGCGGCTTTTTCCTGTATAATCATGACGAACTTTACCATCAGCTTAAAAAACAGCAGGAGGCAAAAAAAACTACTTTACTTATAGGGGTAACTTTCGGTCTGCTTGATTTTATTGATAACCATAAAATAGATTTCCCGGAACTGATTGTAATGGAAACCGGTGGCATGAAAGGCCGGAGAAAGGAAATGATCCGAGAAGAACTGCACGATATTTTATGCCAAGGCTTTGGCGTTAGCGCTATCCACTCCGAGTATGGGATGACGGAGTTGCTTTCGCAGGCTTACTCCAAAGGCGATGGCATTTTTGAATGCCCACCCTGGATGCAGATCATCATTCGTGATACTAACGACCCGATGAGCACGTTACCTGTTGGCAAAACAGGCGGTATTAACGTAATAGAGCTGGCTAATATCAACTCCTGCTCGTTTATAGCCACACAGGATTTGGGCAAGCTTTATGCCGATAATTCGTTTGAAGTATTGGGCCGTTTTGATCAAAGCGACATCCGCGGTTGTAATTTGCTGATTGCTTAAAACTTATAGGCTACTTAAGTATTATTGTTATTTTTGCGTGCATCATAAAATGCTAAAAACATGATTGAGAAATTTTTAAACGAGGAACAAGATCCTAAAACAGTTGAAAAAGTTTATTTCCGATTGGTCGACCTGCTTTCTTCAGGTGAGGAAGTCATCTATATAGCAGTTCAGAAAAAACCATTGGTTAATTTATTTCCTGATTGCATTGCCATTACCAACAAACGTATTCTGTTTTTCACCCCGGCTAACCTGGGTTTATCTATTAAGTTTGTTGATTTTGTATGGAAGGATATTGTTGATGTATATACCAAAGAAGAAATCATTGGAGCTATATTCAGCGTAAAAACAACCAACGGTGCCGAAATGGCTGTTGATTACCTGCCTAAAATACAAGGCCGTAAATTATACCAATACGCGCAGGAACGTAAAGAAGTGGAGCGCGAAGCCCGCCGCCAGCGCGACCTGGAGCAAAAACGTGCAGAATCAGGTTCGGTACAATTTGATAGTCCTACACATGCGTCACCTGCACAACAGGTTTATGCAACGCAAGCCCCGGTTGCAGCACCACTACCTCCGGCACCAGCACCCATTGCCCCGCCCGTTCCTGAGCCAATAGTCCAGGCAGCACCGCCGGCAGCAAAGCCAGACGAGCTTACCGAAAAACTGAAAAGATTGAAAACCCTGTTTGACAACGGCTTGATATCACAGGAAGAATACAACGCTAAAAAGCTTGATTTACTGAGCGATTTTTAAGCGTAAGTCATTAGGTTATAACAAAAAAGCGATGGATAGAACCCATCGCTTTTTTGTTATGAAATTAATTCTGGAAATATCATTTGTATAGATCGGCCTCCGCCTGTTCCATTGTTCGCCCTTTTCTATCGAAAAGCAAAGTCATATTTGTGGCAAAAGCAGGAGTTATAATATTGGATGTCCAGTATGCCGATATGCCTGGAATATTCTCATTAAGCTTCGAATTAAATTGATCCCACCCGGGAGTAGACTCAGTTAATCTAAGCAGTGAAGTTTCCGCAGTAAAAATATCAACGCAGATCTCATCAAATGTAAAGCAATCTGCTTTGTAGCCAAAGATCGTTTCTATGTCTGCCCATCGAATATTTATTATTTTCGATTTGTTTGTCAATAAGAAACCAAAGTCATCCCAAACAAAAGCGCTGGATGGCTCTTTGGAGACAGAACCATTAAATATTTTTTCTACCAGTTTAAATGCCATACCTAATGATTAATTTATCAATCGCTCGTCAAAACTAAAAGGCTCCCGTTTTACTACCTTGGCTTTCATAGCATCAGGATGTAAAGGATTCAGCAGGTAATTATATTCGGCAGGCACAATGGATGAGGGTACTTTAAACAATAGGTGTTCGCTTTTTCTCAAAAACTCATCACCCAAATCCCGTAATATACGTGGAGGCGATATATCCCGCCAGTTTTGTGGCAACAGGGATTCATCTAAAGTAAAAATATCGTTTTCAGGAACTTTAATTTCGGTTAAGCAGAAATTATTGGGTACAATCAGCGTGTTTAAATGCACCAATACTTCTAAAACAGCCAAAGCCCTTGATGATGCCGTGTAAAGCATGGCCTTTCCTTCACTATTCCACCGGCCTCCGTACAAACGTGCACCGGTGCCGCTCAAGTCGCCGGCATAGTTACAGTTCGAAATCCGGTAAACAATCATCAGGCAAAAATACCGTGTTCAATGCGGCCCAACTCCTTAAAAACCATATCAAAACCGGCAGAAGTATCCAAAATGGTAACTGGCGCTTCGCCATTAAAAATCAATGAAGGTGTTTTTATCCAGATCTTAAATTTATCTATGGAGCCAAAAACATCCTCGCCACGGGTGTAAAGGCGGGCAAGCTCAACGGCCTTTTCGGCGTATTCTGTTTTAATGATGGCATCATCTTCGTAACGTTGTAAAGTACGCTCGCTGATATGCAAAATATTGGCAAGCTCCTGTATATTTAAAGATATCTTTTTGGCCAAAGCCAGTAAAACACTTTTAGGGAAACCTTTACGTGCCAGGTTAATAATGTCAAAATCTGTAGATAGAGTTACCGATTTACTGCTCCCAAGCAAATTATAAAACGAAGGCAAAGGTGCCGAAACCTGGTAAGCCATCATTGGCTCACGCAGCAGGTTATCTTTGTTTTGCTTCTCTTTGTATGACATATATACAAATATAATTACCATTTGTCGCATTATCAATTTTCTCACAAAAAAAGCGATGGTTTTCGCCATCGCTCTCTTTAGGGCCAATATAAATCAGCTTACTCTACAATAATTAAAAAGTAATTCTTCTTTCCTTTTTGAGCCACTACAAACTTATTGTTAATAAGTACACTTGTGCTATAAACATCGTCGGCAGTTGCAACTTTTTCCCTATTGATAGATACACCACCACCGGCTATGGTTTTTTTCGCTTCGCCTTTCGAGGGGAATATTGATGTTTTTACTGCTAACAAATCGCTGATGTTAACACCGGCTTGCAAATCGGCCAATGGCAGGTTAAAGTTGGGCACACCCGAAAATAACTCCAGTACCTCTTCGTTGCTTAGTTCGTTTAAAAACTCTATCCCAACACTGCCAAACATAAAATCGGTTGATTTTATAGCCTTTTCGTATTGAGCTTCACCATGCACACGGATAGTAATATCTTTAGCCAGGGCTTTCTGCAATATACGGGTATGTGGTGCCGCGTCATGCTCTGCCTCCCATGCCTCAATAACCGCACGATCATAAAGCGTAAAAATGCGGATATAAGCTTTAGCATCCAGATCGGTAGTGTTTAACCAAAACTGGTAAAATTGGTATGGCGATGTACGTTCGGAATCTAACCAAACCGCGCCGCTTTCGGTTTTACCAAACTTGGTACCATCCGCTTTTTTAATTAGCTGGGTAGTCAAGGCAAAAGCCTCGCCGGCATCTTTACGGCGGATAAACTCGGTACCGGTAACAATATTACCCCACTGATCGCTGCCACCCATTTGAATGGTACAGTTGTGATGTTTCCACAGGTAATAAAAATCGTAGCCCTGTACCAGCTGATAAGTAAACTCGGTGAACGACATGCCGGTATCACCTTCAAGTCGTTTTTTTACCGAATCCTTAGCCATCATATAATTAACGGTGATGTGCTTACCCACATCACGGATAAAATCAAGAAAGGTGAAGTTTTTGAACCAATCGTAATTGTTTACCATTTCGGCGCTGTTCATGCCGCTGTCAAAATCCAAAAATCGGGTAAGCTGTGCTTTTACAGCCTCCAGGTTATGTTGTAAAACATCTTCTGACAGCAAATTACGCTCGGCCGATTTACCCGATGGATCGCCCACCATACCAGTGGCACCACCCACCAGCGCGAATGGCTTGTGGCCCGCACGTTGAAAATGGATCAATGTCATGATTTGGGTTAAATGGCCTACGTGCAGCGAATCGGCAGTAGGATCAAACCCTATATATCCCGAAGCCATGCCTTTATTAAGCATCTCTTCAGTGCCAGGCATAATGGTATGCAGCATACCGCGCCAGGTTAATTCTTCAACAAAGTTCATATTAAGTGTTGTTTCAAAGGTTGCAAAGATAGAAAGCTAAAGCAGAATATGCACGAAAGCTATAATAGTTATATTTCAAGATCGGTTAACTACAGGTAAAATCTATTTCAACTAATTACTTATATTTTGTATCTTGAGCAAAACGGGGTATTTTGCACAACAGGACTTATGAATTTTTTATCGCATTTTTATTTCGACAGGCATACTAACGACTGTTACCATGTATTGGGAACGGTACTGCCCGACCTGTTGAAAAATGCCGATAAACACATTGTACTCCACCCCGAAAAACTTCAACACACTGACCCTAACGTTAATTCCATCATCACCGGGTGGAACAAACACCTGGCCGTTGATAAGTACTTTCATTCATCGAAGTTTTTTACCACACACTCGCACGAGCTTAAAAAGCAGCTTTTACCGGCCATACAAGGCTCGCCGGTAAAGCCATTTTTTTTGGGCCACATCGCGTTAGAGCTTATTATTGATAACCTGCTGCTTACCACCGGCGAAGTTAAGGTAGATGATTTTTATAACCACTTAGCGGGCTGTAAAAATGAAACCATTGGTGAGTTTTTAACTTTTTCGGGAATGACAGATACCGCTGTATTCTTTAAGTTTTACGAAAACTTCAAAAAAAGCAAGTACCTGCACACCTACGCCGAAACGCACCAGATTTCCTACGCCCTTAAACGTATATGCATGCGGGTTTGGAATAACCCGTTTACCGAACAGCATGAAGCACAAATGAATGAAGTGCTTGGCAGCTACCGCGATTATCTATTGGGTAGTTTTATGACGATATTTGAGGAAATTGGTGGCAAATTATAAAGCGCTTAATCAATTGATATAGAGTGTCCCGATCTTCAAAAAGGCCTTCATCCTTGCTCCTTGCTCCAAAAATACTTCAATCCGCGTAAAAACTGCCTAATTATCAGCAAATAACATTAAATATTTCTTTTTTTAATAAAACTATGTCCGTACCTTTGCAGTCCCAATTAACAAATTGGGAAAAGGAGATAAATTATTTAATGGCAAAAAAACAAGAAGCAGAAAAAGAATTAAAAGCGAAAGAAGCTGAACTGGGTACAGTTACCGCATCTGGCGAAAAAGAAACTATTGAATCAGAAGCTGATTCAATCTCGATCGAAGAGATCAAATCTAAAATTGCAGCTACACCGAGTGCAGATTTTGACTGGGATGCAGATGACAAAAAATTTGGTAACTACAGCGATAGCGACCGTGAGAAATTCGAAAAATTGTATGATGGAACTTTCAGCTCTATCACCAAAGGCGAAATCATCACCGGTATTGTTGTTAATGTTAACAACAAAGATGTAGTATTAAACGTAGGATTTAAATCAGACGGTTTAGTTTCAGTATCAGAATTCCGTGATACACCTGATCTTAAGATCGGTGACTCAGTTGATGTATTTGTAGAATCACAGGAAGATGCTAACGGTCAGTTAGTACTTTCACGTAAACGTGCAAAAACTCAAAAATCATGGGAGCGCATTAATTCGGCACTTGATAATGATGAGATCATCACTGGTTTTGTGAAGAGCAGAACTAAAGGTGGTTTAATTGTTGATATTATGGGCGTTGAAGCCTTCTTACCAGGTTCACAAATCGATATTAAGCCTATCAGGGATTACGATGTGTACGTTGGTAAAACAATGGAATTTAAAGTTGTTAAAATCAACCACGAGTTTAAAAACGTAGTGGTATCGCACAAAGTGCTGATTGAAGACGATTTGGAAAACCAAAAAACAGAGATCGTTGCCCGCCTTGAAAAAGGACAGGTATTGGAAGGTACTGTTAAAAACATTACAGACTTTGGTGTATTTATTGACCTTGGTGGTGTTGATGGTTTATTACACATTACTGATATCTCTTGGGGCCGTATTGAGCACCCACGTGAAATTCTTTCATTGGATCAAAAAATCAACGTTGTTGTGCTTGACTTTGATGACGAGAAAAAACGTATCGCTCTGGGCTTAAAACAATTAACTCCACACCCTTGGCAGTCACTTGACGAAGCTATTGTTGTAGGTTCAAAAGTTAAAGGCCGTATTGTTACTGTTGCTGATTACGGTGCATTCCTTGAAATCATCCCTGGTGTTGAAGGTTTGATCCACGTATCAGAAATGTCATGGTCACAAAACTTACGCAACCCTCAGGAATTCCTGAAAGTTGGTGATGAGATTGAAGCACAAGTATTAACACTTGACCGCGACGAACGCAAAATGAGTTTAGGTGTTAAACAATTAACTCCTGATCCATGGCAAAATGCTGGTGAGAAATATGCTATTGGCACAACTCACGTAGCTACAGTTAAAAACATGACCAACTTTGGTGTGTTTGTTGAACTTGAAGACGGTATCGACGGCTTAATCCACATCAGCGACTTATCATGGTCTAAAAAAGTTAACCACCCTAACGAATTCACTAAAGTTGGTGAAAAATTAAACGTGGTTGTTTTAGAGCTTGATATCGAGAACCGCAAATTAAGCTTAGGTCACAAACAGCTTGAAGAAAACCCTTGGGATACTTTTGAAACCATCTTCACAATTGACTCAATTCATGAAGGTACCGTGTTAAAAGTAACTGACAAAGGTGCTATCGTAGCTTTACCTTACGGTGTTGAAGGCTTTGCGCCAACCAAACACCTGGTTAAAGAAGACGGCAAAAGCGTTAAAGCTGAAGAAGCTGCTGAATTCAAAATCATTGAATTTAACAAAGAAAACAAACGTATCGTTATTTCACACTCACGTATCTGGGAAGAAGCTCGCGCTGACGCTCGTGTACAGGAATTTGAAAACCGCAAAAAAGAAGCAAAATCTGCAAGCAACGCGGTGAAAAAAGTGAAAGAATCAGTTGAAAAATCAACTTTAGGTGACCTTAGCGTATTAGCTCAATTAAAAGAGCAAATGGAAGGTGCTGAAAGCAAAGCCCGCAAAGCCGCGCCAGCTCCTGCTGCTAAAAAAGAATCTGAAGGCGAAGAAGCGTAAGCTTTTAAACTGAAGCATATTTACAAGCCCTTCCGAGCAATCGGAGGGGCTTTTTTTATGTTAAAGAATATTGTAAATTTGATTTAATAGAAAACAGCTATGACTACATTAACTATAACGGTAAAAGATGATAAAACACTTAAGCTCATTTATGATCTTGAAGAATTGGACTTAATACAGGTAGTTGATGAAAAAATGCAGGCAAAACCAACTAAGCTTTCCGATCTCTTAAAGGGAAGTATTTCTACTGAACAAGCACAGTTAATGCAGGCAGAAGTTAAGCAAATGCGTGATGAATGGAACCGAAATACCTATTAGATACAAACGTCGTAATTGATTTTGCGGCACTAAAACTTCCCCAAAAGGCTTATGAAAAAATTTCAAGCATCATTGACTCTTTCCCTCAAATTTCGATAGTCAACAAAATTAAACTATTAAGCTTTTCAAATGTCCCAGATCAGGTTGAAGCATTTATCAAAGAGGTAGATGTGATCAATTTGGACGATGCCATAGTAGCTAAAACAATTGATATAAGAAAGAAATACAAACTTAAACTACCAGATGCGGTTATAGCGGCTACAGCAGTAGTAATGAACTTATCACTGGTAACGCATAATATTAGCGATTTTAACTGCATCAAAGGATTAAAACTTGTTGATTCCTACTCCCTATCTTAACCCATGTCCGGCGAAACCAACCTCAATACCCTACTCAAAAACATGACGCCCGTTTTAAATGACGGTGATTATGTTTATTGCACAGTAACCAACACCCAAAATATCAATATAAATGAGGCTATCGGTATTTTTAAAGAGGAAGAAGCGATTACCGTGATCCTCAAAAAAGAAACAGCTGATAGACTCAAACTTGATTATAGTTACATAGCTGCCTGGATTACGCTAACTATCCATTCCTCATTAGAAGCAACGGGGCTTACCGCCGCTTTTGCTACTGCCTTAGCTAAAGAAGAGATTAGCTGCAATGTGGTTGCCGCATATTATCATGACCATATTTTTGTGGCGAAGAAAGATGCCGAGCGGGCGATGGCTGCTTTGAGGCTGTTGGCAGAACAGAAGTCGCACATTTAGCAAGTTGCGTGCTATCCCATGATGAGTTAAAAAAGAAGTCATGTTGAACTTGTTTCAACACCCCACCGGACAGGTATCGCAAATGGAGTGTACTTAGCACGTGGGTTGCCGAAACAAGTTCGGCATGACTTAGGAATAAGACAGCCGGCTCTCTTTCAAAACTCATCACTCAAAACTGAAAACTATTTACTATTTTTGCCCAAATCCACCCATACGATGCAAAATCTAACACTGCTCGACGGTCAAAAGTTCCAGATTACCATACAACGTTTATGTCGCCAGTTAATTGAAAACCATAACGATTTCTCGGGGTCGGTATTGATTGGTATTCAGCCACGTGGCATTTATTTAGCCCGCCGTGTTGCCGAAGAACTTCGCAAAATTCTTCCCGAAAGTAAAATTATGCAGGGCGATCTGGATATTACCTTTTACCGCGACGACTTTCGCCGCCAGGGTTCACCATTGGTACCCAATCAAACAAAAATTGATTTCATCATCGAAGGCAAAAAAGTGATCATGATGGACGATGTACTGTGGACCGGTCGTACCATCCGCGCCGCCATGGATGCCATGCAGGCCTTTGGCAGGCCAGCGAAAGTAGAGTTGCTGACTTTGGTAGACAGAAGATACTCAAGGCATATACCGGTATCTGCGGATTACGTGGGGATAGAAGTTGACTCCATCGCGAGCCAACGAGTGGTAGTGAGTTGGAAAGATACTGATGGAGAGGACAAGATAGTGCTTGTATCTGAGACACAGGAATAATATAAATAAACCGTCATTGCGAGGAACGAAGCAATCCCCAACTACGCAGATCCGCTCTGTATAGCTTAGAGATTGCTTCGTTCCTCGCAATGACGGGAGTAAAAAAGAGAATTACGCATATACACATCATGGCAGGACTAAGCACAAGGCATTTATTAGGGATAAAAGATTTAAACCGGGCAGATATTGAGTTGATATTTGAAACGGCAGATACCTTTAAATCTGTTTTAAACAGGCCGATAAAAAAGGTGCCTTCATTGCGCGATGTAACTATTGCCAATATATTTTTCGAAAACTCCACCCGTACCCGCCTTTCTTTTGAACTGGCAGAGAAACGCCTTTCGGCAGATGTGGTGAACTTCGCGGCTTCGTCGTCTTCGGTGAGCAAAGGCGAAACTTTAATTGATACCGTAAACAATATCCTGGCCATGAAGGTAGATATGGTGGTGATGCGCCACCCCTATGCCGGCGCGGGTATATTTTTATCAAAACATGTAAAAGCCCAGATAGTGAACGCCGGTGATGGCGCTCATGAGCACCCTACCCAGGCTTTGCTTGATGCTTTTTCTATCCGGGAAAAATATGGTGATGTGGCCGGTAAAAAAGTGGTTATCGTGGGCGATATCTTACACTCTCGTGTAGCTCTTTCCAATATACTTTGCCTGAAACAATTAGGTGCCGAAGTGATGGTTTGTGGACCAACCACACTCATCCCTAAATACATTGGCTCCCTGGGCGTGAAGGTTGAGCATAACCTGATCAAAGCGCTTAACTGGTGCGACGTAGCTAATATGCTGCGTATTCAGTTGGAACGCCAGGATATTAAATATTTCCCATCGCTAAGGGAATATACCATGCTGTTCGGACTCAATAAAACTATATTAGATTCGTTAGATAAGGAGATCACGGTAATGCACCCTGGTCCTATCAACCGCGGCGTGGAAATTACCAGCGACGTGGCCGATAGCAAACAATCTATCATATTAGACCAGGTAGAAAATGGTGTAGCCGTACGTATGGCTGTACTTTATTTACTCGCCGGACAAACACCATAATCAAATGAATAAAACAGCCAGGTACATCAGGGATAACGAGCTCTCGATATTTGTTGTACTTGGTATGATTGTTTTTACGGGCTATTTATTCTTCAATTTCAACCTTAAAATTATTGAAACCGTTGGCGAGATCTCTTCCGGCTTCATCTTTTGGGGAGCCGCTTATTACGGTCGCGACAGGTGGATGATTGAAAAATACCTGAGTAAACATAAAAGCTTAACCCCTGAAGACGTAAGGAATATCTTTTTTGTTAAAAAATGGGAAAAGATTAGCGAACGGGGAATTTTAAGATATTGCATTACCGATGGCGGTATTATCCTTGGCGCGTATTTGTGGATATTGGTAAGTATCCTGGGCCTCTCAACAGTAGTCACACTTAAAACCATCATGCAAGATCCCTCCAATATGTTTGGCTTTATTGGATACAGCTATATGATTGGGGGCTTTATCGGCGTTATCACTAACAGGTTAAGGTGGGCTTACAACGAACGCCGGTTTATTCGGTTAACCGATCCGTTGAATGACCGCTTTCGACAAAAATACCTGCAGGATTATTAATTTACCCACCGCTCCATGAAAATTAAACACCTTTTATTTCTGTTGATTATCGCTCTCTGTGTGGTTTCCTTATCGGCACAATCCCAAAGCAAACAGCAACGCCGTACAGATTCGGTTTTCGCACTGGTAAAAAGCTATTACAACGATAAACTGGCCGATTCCATTTATAACCTCACCGGCGAAAAGTTCAGGAGCCAGCTCAATGCCGACGCCTTCCGCTCGGTTTGCAATCAGCAGCTTTTTCCTTTAGGCGATATTAAGGGATCATCATTTGTTAGTTTTTTCAATAACAAGGTTGCTACGTATAAGATCATTTTTGGCAGTATCACTTTGCAGCTATCTATGAGTATAGATCAGTACGATAAGTTAGAAATGTTCCTTTTTCAGCCTTATAAAGAAGCAATTGCAGATAGGATTGAGAAGGTAGCCACCACCAATAAAATGAGCAATTCTATGGATATTAAAGTTGATTCGGCAGCGCGGATATATATTCAAAAGGCAAGCACCGCCGGGTTAAGTATCGGTGTTTTAAAAGATGGCAAAATCTCGTTTTATGCTTATGGTGAAACCATAAAAGGAAATGGCAAACTACCAGATGTCAACACTGTTTTTGAGATCGGTTCTATCAGCAAAACATTTACATCGGCTATTTTAGCTTATTATGTAAACGAGGGCAAGGTTAAACTTACCGACCCGATTACAAAATTCCTACCCGATTCTGTCAAAACAAACCCGGCGCTAAAGGATATCACTTTGCTTACACTCAGCAACCATACGCCCGGTTTAGCCCGCATGCCCGATAATCTTGACCCTAATACCGACGAGCTGAACCCCTATAAATTGTACGATAAAAAACTACTTTTCGCCTACCTTAAAACCTGCAAATTGAACAGCATACCTGGCGAGCAATATGCCTATTCCAATTTAGCGGTAGGCCTATTGGGTAACATACTTACCCAGGTTGGTGGCAAAACTTATGATGAATTGGTAGCAGACATAATTTGCAAACCATTAGGCATAAAAAGCACCATGCAGCACATAACAGCCGAAATACAGCCCCGCGTAGCCACGGTTTACAATGCCGATGGCAAAGCTACACCCTCATGGGATTTTGACGCCCTGGCGCCCTGCGGAGCCCTGCATTCGTCGGTTAACGACTTATTGCTTTATGTTAAAGCAAACATGAACCCCGCCAATGATAAATTAGGCAAAGCCTTGGCCCTCACCCACCAGATTACTTTTAAAAAAGACGCCAAACTTGGCCTGGCCTGGCATATTATCACCATAAATGGTGTGGAGTATATTTTTCACAACGGCGGTACGTATGGTAGCAGTTCGTTCCTCGCTTTCAACCGAGACAAGAATCTGGCGGTCGTGGTGCTATCCAATTGTGGGGAAACCGTGGATAATGTTGGGATTAATATTTTGAAGGGGTTGCAGTAAAAGGTCGAAACAAAAAGCAAGGGACTGTGCGATTCCCCTCTTGAGAGGGGCGGAGGGGTGTGTTTATAAGTGTGGTTTTAACGCTGTAGAACACACCCCTGCCACCACACTTTCCATCGCGCCCCCTCTCAAGAGGGGATTTGTTTTCCAACAAAAAATCCCGTCTGCTTTCGCAAAACGGGATCTCAAAAAAAAACAAAAAAGAAGGTTATTGTTTGGTTTTAACGGTTGCGCCGTCTCTAACTTCTTCGCTGGCTACTTTTACTAACTGATCGCCTGGTTTGATGTCGCCAAAAATCTCGGCCTTGTCGCCGTTGGTGATGCCTTTTTTAACATCAACCCATTGAGCTTTGTTATTTACCACTTTAATTACAAAAACCTTTTCGGTTGATGTTACTACCGCTGTTTTAGGGACTACAAATGTGCTGTCGCCGGCTGGCAGGGGTACGTCAACCTCGGCAAACATATGTGGTAATAACTTTTTGCTTTTATTGTAAACGTCCATTTCCAGGCGTTCGGCACGAAGTTTCTCGTCAAGCGCGCCAGCCATACGTTTTACTTCAGCGGTAAACTTTTCGTTAGGCAAAGCTTTCACCCTAAAACTCACTTCACTTTTATTGCTTAATGAACCTGTATAGTTTTCCGGAACCGATACCACTAAACGCATCCTGTTTTGATCTTGTAAAGTAAGCAAGGGATCAGATCCTTTACCACCCGGCCCAACATAAGCACCAAGGTTTACGTTACGACTGGTAATTACGCCATCAAACGGTGCCCTGATTTCCAGGTAAGCCAAATTAGCCGATACCTCTTTCAAAGCCGATTTAGCGGCCTCTACATTAGCCATATCCGCGTTCTTTTTAGCTTCAGCCTGTTCCAAATCGTTTTGTGAAATGGTACCAGGAGTTTTGCTGGTACTTACCAACCTATCATAAGTGGCTTTGCTGGCAAAATAAACCGCCTCATATTGTTTGATGCGTGATTGCGCGCCAGCTAATTGCGAATTGATCTCCGGTGCCTCTAACACTACCAACAACTGGCCGGCGTGTACTTCAGAACCTATATCAACCAAAAGCTTTTTAACATAGCTGTTAGTCTTTGCATACAAATCAACTTGTTGGTAAGGGATCAGCTCGCCAGGTATGGTGATGTTGTTGCTTAACTTGCCCTTGGTTACAGGTGTTAACTCCACAGTAGGCGTTTCTGCCGCCTGCTGGGTTTGTTCTTCGGCCTCTTGTTCTTGCTTTTCCTTATCATCTGAGTGACATGCACTCAGCGAGCTTAAGGTAATGGCTAAAGCGGCAAGGATAAGTATCGGTTTATTTTTAAATTTTTTCATGATGGTGCAAAGGGACATAAAATTTACTTTCTTTATCTTCAGGGTCTAATGAAACAGATTGAGTGGTGGAATTACCTTGTACCCAGGCAAATACCAGCGGCAATATCAGCAATGCTGCAAAGGTGGAAGCTAAAAGCCCACCAATTACCGCCCTGCCTAACGGCGATGTTTGATCACCGCCTTCGCCTAAGCCGGATGCCATTGGCACCATACCTACAATCATGGCCAAACTGGTCATTAAAATAGGGCGTAAACGCAGGGCAACCGCCTCACGGGCCGATTTTAACGCGTCGCCGTTATGCTTGCGTAATTCTTCGGCGTTGGTTATCAGTAATACCGCGTTTGATATGGATACACCTACAGACATGATCATACCCATGTATGATTGCAGGTTTAATGTTGATCCCATAATTTTTACCAGGAACAATGAACCAAACAATACCGCAGGTACAGTTGATAATACTACCAACGACATTTTGAACGACTGGAAGTTTGCGGCCAGCATCAAAAAGATCACCAAAATAGCCACAAACAAGCCCGATTGCAAACTATCCAAAGTATCGGTTAGCGTTTGGCTCATGCCGTGCAGCTCAACGGTTAAACCACGTGGTGGCTTGCCTAATGAGTTGAGCGCTTTTTGCACATCGGTAGTAGCGGTACCCAAATCCATTTTGTAAAGATTGGCCGTAACAGATAGCGTTGGTATAGCACCAATGTTATCATTCTCTCCATTGGTTGTACCGGTTTTAATATCGGCAACATCACCTAATACCGGGCGGGCCTGGTTGGCCAATACCGGGATTTCTTTAACATCATTCAGGCTGGCCATCTGGTACTCTGGAATTTGTACCTGTACCAGGTAACTCAGGTTTGATTTTTCATCAATCCAGTTGTTCTTTTCGGTAAACCTTGATGATGATGTTGATGCCACCAATGAACGCGAGATATCATTTAAACCTACACCCAACTGAGCGGCGCGTTGCCTATCTATATTGATATCAATAGTAGGATAGTTAAACGATTGGCCTATCTGGGCATCGCGCAGGTATTTGATATCTTTCAGTTTATTTAAAATTTTGAAAGCGTATTCCTGGTTTTGCTTTTTGTTTTTGCCCGATAAAGCAATTTCAATAGGCGTTGGCGATCCCTGGCTCAAAATTTTATCAGTAAGCTCAATCGGCTCAAAAGATAATTTGATTTCTGGAATTTGCCTGGCCACCTCATGCCTGATCTTTTCTTTCAGATCATCGAGGTTCACCTTATAATCTTCAGACAAACTTATTTGCATTACCGCTTCCTGAGGACCAGCCATGAACAAATAAATAGGGTTTGTAGAAAACGATGAAGGGTGCGAGCCTACAAAGGTTGAGGTAATGGCGATGTGGTTTCTGCCAACAATATCGCCCAAAATCTTTTGTGCTTTAATCGCTATTACTTCGGTACGCTCCAAACGGGTACCATCAGGTGCGCGTAAACGAACCTGGAAAGTGCCTGAGTTTACTTTTGGCAATACATCGCGCCCGATGATATTGAACAGCAGGAATGCCATACCAAATGCACCTATAATATATACTGTAACCAACAGCTTACGTTTTGGCAACATACGATCCATCAGGCGCATAAAGCTATCCCTGAACTTGTCAAAACGGGTTACTTTACCTTCTGTATGTTCAAGGGCCTTTTTCATGGCCTTTTCTTTTTGTTCCCAGGGTTCACCTTCATCCTCCAAAGCAAAACCATCGGCATGGCTATGATCTTCGTGTTTGTTTATCATAATCCAGTTGGCCATGATAGGTACAAAGGTTTGCGCCAAAAAGTAAGAGATGATCATAGAGAAACCAATGGCCAATGCCAGCGGTAGGAACAGCGCGCCCGGGATACCTGTCATGGTAAATGCCGGTGCAAATACCGCCAGGATACAAAACAGGATCAATAATTTAGGGAAAGCGATTTCCTTACAGGCATCCCAAATGGCTAACGCCTTGGGTTTGCCCATATCAAAGTGCTGGTGAATATTCTCGATGGTTACCGTCGATTCATCCACCAGAATCCCTATCGCCAGCGAAAGCCCGCTCAGCGTCATGATGTTGATGGTTTGATGAAACAGCGATAAAAAGAATACTGCCGAGATGATACAGGTAGGGATAGTTAATATTACAATTAATGCCCCCCGCCTATCGCCCAAAAACAGCAATACCATTAAACCGGTAAGTACAGCGCCAATGGCACCTTCTTCGGCCAAACTTTTAACCGCGTTGATTACGTAAACTGATTGATCGAATACAAACGACAGCTTCACATCGGCAGGTAATAAAGCCTGGAATCTTGGCAGCGCCTTTTTAAGGTTTTGAACCACATCCCAGGTTGATGCCGTGGCCGATTTGGTAATTGGCAGGTAAACCGAACGTTTACCGTTAATTAAAGCGTAACCGTTAGTGATATCCGCGCCATCTTCAATGGTGGCCACATCATGCATAAACACAGTTTGGATACCGTTTTTGTACAATGGAATATCGCCAAAATCCTTGATCTGCTTAATAGTGGTATTTGACGGAGCCAGGTAGTTATAATCGCCAATGCGCACGTTACCTGCCGGCGTGTTCTGGTTGTTTTCGCGCAGGGCGGCCACAATCTGATCTGGCGTTAGGTTGTGCGCACGTAAAGCGTTAGGATCAATTTTGATCAATACGGTACGCTGGTTACCACCGAAAGGGGCTGGTGCAACGAGACCCGGGATTGACGTAAATGATGAACGCACATACACCAAAGCATAGTCAAGCAATTCGTTATTGGAGCGGGTGGCGCTGCTTAATACCAACTGACCAACCGGCAAGGTAGAGGCATCAAACCTCAAAATAAACGGGGGCTGCGATCCCTGCGGGAACGAGGCCTGCGCCCGGTTGGTATAACTCGTGACCTCGGCCGCGGCCTGGGCCATGTTGGTGCCTTCGTAAAAAGTAACTTTTATTAATGTTAAGCCCTGGATGTTTTTTGTTTCGATACTTTTTACGCCCGAAACGAACAACAGCAAGTTAACGTATTGCTTACCAAAGTAAGCTTCCATTTGGTTTGGGGTAAAACCGCCGTATGGGTGAGATACATAGATAACCGGCAGGTTTAAGTCGGGAAAAATATCGATCTTGATGGTACGGATCGAATTTATCCCGAAGAAAAACAGCCCGGCTACTATCACCAATATGGTAATTGGTTTCTGGAGCGCCCCTTTTATCATTCCCATTATTTATGTATATATCTTTTATTAAAAATTATTGATGAATAAGCCAAAATCGCCGGTAGCGGCCGATTTAAACAGCAGGGCCTGCCAAACGTTATTGGATGCAATGTATTTGTCAACTTCGGCACGGTTAAGCGTGTACAGGGCTTGTGTAAAGTCGACAATGTTTGATAAACCATTTTTATACAGCGCGTATTTTTGTATGTAGGCATCGCTGGCGGCTTTAACCTCTACCGGTACTTCCTGGTAATTTTTAAGGGAGTTGCTGATGCGGGTTTCTGCAAGTACCTGCTGGTTTTGCAGCTGCTGGGCCACCACATCATAATCGTTTTTGTATTGCATTGAAGTATACTTTTGCGATTGTACCTGGTAATGCGTACGGAAGATGGTGGTAAAGTTCCAAACCATGGCTACGCCAAACAGGTAGTTGTAACGGGTTGGGTCGGCACCGGCACCGTAGCTGCTGCTGTAACTATTTTGATTAGTACCGTAATCTGCATTAAAGCCCGATCCCCTGCCCTGGTACACACCAAACAAACTAAAGGTTGGCAGCGCGAAGGTTTTTAAATACTTTGCCTGCTCATCGCTTACGCCAATGCGGTTTTGCAGGTAGCGTAGTGACGGATGATCTGCCGCCGATACCGCGCTTTGCGCCGCAAGGTTAGCGGGCGCTTTGGTGATAAAGGCGCTATCCAACAAAAACTCCTGTGCCTGTATGCCCAAATAAATAGAAAGCTGGTTGCTTTGATCCTGCACGGTTTGATGCGCGTTGGTTAAAGCAATGCGGGCATTTGAAACTTCGGCATTAGCTAATGACGAATCGACACCCGGGTTTAAGCCGTTTTTAACACGTGCAACAACAACTTTTTGCAAATCCATTGATCTGTTAAGATTGTCCTGCTGCGCTTTTTCAAGCTGCTGGGCGGCCAACAGGTTAAGGTAAGTACTTGCTACCCTGATCTGGTGCTGAAAGGTTTCTTGCGACAAATCGGTTTGCTCGCGGTTTACAACCTGGGCCTGCACTTTCACTTTTTCTTTAGCCTTGCCAAAGCTGAAAAAATCCCAGCTTACGTTGCTCAGGTAAAGTGAGCCAAAGGCGGCGTTCCAGTTTTGTTTGGCCAATGCGGGACCAGATGATGCTACTGATAGGCCGTGGTAACCATATAATGGTCCGTTTTGGCCGTTTGTTGTTCCGTAGTCCTGTTGGGCAGAGATGCTTACATCTGGTAAATATTCTGTTCGTGTTTCTTTTAAGTATGCCTTCGCAGCGTTTAGCTGGTTTGCTTTAGACTTAATGGTACCGTAGTTAGCGAGGGCCATTTGTTCAGCATCTTTAATATTGAGAACCTGTTGCTGAGCCTGAGCATGAACGACATAAAAAACACCTAAAAACAGAAGTAATCGTTTTGAAGGTATTTGTAACATTGTGGTGTAGTTTGTACACGGCAAATGTAGAAGTATCGCTTATATTAGAAAAATGAATTAATTTTGTGCAAATCATTAGAAAAACTAATACATGAATATTGCACTCCATCATTTTCGTTTAGTTGATACTATTTCAAAGGAAGGATCGCTCACCAAAGCGGCCGCAACTTTGCGTCTTACCCAGTCGGCACTGAGCCACCAATTGAAAGAATTGGAGCGCGAAATGGAGATTGAAGTTTTTCATCGCCAGGGTAAAAAACTCCATCTTTCTGAACAGGGCTACCGCTTTTTGAGGAGCGCCGAAAGGATACTTGCCGAGATCAATTCTTTGGAAGAAGACATCCAGAATTACAAGAACGGCAAAACCGGAAAACTCAGCATCAGCATGCAATGTTACACGGCTTACCATTGGCTGCCGGGCATCATCAAATATTACAAAAACCGCTGGCCTGATATCAATATCCACATTTTATCGGATGCAACGCGCCGCCCACTGGAGTATTTGATACGCGGAGAATTGGATATTGGCATTGTGCGTACGCAGATGATCAACACCAAAATTACGTACGAACCCATCTTTGAAGACCACCTTGTGGCGGTGATTTGCAAGGACCATCCACTGGCAAAAAAGAGCATAATCAGCGTTTCAGATTTCCAGGGCGAAGAACTCATTTTACCGTTATATGATCCATCATACCAGGATACGCCGGTGATAGAAGCGCTTATCCAGGCGCAGCAGGTAAGGCCCAAAACGCTGCACCGTATTCACTACACCGATGCCACCATCGAGATGGTAAACGCCGGCCTTGGAATAAGCGTAATGGCCGATTGGATTGTTGAACCATACCTTCGGGGTCGCAATATTGTTACACTACCATTACATCATACCATTGCGCAACGCACCTGGTATGCCGCCACCATTAAGCAAACACCCGCCATTCAAAACTTTTTGGAATGTTTAAAGATGCATTTCAAAATTAATGGCATGATTAAAGCCAAACCAGAGGCAGAGGTATTGTTGGAGATCGCGGGGGTGAGTTGAAAGGATAATGTTTGCGAAACCTATAGGCAGTTTGGTTTTTGAAAAGCATACTGGTTTCGCTGTATAAAACAGGTAACCGCTACGCGGCATTTTTTCGGGTTTGTTTCTGGCTACAAACAGGTAGCCGCTATGCGGCAATCTTGCATTTATAAAATATCCGCTGCCGCGTAGTGGCTACCTATTTGTAGAAATAATCCGTCAAACCAAATTATGCTCCGTAGGAGCTACCTGTTACTGCATAGGGGTATTAATAAGACAAAAAAATAAATTCCTACCTTTGCAGCAATGCGAAAGATCCATGAATTTGTAAGGCGAACAATTTTCACCATCGTCGATTTCTTTTACAGTCCGTTTAAAAAGCTGATGCCGTTGCATACCTTCAGATACGCCGCTTGTGGTGGTGGTAATACGGTGTTGGATATTTTACTTTTCAGCGTGTTTTACAATTTTGTATATCAGAAGCAAAACCTGCATATAGGGGCTTATACGTTAAGTCCGCACATTGCTTCATTAATTTCTTCCTTTAGTATCTCTTTTTGTACCGGCTTTTATTTAAACCGTTTTGTGATCTTTCACGAATCAGGCCTAAGCAAGCGCGCTCAGTTATCCCGGTTTATAGTGGTTAACGCCATTTGTATAGTGCTCAATGTTGTGTTCCTGAAGCTGCTGGTTGACGGCCTTGGCCTGTACCCTACCCCGGCAAAAATTATTGCCACGGTGTTCATTATCTGCTTTAGCTATTTTAGCCAAACTTACTTTTTCTTTAAAAAGAAACCCGTGATTGAATAAGCATTTTGCTTAATACGAGCATTAATTAAAACTCATACCCACGCCCTACAACCGCCGGGAGTGACTGTGCATAAGTTAAGTATCAAACATTTTGTTGGTTTATCAGTTCCATTGTTGTTACAACATTAATATACCTACAAAATAAAGTTCACATTGACAGCATCATATAGCACCAGGTTTTCAAAATTATTAAAGGTATTACTGATCTGCTTTTTTGCAGGTATCGGCCAATACAGCTATGCCCAGGCGGGCCCGCCGGTTGATTCATTAAAGGCCGATTCGTTGCGTAAAGTAGCCCGCATAAAAAAAGTGGATAATTTTAACCAGCAATATGATTTTAACGATCTTACCCGCGCCATTTTTCATCCCGGCAAAAAGCCGGATACGTTGAAGAAAAAATCGGGCATTACGGTTATACCTAATATAGCGGCAAATCCCACCATTGGCGCGCAGATAGGGATTAAGGCAGTAGCCGGTCGTAAATTAGGGAATGATCCTAATACATTGCTATCCGTTGCGGCAACATCGGCATCCATCACCACCAAGGGCATTATTTACTTTTACGTAAACCATAATATATTCACTCCCGGTAATAAATACAATTTTCAGGGCAGCATAGTAGCGGCAAAAACTGTAACACCAGATTATGGAATAGGCATAGGGCGCGAAGTTGAAGGTGGTACAGCTAACGACAAAATCCTGGCCGACCCAACACACAAGGTTTACGCCCTGCATTCGCAATATTTTAATTTGAGAGAAAAGGTTTATAAAGAGGTGGAGAAAAACCTCTTTGTAGGTGCCGGGGTTTCATTTGATATCAGGCGGAAGATTACCCAGAAAGATACCACCTTTGATGGTACCCCATCAAGCGTTTATAATAACGAACATGGTTTGCCGCAAGATCATTACTCGGCCAACGGTTTCCTGTTCAACGTAGAATACACCACCCGCGATAATCAAAACCGGGCCTATAAAGGCATTTATGCCGATGCCGGTTTCAGGATCAATCAAACCTGGATAGGCAGCACCAAAAGCGCGGTACAGTTTACAACAGATTTCAGGAAATATTTCAGTTTAAGCGAAAGCCATCCCGAACATGTAATTGCCATCTGGAACTGGGGATCATACTTGCTTAGCGGTACCTTACCCTATTTGGAGTTACCCGGTACCGGTAAAGACGGCTCTTTTCGCAGCGGCCGGGGTTATACTGCTACCTATTTTAAAGGCACCCAGTTTAACGATACCGAAGTTGAATACCGCTTTCCTATTTTACGTAACAAATTTTTAAGCGGCGTTACCTTCTTCAGCATGCAAACCGCTAATGACGAACAAGGCACAAAACTATTCCAGGTATTTCAACCCGGTGGCGGCGCCGGCCTAAGGGTACTATTTAACAAAGCTACACGCACCAATCTTTGTCTTGATTATGCTTTTGGCAAATATGGCAACAAGGGCTTCTTTTTGGGATTGAATGAGGCGTTTTAGTTAGAGGATAAATGTTTTAGGGTAAACTCGTGAAGTGAAATACTTTTCCCTGCTTCATACTGCTTTATTCCTTCTCTGACACTTTCCGAAACATGCGCAGGCAACTTGGCTGGATTAATTTTGGATGATGTTTTATCGTCATTCAACATGTCTTTCCTTACAAAACCCTTGCTGCTGCTCATAGCAACAAATATACAAACGTATATCAAAGTCAAACAAAGTCAGTATAGAATTCTCTTTACAATTAGTCATTCTCCTCCCCTCCGTCATCCCTATGTTAAATCATATCCGCCAGTTATTTACACTGAGTTAATAATAAATAGCTTTTTATATCTTCGCTTTTCAAAAATCTCCGTAAATAGGGCTAAGGTGTTTTTAAAGATCCCGATTTTATAAAAGATCAATCACCTCCTGCCCGGCCCAATTTTCGGATCAACAAAAAGCATCATCTTATGGCTGATAAATTAAGGCTGCACGAATATAAAGTACTTTTATACCGGTTATTTTTAGGTTACGTATTCTATTTTATAGCAAGGGTTTTATTCTTTGCTTTTAACACTAATCTTTTCGCGGTCGACCATTTTTCAGAGTTAATGAAGCTTTGTTATTACGGGATGGCTTTTGATACCACCGCCTTACTGTACATTAACAGTTTGTTTTTAATACTGAGCGTGCTGCCTTTAACCATCAACACCAGGCCAGGCTATCAAAAAGGACTTACCATTTTATATTTTGTTACCAACCTGCTGGCCTACGCCACCAATTTTATTGACATCATTTACTATCGCTTTAGCCAGGTGCGGTCAACCAAAGCTACACTTGATGTTTTGAGCGACGAAACCAATAAAAAAGCCTTGTTTGAGCATTTCTCGGGCACTTACTGGTACATCATTTTTATATTTATCATTTGCTGTTTTGCCTGGGTGTGGCTTTATAAACTGGTTAAAATTAAACCGCAGCCTGTAAAAGATGCAAAGGTTTACTTCCTATCATCCATTGTATCTTTTTTACTGATAGCCGCTTTAACCGTTGGCGGTATCCGTGGCGATTTTGCGCACAGCACCCGCCCCATCAATATGGTTGATGCCTACAAACATGTAACTGTACCCAACCAGGGCGATATTATCCTGAACACGCCTTTCGCTATTTTAAGAACACTTAGCGCCAATAATTTCAAACTCCAGCATTTTACCGACGAGGCTTATATCAACGCTAATATCAAGCCTATCAAACAATATAACGGCAACCCGGCAGTACGACCAAACGTAGTGGTGTTTATCCTGGAGAGTATGGCCCGCGAATACTGGGGCAGCATGAACAGGAATACGCAGATAGCCAATTTTAAATCGTACACTCCGTTTTTAGATTCCTTATCAAACAGCAGTTTAATATTTACCAACGCGTATGCCAACGGGCGGCAGTCTATCCACGCCATGTCATCCGTTTTGGCCGGGATTCCTTCTTTTCAAACGGCTTTTACGTCATCGCCGTATGCCAAGCAAAAAATCCAATCGCTGGTATCTATTTGCGATACCATGGGTTATCAAACGGCCTTTTTCCATGGGGCGGCAAACGGCTCGATGGGTTTCCAGGGCTTTGGCAATATCCTTGGATATAAAAACTATTACGGGCGTACAGAGTATAATAATGATGCTGATTTTGACGGCATCTGGGGTATTTGGGACGAGCCGTTTTTCCAATTTATGGGTCGTACTATCGGCACACAAAAACAGCCGTTTTTAGCAACGCTGTTCAGCCTGTCGTCACATGATCCTTTCCAGATCCCTCAAAAATATAAGTCCCGCTTTAAAGGCGGACCGCTGCCGATTGATAAATGTGTGCAGTATTCAGACAATGCTTTGCGCCGGTTTTTCAACTACGCCAAAACCCAGCCCTGGTACAATAACACTATTTTTGTAATCACTGCCGATCATACAAGTCAAACTTATTATCCCGAATACAGCAAATCCATTAATCGCTTTGCTGTGCCTATCCTGTTCTTTAGCCCAAACCCAGCTTATGGATTAAAAGGCGTGCGTACAGATCTGGCGCAGCAAATGGATATTTATCCTTCTATTGTAGATTTGATAGGCTACCATAAACCATTCCGCTCATGGGGTCGTAGTTTAATCAGCAACCTGCCAACAGAAACACCGCGGGTAATCAATTCAACCGGTAACATCTGCCAGTTTATGCAGGGCAATTACATTTATTTGTTTGATGGGAAAAACATCACAGGCATTTTCGCTGCAAAGGATAAAGGGCTGGAGAAAAACCTGCAAAATGGCAACATCAACGCTGAAATGAATAAAGGTATGGCCGATTGTAAAGCCCTGATACAGGATTATGCGGATAGGATTGTGAATAAGAAGCTGAATCCGTAGGCTAATCAAGCTTAAACTAACCAAGGGACGACTCACCCCGAACATCGCTGCGCTCGTTCTCGCCCCTCTCTCCGACTGCGTCGCATAGAGGGGCGAGAAACAATTTTTCACCCTCTTTGCGGCTTGCCGGAGAGGAGGATCAGCCATCCGCTAAACAGCGGAGTAAAGCCGGGGTGAGTCGCAGCCTACATACAAAGTCGGCTGCAAGTTCCCCCTCCCTTCATTTCCAAACCTCTTCCAACCAAAAGAATTATTCACTATATTGGAGACTTAATTAGTTGACAATGACCTTCAAGCCTTTCTTCACATTTTGCCTTGCATTGGCATGCCCTTTTGTTTATGGCCAGCAAAAAGGATATTACCGTAGCCCCGCTATTTATAAAAACACGGTGGTGTTTACCGCCGAGGGCGATCTATGGAAATATGATATCACCAGCGGCACATCAACCCGGTTAACCACCAATAATGGTGTTGAACAAAACCCTGCAATTTCGCCAGATGGCAAGCAAATAGCGTTCACCGGCGAATACGAAGGCGTTGCCGAAGCTTATGTAATGAACATCGACGGTGGTGTGCCCAAACGCCTCACTTATGATTTTGATGCTTATGATATGCACATCTCCTGCTGGACAAAGGACGGCAAAATACTATACCGTACCGCCATCAACAGCTCGTTACCTATGCCGCAACTGGCAAAAATAGATCCTTTTACCTTAAAAAAGGAAACCGTTCCATTATGGCAGGCCTCCATTGGCTGCTACGATGAAGCCGGCGTACTGTACTTTACCCGTTTCCCCAACCAGGGGAGTAAAACCAAGCGGTACAAAGGCGGCCTGATAGAACAGGTTTGGAAGTTTGATGGCAAACAGGAAGCCGTTAGCTTAACAGGCGATTTCGATGGCACCAGCACCACCCCAATGCATTATAACGGCCGGGTTTATTTCTTATCGGACAGGACCGGCACCATGAATATCTGGTCGATGGATAAGGATGGTAAAGATCTTAAACAGCAAACCCAATCAAAAGGATGGGATTTGCAAAGCCCTTCTATCTACGAGTCAAAAATTGTTTACCAAAAAGGCGCCGATATATGGCTGTATGATATCAGTACCAATACTGAAAAGATGCTGGACATTAGCCTCGTATCTGATTTTGACCAGCGTAAACCCAAGTGGGTTAAAAGCCCAGTGGGCAGTATAAGTTATTCGGATATTTCGCCCAATGGTAATTATGTAGCCATTGTAATTCGCGGCCGAGTATTTGTATCACCTGCAAAAAGCGACCGCTGGGTTGAGATAAGCCGCAAAAGTGGTATCAGGGTTAAAGATGTGCATTTCATCAACGACAAAAGCCTGGCCGTGCTATCAGACCAGGGCGGCGAATACGAGGTATGGAAAATGAACGCCGATGGCAGCGATACTGCCAAACAGCTTACTAAAAACAGCAAAACCATTATCTCGCAGTTCGCGGTATCTCCTAATGGCAAATTGGTGGCCTATAATGATAAAAATGAAGTACTGCGCATAGCCGATGCCGCAACCGGCGAGGTGAAGTTTAAATACGATAAATCATACGGCGGCACCAATGAAATGGTATGGTCGCCCAATAGTTTGCTTTTAACGGTATCACAAAATATTGAGAACACCAGCATACAGATCAGCGTAATTGATACCCGTACCATGAAAATAACGCCGGTTACCACCACCAGGCTTAACAGCTATAGCCCGGCCTGGTCGGCAGATAATAATTGGTTGTATTTTGTGAGCGAGCGTAGCCTGAGATCGAAAACCCGGTCGCCATGGGGCCCAAGATCTCCCGAACCATATTATACGCAGGTAGGCAATATATACGCCATGCCTTTAGATACCGCTGCCAAATTTCCCTTCACACAAACCGATTCCTGGTTAACCGATTCTGTTTTTACCGCCTTAGCTAAAAAGGATAAGCCAAAAACAAATGATAAAAAAGCCAAAACTAAAGAAGCGCCCGCCAAGGTTTATGATTGGGAGCTGGCTAAAAATTCATTATACCAGGTGCCGGTAAAAAATAATAACATCGCGTCTGTCGCTGTAGCAAATGGGTATTTATATTGGCTGGATACCGGCCCGGACGGCGAGGACGACGGCGGCAAATTATTCGCACTTAAAATTGAGGAGAGTAAAAAGTATGAGCCAAGCGAAGTAGCAGCCAATGTTACCGGCTTTAATGTATCGGCCAGCGGTAAAAAGATCCTCATTAATTTCACCAACAAAGTATTAGCCGTAGCCGATGCCAATGGGGCGAAAGTTGATGTGGATAAAAGCAAAGTAGAACTGAATAACTGGGCTTTCACGGTTGATCCGCAGCAAGACTGGCTGCAAATGTTTAACGACGCATGGCGCATGATGCGCGATTACTTTTATGACCCCGACCTGCACAAGGTTGACTGGCTAACCGTAAAAAAACAATACGAGCCGTTGATGGCCCGAGTTACCGATCGTTACGAATTAGATGATGTGCTGGCCCAGATGGTTGGCGAACTATCGGCCCTGCACACGTTTGTATACGGCGGCGATAAACGTACCGCGCTGGATAAAATACAAACCGGCATGTTAGGTGCTAAACTGAGCAAAAACGCGAACGGCTTTAAAATAGAACACATTTATAAGGACGATCCTGACTATGATTTTTCATCGCCCCTGGATAAACCACAATTGAAGATTAAAGAAGGCGATATTATTACTGCGATAAACAACGTACCCCTAAAAGATGTAAATGACGTTGGCGAACTGTTAGGCAATAAAGTAGGCATCCCTGTAAAGCTAAACCTGCTGGATAAAAACAAAAAACCTTATGAGCAGGTGGTGCAGCCATTCTCGGCAAGGGAGGCCGAGAAGTTAAGGTACGATGAATGGGAATATACGTGCCGCCTTAAGGTTGATACTGCCAGCAAAAACGAGATTGGCTATATCCACCTGAAAGCGATGGGTGGCGACGATATGGACGCCTTTGTTAAGCAGTTTTATCCTGTATTTAACCGCAAAGGTTTGATCATCGATGTACGCGAAAACTTTGGCGGCAATATTGATAGCTGGATATTGGAAAAATTAATGCGCAAAGCATGGATGTACTGGCAAAATCGTTCGGGCGGTCCGTTTGGCAATATGCAGTATGCGTTTGCTGGTCACATGGTTTTATTGTGCGATCAGCAAACCGCATCTGACGGCGAAGCGGTGAGCGAAGGCTTCAGAAGATTAGGCCTGGGTAAAGTAATTGGCATGCGCACCTGGGGCGGCGAGATCTGGCTTTCGCAGGATAACCGCATGGTTGATAACGGCATAGCCTCTGCCGCGGAAACCGGGGTATACGGACTGGAAAGTAAATGGCTGATAGAAGGCCGCGGTGTGGAACCTGATATTGTGGTTGACAACCTCCCTTATGAATCGTTTAAAGGCAAAGACGCCCAGTTAGATGCCGCGTTAGAGTATTTGAAAAAACAGATTAAAGAACACCCGGTTGAGATACCTAAAGCGCCGGTGCACCCGGATAAGTCGTTTAAGTATTGATAGCAAAATTGGGTTTTGATAATATTATTTTGTGCGGGTTCAGATAAAAGGGCATATTATAAAAACTCCATTCTTTACCTGTCATGCTGAGGTACGAAGCATCTATTCATCAGTTTGCAAAGCGAACATGCATGATGCAGAATAGATCCTTCGTTCCTCAGGATGACAAATCTTTTTAATACGTTAGGGGTGGGTTCTATAACGCAATGATAAAAATTTCACCTTTACTTCTTCCCCGCCAAATTCAATACAAGGCCATTATCCTTAGGTATTACTCTAAAAACAGCGCCGTTATCGGGCTTTGAAAAAGAACCAGCCAGGGCCGATACCGTATAATTCAATCCCTCAAAACTACATTCAATTCCGTCGGTCCCTACTTTAGTAAATGGCAGTTTAACAGCATCCGCGGTAGTCATATCCAGGTACCATTTCACAGGCTGTTTGGTAATTACTTTTATGTTCACGGTGCGGGTATCTAAATCCATCACCAATGTGCCGTCAAAAGAAATTATGGGCCAGCTGATGTGCAACTTACCCGGCTCCTTATCGGTAATTACGGGCTTACCGCCGCTTATCAATGTTTCTTTGCCATCAATGATCGCTTTAAACCTAAGGCCGGCAATTTGCGATGGTTTGCTCCAGATGTAGCCATCTACAAAAGGCAGCGTAAAAAAAGTACACTCATTTGAGGTGGCTACCTTGGTTTCATATACCGATGGCAGGCTTTCATTAAATAAATGAATATCCCTGAAACTCAGGTTACCGTTTTCCCACAATAAATTAACCCGGTAAAAACGGCTGTTGAACCAAACCGTTTTACGGTCGCTACCCGGCAAATCTTCATTTACGGTTACAGCTGTTGATGGCGTAATTTTATAGTGAGCTTTAAACCACCTGCCCGATTCGGCCAACGTTTCTACTTTAACTTTCTTTGCATCGCGCAGGCGGGCAATTAATGGCATTTGAATGCCAAAACCCTTGGCCATGGCATCCCAGGTAAAAGAGTTTTCCTGCCCGGCCTGGGTGTAGGCAAACTCCATATCGGCACCCTGCACAAATTGTTTAAAATACCAGTTAACCCAGGTAGAATCGCCTCCCCCATCTTTATAAACAGGCTCCAGGGTAATCACACCCTGCCGCGTTGTACCCAGGCCGTTATCATATTGCCTAACGGGATCGCTGCCCAGCATTCTGAAAATAGGGACCGGTACCTGGTTATCTTCGTTTTGTGCCGGCATGTATGAGTTAATTTTGCTTGGATAATAAGCCTGGTTCCAATAACCGCCCCACATGGTGTAACCGTCGGTACCATATTGGTCTTTACAGTTTGCCGATGCCACAATATGGTATTTGGTGTACATATAAGCCAACGTATGCGCATCTATAAACCACGATGCTACCGATTTGGGATAATAACCAAAAATCTTTTTAAAATCGGCCATGTATACATCAGTTAGCTTTTCACGCTCGGCAGGTGTATAACCTGTAGCAAAGCCGATGTTGGCGCGCCAGTCCCATGGGTAACGACCGCGCCATTTCATACCGGCTCGCTCAACCATTGGCTGCGGAATTTCCCACCATGCGCCAATTTCAAACGAGTTGCGTGGCAAACTTTTTAAAAGCTTTTGATAGCGGGCGTCCATCAACGCGTCATACTGCAACAAAAAGGTACCACCCAGGTGATATTTTTTCATCATCTCTACCTGTTTCACCACGGTTTGATAAAGCACGTCCTGGGTAATAGCAGGATCTCGTGGTTCCAGCAAACGTATAAAGTTGACGATATTGACAATTTTGGGGTGATCTTTTATTGGTTCTCTTTCAGGCTTATCAGCCACTTTAAAAGAACAAATAACAGTGGTGATCATTCCCAAAAATGCGAATGTCACCCAGTTAACGATAGCCGTACTTTTTAATTTAGTCATACAATGTAGTTAAACACGGCTTCCGCAGGGTTGGGGTACCGGTTAGGTTTTTTATAGATGTTTTACAGTTTAACAGGCAATTTATAAAAAGGTGGGAGATTTGCTGTCCTGTACTATCTTTTGAAACGGAATACTACCGAAGCGGCTTATCTATTTTAGATACGAATATTATATTAGCACCCATAACTTCAACCGAGATGAAAAACGAATACAAATTATTGATATCAGGATTTGTAGCAATAACGCTTTGTGACGCCATTGGCTCCATTGCATCACGTCAATTTGTTTTTAATTACGCTATTTTAGCGTTCATTTCTTTTACCATATATGCTGTGTTTGGTTTTTTAGGCACAAGAAGCAAAAATTTAAAAACAGGCATATTCATTGCAGCATGTGTAGGCTTTTTTGATTCGACAATAGGCTGGGGAATTTCAACAATACTTCATGCAAACACTGGCAATGTGCAAGTCCACCTCACCCCAGTAATCTGGCTCACCGGCATGGCATTTACAACAATAACCGCAGCATTATCTGGCCTAATTGGCGGTGTGTTCACTAAAATTATAAAGGGCCGAAGCTAAAATTACTTTTTTCTGCTTCGCAATACCAATATCACCAGGAACGCTATTAATGGGGTAGTAAAAATGGCAAGCAAAATTGAGCCCCAATAGCCTAAAGCAGTATTTCTACCATAGTTACCTATCGCTATGAGTAAAAAAAACCAAATACTAAAACTATTAAAAGTTCTGGGGCTCCAATATTTAAAAAGGCTAATGTCATGATAAGGGTTTTGATACAAGTAAAGATATCAAAGTAAATAGGTTAATAGTTATCCCTTGATAAATTATACTGATGTAATAAGTTGAGCTCCGCTGGAGCTCTAAAAGTGGTATTATAATGTCTCTACAAAGCTTTCCCCCATGGGGTGCCTTTTTGGGCTTTTAATGTTGTGCCTTTATAAATTAAAATCCGACGGATAAGTTGTTCCAGAGGAACAAAAGCTTTGTAGAAATTTACACGCAAAAAAAATGTGCTCCGGCGGAGCACAACTTCTAAAATAAAATAGGTGGTAAATAGGGGCCCATATTTACCACCTATTTTCGCCTCGTTAATATTTTTTACCTATATCCCCAGCACCTGTTTCAATTTCACATACCCGGTTTTACTTACCGGGATCTTAGCACCCGATTTAAGGATGGCCAGGTGAGCGTCTTTTTCGTAAGGATCTATACGGGTAATTTGTTCTATGGCGATGATGTAGCTGCGGTGTACGCGCACAAACTTTCTTGAATCGAGGGTTTGCTCAAAAAAGCTCATGGTTTTATTTTTGAGGTATGATCCATCTTTGGTAATCACGCTCACATAATCGTCATCGGCCATCAGGTATTCAACATCGGCAACCGGGATAATTTTAACTTTGGTACCTGTTTTAACCACAATACGCTCATGTTGTGATGCCGATTGGGTAGCGGCAGTTTCCAGCAACTCTTCGGTTTGTTTAGCAATAGGTTTTTGAGGGGCTGATGCCAGGAATTTTTCAACAGCTTTGTTAAAGCGATCTTTACTAAAAGGTTTCAGCAGGTAATCAACAGCGTGGGCCTCAAATGCCTTTATAGCATACTCATCAAAAGCGGTAGCGAATATTACGGCAGGTGGGTTCTCTACTAACTCCAGCATTTCAAAACCGGTAATTTTGGGCATCTGGATGTCAAGAAAAACCAAATCGGGCTGGTGTTGCTGTATGGCTTTTAAACCTTCAAATCCATCATTACATTCGCCTATGAGTTCAATTTCATCTTTAAAACCAAGCAGGTATTCCATTACAACCATGCGGGCCAATGGCTCATCATCAATAATTAACGCGCGCTTCATACTTGAGGTACTTTTATTATGGTTGTAAATATATCATCATTTGCGTGAGTTTCCATCAGATCGTTACGGGCATATAACAAATATAGCCTGCGTTGTACGCCACGCAAACCAAAGCCGGTGCCCTTTTTGGGTCGGGATGTTTGCGGGTCATAAGGGTTTTGCACCATAATCACCAGGTAATGATCGTCCATTTCGCCGCGGATACTTACCGTTACCTCGCCGGTAGTATCATAAAGGCCAAATTTAATGGCATTCTCTACCAGGGGTTGCAACAACATACTTGGCAGCAAGGCCTGAGCACATTTGTCATCGCAGCTGATCTCGGTTTGCAAACGGTGACCGAAACGCACTTTTTCTATCTCCAGATATAAATTTAAGTGGGCAAGCTCATCGCAAAGCGGTACTTGTTGCTGATCGTCTTTTTTAAGGGTGCCGCGCAAAAAATCGCTTAACTGATGGATCATTTTTCTGGCCTCATCGGGTTTAAAACCTATCAGCGCGTTGATTGAATTAAGGCTATTAAATAAAAAGTGGGGCTGCAGTTGCTGGCGCAGGTTGTATAGCTCGGCATCGCGGGCCAGTTGTTCGGCTTCGGTTTTGCGCTTGAGTGTTTCTTTCTGATCGAGCTGCGAATACCACAACAGGCTGATCATAGCCATCCACCCTATTGCCAAAAAGTTGGTGAAAAACCTAACCGTGAGCGACAGGATCACAAAGTTGATATATACCTTATCGGTGTTTAACAAAGGCAGCAAATACCGGCAGCCAGCGGCACAGGTGCCGGCCAATGCCACTACCCATATAAAAAGGTTAATGTAGCTGCCCTTGCCCGGCTGGTAGTAGCGTAAATTGTTATTGATAAGCCAACAGGCCCCGGCAAGTAAAATGGCGCTCAGCAAACCATCAATAGTAGCGGTAAACCACAAAAAGCCAAAACTATGGATGATATAAGTTTGCAACGCGGCCCATACAAAGCCGCATGCAACAAATGCACCGTATAACCTTGAAGCAGAAAATGATGGTGTGGCCAAAACTAAGTTTCTCTCTGTTTAATTTTATTAATTAATTCCGTACACCAAGCAGGGCGGCCTTGTGGTGTGCCCAGGCAATGTAAAGGTCGGCATCCGGTGTTTCGTGGATGTTGTAATACAATTCGGTACCATCGGCAGGTTCGCTGATGCGGTTTAGTTCGGCCACATCAATAAATTGCCATTTAACGGTTTGTTTCTCTATATTTTTAAAGCTATCCTGGTTGGCATGGCCAATCTTATTTGCTTTTTCAAAGGCATTTAGCTCGGTTTCGGCTTTAATGAGGCGTAACTGCTCATCAAATTGCGCCTGATGATCGCCATCGCCGCTTATCACCCTGAAAACTAATTTTGCTACGTACCAGTTCATGTTATTATGTTATTATGTTTTTATAGATAGATTAATAACTACGGATATCAACTCCTGCAAAAATAGACACCCCCTTTAGCACCAGTATTTTACCATTAACGTTTGATGCAGTGCTTTTTATTCGCTTATCATCAACACTGGCAAAAACGGCGGCCAAATCTGATACTACCTGCCAGTTGGATGGTACGATGATTTTGGTACCACCAAAAATCTGGGTGATATCAAGGTACACCCTACCATTAATATCGGCTTGTGTAAAATCAAGTTCGGCGCCACCAAAAATGTTCACAATATCGCCACCTTTAAAGTTTTTACTCAGGATGGTTTTGTTAACCCCACCGAAGATGGATACGGTATCCAGGTAATCATCCCCATTATGGTGACCAAAAGGCGGCGTATTTGGTGATGTATAAGGGTCTTGCTGTGGCGGCGGTGTTTGATCGCCATCTTTCACGGTATAATCAACTTCGGGTGTTGTGCCAAAATCAAACTTTGGTTTCTCGGTTTTATTCCAAAAATCGGTATCGCCGTATTTTTTTTCCCATTTGCCACGGTGCTTTGTCCATTCGGCATCGCCATGTTTGCCGCGCCTTACTATCAGCCACATACCGAAACCGATGATAGCAATTGGCCAAACAACACGACTTGCATCCGGAATATTATTATCAAACAGAAAGATAACTCCTAAAAACACCATGATGGCCCATGATGAGTTTTTGAAATTGTGTTTGCCGCCAATGTAAAGGCCCCAGGCAATCAATATCATTGGCCAGCTAAACAACCAGCCAGGCAGAAAAAAGAAGGTAAGCTGTTTTAACAGCAATAAGCCCCCAACAACAAGCAAAATAATGCCGGCCATGGCTTTTCCTTTGTTGGGGTTGTTCGGAGAATTTATATCGTTGTTCATTTGGACTTTGCTATTTTAAATCATATCCAAAACTAAGGTAACATTATAGTTGAGCCAAACAAAAACTGGCGACATATTTAAAGAAATCGGTAAGAGTGCATGTTTTGTCGGTGAAAAATTTTGCTCTTCGATACGCGCTGCTCAACCAGCGACTTATTGGCCGCTTGAAATTCTCCGATCACAATATTGCCGGCTATTATAATCCACTATTATCGCTAAAATGCCGCAGTTTTATAAACCATGAACCAGGCGGTAAATTTTTATCAATCCCACCTGACATCTGCAATATCACCCAATAAATCAACTGATTATCAAAGTCATTACAGCGTCTAAAAACACTACAGGGTTTATTTTTTAAAACCAAAAACTATTTTTCAGGTTAAATTAACTATGAAAAAGACAATTTTAAGTTTAAGCCTCATCCTGTTTGCGACTTTGGGTTTTAGTCAGATTCTTAAACCTGTGAAAATTGATAGTGTGGTTACAGTATCACTTCCGGCAAACTTTATTAAGAAAGATACATTAGGTCAACAAATATATCAGGCAACTGCATCATTAGGATTTGTTGTTGTTATTAAGCAGCAAAACGCGGCAGATAACAAGCCCCTGAAAAAAGAAAAAGACCTTAAAAACGTATTTAAAACTTTTGCCGATGGCATCCAGAAACAATCGCACAATGGCAGTATCATGAACCCGCGCGATACAACCATTGGCCCTTTAGAGGCCCGTATTTTTACACTCAGGGTTGATAATAGTGGTTCAACAGGCGAAGCCCCCCAATTAAGGCAGTTCATATTGCTTTACACGCAGGATGCCACTTATACGTTTGAATACTTTTACCCCGAAGCTCGTGCCGAACTGGCCAAAGCGGAGTTAAAAGAGTTTTCGAGCTCAATAAAGGTATCAGATGTTAACCGTAAGGACCAGTATTTATCAAACGCCAAGGGCATGTCAACGCCGGTTAAAATAGGTTTGTATGGCGGTGTTCCACTAATTATCATTATCGCCATAGCAACATCTATCCGCAGAAAAAAACGCCTAGCGACCGAAGCTTAATATCAGCCTTCGGCGTTAAAATTTCATTAAGGTTATGCAAAATATTGGCTTAAACAGCCTTTGAGAGGCCGGGAAATCCCGGCCTTTTTTTGTGTAAACTATTTGAACTATATACACTTGGGCAATAATTAGCTAATGCAAAAAAATGATTATGTTTGGGAAAGGTTAACTAATTAGTTTCAATTAAATGTCGAAAAGCATATTTCGTAAAAAATCGGTTGCTAAAATATTACATGATGTTGAATGCGGTTTCGGCGATGGTGAGCACCCCGGGAGTGCTTCTACCCAACTCAAAAAAGAATTAAACGTACGCGATTTAACCTTGATGGGTATAGCCGCCGTAGTTGGTGCCGGTATTTTCAGCACCATTGGCGAAGCATCTTTTCAGGGTGGCCCCGGAGTTAGTATCCTTTTTGTAATCACCGCAATCACCTGCGGTTTTTCTGCTTTATGCTATGCCGAATTTGCATCCCGCATCCCTGTTGCGGGCAGCGCCTATACTTATGCCTATGCCTCGTTTGGCGAACTAATTGCCTGGATCATTGGCTGGGATCTTTTAATGGAATACGCCATCGGCAACATTGCTGTGGCCATTTCATGGAGCACCTATTTTGTGAACTTATTGGAAGGCTTTCACATTCATATGCCTGCCTATTTGTATACAGATTACCTATCGGCATTTAAGGCACACAATGAGGTGGCCCGGCTTACCGCCGCTCATGACCTGGCAAGCATTACCGATACGCTTAAAATAAACGCGTCGGCTTGGGCTACGGCTCCGGGTTTTGGCAGCTTTAAGTTTATAGGTAACATACCTGCATTAGCTATTGTTATTATTATTACCTACCTGGTTTATATAGGCATCCGCGAAACTAAAAAGGCCACCAACGCCATGGTTTATTTAAAAATAGCCATTGTTTTAGCGGTAATTGTTATCGGCTTTTTTTACGTAACTCCTGCCAACTGGCATCCATTTATGCCAAACGGTTTTGGCGGTGTTATGAAGGGTGTATCGGGTGTATTTTTTGCCTATATTGGTTTCGACGCCATATCAACCACGGCCGAAGAATGCGAAAGACCACAGCGCGATCTGCCACGTGGTATGATCTATTCCCTGGTAATTTGTACCGTGTTGTACGTTTTAATATCGCTGGTGCTTACGGGCATGGTAAGCTATAAAGACCTGCAGGTTGGCGATCCGCTGGCCTATGTATTTGCCAAAGTTGGGTTACACAATATTAGTTACGTGATATCCATCAGCGCTGTTATTGCTACGGCAAGCGTACTGTTGATATTCCAATTAGGGCAGCCGCGTATCTGGATGAGCATGAGTCGTGATGGCTTGCTGCCGAAGGTATTTTCAAAGATTCATCATAAATATCATACACCATCTTTTTCAACCATTGTTACTGGTTTTGTGGTGGGTGTTCCGGCTTTATTCCTTAACCTTACCGTGGTTACAGATTTAACCAGTATTGGTACCCTGTTTGCCTTTGTATTGGTGTGTGGCGGCGTGTTGTTGCTTCCGCGCGAATCTGCTGTGAAAGGAAAATTTCATTTGCCTTATATTAATGCACAGTGGATAGCGCCTGTTGTTTATATTGTTTGCCTGGTAATTTTCTGGAAACAATTTCTTGGCCTGTTCTCGGGCGAGAACATCCACCAAAAATTTCCTTTCTTTTTGTTCATCATCCTATCAACCAGTTTAACAGTATTAGCTTTTGTTAAAAAGTTATCGCTGATTCCTGTTTTAGGCTTGCTGAGCTGTTTTTATTTAATGGCCGAACTCACTTACGATAGCTGGATACGTTTCCTGGTATGGCTGATAGTGGGCCTGGTTATTTACTTTACCTATAGCTATAAAAACAGCGCCTTAAACAAAGAAGGTAGCGCGATTGGTGAGTAGCGATGTGGTGGTGAATGGTGAGTAGTGAAAGGTAAGTTTAGTCTTTTTTTATTTGTGGCACTCAGCTAATATTTTCAACCATATAATTCTTTGTTTATGTGGACCTGTCCCATTTGCGAACGAGCATTTTCAAATACCAATCAGGTACATTCCTGCCGTGAACGCGATCTTGGCGATTATTTGAAAGGAAAATCTGAACATACCGTTGAGCTATTTGATCACCTCATCAACGAGTACCTGCAAATGGCTCCCATTAAGGTTTACCCCACCAAAAGCATGATAGCGCTTGGCTTAAAAACTAATTTTGCCTACGTAACCCAGTTAGGCAAAAACTTTATCGACGTAGTTTTCCCCTTCCATGAAATTTATGCCGATAACCTATGCTTCAGCAAAATAAAAACCGTTCCGGGTACTAATCAGCACAATCATTATTTCAGGATGTATTTGAAAGAAGATTTGAATGAGGAGGTGAGGGGGTTTATGAAGATGAGCCTCAGCCTCACCTAAATCCTCTCCAAAGGAGAGGACTTTTGATTTGCGTTAGGGCAAGAAGTTTATAGCTAAAACTGACATCTGCAAACAAAAAGCCTGAATGAATAATCAACCTGGCAAAGTTTTATATTCTTCCATTTGTAATTAATAGCCAATCTGCAATTCCAAACATTTAGATATTTACTAAAAATCTAAACCTAATGGAAATCGGTAAAAAACTGGGATTTGAAACTGCTGATGTATTACTATGGGAGATACTTAAAGCCAACTCAAAAGTAAACAGACATAACCCAACTCCTGCCGAAAATATCCTATGGCAACTTTTAAGAAATAATAGTACCGGACATAAGATCAGAAGACAACATGCGATTGATGGATATATTGCCGATTTTGTATGCTTGGGCAAAGGCTTGGTGATAGAAGTTGACGGAGATTATCACTTATATACCCAAGAACAGGATCAGTTAAGAACAGCGATTTTAAATGAGAAAGGTTTTGATGTGATTCGTTTTAGCAACAATGATGTGATCACAAAGCCCCAATCCGTATTCATAAATATTAAAGCCAAACTGGATGCGCAACCCAACAGAACCTTAACCTAATTGAATTAAAGTCAATAATTTAAGATAATTTTAAACAAAAAAGCCAGGCTGAAGAATCAACCCGGCAAAATCTTCTAAACCTTGCAATTCAAAGTCCTCTCCTTTGGAGAGGATTTAGGTGAGGCTCTTAATTTACCCTATGTATCTCTATAGCCTCAGGTATGGAAAGCATCAAAGGAACCTTCTCAACCGTTACGAAGCTCAGGTCGAGACCGAAGCCGCGCTCTTCTGAAAGACTTAAATGTTTCAGGTAACTATACAAATCCATCACAAAACGTTCGTAAAACGACAAGCTGTGTGAGCGGGAGAACAGTTTTTCGATCACTACAAACCTAAAATCGCCTACAATTTTGTGCTTGTTTAATGATTTGTAGTTGCTGGTAATATCTACCTCGCCTTTTTTTACCAGGTCTTCAACAACACGTCTGAATAACAGGTTTATTTGTTGCTCAACCCTAAAGCCAAGTTTAAAGTCGATACGGATCAGTTTGTTCGGGATCAAAAAGTCTACCTCGTATTCGCGTTTGTAAGGCTCATCCACCACATCAACGTGTACCAGCCAGTAAACATCTGCACGTTTAGGCGATTTTTGTAAAATGGAATAGATAATTTTCGATTCAATTTCCGAGTTAAAATTGGCGCTGGTTAAATACACCAGTTGTGAAGCATACTTGGGAACGCTTTCGTCGGCACTTAGTTCATTAATGATGTTATAGTAATCATCAATACTTACAAACTTCACATATCGGTTACGGATTTTGCGGGCGGTGTGCCATGTCCACATAACAATGAACAGTATTAAACCAATTGATAGCGTAAACCAGCCACCATGTAAAAACTTAACCAGGTTACCGGTAAGGAAGGTACCTTCAATAACCAGGTAAACCGCCAAAAACGTATTGATAATATAGGCAGGTACCTTTTTGCGTTTCAGGAATTTTGATACAAGTATGGTGGTCATGAGCATGGCCACGGTAATACTTAAGCCGTATGCCGCCTCCATCTTATCAGAATGGCGGAAAATTAATACCACCCCGATACAGCCGGCCCACAGCAACCAGTTAACGCTTGGTACATACAACTGCCCCTTTTGTTCTGATGGGTAGTTGATACGCACTTTGGGCCAAAGGTTAAGCCTAACGGCCTCGGCAATCAGTGTAAACGAACCCGAAATTAAAGCCTGGCTGGCAATGATAGCCGCAACGGTAGCGATACCGATACCAAATACTAAAAACCACTCGGGCATTATTTTGTAAAAAGGGTTATTGATGTTCAGGTCCATGATGGCTCCGTTACTTTGAAGCAACCAAACCGCCTGGCCAAGGTAGTTTAAAATTAAGCAGGCCTTAACATATACCCAGCTGATACGGATATTTTGTTTACCGCAATGGCCCAAATCTGAGTACAATGCCTCGGCCCCTGTGGTACATAAAAATACGGCGCCTAATATAATGAACGCGCTGTGGCTGCTGCTTGAACTTAATAACTGGTATGCGTAATACGGATTTAACGCCCTTATTATCCCTGGCGATTTAGCAATATAACTGATACCCAATACGCCCATCATGGTAAACCAGATAAACATAATTGGCCCAAAAGCTTTACCCACCAGCGATGTACCAAACTGCTGTATAATAAACAGCGCGGTAATAATGGCAATTACAATTTGTACGGTTGGTAAGTGTGGAATTTTGGTTTCTAAACCCTCTATAGCCGATGATATGGTAATAGGCGGGGTAATAATACCATCGGCAAGTAGCGCGCAACCACCTACAACGGCAGGTACAATGAGCCATTTTGCTTTACGACGTACCAGCGAGAACAGGGAGAATATCCCACCTTCACCTTTATTATCTGCGCGCAACGTAATAACCACATATTTTAAGGTGGTTTGTAATGTTAGCGTCCAAACAATGAGCGAAACCCCGCCAAGTATTAATGTTTCTGAGATGTGGTTTGTACCAACGATGGCTTTAAATACGTATAATGGAGATGTACCAATATCACCGTAAATTATTCCTAAACTGATAAGCAGGCCGGCAGCCGACAGTTTTTGCAGATCTTTATGATTTGACACTATGTGTTAGTTTGAGATCGCAAAAATATCATTTTTTTACATTTCAAAGTCAATTTAACAGAATACCGCAGGCAATTATTAGGTTTTTTATTAATAATGTAAATTTTACACCCGTTTAACATTTAATAATGAAGTATTTGAAAACGAGGAACATGTATTAATGAAAAAAATTAAAATTTAAACCAGGAATCATTTTAACAACCTTTCATTTTTGTAAAAAAACATAAACATAAATTAGCTTTTTTAGCAAAACTTAAATAGCTGTTAAACGTATAAGGGTTTTAAACATCTAAACTAAAAAACAGTGCCCATTGTTAAATTTTGTTAAAAAGTTTTACAAAAACGCCAATTTTATAGGCGATGAGGGCATTATTTATACTTTTGTAAAGTAAACTAATAATGAGGCGGAAAATCACTTACTCTTTTACTTTCACTTACGCATGGTTCGTATTAATTGCGATGGCAATTTTTATGAATTTTGCTTTTGTGGCAGCAGCGGCGCCTCTTAAAACTACCGCGCATATCCCTAAAGGTGACACCACCTATTTGCGCATGACCAAAAATAAAAACAGTAAGCCATCTTATTTAAAAAACGGATTACACCTGGTGCTGCCTCCTTTAAAACCAGCAGTAACATCAACCCAAAAAGTTACCGTATCCCGCCCGGATGATAAATTGCTTAATGATGTGCAGTTATATCCAAACCCGGTAACCGATCAAATCAATCTTAAATACACCGTAAGCCGCAACTCCAACGTAACCGTTAAGATTATGGACGTGCTGGGTAACGATATCACCACCGTATTTAACCAACGCGTTGAAGGCGGCGACCATGCCATAGCCTACCAAATCAACAACAAACTTAGCCGTGGATTTTATTTCGTGCGCGTTGTAGCCGGTACAGAATCTGTTATCAAGAGAATTTCGGTATTATAGTCATTGGTCATTGGTCATTGGTCATTGGTCATTGGTCATTGGTCATTGGTCATTGGTCATTGGTCATTGGTCATTAAGGCAAGTCGATTCTGCTGATGTTGTTTCAAAATTCTCAAATAAAAACTAATGACTAATGACAAGCGAAGCGACAATGACCAATGACGCGAAGCATAATGACTAATGACAGCGAAGCGCAATGACTATTTTTTTTTAGCTTTGGCGTTTACGCATACATCATATGAAGATAATTGCCATAGGCCGCAACTATGCCGAGCATGCTAAGGAATTAAATAACCCGGTGCCTACCACTCCGGTTATTTTTATGAAGCCCGAAACTGCCATTTTAAAAGATAACAAACCATTTTATCATCCCGATTTTTCGGAAGATATCCACCACGAGATTGAGATTGTATTAAAGGTAAGCAAGGAAGGCAAGCACATCAGCGAAAAATTTGCTGCCGGTTATTATGATGAAATTGGACTTGGGGTTGATTTTACCGCCCGCGATATACAAAGTAAACATAAAGAAAAAGGCCTTCCATGGGAATTGGCCAAAGCGTTCGACGGTTCGGCCCCCATCAGCGCTTTTGTACCCAAAGCTAAATTTGCAGATATCTATAACGTCAATTTTAAGTTAGATATCAATGGCGAAACCCGCCAGCAAGGCAATACCAGCAACCTTTTGTTCTCTTTTGAAAGCCTCATCGCTTTTGTATCCCGCTACATCACCCTCAAAAAAGGTGACCTGATTTTTACAGGAACCCCGGCAGGTGTGGGCAAAGTGGCCGTTGGCGACAGACTTGAAGGATACTTGGAAGATGAAAAAATGCTTGATTTTCTGGTGAAGTAAACTTTTGCAAGCGGAAATCACGCAGACGACTCACCCCGACGAGGCTACGCCCGTCTGCCCCTCCTCCGACTGCGTCGCATAGAGGGGCGAAAAAAACAAAAAAATGGGTTCACCCTCTATGCGGCTTTAGCCGGAGAGAGGGTCGGCCAGCGAAGCGTTGCCGGGGTGAGTCGTCGCCAACATACAGAGCTGATTGCAAAACATATGTCAATGGGCACAAATCAATAACAGAAAATAATTAGCAAAACCCCCAATCAGCCTTTTAAGCATGGTAAAAAAAAGAATCATCATTTTCTGCATATTACTTATAAGCATCTATACAAACCTTTCTGCGCAAACCATACAAAGCAGGGCTTACCCGCAAAACTATTTCCGCTACCCGCTTGATTTGCTTCCGCACACCACCGCCGGTTCTTTTGGCGAATTAAGACCGGCGCACTTCCACTCCGGGCTCGATTTTAAAACCAACCAGCGTATTGGTTACCCGGTTTACGCGGTGAATGATGGCTATATATCAAGGGTGAGGGTACAATATGGCGGTTTTGGCAGGGTTATATATATTACCCATCCTAACGGTTACACTACTGTTTATGGTCACCTATCAGCATTTACACCGGCTGTGGCTACTTTGGTAAAGGCTTACCAGTATGAGCACCAAACCTTTGAGGCCGATTTTAAATTGCAGCCTACACAGGTACCGGTTTGTAAGGATGATGTGGTAGCTATATCCGGTAATGCAGGCGCATCTGCCGGGCCGCATGTACACTTCGAGATCAGGGATACCCAAACCGAAGAAACCATTAATCCGCAGCTGTTTGGCTTAACCATTCCCGATCAGGTACCGCCTACCATTACTTCCATCGGCATTTATCATTTGAACGGCAACCCCTTCAGCGAAAAAACGCCGCGCGATTTTATGGCCGTTACCGGTGCAGCCGGTAATTATCACCTTGCCAAACCGCAAGTATTACACTTGAGCGGCAATATTGGTTTTGGCATCAATACCACCGATATGAATAGTACATCGGCCAATCATAATGGCATCTACTCGTTGGAGCTAAAACTTGATGGGAAAACGGTGTACACTTTTGCTGTTGAGCGTTTCGCCTTCGATCAAACACATGCCATTAATGCTTATATCGATTTTCCGGCGTATGAGCAATCGCGCAGGTGGATGCAGAAATGCTTTATTATGCCAGGCAGCCACATTTCATTGTATCCCCAATCCGTTAACCGGGGCATCATCACCTTTAATGATAACGCTCTGCACCATGTGGAATACGTGGTAAAAGATGTGGCCGGCAATACATCGTCCTTAAAGCTAAAAGTACAGGCAAGTCCGTTTACCGCAACAGCCAATAAAATAGCAGGCACCTTATTTCACTACGATAAAAAGAGCGAGTTTAGTACCGATAAGGTAAAGGTTACCGTTATGCCCGGCAATTTGTACGATGACCTGGATTTTATTTATTCCAACTCGGCCAAACCTGTTGGCGGCTATTCGTCCATCCACCATATCCATAACCGACTTACCCCTATTCATGAAAATTACGACCTATGGATAAAGCCCGAAGTTGATTTAGGCAAATATGCCGATAAAGCCGTAATAGTGAGCACCACCATGGGCTGCGTAGGCGGCTACTACCAGGATGGCTGGGTAAAAACGCAAACCAGTACGTTTGGCGATTACTTTATTAAAATAGACACCATTCCGCCGGTGATCCATCCGCTCAACATTCAAAATGGCAGCAGTATGAAACTGGCTCACAGCATCAACTTTAGGATGAGCGATAATCTATCGGGCATAAAAAGCTATTCCGGAACTATTGATAATAAGTGGGTTTTGATGGAATTGGATTATAAAACTAAAATTTTAAGCTATACCTTTAGCGGCGATATTGCGCCAGGTAAGCATACGTTTAAACTTACCCTGGTTGATAACAAAAATAACTTTGCAGATTTTACCGCAGATTTTTACAGATAAATATTAAAAGCATGTCAACATTGAAAGAAGGCGATAAAGCCCCCGATTTTACAGCTAAAGATCAAAACGGAAATACCGTTTCGTTGGCCGACCATAAAGGCAAAAATATCATCCTTTATTTTTACCCTAAAGATGATACCCCCGGCTGTACTGCCGAATCATGTGATTTTAGGGATAACTACCAATCATTACTAAGCAAAGGCTATGATGTAATTGGTGTAAGCACCGACGACGAAAAATCGCACAAAAAATTCGAGACTAAATACAACCTGCCCTTTACACTCATTTCTGATACCGAAAAAGCTATAGTTGAAGCCTACGGCGTTTGGGTGGAGAAAAACATGTACGGCAAACAATATATGGGCACTGCCCGCACCACCTTTATTATTAATGGCGATGGCATCATTACCCATTTAATTAGTAAAGTTGATACCAAAAATTCATCACAACAAGTGCTGGATCTTGTTAAATAATAAGTGTTAAAATAACAACAATTATTTTTTAGATTAGCAGCTCCTTTAATTTCCTAAATTTTAATGAAATCAACAATTCAAGAATTAGAAAAAACCGCGTCGCAAATTAGGCGCGACATTGTACGCATGGTACATGCTTGTCAATCTGGCCACCCTGGTGGTTCATTAGGTTGTACAGACTTTTTTACCGCACTGTATTTTGAGGTGATGAACCACGATCCTAAATTTAACATGGATGGTATTGGCGAAGACCTTTTCTTTTTATCAAATGGCCATATTTCGCCGGTGTTTTACAGCACCTTGGCACATGCCGGTTATTTTGATAAAGCCGAGTTGGCAACCTTCCGTAAACTGAACACCCGCTTACAGGGCCACCCTACTACGCATGAGCATTTGCCGGGCGTACGTATCGCTTCTGGTTCATTAGGCCAGGGTTTGTCTGTAGCCATCGGTGCTGCTTTAGCCAAAAAATTAAATGGCGATAAAAGCCTTGTATTTACCTTACATGGTGATGGCGAGTTACAGGAAGGCCAGATTTGGGAAGCCGCCATGTTTGCCCCACATAACAAGGTTGATAACCTGATCTCGACGATTGATTTTAACCGCCAGCAAATTGACGGACCAACCGAAAAGGTATTGTCGTTAGGCGATTTACATGCCAAATGGGTTGCCTTTGGATGGGATGTTTTGGAAATGAAAGGTAATGATATGGCCGATGTGGTTAAAACACTGGAGCTTGCAAAAAGCCGTACAGGACAGGGTAAACCTATCATGATATTAATGCATACCGAAATGGGATACGGCGTTGATTTTATGGTTGGCACACACAAATGGCATGGCGCTGCTCCAAATGACGAGCAACTTGCATCTGCATTAGCACAGTTAGAAGAAACTTTGGGCGATTATTAAATAGTTGTCAGTTTTGAGTACTGAGTTTTGAGTTTAACTCATCTCCTCAAGTTCAAAACTGCCTATCAACAAATAATAAAAACTCATTACTCAAAACCCATCACTCACAACTCAAATGAAAAAGTATACTTATACAGATAAAAAAGATACCCGCTCGGGCTTTGGTGCCGGGCTGCTGGAAGCCGGCAAAAAAAACGACCAGGTTGTTGCTCTTTGCGCCGACCTTATCGGTTCGTTAAAAATGAATGATTTTATTAAAGAATTTCCTGAGCGTTTTGTACAGGTTGGTATTGCCGAAGCAAACATGATTGGCATTGCCGCTGGTATGACTATCGGTGGGAAAATCCCTTTTACAGGTACTTTTGCCAACTTCTCTACCGGCAGGGTTTATGACCAAATCCGTCAATCGGTAGCTTACTCAAACAAAAACGTTAAAATTTGCGCCTCACACGCTGGTTTAACTTTGGGTGAAGACGGTGCTACCCACCAGATTTTAGAAGACATTGGCCTGATGAAAATGTTACCGGGCATGACGGTAATTAACCCTTGCGATTATAATCAAACCAAAGCGGCTACTATGGCCATTGCCGAACATGAAGGCCCGGTTTATCTGCGTTTTGGCCGCCCGGTTGTTCCTATTTTTACTGATGCTGATCAAAAATTCGAGATCGGAAAAGCATGGATGGTGAACGAAGGTGCTGATGTTAGTATATTTGCTACGGGTCACCTGGTTTGGGAAGCTATTTTAGCAGGCGAAAAATTAGCAGAAGAAGGTATTGATGCCGAGATCATCAACATCCACACTATTAAACCTTTGGATGCAGAAGCGGTATTAAAATCAGTAGCCAAAACCGGTTGCGTGGTAACTGCCGAAGAGCATAACCGTTTAGGTGGTTTGGGCGATAGCATAGCACAATTGTTAGCTGTTAATAACCCTACTCCACAAGAGTATGTGGCTGTAAACGATAGCTTTGGCGAAAGCGGTACACCAGAACAACTGATGACTAAATATGGTTTAGATGCAGACCATATTGTAGCGGCCGTTAAAAAGGTTATCGAAAGAAAAAACAAAAATGCTTAATTAGCATTTAACTATAAAAATTATAAAATGTCGGTGCAGGTAGAAGATTCAGAGATTTTAAGCAAGTTCAGGGAAGAGAAAACGCGGAACGAAGCGTTTAACCTGCTGCTTAAAAAATACCAGCAAAAAATTTACTGGCATGTAAGGCGCATGGTTATTGATCATGACGACGCGGACGACCTTACCCAGGATATTTTTGTTAAAGTTTGGAAAAACCTGCTTGGTTTCAGGAATGACGCGCAGCTTTATACCTGGATGTACCGCATAGCATCCAACGAATGCATTACTTTTTTGAATAAAAAGAAGCAAAAAAATAATGTTTCGTTGGATGATGTTAATTACGAGCACATGGCCGATACACTGGCCGATTCGGCGTATTTTAATGGCGACGCGGCACAGCGTAAACTACAGGAAGCATTGCTAACCCTGCCAGAAAAACAAAAGCTTGTTTTTAACATGAAATACTATGAGGATATGAAATATGAGGAAATTTCTGACGTGCTGGGTACAAGTGTGGGTGCGCTAAAAGCATCTTTTCACCTGGCAGTCAAGAAGATAGAGGCTTATTTACTGTCAAAAGATTAATTTCATAAAATTTTCATAATCACGTTAAACCTTTTAGCACTTTGTTCATCTATAGTTGTGTATGAAAAGCGATATGGACAATAGGGAATGGCTGGATGATTATACATCATTGAAACAGGTTAACGCAAATAACCCGTTCATGGTGCCGTCTGCCTATTTCGATGAATTAGCGCAGCACATAACATCACGCATCAGGCTGGAAGAGCTTAAAAACTCATCTACAGGATTTAACGTGCCTGAAAATTACTTTGAACAATTAAACAGCAACATACAAAGCCGCATCAATATCCAGGCGGCTTTAGGTACTGATAATACCGGCTTCACTACACCCCCAAATTTTTTTGACGAGCAGGCAAGCCACATCCAAAGCAGAATTGCCATTGAGCAATACGTGAATAATGAGGCTGAAAGCTTTACCGTTCCTGAAAATTATTTTGGCGAACTGGACGACAATATCCAAAGCAGGTTAACTATTGAGCAGTATGCCAATAGCGGGGATGAAGTTTTTGCGGTACCTGCAAATTATTTTGATGAACTAAGCAACAACATTCAAAGCCGTATAGCTATTGAAGAGTTGATGAGCAGCGAAGCCGATGGTTTTGAATTGCCGGCAAACTATTTTGATAAACTTAGTCAAAGCATTTTAGATAAAACCGTTAACCAGCAGGATAAAGAGGAAGTTGAAGAAACAGATAATGTGATCAACTTTCAGGAAGCGGTTAAAAAGAAAGAAAAAGGCCTTGTACGCCGCATGTTTGCATCACATACCATTAGATATGCTACCGCGGCCTGTTTTGCTTTGATACTGGGCATTGGCGTGGTGTTTAAAAGCGCTACCCCGGCAACAACAGATCACGCGCATACTTATTTGCATGAGGAACTTTCGACAGTGCCGGTAGCCGAAATCAAAAACTACCTGCAATTGCACATGGATGCAAGCGATACCCGTGCGTTGATGGATGGATCGCAAAAAGTTAACAGCCAGAGTTTGGATGAAGATCTGTCGGATTATATAGATACTAATTAATTGAGGAGTTTTAATGCGTAACCTGATCAGGCATATTTTTGTAGTACTTTTTATTGTAGCAACCGCTCATCACTGCTTTGGGCAAGCCAATTCGCTTGTACCCGCCGGCAGAACAGCACCCGGTGCAAACCGGGTAAAAAAGGGAGCCATCGGTAAAAAGCTGGAAGCGGCGCGTAATAATTTTATTAGTAAGCAACTTGATCTATCCGATGAAGAATCGACTAAATTTTGGCCTATCTACCAAAAGTACCAACAGGAACTTACCGCTGTACGTATTTTAAAACGCCTCAATAACTCCAGCGCCGCATCTAACGGAACTGAGCAGATAGACAGGGAAATTTATTACGAAAGTCAGTTGGTGGCCATACGTAAACGCTACAGGGATTCCTTTTCAAAAATCCTTCCACCCGAGAAAGTGAGCAAGCTTTACAAAAGCGAACAGGAATTTAACGACGAACTCATCAAACAACTCAGCGAACGCAGCGAAAGAGCAGGAAATTGATTATTGGTTCATTTGTTCACTGGTTCATTAGTTCATTGGTCTTAGCTGGATTATAAATTCGTTTAATACTGATTAAATGGTGAGTTTTGCTGACTGTTAATTCCCGTACTCAATAATTCAATAATTAAAAATGCCAACTCTTCGTCAGCTTTTTTTGGCTAATAACGCGCAAACTACCAACTTTCCGTTGTTGCTGGAATTTGAGCGTGCCGAAGGAATTTATATGTACGATGCCAGGGGAAACGCTTTTATTGACCTGATATCGGGCATTGGGGTAAGCAGTCTTGGGCACGGCAACCCTAAAGTTAAGGAAGCCATTAAAGAGCAGGTTGATAAATACATGCACCTGATGGTTTATGGCGAATTTGTGCAAACACCACAGGTACTTTTTGCCGAAAAATTAATATCGGTATTACCAGATAATTTGCAATCTGTTTATTTCACCAATTCGGGCGCGGAGGCTGTTGAAGGCGCGTTGAAACTGGCTAAGCGTTTTACAGGCCGTAGCGAGATCATAGCATGCCACAACTCCTACCATGGCAGTACCCAAGGGGCGTTAAGTGTGATGGGTAACGAAGAATTTAAGCAGGCCTATCGCCCGTTGTTACCAGGGGTTAGTTTTATCCATTTTAATAATATAGATGACCTGCAACTGATAACCGAGCAAACTGCTTGCGTGATCATCGAAACCGTACAAGGTGAGGCAGGTATTCGCGTTCCTGATTTTGCATACATGGAGGCCTTACGCAAACGTTGTGATGAAACCGGCACTTTGCTGATATTAGATGAAATCCAGGCTGCTTTTGGGCGTACAGGTAAGTTGTTTGCCTTTGAGCACTTTGGCATTGTGCCCGATATTTTGCTGCTGGCAAAAGCTTTGGGGGGCGGCATGCCTGTTGGAGCGTTCATCGCATCAACCCCAATTATGGATGCCTTGAAAGATAATCCCATCCTTGGGCATATCACCACTTTTGGAGGGCACCCGGTATGCTGCGCCGCCGGTTTAGCGGCATTGGAAGTTTTACTTGAAGATAACCTGGTAATTGGCGTAGCCGAAAAGGAAGCTCAATTCCGTAAACTGTTGGTTCATCCGGCTATCAAGGAAGTACGCGGCAAAGGCCTGATGTTGGCCCTTGAATTGGCCGACTTCGACCTCAATAAAAAAATCATAGATCGCTGCATTGAAAACGGCGTTATTACCGATTGGTTTTTGCATTGCAGCAATTCCATGCGTCTTGCCCCTCCCCTCATCATTCAGCCCGATGAAATTGCAATGGCATGTGAGGTGATTATTGAAGCCATTGACTACTACACTAATTCGCCGCTTTAACTCTTTTCCTACTTTTAACTAACTGATAAGTTTTGGCACGCAGGCGTTGCGCTTCGTTGGCCAAATTTGCCGTACTGGTAATATCGGGCATCCCATCATCCTGGTACTTTTCAATAATGGGTAACGTTGCCACCACTTTTAAAACGGTGTGATAATCTTCAATTTTAACCTGGTTACTATCAATGTGAGCCCGTAAGTTGGTGAACCGACTTATTTTATTCATATATTTAGATTTACTATCAGCAAGCACAGCCTTTAACTCGTCTCTCAGCACCGTATCCTTAAGCGTTTTTAAAGACTCGTTTGCCGATGTATAATATGCAATTGATTTTGCACTATACCCATCAAACTTTTTCAAGCTATCGGGTATCCCGGCATGAAAGTGCTGTAATTCGATCTCTAACTTTTGTAACACGGAATCTTTTTTCTCCAGATCACTATAAATTTCTTCCATCATCGATTCACGCGGTTTGAATTTCGATATAAAACCGGAACTTGATTTTTCATCTTTTAAGGGTTCAGGAATTTCGGTTTCTGGCGTGGCCGAATCTTTAGCAGGCTGCTGTTTACAACCGATACCTAAAACTACGGCTGCAACAATTGGAAATAAGGCGGTCAATTTCATATTTAAAGATATGCGCTATTTGATTGTTTAGCTAAAAATTGTTACTGATTTAATTTGACAGGCCGATGGCACATCAACCCAAAGTCAAAAACCACAACTTACTGGTTTTAAACCCTTAGGTTTGTTACCTTTGCGGCCATTAATTTTCAATTGCACATGGCACAGTTCAGCGACCGCATAGCACGCTTAAAATCAACAATCCAACCTTTACGAGATCAGTTAATTCAGCACGAATTATATAAAAACATCAACTCATTAGATGAATTGACCGCTTTTATGGATCACCACGTATTTGCGGTTTGGGATTTTATGTCGCTATTAAAATCGTTGCAACAAAGGCTTACCTGCACTACTACCCCATGGATGCTAACCGGCAATGCCAATACACGTTACCTGATCAATGAAATTGTAACCGGCGAGGAAAGTGATGTAGATGAGCAAGGCAACCGTACCAGCCATTTTGAATTATACCTGCGCGCCATGCAACAAGCCGGCAGCGAGGCTACTGCCATTAACAACCTGTTTAACGAGCTAAACTTTGGCAAACACATTGATGAGGCTTTAATTATTGCCGAAATCCCTTTGGCGGCCCGCAACTTTGTACAGCACACTTTTGAAGTGATCAATAACAACAAAAGCCACGTGCAGGCAGCGGTGTTTACCTTCGGTCGTGAGGATTTAATTCCGGATATGTTTGTGAGCATTGTAAAAGAAATTAGCCAACAATTGCCGGGTAAGGTTGATATCCTGCTTTATTACCTGGAGCGCCATATTGAGGTCGACGGTGATCACCATTCCAATTTAGCCTACGAAATGACCGCCGAACTTTGCGGCGAAGACGATCAGAAATGGGAAGAAGCAACTATCGCCGTTCAGGAAGCATTGCAGGAGCGCATTAACCTTTGGGATGGAATATTTGCGGCCATCAATGCGCAAGTAATAGCGGAGTAAAAGTTATATTTGATCATTGCTTATCAAATGGCAAGAAAATCGGCTTAAATTTCAATTTAAAGATCCGTTGAACATAGGTAGTGAGTTATCAAAAAAAGAATGAATTACAGTAAATAAGCCTTTACTGTATTGTATTTAAAATTCGTACCTTTAATCATGAAACAAGAAGAGTATCTTACTAAAAGGATCGTAGTTCGCGCTGCCAGAAGGGGGATGAAAGCTGCATCTAAAGAGACTGTTGAAGTGATGGGATATAATGTGGTGGCTGAAAATGGACAAGTAGTGAAAAAATTCTCAGACGGCTCCCAACAGATAATTGGCACTATCGCCGTTTCTGGCAGCACTGGCCCCATCAAATTAGATTAATGTCCCGCACGCAGCCCGTACGACAACTCCGTATGCGTGTTTTTGCTGGCCCGAATGGCTCAGGCAAAAGTACCGTAATACAAAGTATCCAAAAATATAAAGCTAATAACAAACCGATAGACTTCGGTTATTATATCAACGCTGATGATATAGCAGTTGCCTTAATTTCGGGCAAAGGCTTTAGTTTCCATCGTTTTAAAATCACGGCAACCCATAACGAGTTTCGGGATATCGTGGGCGCATCGGGCTTGTTGAGAGATGGTTTTTCAGCAGCCGATCTCATAACAACCTACAGCCTCGATAACAATTTTATTTTTTGCTTAAAGGTAGAAAACATAGAAAGGCTGGCGCAAATGATTGCCGATTATCTGCGCAAAAAGTTACTGAGGGAACAAAAGCGATTTTCTTTTGAGACTGTCTTTTCTCATTCGGGCAAACTTCAGATCATGAGGGATGCCGTAGCAGCGGGGTACAAAGTTTACCTTTATTTTGTTTCGACAGAGTCGGCGGAGATTAATAAATTCCGGGTTGAAGCGAGAAAAAAGAAAGGAGGGCATGATGTCCCTCCGGAGAAAATAGCGCAACGTTATGAACGGGCGCTTGGCTTCCTCCATGACGCCGCGCAATTAGCTTACCAGGCTTATTTTTTTGACAATTCAGAAGAAGGCGGATTTTTTAAACTTTTTGCGCACTTTAAAGTAGTTGGCGGCAAAAAAGTATGGGACGAAATCAAGCTGGAGGATATTCCGGAATGGTTCAAAATCCATTATCTGGAAAAGGTAGGCTGATAGTTCGTTTTTTCCTTTTAAACCTTTAAGGAGCAAGTTTATTATACATCTATCATGGTTCACACTTATTAGTAAAATATCAATGATTTAACCATATGAAACGCAGGTTCGGCCCAGCATTCGCTATACTTTTTTTGCTCACGATGTGCGGATGCCGGGAGAAAAACTCAACCAACGCCAACGACGCATTTATGTTATGGGCCAACCAAAAACTGGATAAGAATGTGCGTGCTATCCATGGCAGGTACTGGCAATCGGCGCATTTTAGTCGCGAGTACATTGTTTACCTGGAATTGGCACCAACGGTGCAATGGAAATTAGAGTTCATCAAACAAAATAATCTGCATATTACAAGCGATACTCCTACACCACCACAAGATGCACCATCCTGGTTCATCAATAAAAAAGGATTAAATATTTGGCACACAAAACCAGATAACGGTAGTTTATATGAAGAAGATCCGCAGACCGGGCATTTTTTTATTTATGAGAAGCAGCTGTAATTGATTTCGAATTTTGTCTGAACCGGGATTAAACAGACTTATTAGATTTTTGGAATTTTGACTAACTTGTAACCCATTTTCTGCAAACTGCAAACTGCAAACTGCAAACTGCAAACTGCAAACTGNACTGCAAACTGCAAACTGCAAACTGCAAACTGCAAACTGCAAACTGCAAACTGCAAACTGCAAACTGCAAACTGCAAACTGCAAACTCACAATCTACAACTTATTCAACTCATCCATCAAAACCTTGCTTACCCTATTAAAGTAGCGCCGTACGCCAAAGCCCATTACCGTTTGAATGCCGCGGGTGGCGTTGGTTAAAAATACCTCGTCGGCTTCGTAAAGGATATCGGGGTTAATTTGGGCTTCGGTGATGTCCATTTTAGCGTTTCGGGCCAGTTTGATCACAACCTGGCGCATTACGCCTTCAACACAACCTTCGCTTAGCGCAGGGGTGTATAAATGATTTTGATAGTTGATAAATATGTTAGAGCTGCTGGCTTCGCACAGGAAACCATTTTGATTTAGCAGAAACACATCATCCAGCTTGTTTTGTGATTTATAGATGCCCGCCATCACATAAATAAGCGAGTTGCAGGTTTTGATGTTTGACAAGTAGTTTGATGGCTTAGGTAACTCCGTAAACACATCCATAATCAAACCTTTCTCGTTCAAAAAATAACGGGGTTCGTCAGATTCTGTTAGCTCCAGGCAATAACCCATCTTGTTTTGGCTTGGTGTGTACAAGCCTTCGGCATCCCGATAAACAGTTAACCGCAGCCGCCCATGCTTTACCTTGTTACGCCGGGCAAGTTCCTCTACAATCTCCTTTAAAAACCAGGTATCCATCTGCGAGTAACCATCAATTTTAAGGGCCTTCATGCCGCGTTGGAGGCGATCGGCATGCAGGTCGGCAAATTTCAATTGCCCCTTCATCAGGCGCATGCTTTCAAACAATCCATCGCCATATTTAAAAGCGCGGTTTGCTATGGTCAATAGCGGGCTGTTTTGAGGAAGAATTTGTCCGTTAAAATTGATAAACACAGGCGTCATGTAGATGTGCGAATTTCAGATGTGCAAATGTGCAGATTTTTAAATCAGATTAAATTTATAAATGCCATACTGTTACACAAAAACCATGCTTATATTAACAGATAATGAAGTACTATTCCTGGCTACTTGTATTTGATTGATTATCAGCAGCCGTGTATTTACGCCATTTTAGCAGTACGCTTTCAAAATCTGGCGGTAAAGGCGATTCAAACAGCACCTGTTTCTTTTGTGTGGGGTGCAAAAAGCCCAGCACCTGCGCATGCAGTGCCTGGCGCGGCATCAGCTCAAAACAGTTTTCAACAAACTGCTTGTACTTGCTGAATACGGTCCCCTTTAAAATTTTATCGCCGCCGTAGGTAGCATCACTAAACAAGGGATGCCCAATATGCCGCATGTGCGCGCGGATCTGGTGGGTACGACCAGTCTCCAGCTGGCATTCAATCAGTGTAACGTAGCCCATACGCTCCAACACTTTATAATGCGTTACAGACCACTTTCCCTTCTCCGGGTCGTCATATATCGACATCACTCTTCTATCGGCAATGCTGCGGCCTATATAGCCCGTTACCGTTCCGTCTTCAGGCAAATCTCCCCAAACTAAAGCAACATATTTACGGGTGATGGTATGGTCAAAAAACTGCTTGGCCAACCAACTCATTGAGCGTTCGTTTTTGCTGATCAGCAACAAACCCGATGTATCCTTATCAATACGATGAACCAGGCCCGGCCGGCCATCGTTACCCGGCAAAGTTGGCAATTGCTGAAAATGGTATACCAAGGCGTTCACCAAGGTACCCGTGTAATTGTTGTAACCCGGGTGTACCACCATACCTGCGGCTTTATCAACCACCAGTACATCATCGTCCTCGTAAACGATATTGATGGGAATATTTTCGGGATAAACCTCGGTATCGCGGGGCGGATGCGGCAATACTACCGAAATTACATCCAGCGGTTTTACCCGGTAACTGCTTTTTATGGGCTTATCGTTTACCAGTACATTACCCAGCTCAATGGCATTTTGGATACGGTTACGCGAGGCGTTCTCCACCCGGTGCATCAAAAACTTATCAATACGTAGCAGCGACTGACCTTTATCAACTACTACGCGCAAGTGTTCAAATAAATCCTGTTCTTCCTGCTCTATCAGCTCGGGTTCGTATGCCATTTGAGGGCAAAAGTAATCGTTTTTTATGGTAGGTTAAACGTAATATTGCAATAGCATTAAGGGCAGGTTATTTTTATGAATATCGATCTTGAAATTTTTAGTCCGGTTCAACAGATCAATGATCGGTTATTTGATGAACACGAGGTAAAAGTTTTCATTAAACGCGACGACCAGATACACCCCATGATATCGGGCAATAAATGGCGCAAATTAAAGTATATCTTAAAAAACGCTCAAAATCAGCACAAAAACCACCTGGTAACTTTTGGGGGCGCATACTCCAATCACTTGCTGGCCACAGCTGCCGCTGCCGCCAAATTCGGTTTTAAAGCAACCGGTATAGTACGTGGTGAGGAAGTTAATAACGATACTTTGTTTTTATGCAAACTTCACGGCATGCAGTTAATTTTTACCGATAGGGAAAGCTACCGCGATAAACCAGCACTGTTTCAACAATATTTTGACAGCGATGCAGAAGCTTTTTTTATTGACGAAGGAGGATCATCTACAGAAGGAGCCTTGGGCTGCAGCGAATTGGTAGATGAACTAACAGAGCACTATGAGCATATCTTTTGTGCCTGCGGAACCGGAACCACCGCGGCCGGTATTATCAACGGCTTAACACATCATCGGCTTAAAATCAATTTTAACGCCATACCTGTATTTAAAAATGGTGGTTTTATAAAGGAGGAGATTGACAAATTCTTAACGATCCCTGCAATATATGATTTGCACACCGACTACCATTTTGGTGGCTATGGTAAGACGAATGACGAACTTATTAAATTTATTAAGCAATTTGTAGCAAACACCGGTATAGTGATTGAACCTGTTTACACCGGCAAAATGATGTACGCCATTTACGATTTGATTGGCAAAGGCCATTTTAAACCAGGCAGCAACATATTGGCGATACATAGCGGCGGAATTTGGGGATTGTTAGGGCTGAAAGATAAGTTTTAGAAGCATAAACCTGTTAAAAAAGCCGCCAAAGGTTGCCCCCGGGCGGCTTTAAACTATCAATTATTGATTCAACCAAAAAGATTCCCAACCTCCGATAGAAGTACGATTACAGGTCATGGCCTGGGTGCCATTCTCAGACGATATGTATTTGCCGTTGTTACCTCTGAAAGAAACTGTGCCATTGCTGTTGTTAACCCAATCAAACTGCTCCCACGGACCGATAGAAGTACGGTTACAGGTTATAGCCTGAGTGCCATTCTCAGACGATACGTATTTACCCTGGCTTTGCAGAGCGACTTTGCCACCGCCTGCATCAACCACCGTAAAATGCTCCCAGCCACCCGCGGTTGTACGGTTGCAGTTCATGGCCTGTGTGCCATTTTCGCTGCTTACGTACAAACTATTGCTTGAACCTTTAAAGGTTACCGATTGCCCGATAGGTACCGAACCACCGCCGGTACTAACAATGGGCTGGGTAGGCCGTGTAGCTGTAAGCCCAATTTGGCCTTTCAGCATTTTGCCACCATCGCCGGTTAAGCGCAGGTAGTAGTCGGCAGAGCAGGCTGTACCATCTTCATCCAACGATAGAAAGTTTGAGCCTGCCGGTACAAAGGAAGCGTTTTCGGTTGTTTTGGCAATCTGGTTACCCTCGTTGTATTCATCAAACATGGATATATAAAGGCCTTGAGCCCCGCCTCGTATCAGGTTGTAAAACTGTGTCCACATCAAATCGCCGTGCACCCGCTGGCGCAATTGCAAATCGCCGGGCAAAACGCAAGGCTGGTAATCAATTCCATTGGCATTACAGTAAGCCTGATCGCCAACCTGGTGATCATTGTAAAAACTATTTGCCTCGGCAATGGTGCCTATTTTACCAATCATCCATGGCGATATCATATTGAGGGCATTATACGTTGCTAAAAAACCGGGCCTTACCTCGCTGGCTGTCGTATCGCGCCAATAGGCAGGTACCCCACCTATTACGTAACAACCCTGGCTTTTAAACCAGTTGATTACATCTAAACAAACCGCGGCCGACCATGGATGCCCATCGTCATTAAATCCAAATCCCCAGATACATACTACCGGCTTGCCGTTCTGTTTAGCATAGGCCGACGAGGAAGTATAAGCCGACATTTTGTTTGTCCAGTCGGTTTTAATTTCCGACTGCATATTTGTCCAGTAGCCAACATCATACATGATATAAAATTTACGACCAGTTGCCTCTGCCGCTGTTTTTACTTTGGCAGTTATGGCATCACGCACCGGGCCTTCGCCACCCGTTGGATTAAAACGTTGCAGCGCGGCGCAGTCAATACCATTTTGCTGCATCCACAAAAACTGGGTGTTTACCGTTTGATCGGTATAAGACGAGAACAACTTTGCCGGTTGCCCGTTGTTAAGATTTGCAAAAGCAGTTTGATAAGTGCTGGTATATTCGCGTACATCCGGCCATGATTTTATACGGATGCTGGTTGAATTTGGTGCCTGATTGTTCGGGTCGGCCCAGTGCCACCATAGGTTTATTGGCGAGCCATCACCAATTGCGGCAAACCACCCCTGGTAACCTACCGTTACTTTGCCCACAACATCACCCGCAGGCGATGATGTAATACTTTGTTTTTTTACTAAACCATTAGTTGCGGTTTCTTTATTTACGATGTTTTTTTTTTGGCAGGCACTTAATATGCCCAATACAAGCAGAAAATTGATGACGTATTTTTTCCTGGTATTCATAATTATAGGTTTTGATGATTGATTGAGTTGGGTTTATAAAAACAGGTGTTACTGTAATTAACCTAAGGAGGTTTAAAAACATAAGTAAGCATAGGTAATTAAAAGTTTAAGGTTTACAGGAAGGCATCCTGGGCAGCTTTCCTGGTATAATTGGTTTATAGTTGTAAATAACACAAGGCGGTATTAATAAATACTTAATAAAACCTTAATCATTGTCGCTATAGTTAATTTGCCCATTGTCATTTTTTAGTTTCGAGGCGAAACAAACCTTAAAAGAGAGGGTAAACAAAACTTTTTAAGATATAAACAGGATGGTTTTGTGATAAAATATGGTATACCAATATCGGCTTTGGTACAAAAACCAACTTTAAACAATTTAAACATACTTTTTAGCCAATCGGTTCAAAAACCGCTTAATTTTTGTTTTTTAAGGCTTTTTATTAAATTTGTTTAAATCCAATTGATATGTACAACCTACTTGTTTCTCCCCAAAATGTACAGGCTTCGTTAAATAAGCATGTACTTGCCGATGGCTTCGATCTCACTTTTGACATGGAAAAAAGTAAGGGTGTTTATATTTATGATTCCAAGTACGATCGTACCCTGCTCGATTTTTTTACCTGCTTTGCATCTGTGCCATTGGGCTACAATCACCCCAAAATGGTGAACGATGAAGAATTCAAAAAGAATCTGATGCTGGCGGCCTTAACCAACCCATCAAACTCAGATATATACACCACACAATATGCTCAGTTCCTGGAAACGTTTTCGCGTGTGGGTATACCAGACTACCTTCCGCACGCTTTTTTTATAGCAGGAGGTTCCTTAGCAATCGAAAACGCCCTTAAAGTGGCTATGGATTGGAAGGTGCAAAAAAACTTTGCCCGTGGGTATACCAAAGAACGTGGATTTAAGGTTATTCACTTTGAGCATGCTTTTCATGGCCGGTCGGGCTATACTTTAAGCTTAACCAATACCTTGCCTAATAAAACCAAATGGTTTGCCAAGTTTGATTGGCCACGCGTATCTGTACCATACATGAACTTTCCTTACAGCGATAGCAACCATGATGACCTGTTGCAAAGGGAACAGTTGTCGGTAGCACAGATCAGGAAAGCATTTGAGGACAATAAAGACGACGTTTGCGCCATCATTATTGAACCCGTACAATCTGAAGGTGGCGACAATCACATACGCAAAGAATTTTTAGAACAACTACGCCTGCTGGCCGATGAGTACGAGGCGATGCTGATTTATGACGAAGTGCAAACCGGCGTTGGCCTTACCGGAAAATTTTGGTGCCACGAACATTTTGGCGAAAAGGCACGGCCGGATATTATCGCCTTTGGTAAAAAGATGCAGGTTTGCGGCATTCTTTGCAGCAACCGTGTTGATGAAATTGAGAACAATGTTTTCAGGGTTTCATCGCGCATTAACTCAACCTGGGGTGGTAGCCTGGTTGATATGGTACGCTCCTCAAAAATTATGGAGGTTATTGAAGAAGACAACTTATGTGAAAATGCTGCCAATATGGGCGAATATTTACAAAATCAATTAAATGATATTGCCGCGAGGGTGCCAATAATAAGTAATGTACGCGGGAAGGGCCTGCTTACCGCCTTTGATTTTCCTGATAAAAATAAAAGGGATACGTTTATTAATAAGGGTTTGGAAAATAATATCATGTATTTAGGCTGTGGCGATAAAAGCATCCGCTTTAGGCCTGCACTTATTATTGAAAAAAGCCATATTGATACAGGGCTTGAAATGTTAGAGAAAATATCCAAAAACCTGTAATAGCTTTGCAGTAAGCTATTGATAATAACTTATCCTACAGGGTAAGTAGTTTTGTATTTAATATATGTTTTAATGGCCAGGCTGGTCCAAAAAAGCCGAAACAGTTAATATATGCTATCTTTTCACCAAAATACGCCTTATTTTTAGTTATTATTCCGATTAGATTTGTCTCATCCCAATTAGAATAAATTCTAATTTCATCATGAGCAAACATATAGAGAAATTAAAAAAACAACTTGTTGAAGTAGCCGAAGTTGTTAACTCATTTCAATCAGAAGCAGTACAGGTAAGGATCATTGACAGGCTACTGGATGTGATGATCGAATCAGAAAGAGCAGATGCCGATGGCTCTGAAATTTTCAGCAAAAAAGGCCGAAAAATGCGTTTAGATGATGAAAACGCGGGAATTCCTGGTCGTAAAAAACCAGGCGCAACTAAAATTTTAAATCAACTATTAAGCACCGATTTTTTTGATATTCAACGTTCTATCTCTTCGATAGCCAACTATTGCAAAGATCAGTTCGACTCTGATTTTAAAACATCAGAGCTATCTGGAATACTATTAAAGCTTGCTAATGAAAACAAACTGAGAAGGGAAAGAAGTATCGAAAACAATCGCTTTGAGTATATTAAAGCTTAAGTATTTAAACTTATACTATAAAATAAGCCGCCATTTGTGAATAAACTGGCGGCTTATTTATTTAAAGTTAAATAATATATTATTTTAAAGCAAAAAGATCATCTACTCCTAAAATTTTCCGGCTTGTAAATCCTTCCGCGTATTTAACACCGATGCTTTTTCCAAACTCGGCAGCACGGGCGGCAACTACGTTAATAAACTCTGGCGTAGATATATAGGTTTGCGGTTCATCACTCCACTCGGGGTTAAAAAACTGTGAGCCGTAAGCGTAAATGCTTTCTATCTTTTTATCCCAATACTCGGTAACATCTATCAAAATATCAGGTTTAATATATCTATCCTGTATAAAATGTAATACCAGTTCTGGTCGCCAGGCATCCTGTGCATTACCGGCACTATCAAAAGTTTCTATTTTACGTAAGCCTGCAAGAAAAGCCGATGCTTCTACCAGATCATTAGCGCGCCCATGATCGGGGTGCCTGTCATGATAAGCATTGGTAATTACAATACGGGGCTGATATTTGCGAATAGCTTCAATTACCTTTACCTGATACTCGCGCGTGTTTTGAAAAAAGCCATCGGGCAGGCCTAAGTTATCCCGTACCGCCAGGCCTAAAATATCTGCAGCGGCGGCAGCCTCCTGGTCGCGAATCTCGGCAGATCCGCGGGTACCTAACTCTCCACGTGTAAGATCAACTATGCCCACTTTATGCCCAAGGGCCACGTGTTTTAAAATAACGCCAGAACAACCCAACTCGGCATCATCCGGGTGTACAGGCAAAACTAAAATATCTAATTTCATGTATGGTTAATAGTTAATGAGCGGCAGCTAATAAACGCTCTATTTTCTTCCTGATTTTTGACGCCGTGGGCTTTGTAAAAGGATAATAAAAATCGGTTACGTGACCGTCTCTGTCAATCAAAAATTTATGAAAATTCCAGCGGGGTACAGACGACAGCTTACCATTTTCCTTTTTGTTGGCTAAAAACTGGTATAGGGGGTGGGCGAATGAGCCTCGTACCCTTATCTTATCAAATATGGGAAAGTTTTTTGCTCCCGAACTTTCACAAAAGGCGGCGATAGCGGCACCATCTAAAGGTTCCTGGCCGCCAAAATCATTTGAGGGAAAAGCGAGAATTTCAAAATCGGCATCCTTAAAAGTTTCCTTCAATTCGGCCAGATCTTTAAGCTGTGGGGTAAAACCGCATTGCGAAGCGGTGTTTACAATCAATAGTACCTTATTTTTATAGGCCGATAGGCTTACATCATCACCGTTTAACTTTTGAACGTTAAACTTGTGAACACTTGAGTTATCCATTATTAGTAGTTAGTGGAATTATATCCGGCCTGGGTAAGTATGGCCTCGATATCTCTCTGCTCCTCAGGATCGTAAGTTTCTTTAAGGTTGTGACCAAACAAGCTGGCTACGGATTGAAACATAAAGGCTTTAAAGCCTCCTTTAAGCTCTTTCACCATAGTATAGCTGGTTGTGTGGGTTTCCCGGTCAATCAGCTTAATTAAAACTTCGCCCTGACTAATTGTCAGATTTTTAATTTCCTTATCAAACAATGCTTTTATTTCACCTTCGCAGGTGTTAATCAATTCTTTCTGTTTCTTTTTATCGCCGGTAAGCGCCAAATCGCGTTGCAGTTTCTGGTACCTTTGGCTTGCAAACTGCGCGTAAGGCCACACTTTAAGTACATTATACCTTAACCTACGAAAGTTATCCCTATCGGCATCACTGGCAAAAATACGGGTATCAACTATCCTTATCGGATTGCAAACCACCCAAGGCACTAACTGACCGTCAAGTTCTGTTAAAGCAACTTTTATGGTATCGTTTTTGCCCATAACCATAGGAGCAGGTTTATCTGTTTGGGCTTTTACCTGGCCCATTAAGCAACAAAACAGCAACAGAAAACCAATTAATTTCATATTTTTACTTAAAACAAAATTAAAGGATTTTTTTGTGGTATTTTACTTTAAACTGTAATAATATTTTTTAATTACAAGTTTATCAAGTTTATACCGTCTATATCATATATGAAAGAGATAGTGATTGATCTGGAAGCCGAGAAGAATGAGATCTTAAAACGATACCGTGCTTTGCTGCGTGCCTGTAAATCTACCTTGCAAAAGGGCGATAAACGCATGATTCGCAAAGCCTTTGATATGGCCCTTGAAAGCCATAAAGATATGCGCCGTAAAAGCGGCGAGCCATATATATACCACCCTATTGCCGTTGCCCAGATAGCCGCCGAAGAAATTGGCCTGGGCACTACGTCCATAGTGTGCGCCCTGCTGCATGATGTGGTTGAGGATACCAACATGACGCTGGATGATATTGAAATGGAGTTTGGTAAAAAGGTGGCCAAAATTATTGATGGCTTAACCAAAATATCGGGCGTGTTTGATACAAACAGTTCATTACAGGCCGAAAATTTCCGTAAGATGCTGCTTACCCTGGCCGATGATGTTAGGGTGATACTCATAAAACTGGCCGACCGCCTGCACAACATGCGTACCATGGAGTTTATGCCGCGCGATAAGCAGCTTAAACTATCGTCAGAAACTGTGTACCTGTACGCCCCGCTTGCGCATAGGCTGGGCTTGTACGCCATCAAATCTGAACTGGAAGACCTTTCCATGAAATACATGGAGCGTGAAACTTACCAGTTCATTAAAAAGAAACTAAACGAGAAAAAGGCAGAAAGGGAACGCTTTATCCGCGACTTTATTGAACCGGTGAATAAAGCCCTGCAGGCGCAGGAAATTCATGCTGATGTATTTGGGCGACCAAAATCTATCCATTCCATCTGGAATAAGATGAAGAAAAAGTCGATCCCTTTTGAAGAGGTATATGATCTTTTCGCCATCCGTATTATTTTAGATAGCGCGCCCGATCAGGAAAAGGCCGATTGCTGGAAAGCCTACAGCATAGTTACCGACCAGTACCGGCCAAATCCTGATAGGTTACGTGACTGGATCTCATCGCCCAAAGCCAACGGGTACGAATCACTGCACACCACGGTAATGGGCCCCCGCGGACAATGGGTAGAGGTGCAAATCCGCACTAAGCGAATGAACGAGATTGCTGAAAAAGGTTTTGCAGCGCACTGGAAATACAAAGAATCATCAACAGATAGCGGTCTTGATCTTTGGGTACAAAAGGTGCGCGATATGCTTAAAAACCCCGATACCAACGCGCTCGACTTTATTGACGACTTTAAAATGAATTTATTCAGCGATGAAATTTTCATTTTTACACCCAAAGGCGCACTGATACAACTACCGTTAAATGCAACAGCGCTCGATTTCGCTTTTGAGATCCATACCGACGTAGGTGCAAGTTGTATTGGTGCCAAAGTAAATCATAAACTGGTGCCGCTAAGCTACAAACTGCAAAACGGCGACCAGGTAGAGATCATTACATCGGGCAAACAAACGCCCAAGGAAGATTGGTTAAACTTTGTAGTTACCGCCAAGGCTAAGGCAAAAATAAAATCGGCCTTAAAAGAAGAAAAACGCAAAATTGCCGAGGATGGTAAAGAGATTTTAGAGCGTAAAATGAAATCGCTCAAAATCACTTACAATTCTGAAAACCTGCATAAGCTAAGTTACTTTTTCAAGCTGCAATCAACCCAGGATCTGTTTTATAACATCGCTAAAGGTGTTATAGATATGAAGGACCTGAAGGAATACCAGGCATCTGAAAAAAGTGTAGATAACAAGCCGCAGGATAAGATAGAGCAGGAACAGGTTCAAAGCCTAATCCGCAACCTTAAATCAAAAGACAGCGATATGCTGCTTATTGGCGAGGATATGCAAAAAATTGACTACAAACTGGCCAACTGCTGTAACCCTATCCCCGGCGATGATGTTTTTGGTTTTGTAACCGTAAGCGACGGCATTAAAATACACCGCACCAACTGCCCTAACGCTGCCAAACTGATGGCCAATTACGGATACCGCATTGTAAAAGCTAAGTGGACCAATCAACAGGAGCTTGCATTTTTAACCGGTTTAAGAATTACCGGTATTGATGAAGTTGGTTTAATTAACAAACTAACTACAGTAATATCAAACGACTTCAGAGTAAACATTCGCTCCATCACTGTTGACAGCGATAACGGCATTTTTGAAGGTTCACTGATGATTTACGTAAACGATACCGAGCACCTGGAAAACCTGATTAAAAAAATAAAACTAATTAAAGGCGTAACCGGGGTGAATAGGTTTGACTCGGTAATTGAGAAAGCTTCTTAAGGAAGAGTCAAGAAATTAGAGTCAAGAATCAAGACAGGAAATTAAAAAGAGTCAAGAATTAAGAGTCAAGAATCAAGACAGAAAAAATAGTATTGAGTTCTTTTCCCTATTTGGGTGTATTTAAATTTTCTAAATAAAATTCAAATACTGGAACATAAAACGTCTTAATTCTTGATTCTTGACTCTTGACTCTATCTTAACTAAATAATTAATAACTTTGCCTGCTTAACAGACTATTATGCCCCAACAGGATACTATAGCATTGGTTAAAAAGATTTTTGAGGCTTACCTTGAAAATAAAAACCTGCGCAAAACGCCAGAACGTTTTGCTATACTCGAAGAAATTTATTCCCGTACAGATCATTTTGATGTGGAGTCGTTGTACATCCACATGAAAAATAAAAAATACCGTGTAAGCAGGGCTACTGTTTACAATACGCTGGAGTTACTGGTATCGTGCGATTTGGTTACCAAGCACCAGTTTGGTAAAAATATGGCCCAATTTGAAAAATCATACGGCTACAAACAGCATGACCACATCATTTGCATCGACTGCGGCAAAGTAGTTGAGTTTTGCGACCCCCGCATTCAGCAGATCCAAAGTATGATGGGCGATATTTTAAAATTTGACATTAAACACCACTCTTTAAACCTTTACGGTAATTGCACTAAGCTGCGTGAAGGTAATTGCGATAGGAAGATATAATTCGCCATGGATAAACCTATTTTAAGCAAGCAGGCGTTTTGGGACGTTGATATGAATAGTATCGACTATGAAAAAAATGCGCGTTTTGTAATAGAAAAGGTTGTTGACCGGGGATCATTTGAGGACTTTATTACACTCAAAAAATTTTACGGCGATGATAAAATTAAAAAAGAAATTGTAAATGCTAAGTGGATTGGTGATAAAGAAATTTATTTTTGCTGCGCTATCTTCGATCTTGAACCTAAGGACTTTAAATGTTATATCAAGAAACAGTTGAACCCGCAACTTTGGGTTTACTGACAGAATTAATGTCACTGCCAGAACTGGAGCAATTCAGGCTGGTTGGCGGTACAGCATTATCTTTACTTTTAGGACATCGCAATTCTATTGATCTGGATTTATTTACCGACGAACCTTTCGATAGCGATTTACTCACCTACAAATTGTCTGACACTTTTCCTCAATTTTCTGCCAAGGAAAAAAAAGGGACACGCTTATTTTTCACTTATATAAACAACGTAAAAGTAGATTTTGTACATACGTTTGAAAAGTTCACTTTTGCTAGTAATACAATAGAAGGTATTAGGTTCGCATCGTTGGAAGAAATTATCGCATTGAAATTAAACGCAATAGCGGGGCGGGGAGCAAAAAAAGACTTTTGGGATTTACATGAATTACTTGAACATTTTTCCTTTGATCAAATGTTTTCATTTTATCAAACGCGATATCCAAGCAATTCAACAATGATGATAATTAAATCCATCCCTTACTTTATTGAAGCTGACATGGATTCAGATCCATATAGTTTTAGAAAATTAAAGTGGGACACAATTAAAAAAGAGATCATACTAAAATTTAATAGATATATACAAACGATAAATTAATGGCTGTTGACGTATTATTAGGCCTCCAATGGGGCGATGAAGGTAAAGGAAAAATTGTTGACGTGTTAAGCGCTGGTTACGACCTGATTGCACGTTTCCAGGGCGGCCCTAATGCCGGGCACACTTTGGAGTTCGATGGTAAAAAATTCGTACTGAATACCATTCCTTCAGGTATATTTTTTGAAAACACGATGAACCTTATCGGTAATGGTGTTGTAATTGACCCTATCACCCTTAAAAAGGAAATAGATAAGCTGAAAGATGCCGGTCATGACCTGTTAGCTAAAAAGAACCTGCAAATTGCTAAAAAAGCACACCTGATATTACCCACCCACCAATTGTTGGATGCCGCTTCTGAAAAGAAAATGGGTGATGGTAAAATCGGATCGACATTAAAAGGTATCGGTCCAACCTATATGGATAAAACCGGCCGTAACGGTTTGCGTATTGGTGATATCACTTTACCAGATTTTAAAGAGCGCTACCAAAAATTAGTTGATAAACATACAGCCATGCTTACCGCCATGTACGGCGAAGTAGCGGATTTTTCTGAGCGCGAAACTTTGTTTTTTGAGGCCATTGAGTTTCTTAAGCAATTCCCGCTGGTTGACTCAGAGCATTTAGTTAACGATTATATTAAAAAAGGTAAAAAAGTTTTAGCCGAAGGCGCGCAGGGAGCTATGCTGGATATTGACTTTGGTTCATACCCTTTTGTTACTTCATCAAACACTACCGCGGCTGGCGCTTGTACTGGTTTAGGTATAGCTCCGCAACAAATTGGTGACGTAATTGGCATTTTTAAAGCTTATTGCACCCGTGTTGGTGGTGGCCCCTTCCCCACCGAACTTGAAGACGAAACAGGCGAAGAATTACGCCGTATAGGCCACGAATTTGGCGCTACCACAGGCAGACCTCGTCGTACCGGCTGGATTGATCTGCCGGCTTTAAAATACGCTATCATGCTTAACGGTGTTACCCAATTGGTAATGACCAAGGCAGATGTATTGAGCGGCTTTGATAAAATTTACGCTTGTACCCACTACAACTATTTAGGCGAAAAGATTGATTACATGCCGTATGATATCTGTTCGGTAAGCCCGGAGCCGATCCTGAAAGAAATTGATGGCTGGAATGAGGATTTAACTGGCATTACCGAGTTAAACGAAATCCCTCAAAAACTACAATCATACATTGATTACCTGGAAGCCGAGTTAGGCGTACCGGTAAAATATCTTTCTGTAGGACCAGACAGGAAACAAACCCTGGTATTACATTAATAGTGTTGCCTTAGAGTAACAGGCATCCACATAAATCTTTTTTAAAAGGCCGGGCAACCGGCCTTTTTTCATTTACTTGGTTATTTTTGCACGGTGATAGTACAGGTGAATGATCTGCCGGTTTTTAAGAATAAGGCCCTGCAATGGGCATCGTCATTTGACGCGGTTTGTTACCTCGACTCCAACAATTTCAATGATCCTTACAGCAAATTCGATATGCTGATTGCCTTTGGCGTTAAGGAAGAAATAACCGCTTACACCGGCAAGGCCTTCGATGAGCTGGAAGCCTTCCGCAAAAACAACTCCGGATGGGTCACCGGCTTCTTTGGATACGATCTGAAAAATGAAGCCGAAAAACTATCGTCCAATAATGCAGATCACCTGCAATTTCCAGACCTATACTTTTTTGCGCCATTGCATCTTATTGTCATCAAAGGCAACGATGCAGAGATTATAAGTAATGATGCAGATGAACTATTGAGTCAGATTGATCAACAGGAATTGGCTTCGTACCCTTTGTCAAATGCAGTAACCTTAAAAGCGCGATTTACTAAAAAAGAATACATCGAGGCTGTAGAAAACATTCGGGAACACATTAACCGGGGCGACATTTACGTAACCAATTTTTGCCAGGAATTTTATGCGGAAGAAATACAGATTAACCCGTTAGCCGTATTCCTGGAACTTAATACCATTTCGCCCAACCCATTCTCCACTTTTTTTAAATGGAAGGATAATTATATCCTTGGGGCATCGCCAGAGCGTTTTTTGGCAAAAAGAGGCCACAAACTCATTTCCCAACCTATTAAGGGTACGGCCAAAAGAGATTTGAATAATGAGGCCGACGAACTGGTAAAACAACAATTGCGCAATCATCCCAAAGAGTTACAGGAAAACGTGATGATTGTGGATCTGGTGCGTAATGATCTTACCAAATCGGCCAAACAGGGAACCGTAGCAACCGAGGATTTATTTGGCATTTACACCTTCCGCCATCTGCACCAAATGATCTCGACCATTACATGCGAGCTACAGCAAAGCATATCGCCCGTACAGGCCATTAAAAATAGTTTCCCCATGGGCAGCATGACCGGTGCCCCCAAAGTGAGCGCTATGCAACTGATGGAGCAATATGAGCGCAGCAAACGTGGGGTATACTCCGGCGCGGCAGGCTATTTTAGCGCCGATGATGATTTTGATTTTAATGTGGTGATCAGGTCGTTGTTATATAACGCTGATAACGAATACTTATCATTCCATGTTGGCAGCGCTATTACTTATCATGCAGAAGCGGAAAAGGAATACGAAGAATGTTTGTTAAAAGCTAAAGCTATTTTGGAAGTGTTGGGTGGGTAATCCCAGACTTACGAAGTTTTAAAAACTTCGTAAGTCTTTCGTCGCTTTTGACATCTTTACCCCAATCCTATAGCCTCAACGTGATATTTTTCTCTTATTTCCCTCCAACCACTATCCTATACCCCATTCTAACCTTTATCTCCGATCCTACCGCGAAGAATGCCGAAACCGGCGATTTGCTCAAAAACGGCACAAAAGCTTTGCCATAAAGACCGGCTACATCGGCGTCAAAAATATAGTCTCTAACTTTGCCGGTTTGCCACGAGACATGTTCAACCTGATACTCCATTGTGGCCGTAGGAGTTAGCTTATTATAACCCCAGTAATGCTCAAAAATAAACTCCTCCGGGCTACCCGGCTCAATATCTTTTAATTCATCACTGGCCGTTGCGCCAAGTCTGTTCCATTGGTTATTAAATTTCCATTCGTACAAAAAACGGGTATGGGTATTTTCCATCGGGGTGATGGAGTGCCGCATGGGCATGGTGTGGTAATGCTCTTTGTATAAATTATTGGCAATAAGCGTGATCATGGCTTTAGGCACAATCTCACTTACAAAAACGGCACCGCGTTTCCACTCGGTGCCATTAAAATGCTTTACATAAAAACGCAGGTTAACTTCCTCAAAGTTTACGTGCAATGGCCATTTAATGCCCATTACGCTGGTATCCCTAAATAAAAAGCCAACCATACTCACCAAGGCTTTACCTTTCCACAAATCGAGCTCGGTACCGGGCGGAAGGTATTGATCCAGTATCACCGGGTCAACCTCGTAATTAAGCATCACCAGGTTATTCCATTGCGCTTTTAAAAATTGACGTTTGGGCATTTTGGGTGAATGGAGAGTTGTGAATAGTGAGTGGTAAAAAATATAAGATGAAGAGCAACCACTCACCGTTCACTATTCACCACTCACCGGCTTATTTTTTATAATACTTCATCGCCTCTGGTATGAGGTTTTGAATATTGGCTATACGGGTTGCATCGGCAGGGTGTGTGCTTAAAAATTCGGGCTGCGCGCCGCCTTTGTTTTGGGCTGCCATACGCTGCCAAAAGGCTATTGCATTGTGCGGATCGTAACCGGCCATGGCCATAAAAGTTAAACCTAAACGGTCTGCTTCAGATTCCTGGGCGCGTGAATAGCTTAGTAATTTTAACTGCGTACCTACGCCATACAATGTACCTATAGCAGATTGGGTAGCCTGAGATTTATCGGCAGTTGCAGCACCTACCAAAGCGCCACCACCTTGTACCAGCATCTCTTGCGAAATCCGCTCGGCAGAGTGCCTTGCAATGGCGTGGCCAATTTCATGTCCCATTACTACAGCCAGGTAAGCATCGGTATTAGCAACGGGCAATAAACCACTATAAACCGCTACTTTACCACCAGGCATGCACCAGGCGTTAACTTCGCTGCTTTGAATGAGGTTAAATTCCCAGTTAAAGCTGTATTGATCGCCATAACCGTTTGCCTTTAAATAACTTTCAATGGCGGCGGCAAGGTTACTGCCAATACGTTTTACACGCTGGGCATCGGTACCGTTATTGATAACCTTTGTTTTAGGATCGGATAATAATTGGGAGTAGCTGGCAGCCGCCGACTGGTTTACTTCGGCATCGCCTACCAGGCTTAGTTGTCTACGGCCGGTAAGTGGCACTGTTGAACACGAGAACAGGGTAATAGCTGTAGCTATTATCAATAATGCAGGTTTGAAAATTTTCATAATGATCAGGCAGTTTTTTTCTTCAAAAAATTAACTTTCGATTCGGTGCCTTTTAGTAAGCGTTCGATATTTTTTTGGTGCGTTACCAGTATCAGCATGCAAATACACATCCCATAAATTACCACCGACCTAATGGAGGTGGGAAAAACAAACGACACTCCTATTGGATATGTAAACGCCGCCGCTATTGAGCTAAGCGAAACATACTTGGTAAGCAATAACACTACCACAAATACCACCACGCATAATAATGCGGCATGCAGGTGAATAGCTAAAATCATTCCAAACAATGTAGCAACACCTTTACCGCCCCTAAAACCGGCAAATATTGGGAACAGGTGCCCCATAACCGCCGCCACACCCAGGGCCAGCGCGTAGTTCATGTACGATGATGAATTGTATGGACCGGTGGTAGATACACCGATAAAAAAAGCGAGGTTGGTGGCTGTCCACCCTTTTAAAATATCGAGGAACATTACGGGGATACCGGCTTGTTTGCCTAATACCCTGAAGGTATTGGTTGCGCCCGCGTTACCGCTGCCGTATTCGCGTACATCAACACCATAAAATGCCTGCCCTATCCAAACCGCTGTAGGGATAGATCCGCATAGATAGGCTAAAATAAGCGCTGAAACAGAATAAACGTTTATCATTGCCCTGCAATATTACAAAATTGAAACCGGACTAAAGTTTTTATCATGCTAAAATCTAAAACCACAACAATGATTTTAAAAACTTTAAAAGCTAAAATTTGAACCAATTGTTTTTAACAAACAATGTTTTTACTTTATGGCCTTTAAACTCAGATCGAGACTTTTTACAGAGTGGGTTAACGCCCCTACAGAAATATAATCAACCCCACAGTCGGCATATTCACGGATATTATCTATTGTTATACCGCCAGATGCTTCGGTTATAAACCTGCCATTGATGATGTTAACCGCCTGCTTAAGTTCGACATAGTTAAAATTATCTAACAAGATACGGTTAATGTTGCCGGTTTGCAAAACCTGTTCTAATTCGTCAAGGTTACGTACTTCTATTTCAATAGCCAGTTTTTTGTTCTTATCTGCCAGGTATTGGTTGGCGTTTTCAATGGCCTGCCTTATGCCGCCGGCGTAATCAACATGATTATCCTTAATCAGGATCATATCATACAGTCCAAAGCGATGATTAACACCGCCGCCTATTTTTACAGCCCATTTTTCGAGGTAACGTAAACCGGGTGTGGTTTTACGGGTATCTAAAACTTTTGTGTTGGTGCCTTTTAACAGATCAACTATATGGTGGGTTTTTGTAGCAATTCCAGACATGCGCTGCATACAATTCAGTACCAAACGCTCGGCCACCAAAATGCTTTGGGCGCTGCCTTCTACTTCAAAGGCTACATCCCCGTATTTTACCGCTGCACCATCCTGTATAAAAACATTTACCTTAAGGGCAGGGTCAACAATATGAAATATTTCTAAAGCAAGTTCAACACCGGCTAAAATGCCATCATCTTTTACCAAAAGCTTTGCTTTACCTACAGTATCTGCCGGAATAGTTGATAACGAAGTATGGTCGCCATCGCCAACATCTTCCTTTAAAGCATTTATTATAAACGGGTCAATCAGTTCCTTATCCAAACGAATTACTTTTTAGTATGCCTCAAAAGTAAGGTTATTTGGACAAAGGACAAAAAGACAAAGGAGCAAGGATATTGGAGCAAGGACAAAAAGATAAAGGAACAAGGATAAAAAGACAAAGCAGAAATAGGCAAAGAAAAAATCTTGCTACTTGATACTAAATACTTGATACTAAAACCTACTTCACTTTCTCATCCTCTATCCTAAACTCAACAATGCTCATGCTGCCGTTAATGTTTTTTAGGGTGAAGGCTATTCGGTATTCCTTTTTATCCGTAGTGGTTAAAATATATACGCCAAGGGTAATACTGCTGCTGGAGTTTACTTTATGGAGTAATTTGATGCTTTGAGGTTTATTTTTGGCGAAAAAGTCTTCGAGTATGGTGGCTGCTTTTTCTCTGGGATAAGTGTTTTCATCCTCCATTAAGGTGATATCAACATTGGGAGCAAATAGTTTAGCTATTTCTTTGGCGTTGCCCTGTTTTATGAGGTTGGCCACGTTATCAATAGCATCGGCCGATGCTTTGGTGCTAACAAGCAATAAAAATATAAACGATGACAGGTAAAGGAGTTTCATATAATGAATACGTGATAAAATAACTTAATGTTACATCGTTAAAAAACTACAAACCGGTTGTTATAAGGTGATGTAGCTATATAACTGCTTAGGCGCTCAATTATTGTATTAATAATCAGCAAGATGCGCGCATATGCTTAAATTCAAAAATTATAAGCATAAGTACGGTGTTGCCTTTATATTTGCAATGTGGAAAATAAAAAAAAACTCGCATTAATCATCCTTGACGGCTGGGGTTATGGCCGCAACGATCAGTCAAACGCTATACTTGCAGCCAACACCCCTTTTGTTGACTCGATACTGCAAAATTATCCAAACTCAAAGCTGGAAGCATCGGGCACAGCGGTAGGCTTACCTGCCGGCCAGATGGGCAACTCCGAAGTTGGGCACATGAATTTAGGTGCCGGCCGTGTTGTTTACCAGGAGCTTGGCCGTATCCATAAGGCGGTTGATGATAACGAATTGCCAACCATCCCGGTATTGAAAGATGCCTTTGAATATGCCAAACAAAACAATAAAGATGTGCATTTCATTGGCCTGGTATCTGATGGCGGGGTTCACTCCCACATCAGGCACGTAAAAGGTTTATGCGATGCCGCTAAACAGTTTGATTTAAACAATGTATTTATCCATGCCTTTTTAGATGGCCGCGATACCGACCCTAAATCGGGCTTAGGTTTTGTTACCGAACTGGAAGAGCATATTGCCGGTACATCTGCAAAAATTGCCACGGCTATCGGTCGTTACTATGCCATGGACCGTGATAACCGTTGGGAGCGTGTTAAATTAGCTTACGACCTGATGGTTAACGGCGAAGGCGAAGCCACACAACACATTACCGACCTGATCAAAAAATCATATGAAGATGGTGTTACCGATGAGTTTATTAAACCTATTGTTAACGTTGATAGCAACGGCAAGCCTGTTGCAGTGATTAAAGACGGCGATGTGGTAATTTGCTTTAACTTCCGTACCGATCGTGGCCGCGAAATCAGCATAGCTTTAACCCAAAAATCATTCCCTGAATATAACCTGCACCCGCTTAACATCCGTTACATCACCATGACCCCATATGATGAAACGTTTAAAAATGTACAGGTGGTTTTCAACAAAGAAGACCTGACCAAAACCCTTGGCGAAATTTTACAGAATGCCGGTAAAACCCAGATCAGGATTGCCGAAACTGAAAAATATCCACACGTAACCTTCTTCTTCTCTGGTGGCCGCGAGCGCGAGTTTGAAGGCGAAAAACGCCTTTTAGCACCATCGCCAAAAGTAGCTACTTATGATTTACAGCCAGAAATGAACGCAGCTGGTATCCGCGATGCCATCATCCCGGAGTTGGAGAGCGGCTGGCCCGATTTTGTTTGCTTAAACTTTGCCAATACCGATATGGTTGGCCACACGGGTGTTTTTAGCGCGGTTGTTAAAGCTGCCGAAACTGCCGATAGCTGTGCCCAGGCCGTTGTTGAAGCCGGTTTAGCAAATGGCTATAGCTTTATCATCCTGGCCGATCACGGCAACGCCGATTACATGATCAATGAAGATGGCAGCCCTAATACGGCGCACACCACCAACCTGGTACCATGTATTGTTATTGATAAAGATGTTACACATGTAAAAGATGGCAAACTGGGCGATGTTGCCCCAACCATTTTAAAAATACTGGGTGTTGAAATCCCTGTGGAAATGACCGGTAATGTATTGGTGTAAACTAAAACTAACTTATATAGCCGCCCTTACGGGCGGCTTTGTGCTTTTATTGGGCTTGCAATCATGCAGGCCAGATAAAACACAGCCTAACGGCACTTTAAAATATTTTGATATAGCCGGTTATTTTAAGGCCGATACTTCAAAGCTGCAGAAACTCAACCCTGCGGTTAACAAAACCGTAACCCATAACGGTATAAGTGAAAACAAAACGGTACACATACCTAACTGGGGCCAGGAGCTGAATCTTTTTATCCAGTCGGACATTAATCGTCCGGCCTGGAAAAACAGTTACAATGTTTTGAATACTGATTCGCTGATTATTTATACCGCGAAGACTCCCGACTTGCGCACTACCAAAATAATGATCAGGAAAGATAACGGTAAAGTAAAATGGCTGGTGATATTTAACCATACCAAAAATCTGCTTTACGAAACCGTTGAAAAACTAAGTTATTTCCCCGATTCGGCCTACCAGATTGCAAAATCACAGCATGTTAAATTGATGGGCAAGAATTTGTATGTGGTAAAGGGGGTTTTGAAGAAATAAGGATTTACAACGTTCCTACCCATGATAAGTTTTTTTTAGCCGGCCGGTCATCCTGAGCCTGTAGAAGGACGTGCGCAGAGGCTTTCCGCCTGCGTGCTTCGACAAGCTACTTATAACGTGTCATAAAAATGTTGTCATCCTGAACGCAGTGAAAGATCTTCTTAATTAGAAAAGTAGGCAATTTACAGGGCGAAGAAGATCCTTCGTTCCTCAGGATGACAGGGAGGAGAAGATGGTTTTACGTCATTTCCACTTTCAGAGGCCCGGATTTTATTCCTCAGGATGACAGTGTGGAGAAGATTGTTTTATATTAATTCCACTTTCAGAGTTCGCGGACTCTACAACTCAGCATGTCGTATTTCTCAGCAAATCTTAGTGCTTCACCATGGCAGTAGAGCTTGCCTGTCCCAGTTTATCTTTAGCCTGATCTATCAGCACAGCTATATCATTGCGGCCGGGATTAGTGTTCAGGATTTTTTCCAGATCGGCAATGGAGGCCTTTAAAGAGTTGATACCACGGCTTTTATCAAAAAACTTAGAATTTGTTTGCAGTTTAAACAAACCGTAGTCGCGGTAAGCTATCCCCCTGTTTTGGTAGTATTTACTATCGCTTGGATCATTATTGATTGATATGGCTTTGGTAAGGTCTACTATGGCCCCTAAAAGGTATAGTTCCCTATCGGCATCTTTAGTTTGGTTATCCTTGCCCAAATAGCTTTTTGCCCTGGCCCTGTAATAGTAAGCTGTAGCATCGGCAGGTTTAATGGCAATAACGCGCGTGTAAGCGGCAATTGATTTTTTGTAGTTATCGCTGTGGTAATAAGAGTAACCCAGCATCCACAAGGCGTTGGCGTTGGTTGAATCGGTAATGCACGCTTTTTCAAGGTGTGTTACCGCCGACCGGAAATCGCCATCCATAACAGCCTGCTGCCCCATTTTTACATAAGCGCTTTGTGCCAGTGTGGTTTCAATGGTTGACAATAGCAGGAAGGGTAAAATGACTGAAAGCCTCATCAAGGGATTAATGGTGAACAAAATTGTATATCATTAACTAACTTTACTTCAAAATATTATGCCAAAATTCAATTTATTTTCAAAATTACCACTGGCATGCAAATCCGGGAAGCGATACTATGACTTTTTTTCATCTTTAGCAACAAAATCTGCTTTATTTAAACAAAAACAGAATACTCTGTAACCAACACATAAACAGTACGTTAACAGTCTAAATTGATTGTTAACAATTATTAAGCTAACTTGGCACAGCTCTTGAAACATAGTACCGCACAGGTTTTCACCATGATATCCCTGTAATTTACAGTCTGTTTTAGTTAACAGGCTGACAACATGACGTTATTTTCTACACAAAAAATATATAATGAGTTTCGATCCATTTGATTTTAAAAACGCTTTACCGGTTATAAACGAGGATTCGGAGTTTTTCCCTTTGATGTCTACCGAAGACGAGGAGGAGATGAACAACGAACAACTGCCGGAAGTACTGGCCATATTGCCATTGCGCAATACGGTATTGTTTCCGGGGGTGGTTATCCCAATAACTGTAGGCCGCGATAAATCAATTAAACTTATCCGCGATGCCAATAAAGGCAACCGCATGATTGGTGTTGTTGCCCAGCAGGATGTAAATATTGAAGATCCAAATTTTGAACAGTTAAACAGCGTCGGTACTATCGCGCTTATCATAAAAATGCTGCAAATGCCCGATGGCAACACCACCGTGATATTGCAAGGCAAAAAGCGTTTTATATTAAAAGATGAAGTACAGGCTGAGCCATACATCAAAGCTACGGTTGAACCTTTTAAGGAAACTAAAACCAAAGAGGATAAAGAGTTTAAAGCCATGGTATCATCTATAAAGGATATGGCCATGAGCATTATTCAGTTATCGCCCAACATACCAAGCGAAGCCGGTATCGCTATCCGCAATATTGAAAGCACTTCATTTTTGATCAATTTTATATCATCAAACATGAATGCTGATATGGCGGCCAAACAACGCCTGTTGGAAATTGCCAACCTGCGCGAAAGGACAACCCTTGTGTTGGAACACTTAACGCTTGACCTGCAAATGCTTGAACTTAAAAACCAGATTCAAAGCAAGGTACGGGTAGATTTAGATAAACAGCAACGCGATTATTTTTTAAATCAGCAATTAAAAACCATACAGGAAGAATTAGGCGGCAACACTCCCGATTTGGAAATTGACAGCCTGCGTCAGCGCGCCGTTAAAAAGAAATGGGCGAAAGAAGTTAAAGATCATTTTGCCAAAGAGCTTGAAAAACTGGCTCGCACCAATCCAGCCGCGTCGGATTATTCGGTACAGATCAATTACCTTGAATTGTTGCTTGATTTGCCATGGAACGAGTTTACCAAAGATAACTTCGACCTTAAGCGCGCCCAAAAAGTTTTGGATAAAGATCACTTTGGTTTAGATAAAGTAAAACAACGCATCATTGAATACCTGGCCGTGCTTAAATTAAAGCACGATATGAAAGCCCCTATCCTTTGTTTGGTTGGCCCTCCGGGAGTTGGTAAAACATCCTTGGGTAAATCTATCGCCAAAGCTTTGGGCCGTAAATATGTGCGTATGGCTTTAGGCGGTATCCGTGATGAGGCCGAGATCAGAGGTCACCGTAAAACTTACATCGGTGCTATGCCGGGCCGTATTATCCAGTCGATAAAAAAAGCAGGTGCGGCTAACCCTGTATTTATTTTAGATGAGATTGATAAAGTAGGTAACGATTTTCGTGGTGATCCATCGTCGGCCTTGTTAGAGGTGCTTGACCCTGAACAAAACGGTACTTTTTATGACCATTATGTAGAGATGGATTTCGACCTGTCGAACGTAATGTTTATCGCTACGGCAAACTCACTAAGCACCATTCAACCGGCTTTGCTGGATAGGATGGAAATTATTGAGGTAAATGGCTACACCATTGAAGAGAAGGTAGAAATTGCCAAGCAACACCTGGTACCTAAACAACGCGAAGCCCACGGCTTAAAGTTGAAAGATGTAAGCCTTAAAAACGACATTTTAGAAAAGATCATTGTTGATTATACCCGCGAAAGTGGTGTACGTTCTTTAGAGAAAAAGATAGGCTCGGTTGTACGTGGCGTGGCTAAAAACATCGCGATGGAGGAAGAGTACAACCCGGCAGTCAACAAAAAAGACGTTGAGAAAATATTAGGCGCGCCTATTTTTGACAAAGACCTTTATGAGGGTAACGACGTAGCGGGCGTTGTAACCGGCCTGGCCTGGACATCTGTTGGCGGCGACATCTTGTTCATTGAAGCAAGTTTAAGTCCCGGTAAAGGCCGCTTAACGCTTACGGGCAGCCTTGGCGATGTAATGAAGGAATCTGTGACCATTGCACTGGCTTATTTAAGGGCCCATGCCGGTTATTTTGATATCAACCCTAAATTGTTTGATCTTTGGGATGTACATGTGCACGTACCGGCAGGTGCTACCCCTAAAGATGGCCCATCGGCAGGTATTACCATGCTTACCGCCTTGGTTTCGGCATTTACGCAGCGTAAGGTAAAACCTAACCTTGCCATGACGGGCGAGATCACCTTACGTGGTCGTGTACTGCCGGTAGGTGGCATCAGGGAAAAAATACTGGCTGCCAAACGTGCCAATATTAAAGAGATCATTCTTTGCAAATCAAACCAGAAAGATATTTTGGAGATTAAGGAAAGCTACATTACCGATCTTAGCTTCCATTACGTAACCGATATGCGCGATGTGATAAAACTGGCGCTGTTGAATGAAAAGGTAAGCGAACCGCTTGACCTTACGATTAAAGAAGAAGAGAAGAAAGCTTAACAATGTGAACAAAAACGGCGCCAGACAGGCGCCATTTTTGTTTGTGATAAACACTGAATTTTCTGTTTTGTAAACCTGCATTATGTCAATCTGCTATCCCTACTGAAACCTTTTATCCACCTTTAGCGTAATACGACCTTGAATTGTATATTAATTCAATACACCTAAAGAATGAAGAAATTTTTTACTCTTAAAGCTATTTTTCTATCCCTTTTCATTTTAACGCATTTAAGTTCATCGGCACAAATTGTTGAGCCTAACATGAGCGACACTGTTAAAAGAGTACACCCGGACACTACAAAAAAAACAGTAATTGATTCGGCCAAAACCGATACTACTGTAGCAGAACCAAGCCACCAACGTGCGCAAACCGCTTTTTTTGAGGTAGGCGGTCCCGGTTTGGCGCTTACCGTTAACTACGATGCCCGTTTTGGAAACCGCCGCGATGGATTTGGCTACCGCGTAGGTGCAGGCTATTTTGCAACCGATGGTAACAACGTATTTTCGGTTCCAATTCAAATTAACTACCTGTATGGCAAAGGCCGCAGCATGGTTGAAATTGGTGGTGGTACAACCTTCCTTAACTCGCATGGTAACCCCAACGGCAAAACATTTATTTTTGACCGCATTACCGGTTTCATAGGCACAGCCACCATTGGCTACAGGTATCAGCCCGAAGAGAAGGGCATTAACCTGCGCATAGGCTTTGTACCCATATTTTATGACGAAGGTATTATTGCCGCAGGTGGCATAAGCGTTGGCTACACCTTCAAATAATTAGATAAAGACTGATCACATATACAGGGTTCCTGCACATAACGCGGGAGCCCTTTTTATTTATACACAAAGCGAAATCGCTTTTAAAAACCTATCACCTGATTTTGGCTAAAGCCACTATGTTATAATGCCATTTTCCGCCCCATAAATGGGACGGCAATGAATTGCCACCTCAATCAGAGTTTGATTTCATTGCCGTTTGGCTTTAGCCAACGGTGTACGTGGTTTTAGCCAAAAATTCAATTTTGCATTTTAAAAGCGATTTCCCTGTTTATACACACGTATGGCGCAGTATAATCAACTCAAATTTTTATATTAGTCGCCAATATATTAATATCCTAAATGTTTAAAAAGCTATTACTTACACTGGTATGCCTGTTGGGCAGCTTTGGTTTATTTGCCCAAACACACAGCCATGAATTTGGCATCCAAACGGATAATGACTCCTACCTGGGCCAGGGATCTGACAGGTATTACACCAATGGCATTTTCTTTTACTATCGTAAAGCGCTAAAAACCGATGGCAACAGTAAGCTTCAGAATAAGATATTAGGCTTTGAGTTAGGGCAAAAAATGTTCAACGCGCAATCAGGCTATGTTCGCGACCAAACGGATGTGGATAGACCATTTGCTGCCTACACGTACATTGGATCGACACTTAATTTCTTATACAAAAACGAAAGCACGTTGAAACTGGGTGCCCAGATAGGCATTGTGGGCCCGGCAGCCGGCGGCGAACCTGTACAAAAGCTAATTCACAATACCTTCGGTTTTTACACCCTAAACGGCTGGCAATACCAGGTGCAGAATGATGTAGAGCTTAACCTATCGGGCGAATACAACAAACTACTGGCCCGCGCATCATGGATTGATTTAAGTTTGGCCAGTTACGCAAATCTGGGGACCGGTTTTAACGGCGCGGGTGCTGGTCCGCTTATTCGTATTGGTAATTTTAACCAGCTATTTAACTCGGTAAGTACCCAAAGTACGGCATCAGTTGCCGAGCAAACCGGCTTACTACACAAACACGAAATTTTCTTTTACTACAAACCGCAGGCAAACGGCGTGCTATACGATGCCACCATACAAGGCGGCCTTTTCCACACCCACGACCCAAACAGCCTGGAAATTTTGGGCACCAAAAAACCATTCATATTTAGCCAGCAATTTGGCGTCGCCTTTACCACCAGCAGGTTTACGTTTGATGTAGCCGCCATTTTCCACACCCGCGAAGTAGAAACCATGGTTCACAAACACCAATGGGCGGCGATTACAGGAGTGTATAGGTTTAAATAGATGTGCAGATTTTTTAGATGTGCAAATTTCAAATGTGCAGATATGCAGATGAGGGATCGGATGTGCAAATTTCAGATGTGCAGATATGCATGTCTCGTCCTGAAATAGGTTTACTAAATTAGTAAATCATTTAAATCATGATCAGGCGAGAAATAGTATCAAAGAAGCAGCA
>NZ_JAUFPS010000025.1 GCF_030409315.1 Mucilaginibacter flavus | reverse complement strand
TCTCAATTCATTAAATTGTCTAATCTTCGATTAGCAGATTATAAAAAAAGACTGTACCATTTGTTTTATGATACAGCCTCTTCCGCTATACAGCGCCGCCTCGCTACGCAAGCGATAGTGAGATATATTGGATTTGCACGCGGGAGACGCAAAATATCGCGTCTTTACATAAAAAATACTTAATCAAACAAGCCGCCCGCCAGGTATTTCATTCCCGAATCGCAGGCAACAGTAACTATGGTATGGCCGGGGCCCAGGACTTTGCCAATTTTAATGGCAGCACAAACGTTCATGCCGCTTGATGTGCCTGCAAAGATGCCTTCTTTAGCAGCCAATAGCTTGGCCATACTGCGGGCATCGGCTTCGTCTATGGCCATTACATCGGTGTAATTGTTTTTGTTAAGCAGGGGCGGTACAAAACCCACGCCTATGCCATCTACTTTGTGCGAGCCCTTTGTTCCCAATGAAATAAGTGGTGCCGATGCCGGCTCCAGGGCAATCACCTTGGTAGCCGGATTTGCTTCCCTTAACGCTAACGAAACTCCGGTAATCATACCCGCAGTACCTACGGCTGCACAAAATACATTAACAGGACCGTCGAGCTGGTTTAAAATTTCACGACCCATTACACGGTAACCTTCAAGGGCGTCGCGGTTTTCAAATTGGCGGGTGAGGTAAGCACCTTCCTGTTGGCTTATTTCACGGGCACGTTCAATCATCCGGGGAATGAGGTTGGGTGTGATCTTGCCGTTTTCGCTTGGGAATAATTCCAGGTCGGCACCAAACAGGCGCATGCTTTGCAGCTTCTCTTTAGCAAAGGCATCCGAAGAAACTACTTTAAATTTATACCCTTTTACACTGCAAACAAACGCCAGCGAAGTGCCGGTACTGCCACCTGTACACTCCACAACCGCCATGCCCGGTTTTAACGCGCCCCGCTTTTCGGCCTCTTCAATGATGGCCAGGGCCATGCGGTCTTTATATGATCCGGTGGGGTTATAGTATTCCAGCTTTACATATATCGATGCGCAGTTTTCAGGTACAATATTTTTGAGCTTTACCAATGGTGTGTTACCAATGGCGTTGCTGATATCATAATTATGCATTGATTGGGCTTTCATAAATAGTGATAGCTTATTGGTTTTATTATTAGGTTTTTGTAGTGCACAATATACTAAAATAACGAGGTGACTTACCCTGAAAAAAGTCTACGATTTTACCGAACGATACCGAAGTGTTTCACCGGAACGGGTCCATCCAGGCAAAATGATGAACAGCCGAGATCAGACTGAGATCAGGTTTACATTTTAGGTGATGATTAAGCCGCTATAATTAATAACCCTTATGGCTTGCCTTTCAAAAAGGCAAAGGATTTTTCTTGTCCAATGCTTTTGCAGCGACAATTATTAACTCAATTACTATGCTGTACAAAACGCAGCCAATCGTTATTCTCAGGCCTAATCCCCACCAACTGTTTAGCGTGTAGAATTTATCTAATACTTTAGACGGGAACAGTATAACGCTAAATATAAATTTTATAACAGGTAAGACTCTGGCAGAAAAAAAACCGGGGCCAAAACCGCTTTCTTCATCGCCAACTACTATTACCATCGATATAAATGCCATGATGCCCAACAGCAAAGCGGATAATAACAGACGGAGGTAGTTTATATTTTTCATTATCCTAAATTTGCAGTGGTTTAAAGTTAGCATTTAAATCAAATACAGGCTATGAAATCCCAACAACCCAACTACCCATCTAAAAAACATATCTTCTTTGATCTTGATCATACCATTTGGGATTTCGACAAAAATGCAGAAGAAGCCCTACATGAGCTTTACCATATTCACGGCCTGGCCAATATTGGTCTAAGCAGTCCCGATTTATTTATTGAAACGTATACCCGCAATAACCACCGCCTTTGGGCACAATATCACATTGGTGAAATTACCAAAGATGAGCTGCGTGAAGCGCGCTTTAAAAGCACTTTTACAGATCTTGGCCTGCACCCCGATTTGATGCCGGTTGATTTTGAGGATGCATATGTAAAGCTATGCCCTACAAAAACAAACCTGTTTCCGCACGCGCACGAAACGCTGGCTTATCTGCAAAATAAATACACCCTGCATTTGATCTCCAACGGTTTTAAAGATTCAACCCGTATTAAAGTAGCCGGTACCAACCTGTCGGGGTATTTTCAAAACATTATTATATCTGAAGATGTTGGCGTTAACAAACCCGATAAAGCCATTTTTCAGCACGCTATTGACCTGGCCGGCGCTACAAAAGATGAAAGCATCATGATAGGCGATAGTCTGGAGGCCGATATTTATGGCGCGCTTAACTTTGGTATGGAGGCTATATATTTTAACCCGTTCAACGCACCTAAACCAGCCGATGTAGCTGTGCAGATAAATCATTTAAAGGAATTGACGGAGATGTTTTAATGAAAAAGAGGTCAATTGCAATTGTGCAAACCATTAAGAATACTTTTCACAACTATATGTACATCTTCATTCAACTCACTTAAAAGCATTAACTTTGGTTTATGAGTTTTGCCCAGGAACGCCGTGCTATTGAAAAAGCCCTTGATAATTACCGGGCGCAGTTAGATGTTATTCCCGATGAGGAGTTTACCCAAACACCGCCCGATGGGGGCTGGTCCTTCGCCGAAGTATACAGCCATATTTTGCAGGCCACTTTAGCCTCGTCAATAGCCCTGGAGCGCTGTACCCATAGTAATTGCCAGCCTACAAACAAAGGCACCACGCTGGCGGGTAAAATTCTGCTGTTATTTGGCCGTTTTCCGCGGGTTGATGCCCCCGCTGTTGTTAACGAAAAAATGCCCGCCACCAAAATAAGTAAGGAGGATGCCAAAAACTTCATCATCAAATGCCGTAAGCGCATGGAAACTATTTTGCCGCTTGTGCCCGCGGCCAATAAAACAAGCAGGTATAAGCACCCGCGCCTGGGCATGTTAAATGCAGGGCAGTGGTTTAAGTTTATTCGCATCCATTTGCAGCATCATTTAAAGCAATTACAACGGGTAAAAATAAAATTATCGGCCGCGTGAAACCTTTTACATTTAACAGAGTCTTAACATCATAATAATGTTGATTTTCTGATATTTGTAAAAATCATTTGTGATGAATTTTGAGTACGCGTATTTGGTTGTTATAGCTTTATTGCTGCTGGTTGGTATTTTTTATGCCAGCCCATATGAATTGAATGTTAATGAAGAAGACGACGACGAATAATCGTTTCTTAAATTATTTACCTGCTTATACTCACCGGCAAATTTTGCCGGTCGGGAATTTAACCCCCAAACTTTAATGGCAAAACGTGAAGTAGATATCGTAGTAATATCTGACGTGCACCTGGGTACTTACGGGTGTCACTCCAAAGAATTGCTTAAATATTTAAAAAGCATTAAGCCCAAAACGCTTATCCTTAATGGCGACATTATTGATATATGGCAATTCAGCAAATCGTACTGGCCAGAAGCGCATATGAAGGTGGTGCGCCGTATTCTTAAATTTGTTACTGATGGGGTTCCTGTATATTACCTAACTGGTAACCATGATGAAATGCTGCGTAAGTTTGCCGATTTTGATTTAGGATCATTCAAGCTGCTTAACAAAGTAGTTTTAAATATTGATGGTAAACGCGCCTGGATATTTCATGGCGATGTATTTGATGTTACCATGCAGCACTCCAAATGGCTGGCCAAATTGGGCGCGGTAGGGTATGATACCCTTATCCTCATCAATAGCATGACCAATTGGCTGCTTACCGCTATGGGCCGCCAAAAAATGAGTTTTTCGCAAAAGGTGAAAGCCCGTTTCAAAGAAGCAGTTAAATTCATTAATCAGTTTGAACAAACCGCGGCCGACCTTGCCGTTGATAAAAATTACCAATACGTAATTTGCGGGCACATTCACCATGCCGAGATCCGCACGATAGAAAACACTGATAAAACAGGATCGGTACTTTACCTAAACTCGGGCGACTGGGTAGAAAGTCTTACCTCACTTGAATATCAAAACGGTAACTGGACCATCTTCAAATACAGCCCCGACGATTTTAATACCGATGCCGACGAAGACGACAAAACCGACGCCGAAGACCTTGACGCCAAAATGGATGTTAAAAGCCTGCTGGAAAGGTTTAAGCAAGAGCCTTCTTAAAAAAGAATCAAGAGATTAGAGTCAAGAATCAAGATGGGAACCTCAGCTTTACAGGCACGGGATTTTTACGTTATTAAAGAAAAATAAAATCGTTTTCAAAAAGGGCATCAGCAAATAGTAATTTGTTTATTAACTTGAGGCCGTAATTTTAATTAAAGTCCATGGGTTTGTAATTGAGCTAATTTTTGTCTTGATTCTTGACTCTTGGTTCTTGACTCCACCCTACTGCACTAATGAAAATATTGTTTGCCATACAAGGAACCGGTAACGGGCACATTAGCCGGGCGCGGGAAATTGTGCCTTTACTACAACAATACGGCGAGGTTGATTTGCTGGTTAGCGGCACTGAAGCCGAAGTATCCCTATCGCAACCACTTAAGTACAGGTTTCACGGGGTTAGCTTTGTGTTTGGCACCAATGGCGGCGTTGATAACTGGGCCACCTGGAAAATCATGAACCTGCGTCGCTTTATCCGCGACTGCTGGACTCTTCCTTTAAAACAATACGATTTAATTATTAACGATTTTGAACCCGTAAGTGCCTGGGCCTGTAAATTACAGCGGGTAAAAGCGGTATCGTTAAGTCACCAATGTTCTTTTGTATCGCCCAACAGCCCGCGGCCAGCAAAAAAAGATCCGTTCGCGCAATGGTTGTTAAAAAATTATTCGCCAACGGCCTACCATGTAGGGTTTCATTTTGAAAGATATGATAGCTTTATCAATACCCCGGTCATCCGCAGCGAGATAAGGCAGATGGAAACCTCCAACCTGGGGCATTATACCGTTTACTTGCCGGCTTATGACGATAAAACACTGTTGAAACACTTAGGGGCTGCAAAAGATGTAAAATGGCAGGTTTTTTCTAAACGGCAAAAGGCACCTTACGTATCGGGCAATGTAGAAATCTTCCCGGTAAATAATGAGGCATTTAATAAAAGCCTGGCAAGCTGCACAGGGCTGCTTACCGGTGGCGGTTTTGAAGGCCCGGCCGAGGCTTTGTTCCTGGGCAAAAAGGTAATGATGATACCCATGAAGGGCCAATATGAGCAGCAATGCAACGCGCTGTCTGCATCAAAATTAGGGGTGCCTGTAGTAGCCGAAATTAATGATCAGTTTGGCGTTCACCTCCATAAATGGATCAACGATGATAAAAAGATAGTAGTTGATTTTCCCGACGAGACGGCCCAGATAGTTGATAATTTGGTAAAGACTTATGCAAAACCACAAAGCATTATAGTGTAATGCGGTTTTTGTACTAATTTTACCCCGCAAATTATCGCCCTATATGATCCAGGTTTTCCGGTCTTTTAATCCTTTGAATGTTTTGTGGCTGGTGTTTGTGCTGTTGCTTACGCGGGTAGGCTACCTCTTTAACATTCCGGATAAGGTTGAATTTGTTTTTGTTGAACCATTTGCGCGCCTGTTGGTGCCGGTTGCGTATGAGTATGTTTTTTCGCCGGCAGTTAACATGTTGCTGGCGGCGGTGTTGGTTTTTATACAGGCATTACTGGTTAATTATTTGGTAAACCACTATAATTTATTGGGTAAGCCTACCTTTTTGCCGGCGTTAATGTATGTAACGCTTTCGGGCCTGTTTTCGCCGTTTTTGATCCTGAGCCCGCCCCTTATTTGCAATTTTTTGCTGATATGGATGCTATTTAAATTCATGACCTTGTATAAAGGTGATGATGCCAAATCAATAACCTATGATGCCGGCATGATAGTGGCATTGGGTTCGCTTTTTTATTTCCCGTTCATCTACATGTTTTTAGCCATATGGATAGCGCTTATCCTGTTCAGGCCTTTTAACTGGCGTGAGTGGGTTTCTGGCGTTTTGGGCTATGGCACCATATTTTTCTTTTTGGCCGTGTTTTATTATCTTAACGATAGAATCAATAAGTTTTACCTTATCTGGCTGCCATTAGGAAAAAAATTTCCGGATCATATCAGCATCAACTCCTACAATTACCTGCTGCTTATCCCGGTTATTATGATCCTGGCATTGTGTTTTTTTAAGCTGCAGCAAAACTTCTTTAAAAGCTACGTGCAAATCCGTAAATCATTCCAGCTGTTATTTTTTATTTTCCTGATAGCGGCCTTTTCTTTTTATGTAAACGCGGCATTTCATATCAATCACTTTGTGTTGTGTATAGCCCCCGCCGCTGTATTTTTTGCGTATTACTTTTTGTACTCAACTAAAAAGTGGTTTTACGAAAGCCTGTTTTTGCTGCTGTTAATCAGTATCGTGTACTTTCAGTTTAACAAATTTTAACTTTTGCATTCGCCCAAATTTCGGCGGTTATGTTAGTTTTGTACCGTGAAATTATTAGTAAGCGGGTTTTTAAATATACGCTAAACTAATAAGGGGTGGATCATACTGTTTAAGATGTTGCCGCAGCAGGGAAGTTTTTGTAATGTTATTAATTACGCGATAAAATAAATCAAATGAAATTGGGTGTAGTTATATTTTCCGCCTCTAATTTAGTTAGGCTTTGATGACACACCTGGTTATAGATATCGGTAATACTTTAACCAAAGTAGCGGTTTTTGAACTGGATCAATTGGTACAGGTAAACCAGTTTGAGATAGTTGAGGCAGATTATTTTTATGAATTGCTTGATAAGTATAAGGTTACCAGGGCTATAGTATCATCTGTAAAAAAAAATACAGAAGCCTGGCTAACTGATTTAGAGGCGAAGGTTCCCCTGGTTTATTTTAATAATTTGATGACCAGCGGCATCAAAAACCATTACCTAACGCCGGGTACTTTAGGTACCGATAGATTGGCCGCTGTAATAGGGGCAAGCCATTTATATCCGGGTCAAAATAGCCTGGTTATTACAGGAGGCACCTGCATTACCTATGATTATGTAGATAGTGGCGCTAATTATTTTGGAGGCAGTATATCACCCGGTTTAAATATGCGTTATAAGGCAGTAAATAATTATACGGCCGGCTTACCGCTTATAAACGCCGATACTGATTTTAATGCGGCATACGGTAACAATACAGAAACCGCGATACGCTCAGGCGTACAAAACGGTATAAAATATGAGTTAACCGGTTTTATAGAAAGTTATAAAGCGGTTAATAATCAGCTAAATATAGTACTAAGCGGGGGCGATAGTATTTTTTTTGATAGGCTGTTAAAAAATAGCATCTTTGCCCCCTATATAAAAAACGAACCTTATTTGGTTTTAAAAGGATTAAACGCAGCTATACAAAAGCATAATGATTAAATATACCCGGTTTTTTTTAACACTTTTATTTGCTGTTAGTTCGCTTGCAGCGTTTTCACAGGCCACTACAAGTTCTCCGTATTCCAGGTTTGGTTTGGGTGATTTCTCTTCGCAGGCAGCGCCTCAAAATATTGGTATAGGCGGTATAGGCGTAGCTACCAACAGGATAAGCTTATTTAACAACATCAATGTTATTAACCCTGCTTCATACGCGGCTATCGGCATCACCACTATTGATGTTGGTGTTTACAGCAATTTTGTAACCTTTAACCAAACAGGTCAATCTGCCCAAACCGATAAAAACTTCAGGCTTAGCCACGTGGCATTTGGTATACCGGTTTCAAAACATTCGGCACTAAGTTTTGGTTTGTTGCCTTACAGCGAGCGCGGTTACAACTATAAAAAATCGGTTAATAATTTCGGTACAAGTTCGCCGGCAGATACCAGCGTTACCAATTATAATTACAGCGGTAATGGTGGCTTATCAAAAGCTTATATAGGTTACGGTTTCACTGTAGCAAAGCATTTGTTATTAGGTGGTAATGTATCATACATATTTGGTAACCTTAAAGACGTAAGCACTGTAGAATCACCTGGTTTGACTGGCTTTTTAAATACAAAAACAGAGCAAAGCAATGCTATTGGTGGTTTAAATTATGATTACGGCGCGCAATACTCAGTTGATTTCTCCGAAAGCAAACACCTCATATTCGGTTATTCTGCTTCGGTGGGCTCAAAACTTGGTTCAACAAGCAGTTATATTGTAAGTCATTATACTAATGATGCATCCGGAAATCCTAATATTGCTGTTGATAGTGTGATTAATAAACAAGGTGCAAAAGGAAAATTAACGTTGCCGGCTATCAACCGGTTTGGTGTCTCGTTCCAAAATGATGGCAAGTTTTTAGTTGGTGCCGACTATTCAATGGGTAAATGGTCTGACTTAAGCATCAGCGGTGTAAACCAGGGCTTGCAAAATAGCCGTACTTTTAATGTTGGCGCGCAATACACCCCAAACATCAATACCATACGTAATTACCTGGCTACTGTTGATTACCGTATTGGTGGTATTTACGATGAAACTTATATGGTGGTTAACAATACCCGTATTAAAAGATATGCCGTTACCGCCGGTTTAGGTTTACCTTTGCGCCCTGCACAAGATGGTCTTAGTTTTTACAAAATAAACATCGCTGCTGAAGTTGGTGTGCGTGGTACATTAGCGAACGGGCTGGTAAAAGAAAATTATGTTAACCTGCACCTTGGCTTCGTTATTAACGACAGGTGGTTCCGTAAATATAAATTCGATTAAGCAGACGATGTATAACAGCAGGGTAAATATGAGGGGCTTAGGCCTGCTGCTATTGCCCCTGCTTGCACTTTTTATATCGTCGTGCGAAAATGATTTGAATAAGGTTAAAGAGATTGCTGCAACACAGAGCGGCGATGTTGTTTCGCCAACTACCGGTGTAGATATGATCATGAGCGATTCTGCAAAGGTGCAGTTTCACTTAACGGCTGCTCTCATGCTGCAATATCAAACCCAAAAGCCCTATAAATTACTTCCCAAAGGCGTAAAAATTATTTTTTACGATAAAACAACTCAAAAAGAATCGGGAAACATCATAGCCGACACAGGTATTATGCCTGATGATCAAAAGCTGATAGAGTTTCGAAAAAACGTGGTGGCAACCAATATTAAAGGCGAAACCTACAAATCTGACGAGTTGTTTTGGGATCAGCAAACTAAAAAAGTATACTCTCATAAACCGGTGCAGGTAATTATGGCAGGTGGTAATGTAATGAATGGTGATAGCTTTGAAAGCGACGATAAATTTTTGCATCCTACACTAAAAAGCAGTACTGGCGTATTTCACGTTGATGAAAAAGTGACACAATAATGTTGTTTTTTTCAGGAAAATTTTGTGTTATAGAATTTTACTAAAAATTGTATCTTGCGCCCTCTTTTAAAAGAATATAAAATTATAAGAAGTATATGGGTATAATGGGTTTCTTGCGCGATCGAATGGGGAAAATTCTCGCATTCTTTATCGGTTTCGCGCTTCTTGCTTTTATTATAAGCGAGGTTGTAAGATCAGGTGGTTCCTTTTTTAGGGACGACAATAATCAACTTGCTGTTGTAAACGGCGAAAAAGTTCCGTTGGATAAGTTTAACAGGCTTTTCGATCAAAATACAAATCAATTCAAACAGCAATCGGGCCAGGCAATATCAGGCCAGATCACCAGCTACATACAGGAAACTACCTGGAACCAGTTGTTGAGCGATCTTTTGCTAAAAAAAGAGATTGAAAAATTGGGATTAGTAGTTGGTACTGACGAAAGTACGGCTATGGTTAGCGGTAATAGTCCAGACCCGCAGATCGCAAGCCAGTTCAGAGATCCTCAAACAGGTTCATTTGATCGTAACAGACTTAACCAGGCATTAAGTTATTTAGCATCTGCTAAAGCAGATACTGCGCAAAAAAATCAATGGGCCCAGTTTTTAACCCAGGTATTTGAAGCTAAGCAAAAGACCAAATATGTAACTATGGTTACCAATGGTTTATACGTAAACTCATTAGAGGCTAATGATGATTACCAGGCAAAAAATAAACTGGTAAGCTTTAAATACGCTACGCTTGATTACGCGTCTATCCCGGATTCGAAAATTACTTTGACCGATGCTGATTATAGCGCTTACTATGATGCTCATAAAGCGGAATTTAAAAACCCACAGGAAACCCGCACTTTTGAATATATAAGCTTTAATGCTGCAGCATCAAAAGAGGACAGCGCGGCCATTAAAACCGACATTACCAAATTGGCCGATAGCCTTAAAGTGAGCACCAATGATTCGCTTTTTGTACAAATCAATTCTGAAACTAAAACTCCGCTGGCTTTCCAAAAGAAGGGGACGCTTGATCCTAAATTGGATACCTTAATGTTCAATTCGGCAAAAGGTTTTGTTTATGGCCCGTATGTATCAAATGGCAGCTACAAATTAGCGAAGCTAAGTGACGTAAAAACTACATTTGATTCGGTTAAAACCAAGCATATTTTAATTAGTCCGCAAACAGCCGGTGGTTTGGATAAAGCTATAGCTAAAGCTGATTCAATTAAAAAATTGATTCAGGGTGGCAAATCGTTTGCAGATATGGCTAACATGTACTCGACAGATAGGGCCAGCGCGACTAAAGGTGGCGATATCCCTGCATTTGACGTAAATGGCGCTATGGGTGCTGGTCAGGGTCAAATAGCTGCTGAGTACACAAATGCTGCTTTTAAAGCAAAAAAAGGTGATTTGGTTATTGCAACATCACAATTTGGTGTTCACCTGATTGAGGTAGAAGATCAAAAAGGATCAATCAAAGTGGTAAAAGTAGCTCTTGTTGATAAACCTATACAGGCAAGCAGCAAAACGCAAACTGTTGCTTACAGCAAAGCTCAGAAGTTTTTAGCCTCTTTAACTAAAGATAACTATGATGCCGAGGCAGCGAAAGAGGGTTTAAAGCCTCGTAACGCCGAGGATGTTGCGGGTACATCATCAAGCTTGCCAGGTTTAGAAAACGCGCGTGATGTAGTTAGATGGGCTTACAAGGCCGATAAAGGCGACATTAGCGACAAAGTATTTACCGTTGGCGATCAATACCTGGTAACACGCTTAACCGAAATTAAACCAAAAGGCACTTTGTCTTTAGATGCTGTTAAAAAACAAATTAAGCCAGCCGTTCTTAACGAAGTAAAAGGCAAACAACTGGATGAGAAATTCCAGGCTGCTTTAAACGGAGCTTCTTCTATTGATCAGGTTGCGCAAAAAGCGGGTACAAAAGCTGTTCCGGTTCAAAATATTGTGTTTGCTAACCCAATTATTCCGGGTCAGTCTGCCGAGTATAAAGTTGTAGGTTCTGTATTTGGTTCACAGCCAAATAAATTATCGAAACCTGTTAATGGCGCACAAGGTGTATTTGTATACACTGTTGACGGCTTTACCAATCCAGCGCCGCTTACTAACAACATCAGGCAAAAACAACAGATCGCGCAAACGTTGTTACAACGCGCCGATGGTTTAGTGTTAGAAGCATTGAAAGATAATGCCAATGTAAAAGATAACAGGGCTAAAGTATTATAGTATAAAATAAAGTAATTTTACATCCGGGAGCAGGAAACTGTGTCCCGGATTTTTTTTGTAATGAATTTTAAGGTTAATCAACCACTGCGAATAAACCTCTGGTGAATTTTGAGCATAGAGGTGGCAAATTGACGAAAAGACTTACGAAGTTTTTAAAACTTCGTAAGTCTGGACCTGCAACTTGTCGTTTGCAAAAACCGATTTAAGCTTTAGAATTTATTGTTTAATCATTTAGCATTTATACAACATGGATATACAGGAAAATATAATAAATAAGGTTGCGCAAAGCGGCTTGGTTACTTTAGACCCGGCTTCGTTTTATCCCGAAGGCGAACGCGTTATTTACGATATTAAGGATAACCTGTTTCATGGTTTGATGCTGCGTGAAAAAGATCTGCGCGACTTTATTAAAGAGCATGATTTTACCCAATACCAGGATAAAAATGTAGGTATAACCTGCACAGCTGATGCCATTGTACCTACCTGGGCTTACATGCTGCTGGCCAATCGCATGGCACCTTATGCCCGCGAAATTGTATTTGGTGACGCCGCCGTATTAGAAACCGTGTTGTTTGAAAAAGAAATTGCCAAAGCCGATTTTGAGCAATATGCCGGTCAGCGTATAGTATTGAAAGGCTGTGGCGATATAGCAGTGCCGGTTTCGGCCTACGTGGAGCTTACCAAAAAGCTTACACCAATAGTTAAAAGCCTGATGTTTGGCGAGCCCTGCTCAACAGTGCCTATCTATAAACGCAAAGACTAATTTTTTTGCGTTAGGGATTGCAGCGAATACCGGCCTGTGACTAACGCCTGTGCAGTATAAGCGTAAAGCCCGGCCCTTGCGGAACGCCCAAAATGTAATTGCATTGGCGTACAATAAAATAGCATTTAAACCATTTATATTAGCAGGCGTCATATCCGCGTGTGCCGTTAAAATCAAAGCGGCTTTATTTAGCAACCCTGTTAATGAAAAAATATTTCCTATGTTCTGCCTTAATGCTGTTCGGTTACTTAATAGGTTACGCGCAGGAAGTTTCTAAAATAAGCGAGCCCGTATTTAAGATTGGCGAAAAGCTAAGCTACAAAATGCAGTATGGATTTTTTACCGCTGCCGAAGCCGATATAAGGGTGGAAGCCAGTGATAAAAAACTGCCCGGTCCGGCTTTTCACCTTATTGCCGAAGGTAAAACCGCCGGTACTTTTGATGTTTTTTATAAGGTGCGCAATAAGTATGAATCGTACGTTGACGAGAATACCCTTGAGCCATATTTTTATACTGAAGACCGCCACGAGGGCAAATGGAAGCATACCGATAATGTAAACTTTGATCAGAAGGATAAAAAGGTAACCGCCAATAAAGGCGAGTTTAGCTATAAAGGCAAAACGTTCGATTTTGTATCAGCCTATTATTTTGCCCGTACTATTGATGTAACCAAGTTAAAAGTGGGGCAAACCTTTCAGCTGCAGTATTTTTTGGATGATGGTTTTCATGATATGAGCATCACCTACTCGGGCACCGAAACCATTAAATGCGATATGGGGACGTTTAACTGCTTAAAGTTTAATCCTACAATTATTCCCGGGCGTATTTTTCGTAAGGATAGTAAGTTGTACCTTTGGGTTACCAATGATGGCAACAGGATACCTGTAAAAGCCCATGTGGAGGTTATTTTAGGCAGTATTACAATGGAACTGAAATCGGCAAGCGGATTGAAGTATCCATTAAACCCCGTAAAGAAGTAAATTAAAGTATGATTGAGGTTGGCAACGTGTTGGTGCACGAAGATGTGATTAAAGAAAACTTTGTGTGTAATTTAAACAAATGCAAAGGTGCATGCTGTCTGGAGGGCGACTCGGGCGCCCCCCTCAATGCCGACGAATTGGATATTTTAAAAGAAATTTACCCCAAAGTAAAACCCTACCTTACCGCTAAAGGCATCAAAACCATTGAACGCGATGGCGTTTATGTAAAGGATTTTGAAGGCGATTATACCACCCCCTGTGTAGATACCAACAAAGAATGCGCCTATGTAATATGGGAAAACGGCATTACTAAATGTGGTATCGAAAAAGCTTATGAAGAAGGTGCCGTTACCTGGAAAAAACCTATCAGTTGCCATTTATATCCTATCCGTATTACCGCTTACCCCGAGTTTGATGTATTGAACTACGACCGTTGGAGCATCTGTAGTCCCGCCTGCACCTTCGGCGATGAGCTAAAAGTACGTGTACACGAGTTTTTGAAAGGACCGCTGATTCGCAAATATGGCGAGGAGTGGTACCAGGAATTGGAAAACGAAGTGGCGGGGAAATAGGGAAGGTAGAATAGAATCAAGAGTCAAGAATCAAGAGTTAAGACAAAAAGGTTTTTTGCTCGCAGTAGAGAAGCAAAAATTGGGTGTCCTGCATATAGGGTGAATTTGCTAATCTATGCTATCTGATCTTCCTTAAATCCGAAATCGAACATCCGAAGTCCGAAATCAATATATCCGCTAATGCCGTTTTTACAATTAAATTGGATAATATTGTAATATCGAAGTATTGGCAAATAAATATTAATGAAAAGAGCTTTAATAACCGGTATAACAGGTCAGGATGGTGCTTACTTAGCCGAGTTTTTGCTCAAAAAAGGCTATGAGGTACACGGTGTTAAGCGGCGCTCTTCATTGTTTAATACCGATAGGATAGATCATTTATATAATGATCCGCATGAGCCAAATGTGAAGTTTAAACTACATTATGGCGATCTTACCGATTCAACCAACCTTATCAGGCTGATACAGGAAGTGCAGCCCGATGAAATTTACAACCTGGCTGCTCAAAGCCATGTAAAAGTGAGTTTTGAAACTCCCGAATATACCGCCAACGCCGATGGAATAGGTACGCTAAGAATACTGGAAGCGGTAAGGCTGCTTGATCTTACCAAAAAAACCAGGATTTACCAGGCATCTACATCAGAGCTTTATGGTTTGGTGCAGGCGGTACCGCAAAGTGAAACAACACCGTTCTATCCACGGTCGCCGTACGCGGTGGCAAAAATGTATGGTTATTGGATTGTTGTAAACTACCGCGAGGCGTATAACATGTATGCCTGTAATGGCATTTTATTTAACCATGAAAGCCCCATCCGTGGCGAAACTTTTGTTACCCGTAAAATTACCCGCGCCGCTTCAAAAATAGCTCTTGGCTTGCAGGATCACCTTTATGTGGGCAACCTATCGGCCCAGCGCGATTGGGGGCATGCCAAAGATTATATTGAGGCCATGTGGCTGATGCTGCAGCAGGAAAAGCCCGAAGATTTTGTAATAGCCACCGGCGTAACTACTACAGTGCGCGATTTTATTAAAATGGCTTTTTATGAATTAGGCATCGAGATAGAGTTTAGCGGCAAAAACGAAAACGAGCGCGGCGTTATTATCGATATCGACGAACAAAAAGCCGTAGATCTTGGTTTAAATATGGATGCTTTAAGATTTGGACAGACGGTTGTAAAAGTTGACACCAAATATTACCGGCCTACAGAGGTTGATTTGCTGATTGGTGATGCATCAAAAGCGTTTAATAAGTTAGGATGGAAACCTAAATATGATTTGCAGGCCCTGGTTACCGATATGATGCAGGCCGACCTGCATTTAATTAAAAAAGATGAATACTTAAAAAAGGGTGGCTTTGCAACCCTCAACTATTTTGAATAAGCAAAAAATTGATTTATCAATTCTACATATGAAGAAAATATTTACCAGCATTTTATTAGTGATTTTAACAGTTGGAATTGTAAAAGCCCAGTCTGTTTATCAACCATACTCGTACCAGTTTTACCAGAAGCTTGATGAGGATGTGTATTCTACCAAAACCCGTGTTCATAGTTCGTTAAAGCCATTTTTTGTTGATGACTCTTTGATACAGCATCACTACGATTCATTGATGAACGGCGTTGGAGGTTTTAAAGGGAAATTCTTTACGGACCACCAGATTGATGTAAAAGGAAGTAACTCCACTTTTTACGCCGATCTGTTGCCTGATTTTAACATCAGCCGCGATTTTTCTGGTAAAAAGAATACCAGCTTTGGCTCATTAGGGCTACAATTTGGCGGTACTGTTGGCAAGCAGTTTTCTTACTACGTTGCCGGTTATGAAAACCGCGCCCAACTGCCAGAATACCTTGCCACCTACACCAACCAAACCGGGATAGCACGCGGACAGGCTTATGCCGGGTTGTACGGTACAGAATATCGCTGGTCATACATCACCGCGGTAGCTTCATACACGCCAAACAAGTATTTAAATATCAGCGCCGGGCGCGATAAAACTTTTATTGGCGATGGCTATCGTTCTGAACTTTTATCTGATTACTCTTCGCCATACCCATTCTTTAAAGTAACGGCAACATTGGGTAGCGTACGCTATATGGCCATGTGGGCTTATATGGATGATCCGCTTACGGCTCGTGTTGATAACAGCGACCGCAAAAAGTTTGGTGTATTCCATTATTTAGACTGGAACGTAAGCAACCGCCTTTCGTTTGGCTTCTTTGATTCCATTATCTGGCCCGAAAAGGATGACGCCGGTCATTACCGGGGTTTTGAATATACCTACCTTAATCCGCTTATCTTCCTGAGGCCATTGGAAGCCTCAAACGGATCGCCGGACAACGCTTTGATAGGCTTTACCGGTAAGTACAAAATAAGTGACGGGGTTACCGCATATGGTCAGTTTATGTTAGATGAATTTGAAAGCAGCAGTTTCTTTTCAAACAAGGGAAGCTCACGCAATAAATATGGCTTTCAGTTAGGTTTAAGAGGACCAAACTTGTTTGGTGTAAAAGGTTTGAACTACCTGCTCGAAACCAACAACGTTAAGCCATATACCTACTCTGAACGTGGTTCGATTGAAAATTATGCCAATAACGGCGAACCGCTTGCGCATCCGTGGGGGGCCAACTTCCGCGAGGCGGTTGCTTTATTAAATTACTCTTACAAAAGGTTTGATTTTAGCGGCGAAGTAGACTACGGCCACTATGGACTGGATATTAACGGCCAAAATTTCGGTAAAGACTTGTACCAGTTATACATTGATCCTTCAAGGCAATACGGTAACTATACCGGCCAGGGCTTAACCACTAATATGGTATTTTTGGAAGGCAAAGTTGCATATCTGTTAAATCCTAAATACAATTTGCGTATTGAGCTTGGCGGCCTTTACCGAACCGAAAAAAACGCCCAGTTTAACGATAAAACGGCTATGTTAAGCTTTGGTATCCGCAGCTCGTTCCGTAGTATGTATAATGATATTGCAAGCTATAAGGTACATTAAACACATAACTTTTGTATATTTGGGTATGATAAGAACGGTAGTAAAACCAGATAATCAAAATATTTCTATCAAGTTGCCAAAGAATTTTGTAGGTAAACAGGTAGAGGTAATTGCTTTTACTATTGAGGAAGCCAGTAACATAGTGGGAGTAACAGATTCGGTTACCACTCATTTTGCCAGCGAAAAAGTTTTAGCTAAAGATTGGTTATCTCCGGAAGAAGATTTGGCATGGCAGGATTTGTAAAAGGGGATATTGTTGTAATTCCATTTCCGTTTTCAGACCTTTCGGGAAGCAAAAAACGACCTGCCATGGTTTTGGCAGATTTACCCGGAGATGACATTATACTGTGCCAAATTACCAGTCAGCAAAGTAATGATGTTTATGCTGTAGCGATAGATAACGCTGATTTTATAAGCGGTTCATTGCCTGTATCTTCAAATGTTCGCCCTTCGCGAATATTTACCGCCGATAAGAAAATAATATTAAAAAAATCAGGTACTTTAAATTCAGGTTGCATCGCAAAAATCTCAAAAACGATTGTCAAGTTATCAGGTTAAACAACTCACACATTCCTCAACTTGTAACTCCTCACCCCAAAACTTACTACCAACATAAATAGGTTAAACGCCAATATAACCGCGATGTAAGCCATATGGCTATCGTGCTTTACCGCGCCCAGGTAATCTGCAACAGGAATATTTTGCGTAACGGTATAGGTAAGCAAAAAGAAAAAGATCTCGAATATCTTTTTACCGCCGCTAACAATGCCCAGGCAGCCGGCTAACAGCACAATAAATATTGCCCCGCTAATGATGTTGATTATAGCGTAGCCGTCTGCCATTACCGCGTAACGTGCTATCAGCGGCGCTGCCAGTACAACGGCTATGATAATACCCGCCAGTAACTGTGCAGGCAACATACGCTGCAATGGTTTGTAGGATGCGTAAGTGAAATAATGCAGCCTGTTGGTTTCTTCCTTAGTAGTTATTTCCGACCAGCGGGTTACCTGTAAAAACCAAAGCGCCGGTAAAATATAAGCATGTGAAATATTTACAGGAGCAAACAGCATACTGATAGCCACTCCGATACTTAATAACCAAAGCCATTTGGAGCCTTTACGGATCAATAGCAGCAATTCGGTTTTAATAAAGGGCAAGATACCATAATCGGTAACTAAGGGCGGCATGAGCGCCCTGTTGATACCGGTAGGGGCAAACATGGCACCGTCTGTATTGGGTTCATCAATCTTTAGCTTTTTCTTTTTGTTACCTGATTGTTTGAAATCAAACCTATGGAAAAAGAAGGATGAGAAATAAACTAACACGAACGAGATTATCAACCATAGTAATCTGCTCAATAAAAATACGCTGGTAATAGCGATCCCATTCCATTCAAAAGTTTTAAAGCCTCGTTTGCTGTTAAAGGTAAAGCCAAGGTTTATGCCCTCAATATGTTCATGATATTTAATGTTGATGTGGTTTTTGATACTGCTGGTCATAGTGCGCACGCCAAAGGGATCAATGAAAACAGCGAGGGTCTCATTTTTTTGCTGGTTGATATTAGCCATCAGGATGCCGAAAAAGAAAAAGAAGGCGATGTATTGCAGTATGCTGCGTCTGCCTAAAAAAACTTCGGCAATAACAGCCAATGATGATATCACCAGCATGGCCGGCAGCACAAACAGCGAATATGGAATTAAAAAATTACTGAATATAAATGGCGAGCCGGAGGTTCGCACAAAAAACATCACTATACTTACCACAAAGGTACAACCTGCAATGGTAAGCAATACCAGGAAATTGCTAAGCATTTTACTAAGCAGGTAACCAAAGTTGGTGATAGGGGTGGTGGCTATAATTAACCCCACTTCGGTATCAATATCTTTTTTGATGCCGCCATTCACCAGGAAAAAGCCATACATGGATAACATAATGGCCGTCATCATCCCAGACACATAACCTACCCATGCTGAATTGTAAACGCCTTTATAACCCACCACGTTTAGTGTAGTATATGATGCCGTTGGTGGCGGCACAAATGAATAGGCGGCATAAAAGGTTATAGCCAGTGTAATCAGAAACGCGTAGCTGCGGGTGCGTTGCAGGTAATCGGCCTTAATAATGCTGTTAATGTATTTCACGGCTTATTTATTATCGTGGGTTAAAAACAAATAAGCATCCTCTAAAGTGGCATTCACGGTTGCCGGAGATAACTCGGGCGCGCCGGTTTGCGAAATAAATCTTACCCTGGTTTTATCCTTTTGCCTGCCGGTATCTATCACCTGGTATTCGTTTTTAATTCCGGCAACATCATTATTATCAACCAATGTTTCAAAAACTTTGCCTTCAACCAGTTTAATAATCTCGGGCTGTGCGGCTTTGGTAATCAGTTTGCCGTTTTTCATAATGGCCACCTCATCCGCAATGGTTTCAATATCTGATACAATGTGGGAGGAGAGGATAATAATGCAATCATCTGCCAGATCGGAGATCAGCTGACGGAACCTTACCCGTTCTTCCGGGTCCAGGCCTACGGTTGGTTCATCAAATATCAATACTTTAGGATCATTAAGCAGGGCCTGGGCAATGCCAATCCGCTGTTTCATTCCGCCGGAGTAGGTGCCTATGGGGCGTTTGGCATCTGCCGTTAAATTAACACCTTCTAATAACATATCAATCCGTTTACGCAGGTTGCTGCCGCCCACGCCTTTCATGGCGGCTATGTATTCTAAAAACTCGTAGGCATTAAGGTTGGGGTATACGCCAAAGTCCTGCGGCAGATAGCCCAGGATTTTGCGGATGCGATCTGGATTGCCCACAATGTCTTCACCATCTAAAAATAAAGTACCGGTAGTTGGCTTACTAATAGTGGCGATGATTTTCATCAACGTTGATTTGCCCGCGCCATTAGGCCCAAGTAAACCCAATACGCCTTTTTCAATGTTGATAGAGTAATCGGCCAGACCGGTTTTATGCTTGTTATATTGTTTGGTAAGATTTTTAATGACTAAGGACATAGGGGTAGCTTTTATGTCCTGTAAGATGCAGGTTGAGGATTTAAGTTACAAGCGGAAAGCGAATAATTCTTAACGAAACAATGATTCGCCTTTACTTAACGAGATCAAGTAATTTAAGCAGTTCCTTGCTATTTATATCTGATTGTTCCGATTTATCATAAATAGACAAAAGATAGATTTCTCCATTGTTTAACGCAAAATAAGTTATCACTCTTGCGCCTCCGGATTTTCCTCTGCCCTTGGATGATATTGCCATCCTAATCTTATAGCAATCGTTGCCAAGTGCTGTCCCTTTTTGGGGATCGGTGATGAGCTCTGAAACAAGTTCAGAAAGGTCTGATTTTATGGAAGGATATTTTTTAGTGAGGTATTTAAATTGCTTTTCAAATGGAGCAATAGTTAAAATCTTATAACTCATTTAAAAAATCATTCACTGAACGGCCTCTTAATTTACCTGATTTTATTTTTTCAGCATTTTTAAATGCCTTTTTTATCTCTTTTATTTCTTCAAAAAGAGCGGCATCTGGCGCAGATATAGTCATAGGTTTAGCCTGGGAGTAACTTTTTATCATCTCCATAAAGCTTTCAGCTTTACTATCTGCTATGTCAATCAATAATTTCATTTGTATAATTTTATGACGCTATTGTATGCGTATTCCTTTTTGCCCCCAGGTTTTTAACCTGTTGAGCTATGCCCGCGGCATCAAAGCCACATTCGGCCCAAAGTTCTGGTTGGTCGCCATGTTCCACAACCCTGTCGGGGATGCCTAAGCGTTTTACCTGCGTTTGCTGGTAACCGTTATCGGCCATAAATTCCAAAATAGCGCTGCCCATGCCTCCTTCAATACAACCATCTTCAACAGTAATTACTTTGCTAAATTTGGTGAATACTTCGTGTAATAAAGCTTCATCAAGTGGCTTCACAAAACGAATATCGTAATGAGCAGGATAGTAGCCTTCGGCGTTTAGCGCGGCTGTAGCTTTTACCGCCTCGTTACCAATGGCACCGATAGATAATATAGCCACGTCCTCGCCATCGCAAATTTTGCGACCCTTGCCTACGGGGATGGCTTTAAATGGCCGTTGCCAATCAACCATAACACCGTTACCACGTGGGTACCTAATCACAAACGGCCCCATGTTTTCCTGCTGGGCAGTATACATCAGGTTACGCAGTTCTTCCTCGTTCATTGGTGCCGATACCGTCATGTTGGGTATGCAGCGCATAAAAGCCAGGTCATAAGCGCCGTGATGCGTTGGACCATCGGCACCGGCAAAACCGGCACGGTCAAGACAAAATATTACATTGAGCTTTTGTATGGCCACGTCATGAATAACCTGGTCATACGCCCTTTGCATAAAGCTGGAGTATATATTACAAAATGGCGTTAAACCTTGTGTAGCCAAACCTGCCGAAAATGTTACCGCGTGCTGCTCGGCAATGCCCACGTCAAAAGCGCGGTTAGGCATGGCCTTCATCATTAGGTTTAGCGAGGACCCCGATGGCATAGCCGGCGTAATACCCATAATTTTAGGGTTTTGTTCGGCCAGTTCTATAATAGATATGCCAAACACATCCTGGTATTTAGGCGGTTGTGGTTTATCAAATTTAGTCTTCTTAATCTCGCCGGTTATTTTATCAAACAAGCCGGGAGCATGCCATTTGGTTTGGTCTTTTTCGGCCAAAGCGTAGCCTTTACCCTTCGTGGTAACGCAATGCAGCAGCTTAGGGCCAGGAATATCACGTAAATCCTGCAAAACTTTTACCAGGTGATTTACATCGTGCCCATCAATCGGACCAAAATATCTGAACTTTAAAGCCTCAAAAAAGTTGCTGCGTTTAAGCAGGGTACCTTTTATGCTTTTTTCTAATTTCTGAGCTATTTTAAACGCATCCGGGCCAATGGCAGATAGTTTGCCCAACACGTGTGCAATATCGTCCCTGAAACGGTTATACGGTTTTGACGTGGTAATATCAGTTAAATATTCCTTCAAAGCCCCAACGTTAGGGTCGATGGCCATGTTGTTATCATTCAGGATGACAAGCAGGTTGGAGTTTTCGATACCGGCGTGGTTAAGCGCCTCAAAAGCCATTCCGGCGGTCATGGCACCATCGCCAATAACGGCTACGTGCTGCCTGTCTGTTTCGCCTTTATATTGCGATGCCACAGCCATGCCCAAAGCAACAGATATGGAGGTAGAGGAGTGCCCTACGCCAAAAGTGTCATATTCGCTTTCAGATCTTTTTGGAAAACCGCTGATGCCTTTATAAAGCCGGTTGGTATGGAATTTTTCGCGCCTGCCGGTTAATATTTTATGACCGTAAGCCTGGTGGCCTACGTCCCATACCAACTGATCGTAAGGAGCGTTCAATACGTATTGCAGGGCAACTGTAAGTTCAACAACACCCAGGCTGGCGGCAAAGTGACCACCATTTACCGAAACCACATCAATAATATACTGGCGCAACTCCTGACAAACTTTTTCAAGTTGGTCTTCTGTAAGTTGCTTTAAATCAGAAGGGTAATTTATTTTCGATAATAAATCTCCGGCCGGTACCTGCATTGACATTAGTTAGCGTATTTAACTTACAAAGTAAGCTATTTATTTATAAATATAGCGTATGGATTTGCGCAAAAATAGAGCAAGGATTTTGGGACTTATGGAGCAAGGACTTATAGACAAAGGAACAAAGACAGTTTTTGTAAGCTGTAAGTAAAAATGGCCAATCAGGTTAATCAAAATCCTGAAATCTGATAAATCTGTTTAATCGCGGTTCAGAAATAAATCCGAAATCGAACATCCGAAATCCGAAATCAAAAAATCTTGACTCTTGACTCTTGATTCTTGACTCTCCTTACCTATTTTTACAGTCATGATCGACGATAGTTTTGCGATAAGGTTGCCCCAGTTTGAAGGTCCGTTTGATCTGTTGCTCTTTTTTATTGAGCGCGATGAACTGGACATTCATGATATCCCTATCGCCAAAATTGCCGACGATTTTTTAAATTACATCCACCAGATGAGCAGCCTTAACATGGAACTTGCCAGCGAGTTCATATTTGTGGCCGCCACCTTAATGCGTATCAAGGCTAAAATGCTGTTGCCGCGCTACGAAAGCGAAGCCGCCGGCGATGATGCAGATACCAAGGAAAACCTGATCCGTAAGCTGATTGAATACAAAAAGTTTAAAGAGGTATGCGAAGAACTGCGCCCTTACGAAGACGAACGTTTTAAACAGGAAAAGCGCGGTAACATAAAGCACGATCTGGAGCAGGTAGAAAAAGTAGTATTACCCGGCGAAGAGCTATCAGAGATAAGTCTTTATAAGTTGATGATGGTGCATGAACGCCTGATGCGTAATTACCTCAATCGTAGTGCCGAGGTTAAGCACACGGTGGTGCAATATCCCTATACTATCGAAAAGCAAAAGAAAGCTGTTGCCGAATTGCTGAAGATTAATAAAATGATGGATTTTAAGGCTCTGGCCAAAGAATCTGAAAACAAGGTACATTTTGTATACAACTTTTTGGCCGTTTTAGAAATGCTGCAACAAGAGCTTATTGACATTCAGATAGGACTGGGGTATAATAATTTTTGGATCTCAGCCAAGGAGGGGTGAGATATTAGATTTGAGATATGAGAAAGAGCAGAAAATATGATTTTGCACAGCCCTTGTTGCCAGATAATTCGTCTGAAAACGATTTTTGGACCGATGTGCCTGAAGAAATTAAGCGCGCCATTCAAGAGGCCAAAGATCAGCTTAATAGCGGCGAAGGAATTGAACACTCCCAAATTATGGCTAAAATGAGAGCCCGTTTTTTATCTAGATAAAACTCAAATCGTCAACACTAATATCATCATATATGTTATCAGATGCCAATCTTGGAAAATTAAGTGATTTATTGGCTGTAAGTTATTGATTGGCAAATTATATTATGCTGATTATCTTGTAGGTAAAATCTAAGCAAAACCATCTCAAATCTCATATCTCACATCTCAAATCTATATCAATTGCTTATCTTAGCGGCGTTTAAAAACACATAATGAAAAGAGACAAACTAATATTTAAACTTTTAGATGAGGAGCAACAACGCCAGGAAGAGGGCATTGAACTAATTGCATCTGAAAATTTTGTAAGCCGGCAGGTGATGGAAGCGGCGGGTTCTGTTGCTACCAATAAATACGCCGAAGGCTTACCGGGCAAACGTTACTATGGCGGTTGCGAAGTGGTTGATGAAATTGAAACCATCGCTATTGACCGTGCCAAGCAATTGTTTAATGCCGAGTGGGCAAACGTACAGCCGCACTCTGGCGCGCAGGCAAACGCGGCGGTAATGTTGGCTTGTTTACAGCCGGGCGATAAAATATTAGGTTTTGATCTTTCACATGGTGGTCACTTAACCCATGGTTCGCCGGTGAATTTTTCTGGTAAATTGTACGAGCCTCATTTTTACGGTGTAGTTAAAGAAACCGGTTTAATTGATTATGAGCAGCTTAAAAGAGTTGCCTTAGAGCAAAAACCAAAGCTGATCATTTGTGGTGCATCTGCCTACTCACGTGATTGGGATTATGAATTTATCCGCGCCGTTGCCGATGAGGTTGGCGCATTGGTGCTGGCCGATATTTCGCACCCATCGGGCCTTATTGCCCGTGGTTTGTTAAAAGATCCGCTGCCGCATTGCCATATAGTTACTACAACTACCCACAAAACATTACGTGGTCCGCGTGGTGGCTTGATCCTTTTAGGTAAAGATTTTGAAAATCCTTTCGGCGTAAAAACACCAAAAGGCGAAACCCGGATGATGTCGTCATTGTTAGATATGGCTGTATTCCCTGGTACGCAAGGTGGGCCGTTAGAGCATATCATTGCTGCTAAAGCTATCGCTTTTGGCGAGGCTTTGAGCGATGGCTATATGAAATACGTTGTACAGGTTAAAAAGAATGCCGAAGCAATGGCTGCAGCATTTGTTGCCCGTGGCTACCAGATCATTTCTGGCGGTACCGATAACCACCTGATGCTGATTGATCTGCGTAATAAAAACATTACCGGTAAAGCTGCCGAGAATGCTTTGGTTAGCGCGGATATCACCGTAAATAAAAACATGGTGCCTTATGATGATAAGTCGCCGTTTGTAACTTCGGGTATCCGTGTGGGTACTGCGGCCATTACAACCCGCCATATGAAAGAGAAACATATGGAAGAGATTGTAGAGCTGATAGATGCGGTAATTTCTGATCCGGAAAACGAACATTCTATCAAGAAAATTCGTAAAAGGGTTCATAAGCTGATGCACGACTTTCCGTTGTATCGCGAAGAAGGATCTGAATAGATAAATGACAGCAAAGCAACATGGACTTTTAGATGATGAAAGCGCGCGCTTAACAGCACTGCAATCATACCATGTTTTAGATACTTTACCCGAAAAGGAGTACGATGCCATCACCCGTTTGGCATCATACATATGTAATGTACCGGTTGCTTTGATTACTTTAATAGATGCCGACAGGCAATGGATTAAATCAAAATTAGGCGTCGATGTGGAGCAAACTCCCCGCATCGACGCTTTTTGCAATACAACCATCCTTAGCGACCAAATCCTGGAGATTGGCGATATGCTGGAGGATGATGATTTTAGGGATAACGTATTTGTAACCAATCAAAATTTGCGCTTTTACGCCGGCGCCCCGCTTATTGATCCGGATGGCTATCGGTTAGGATCTGTTTGTGTAATTGATACCGTACCCCGCAAATTAAGCGCCGAGCAGCGCGACGCACTGCGCACCCTGGCCGATGAGGTAATGTCGCACCTTATCCTCCGCAAACAAAAGTACGATCTTGAGCTTAGCCTTGCCCGTCACAAAGAGTTTTATGACCTGTTTGATAGCTCGCCAGATGTTCATTGTATTATGGATAGGCAGTTTAATATTGAGCAGGTAAACCGTAGCACGGAATCTATTTTGGGATATTCGGCGGTTGAGATTATCGGGCAACCCATATGGAATTTTTTTACAGAAAAAGATCGTGAAAATTCGCTTCAAAAACTGAAGGATGGGCTTGGTAAACAGCAACGCAAATTTGAAATAGAAACTATTATTATAACGCCCGCCCAAGGTGCAAAATGGGTAAGCTGGTCGGTTACTTTTAATGATGATAAATGGTATGCCAGCGGCAGGGATATTAGTTATCAAAAAAAGATTTCGCAGGATTTGGAGCAACTTGCTTTGGTAGCCAGTAAGGTGAGCAATGGCGTAGTGATCAGCAATGCCGCCGACGAGGTGGTTTGGGTAAATGATGCCTTTGAGCAAATTACCGGTTATAACCTTGCCGATGTTGAAAATAAATACATTGGCGCTACACTTAAAGGTACCGTTATTGATGCCGCCGCCGAGGCCCGGTTAGTGCAATCAATAAAAAATAAAGAATCATACGAGGTTGAACTTTTAATAACGCCTAAAAATGGCACCCCCTTTTGGATAACGGTTATCAATTCGGTTATCATGAACGGTGCCGGTGAAGTGGAAAAGTTTATCAGGGTTATTATTGATATATCGGCCCGTAAAAAGATAGAGCAGGACCTTGAAGTGTTGTCCTTTGCGGCTCGTAAATCACCCAGCGGTATTTTTATTCGTGATATAGAGGGCCGGTTTTTGTGGATGAACGAGGCTCTGGAGAAAATAATAGGCTACTCTTTTGCCGATCTGGACGGCAAATCGCTCGGCACGTCGTTATTAGGCGAAGACTCAGACCTTTCTGTTTTTGAAAGTGCCGTGCAGGCCGTAAAAGAAAACAGGCCTTACGAGGTTGAAATGAAGGTGTATAAGAAAGATGGCAGCCCGATATGGATCTTACTTTCAAATAGCCCCGTTTTTAACGAAGTTGGCCAGGTTGACAGGCAAATTGGCGTTATGGTTGATATTACCGAACGTAAGAAGAGCGAATCTGAATTAACGCTGCTCTCATTAGTAGCGAGTAAGGCTATCAGTGGTATAGTAATTAACAACAGCGCGGGCGAGGTTGAGTGGGTTAATAATGCCTTTGAAGCAATAACCGGTTACAACATCAGCGAAGTGAAGGGTAATCATTTGGGGGATGTTTTAAAGGGAGCACTTACCGATGTATCTATTATTGAGCGGGCGCGTGAACTTTCTCGCAAAAAACAATCGTTTGAGGTAGATTTGCTTATTTACCGTAAAGATGGGCAGCCGCTATGGATCTCGGTGATTAATTCGGTGATATTGGATGGTATGGGCAGGGTGGACAAGTATGTAGAAGTAATTATTGACATCACCGCCAAAAAGAAAACCGAGATAGAGCTTATAGCCGCCAAAGAGGAGGCTTTGCAGCTAAGCCGCGCCAAGGATATGTTTATCTCTGTAATGAGCCATGAGATCCGCACACCGTTAAACGCGGTAATTGGGATGTCGCATTTGCTGTTGGAGGATGACCCGTTGGAATCTCAAAAAGAGAATTTGAGTATTCTTAGGTTTTCGGCCGATAATTTATTAACGCTCATTAACGATGTACTTGATTTTGCCAAGATGGAAACCGGCAACGTTGAGCTTGAAAAAGCGCCACTTAATCTGCGCGACCTGTTGCAAGGCATCAACAGTTCATTACAATATAAAGCAGCCGAAAAAAAAATATATCTTAGCAAAAGCATTGATGATGCTATACCATCGGTTATTTTGGGCGATAAAACCCGTTTAAGTCAAATTATCCTAAACCTCGTAAGTAACGCGGTTAAGTTTACCGAAACAGGGGGAGTGACCATCGATTTAAAGGTGATCCAGGAAAGCGATACGGATATCAGGATAAGGTTTTCGATAACAGATACCGGAATTGGTATTGCAAGTGATAAAATAAACCTCATATTTGAGCAATTTAAACAAGCCGAAGCCGATACTACACGTAAATACGGAGGCACAGGTTTGGGCCTGGCCATAAGTAAGCGCCTCATTGAACTGCACGATTCAAGAATAAATGTGGATAGCGTTTTGGGACAAGGTTCAACCTTTTGGTTTACCATAACCTTTAACAAAGCGGATAGCCACCAAAATAGCAATAATAACAAAGTGGAAGAAGGACTTAAAATTAATGTTTTAGTGGTTGATGATAACCAGATAAACAGGTTGTTGATCAACAAAATTCTAAAAAAATGGGGCGCTGATGCCGATTTTGCCGAGAACGGCATTGAGGCTGTAAACAAAGTAACAACCAATCAAAACTATAACGTAGTGTTGATGGATATTCACATGCCCGAAATGGGCGGCCTGGAAGCTACCCAGGTAATCCGTTCAAATCCCGAACCCTATTTTCAACAGTTACCTATCATCGCGCTAACAGCATCTATGTTAAGCAACCAAATGGGCGAAATTGGCAATGCCGGTATGAATGATTATATCCTTAAACCCTTTGATCCAAAAGTGCTTTACGATAAACTGAGCAGGTATCAGAACCAATAATTAAATGTGCAGATGTGCGGATTTCAGATATGCAAATGAAGCCGCAAAATAGTCACTACCGCGAGCTTCCGGCTCGTGGTAATCATGGCTTCAGCTTTCAGCTGAACTTCAATAACCACTACTCGGCGTAGGCAATAGTGGCGATACTCAGCCTCAATCCCGGCACCTTTAATAATTCAATGCCGCAGGCTTCTAAGGTTGAGCCGGTAGTTACAATATCATCTACAAGCAACACGTGTTTGCCTTCCAATCTTTCCGGCTTATCTATAGCAAATACCTGCTGCATGTTTTCAAACCTGGCAAAGCGCGATTTATGGGTTTGGGTGGTGGTGGCTACGGTGCGTATTAGGTTATCAATCTCCACAACAGCGTTCAGTTTTTCGGCAAGGCCATCGGCAAAACAGGCGCTTTGGTTATAACCGCGTTCCTTTAGGCGTTTTTTGTGAAGCGGAACCGGGATGATGTAGTCTACCGTATCAAAAAAAGTGTTTTGTTTTAATTGGCTGCCTGCTATGTTACCCAACACATTACCAATCTGTTTCATGCCGCTATACTTAAAATGATGCATCAGGTTTTGTACTTTGCCGCCTTTGTTAAAAAAGTACAGGGCGTAAGCTGCCTCAACATTAATTTTGCCATAAAACTGCTGGGCAACAATATTATTTTGTTGGGTATGAAAGTTGGTGAAGGGAAGGTTGTAGCGGCAATCGGAGCAAATTACCTTTTCGCCGGCTACCAGGCTGGCATTGCAGGCCGGGCAAAGGTCGGGGAAAAGCAGTGCTACAAAATCGGCCAGGTATCCGCCAAATAATTTCATGGCCTTAATGTAAGGCACATTTTTGTTAAACGGCTACTGTTTTTGCTTTTTCTTTAATAGCCAGTTGTCCGCAGGCTGCATCGATATCTTTACCGCGGCTCCTGCGCAGGTGCGTGTTAATGCCTTGTTTGGTGAGGTAATTGGCAAAGGCCTCTACCTTATCTTCCCCGGCATTGATATAACTGGCAAAAGCTATCGGGTTATATTCAATGATATTTACTTTACAAGGCAGGTGTTTACAAAACTTGGCAAGCTCCATGGCGTCCTGGATGCCATCATTAACGCCATCAAAAATAATGTACTCGTAAGTTACCGGGTTTTTGGTTTTGGCGTAGTAATATTTAAGCGCTTCGGCCAGGGCCTTTAAGGAGTTTTGCTCGTTAATAGGCATTATGGTGTTGCGCTTTTCGTCGTTAGCGGCGTGTAGCGAAAGGGCCAGGTTAAATTTAACTTCATCGTCGCCCAGTTTTTTGATCATTTTGGCAATGCCCGCTGTTGAAACCGTAATTCTTTTGGCAGCCATGTTTAAACCATCCTCGGCAGTAATGCGCTCAACAGATTTCATCATGTTGGCATAATTAAGCAAAGGCTCGCCCATCCCCATGTAAACAATGTTTGACAGCGGCTGACCGTAATTTTCACGGGCTTGCTGATCAATCAAAACTACCTGATCGTAAATTTCATCGGCATTAAGGTTTCTTTTGCGCTCCATATAGCCTGTAGCGCAAAATTTACAGGTAAGACTACAGCCCACCTGCGATGATACACAGGCCGTCATCCGGCCCGGGGTTGGGATTAAAACACCCTCAATTAGGTGCGCATCGTGTAAAATAAAAGAATTTTTTATAGTTTTATCAGCACTAACCTGTGAAGTATGAATTTTAACGTTGTGAATTACAAAATTTTCATCCAGTTTAGCACGTAGTTCTTTTGAAATATTGCTCATTTCATCAAATGAGAAACATGATTTTTTCCAAAGCCATTCATATACTTGCTTAGCTCTGAAACTTTTTTCCTCCATTTGGGTAAAATGTTCCTGTAAAGCACTCAAACTCAGGCTGCGGATGTCTATTTTGTTTTTTGCAATATTCACGTTGCAAAGGTACTTAATTTAAAAAAATCTTTTTCTTTTTTTAAAGTCATTCTTTTTGATGGTAAAAAACAATAATTAAAAGTTAATTGTTTTAATTTGGAGTGAGCATAAGTTGAAAGAACGTTTAGAGACAGATACCAAGTTTTACAGATGAATGAAAAGTTTTAAAGCCGATTACGTTTTTCCCATTTATGCCGATCCTATAAAAAATGGTATTGTCACAGTTGATGATACAGGTAAAATAATCTCGGTTACCGATTCAAACAACCCTCCGCCAGGGGTTAAACACATTGAAACCTTAAGTGGTATCATTTGTCCGGGTTTTATAAATACCCATTGCCATACCGAACTTTCGCATCTTAAAGGTAAAATTAAAACCGGCGGCGGCCTGGTTAGTTTTATTAAAGATATTCAGACTTTCAGAAACTCCGACCGGCAGTTGGTAGATGAGGCCATTGAAAAAGCCGACCAGGAAATGTACGATAACGGCATTGTAGCCGTGGGCGATATTTCAAACACCAACCACAGCATAGCTGTAAAAGCAAAAAGTAAACTACACTACCATACCTTTGTAGAAACCTTTGGCTTTTTACCGCAAAATGCCGAAGATGTTTTTAACAAAGCAATGGCCTTGCTTGCCGAGTTTAAACCCCAATCGGTATCTATAACGCCGCATGCGCCTTATTCGGTTTCAAAGGAGTTATTTAAACTCATCCGTAAGCATAGCGAAAATGGCCAAAACCTCATTAGCATACACAACCAGGAGTGTGAGGATGAGAATAAATTTTACCGCTATAAACTTGGTGGTTTTTTAGACTTGTATGATTCTTTTGGTATCGACATTAGCTATTTTAAGCCACAGGCCCGTAACTCCCTGCAATCCATCATTCCGCTGTTAACCAACAAGCAGGAAGTTTTGCTGGTGCATAATACCTGTACAAATTTAAAAGATATCTATTTTATAAAACGCTTTGACCGTAAGGTAAACTTTTGTTTTTGCCCCAACGCCAACGTTTACATAGAAGGTAAACTGCCCAAAATTGAACTCTTCGTTGATCAGGGCTTTAATATCACCCTGGGTACCGATAGCCTGGCCTCAAACGATGCGTTATGTATTATGAGCGAAATGCGGGTGATTCAAAAAAAATTCCCTTCATTAAGTTTAACCCGGCTGCTGGAGTGGGGAACCATTAACGGTGCCGAATTTTTAGGCATCGACGATGAAAAAGGTTCACTAAAACCAGGCAAAACCCCAGGCTTAAACCTTATAACCGGCTTAGATGGATTGAAGCTTACGCCGGAAAGCAAGGTTAGAAGGTTGATTTAGTTGGATTATGTTGAATGGGTTAGAATCAGTTATTTTGCAAAAGCATTAAGTAGATGTGTATTGGTAACAACCACTCACCTAATCAACTTACTCTAACTCAATCAACCCAAAACAATGAAACATCTCAATATAACAGTAAAAGGTAAAGTACAAGGCGTTTTCTTCCGTAAATCAACCAAGGCCACGGCCGATCAGTTGGGGGTACGGGGCTTTGTTTTAAATGAGCCTAACGGCGATGTGTACATTGAAGCCGAAGGTGATGATTTTGCCATGGATATGTTTATGGATTGGTGTAATGAAGGCCCAGAATATGGCGAGGTAACTTCTGTAGAAACCCATGAGGGCGAATTAAAAAACTATCGTAATTTTGAAGTTGTAAAAAGGCGTCCGTTATAGTAAAGGGAAGCACCACAAACTATACAGTATATCAACATTGTCAACCGCTAAAAAATTCGCCGGGCAAACGGCCATATACGGGTTAAGTACTATTATTTCCCGTATGATTTATTTTGTACTTACTCCCATTTATACCCGTACACTTTCTGTTGGCAGTAATGGCATTTTTACAACAATGTATGGTAATGCCTCTATTGTAAACGCTGTACTGGCGTTTGGAATGGAAACTACCTATTTCAGGTATCTGCAAAAAAGAGCGGATAACAAGCAGCAGGTTTACAACAATGCCTTTGGTGTAGTTATCATAGTTGCGCTTGCATTTTCGCTTTTAAGCTTTCTGTTTTTAGATAAAATTATAACCTATATGCAAGCCGGCGTAAAGGCCGATCATGCCGATTACGCTTTTTACGTTAAAAATTTCCTGGTTATATTGGTTTGCGATGCGTTTTGCGTTATCCCGTTCGCCAAAATCAGGGCTGATGGAAGGCCTGTTAAGTACGCGTTTATCAAATGCACCAACATTTTGTTTGTGATGGTGCTTAACCTGTTCTTTTTATTTGGCGTTCCTTTTTTTCTCAAGCATCAGTTGCCGGGTGCTCAATGGATGGCATCATGGTACAGGCCGCATTGGGTAGGTTATGTTTTTTTGGCAAATGCCATAGCAAGTATACTAACCATAATTTTGCTATTACCAGAAGTGCTCAAACTGCGCTTAAGGTTTGATGGTGTGATGTTTAAAGAGATGTTCATTTACAGCTGGCCGGTGTTGGTTGCTAACATATCGTTTATTATTAATGAGTCGGTAGATAAAGCGATGCTTAAGCAAATGCTTCCGGCGGCTATAAGCGATCAGCAGGTAGGTATTTATGGCACCTGTGCAAAAATCGCTTTGTTTTTAAGCTTGTTTATACAGGCATTTCGTTTAGGGGCCGAACCTTTTTTTTTCAGCCATTCCAAAAATAAAAACTCGGGCGATACCTACGCCCGTATCATGACCTATTTTGTAATTGCAATGGCAATGATATGTGTAGCACTCACTGCAAATATCAACGTTTTAGCCACTTTTATATTTGGCAGGCACACAGCTCATAATCAATACTGGCAGGGGTTAGGTGTGGTGCCGCTTTTGCTATTTGGATATGTGAGCCTGGGTATTTATGTTAACCTTTCGGTGTGGTATAAACTATCAGATCAAACAAAATACGGATTATATATATCTGGTATAGGGGCGGTGCTAACGCTTATTTTAAACTGGTTGTTTATTCCTAAATACAGCTATATGGCGTCGGCCTGGGTATCGTTAATTGCTTATGCTACTATGATGATCTTATCTTATATATGGGGGCAAAAAAATTACCCTATACCTTATAACCTGAAAAAATGCCTGGCTTATGTAGTTATATCGGTATTACTGGTATACCTGTCATTTGTGGTATTTAATCATAATATTTTTGTGGGTAACGGCCTTTTTCTGTTATTTGCCGTTGGGGCATTTTATTTTGAACGCAAAGAACTAAAGATTATCTTTAAGAGATGACCATCAGCATAATCAATAAATCAAACAATAGCCTGCCGGCTTATGAAACCGCCCATGCCGCCGGTATGGATTTGCGTGCCAACCTGGAGGAGTCTGTACGGTTAAACCCGATGGAGCGTAAACTGATTGCAACGGGATTGCACATTGAATTGCCTGTTGGTTTTGAAGCGCAGATACGCCCGCGCAGTGGTTTGGCATTTAAACATGGTATTGGCATTGTTAATTCGCCGGGCACTATCGATGCCGACTACCGGGGCGAGATCAAAGTATTGCTCATTAATTTTGGCGCCGAATCTTTTGAAATAAACCATGGTGATAGGATAGCGCAAATGGTAGTAGCCAAACACGAAACCGTTAGCTGGAACCTGGTGGAGGTATTAAATGATACCAGTCGTGGCGAAGGCGGTTTTGGCCACACAGCTGTTAAATAGAATCAAGAATTAAGAGTCAAGAATTAAGACAGAGTGCATTAGTAAGGTATTTAGCATGAATAAACAGAGTTGGAGAAATAATAATCGGGAGGGAAGAATGGGCAATGGTTATACTGTTGCAGTTTTATCGCTTGCTGTTTGTTTCCTAACTATAAATACAAACGCCCAACAAAAAGTATCTACCGGCAAACCGATGACGGCGTTTGATAGTACCGAGGTGAGGCAGTTATTCTTTTCGGCCCTGCGCGAAAAAACGGTGGAGAATTTGAAACACGCGTCTGAACTGTTTGAGCGGGTAATTCAAACCGACCCACGGAATGATGCCTCGCTTTACGAACTGGCTAACTTAAAAAAAATCCAGAATGCTTATGCCGATGCCCAGCCCTTACTGGAGCGGGCTGTAGCTATCAAACCCGATAACGAATGGTATTGGGCAGCACTTGCCGATAGCTACGAAAAAAGCAATAACATCAGCAAGCTGGAGAACGTTTTTGACCAGCTTATCCGCATTAATCCCAATAAACCCGAGTATTATTACGATAAAGCCAACGCCTACACCATTCTGAAACGATATGATGATGCGCTGAAAGCTTATGACCAGGTTGAGCAAATTACCGGGCCTACGGACGATTTGCTGGGCAGTCGCCAAAAAATATATTTAAAGCAGGGGAAAATTGATAAGGCTGCCGCCGATATTGAAAAAGCCATTACCGATAATCCCGGACAGATTAGGTATTACCTGTTGCTGGCAGAAATATACAATTCAAACGGCTTAAGTGATAAGGCGCTTAAAGTTTTACAGCAGGCCGAAAAAGTGGATAATAGCAACGGCATGGCGCATTTGGCCCTTGCCGATATTTACCGTGATAAAAAGAATACGGATCTTAGCTTCAAAGAACTCACACTGGCCTTTGCCGCGCCGGAAGTAGCTATCGATCAAAAAATAAGGATCATTACAGGTTATTATCCCAAGTTTCCTGATCCTAATGCCAAGGGAAGCGCGCTTGAGTTAAGCAGGATTTTAACGCTTGCACATCCGGCAGATAGCAAAGCATTTGCCATATACGGCGATATGCTGCTCCAAAACGATAAATTGAAAGAAGCCAAAGCTGCCTATAAAAAATCATTGGAACTGGATGATAAGATTTACGCAGTACATGAGCAATTAGTACGGGTAGAATTGAGCCAGAATGATTTGGACGGCGCGCTGAAAGATGGCGAAAACGCTTTATCGCTGTTCCCTAACCAGGCATGGATCAATTATTTGGTGGGGGTGGCCTACGCGCAAAAAAAGGATTTTGGCAAAGCGTTAGGTTATGTTAAAAATGCAACTTCATTAGAAATTCAGGATAAGGAGCTACTTTCGCTCAGCTTTTCGTTATTAGGTGATTGTTATCACGACCTTAAGAACAATAAAAGTTCTGATGAGGCTTATGACAAGGCATTGGCGGTTAATCCGGATAATGCTTACACCTTAAACAATTATGCTTACTATTTATCGTTAAGAAATGAAGCTTTAGAAAAGGCGGCGCAAATGTCGGCCCGTTCAAACCAATTGCAACCAAATACCGCGTCGTTTGAAGATACCTATGCATGGATACTGTTTATGCAAAAGAAATATGCCGATGCTAAAATCTGGATGGAAAAGGCGTTATCGCACGATAAAGAAAATAGTGCGGTAAAGTATGAACATTACGGCGATATTTTGTTTAACCTTGGTAATACGGACGATGCTGTGCAAAATTGGAAAAAAGCCAAAGGCTACGGCGAGCAATCGCCGGTTTTAGAGCGTAAGATAAATGAAAAGAAATATATTCAATAAGTTACTGGTAGCTTGCTGCCTGCTGGCAATTGTAAGTTGTAAGGCCCGTAAGCAGGTTTTAGTAACCCGTAAACCCGATACTGTTGCCAAAGCTGTTGATAATAAAGTGAGTACCAAGCTTGCCGCTATAAGGGCGCAGCAGGTTTCGTTTAATACATTTAGCGCTAAGGCAAAAACTAATTTAGATATTAATGGCAACAGTAACGATGTAACCCTTAATATCCGTATTAACAGGGATAAAAAAATCTGGGTATCTATCACCGCTATTTTAGGCGTGGAAGTGGCCCGCGCGGTAATTACGCCCGATAGCATCCTGATGATAAACCGGTTAGATGGTGTTTATTTAAAAAAGCCATTTAGCTATGTATATGGCTATGCCAGCAAACAGGTTAACTATAAAACGCTGGAATCATTGTTAGTTGGCAATGCTATTCCTGAATTACTGAATGAAAATGGCGACCTGGTAACCGCCAACGGTAATACTACTTTTAGCGGTAAGTTGGATGATTTAATTTACAAATTGGTTGTTGGTGCCGATAATAAGGTTACCCAAACTAATTTAAATAATGAGGTACAGGCACAGTCATTACAGGTTGCTAACGGTACTTTTATACAGGCAAGTAACAGGGTGCTGCCATCACAAATAGATATTGCATCAATAGTAAAAGATAAAAAAATACACGTTAACCTGCATTACACCAAGGTTGATTTTAACCAACAGCTTGAATATCCTTTTAGTATCCCTGACAGGTACGAGCCGGCTAAATAATTCCTATTTTTGTTTGATGAAATTTTTAAAAGCAGTTTTCTTTATTATAGCAGTCCTCGTAGCTGTAGATGCGCATGCCCAAAGCAGCGCGGAACTGAAGCGCCGGAAAGATAAATTATCTGAAGAGCTTGAACAGCTTAACAAAGATTACCAGGAAACTACTAACAATAAGAAAGCTACTTTAAAACAGCTAAGCCTGTTAAAAGCGCAGATCAATATCCGCGAAGAGAAGATCAACGTGATTAACTCTGAGGTAAGAAATTTAGATAATCAGATCTCTGAAAGCAATAATACCGTACATAGCTTGCAGAGCCAGTTAGATCAGTTAAAAAAGGAATATGCTGCCATGATCCTTTTTGCTTATCGTAACCAAAGTGCCTATAACAAACTGATGTTTGTTTTTGCATCGAAGGATTTTAACCAGGCCTACAAGCGTTTAAAATATTTGCAGCAGTTTGGTACCTATCGTGAACGCCAGGCCGGCTACATACAAGGTACGCAAAAAGAGCTGCATGTAAAGATCAACGAATTGGATAAAACCAAACAGGAAAAAAATACCCTGTTGGTTGATCAGGAAAAAGAAAAGAAAACGCTGGGAAGCCAAAAGGACGACCAGGTAAAAGTGGTAAAAGACTTATCACAGCACGAGGGACAGCTGAAACAACAGCAAAAAGACGTGCAAAATAAGATTGCTAAAACTAACAGGGAAATTAGCGCAGCCATCCGCCGCGAAATTGAAGAAGCCCAGCGTAAAGCCGAAGCCGAAGCAAAAGAAGCAGCAAGGTTAGCAGCGTTGAAAGCAAAGGCCGAGAATAAGCCCGCGCCTGTGGTGGTTAAAGCAGCGCCTAAAACCAGTTCGGGATATTTGAACGCTACGCCGGAAGCGGCCAAGCTATCAAACGACTTTTTGGGTAACAAAGGCCGTTTACCATGGCCGGTTGCCAACGGGATTATTACCCAGGGATTTGGTCAGTATACAAGCGAGGGCATTCGCAGCGAAAATACGGGTGTGGATATCCGTACTAATGCCGGCAGTAATGTGCGGGCGGTGTTTGAAGGCGAGGTGATTAGGGTGGTTGACGTAAGTGGTACCTACCTGGTAATGATTAAACATGGTGAGTACTTTACGGTGTACGGCAACCTGCGCTCGGTAAGTGTAGCCCGCGGACAAAAGGTAAGCACCAAACAATCGTTAGGAGTTGTTGCTACCGACCCATCAACCGGCGAAACGGAAGTGAACTTTGATATTTACAGGGTAAAAGAGGCGCAAAATCCTAAGTTATGGCTGGCGCCTAATTAGTTGTAAATACAAGAGATATTAATTGTTTATATTTGTAACCTAAAAAAAATGCAATGCTAAGTACAGTTTTTTTATTTTTAAATATTGGTACAGGCGAGATGGTACTGATACTTTTTGCAGCATTAATGCTATTTGGAGGCGAAAAGCTTCCGGGAATGGCACGGACACTTGGTAAAGGTATCCGTGATTTTAAAGATGCATCTGAAGATGTTAAACGAGAGATCAATAACCAGATCAATAACTACAGCGAAAAAAAGGAAGAAACCACAACAACTCCGGTAATAGAAGAGAAAGCTACGCCCGTTGTTGAAGAACACTCAACTCCGCTTATTGCAGAACACAGTGCTGATGAAACGCCCGTTGCCGAAAGCGTGGAGCATCACCCCAACCCGGTGATTGCCGAAAATAAGTTGCCGCATTCAATCCCGGTAGCCAATCCTTTCGTAAGTAACCACGAGCCGGAGCCAGTTAGCAGCACCGAATCAAAAATCGACTTAAGCAAACATTCATAATCGCTTAAGCAAATACAAAAGAGCTTCTACATTAATCATAATATTAACATACATAAAACTTAAAAAATCATGGGTGGATTAGGCGCACCAGAAATTATTCTGATCATCATTGCAATTCTTTTATTATTTGGCGGTAAAAAAATACCTGAACTAATGAGAGGTTTAGGAAAAGGCGTTAAAGAATTTAAAGACGCGCAAAACGGCGAAAGCTCTTCTTCATCAGAAGACAAACCTAAAGTTTAATACTTTGAGGTAAAGCGTTTTTAGCGCTTTTAATAACGATATAAACTTATCTGTTGAATAATTTATTATTACAACGGATAAGTTTTTTTATTTTAGCCCCATGGCTAAATTTTATTCCTCTTTAACCGAAATAAAGAGCGGGTTGCAGCGTGCGGAGATTACTGTTCAGGGTTTGGTGAAAAACTATTTGGGCGAGATCAAAAAAAACGCCCATTTAAATGCTTTTAACGAAGTGTTTGAAACAGAGGCTTTGGCAAATGCCAAAGAGGTTGATGACCGCGTTAAAAATGGCACTGCCGGTAAGCTGGCCGGTATGGTTATAGCCATTAAAGATAATATTTGCTACAAAGGGCATGAGGTTAACGCCTCCTCCAAAATTCTCAAAGGTTTTACATCTATATATTCATCAACTATTGTTGAGCGCTTGCTGGCGCAGGATGCCGTGATTATTGGCCGCTGTAATTGCGATGAATTTGCCATGGGCGGCTCAAACGAAAATTCGTTTTTCGGTCCGGTAAAAAACCATGCCGATGAAACCAGGGTATCCGGCGGTTCGTCGGGTGGTTCGGCAGTTGCGGTGCAGGCTAATATGTGCCATGCAGCTATTGGTACCGATACTGGCGGCTCGGTAAGGCAACCAGCATCTTTTTGCGGAGTTATTGGTTTTAAGCCTACTTATGGCCGTATCTCCAGGCATGGTATTATCGCTTACGCGTCGTCATTTGACCAGGTAGGGCCTATAACCCGCTCTGTTGAGGACGCGGCTTTACTATATGAAGTAATGGCCGGTCCCGATGATTATGATAATACTTTGGCACAACAAGCGGTCGAGCCTATTGCCATCAGCCAGGAAAAACCTGCCGCAAAAAAAATAGCTTATTTACAGGAAGCGCTTTCAAGCCCCGGCGTTGATGCCGAGGTGAAAGACGCCATGGTTAAATATATTGATAAACTAAGGGCCGAAGGCCATACCGTAAAACCGATAGCTTTTGAGCAGTTGGATTACATGGTCCCGGCTTATTATATATTAGCTTCAGCTGAAGCTTCATCAAACCTGGCCAGGTTTGATGGGGTGCATTACGGCTATCGTAGCCCAGCGGCTACAGGTTTGCAATCCACCTATAAACGCTCACGGTCTGAAGGGTTTGGTAAAGAAGTGAAACGCCGCATTATGTTGGGCACCTTTGTATTGAGTGCCGGTTATTATGATGCCTACTATGCCAAAGCGCAAAAAGTACGCAGGTTGATTCGCGAAAAAACAGAAGAGATTCTGAATGAATATGATTTTATCCTGATCCCTACAGCACCTGAACCGGCTTTTGCCATAGGTGCCGAAGAAAAAGATCCGGTTGTAACGTATCTTTATGATATTTTTACCGTACAAGCATCTTTAGCTGGTGTGCCCGCCATATCGTTGCCGGTTGGCAATAATACCAAAGGTTTGCCGTTAGGATTACAATTATTAACCAAACATTTTAACGAACAACAGTTGTTAAATTTCTCTGAATACTTCCACAAGCTTTAAAGAAGGGAGTAGTTTAGCAGAATACCTGGTGCGGCAAGCATCATTACTTAATCAAATCCACCAATAAATGAAGAGATTATTTACGCTTACCATCTGCCTGTCACTACTGCAAATCATTCAAGCCCAAGCTCTCCCGTCAACAAAACAGATCAGTCATATTGCAGCGTTTCATGCTGATGTAAACGCCGATACTACCATAGTGCCGGTAATTAACCACCCACTGCCCGTGGGGGCGCAAGGTAGTATTTATAAACGCCGGCTGGATTCTGTCCGCAAGGATATTCAGTTAGATTATAACGAATATGTACAAAGCTATATTGATTTGTACATGCACAACCGCGACGAAATGGGGCAGGTTGCCGGTCTTACCAAATACTACTTCCCAATTTACGAGAAAGCTTTCCGCGACGCGGGCATTCCCGAAGAAATAAAATTTTTATCCATAGTAGAGTCTAAGCTTGATCCTAACGCCATATCAAGAGTGGGAGCAACAGGTCCGTGGCAGTTTATGGCCACTACAGCCAAAATTTACGGTCTGAGCATGACGGATTATATAGATGAGCGCCGTGACCCAATCCAGGCCAGTTACGCTGCTGCTGCTTACCTGAAAGATGCTTACCAGGAATTTGGCGATTGGCTGCTGGCTATTGCGTCCTACAATTGTGGTAAAAGCAATGTAGAGCATGCCATGGAAAAAGCAGGGGCTGGAAGCGATTTCTGGACTATTCGCCAATACCTGCCTGCCGAAACACGTGGTTACGTACCCGCTTTTATCGCCATGAATTACGTAATGAATTATTTTGGCAAGCATAATATAACCGCGCAGGCCTGCAACTTTTCCATAAAAACGGACACCGTGATGGTTAAAAAGTTTGTATCGTTAAGTAATGTTGCCCGCGCCTTAAACGTAGGCGTCGGCGAGATCACTATTCTTAATCCGGCTTACCGCAGGTTAATTGTAAACGGTACGCCTAAGGCGCCACGCAGGTTAATTTTACCACAAACCTCAAAAGAAAATTTTGCTGCTTTATACAACGTGTTGAATAGTGCCGGAGACGCGGTAGCGCCAATGGAATTTGCCAAACCCGCGCCGGTTTATGCTGCTACGCCCGCCCCGGTAACGCGTGCGGCTTTTGTAGAAACCGGCAAAACAGATAGAAAGATAACCACCTTTCATAAAGTTAAAAAAGGTGAAACTTTGGCCGGCATAGCCGATTTATTTGGCTGCGAAGTGCACGATTTAAAAATATGGAACAACCTGGAAGGTAACCGCGCACCGATAGGTAAAACCATTAGGGTGGCAGCCGGTGGCGATATCTCGGCCAGTGTAACTGCCGATGCTAAACCCACGTTGTAAATACAGGATAATATCCGCTTACGGAATAGCCCGATTTTGACATGTTTCAAAACCGGGCTTTTTTATTTGAGGTTACCATAAAAAGAATTGTAATTTTGAACGCTTGAATTTTGAGAAGATGAACAAGAACAACCGCAAACAGGACGCCCTGAATTACCATTCAATGGGTCGCCCGGGCAAGATACAGGTAGTGCCTACCAAGCCTACCAATTCGCAACGAGACCTTACAATGGCTTACTCGCCTGGCGTGGCCGAACCTTGCCTGCGCATAGCCGATAATGTTGAAGATGTATATAAATACACAGCCAAAGGTAACCTGGTAGCTGTGATCAGTAACGGTACCGCAGTTCTTGGTTTAGGTAATATTGGTCCAGAAGCCAGTAAGCCGGTAATGGAAGGCAAGGGCCTGCTGTTTAAAATTTATGCCGATATAGATGTGTTTGACCTGGAGGTGAATGCAAAAAGTGTTGACGACTTTGTAAATATTGTAAAGGCACTTGAGCCTACATTTGGTGGTGTAAACCTTGAAGATATTTCGGCACCAACCTGTTTTGAAATTGAACGCAGGCTTAAAGCCGAAATGAATATCCCGGTGATGCACGATGATCAGCATGGTACCGCCATCATCTCCGGCGCGGCCTTGATGAACGCCTGCGAAATTCAGGGGAAAAAGCTTGATAAGATAAAAATGGTGGTGAACGGTGCCGGTGCTGCTGCGGTATCCTGCTCCAAAATGTACCTGTCATTAGGGGTAAAAAAAGAAAACCTGGTGATGTTTGATATCAATGGTGTGCTGGATGAGCAACGTACCGATCTGGACGATATCAGGATGGAGTTTGCTACCACCCGCACCGATGTTAAAACATTAACCGATGCTATGAAAGATGCCGACGTATTTGTTGGTCTTTCGGCAGGTAACGTGGTAACGCCAAACATGCTTAAGTCGATGGCTAAAAAGCCCATTGTATTTGCAATGGCCAACCCGGTGCCCGAAATTGATTACGATTTGGCTATCGGTACCCGCGATGATATCATTATGGCAACCGGCCGGTCGGATTTCCCGAATCAGGTGAACAACGTATTGGGCTTCCCCTATATTTTCCGTGGCGCGCTTGATGTAAGGGCAACCGCCATTAACGAAGAAATGAAAATTGCGGCTACCATCGCTATTGCCGATATGGCCAAAAAGCCGGTGCCCGAAGCCGTTAACCTGGCCTATAATATTACTAATCTTAAATTTGGTAAGGATTATATTATTCCCAAACCAATGGATCAAAGGTTGATCACAGAAGTATCTATGGCGGTTGCTAAGGCAGCCATCGAATCGGGAGTAGCCCGTAAGGTAATTACCGATTGGGATGCTTATGCCGAGGAACTACGTTCGCGTTTGGGTAATAATGATAAGCTTTTGCGTAACCTAACCAACAAAGCCAAGCAAAACCCTAAACGTGTAGTTTTTGCGGAAGCAGATAACTACAAGATCTTAAGATCGGCCCAGATTGTAAAAGAGGAGGGCATTGCTACCCCGATATTGTTGGGTAACATTGAGAAGATCAAAAAGATCATGCGCGATAACGAGATTGATCTGGGCGATGTACAGATCATTGATCCGCGCGAGGGCTGCGAAAACATGGAGGAGTACGTTGATTTCCTTTATAAAAAACGCCAGCGCAGGGGCATCACCCTGTTTGAGGCCCGCAAAATGATGATAGACCGTAACTATTACGGCGCCAGCATGGTGCAGTTTGGCAGGGCCGACGCGTTGATCTCGGGATTGACCAAAGATTATGTAACCACGGTTAAACCTGCTTTACAGATCATCGGTACCGAAGAAGGTGTAAACCGTGTAGCGGGTATGTATATGATGATCACACCAAAAGGCCCGGTGTTTTTTGGCGATACCACAGTAAACGTAAACCCAACGGTAGAAGAGCTGGTTGATATTACCGTGCTGATAGAACGTTCTGTTAAGCGTTTCAATATTGCCCCAAGGGTAGCTTTACTGTCATACTCTAATTTTGGATCGAACGAAGGAGTGATCCCTGAAAAAACAAGGGAAACTGCTAAGATACTGCATGCCAAATACCCCGATATGGTGGTCGATGGCGATATGCAGGCTAACTTTGCCCTAAACTCCGATTTGCTTGCAGATAATTTTCCTTTTTCGACCCTTAATGGCAAACCGGCTAATACGCTGATATTCCCCAACCTGGAATCGGGCAATATTGCCTACAAATTATTGCAGGAAATAGGTGGTGCTGAAGCTGTTGGTCCGATATTGTTAGGCCTTAAAAAGCCTGTGCACGTATTGCAACTGGGCAGTTCGGTGCGCGAAATTGTGAACATGGTGACCATAGCGGTAATAACCGCACAGGCCAAAGCGGGCGATAAATAAACCTGGCGACGGAAGACTTACGAAGTTTTTAAAACTTCGTAAGTCTGGGCATACGCCTTGTAATTGCTTTAAAGTGAATTAGCTCAATTAATTATGAAAGTGGAGTTGACACATAAAGCATGAGATTGCTTAGTGTCTACCTATGACCTTTTGTAAAAAAAATTGTCATCCTGAGGAACGAAGGATCTTCTTCGCCCTAATCATTGCAAACTTTTATAGCGAAGAAGATTCTTCGTTCCTCAGAATGACAGTTGGAGAAAAGTGCTTCATTTTTGAACAGCTTTTTAATAAATTTAACAAGTAAATAATATTTATATATGTACGATTATATTAGTGGTAAACTAGTTTTTAAAAGCGCATCGCATGTAGTTATTGATGCCACGGGTATAGGTTACCACATCAATATATCGTTAAATACGTATTCAAAACTTGGCACCAGCGAAAGCTGCAAGTTATACGTTTGGCAACACGTAAAAGAAGACGCGCTCACCCTGTACGGTTTTGCCGATGATGGTGAGCGCCGCCTGTTTATGCACCTGATATCTATATCGGGTATTGGGCCAAATACTGCCCGTATGATGCTGTCATCAATAACTCCGGCCGAAATTCAGGCGGCTATCGTAAGCGGTAATGTTGCCGTTATTCAGCGTATAAAAGGCATCGGCCCAAAATCGGCCCAACGGGTAATCCTGGAGCTGCAGGATAAATTACGCAAAGAGGGTCCGGATACCCTTACCGTTGTGCCTGTAAATAAAACTGCTAAAGATGAGGCACTTACTGCCCTGGTAATGTTGGGCTTTGCCAAAAACGCGGCAGAGAAAGTTCTTGACCAGCAAATGAGTAACAACGGTGAAGAATTAACCGTAGAACAACTTATAAAGTTTGCATTAAAAACATTATAATTACGTACAAATTCGACTTAGCTTTTGATCAAAATATTTACTTATAATATTATTATAAGTGTGTTGTTAATTCTTGCTTTCGGCGTGCTGAACAGCGCTTACGCGCAGCAACAGCAGCCTCCGAAAGTTAAGGCCGATACGACCCGGAAAAGTACGCCGCTCCCCCTTGACCTGGCCCAACCCAAAAATGTTAGGCTCAGGGAGGGTGTTTTCAGTTCGGACCCGCCGGGACTGGTGCGTACGGTTGAATATGATCCTGTAACCAACCGATACATCCTATATGAACGTGTAGGAAATTTATTATACCGAGCCCCTCAATACCTAACCTTTGCACAATACCTACAACTCAAACAACGATCTGAACAACGTAGCTATTACAAACAACTGGCAGATGATTATGCCTATGATTCGCAGCAACCCGGATTTATACCGGTGATTAAGGTGCGGAGCCGTACGTTTGAACAAATGTTTGGCAGCGATAAAATTGATATCCGTCCGCAGGGATCGGCAGAAATGATTATGGCCGGGCAGGTAAATAAAAACGAAAACCCGTTGTTCAATACCCGTCAGCGCAGCCAGTTTAATTTTAATTTTGATCAAAAAATTCAGTTAAACGTAACGGGTAACATAGGCGATAAATTAAAAATTACCACCAATTATAATACCGAGGCCCAGTTTCAGTTTGAAAACCAAATAAAGCTGGATTATACAGGCTCGCCCGACGAAATTATTCAGAAAATTGAAGCTGGTACCGTTAGTATGCCCTTGCCTACTACGCTAATTACCGGCAGCCAGGCGCTTTTTGGCGTAAAAACCAAATTGAAGTTTGGCAGGCTGGATGTTACCAGTATTTTATCGCAACAGCGGTCGCAATCCAAAACTATTACCATTACCAATGGTTCGCAACAAGGCGAGTTCAGGCTTACACCGGCAGATTATGAGGCCAACAAACACTTCTTTTTATCACAGTATTTTCGCAATAACTATAACAGGGCGCTGTCAAACATTCCTATTATCAGCTCAAACATCAACATAACCAAAATTGAGGTTTGGACAACCAACCGTACCAATGTTACTACAGATTCAAGGGATATATTGGCATTCACGGATTTGGGCGAAAACAAGCCTTACAATACGCGTTTGCAGAGCGGTGCCGGTTTTAGCGCTTTACCCGCGGGTTTTAAAGGGCCGGGTTTCGCGCAACAATCCAACTCGCTGTTAAACGGTTTGCCTGCCGCGGTAAGGCAAACCAATTCAAACGCGGTAGCTACTTATTTCCAATCGTTGGGGAACGCCGCTAATTACACCGATAACTATTCGAAACTAACCTATGCCCGCAAGTTGGTTGTAGATAAGGATTTTAAGTTGAACCCGCAGTTGGGCTATATTTCCCTTAACTACCCTTTAAATAACGACGAAGTTTTGGCCGTTGCTTACCAATACACCATAAACGGCGTACAATACCAGGTGGGTGAGTTTAGCAGCGATATAGCCGTTGATCCTACCACGCCAAAAGTGCTTTTTGTAAAATTGCTAAAGGGCGAATTGCTGAAAACTAATTTACCAACCTGGGATTTGATGATGAAAAACATCTACTCCCTTGGGGCATTCCAGATAGCACCTACAAACTTTAAACTTACAGTTACCCGTTTGGATGATAAAACCGGTATTGAAAAAACGGTGATGGAGGAGGGTGCTAATACCAAAGGCAAGCTTTGGCTGCAGGTTACCGGACTTGATAATTTGAACCAGCAAAGCGATAAACAGCCCGACGGTTATTTTGACTTTTTAGAAGGTATCACTATCGACTCGCAAAACGGGCGTATCGTATTCCCTACCATAGAGCCCTTTGGATCTGACCTGGCGGCCAAGTTTACAGCCGGAGAGGCCGACCTGGCCAAACGGTATGTTTATCAACCTTTGTACGATTCTACCAAAACTATAGCCCAACAGTTTTTTCCGGCGCTTAACAGGTATGTAATAAAAGGTACTTATTCGTCATCAGGAGGCTCGGAGTACCAGTTAAATGCTGTTAATATTCCGCAAGGTTCCGTAACGGTAACCGCCGGGCAGCTTAAATTAAATGAGGGTACCGATTATACTATTGATTACAACTCCGGGCGGATCAGGGTACTTAACCAGGCCTTGCTATCATCAGGGCAGCCCATTAGTGTAAAACTGGAAAACAACGAACTGTTTGGCGTTCAGCAAAAATCCTTATACGGATCAAGGTTTGATTATCATGTGAACGATAAATTAAATTTGGGTGGTACCATTATGCACCTGACGGAGCAACCCATCACCCAAAATGAAATAGCCGGCGAAGAATCTATATCTAACACCATATGGGGTTTTGATGCCAATTATAGTTCGCAATCAAGGTTTTTAACCAGGCTGGTTGATAAAATTCCGCTTATTCATACCAAGGCACCGTCATCGGTTAATTTTTCGGGCGAGTTTGCACAGCTGATACCGGGTAGCCCAGGGGCGTTAAATTTTGCAGGCTCCAAAAACGGAACATCATATCTTGACGATTTTGAAAACAGCCAATCCATTATCGATGTAAAAAGTGCTAATGCCTGGCAAATCTCGGGTACGCCGCAACTTTTTTCAGAGTCGGCTTTGTTTGATGATTTGAGTTACGGTTACAATCGTGCACGCCTGGCATTTTATAATATCGATCCTATATTTTACACCAACTCTGGTACTATCAATGTTTCCCGTAATGACCTATCCAACCATTATGCAAGGCAGGTATTGGAACAGGAAGTATTTCCTTATAAACAGTCGGCAACCGGGCAGCCTTTAAGTTTGGCTACCCTTAACATGGCATTTTATCCCAATGTGCGTGGGCAGTATAACTATACTACTACCGGCATAAATCCCGATGGTACTTTGCAAAATCCAAAATCGCGTTGGGGCGGTATGTTCAGGAAACTGGAGACTAATGATTTTGAATCGCTCAACGTGTCATACATTGAATTTTGGATGCTTGATCCGTTCATCTATAAACCCAATTCAACCGGTGGCGATCTGTATTTTAACCTGGGCAGCATCTCTGAAGATATTTTGAAAGATGGGCGTAAAAGTTTAGAGAATGCCTTACCCGTAAATGGCGACTACACCCAGGTTGATGAAACCAACTGGGGGCGCGTATCAAAATTACAGCCGGTTATTAACGCGTTTGACAATAACCCCGATGCCCGCCGCTTGCAGGATGTTGGTTTGGATGGGTTGAACGATGCGGATGAAAGAACTAAATTTGCCCCGGTGGTAAACCAAATTAAAGGCCAGTTAAATACCGCTGCCGCCACCGCCTTTGCCAATGACCCATCATCTGATGATTATCAGTATTACCAGGGAGCGGCGCTTGACCAGGCCCGTTTAGGTATCCTTGATCGTTATGCCAAATACAACGGCACCGATGGTAACTCCAAAACATCGGCACAATCACAGGCAGAGTTGGGCATCCAAAACTCGGCATCAACATCGTTACCCGATGGGGAAGATATTAACCGGGATAATAACATGAGCCAGGAAGATGCCTACTTCCAGTACAAAGTGTCTATCCGCCCGGGCGATATGGTGGTTGGGCAAAATAACATTAGCGATAAAGTAACGGCTAACGTAAAACTGCCAAACGGCACAACCCAGGCAGTAACCTGGTACCAGTTCAGGATTCCGATTAATGGTTACGATAGTAAAGTTGGTAATATAGATGATTTTAAAGCCATCCGTTTTATGCGGATGTTTATGACCAACTTTGCCGATACTTCCATTTTACGTTTTGCCACTTTGGAGTTGGTACGCGGCGAGTGGCGGGCCTTTAATACCGAGCGGAATTTGCTCAACGTAATTGCCGATCCATCCATCAGCAACCCACCTATAGATAATTCAAGTATTGATGTGCAGGCGGTAAATATTGAAGAAAACGGTAACCGCACGCCTATCCCTTATGTGGTGCCGCCGGGTATTCAGCGCCAGCGTAATTACAATAACCTGCAAACCAATACCAAACTTAATGAGCAATCATTATCAATTGAAGTAAAGAGTTTGCGCGATGGTTATTCAAGGGCTGCGTTCCGTACTTTTTATAATGATTTGCGCAAATACAAACGCATTCAAATGTTTGTACACGCCGAGGGCGATCAATTAAAGGATAATGATATTAACGCCTTCATCCGTCTTGGAGTTGATTACCAGGATAACTACTACGAGTATGAGGTGCCGCTTAAAATAACTAAACCAGGTACCGCCGACCCAGACGCGATATGGCCCGCTGATAACGCTGTTGATTTGGAACTTGGTTTGCTTACCCGCGCCAAACTGAAACGTAATCACTCAAACGTGCCTTACAACGAGGTGTTTAAATATACCGAGGGCAGTCAAACCGTATACATTAAAGGGCAGCCGGATTTGAGCAGGTTGCGAACCATTATGATAGGTGTACGTAATCCGCTCAAAGGCACCAACACCACGGTTACCGATGATGGCCTGGATAAAAGCGGAATAGTTTGGTTTGATGAATTACGCCTTACGGATTTTGATCAGCGCGGTGGCTGGGCCGCAACCGCCAGGCTGGATACCAAGCTGGCCGATTTTGCCGATGTTACCTTTTCTGGCAGTAAAACTACTGTTGGTTTTGGTACGTTGGATTCACGCCTGAATGACAGGAGCCAGAGCGATGACCAGATCTACGATATTTCGGCCACTGCCGAGCTTGGTAAGTTTTTCCCTGATAAAACAGGTATTCATATCCCGGCTTATATCAACGTATCATCGCAACGGAGCATGCCACAGTATGATCCCGGATCGCCGGATATTGAGCTGAAGCAAACCCTTGCCGCGGCTACCAGCAAACAGGAGCGCGACTCGATCAGGAATGCCGCTGTTGATTATACTTTGCGCCAGAGTATCAACTTTACCAATGTACATAAAGCTAAAACTAACCCCTCCGCGGCAAACCATGTTTGGGATGTAGAAAACTGGAACCTGAGTTACGCCTATACTCAGTTTTTGCATCATGATTTTACCACGCAGAATGATTTGGAGAAAACTTACCATCTAAACTTGTCTTACAACTATACCAACACGCCGAAGTATTATAGTCCGTTTTCAAAGATCATTAAAAGCAACCTGCTCGCGTTGGCGCGCGATATCAACTTTAGCATATTGCCATCAAGGTTAAATTTCAGCATTAACTTTGATCGCTTTTATTCAGAAAATACCCTGCGGGATAATGATCCTAATAACTTTATCCCGATACCAACCACCACGTTTAACAAGTATTTTAATATCACCCGGGTATACGGTATAGGTTGGAACCTCACCAAATCTTTACAACTGGATATTGATGCTACCAACTTATCGGTAGTTGATGAGCCAGCCGGCCGTATCAATGGTTTAAAACGCGATACGCTTTGGGATAACCTTAAAAAATTAGGCCGTACAACCAACTACAACCACACCATTAATCTTAACTACACCCTGCCGATTAGTAAAATTCCGGGTATGGATTGGGCATCGGTGGTAACCCGTTACAGCGCGCACTTTAACTGGCAAACCCAGCCGCTGTTTGCCATTAATGATCCATCATATGATGTTGGTAACAGCATTAGCAACCTGCGCGAAATTAACGTAGCGCCAACCTTAAATATGGTATCGTTGTATAATAAGTTTCCGTTTATCCGTAAGGCTAATAATCCTAATACACCAAACGGTATAAGCAAAGTATTGGTGGGCTTATTAACCAGCGTTAAAAATATAAGTGGTACTTACTCGCGCAAAGGGGGGATTTACCTGCCGGGCTACCTGCCGCAATCTGGTATTTTTGGCGAAAACTCCCAATACAACGCGCCGGGTATAGGCTTTTTATTGGGCAGCCAAACGGATATCCGTGCCAAGGCCGTAGCCAATGGATGGATCAGTACGGATACGCTGCAAAACCAGCTATATACCAAATCTGTAAACGAAGACCTGCATTTAAGGGCGGTTGTTGAGCCGTTTAAGGATTTGAGGATAGAATTGATTGCCCTTAAAACGCAGGAACATGATTACCAGTCAAACTTCAAATACCTGGCATCAAGCAATAGCATTGAAACCTTAAGCCCGGTAACTACGGGTAGCTACACCATATCATACTTAACTATAGGTACCGCGTTTAAAAAAACAGTGGGTATTGATAATACATCGCCCTTGTTTCAAAAAATGCTGGATAACCGTAAGTATATTTCACAAAAGCTGGCGTCCCAAAACCCAAACTCAACACGCTTGTTAGATTCGGTTGGGTTTTCGGATGGTTACGGGCAAAACTCGCAAAATGTGTTGGTGCCGGCGTTTATAGCGGCTTATACTGGTAAAGATGTAAAGAAGAGCAACCTTTCGCAGTTTCCTAAAATACCTATCCCTAACTGGGATATCAGGTATACTGGTTTAAGTAAGCTGCCCTGGCTATCGGATGTTTTTGATTCATTTGATTTGAGCCATGGTTACCGTTCATCATACAACGTAAACGGCTTCACCACTTTGCTTCAATACCAGGAAACCCATGGTGCCAGCAGCGCGCGCGATTTAAATAACGACTTTTTACCTTATTACCAGTTTTCGCAGGTTACCATATTTGAGCAGTTTGTACCATTACTGGGAGCCAATATGAGGTTTAAAAATAGCATGACCGCCAACCTGGAGTTCAGGCAAAGTCGTACGTTAAGCCTCAGTTTGCTCAATAGCCAACTGGCGCAACAAAATGAAAAAATAGTTGTGTTTGGTTTTGGTTACCATACCAAAAACTTCCATTTCCCATTTGGGTGGATGGAAGGAGGAGCGCCTAAGGATGTTAACTTTAAAGTCGATTTTTCGTTACGTGATAACAAAACGTTGATCTATCGTGCCGATGTGCAGGCCGCCGAAATATCATCGGGCGCGCAAAACATTACCGTTCGCCCATCAATTGACTACGTAATTAATCAGCGCTTTAACCTTAACCTGTTTTACGATTCAAACCTAACCAGGCCATATACTTCGCAAACTTTTAATACAGCATTTACCAACTTTGGTATTAACCTGAAATTACTACTACAATAAATTATATTAGTGACATGGAAGAAATTAAAATAGTAAGTGATATTGATTTAAAAACATATTTCAATATTTCTTTAAGGGCATACCTAAAACCCCGAAACATGTTGATTGTAGTGTTTTTCTTAATGATAGTCCAATATACCGTGATTATTGAAAAACCCTTTAAATGGTCGTCGGAAGTTATATTCCTTGCAATTTTTTTGACGGTATATGGAATAGTTTTGCCAGTAAAAATTTACTACGCCTGTAAGAGAAATATGACTAAAACTCCGTTCCTTGCCGAAACTTTAGTTTATACATTAAACAACGATGGCATTGAAATAACCGGTGATACAATAAAAACAACCACCGGTTGGAATTATATTGATAAGCTTGTCGAGCGGGAAAAATACTTTTTACTAAGATCTCAACGGTCTTTCCACTATTTACCTAAACATGGTTTTGGTGTAAAAGGAGATATAGCAAGTCTTAAAGAGACAGTTAAAGCAAAGGGTATAAAATTCTCTTATAAATAGACATTATCTCCCCTGCTCTTTTTCGAGCTTTCGTTCTTCCCTGTGTTTTTTTCGCTCAGCCTTTTTAATGAGCCTGTCCTTTTTGTTTTGGTTGTGTTGTGCTATCCGCTGATTGGCAGCAGATTTACTTTTTTCGTCGAGACCAACTGCAGGCTTTATACCGGTGAGCAGGGTACGCCAAATGGTTTTAAAAAATGGCGAATTTTTGGGACGCTCATAAACTACATGTGAAATCCTCGGTGCTACACCCGCGGCATCCGGGTTATTACGCTTGATTACAAACAGGTTGGCAAATATTGACATCAACGATTGTTTCTTCAGTTGATTATGCGCTGTATCCGCTTTTAAAAGCGAAACTTTCAAATCATTATATAACAGGGATACATCGCCCTTAAATACCTTGCTGTTGGCCTTAATATCAAAGTTGAACTGCTTAACAGAACCCGACGATATTTTGACCATGGCGAGCGCCATACTGGCCTGGTTTACTTTATTAGCCGCAAACGGACCAAGGGAGCCTTTGTAGCTAAAGGCGGCATCTTTATCGGTAAGGTTAAATAAAAATTGCGTGGTTAGGTAACCTCTATTCATAAAATAACTGCTCAAATCTGCCCGGGTGATGTTATTTTTTTCGATGGCTTTTTTGTTGGTGGTTACATTATAAAAACTGCCGCTGGTGTGATTAAAAAGCACAGTGCCCGTTTTTTTTGAGTCGCTGTTAAATTCGGCATATTCAACCCCGATGTTTTTTAGGCGAACGGTATCGATAGTAATATCGGCATTGGTATTACGCACTATCATGTTGGGGAAGGTAGATACCGCGTCGGCATCGTTCTTTTTTGTTTTGTTTGGGTTGTTGGATACCTTTAACCACCCGTTATGCAACTGAAGACTGGACGCGGCAACTATGCGGTATTTATGATAAAGCAGGTAATCAAAATTGTTAAGTTGTAATGAGTCTATGCCAACACTAACCCGGTCGCTTTCGGTTTTATAAAAAAAAATATCGGATTTTGCCGGCTCAAACTGAAGGCCTGTAATGTTAAGTTTTGAAGTTAAGGTAGACAGCTTCAGATATTTTATCTTGTAATCATATAAACCATTATCGGTTTTGCCGGTGTAATTATTTAATTCGGTAACGATCTCTTTACAATAAGAAAATCGCGATTTGTCAGTTTGCGTTAGCGAGTCTATCAGCAGGTCGGTAACGCTGATGTTCATTTCCTTTAAAGTAGATATGGCCAGTTTGTGGCCCGAGTAGTCCTCGTACTTGAACTTTACATCGTTTAAATAAATATGATCTATTTGTATAGAATGCAGTACTTTGGATATTTTTTGCCAGGCGGTGCGATGATCCTTCAGCACCGTATCCTGGGTATGGTTTAACGAATAGCTTACGTTTAACTCCGGTTCGTTCAAAATGATCTCGTTGATCCTTAATTTTTTTCTGAAATAATAGCTAAAAGGGTGTACATGTTGCAATACCAGCTTTTTCACGTGTAGGGTTACCAGGTTGTTGTTGGCAACGTGCTGTTGTTTTCTTTTGTTGTAAAGGGCGGTATCCGGTACCATGTTGATGTTGTAAAAGGTAACCTTACCTTCTAACAGGTGCAGTTCGGCCTTCGAAAAATCGGCATGATACAGGCTGTCGCTCCCGGTTAAAACGGCATCGCGCAACTCGGTAGCCAAAATAGGGGCCAGGTACTGATTGAGTATTAAAGCGATAATGAAGAGTACCGTTGCCGGGATCAACACAAAATTAAATGTTAGTTTTTGCCACTTTTGCTTTAAAAATTTAAGCTTCATTTATAGATGTTTCCTTCGGCTTTTAATGTTCCCGTTAACTTTATACGTATTACCTGAGGAATATAGTATATTTTTTTCGATTTTATTAAATACTGACAATATGTCATCCGTGTATTTAAAATTTGTGTATTTTTGCAAACTAATTTTTAATTGAATGATGGATTTGGTTCTTCCGGATAAGGCACATGACGAGAGCAGGCAAGGAGAGGCGTTGGTTTTGGAGCCAACAGGTAAAAACAATGGCCGTAAATTATATATAGAAAGCTATGGCTGCGCTATGAACTTTAGCGATAGCGAGATAGTTGCATCGATATTATCGGAGCAAGGTTTTGAAACTACCGGTGACCATAACCAGGCAGATGTTATTTTTATTAACACCTGCTCTATTCGTGAAAATGCCGAGCAGCGTGTACGTAACCGCCTTAAAGAATTTACTATAAGCAAGGTTAAAAACCCAGGACTGGTAGTAGGTGTGTTAGGCTGCATGGCCGAACGCTTGAAATCTAAATTTTTAGAAGAAGAAAAACTGGTTGACGTAGTGGTTGGGCCGGACGCGTATCGCGATTTGCCAAACCTGATAGACCAGGTTGATAGCGGCCAAAAAGCCGTGAACGTATTGTTATCCCGTGAGGAAACCTATGCCGACATTAGCCCGGTACGCCTAAACAGCAATGGTATCAATGCCTTTGTATCTATCATGCGCGGTTGTGATAACATGTGTTCGTTTTGCGTAGTACCATTTACCCGGGGCCGCGAGCGTAGTCGCGATCCGCAATCAATTATTGCCGAGTGTAAAGATCTTTTTGATAAAGGCTACCGCGAGGTAACTTTGCTGGGCCAGAACGTGGATTCGTTTAAGTGGAGGCCTCACCCTGCCCTCTCCAAAGGAGAGGGGGCTGATGAGCACGCTGTAACTACTACAGCGCAGGACAAAAAAGTCCTCTCCTTTGGAGAGGATTTAGGTGAGGCTGTCACCAACTTTGCCAACCTTTTAGAAATGGTAGCATTGATCAGTCCTGATTTGCGTGTACGTTTTTCAACTTCGCATCCAAAGGATATTACCGACGAGGTTTTATATACTATTGCCAAATACGAAAACATTTGTAACTATATCCACCTGCCGGTACAATCGGGCAATACCCGTATTCTGGATATTATGAACCGTACTTATGATCGCGATTGGTATATCAACAGGATTGATGCTATTCGTAATATTATTGGCGATTGCGCGATATCTACCGATGTGATCACCGGCTTTTGTACCGAAACAGATGAAGAGCACGCCGATACCGTAAGCATGATGGACTATGTAAAATACGATTTTGCCTACATGTTTAAATACAGCGAACGCCCGGGCACGTTAGCCGCAAAACGTTATGCCGACGATATCCCGGAGGAAGTGAAACAAAAACGTTTAACAGAAATAGTAGCCAAGCAGCAGGAGTATTCATACTACCGTGCGCAGGCCCGCATTGGTAAAGTAGAAAAGGTACTGATAGAAGGTTTCTCCAAAAAATCAAAAAACGACTATTGTGGCCGCAGCGATCAAAACGCTATGGTGATTTTCCCCGTAGGCGAAAACTACAAACCCGGCCAATACGTGAACGTGCTGATAGAAAGAACTACCACGGCTACGTTGATAGGGAAGGTGGTAGAATAGAGTCAAGAATCAAGAGTCAAGAATCAAGACCGAAGCCTGGAATGAGACATAATTTTAAGAATTTGAAGATATGGCTGAAGGCGATGGATTTGACAGATATGGTTTTTGATTTTAGCAGGGAATTGCCGGCAAATGAACGTTTTAATTTAATTGATCAAATAAACAGGAGTTGTTGTTCAATTCCTTCAAATATTGCGGAGGGGTCGGGAAAGAACACAGATAAGCACTTTGCGGAGTTTTTATCGATAGCGATTTCATCTTCGTTTGAATTGGAAACACAATTGTTAATATGTGAGCGTAGAAAATACGGGTCATTAGATAAACTGAAGGATTGTATAGATCTGGTATCTGAAGTTCAAAGAATGTTATTTTCTTTTAGGGAATACATCTTAAAAACGGAAGTAAAAAGTCTTAATTCTTGACTCTTGATTCTTGACTCTTTTTTAAACAAATGGAAATACAAGAAATAAAACAACGCTTCGGGATCATTGGCAATTCGCCATTGCTTAACCGGGCTATAAATATTGCCAACCAGGTGGCGCCTACAGATATCTCGGTACTGATAACCGGCGAAAGCGGGAGCGGTAAAGAGGTGTTTTCGCAAATAATACACCAGATGAGTCCGCGGAAGCATGGGGCTTTCATTGCGGTGAACTGCGGTGCTATACCAGAGGGAACTATCGATTCGGAATTGTTCGGTCATGAAAAAGGTGCTTACACCGGTGCCGTTGGCGAACGTAAAGGTTACTTTGAAACCGTTAACGGCGGTACCATATTTTTAGATGAAATTGCCGAAATGCCGCTGGGCACCCAGGCCCGTTTATTAAGGGTACTGGAATCTGGCCAGTACATTAAAGTAGGTTCATCAAAGGTTGAGAAAACCAATGTGCGCGTTATTGCAGCCACCAATGTGGATGTTTACGATGCCGTAAAAAGCGGAAAATTCAGGGAGGATCTTTATTATAGGTTGAATACCGTTCCGTTGAAGATTCCACCTTTGCGTGATAGAAAAGAAGACGTTTACCTGTTGTTTAGAAAATTCACTTCAGATTTTACCGATAAATACCGCACGCCACCCATTCAGTTAGATGACGACGCGCAACAGGTGCTCATCAATTATACGTGGCCCGGCAACGTAAGGCAGCTTAAAAATATGGCCGAGCAATTGGCTGTTTTGGAGCGCGATCGCATCATCACCGCGCAAACGCTGCTTACTTACATCCCGCATGAAACCGGTGGCCGCAACTTGCCAATGCGACTGGATAATCAGCCCAAAGAGGATTTTTCTGAGCGCGACATCCTGTACAAAGTGCTGTTTGATATGAAACGGGACATGGTGGAACTTAAAAAACTGGTAGCCGATATTATTGAGCATGGCGGTGTATCAACCAATTATGCCAATCATTCCCAAACAATTAACCAATTGTACCGCGATATTGAGCTGCCCGGAAATCCCGAATCGCAATTTACTTTGCAACAACCCGTTAATAATAACAATAACGGGAGCGACGCGTATAACATAACCCACGAGGCCGAAGAGGTGGAAGAATCACTTTCTTTAATTGAAAAGGAGTCGGACCTGATTCGTAAAGCCTTGAAAAAGCATAAAGGCAAACGTAAGCTTGCCGCTAATGAACTGGGTATATCTGAGCGTACATTGTACAGAAAAATAAAAGAGTTAAATTTATAGTTGATGAAAAGGTTATACGGATTGATCATTGTTTTAAGTTTTGGTTTGCTTTCATCATGCTATACACTTAAAAATCAAGCGATACCTGTTGATGTAAAAACCATCAACATCCAGTTTTTTGAAAATAACGCGCCGCTGGTAGTAAATAACCTGAGCCAAACTTTTACAGAGGCTTTAAAAGATCGAATCCGTACGCAAAGCCGCTTAAGTATTGTAAGGAATGAGGGGGATGTGGTTATGTCTGGTGCTATTGTTGGTTACCAGATAGCACCGGTATCTATTGAGGCTACCAACAACAATACCGCGCCAATTGCCGATGCCAATAAATTGAGTATCACCGTTAGGGTAAAATGTGTTTACGATAAAGATAAGAAGGATAAAAATCTTAACTTTGAGGAAAGTATGACACGGTTTGCTAACTACAGGGGGGATATAAACTCGCAGGAGCAAAACCTTATCCAGGAGATTACAAAGCAGCTAACCGAAGATATTTTTAACAGGGCCTTCTCTAATTGGTAGGCTTTTTGTAATTTCAGCCACGTGGATCAATATTTAAATAACAGGCAGAACGAGATTTTATGGGAACTATTGGCCAATCCGGCCAATAACGGCCAGTTGCATAACTATGATTTACAACAACTGGTAAGCGAGTTTCCGCAAAGCGGTATCCTTAGGGCCATGCTTGCCCATGCGGGTAACGGCACCGATTTAAAACATGCTGCCGCCTATTTTAAACCACAACTATTACACAAGCTGATTAATGACCCGGATAGTTTACCGGTAGTATTACCGGAGCAAATAGCAGGGCAAAAAAACGGTGTGCCGGTTTACGCTAATCATCAAGGCGAGAACTATTTTAATATAGGTACCACTGCCGAACCGGAGACTACAGATGATAGCCCGTCAACACATACCAACACTTTTGAAGCACAAGCCGAAACCCGGGTAGCCGAGCCTGAATTGGCCGGGCATGTAACCGAAACAGCTTCGCCGCTGCCGGCAAAAGAGCAATTACCTGCCGAACCTGTAGTAGCTGCAGCAAAACAAGAAGAAGATATTGAGGATGAGGTTTTTGACGAAATTGTAGGAATCGAAAATATAAGCTTTACCGAAAACGCGGCTGATGGCCAGGCGGAAGAAAAAGCTGAGGAATCTAAAGCTACAACACAAGAGCAGCCCGAACCTAAAAGCATCCCTAACGATTTTAATGATAACGCAGGGGCCGATATCAACTTTGAAACAGAAAAATGGGTTATTGGTAACGTAGCCTCTACTGATTATTTTGCATTTGATAATTCAATAGTCGATCATAAAGATACCGCCGAAACAAAGGCAGAAGAGCCCGCGGTTGCAGCGGAGCGTGTTGTTAATTTACCGGCATCTGTTGAGGCAGCGGCGGATGACATGCTGTTTGAAGCCGATACAGTTTCAAAATATCATGACGATAAGATGCCATATTCTTTTATGTGGTGGCTTGATAAAACCCGTAAAGAACATGCCGCAATTTACCAGCCATATTCGCCGGCCGGTCCGGTTGCTGCACAACCGGCAGCCGTTGCTGTAAACGAAGAGAAAAAAGCACAGGCTTCAGATGAACTGCAACAGCAGTATTTTGAAAATATTTTTCATGATAAATCGTTGCAGGATCTTGAAGGCACCCCGCTCCCCGATGCGCCGGAGGTGAAGCGTAAGGAAGATATCATTATTGAAAAATTCATTAAGGATGAGCCGCAGATAAGGCCACCATCTATCAATAAAATAGATAATGAGAATAAAGCCAAAAAAAGTTCTGAAGATAAAAACGACCTGGTGAGCGAAACCCTGGCGCATATTTATGCCGAGCAGATGCTATATCACAAAGCAATTGCTACTTATAAAAAATTGATATTGAAATTTCCGGAAAAAAGCCGTTACTTTGCCCACCAAATTGAATTGATAGAAAAGAAAACTAATTAATATAAATAAAGATGTTGTACCTTTTACTTGTTGTTACTATTATAGTATGTGCTCTTTTAGGGCTTATTGTATTGATCCAGAACCCTAAAGGTGGTGGTTTATCATCAAATTTTTCAAGCTCATCGCAATTAATGGGTGTGCAAAAAACCGGCGACTTTTTAGAAAAAGGTACCTGGTTTTTGGCCATTGGCGTAATGGTTTTAGCATTGGCTATTAACGTTGTTGCCAAAAGCGGTGGTGCAAGTTCAGACAACTCTGGCATGCGTGAGCAGGTAGAAAAAGCTTCAAAACCATCTACTACTGCACCGGTACAACAGCAAACAATACCATCGGTTCCGGCTAACCAGCCAGGCACTAAAAAACCATAACAGGATACTACTCTTTGATAGAGTAAAAAGGGCTTTGGAGATATCCAAAGCCCTTTTTTATTGTTATAATCATTACTGACACGATGGCACGACGACGTTAAAATTATGTTAACTTCAAAAAGGCAGTATACATTTTGCTGACAATAAAACAGGTTAAATGCCAATTTTTGCCATTACATTCGCTTGGCATAATTGATGTGTAATTGGGGTGAAACTTAAATAAAATAAACACATATAACTATGTCATTAAACATTAAACCAATCGGCGACAGAGTGGTTGTAGAGGCAGCAGCTGCCGAAGAGAAGACCGCTTCGGGAATTTTTATCCCGGATACCGCTAAAGAAAAACCTCAGCGTGGAACTATCGTTGCAGTTGGTAACGGTAAAGTAGATGAGCCTTTAACAGTACAAGTTGGCGACCAGGTTTTATATGGTAAATACGCCGGTACCGAAATTACCTACGAAGGCAAAGAGTACTTAATTATGCGCGAATCTGATATTTACGCGGTTCTTTAATTAATTATTGAATTATTGAAGGATTGATTTATTGAATTATCCTGCACAAACAATAGTTCTTCAACCTAAAATCAAAAGTTAAAACGAAAATAGTTATTGATCACTGTATGAAAAGATTGGCAACGCGCTTAAATCAATAATTCAGTAATTCAATAATTCAAAACTAAAATCATGGCAAAACAAGTTAAATACAATGTTGAAGCACGCGACGCCTTAAAACGCGGTGTTGATATTTTAGCTAATGCGGTTAAAGTAACATTAGGTCCTAAAGGCAGAAACGTAATTATCGATAAAAAATTCGGCTCACCGGCTATCACTAAAGACGGTGTAACTGTTGCTAAAGAAATCGAACTGAAAGATGCTTTAGAAAACATGGGCGCTCAAATGGTTAAAGAAGTTGCATCAAAAACTGCAGATATTGCAGGTGATGGTACTACTACTGCTACCGTTTTGGCTCAGGCTATTGTTACCGCTGGTATTAAAAACGTAGCAGCCGGTGCAAATCCAATGGATTTAAAACGCGGTATTGATAAAGCTGTTGCTGCTGTTGTTGAAAACTTAAAAGCACAGTCACAAACTGTAGGCGAAGACAATAACAAAATCAAACAAGTAGCTTCAATCTCTGCAAATAACGACGAGGTTATCGGTTCGTTAATTGCTGAAGCTATGGCTAAAGTTGGTAAAGACGGTGTTATCACTGTTGAAGAAGCAAAAGGTACCGAAACTGAAGTTAAAACCGTAGAAGGTATGCAGTTTGATCGTGGTTACCTTTCTCCTTACTTTGTTACCAATGCTGATAAAATGGAAGCAGAGTTAGAAAATCCTTACATCCTGATCTATGATAAAAAGATCTCTTCGATGAAAGAATTGCTTCCTATCCTTGAAAAACAAGTACAGACAGGCAAACCATTATTGATCATTGCTGAAGACCTTGATGGCGAAGCGTTGGCTACATTGGTAGTTAATAAAATCCGTGGCTCACTGAAAGTTGCTGCTGTTAAAGCACCAGGCTTTGGCGATCGCCGTAAAGCGATGTTAGAGGATATCGCTATCTTAACCGGCGGTACTTTAATTTCTGAAGAAAGAGGTTACAAATTAGAAAATGCTGATTTATCATACTTAGGTACTGCTGAGAAAATCATCATCGACAAAGATAACACTACCATCATCAATGGTGCTGGTTCTGCTGATGAGATCAAAGGCCGTGTTGGTCAAATCAAATCTCAGATTGAGTCAACTACTTCTGATTATGACCGCGAAAAATTACAGGAGCGTTTAGCCAAATTATCTGGCGGTGTTGCTGTACTTTACGTAGGTGCTGCTACAGAGGTTGAAATGAAAGAGAAAAAAGACCGTGTTGATGATGCTTTACACGCAACACGTGCTGCTGTTGAAGAAGGTATTGTTGCAGGTGGTGGCGTTGCCTTCATCCGCGCGGTTGCTTCTTTAGCTGATTTGAAAGGTGATAACGAAGACGAGAACACTGGTATCCAGATCATCCGTCGCGCTATCGAAGAGCCTTTACGTCAAATCTGTGCTAACGCGGGTATCGAAGGTTCTATCGTTGTGCAAAAAGTTAAAGAAGGCACTGCCGACTTTGGTTACAATGCACGTACCGATAAATACGAAAACCTGATTGGTGCAGGCGTTATCGACCCTACTAAAGTAGGTCGTGTAGCTTTAGAAAACGCGGCTTCAATTGCAGCTATGTTGTTAACAACAGAAGTTGTATTGGCTGATGATCCTGAAGATGCTCCGGCTGGTCCTCCAATGGGCGGCGGTGGCGGCATGGGCGGTATGATGTAAGATAAGCCCAAAGCTGAAGGCAGAAAGCTAAAAGCCGTTTAACAACGAGCGTATGCTTTAAACTTCACCTTCGTACTAAAATAAAAACCCTGTATGCTTTTGTATACAGGGTTTTGTTGTTAATGGCGTTCACTTTGGTCATTTTAAGGTAAATGGATGGTCATTAGTTAATCATTTGATTAATTCTGAAAACTATCTTAACATGCAATACGTAATTTTGTGTAACAAATCAGAAAGGTGGCGTATTAGGCACATGATTTGAATAGAATTAAGTACCATGAAAAATATTACACAAAAAACAAAACAACTGCACAGCACCCTGGTGGACTGGTTGCTGTTTAAAGGCCCTGAATTATTTGTTACCATTTACGGTAAGTAATTAATTTATACTTTTGCTTTCATAAATTTTTATGAAAGACAAAAGCATTTACAAAGTAGAAGATTTTTATACCGATTTCCACAACTGGTTGGTCACCCACGGCCCAAAATACTTAGGTGGAATAATCATATTTTTTATTGGTCTTTGGGTAATCCGGTTTCTGCGCAACAGGCTCCGTACCCGCATGCTCAAAAGAGGGGTGCACTCGTCGTTACAACCATTCTTTTTAAGTTTGTCAATTACCACCCTTTACATTTTACTCATTATTTGGGTGATGAATATCATCGGGTTGGAGATGACCATTTTCACCACCATCATAGGTGCTTTTTCGGTTGCTGCCGGTTTGGCCTTATCCGGTACTTTCCAAAACTTTGCCGGTGGAGTGCTTATTTTGCTGTTAAAACCTTTTGAGCTTGATGACAGCATTATTGCGCAAGGCCAGGATGGTAAAGTGGTATCTATCCAGATATTTTACACGGTGCTAATTACTGCCGATAACAAAACGGTTATTATCCCGAACGGGAAGCTTTTTAACGAGGTGATAGTGAACGTAACCCGCGAAGGAAAGCGCCGGCTTGATTTTGAGGTGAAGATAGCTTACGCCAATGATTTGGATAAGGTAAAAACCATCATTGATAATGCTGTTAAAAACACAGACAACCTGCTGCATGAACCCGCTGCCCGTGTTGGTGTCATCGCGATGGAAATTGACTCGGTACGGATCACCATCAACGTATGGGTTGAACCTGCAAATTATCTCACCGCTAAAATAGCCCTCATGGAAAAAATCTTAAAAGATTTTGGCGCGAATGGAGTGGCTTTCCCTAAAGCGGGGTAGGGGAAAGAGGCAAAAGGTTAAAGGCGAAAGGTAAAAGGTTTTCGCTTTTAACCGCTGCCATAATGTGCTGCCTTGTGGTCTGCGGTTAGATATAGGTTGTTTTGCTTGTGATCGGTGTTTTCACCGCACCATGCCAATGTGACGCAGCTTCAAAAGTTTTATGTATTACAACCGTGTATGTGAGTGGTGCGGTGAAACACCAACCACAGGCTGAACGGAGTATAGCTAATAAGTGATGTTAGCTATTTTATACTTTGCGAATAACTTGTCAAGATGATTGTCAGTTATCAGACCATGATTTAAAAATAATTCTTTTATACTTTCTAAGTTCAACGTCGATGGGTACTCTATTTTTTTCGATAATAATTTAAGTAAAGTAGATGCTTTAATTAGTGTTGTAACAACATTTGTTGCCTTCATTATATTTTTTAATGGAGTTTCTGCAATTGGTTTAAATTCACTTGAAACAATTACAAAATATACAATGCTATGCCCTGTTCTATTTAAATTATTAGTATGTGTTTTAATATATTCTATAAACTTTCGATCTTCCGTCCCAATTTGATAAACTTCTCTTCTTGCTTTAGCATCAATTAATAATGCATACCCAAATTGCGATGCTTTTGCTATGGTATCAGGGTTTCTACCTGTCCCTTGTCCAAAATAAGCAGTCTCAAATCCTAACATTTGAAATATCAAATTTACTTGTTTTTCAAATTGGTTATTTTTTCCTTCTTCTATAGAAAACGTCAAAAAGCTATTTAGTATGGGGGGTAAAAATTGAAGATACTTAAATTCTAATTGTGACGCATCATCATTTAGTTTAATAGCCTCATCTTTTTTTTCGAATAGAAACAAATGAATTATATCATTCCATTCCGATTTGTTTATTGCATAATTATAAAACAACGACGGTAGTTCAGTCCAATTCTTTCCGAACTTTTTAAAAAAAGATGTTTTTAGTGGTTTACATTTATAAAATAGCCACTCTGAACTACTTGGTATCTTATTGAGTTTTCTTGTTAAATCACCATAATTATTCCAATATTCTTCCACGTCATAATATTTCTCGCCGAACGATTTTTGAAAGTCTCCCATTTCAGCGACAAGAGATGTGTATTTATGGAAGTTTTGTATGACTTGATATTCAGAAATGCCTGTTTCCTTATAAAACTCTTTACTCCCAGGCTGTCTTCCCAAGAGAAGTTTTAACTTTAAATACTTTTCCTTGATTTGTTCCTTATCTATATTCATAAAATGTTCGCGATACTTTGTTGAATAATAATTAAAGCTATCAATCTTTATTACAGTATACCGTGAGTTTAGTCTATGGTCGGCATTTTCACCGCGCCCACCCGCAAATTTTAAATCTTCTGCTTAGCCTTTAGCTCCAGGTATTTATTAATAGTATTCACCGTTAAGTTTTGTGGCGCGCTCAGGATGGATTGAATACCATATTTAGCTAATTCTTTTACAATAAGTTTTTTATCGTGAGCAAATTTTTCGGCAATGGTTTTTATGTAGATTCCTTCCAGGTCGGTAGCTTGTTTTTCGCTCAGGGTTTTTAGTTCGGTGTTTTCAAAAAATACGACTAACAGTAGATGAAATCTGGCTATCCTTTTTAAATAGGGTAGTTGCCTGTTGAGGGCGTTCATGCTTTCGTAATTGGTGAAAAATACTACAAGGCTGCGTTGTTTTATTACGCTGCGCACGGTGGTATAAACCAGTTCCATGTTGGTTTCTAAATACCGGGTACGCTCCTTGTATAAAACTTCCAGGATCTTGTTCAGCTGCGAAGGTTTTCTATCGGCTGGTACTATAGCGCCTATTTTTTCGGCTGCGGTTATCAAGCCTGCTTTGTCCTCTTTAATAAGGGCCACGCTTGAAAGTACCAGGCTGGCGTTGATGGCATAGTCCAATAAGCTCAAACCATCAAAAGGCATTTTCATGGCCCTCGATTTATCAATTACGCAATATACGTGCTGCGATTTTTCGTCGGTGTAGGAGTTTACCATCAGGTCGCCGCGTCTTGCGGTGGCTTTCCAGTTAATGGTACGGTAATCATCTCCGGCAACATAGTTTTTTACCTGCTCAAACTCCAGGCTGTGCCCAATACGGCGAATCTTTTTAATGCCGATATCGGTTAAGCGATTGGAGATAGCCATTAGCTCGTATTTACGCATCTGCAGAAACGATGGATACACCGACAATGTCTCGGCCTGCTCAAAAATAAAGCGCCGCCTGATGAGTCCTAATGGCGATTTGGCGTACACCATCACATTGCCAAACTCATACTCGCCGCGTTTGGTAGGGCGCAGTACATAGCTAATGAGTTTACGCTCGTTGGGTTTTAAGCTACTTTTAAACCAGATGTCGCGCTTCTGAAACTGGAATGGGATCTCGTCAATAACAGCGACACCTATGTTAAAAGGGTACCAGTTTTCAATATATACGCCCAGGTCGTTATCATCGCTGTTGCTTAATCTTTCGGGCGCGTGGCGTTTGGCAAATACACCTTTATTGGTGCGGTAAAGCATCAGCACATCAATTAAAAACAGCGCTATCAACGCCCAGAATATAAGTACAGGTATAATGCCCAGCCACGGAAAAAAGAAGGAGAGTATAAACACAACGGCGCTGATACCTAAACCGGTAAATAAGCGGTTGGTAAAAAAAAGATTTTTATAAAACAGGCCGAAGAATTTTTTCACACAGGTATATTATCGGGGTATCTCTATTTTTTGAATGATTTGCGCTATTACGTCGTCCGGCGTTAAGCCTTCCATTTCCTTATCGGGTGTAAGCATTACGCGGTGGCGTAAAACCGGCGCGGCTACATGGGTAATATCATCAGGGGTAACAAAATCACGACCTTTAATAGCCGCCAGCGCCTTAGCTGCGTTAATCATAGCCAATGATGCCCTTGGCGAACCGCCCAGGTACAATGATTTGTGGTTGCGGGTTTCGTACACAATTTTGGCTGTAAACTCTAATAATTTACGCTCAACATGCAAAGCTTTTACCTGATGCCTTAAAGCGATCACTTCGGCGGCAGATAGCACCGGACTTAGGTTACTAAGCTGATCTGTTGTTTTTTGCTGATGTTGCTGGCTGATGATCTGAATTTCTTCTTCCAGCGTTGGATATTTGATCTCTATTTTAAATAAAAACCTATCTAACTGCGCTTCGGGCAGGCGGTAAGTGCCTTCCTGCTCAACCGGGTTTTGGGTGGCTAATACGGTAAATGGCTCCTGCATTTTATAGCTTTTGCCATCAATAGTTACCTGCTTTTCTTCCATCACCTCAAACAAGGCCGATTGGGTTTTGGCAGGCGCGCGGTTAATCTCGTCAATGAGGATGATGTTACCGAAGATAGGCCCTTGCTTAAACTCAAACTCGGTGAGCTTGGGGTTAAATACCGATGTGCCCAGGATATCAGAAGGCATCAAATCGGGCGTAAACTGTATGCGCGAATACTGGGCGTCAATGGCCTTAGCGATTAATTTGGCAGTAAGCGTTTTAGCCACACCGGGTACACCCTCAATTAAAATATGCCCGTCGGCCAGGATGCCGGCAATCAGCAGGTCAATAGAATCGTGCTGACCGACAATAATTTTAGCCAGGGTAGCTTTAATCTGGTCAACCGCCTGGCTTAGCCTGCTCATGTCGGTTCGTTGTTCAAAAAAATCATTTTCCATTATATCCGGTTTGGCTGTAAAATTTTTCTATCAGTTTATTAAGTCGTATCAATTCAATATCAGTAACGTGATGCTGGGCGCTTATGAAAATAAGGGCATGTACCAGGTCGGTAATAAATGCCACCTCAAGGCCGGTTTTTTTTGTCAACACCTCAATAAATTCAGGGTCAAGCCTGTTTGTCTTTAGGCGGTACTGATCCCTTAAATGTTCCAGCATGTAAATCACCTTTTTATGGGCTATGTTGGCGTTATCACGTTTCTCGTAATATACCTGCCCCACAACGTTCACAAACTCCAGGGTGGAGTTTTGCAAGGGCTCTATTACCGGGATCACGCGCTGGCGGCGTTTCATCTCATAAATAACATAAACCAAAATGCTAAAAAGACTAATGTAATAAGCCCACTGCAATGCAGGATTAGCAAAAAATACCCTCAATGGCGATAGATCTTCCGGAAGATCTCCGTTTTGAAACTGATCCCAGTATACGTAACCGGCCTGCGGCATATATGATAGTGCTTTTTCGGCATAGTCGGCACCTTGTTTGGTAAGCAGGCTGTAATTTGTAAATACAGCCGGCGTTGAGCATAGGTAAAGTGTACCCTTGCCAAATTTGTAGCTGATGAGTGTACAATGATCAGCATAGTTTTTACCTAATATGGTAACTTTTGCAGTATCAAGACTGCTGAAATACTGGTTGTTAATGTCGCGGTTAAACACATAGTTTTTGCCTGCTTTTAGCCTATCGTTAACAAAATTGAGAGATACGTTTTTTGTTGAGTTTTCGGCCCGCGATTCAATCTGCAATGAATCGGCAAAGAACCCCTTAAACTCAAATGCCGACATGAAAACAGAGTTACCGGCTTTGATATACTTCAGCATCTCTTTAAAATCAAACTTGTTAAGCGTGATATTTTTAGCAATAATGATGTAGTTACCCTTTTGCAGGCTATCGTTATGAAACGCATTGTAAACCGACTTATTGGTATTGACTATTGCAGCTTCGGGGTATAGCGTGGTAAGTTGGTTGTGTAAAATAAAAGTGCCAAAAGGAATCTTATCATTTTTGGCCAGTGTAGGCTGCCAGTTAATAGCGCTGGGTTTATTGTATTGCGCTACCAGGTAAATAATAAGCAGTATGCTGGCGATGCTTACATAAATTTTAAAATCCCTCATGCAATGCCTTTTTTAAAATCCATAAATAAGGCGTTAATATTTTTAAAAACAACGGCATCAATGGCAAACTCGCCATACCAGGTGTACTCAAACTGTAGGGTGAGCATTTTAAAAACGCGGCGCTGCTCGGGGTTACTTAACTCATTGATGTAGGCGCTGTTGGTTTTATCTATCTGCCATTTAATTAAATCGGCATCGCTAAGCTGTTTTAAGCATTTTAGATAAAGCAGGCGTACAGCCAGGCGATAGTTATGCTGAGCGATGGCTTTCTCCAGCTCGTCATCAAAATTAATATCGTGAATGTTTTCAAGCGATTCGAGGTAGGGCAGGTTGGCGCTCATAGATTTTTTTCGGAACACGTTGAGCATATCTATGCCCGCCAGTTTTAAGCCAAGAAAAACAATGGCACCCAAACCCGCGCCAATGGCCAGGTATCGCAAGGCATAAAGCAGGAACCTGATAAACGGACTATAGTTGTGCTTGCTCAGTTTCATGGGCTTAAACAAATCAAGCACCCAATTCCAAAACCAGCGCCAAAAGCGTGTCCACCAGGACGGTGTAGATTGCGCATCATCTTCCTGGTATTGAAATTCGGGATGTTTGCTATAGGCTTTTAAAGCCGTGCTATCAAAATGGCGCACGTTAACCTGCGCGGTATCCATTTTTAATACCAAAGGCACCTTTGGCGCTTTTTTTATTTGAACAGGTACGGGAAGCACCAACGGCGTCGTCGTTGTTTTTTTTGCTTGAACGGGTACCGCTGTTTTGCCGGTATTTACAAATAAGACCAGGAAAAGGATACAGAGCAATCGCAGCATACTAATATTCTTCAGCTGGTAAATCAGTATCGGGTGCTATGTTGCCCAGTTTGTTAATTCTGCTTAACAGGTTTGTGCCATCCTTACCTTCGGTTAAGTTAAAATAACAAAGCCCAACTGCTACGCAGGGAATTATAATTAATACAAGCCCCATCTCCTTAATTACCGCTGTAGCAATGGCAAAAGGTAAGGATGTTACCGTAGCCGCGGCGCCTTTTTGAGCCTGGACAACCGTGCTCACAATGGTGTAAATGCTGGTTGGTAAACTAAATACCGTAATGCCTACATATACAATAATCCATATTACTAACTGTGCACCAAAATTTGACCACCAGTTTTCTTTTACAAGTACAAAGCTGCGATTAAACGCATAGCCAAAGGATGTGTTTTCTATCACCATAATAGGCAACACCAAAGCAAATATTGGTGCAAGGTAAAGACCCGGGAAAAAGCAAAAAAGAAAAGCGAATAACATTAATATATTAAGCAGAAGTGAACTCCCCAGCCCCTTAAAAAAATAGTATTTAAGATAACCCCATATTTCTTCGCTGGTAGGCACCTGGTTGCCCTTTTCTTTATAAAGGGCCATGTAGCTTAATACGGTTATTTCTAAAACTATAATACTTAATGTGGAGGTAAGTACCACCACAACGTACTCCCAGCCAAATACCCGCCATACCGATGGACCGTATTCGCGGCTCCCTTCTGCCGAGATGCGACTATTGCTTACGGTAAAACCAAGTACCTTCAATTGGTACATCGTTGAACTTATAACTCCGGCGGCTAAGAAGATTCCTCCAAATATGAAAAAGTATTTGAGCAGCGGTTTAAAGTTTTGCCGCATAAATAAAAAAGTGTCGCTTATCAGTTCACCAAAATCACGGGTTTTGGCTAATTCAACTTTTGGAGGCATTGTGATTTAGGGTTTTATAAATTTTATTAGGGTATATAATTACGTACCATACAATAAACAGGAACGATAAACTTAAAATACTAACGCTAAGCCAAACCGGCATTTCGGTGTGGCGCGTAACAAAGCCTTCAAAAAAAGCGGCTACAATTAAAATAGGAATAATTCCTATGGCTATTTTCATGCCATCTTTGGCTCCTTTTTTTAAAGATACTAAACGGGTGTAAGTTTTTGGGAACAAGAAGCTGTTACCTAAAATTAAACCGGCCGCCCCGGCTATCACAATAGATGAAATTTCTAAAGTGCCATGTATCCAGATCACCAGGATTGATTTTACGCCCAGGCCCTTGCTAAAAAAATAGTACTGGAAAGAACCCAGCATAATTCCGTTACGAAATAAATTATAAACCGCGCCAACAGAAAATATAATGCCGCTTACAAAAGTTACAAGCGATACATAAATATTATTGCCTGCTATGGCCAAAAACATCAGAGCTTCGCCGCCGGTTTTGTACACACCGAAAGGATCGCCTTTGGCTATGTTGGCATTGGTCATATCTACATATTCGTCGCCTAAAATTAAGCGCACAAAGTTTTCATCGTACTTGGCCGAAAGCGCGCCTATAGCGCAAAAAACAATGAAAAATATAAAAGCATACAGCAGTTGCTTTTGGTAAGTTTTAAAAAGTATCGGCAGCTCGTACTTCCAGAAGGTTAAAAAACGGTTGCTTTTTTCTGTTTTGTTTTTGTAGATAGATTGATGCAGGCCCGCTGCCAGTCCGTTTAAATAGGTGGTAGTTTTTGATTTGGGGTAAAAGGTTTTGGCGTAAGCCAAATCGTCGGTTATTTGAACAAACCTGTCGGCAAGTTCATCCGGGTCTTCTGTTGGCGATAGCTCGTAGCTGCTCCATTTGGCAGAGTTTTGCTTTACAAATAGAGGTTCGCGCATGGAGTGACCTGGGGTTTAAATTTTTTGTTAAAATAATTACAAAAGCGAAATATATCAACTAAAAAGAACATATTTAGGTTTTATATTTGATGATATGCAAACCATAAGAATAACCACATCACAAAATATTGATATTGACTACGAAGTAGCCGGCCTTGGCGAACGTATTGTAGCCTACCTTATTGATATGGCTATGTTTATTGCCATTATGATAGCGGCTATTATTGTGATGAGCGCCACGGGCGGCATGGAGAATAAGATAGTTTGGATTATACTGGCTGTAGTTTACGCAACGCTTTTTGTGTTTTATGATTTGATTTGTGAAAGCACCATGAACGGGCAAAGTGTTGGCAAACGGGTAATGAAAATTAAGGTGATCAGTTTAGATGGTGCCCGCCCGCGGTTTAGCCAGTATTTGTTGCGTTGGCTGTTCCGGATAGTTGATTTTAGTTTATCCTCTCATTTATGCGGACTGATTTGCGTGGCAGTATCCGATAAATCGCAGCGATTGGGCGATATGGTTGCCGGTACATCATTAATCCGCACCGTACCGCGCACCAAAATGAATAATATAGCTTTTAAACCGGCCGAAGATAATTACGAACCCGTTTTTGCCGCAGCCGCAAACCTTAACGACCAGGATATTGAATTGATAAACGAAGTAATAAACAGCTACATTAAAACCCGCAACAGTGTTTTGGTTTATAACATGGCCGAGCGAATACGAGAGTTGTTAGGTGTGACCACCCCGCCCGAAATGAATGATATGCTGTTTTTACAAACCATTATTAAAGACTACAGTCACATTGTTGCCCAGGCCGATGTATTGTAATGTTGGTATAAGCCATACATTTTTAGGCCGTAACTAATAAGCACAATACTGCCCACTATCATAAACAAGGTTTTCTTTACTGTCGACTTTTTATTATCGAGCTTGAAATAGCTATCGGCAATGCCGTAAGCAAAAAATAGCAACAGGGGTATGGCTGGTGGATATAGGCCGAAGCTTTTGTGAAGATCGCCCTGCATAAGGGCAACTATTGATCGCTGAAAGCCGCAACCGGGGCAATCAATACCTGTAAGATATTTAAATGGGCAGGGTAATAAATGATTTTGCAGCCAGTGGATAAAACCCAGCTGACTGCAAAATATTTGTAATTTGATATAATTTGGCAGCATTAAACCTGCGGCGGTGTGTTTGGATTAAAAGGGTCTTTATAATCAATTGATGGATCATAAGGTTTAAAACCACCCGCAAACCCAGCACCGGCAGGGCCTATGTATTGGTAGTTTTTGCTAAAGCCAAGAATAGGGAAAAATATAAACGGTAAAAGTATAAGACCGATTGTGAAACCTTCACTTTGGCCAAAGCTTTTGCTGAAAAGATTAATTGTCCAAATGGCGAAAACGATGTTTACGCATGGTATAATAAATAGTATCAGCCACCATATAGGTTTGCCAACAATTTCAAGCATCACTATAACATTGTAAATAGGGATAATTGAGGCCCAGCCAGGTTTGCCAGCTTTCTCAAATGTTTTCCACATGCCAACAACGGTAATTACCCATGCAATTAAACCTGGAATCATCATAATACCAAAGAATGCTGCAAATAGCGCCGGAGAGCCAGAAGACGGATCGTAGTTTTCCATTTTTTGAGGTTTGGTTTTTGTTTTTAATAAGTTTTAGTTACCGCAAATTATAAATTTTTTAAATAACAATTAACTAATGCATCATATTTATTACAGGACCATTTTGCCATATTATTTTTAATTTTGAGCCGATGCAAAGAGAACAGATTTCGGTATTTGATATGTTTAAGATAGGCATAGGCCCGTCAAGTTCGCACACACTTGGTCCCTGGCGTGCTGCCGAGCAATTTGTACAATCGCTTGTGCAACAAGATGTATTGCCATTGGTTGAACAGGTACAGATACTGCTTTACGGCTCTTTGGCCAAAACCGGGCATGGTCATGGTACCGATATCGCCATTTTGCTGGGCCTAAGCGGTGATGATCCTGTGACTTTTGAGGTTGACCAGGTTACCCCCAAAATTGCTAATATTACCTTATCGCATCAGTTAATATTAGGTGGTGTTAAACCAATTGGTTTTTCGGTGGCTAATGACCTGTTGTTTTTATATAACGAAAGTTTGCCATTCCATCCCAATGCGGTAACCTTCCAGGCATTTTTATTAAATGGAAAGGCCATCAGTGAAACCTATTACTCTATAGGTGGCGGTTTTGTGGTAAAAGATGGTGCATCGACACAAAGCAAACAAGAGGTTGATTTACCCTTCCCCATAGATACCGCGTCAGATTTATTACATTGGTGTATAAAAACCGGTTTGAAGATATCGGAAGTAGTGATGGAAAACGAGCTGGCCTGGCGTACCGAACAGGAAACTCGCACAGGTGTGCTTAATATCTTCAAAGCCTTAAAAGAGTGTATGTACCGGGGCTGCCACACCACCGGGCATTTACCCGGCGGTTTAAATGTAGCCCGTCGTGCTTTTAAACTCAATAGCAAGCTAATAGGTAACAATGCTTATACTAATTATGATGAATGGGTAACCGCCATCCGTAAAACCGGCGAAGGCTTCAAAAATACCTTAGATTGGGTAAGCTGTTTTGCCCTGGCTGTTAATGAAGAAAATGCCTCTTTTGGCCGTGTGGTAACCGCACCCACCAATGGGGCCGCTGGTGTTATCCCGGCAGTACTGCAATATTACATTGTATTTTGCGATGGCAACACGGAAGAGAAGATCATCCAGTTCCTGTTAACCGCATCTGAAATTGGCAGCATCTTTAAAAAGGGGGCTACCATATCTGCCGCCATGGGTGGCTGCCAGGCCGAAATTGGCGTATCATCGGCAATGGCCGCTGCTGCCTTAACCGAATGCCTGGGCGGTACGCAACGACAAGTATTAATGGCTGCCGAAATTGCCATGGAACATCACCTCGGCCTAACTTGCGACCCAATTGGTGGCCTGGTACAAATCCCCTGCATCGAGCGTAATACCATGGGCGCGATAAAAGCCATCACCGCATCGCAATTAGCCTTACAAAGTAATCCCGAAAAAGCCAAAGTAAGCTTAGATGCTGTGGTCAAAACCATGTGGCAAACCGCCCTGGATATGAACTCTAAATACAAAGAAACCTCCGATGGCGGCCTGGCCATCAATATTCCTATAAGCTTGCCGGAGTGTTAGGGTAGATAGATGTGCAGATTTTAGATTACAGATGTGCAGATGGGGGGGAATTGCAAATGACGCTATAGGATTATATTGTTGCTTCATTCTTCCCGTGATAAGTTATTGTTATTAACAAGGGGCGGGTCATCCTGAGCCTGTCGAAGGACGTGCGCAGAGGTTCGCGAGCTTCGACAGGCTACCCATGACGTGATGGATATTTACACAAACACTGACTTTGAATGCCGGCTAAGACTCACCCGGCTACGCTACGCTGGCCACCCTCTCTTCGGCTTCGGTGATTGTTGCGCAACTATTAGTAATTACCGTCGTGAGATAGTAAAGCGTTCTTTGAGATATTGATTAAAACGATATTATCGGATTTAAGGTAATATCGGTTAAATAAGATAAACAAGCAATAAATCAGATCGTTTATCCCTTTTATGACGGTTTTTTCTACTTCTTTGATCTTTTTAGGCTTGTGAGCAAGCAGTTTTTTAATATTGTATGCTACAGCAGCCACAAGCATTCCCCTTGTTTGCTTGTTTGAGGCCTTTGGTATTTATTCTTTTTAAGCCGGTATAGTTGATTAAGGAACCAAAGACAGGCTCCACAGTACTGGATCGAAGCGATTTCATTTGTTTGCCTTTGGGGCTTTCTACCCGCTTTCGCATATATTCATACAGGGGCTTGTCTGCTGAATCAACCAGCTTTTTGAACCCTTTGTTATTCGCGCAGATCTCTTTGAAAGGGCAGTTCTTGCAGTCGCTGATGTTTGATTCATAGATTTTTTTAAATACGGATGGCTCGCCATATACCGACTCGACACGCCTGAAAGGCAATGGCACACTCATTAAACAGATGTATCTGTCGTATTTATCGTCATACGTAAAGCCGTCAGCTTCCCTCGAAGATTTATAACTTCCGGGATTAGGAATATATCCTTTAAGCTTGTTGGCTGTTAAAGCCCTGATCGCTTTACCGCTACTATAACCGGTATCTGCCAGGATTTCCTCTGGCCGGGAAACATGAGCGCCGGAAAGGTTATCTACAATCTGCGGCAACATCGCCGGCAGGCTGGTATTATCAGTTTCATTCCCCTTAAAAGCCTGTATATAGGTAATAAAGTGACTGGCAGTATCTACACTCATTTGCGCCCGGTAATACAACCTCATCGGCTTGCCCGGTTTAGTAGTTAAGCGGGCATCAGGATCTGAAGGACTGTAATGGGTTTGATTGGTAGGTCCTTTTTTATCCTTTTTTTCCTGGTCATTCTTGTCATTTTCTTTCGGTGCTTCCGGTTTTGCACGCTCTTGTTCTATGTTCTCATTCAGTTCCCGGCTAAAAACGGATGCATCTTCCATTACTATCCGTTCAACCATGCTGTATTTGGAAGCATTGGCCGGTATTAAAGCACTGTCGACCGCTTGCCGTTTACCCGCAATCAGGCCTTTATCAATGCACAACTTTAACACCTGTTTAAACAACTCAAGAAAGATTTTCTCGCCAAATAGCTTACGGGTGCGGCTTAAGGTTGAATGCCATGGTAACTCTTCACCGAGATTGTATCCAAGGAAATAAAGAATATCCATCCGCATCCCTGACGAAGTAATGATACGGCGGTCGCTGTTGATATTTTCCAGGTACCCCACCAGCATCAATTTCATAAACACAACCGGATCGATACTTTTCTGACCTTCCTTACCATAATATTTTGATGTGCTTTGATATAGGAAATCCAAATCAAGCACGCCCTTCAGTCTACGATAGAAATTATCGGCTGGAACATGGTCCGAAAGTTGAAACTGGATGAATAAGCTTTCCTGATGTGCTTTTTTCCCTTGCATGCCTTTAATTTACTAAAAAACAACGTTTTAATCAATATTTCAAAGAACTTTATTATACAGTTGCGCAACAATCACCTTCGCCGGAAAGAGGGATTTGAACGACTGATAATAGATAAATTATATAATCCGTATTCAGACCCCTCTTTCCACCGCAGGTGAAGAGAGGGTGGCGGGCGTAGCCTCGCCGGGTGAGTCTTCTACGCCATGCTATCTACGTCATTCCCACTTTTAGTCTCTACTTTGTAAACGCCTTCGCCACCTGTGGTGCTAACTGCTGCACCCACATTTGGTACATTTTGGCCGATGGGTGCAGGCCGTCGTTAGCAAGTAGTGTAAGATCATTGGCGGCTAATTTTGAGATGGGGGTGATGTTGATGTAGTTAACACCCGCTTTGTTGCTTTCTTCCAGATTTATGGCGTTAAACTGGTCAATCTGCGGGCTTATTACAGCGTCATTGCCATTGGCAAAGGGTGTAACACCATAATCGGGGATGGATAGTACAAATACATGGTTTTTGTTTCCTTTGGCAAATTTAACGGCCGTGTTCAAAACATCTATAAACTTTAAACGGTAATCATCCTGGCTGTTGCCGCTGTATTGGTCGTTTACGCCGATGAGCAGGGTTACAAAATCATAGGTTTTAACATTGGTGTCGCTGCTTTTTATGGCTTGTATCAACTGACCGGTAGTCCACCCGGTGCGGGCAATAATAACAGGTTCTTTTATTTTAAACCCGGGAATTTGCGCCGCAAGCTGATAAGGAAACGATTCCTGCGCGGTAACCGATTGACCAATAGTATATGAATCGCCAAGGGCAAGGTAACTCAGTGTATCTGTTGCTGCTACGGGTATGGTTGTAGCAGGCGGCGTGGTGGTGTTCGTATTGGTAAACATCGGGTCGGGTTTTTTAGAGCAGGCCGATAGGCTGCTTATCGATAATAAAATTAAAATAATTGCTTTCATTACAACATCTCCATATCAAACAATACGGAAATATGCTGTTTAAGGATTTTTTTAACTTCATTAATATCAACTTCATAGCCCAATTCCTGCTGCATGGAGGTTACGGCCTTATCGTCGATGCCACAAGGTACTATATTTTTAAAATAACTTAAATCGGGATTAACGTTAAACGCCAGCCCATGCATAGTTACCCAGCGGCTGCAACGCACACCCATAGCGCAAATTTTGCGGGCTTTTTCATTATCGGCATCAAACCATACGCCGGTATAGCCGGGGTAGCGGCCTGCTGTTAAACCATAATCGGCCAGGGTAAGGATCACCGCCTCTTCTAAGGTACGCAGGTACAGGTGGATGTCGGTAAAAAAGTTGTCAAGGTCCAATATCGGGTATGATACTATCTGGCCCGGACCGTGATACGTAATATCGCCGCCGCGGTTAATGGTATAGTAAGTAGCTTGTTTATCTTTAAGGCCCTGTTCATCTAACAATAAATGATCGGCTTTGCCACTTTTGCCTAAGGTATATACGTGGGGATGCTCGCAAAAAACAAGATAGTTGAAAGTTTCATCAGGTTCAAAAAGCGCGTACGCATCGGCCAAAACATGCTCTTTGGTGGCTTCGGCGTAGGCAAGTTCGCTGTTGCGGTTGTTTAACTTGGTTTTTACCGTTGCCGAAAACAGGTGCTCCTGCTTATCCCAGGCCTGTTGATAATCTATCAGTCCCCAGTCTTCAAAAAAAACTCTTTTATTTTTCATTATACATTTCCCTTTACGTAGCCTATCATATAATCCTCGTATTGCATGTAGCCTACGGTATAATCAAGGTTGAGCTCATTTTTACGCAAACTGGCATCTAATACGCCATGGTGCTCAAAATTAAAAGGCTCTAAAAAAATATTATCTACAAAAGATACTTCTTTTTGTCCGTTACATTTATAAACCGCTTCTTTGGCACACCAGCAAACGTACAACTGCTCAATTTTCTTTTCGTCGCTTATAAAAGCAAGTTCCTGAGGCTGCATAAACTTATGGGCAATGCGCTCTACCTTCTCTTTAATCTGCTCAATATCAATTCCCACCTTATTGGTTTTGCTGATCATCACCGCGGCATAATCAAAAGAGTGACTTAAGGAGATATGGTAGGGCAGGTTTACGAGGTATGGCTTGCCATGCGCGTCAACTTTGCAATCAATATACTCATCAGTACGTAGCATTTTACGGAGGAGCACACGGGTACCCAGCCAGTGTAAATGGCGCTTGCCATTGCTCAGTTTTTCAACGTAGGCTTTCTCTTCTTCGTTTAGTTGTAGCTGTACATACAGGTCGTTGGCTTCCTCCTCAATTTTCCAGAGCGCGAACTCCGTATCGTCATCAATATGCTGCCTGAATGCTATAGCCATAGAAGTAAAAATTGCAAAATAGGATGCAAACTTATGTGAAATAAATTTAATTATAATAATTGCTAACTCATATTCATAAACGGTTCATTTTTAGTAGAATGTGCTGGTTTTTTCAATGTGCCATCAATTTCCACATTGTTTGATTAAAAGGTACGGCGGCTTACCTTAAATTTTATATTTTTGCCGCCTCACAAAAACACCTGCCATGATATTATCTGATAAGCGCATTCTGGAAGAAATAGAAAAAGGAACCATCATTATTGAACCCTTTACGCGCGATTGTCTTGGCACCAATTCATACGATGTGCATTTAGGCAAGCACCTGGCTACCTACCGCGATAGGGTGCTTGATGCCAAAAAACACAACGAAATAGACGCCTTCGAAATCCCGAAAGAAGGTTTTGTATTACAACCCAATACGCTTTACCTGGGTGTAACGGTAGAGTATACCGAAACCCATAAACACGTGCCCTTTTTAGAAGGTAAATCAAGCACCGGCAGATTGGGCATAGATATTCACGCTACCGCTGGCAAAGGCGACGTAGGTTTTTGTAATACCTGGACGCTGGAAATCTCCTGCGCACAGCCTGTACGCATTTACCCGGGTATGCCCATCGGTCAGCTTATTTATTTTGTGGTTGAGGGAGATATTGAAACCCTGTATAACACCAAGGATAACGCCAAATACAACAACCCCACTACCCGCCCGGTTGAAAGCATGATGTGGAAGAATAAGTGGTAGGGAATAGAGCCAAGAGTCAAGAATCAAGAGTTAAGACTTTTATAAATATTCCCCCGCTGCCGCAAGCGTCCCGCTTGTGGCCCGCGTTTAGGTAGCCGCTAACCTCCCTCCCCTGGTTCGGAAAATATTTCTCAAACTCGTTAAACCTTCCTTCCAACCCTACGTCTAACAGCCAAACCTTATAAACCTACAACATCGTGAAAGCTGAAACCTTATTAAATTCATCTGCCTGAAAACTGCGGACTTGGAATTTCCACACATCCGTAACATACATGTTATTATATTATTATAATATTTTCTGTAGATTGAATTTTATTTACCTTGATGAAACACAAACAATTATTTGCCGGTTTGCTTACCGCTATCGCGGCTGTTGCTATGCTCAGTTTTACCGGTCCGGGCGATGATCTTTTGCATAAAATGGTCGATCAGCTTTATAAATGGCGGGGCGATCATCCGCAGGAAAAAGTTTACCTGCAGTTTGATAAACCCAATTATGCCATAGGCGATGATATTTGGTTTAAAGCTTACGTAACCATAGGCAGCAAACACCAGTTATCGGCCCTCAGCGAAATTTTGAATGTTGATTTGATAGATGAAAACGATTCGGTAAAGCGCAGTCTTAAACTCCCCGTATCAAACGGACTGGCCGCCGGCGATTTTGCCCTTGCCGATTCAATGAAGGAAGGGAGTTACCACATACGCGCCTACACCAACTGGATGCGGAACGAAAGTGAAGGCTATTTTTTTGATAAAACTTTTACCGTTGTAAACAGCATTAATAATACCGTATTTACCAAAACAGCTTTTACGTATAGTACGCAAAATGGCAAGCAAAAGGTAAACGCGCTAATAAACTATACCAATATTGATGGCGAGCCCTACAGCGTAAAAGAAGTAAACTACCGTATTGAGTTAAATAACAAAAATATAGCCCATGGCAAAGGGATCACCGATGATAAAGGCAGCCTTAACGTAAGTTTTATAAACACCACAACCGATATGGCCGCTACCGGCAGGGTGGTAACCAATATTAAGCTTGATAAAAAAGTAGTAGAAAAAAGCATCATATTAAAAGCGGTATCAAATAAGGTTGATGTACAGTTTTTCCCCGAAAGTGGTAACCTGGTAAATGGGGTGTACAGTAAAGTTGCCTTTAAGGCTGTTGCCGCCGATGGTTTGGGTGCCGATATAAAAGGTACCGTTGTTGATGATCAAAATCAGCAGGTAGCAACATTTAATAGCACTCATTTAGGGATGGGCGTTTTTAAAATGATACCCCTTAGCGGCAAAACATATAAGGCTCACGTTACTTATGCCGATGGCTCGGAAGGAGTTTACGACTTACCCAAAGCCATCGATAATGGTTATGTGTTGGATGTTGATAATTCATATGACGACAACATAGTTGTTAAAATTATGGCCGGGAAGGCTTTACTGGAAAGTGCTGCACCAACCAGTGGTTTGCTCCTGGTGGGCCAAAGCGGTGGCGAAATTTATTATGCTGGTAACAGCGCTGATGGTGGCAAAACTTTTACCAGTACAATTGCCAAAAGTAAGTTCCCTTCGGGCATCATACAGTTCACGTTGTTTAATGATAAGGGCGAACCCTTGAACGAACGTCTGGTATTCATAAGAGCTAAAGACGAGATGGCCCTCACCGTATCAGCCGATAAACAAAAGTACGCCCCCCGCGAAAAGGTAAAGATAAGCCTGAATGCTAAAAATCCTAAAGGTGTGCCGGTTGTAGGGAGCTTTTCGGCATCGGTTATCGATCTGTCTAAAGTTAAGATTGATGAAACTGCCGAAGAAAGTATCTTATCCAACGTTTTACTTACATCTGATATTAAAGGCTATGTCGAAAAGCCTGGCTATTACTTTCACGATCCCAACCCCACTACCGATGCCGATTTGGACGTGCTAATGTTAACCCAGGGCTACCGCCGTTTTGAATGGAAAAAAGTACTGGCCGATAATTTTGCCCCTATAGTTTATCAGCCTGAAAAAACGCTGCAGATAAGCGGGCACATCAAAACCTTTAGCGGCAAGCCCGTAGCCGGCGGCAAAATTACTTTAATGAGTACAGCCGGCGGTACTTTTATTATTGATACAGTTGCCGACGATAAAGGCAACTTTGCTTTCAAAAACCTGGTGTTTAGGGATAGCATCAAATTTGTAGTGCAGGCCCGTACTGTTAAAGACCGTAAAAATGTGGAGATAGAGCTGGATAATATTGCCGCGCAGCCCATCGGTAAAAACAAAAACGCAGCCGATGTGGAGGTGAGTATCAGCGATGGCTTATCTGCCTATCTTAAAAACAGCAAAAGCAAATATAACGAAGATATTAAGTACGGTTTAGGCAACCACACTATTCTGTTAAAAGAAGTGGTAGTGCGGGATAGAAAGGATAAAAATGCCGAATTGATGAAAAATTCCAACAACCTTAATGGCGGCGGCAACGCCGACCAGGTGCTTACCTATAAAGATTTTGAAAATATTGGCGGAACATTTGCCACCGCGCTGCAAATGAAAGCGAGCTTTGTGCTGGTAAGGCGTGGTGCTGATGGTTTAAACAGAGCTTATTCAACCCGTAGTCCCGGCCAACCTATGCAGCTTATTGTTGATGGAGTGTATGTAGAACCAGATTTTTTAGATAATTTAAACACCAACGAAATAGGCAGTGTTGAGGTGCTGCGCACCATTGGCAACACGGCCATTTATGGTTTCCGTGGCAGCGGCGGCGTATTGGTGATTACCACCCGCCGTGGCGGCGAGGGTGGTGTATATAACCGCTATGCACCTGGCGTGGTTACGTATTCGCCCAAAGGATATTACAGGGCAAGGGAGTTTTACTCACCGCAATATGATGATCCTAAAACCAATATCCAGATGCAGGACTTGCGCACAACCATATACTGGAATCCTGGTGTGGTAACCGATAAAGATGGTAACACCACGCTGTCATTCTTTAACGCCGATGGCAAAGGCACTTACAGGGTTTTAATTGAGGGGATAGATATTGAAGGTAACCTTGGCAGGCAGGTTTATACTTATAAGGTGGAATAGAAAGCTCCCTCCAAATCTCCCCCGCCAGGGGAGATTTTAAAAAACTTCCCTATCGTAGAGGTTGGCTTGAGCTTAATAAAGATGGCAATGCTTCAATTTCGTTTTTCAACGCGGATATAAGGGGCATCTATCGGATAACTATACAGGGTATTGATGTTGATGGTAATATTGGCAGCCAGGTTTTTACCTACCAGGTAGAGTAACCGGTTTATCGGCGGGGAATAAATTATTTATTAAGATTAACTTTTAGCTGTTTATGAAAATAATTCGGACGCTGATTTTATTGGGCCTGATGTTTGGTGCTTTTAATTGTATTGCGCAAACAATTATATCTGGCAGGGTTTTAAACCAGGCCGATGGTAAACCTGTTGCCAATGCAAGCGTTTTTATAAGTAATGCTACTATTGGCGATAAAACCGCTGCCGATGGTACTTTTAGTCTGCAAGGTTTAAAGGCCGGTAAATATGATCTGGTAGTTTCTGTTGTAGGTTTTGAACTTTATACGCGCCGGCTTACCGTAAGCAACAGCGGCATTAAAATGCCCGATATATTGATTGCCCCAAAAACAATGCAGCTTAATGAGGTTAAAATAAAACCGGTACATGATAGTAACCGCGGTATGTACGTAAACTGGTTTACCGACGAGTTTTTAGGAACATCAGAAATTGCTAAAGATTGTAAACTTATTAATCCCGAGATGCTTGATTTTGATTACGATAACGTGAAAGACATTCTGAAAGCATCGTCGGTTGATTTTTTGGTGATTGAAAACAAGGCCTTAGGGTACAGGGTAAAATATCTCCTTACTGATTTTACCCTGAATAGGAGCGGCCTTGAAAAAAGCCTTTCATATAAAGGTTTTGTTTTATTTGAACAGCTGCAAGGATCTGAGTTGCAAAAAAAACGTTGGTTAAAAGCCAGGCAAGGTGTTTATGAAAACTCTATGATGCATTTTTTGCGGGCTCTTATTAACGGTAATTTGGCCAGCCAGGGTTTTCAAATGCAACAATTATCGGTATACTATAATCCCGAAAGATTGCCTGATACGCTTATCAAATCAAAACTCAAATATTATACAGGCTTAACTTCACCAACGCCGGCCAACCACGATTCTCTGGCTTTCTGGATCAAAAAATCAAAAGTAAAAACTAATCTGCTAAAGCTTAATACTTACCCGTTAGATGGTAGGGAAATAGTGCAAACAACAAGCGAAGATGGGATTTTTGCTTTAGGGTGCGAAAACGATGCATTGTATATAACCTATAATAAATATGGTCATTTTAGTGAAAAAGGCAGGATAGATAATGTAGATGATAAGTACAATGCCGAAAATTCAATCATCAAATTTAACAGTTCTTACGCGTTGTTTGATGCCAACGGATGGGTAAGCAATCCCGAAAGTATCCTTGTGAGCGGCATATGGGGCAAAAACAGGGTTGCCGAGCTGCTTCCCGAGGATTTTGATGAAATGCCCAAACTGCAAACAGATACTTCGGTTTTATCCAGTTCAGTTGCCGCGCTTGGTAAATTCACCGACGCCAACCCCACAGAAAAAGTTCATTTGCATTTTGATAAGGATAATTACATGCCTGGTGATACTATTTGGTTTAAAGCCTACGTTGTGGCGGGCCACGACCATAACTTATCAACCATAAGTAATGTGTTACATGTTGAGCTGCTTAACAACAGGGATTCGGTAATAGCCCGGCGGGCCTTGCCACTTGATAACGGGGTAGGCTGGGCGGATTTTGAGTTGCCCGTTTTACAAAAAAACGGGAATTATCACATAAGAGCCTATACCAACTGGATGCGCAATTGGGACCCGGCTTATTTTTTTGATAGTGCAATCCATATTGGCGATTTAACTGCAAAAGAGCCGTTAAAAAAGCAAAAGGAAGATGTGCAGCCGGATGTTCAGTTTTTTCCGGAAGGAGGAGCGATGGTAAATGGTTTACGAGGCAAAGTGGCTATCAAAATAACAGGTGGGAATGGATTAGGGCTTGATGCCGGCGGAGTTATTGCAGATAATGATGGTAATGAAGTTGCGGTATTTAATACCCGGCATTTAGGTATGGGCGTATTTGCAATTACACCACAAGCGGGTAAAACCTACCAGGCCAGGCTAACTTTTAAAAACGGAGAAAACCTTGCTGTAAAATTACCACCCGCGCAGGATGATGGTTTTACCATAGCGATTAATAATAGCGCGGCCGATAGTATAGGTATCAGGATAGCGGCATCAGCTAAATCACTCGAAGCAAAAAAAGGCGCTAAATATTACCTGTTGGCGCAGGTGGGGGGTAGGGCTTATTTTACGGCTGATTTATCATTATCAACCCAAAGTTTCAGTACACGGGTAGATAAAAGCCGTTTCCCAACCGGGATAGTGCAGTTTACCCTGTTAGCCGAAAACGGTGAACCCTTAAATGAACGCGTGGCCTTTATACAACGTCAGGACGGTTTAAAGCTTGATGTATCATCATTAAAAGAAACATTTGCAACAAAGGAAAAAACAGGAATCAGGTTAAATGTTACGGATAAGGATCTTAAGCCGGTAACCGGAAGTTTCTCGGTTTCGGTAATCAATGAAGATATTGTTGATAGTTACCAGCCCCTTGCAAACAGCATACTAAGCGATTTGCTGTTAACATCTGATATTAAAGGGTATATTGAGCAACCTGGTTATTATTTTACCAACGTAAACGAGGAAACCAATGCCGATCTTGATTTACTGATGCTTACACAGGGTTATCACAGGTTTACCTGGAAACAGGTTTGGGCAGGCAATAATGAGCCAATGACGTTTGAACCCGAAAAAACATTGCAGTTGTTAGGCCATGTAAAAACTGCCTCGGGTAAAACTGTTGCCGATAGTAAAATAAAATTACTTACCACCACCGGAGGTGTAGTAATAACAGATACGCTCACCAATCAAAATGGCAGGTTTATTTTTAAAGATCTGTTGCCTGACGCTGGGGCTAAATATGTAGTGAGGGGTAACCCCGGAAACGACAAAAAAAACCTGGTATTGCAATTGGATACTATAGCGGCTTTTAATACTGCAAAAAAAATAACTACTGGTTGGGTAATCGCCACAGACACTGTAACCAATCCGGCATACAGGCAACAGGTAAAGCAACAACTTAAACTAAGCCTTGATAAACGCACCATCGCCCTAAAAGAAGTAGTGATAAGGGATAGGCAGGAAAAAGAATACCGCCCTTATGTAAATGCCATTCATCCGGATCAGGTGATCAATGATTTTCCGAAAGAGGGTACAGGCGAAACCTTAAGCTCATTTTTATCGGTAAGGCTAAAAGGAGTTCAGGTACACGTAAACGACGATGGCAGCCTTGGCTTTTATACTTATCGTGAATTAGCCAGAAGAAAGCCACAGGATGTTCAGCCAATGTTGGTAAAACTGGATGGCAACCCGATAGGTACCAGTTTATACAGCGATATTATGCTAACCAATATTGAAAGTGTAGAAGTTACCCGCACAACCGGTAAAAGGGATATAATAACCGGTGCCGACGAAGTAATTTATTTTGTATCGAGGAGGATACCATATTCATATAAATGGCCGGTAACTGATGTAGCTAACTTTCAATCCGGTGGGCTTTATAAAGCCCGGGAGTTTTACTCACCCCGATATGACATCGTCAACGAAAGCAGCAGCAAAGCCGACCTGCGCACCACCATTTACTGGAACCCGGCTATAGTAACCGATAATGGCAAGGCGGCTTTTGAATATTACAACGCCGATACCAAAGGCACCTACCGCGTAACCATTGAAGGTATTGATACCGACGGAAATTTAGGTCGGCAGGTGTATACTTATACCGTTAAATAATAAAACCAACAACATACCATGCGCATAGCGTGTTGATGGTTTTACCATTATTTTGAATCCTTTTTATAATCCATATTTTAAAGGTGCTCCATTGGTGCAAGAAAGGTGTTTATAAAGGGTGTAGTGAGCGCGTTAAAGGTATGTGGCAGATATGCGAAAGGTGTTACAAAAGATGCGTTTTAAAATATTGATTATCAAATTTTTAATCTTAAAGTTGTAATGAATGTTTTACCTTTTACCTTTCGCCTTTATCCTTTCACTTTAATTAATATTCAAATAAAACTTCTCCCAAAAATCAGTCGATTTTGATAGTTCTGTACGGTCGCTCTGGGCATTGCCGCCGCCTCCCATACCGCCACCACGGCCGCCTCTGCCTCCGCGACCTCCGCCGCCGCCCATTCCTCCGCCTCGGCCACCACGACCGCCGCCTCCGCCACCAAAGCTGCTGCTCATACCGCCATCTGCACCTTCACCTGGCTTAGGCCGCTGAATACCGTTGATCTTAAAGTTAAACGCCCACTCCGTTTTGGCCAGATCACCGGAATGGAAAAAGTGCAGCGGGATAGCCAATTCACAGATCAGGTTACCTTCGACGTCATAATCAATCGCCGCTTTAATGCCATAAGTGTTTGAGGTAGTGATCATATCACCTTCGATATCACTAAAGCCAACTACTTTAATATTGCGCAGTTTGGTCATTCGTTCGCGCATCAAATCGTCGCGGTCTCGTTGGGTAACTTCGGTGTTGTCATCGGGTTTTTTGCCAAAATCGGGCTTGGTGCCTGGTTCTGCCAGCGGGAAGGTTAGCGAATAGGTTTCCTTTTTTTTGCCCTTGGTATCAATACTTAGGGTAATACCGGCGTTAAGTGCGCGCATCTGGTCGGGCTTATCAGCAAGTTTAATTGCTGCGTAAAGCATTGTTTTATCATTAGCCAGGGAGTAATTATATTTTTTTTCGGCATTAAAGTAGCGTAGGCTATCGCCCCATTCCTTTGGGCTGCCGTCTACAGTAACATTGGGTGGCGGGGTTTGTAGTGTGTTTTGGGTTGTTTTTGTTTCCTGCGCGTTTGCTCTTGTAAAACTGAGCAGCTGCATAGCTGCCGGGATAATCATGCACTTGGCAATTTTGTTCATGGGGTGTTTGTTGTGTGGGTTTGGTAACTTTATTGTTAGTGCAGGGATTTTTAAGCTAATTGAACACGATTTTACCACTTTTATTATTGTTTTTGAGTAATTTTGTAGTTACGATGTCAACCGAAACACAGGAAGAAACATTCACTCTCGAAGAATTATTAGCCGGGCTTAAAGAAGTTCACCGCCTGATACTATGGAACGATGATTTTAACACGTTCGATCATGTGATCCATTGCATGATGAAATACCTCGATTACTCTGAAGCCCAGGCCGAAAAGATAGCCTGGAAAGTACACAATGAGGGCAAATGCCCCGTACTGGAAGGCTCGTTTACCGAAATGGAAATCTACCGTAAAATTTTACAGCAGGAAGGCTTAACCGTATCTGTAGACTAAGTTTGAAACAGGGCTATACTAATTGTATATTGCCTTTGTTATGATCAAAAAACTTTTATTACTACCCACAGTAGCATTACTGTTATTTATAACCGCCTGCACCGCCGGTGCCCAGGATAAAAATACCAAACTAATATTTATCCGTCACGGCGAAAAGCCGGATGATGGAGATAACTTGTCATGCAAAGGTTTAAACCGGGCTTTGAAACTACCCGAGGTATTGAAAGCCAAATTTGGCATCCCTGATCGCATATATGTTCCGGCTTTGCATTTGGGTAAATCAACCCCAAGGGGGAGAATGTTTCAAACCGCTTCACCATTCGCTGTTAAATATAATTTACCTATCAACAGCGATTTTGAAGAAGAAGACGCTAAAGACCTGGCCGCCGATCTGGAAGGAAAAAAAGGGACTTCACTAATTGTATGGGAACATAACAATATTAAACCCATACTGAAAGCATTAGGCATTACCGTTAAAGGCATAAACTGGCCCGATGAAGATTTTGATACCATTTGGGTTGTTACCTATAAAAAAGGAAAACCTGTACTTACCATCGATAAAGAGGGGATAGTGCCTGCGGGGAATTGCAGCTTTTAGGAAGTTTATAAAATCCTGGATTCTGATACATAATTGTTACCCGGCGAAAGACTTACGAAGTTTTTTAAAACTTCGTAAGTCTGGCTTCTGCGACTTGTCAGGGCTGTTCGATAGGCTCAGATTAGTAGCCCTCTTGGCTAAACCGAAATTACCAAAACAAAAAAGGCGCACCAACCGGCGCACCTTTCCATATAAGGTTAATGTTTAATTATTGTACCAGGTAATTCCAACCATGCGTATCAGGTGCGTTGCCGTATTTAACAGCATCAAGCGTAGCTAAAACCTTTTGCGAAAATTCGCGTGTTTTAGGATCGCTCAAAAAGTATTCTTCGCCATCAACGCTGATAGAACCTACAGAGGCGATGGTAGCGGCGGTGCCGGCACCAAAAGCATCAGTAAGTTTACCGTTTTTGGCACCTTCCACAATCTCGGCAACAGAAACCTTACGGGTTTCAACCGGGATACCCCATTCTTTGGCTAAAGCGATAACGGTATCACGGGTAACGCCATCAAGGATGGTATCTTTAGCTTCGGCAGTTATCAATTTGCCATCTAACAGGAACATGGCGTTGGCCGCGCCCATTTCTTCAATGTATTTGTGCTCTTTGGCATCTGTCCAAATCAGTTGGTCAAAACCTTCTTCGGCAGCTTTACGTGCCGGCAGCATAGATGAACCGTAGTTACCGGCAGCTTTTGCATAGCCCATACCACCTTCGGCGGCGCGGGTGTAATGAGTTTCTACCTTAACACGTAAGGTTTTTGAAAAATATGGTCCAACAGGGCCGGCAAGTACCATATATTTATAAGTTGCCGATGGTGTTACGCCCAAATATGGATCTGTAGCAAACATAAACGGACGGATATATAAAGCGTGGTTAGCTTTTGCAGGTACCCAATCACGGTCAAGGTCGACCACGGCGGCCATGCTTTGTAAAAATATTTCTTCGGGCAGGGTTGGCATACAAAGCCTCTCTGCCGATTTGTTGAAACGGATAGCGTTTTTATCGGGACGGAAGATGGTTACTTTACCATCGGCATGTTTGTAAGCTTTTAAGCCTTCAAAAAATGCCTGGCCATAATGTAAGGCCGAAATGGCGGGGCTCAGTGCAATCTCGCCGTAGGGAATGACCTGCAGGTTTTTCCATTCACCATCAGCATAATCGGCCACAAACATGTGGTCAGAAAATGTTTTTCCGAAAGGTAAGTTGTCAAAATCCGTTTCTGCTAAACGGGAATGCGTAGTCTTGGTGATCTTGATGTCCAGCGTCTCTGTCATGGCCTTAAGTATTATAATTTAGAAAACGGCAAGTTAGGAAAATTTTTATTGAGTTATGTTAAGGAATTGATTGTAAGGGGTAAAATGACATCTGAAATGCGTAATTTGGAAATAATTCCCCAAAAATCAATTTCTGAATTATTGTATGTTTGTAATAAGAAACAAGTAAAACTTAAATGATAAATAAAATTTCGATAAGTAATTTTAAATCAATCTATAAACAGGAGATAGAATTAGGTCGGGTTAATATTTTTATTGGCGAGAACGGGTCGGGCAAATCAAATATTTTGGAGGCTATTGCAATGGCGTCGGCTTCAAATAACAATGAGTTAAACGTAGAAGGATTATTTAATAGGGGAGTTAGGGTTACAAAACCATCCCTTACATTTAATTCGTTTTTAGGTAGTCAAGCTAGAACTGAGATTAAAATAACTCTAACTACATTAGATAAAATACTAAAATCAAGATTGATATCGGAGAATCCGGATGATATTTATTCTAGCTGGAATGATAACGGAACTAACTTTGGGTCAAATTACATCCTTAAGTATGTTAGCGATGAAGCGTATAGGGTTCTTTTTGAGCAATTTAGTGATTTTTTAGACAAGCACAATAATCTTGATTTTAAGAGTAATGTGTTAGAAGCTCAAAAAAATGAAGTTTTAAATGGCTTTTTAGAAGAATCTATTAGGGAGAAAGCGGAAGAATTATCAAAGTCAGCAATAGATGATGAAAAAAAATATATAACTGACTTTGTTATTTATAATGTTAATACGAACTCGTTAAGAGGTATAAACAATGAGAGTAAAAAACAGCCTTTGGGAATAAACGGGGAAGGATTGGACGTCCTACTTTCGACTTTTTCAAAAAAACAATTAGAATACCTGACAGATCTCAACTTCATTTCGTGGTTAAAAGGAATCGAGGTTGATGCTAGTGATAAGTTGAAGAAGAAAGGATATAAATTGGGTCGAAGTACTTCTGATTTATATTTTACCGATAAATTTATGCAGAAGAAGAATAATATGTTTTCTGCTGAAAATGCAAATGAAGGTGCTTTGCATGTTCTCTTTTATTTAGCTCTTTTTATAAGTGAAAGAACACCATCTTTTTTTGCGATAGATAATATCGAAACCGCCTTAAATCCTTTATTGTGTAGACAAGTAGTGAAAAGTATAGCAGAGCTTTCTAAAAAGAACAATAAACAGGTTTTAATTACCACACATAATCCCGCTGTAATTGACGGGTTGAATTTATATGACGACGAGCAACGCCTTTTCGTAGTAAAACGAACCGACGAAGGCCAGACCAAAGTCGAGCGTATCAAAATAAAACCTGAAACGAAAGACGGAAATTTAAAGCTTTCTGAACTGTGGATGCGTGGCTATTTAGGTGCTTTACCATCTAACATTTTTTAAATGATTGTTGGTATTTATGCAGAAGGCAGGGCCGACCAAGCTGTCATAACAAATATTTTAAAGGGGGCCTTAAATATAGATAGGTCTGATTTAAGATATGAACTTCCCGAATATCATTTAGATCAAACTGATCTGCACACAATGCCGGTGGAGCAACATAGCAGTTGGACGGTTGTGAAAAAAGTTTGCGAAGAACGTAGATTAATAGATACTTTTTTCGATAATCCCATTGTTCAGGAATCATTCATCGTTATTCAAATAGATACAGCCGAACGACATTTAGTAGGATACAACGTAACTGAACCAGTTAAAAGTAAGGAAAATGATCCTGAAGAATATTGCCTGGAGCTTAGAGTTAATGTCATAGATAAAATAAATGGATGGCTTGAAAATTCACATCAGGATAAAATTGCATACGCAGTAGCTATCGAAGAAATTGATGCGTGGGTTTTAACAATATATGATTCCAAAACTGCCGACACCTCTGGTTATTCAAACCCTAAAGAAAAACTTAGTAACGAGATAAATCGTGTATTTAGTAATAACTCACGAAGGGATTTAAACAATAAGAAAGCATTTGAAAAATATGATGTGCTAAGTCAGGATTTTAGAAAAAAGAAAAAGCTTGCCGTTTGCATGACAAAAAACGAAAGCTTGAAATTGTTTTGTGAATCGTTAGCAATTTTTAAATCGGACGAAGAATAAAAGCCGGATTTACTTTGAAAAATAAATCCGGCTTTCAATATACAATACAAAAGTCTTCCGCTAACCAGCGGAGAGATTTGGAGGGGCTACGCTGTTAATTTTTTATACTTAATCCTTTTCGGCGCCACATCACCTAAGCGCTTCTTGCGGTTTTCTTCGTAATCGGAGTAGTTACCTTCAAAGAAATATACTTGTGAGTTGCCTTCAAAGGCCAGGATGTGGGTACAGATACGGTCGAGGAACCAGCGGTCGTGGCTGATCACTACCGCGCAGCCGCCAAAATTTTCCAGGGCTTCTTCCAGGGCACGTAAAGTATTTACGTCAATATCGTTGGTAGGCTCATCCAGCAGCAATACGTTCGATCCTTTTTTAAGGGTGATAGACAGGTGTACACGGTTACGTTCACCACCCGATAGTACGCCTACTTTTTTCTGCTGATCGGCACCGTTAAAGTTAAATTTAGATACATAGGCACGTGAGTTAAGCGGTTTATTACCTACCATGATGGTTTCAAGGCCGCCAGTTACGTTTTCCCAAACAGATTTATTAGGGTCAAGGTCGTCATGCATCTGGTCAACATAACCTAAGGCTACGGTTGGTCCAACGCGGAAGGTTCCTGCATCAGGCTCATCCTGCCCGGTGATTAAACGAAATAGCGTGGTTTTACCGGCACCGTTGGGGCCAATGATGCCAACTATACCTGCAGGAGGTAAGGAGAAGCTAAGGTTATCAAACAATAATTTATCGCCATAAGATTTACTTACGCCGTTGGCTTCAATCACTACATTACCCAAACGTGGGCCAGGCGGAATAAACAGCTCCAGTTTTTCTTCGCGTTCTTTGGTTTCTTCGGATGCTAATTTCTCGTAATTGCCTAAACGGGCTTTTGATTTGGCGTGGCGGCCTTTTGGTCCCATGCGCACCCATTCCAGCTCGCGCTCCAGGGTTTTCTGACGTTTGCTTTCGGTTTTGTCTTCCTGGGCTAAACGCTTGGCTTTCTGATCTAACCATGAGGAATAATTTCCCTTCCATGGGATACCTTCTCCACGGTCGAGCTCCAGAATCCAACCGGCCACATTATCAAGGAAGTACCTATCGTGCGTTACCGCTATAACAGTACCTTTATATTGTTGTAAATGTTGCTCCAGCCAATCAATTGATTCGGCATCCAGGTGGTTGGTAGGCTCATCTAACAGCAATACATCCGGTTCCTTTAATAAAAGGCGGCATAAAGCTACGCGGCGGCGCTCACCGCCCGATAATACCGAAATTTTGGTATCCGGCTCGGGGCAGCGCAGGGCGTCCATAGCCCGTTCAAGCTTGGTATCCAGCTCCCAGGCGTTAACAGCATCAATCTGGTCCTGCAATTCGCCCTGGCGGTTCATCAGCTTATCCATTTTATCGGCGTCGCTGTAGTATTCTTCCAGGCCAAATTTTTCGTTGATCTCTTCGTACTCCTTTAATAAAGCGGTGGTTTCGGCAACGCCTTCTTCCACAATTTCGCGTACGGTTTTCTCAGGGTCAAGCTCTGGCTCCTGGCTTAAGTAGCCAACGGTGTAACCCGGCGAAAAAACAACTTCGCCTATATTGGTTTTATCAATGCCTGCTATAATTTTTAATAAAGACGATTTACCAGAGCCGTTTAAACCGATAACGCCGATTTTAGCACCGTAAAAAAACGATAGGTAAATGTTTTTTAATACTGTTTTTTGCGGGGGGTAGACTTTGCTAACCCCGGCCATTGAAAATATGATCTTTTCGTCTGCCATTATAATTTATTGTAATCCCGGTAAATAATCGGGACAAATATGAGTGAAAATTGATGGAATACCTACGAAAATAATTTGGCAGAAAAAATATTTACTGCCATGAACAGCCGGCACCATATCTGAACATACTTGTTAATATTTAATTACGTTTAACAGAGTAATTTGGCAACTGTTTTGCATGGTTTTGCGTAAATAAGTTTAACAGAAGGTAAATATTAGGTTAATGCCGTTATGGCATAGGTTATGACGAAATGCCTGTTTTGGTGCGAACGTTATAATTTATTAACACAATGTTTAAACTATTTTGAGTTTTTTGTATCAAATAGGTGGATTTCGTTCGTATATTGTAAAAGAATTTGCTGATTGTTGAATTTTTTGACAAAAATTATCGATTACCCCCAAACTTTAATAGCTTGCGTATCATCTGAATGTCTGTTTCTGCTAAGCATTAAATGTTGGCAATATTGTTGATAAAAGTTAAGTCACGCGCCGTGTTTGTAAAAACAAAATTTATAGATTGCGGCGTTCATAATAATTGAAAGGTATATATGGAAGCTAAATTTTCGCCGAGGGTTAAAGATGTCATTCAATACAGCAGAGAAGAGGCATTACGCCTTGGGCACGACTATATAGGAACGGAGCATCTTTTACTGGGCCTCATCAGGGATGGTGATGGCGTAGCAATTAAATTGCTGAAAGGTTTGAACGTTGATACTGCAAAGCTTCGTCGTGCTGTTGAAGATGCTGTTAAAGGTACCATTGGAACCAATGTGCACATAGGCAGCATCCCACTAACCAAGCAAGCCGAAAAAGTATTAAAAATAACTTATCTGGAAGCCAAAATATTTAAAAGTGATGTAATTGGAACCGAGCACCTGCTGTTATCCATATTACGTGATGAGGATAACATCGCATCGCAGATACTGGTACAGTTTAACGTAAATTACGAGGTGTTTAAAGGTGAGGTTGAATCACATAAAAACGATGTAACCGACGAAATGCCAGGTTCGCCAACCGGCGGCGATGACGACTTTAAAGAAGAAGAGTCATTTAGCCAGCCAAAAAAGGTATCTGATATTAAATCAAAAACACCGGTGCTGGATAACTTTGGCCGCGATTTAACCCGTGCTGCCGAAGACGGTAAACTTGACCCGATTGTTGGCCGCGAAAAAGAAATTGAAAGGGTATCCCAGATCCTGTCGCGCCGTAAAAAGAATAATCCTATATTAATAGGTGAACCAGGTGTAGGTAAATCGGCCATTGCCGAAGGTTTGGCATTGCGCATAGTTCAGCGTAAAGTATCGCGTGTATTGTTTAACAAACGTGTGGTAACGCTTGATCTGGCTTCGTTGGTTGCCGGTACAAAATACCGTGGCCAGTTTGAAGAGCGTATGAAGGCCGTGATGAACGAACTGGAAAAATCACCTGATGTAATTTTGTTTATTGATGAGATTCATACTATTGTAGGTGCAGGTGGCGCTTCAGGTTCGCTTGATGCTTCAAACATGTTTAAACCTGCTTTGGCAAGGGGCGAAATTCAATGCATCGGCGCGACTACTTTAGATGAGTATCGCCAGTACATTGAAAAAGATGGCGCTTTGGATCGTCGTTTCCAAAAGGTAATGGTTGAGCCCGCTACCCCGGCAGAAACTGTTGAGATCCTTAACCGCATCAAAGAAAAATACGAAGAGCACCACGGTGTAACTTACACTCCGGAAGCTATCAATGCCTGCGTTAACTTAACCACCCGTTATATTACCGATAGGTTTTTACCAGATAAGGCTATCGATGCTTTGGACGAATCGGGCTCTCGCGTTCACTTAACCAATATTCACGTGCCTCAAAACATACTGGATATTGAGCAAAAGATTGAGCAGATCAAGATTGAGAAAAACAAAGTTGTTCGCAGCCAGAAATATGAAGAAGCTGCCCAGTTGCGTGATACCGAAAAGAATTTGATTGCCGAGCTTGACCAGGCGAAAGCGCTTTGGGAAGCCGAAACCAAATCAAAACGTTACACCGTAACCGAAGATAATGTTGCCGAAGTAGTATCAATGATGACTGGTATCCCTGTACAAAGGGTTGGCCAGGCCGATAGCCAAAAGCTGTTGAACATGACTGATACTGTGGCCAGCAAAATTATTGGCCAGGATGATGCCATCAAAAAATTAACCCGTGCTATACAACGTACCCGTGCCGGCTTAAAAGATCCTAAAAAACCAATTGGTTCATTTATTTTCTTAGGCCCTACAGGTGTTGGTAAAACCGAGTTAGCTAAAGAGCTTGCCCGTTTTATGTTTGATACCGAAGACGCGCTGATACAGATTGATATGAGCGAGTACATGGAAAAATTCGCGGTATCACGTTTAGTAGGAGCGCCTCCGGGCTACGTAGGTTATGAGGAAGGCGGTCAGCTGACCGAAAAAGTACGTCGTAAACCATATGCTGTAATATTATTGGATGAGATTGAAAAAGCTCACCCTGATGTGTTTAACATTTTGTTACAGGTATTGGATGAAGGCCAGTTAACCGATTCATTAGGCCGTAAGGTTGATTTCAGGAACACCATCATCATCATGACTTCAAACATTGGTGCCCGCCAGTTGAAAGACTTTGGCCAGGGTGTAGGTTTCAGCACCAACGCTAAAAGCTTACAGGCCGATACACATTCAAGAGGTGTTATCGAGAACGCTTTAAAACGTGCTTTCGCTCCTGAATTTTTGAACCGCATTGATGATGTTATCGTATTTAACTCATTGAGCAAAGAGGATATCTTCAGGATCATCGATATCGAATTGGCATTCCTGTTTAGCCGTGTAAATGGTTTAGGTTTCAAAATTGAACTGACAGAAGCCGCTAAAGAGTTTATCGCCGAAAAAGGTTACGATTCGCAATTTGGTGCACGTCCGTTAAAACGTGCCATTCAAAAATACCTGGAAGACCCGATTGCCGAAGAGATCCTTAAAGGTGAGCTAACTGAAGGCGATATCATGAAAGTTGATTTTGACCAGGAAACCAAAGAGATTAAAATCACTGATGAAAAAGGTGAAAGCAAAACACCAACAGAAGAAGAACAAAAATAAGTTCGACCTTAATAAAAATTCAACCCCGTTTGTGCAAGCAAGCGGGGTTTTTTGTTGAGGAAAATTTAAGGTTGATAATCTGGTGGAAGCAAATTTGCCACACCCGTATCTCCCCACTCGCCTTCAAAAGAGATACTTTGAGGGTTGGTAATTACTCCATCTATGCCAAACAATGCATAAGCCTCGTTGAAAGATACAATGGTGGTAGCAAATTTTGGAAGGTTCGGTGGCATGCCAACTGTGTTGATGTTAGGGTATTGTTTCTTTTTGTTGTACGTAATATAGAGTTGATCTGAAAACTTGAGCGCGAAAACTCCCCGTTTGTTAGTGTGATTTATAAAACTATCTATTGGCAGTGAATCACCGTTGTAAATACCTTTGTAGGATGTGCGTGCAGTTAGTTTATAATAATCGGTGTCAAGTCTGCGGATAAGGCGGGATACTTTAAAGCCATCTTCATCAAGATGATTGCCAATGATAGCGCGTAAAAAATGCATTAGCGAACCTTGATATACCGCCAGACGCTCCTTTTTCCATTTTCTTTTTTCAGATTCGCTTCCTGATAAGTCTTCAAATTTTTGTACTCCGTCAAAATACACTGAGCCATTTTTAAGATAATGGAAAGTTCTTAATTGATATTTTATCAGGTATCCCAGCGCCCTGTTTTCGATGTTTATATATTCGTCAGAAAAAGCAGTAAGATTTTTGAGCATGTTATTATACTTAACAAAAACAACATCGGGGTTTAGAATTTTGCATTGTTTTGCATTTGCCGATTCGCCCAAAAACATCATTTTAAATATATTCAGATCTCGCTCCCGGTTGGCGTTATATTTATCGTTAGTAAGGTCTAATTCGTCTATGCTTAACAATTCTATATCAGGTATAACAATACTATTGTCGTAAACAAGCCAGGTATTAGCGTAACTTTCATATTCATTAGATGTAATCAACAAAGTATATTCTCCCGGTTTTACATTTGGGATAATATAAACCCCTTCTTCGTTTGTTTTATACTTTGTGGTGTCGCCTGTTAAAACTATCCTGGCATTTAGTATTGGTGTTTTATATCGTTTGTCAATAACTCTCCCGGTAATTTTGAGCTGAGCGAAGCTTGCTACGGGGAGTAATAACAGCAATAAGAATAAAGGTTTTAGCATTTCTAAAGCTAAAAATAAATCATTTATTTTTCAGCCGCTTTTTCGGGTTCATAATCCACCGGCAATAATTCTGCAATCCGGCTATTACCCCATTCGCCCTCAAAAATTATACTGTGCGGGTTGGCTATAATGCCGTTGTTATCAAAAAAAGCGTAAGGCTCTTCAAAGGCCAAAATGCTTACCGGGTAATTGGGCACTTCTATAGGGTGATAAATGGAAAGATCGGTTTCCACTCGTTTATTTTTAAATATCACATATAGGCAATCGGCAAAACCAATTGCAAATAAACCAGGCTGATCGGTGGGATGCGCAAAATCGACCGGAGTAAGTGGCTGTTTAATATATAACGATTGTATATATTTAAAGTTGTTATTGCCAATGCGGCCTTCTTTATAATCGGGATTGGGTTTGCGGGTAAGTCGTAATACTTCAAAGCCCTCTTTATCGGGTTGCCCGGCAATTACCGATCGCAAAAAATGCATCGATGAACCCTGGTAAGCCGCCATCCGGTTCTTTTGCCATCTACGCTGCTGCGATTTACTTCCCTTTAATTCCTGGAACACCGAAATACCCTCGTAATAAAACATCCGTTTAGCATCATAGCTAAAGCTGGTGAGCTTGTACTTAATTAAATAACCAAGGGCTTTATTTTCTACTTCGATGAAATCATCCCTGCTGGAGGCTGATAGCACAAATGTTTTGGAGTCAAAATCTACATCGATCACATCCGGATTAAGGATTTTACATTGAGCCGCATTTGCCGAAGTGCCCAGGAAGAGCCGTTTAAAATCCTGGTAATTACGTTGTCGGTTTGGATCTGGTTTGATGTTAACCTCCTGCAGCATGATAGTTTTGGAAGCCAGGGCAATCTCCGGCAGGCTGATGTTGGTAGTACCGGCCATCAAAGTAACACTATGGGTTTCAAAACCAACGGCCGTAACAATAAAAGTATATTGACCAGGCTTTACGTTGCGGAGCGTAAATGTACCGTCGTCGGCAGTTTTATCGCCGACAATAGCATTATTCAAAAATACACTGGCGTTGGCTACCGGTTTTTTGTCATCAGCATTGATGATCTTCCCGGTAATTAATACCTGGGCGAAGCAAAAGGATGGAAAAATAAAGAATAGAAAAAGAAGATACTTGCGCATAAATAAAGTTAAACTAAAATATTAGTTTATGGCAAAATGCTTTGGAATTTTATCGAAAGACACCAATTTGAAATAAATTATCTCAAATTACGTTAAACCTTTTTTAATTATATTGTTCTTACAGTATATACAATCGAAACATTATGAAAAAAATCTTAACTCTTATTTGCTGCACTATACTGATCGCGGCAACCTCATGTACTAAAAAATACATTACACCGGCAAATGTTACTGCTTTTTATGATGTAAAAGGAACCAGTGGTTGGGTAGTTTCTACAGACAGTGGCGGCAAAACTTCTTATTCATCAACACTCAATAATTTGCCGGAGAATGATAATTATTCACAGGCAAATGGTGGTGTATTAGTTTATATATCTTATGATAACGGCGCAACCTATGAGGCACTCCCTGAAACTTACAATGGTATCGCTTACAGCTATACCTATTCGGTAGGTAAAGTTATACTTTATGCCCAAAACTCAAATGGAACACAGCTTTCGGCTGCGCCTTCACTGGACATCAAAGTAAAAGTTGTATTAGTTGATTCAACCCCAGCTTAAACAGAAACGATGCAAGCACTAACAAAAAGAGCGATGAGGTGAAACCTCATCGCTCTTTTTGTTAGTCTTTAGTCTTTAGTCTTTAGTCTTTAGTCTTTAGTCTTTAGTCTTTAGTCTTTAGTCTTTAGTCTTTAGTCTTTAGTCTTTAGCCTTATTTCCCCATCTGATCAATAACAGCTTGTGTTACGCCGGTGAAAGAGAAACCACCATCGTGGAAAAGGTTTTGCATAGTAACCATCTTGGTCAAATCGCTAAACAGGGTTACGCAGTAATCAGCGCACTGATCTGCATCAGCATTACCAAGCGGACTCATTTTTTCTGCAAAATCAATAAAACCATCAAAGCCTTTAACGCCCGAACCTGCAGTTGTGCGGGTTGGTGATTGTGAAATAGTATTTACACGTACTTTTTTGGTTACGCCATACTCGTAACCAAAGTTACGTGCAATGCTTTCCAATACTGCTTTGTTATCGGCCATATCATTATATCCAGGGAAGTAACGTTGAGCGGCAATATAGCTTAACGCCAAAACAGATCCCCACTCATTAATGGCATCATGTTTCATGGCAGCCTGCAAAATGCGGTGTAAGCTCAACGCCGAAATATCAAAACCTTTGTGGGTAAAATCGTAGTTGTTTTCGTAGTAAGGGATGTTTTTGCGCACGTTTACGCTCATACCAATAGAGTGTAAAATAAAATCAACACCACCACCAAAGTGTTCTTTGGTTTTGGTGAAAAGGTTGTTGATATCGTCGCCATTGGTAACATCGCAGCCGATAACTGGCGCGTTGCACTCTTCTGCCAATTTATTGAGTTCGCCCATGCGTAACGCGATAGGAGCGTTTGATAATACAATTTCGGCACCTTCCTGTACTGCGCGCTGCGCAACTTTCCAGGCGATGGATTGCTCATTTAAGGCACCAAATATGATCCCTTTTTTGCCTTTTAATAAATTATAAGCCATGTGTTGAGTTTATGTAATTGAGGCAAAGATAATATTAGTATCAAGTAGTTAGTATCAAGTAGCAAGATTTTTGTAAAGTAGTAAGTAGTAAGACAAGAAGTCCGAAAGTCTTTTGTCCGAAAGTCCAAAAGTCAAAAATCTTACTACTTGATACTTACTACTTACTACTCAATAGTTCCCTCGCATTTTGCAAAGCGCTTTCGCCGGGTTTGTCGCCGCTTAGCATTTTGGCAATTTCGGTTACACGCTCGTTATTATCTAATTGTTTAATGCGGGTGTAGGTTACAGCGGCGCTGTCATCTTTGTAAACAAAGTAATGGTTTTTGCCTTTGCTGGCAATTTGCGGCAGGTGAGTAATGGTAATCACCTGCAGGTTGTCGGCAAGGCGTTCCATAATCTGGCCTACTTTATTGGCCACTTCGCCAGATACACCGGTATCTATTTCATCAAAAATGATGGTAGGCAAAGCCGTATATTTTGCAATGATTGATTTGATGCTCAACATCAGTCTGGAAAGTTCACCACCTGATGCTACCTTGCTCATTTCTGCCAAGGCATGGCCTTTATTTGCCGAAAACAAGAAACGTACGTGGTCAACACCATTTTTGGTGAGGTGGTCCGAAAGTCCGGAAGTCCGAAAGTCCGGAAGAACACCTAACTTTCCGACTTCCGGACTTTCGGACTTTCCGACTATGTGTTCAATCTTCAACGTCGAATTCCCCATGCCCATTTCGGCCAGCGTATCAATTACTTGTTTCTCTATAGAAGGAATTGCTTTAACCCTGTTGGCGGTAAGTTTAACCGCCAGCTTTTCTAATTCAGTCTTATCGGCTATCAATTGCTTTTGTAGTTTTTCAATAGCTTCATCGCCAAATAAAGCCTGCTGTATTTTTTCAGATAGTTCGTCCTGAATTTGCAATAACTCGGCATTGCTGTTTACGCGATGTTTTTTTTGCAGGTTATAAATAAGGCTTAACCGAAGATTTATTTCTTCAACGCGAGCCTCATTGGTATGCGTTTTTTGTTCAATGGCTTCTACCTCGGCAGCAATATCTTTCAGTTCGATGATGGTACTGTTGAGGCGTTGGTGTAACTCCTCAATCTGCGGGTCGAACTTTTCAAGTGCGGCTAATTGTTGCCCGGCCTCGCGTAATTGCGAAAGGGCGGCCGTTTCGCTTTCTTGCACCAGGTAGTAGGCGCCATAAAGGTGACGTTTAATTTCCTCTGCATTGTTTAGCGCATATAATTCCCGCTCCAAAGGTTCCTGCTCATCGGCAATTAAACTTACTTTTTCCAGCTCATCAAACTGAAACTGAAAATAATCAAGATCAGCTTTGGCCTTATCGCTATCGGCAATTAACTCGTTGAGTTTACTTACCGATTTTTTATAAGTGCGGAATTTGGTCCGATAATCATTGAGCAAATCATCATGCTTAGCTACCGAATCTACAACCAATAGTTGAAACTCCGGGTCGTTAATCTCCAGCGTAGCATGTTGCGAGTGGATATCAATCAGCTTTTCGCCTAATTGTTTAAGGGTAGTAAGGTTAACGGGCGTGTCATTTACAAAAGCGCGCGATTTACCATCGGCAGAAATTTCACGCCTTAAAACAGTTTCGGCTTCATGGTCCAGGTCGTTATCTTCAAAAAAGGAACTTAAATGAAAATCGTTGATCCTGAAAGAACCTTCAATAACGCATTTTTTTTGCTGATTAAAAAAGTAACGACTTTCGGCACGCTGCCCTAAAATAAGCGAAAGAGCACCCAGTATAATTGATTTACCGGCGCCGGTTTCGCCGGTGAGGATGTTTAATCCCTGGCCAAAACTAATCTCCAGGTTATCAATCAGCGCGTAGTTATTAATGGTTAGCTTCTGAAGCATAAAAAAAGTATCCTTATTTTATTTAGGATACTAAATTACGAATTAAGGTTACTTAAATTAAATTTTTGTAACTGATTGCTAAATTATTTAGTTAATACCATCGGTTTTATTGTCGCTTTCAGAAGCGTTTTCATCCAATACTTCAACTTGCTTACGAGCGTCGGCCATACGTTTCTTAAACTCCGGACTATTGGTGTATTCTCTGAGGCGTTTGCTGGCGTCGCGTAAATTTGCCTGCGCCTTTTTCAGTTCGGGGTTGTTATTAAAGCTGCGCATTTGTTGGCTTAGCTTTCTCATTTCCTCTTTTTGCTGTTGCATAGCTGGGTTGTTATAGGCTTTTCGCATGCTGTCGCCCATTATCCGCAACTCATCACGTTTTTTGATAAACTCCGGCGAATTGTAATGACTGCGCATATCCTGGCCCATTTTTTTCAAAAGCTCGGTTTGCTCTTTTACTTCGCCCGGTATTTTGCTTTGCAGCTCGTCCTGGTATTTTTGGTAGTTCTCCTCTTTGCGGTCGTCATGATATTCGCCTTTAATGCCATACTTTTTCCTAAGTTCCTCGTTCATGCGTTTAAACTCGGGGCTGTTATAGTAAGCCCCAATCTTTTCGCCTATTTTGCCCATATCTTCACCAAGTTTAGTGGTTTCGGAAGTAGCCCCCCAGTTTTTCTGAAAGTCTTCGCTCATTTTTTCCTGCTCTTCCTGCATCCTCTTCAATTCCGGGCGATTATAAAACTTCTCCATTTCCTCGCCTTTTTCTTCAAGTAGCTTTTGCTGTTTTAAAAAGTCGTCGCTTTGGTAGTATTTGCCAACCTGGTTTGAGTATTTCTCAACCTCGGCGGTTAGCTTATTTAGTTCCGCATCGTTAAAGTTGGATGAGTAAATGGCTTCGGCAGCTCTTTTGGCCTTTATCGCTTTAGCAACTTTTGCCGCCGTGATGGCTTTTTGCACTTTTACCGCTTTTTTATATGTGGTATCATCGTTAAGCAAATGGGTCAATACCGCAGGGTAGCTGATATTTACTTTTTTGATAGCTATTTTACCGTTGGCTACGGTAGGGTTAAGCCAGGCAATACTGCTGATGCCGGCGGCCATTATTGCAACAGCCACTAAAAAATGGCGCACGTTGCCTATGGGTTTCTGGGTTTTCATGATTCGTTCAATTCTGGTTAATAAATGATATTTTTTACCGGTGGCGGCAAGTGCCATTTGCAGGTGTGCCTGCCTTGTTTGCTCCAGCTTTAATAGCGCATGCGCATACACTAAGGGCTGTGCGGTTGTTTGTACTACCAGGTCGTCGCACCGGTTTTCGCGTTCCTGGTTTATTATCCTGTTAATTAACTGGGCAAAGGGATTAAAGAAAAGCAGCATACTTATAAACTGCTGTACCAGGTTAAGGAGGTAATCGTTACGCTTAATGTGCGATAACTCATGCAGTAAAATCGCTTTTACTTCCTCGGCAGATAACTGGGTTGATAGGGTAATGGGCAACAATATTATCGGACTAAAAAAGCCAATCATGCAAGGCACATCAACAAAGCGGCTGATGTTTACGCTTACATATCTGCTAATTTGCAGTTGATTGCAAAGTTCGTCTACATAATCCTGCAACCTGTCGGCCGGGATCATGCTGCGTTTAATCTGACTTAGTTTCTGCCAATTCAGGCCCATCCTTAAAATATTAAATGCAAGGCCAATAAAATAAATAGCTGATACATAAGGCAGATAGCCTTCAATTACATAATAGTAATAATTGTTTTGCGCGGTGTAATGGATGTTAACCAGCGGAAAGTTAATATCGGGCAATAAAGCCTTGGTATTGGCCGCGGCTAAATTTACCCAGTTGTGTGCCTGTACCTGGTTTATAAAGGTGTAAATAAACCAGGTGCCTATAAGCAGCATAGCCACCATACCCGCGTTATGTTTTTTAATGGGCGATAGCGATGGAGCGCAAATAAGCAACATCCGTAACGCGAACCAAACCAATAACCCCTGCCATAGCGAGTGGATAATGGTGATGCCCAAAACCTGGCTGATATTATAGAACACACTTTCCATAATGTTTTATTTTTTATGCTGATCAAACTTATTCAGGAAACTCTTAATGGCATCAATTTCATCTGGTGATGCCCGGTGCTGGCCAAGGGCCTGGATCACCAGATCGGATGTTGAGCCTTTAAACACAGTAGACAATATTTTATCCAAAGCGTTGCTTTGTGCCTGCTCTTGGGTAAATAAAGCTTTATACAAATGTGTTTTTGAAGTAGTATCGCGTTCAACCAGGCCTTTATCATGCATAATCTGCATCAATTTAAGGGTGGTAGTGTAACCGGCATCTTTGGTTTTGGTAAGTTCCTCGTGCACATCGCGCACGGTACATTGGCCCATTTTCCAAATCACCTGTAAAATTTCCAGCTCGCTTTCTGTTGGTTTGATATCCATCTTAAATCTGTTATACGAATTTCTTCGTACAAATATCTACGATAGGTTTCGTATATCCAAATGAATTTTAAAAAAAGTTTTTTTGATGTGCAGATTTTAGATGTGCAGATAATTTTTCTGAACCAGGATTAAGCAGATTCATCAGATTTTTTGGATTTTGATTTACCTGCGAGAGGTGTTGCACCATGATGTCTCGTCCTGAAATAGGTTTACTAAATTAGTAAATCATTTAAATCATGATCAGGCGAGAAATAGTATCAAAGAAGCAGC
>NZ_JAUFPS010000024.1 GCF_030409315.1 Mucilaginibacter flavus | reverse complement strand
GCCCTAAACAGGCTGGCATAAAGCCGCCTTAATAAAACAAAATTAAAAATTATTTGATAATTAACACAGAATCTCTCTTCGGCTGCGCCGGAAAGAGGGATTTTAAAAGTTCATATTTTATTATAAATATCTAATAAACAGCATTCAAACCCCTCTTTCCGCGAAGCGAAGAGAGGGTGGCCAGCGGAGCGTAGCCGGGTGAGTCTTCGCCAGCGTTCAAAGGCAATGCTTGTATAAATATCCAAATCATCATTTCTTAGTCGTAACTCTTCGCAATGATGATCTTTTTACTGGCTTTAAAAAGGTATAAAACAAAACCATTAGCGCTTTTAAAAGGTTATTAAGGTATGAGCAAGAAAAGAACCATGCCCGTAGAGCCGGACGAAATGCCCGTAAATCCCAAGAATCCGGAGATAGGGCAGCCAACAGATCCCGGCCAGCCGGTTACACCCGAGGAAGCGCCCGAAAACATTCCGCAGGAATTACCACCTGATGAGCTGATAGAACCCGAAGTAAACCCGGATAAGTTTGAAAAATAAAGCGTTAATTATTGATGGCTCGGGGTAATTACATTAACGCCATCGTCACCAGCTATGATGGCTTTGGCAGCCATCCTGTAAAACAGGGAATGTTCCACAATGCCGGGGATCATGCCTATGCTGATGTTTAATTCATTGAGCGGAATGAGCTTATCGAAATAAATATCAACCAGCATATTGCCGTTGTCAGAAATTACCGCGCCATCTTTTTGGGTGCTTATCCTTTGTTTTATGGTAGCGCCGGGGAAATAAGTAGCTAAACGATGAAGCACAATTTGCAGCGCGGCAGGTAAAACTTCAATAACCAGTGGGTAAGTTGTATCCAGTTGGGTTGAAAACTTAGCTGCATCGCCAAGGAGTATAAATTCGGTGGCCATGGAGGCCAGGATCTTTTCGGTAGTGTGGATACCGCCGCCACTTTTCAGCGCGTTTAGTTCGGTATCAAACTGATCGCATCCATCAAAATAAATATCCAGGTGTTTAAGCAGGGCAGGAGCTTTTACATTCAGCCCTTTGTCTGCAAGCAGATTGGTTGTTTTAAATGATGATGATGTAAAAGTAAGCCTTTCAGCTAACTCAGCTTGCTGCGCTATTAAATTTACAAGGTACGCAATGGTACTACCAGCGCCCAGGCCAATGGTTTGGCCTGGTTTTATATATTGTAAGGCTGCTTTGGCGGCTTCCAGTTTAAGATCGGTCATGATAAATTAAACAGTATCTAAAGCCGCCGGTTTCGTATTGCTATCGTTGGTGGTGTTTGTTTCGGTATCTGCCGGTACTTCGCAATGGAAACCAAACAAACAACGGTCTTTAATTATTGCCGCAACTTCTGTAGGTACGTAACTTTCCCACCCTTCGGCGCCTTCTTTAATTAATTCCAATACTTTATCGGTATCAACATGCAGGTTGCCCTCGGTGTAATGCCTTATATCTTCAATTTTATTGTTGGCTATCAGGTAACGGTACAAATCTATCAAATGCGGCGGCGGGTAAAATTTAAGGCAGTTAAATATGGTGCCATCGCGCAGGGTAGGGTATATGAACAATTTAACCTTACGGCTAAACAGGGTGGCGAATGATTCCAAAATACCGCCCGGTAAATCCTGGTAATGTTCTTCAGAAAAAATGTACTCGAGGTTAGGATAACCCAGTACCATGCCTATTTTAAGCCTGGTGATTTTTGAAAGATAAGCTACCAGTTTATAATACTCGTGGAAATTGGAAATCATTACCGTTTGCCCAAGCGAGCAAAGGATGTCAACCCGGTCAAGAAAATCCTTCTCGTCAATATCGGCGTTTAAATCGGCGTTGCGCTCTTTTAGGGCTTGCAGGGTAAGTTCTGTTACTACCACCACCTTTGTTTTGTCAACATCGGGCTCCTGTAAAAACTGTTTTACACCGGTGTTAAGCATATCCATATGTAAATTGATCAAGGGGCGGAAACGACCACGGATCACTACAATATGTTTTTTATACAGGGCCTCGGTAGGCTGCATGTTTTTGCCATCGGGGCCAAATACGGCAGCGTCAGAAAAGCCGTATTTAACCAGGTGCAGGCTCATCAGCCTGTTATCAACTTTGGTAAAATCCGGGCCCTCAAACCGGATCATATCTATCTGTATCCTGTCCCTTGATAAATTGTCCATCAACGACAACAAAAACACGGGTGGAATTTCGTTATAATAAAAACAGGCATACATGAGGTTTACACCCAATATACCTACCGCCTGCTGCTGCAGGTTGGTATCATTATCTAACAGGTTAACGTGGATAACCACATCATTGAACGGCCCGTTAGGTACCAGCTGAAAGCGCACGCCCATCCATCCGTGGCCATCATTGGTTTTATTATAGTTAAGCGCCGATACGGTATCAGAAAAAGCGAAAAAGGTGGTTGAGTCGCCACGTTGCGCGGCAAGGCGCTCGTTAAGCAAACCATACTCATGATCGAGCATGGAAATCAGGCGGGCTTCGCTTACATACCGGCGTGTTGCCTGTACCCCGTAAATAGCATCAGAAAACACCATATCGTAGGCCGACATGGTTTTGGCGATAGTACCCGACGAAGCTCCGGCTTTAAAAAAATTAGCGGCCACATCCTGTCCGGCACCAATTTCAGCGAATGATCCGTATATTTTAGGGTCGAGATTAATGGCAAGGGCCTTTTGTTTTGTCCCAATATCCTTGTTGTGAATTGCATTCATCCCCTTAAGTATTAATAGTTTACCGTTGCCGGTACCCTGGTCAGAAAAGTTGTCTAAAAATACTATTTTTTATGAAATCTGTGGTCAATAATTAGTAAAAATGCAAGGGAAGCGGTTTTTTGTTTTGATAACGATATAAGCTTGGGCTTAGGGCTTAACAAATTGTTAACAATTGTGAATGGTTTGTCGGCAAATTGTAAGCGTGTTTTTGGGCTTTATCGGCAATCCCCTGATATTTAAAACACAGCTAAGTGATTGCGAAATTTGCTCCGATCATCGGTTCATATATGCTTAATTTATAAAAATATTTTACTTTATGGATAATATTTACCATTCATTGAATAATTTTTATAAGCCGTAAAAGTGACTAATAAGGTTGTTTTGTAATGCTGGATCAACAGCAAGGTTACTAACCCATTATACACCAAAATACAACCATATGATCTCGTCGAAAACACCGGCTTTAGATAGCCTTATTACGGTTGATGATAACCTGATCAATAGTTTCAGGAAAGATGGGCATGTGCTCATTCAAAATATCTTACAAGCCGATGAAGTAGCCTGGTATCGCGATGCCATTCGCGATGCTGCTTACAGGTACAATACCGAAACCCGTGACATGAAAGATCGCGATACCTACGGCAAAGCTTTTTTGCAAATCATGAACCTTTGGGAAACCGATGAGCAGGTAAGGCAGTTTACTCTGGCCAAACGTTTTGCTAAAATTGCTGCCGATTTGCTGGGCGTTGAGCATGTAAGGATATACCACGATCAGGCCTTGTTTAAAGAGCCGGGCGGTGGCTTTACGCCCTGGCACCAGGATCAATACTACTGGCCGCTGGATACCTTTAAAACAGTTACCATGTGGATGCCGCTGATAGATATTGATGTTGAGTTGGGCATGCTCACTTTTGCTTCCGGATCACATAAAGATGGTTTTGCCGAAAATATTCCCATCTCTGATGAATCGGAAACGGCACTGCAAAAGTATATCCGCCTTAAAGATTATCCAATTCAACGCGCCGAAACCATGCAGGCCGGCGATGCTACCTGGCATTACGGCTGGACACTGCATAACGCGCCGGGGAATAGCTCCACAACTACCACCCGTGAAGTAATGACAATTATTTATTATGCCGATGGCGCACACATAACCGAACCTGAAAACAAACACCAGGAAAACGACCGTAACCGCTGGCTCGATGGACTGCCCCCCGGCGACTTAGCCAATTCAAAACTTAACCCACTGGTTTATTAATATTAATTACCACTCCTCATGATAAAAAAGACATTTTTACTCTTAATGCTATTGCTTTGCGGTACCATAACCTTCGCCCAAACAGTGGGCAAACGCTGGTCAGAAGAGCGTATCTGGACCTGGTATAACCAGCAGCCCTGGTACTGCGGCTTCAATTACATTCCGGCTTATGCCATTAATTACACCGCCATGTGGGATAAAACCTCGTTTGATCCTGTGGCTATTGATAAAGAGCTCGCGCTGGCTCAGCAATCGGGCATGAACTCCCTGCGTGCGGTTTTGCAATACGCTGTTTATGCCGATGATCCTAAATACTTTTTGAAAACGCTGGATAGGTTTATGGCTATTTGCGATAAGCACCATATTAAATTTATCCCGGCTTTGTTTGATGATTGTTCTTTCGGTATTTATAACGATCCTAAAATTGGGGTGCAGCCAAAGCCATTAAAAGGTTGGTATGCCTGGGACTGGTCGCCAAGCCCGGGGCATACCATGGTTACCGATTCAACCACGCATCCTAAGCTGGAAAAATATGTAAAGGAGGTTATAGGCAGGTTTAAAAATGATAATCGCATCCTGATGTGGGATCTTTACAACGAACCTACCAATGGTGGTTTGGGTTCGGCCACATTTCCGTTGCTAAAAAAGGTGATTGTTTGGGCACGTACAATTGACCCTTCACAACCGCTTACCATCGATATTTTTGATCAAAACCCGCGCCTTAACGCTATCATTACCGATAATGTGGATGTAATAAGTTTCCATGATTACGGCAATAAACAAACTGTGATCAATCAAATTGAAAAACTACAGCAGTATAAACGCCCTATAATTAATACCGAGTGGATGAACCGCCCCTGGAAATCAATAGTAAGCGAAATTATCCCGGTGTTTTATAAATATAAAGTGGGCTGCAATTTATGGGGACTGGTAAATGGCAAAACCCAAACCAATTTACCATGGGGCCACCGCCCCGGCGATCCTGAGCCAACCATCTGGCAGCACGATTTGTACTACGGCGATTTTAAACCTTACAAACAGGCCGAGATCGATTCCCTCAAATTGTTTATTGATCAATCTAAGACCAAGGAATATATTGCGGAGCATCAGCATAAATAATTTATTTGGTTTATTTGTGGTGCTCAGGCACCCTTCAAAATATAAGCGTCATTGCGAGGTACGAAGCAATCTCGAAACCTTACAGAGCTAACTTTTAGGGCTGAACTGCCTGTGTAGAGATTGCTTCGTACCTCGCAATGACGGTACTTTAGCGTTTTTGGTACGTTAACGACTTAACTATTGAAAGGTTAAAATAAACAAACCCATGATCAAACCTACATTAGAAACACTTACCGGCCAAAGCCAAAGCACTTTCCTGTATAGGTTATTTGAACAGGATGAGTTTGCATCGCCCTATCATTTTCACCCGGAGTATGAGCTTACCGCTATACTGAAGGGGGAGGGAAACCGCTTTGTGGGCAATAGCATGTCGCCCTACAAAAAAGGAGATTTGGTTTTAGTGGGGGGCAATGTACCCCACTGTTGGAAGACAACTTTACGTGAGGGTGAGATCAATGCCAGGTCGGTTGTGATCCAGTTTGACAGGGCTTTTTTGGGTACGCGTTTTTTTGAAGAGCAGGCCGCCTGGAAAGTGATCCAATTGTTAGATAAAAGCCTGCACGGGATTCATTTTACCGGCGATGAAGCCAGCGGTATCATTAACCTGATGTTGAGCATGGCCAAGGTTGATGAGCCATTTAAAAGGCTTATCATTTTGTTGCAGATATTGGATAAGCTAACGGCTGCAACATCATATGAGTTGTTAAACGCCGAGGCAGTGATCTATCATTCGCCGGCAATTGAGCACCACCGACTTAATGCCATACAGGGTTTTATTATTGATAATTTCAGGGATAAGATAAGCCTGAAACAAGCAGCCGAAGTAGCACGCATGACGCCCAACGCCTTTTGCAAGTTCTACAAAAAAATGACCGGCAAAACCCTGATGGAAGCGGTATCAAACTATCGCCTCCATTATGCCATGCAACAATTGATATCGACCCACAAAAATGCTACAGAGGTAAGCCTGGATAGCGGCTTTTCTGACGTTGCTTTTTTTCACAAACTGTTTAAGCAATATACAGGGAAAAGCCCACTGATTTATCGGAAAGAGCATTTGGAAGGGTTAGGGTTGGAGTAATCGTGAATAATTGTAGTGTGAAATCAATATGAAAAATCGAAAAATGGCTATGGTTGTTAACCATGTTAAGATGGAAGAAGAGGATCGCCTCGATGTGGAATTCTGGCTAAATAAAACACCATCCGAAAGATTAGCAGAAGTAGTTCGGTTAAGAAGGATTTATTTTATGGGGCGTGATGGCTATTTCCCCGATAAAATTGAAAAAGTAGCGCACAAGCGGAAGCTATAATGTTTAATAGCATTCATTTATAAAGCTGTTCACTATAACGATCGGTTTAAAACCTTATAAAAAGAGCGAGGGGAGGTGCGATTCCTTCCTTGGGGAAGGGGAGGAAGGGGTTTAATCCACTATTCATTGCCGCATTTTTAGCCGCACCCAATCCCGTTAGTAGGGAATTGAAAAAAAATGCTACACAAAATACTGCCCAATTTTTTTTCTCCCCAATTCCTTTCCTTTTTATAACTTACAGCGTTGTAAACACAAATACATGCTGCAAAGCACAGCCTTCACCTCACTAAATATTTATCCGCGCCTCAGGTTGTTGGTAGCCAAATGCTTTTTTGTGGCGTTTGGGGCAATTCTCATCACCAATAATTTATTGGCCGAGGGCAGCAAGGAGCTTAGCGCCAGTGGTGGTAGTCGTGCTTATCTTTTCTCCAGCAATACTTTAAATAACGCGTCGTTCCCGTTCCCAACGTTGGGCACCATGAAGGTTTATGTAAAAGCGGGCGAAAGTATTTACGTAGGCTCAAGCGCCCAGGGTATAAGTACCGGTACGATAAACCTGAGGTCGCCGGATGGTAATACGTATACCAGCGGCACCAGTACTACAGTGGGTTTGATACAAAACCGGGCGCAGGAACAGGCGGGTGCGCTGCCTAATGCCGGGGGGTACACACCCTTCATACAAAAAGTTTTGGCAGGGCAGGATGGCGTTTGGGAAATAGATTTTATTGCCGAAAACCTGGGTAGCGACCTGAACGGCAATCCACCCACGGTGCCCGCCAACGCCAACTGGACCCAACCCGCGGCAGAATACATTACCGCTTTTGATATATCTGTGCGCAATGCCGCCAATACCGCTTTTGTTAACGGCAGGGCATATACGCAAGTGTTCTCGGGAATTTTAGGTACGTTTAATGTGGGTTTCAATGCTATATTTCATATCCTTACTAAAGATGGTTACCAATACATCCTCAACAACAACGGACAGGCCGGTAATGGCTTTACCTTTTTTGTAAATAACAAGGGTTTCAGGGGCGATGATGGCAAGGCATCTTACAAAAGTATAAACGGACTAAGCCCCAACATCAACGTGCAGGACCCACGGGCCGCAGATACCGAAACCGATATCACTCAGAAAATATTTTTCAATACACCCGCCGCCGACCTGCCCGAAACCGCGAATACGCCCGGTAGCACCACCACATGGCTTTTGCGGGCGCCAGTTGCGCCGGTAATAAGTAATGTAACCTTTACCGGTGCAGAAGGTACGCCCGGCAAGGCTGGGACAAGCCCCTTGGGCGGTAACTTTAATTTTAATATAACCGGTAACGGTACCTATCTCATCGCCCTCGATATTAATAAAAACGGAGTTTATACAGACGCTGTCGACCGTAAATTAACCGGCCAGGCAAATGCCGGTGATAACCAGGTTTTTTGGGATGGGCTGGATGGTAATGGCAATAAAGTACCCGCAACCAGTGGCATTTTCCAAACCAGTATTACCATAGCCACAACCGCGGGCGAAGTACATTTCCCGTTTTTTGATGTGGAGCGTAACGTGAACGGATTGTTGCTTACACGCATTAACGGCACTTTTGCCCCAAACGACACATTGTATTGGGATGATAGCCCCATAACCGTAGTAGGTACACCATCAAACCCGGTGAAAAACCTTAGTGGTTTAAGCAGCGCCGTTAACGGACACAAGTGGGGTACCCCAACTACAAACCCGCTTAATGATGCCGATTTTGGCAACAATAAATGTATTGATACCTGGAGTTATATTAAAAGTAAACCGGTTTTTAGCTCGGTAAGTTTTGAAACAAGGGAGGCCGATCTTTCGGTGGAAAGCGTCACCGCTTCGGACGCCTGTTCGGGGCAGGTAGCTGTTTATAAAGTTGTGGTTAAAAATAGCGGGCCGGATGATGTGAGCGGAGGACAATTCAGCTTTGGTTTCCCGGCAACGCTAACCGGCGTATCCATTACCAGTGTATCAACCACCGGTGTTTCAGCCTCGTCGGGCGGTACGGTTGCAGCAAACTCCTATCGTGCCAATATCGATATTGCCAACGGCGCCACGCGTACTTTTACCGTCAGCGGTAATATAGCGCCTGCCGCGAGTGGCGATCTTTCTGTTACGGCTGGAATGTTACGCCCCGCCGATGTAACCGATCCCGACGCCACCAACCCAGATTCCGCCGTACCCACCGATGCGGCTAATGAGTGCGATGCCTTACCATCCGGCGTAGGGTGTAATAATATTAAAACCAATATCATCCATGTAACCCTCGCTCCAAACGCCGGGCCCGATCAAACCATATTTCAATATGCCCCGGCAACTATGGCAGCAACCGGTACAGGTACATGGACTCAGGTAGCCGGTGATGCATCGCCGGCAATAATTACCAGCGCAACCAATGCTACTACCACTATAACCGGGCTTGATAAGGTGGGCCTGTATCACTTTTTATATACCAATGTAAACGGCTGTGCCGATACGATAGTGCTTAAAGTGATCTCGGCCGACCTACAGATCCCCAACATCATCACCCCAAATAACGATGGTAAAAACGATGTGTTTAAAATAGTGGGCTTAGAAAGTTACCCTGGCTCACAGTTGCTCATTTTTAACCGCTGGGGAAATGAAGTTTACCGGGCCGATAATTACAAAAACGACTGGAACGGCAGCGGCCTTGCCGAAGCTACTTACTACTACATCCTGAATAGGAAGGAGCATACCGGTGAGGTTACGCCGCTTAAAGGATGGGTGTTTTTAAAATTGAGCAAATGAGGCAGGTAATTAAAATATATCTGCTGGTGGCAGCCATGGTTTTTATCACCCTGAAACTACAGGCGCAACAAAGCATACAATTTAGCCAGTATGTATTTAACGGCCTCGCGGTAAACCCGGCGTATGCGGGTTACAAGGAAGATTGGACGCTTAATTTAAGTAGCCGCATCCAGTGGGTAGGCATCAATGATGCCCCTAAAACCGGTACGGTAGCCGTGGACGGCTTAACCAATACCACCAACCAAAATGTAGGCTTGGGGCTGATAGCTACGTTTGATAAATTGGGACCCGAGAGCACATCATCTGTTTATGCAAATTATGCTTATCGGCTTCGGCTGGATGAACTGGATACCAAACGCCTGTGTTTTGGTATAGGGTTGGGTGCTATACAGTATAGGTTAGACGGTACCAAATTTAACGCTACCGATGATGGCGATACCAATATCCCCGCAGGCACTCAAAGTAACATCACGCCCGATATCAGGTTCGGCATCTATTATTACACGCCCAACGTATACATTGGCGCATCGGTATTTAACCTGCTTTCGGGGTTGGGTAATACTATTGATCATTTGCAGCAATATAAACAACAGCGCACCATTTATTTAACTGGCGGCACCATGATTCCCTTGAATGAGTCGATAGATTTAAAGCCATCCATATTAATCAAGGAAGATTTTAAAGGGCCAACCAATATGGATGTAAGTAGTAGCGTAGTGTTCAACAAACGCATCTGGATTGGTGCATCATACCGTACAGGGGTTGATCTTTGGCATAAAAGCAACCTGCAAAGCAGCCTGGATAAAACTGATGCTGTAGCCGGCATTGTGCAGTTTTATATTAGCGATAATTTCAGGTTAGGGTACTCGTACGATTTTACAACCAGCAAGCTGGCAAGTTCACAAAGCGGATCTCACGAGCTTTCACTGAGCATAAGTTTCCCTAATAAAAACGGGCGTGAGGTTAGTCCGCGATATTTTTAAGCTCATGAAAAAGTTTATACTCATTTGCATATGGATCATGCTGGCAGCTAAAGCGCTTACCGCGCAGGAGCAGCTATCCATTAAGCAGCAGGCCGATAAACTTTTCGACCGGTACGAGTATTTCAAAAGCCTGAAACTATACCTTAAACTGGCCGACCGCAAAAATGCCGATATAAAACTATTCGAGCGCGTAGCCAGCTGTTACCGTTACATTAACCAATACCCCGAAGCTGAGCAATGGTACGAACGAATCACAGCCAACCCCAAAGCAGAAAAGTTAAGTCACTATTTTTATGCCGAGGTGTTGCTGAGAAACCGAAAGTTTGACCAGGCAAAACAACAATACAAAATCTATTTTACCAACGATGCCGGGGCATTGGCGCTAAAGCTAAACGATTGCGATTCGGCCATGGTTTGGATGAAGCAGTCGACAGGTTATAAGGTAGCTAACACAACGGCCGCCAATACCAAATCGTCCGATTGGGGCGCGAGCTACGATGGCAAAACAGGTATCATTTTTACATCCGACAGGGAAACCAGCGATGGCAAAACAGACAACCGCACCGGTAATAGCTGGTTTAGATTATATGAGTACGATTTAAATACCAAAGAAACCAAAGAGCTGATCCTTGACGCGGGGAACAATCCCGAATTTAAAGGCGCTTACCATATTGGGCCTATGGCATTAAATGCCGGGGGAGATACCGCGTATATCACCCTGAGTACCGAAACCGCTTCAAAAAATCTCCCTATAGATAAGGTTACGCGACAAAAGCTTTATACCCGCCGCCTGCAACTGGTAACGGCCTGTAAAAAGGATGATCGCTGGGTAATTTGCGGCAGTTTTGCCTATAACAATGTTAAGCAATATTCGGTAGGTAATGCGGTGCTATCAACAGATGGTAAACTGTTGTATTTCAGTTCGGACATGCCGGGTGGTTTTGGCAAAACAGATTTGTGGTATTGTGCGAAAGAGAGCGATGGCTCCTGGGCCAAGCCGGTTAACTGCGGTAATAAGGTAAATACCAAAGAGGAAGAGAATTTTCCTTTTGTTGATGATAACGTTACACTATACTATGCTTCAAAAGGGTTGCCCGGTATGGGCGGTTATGAAATTTACGCAGCCACAGGCAGCAAAGCAAACTGGACTTCCCCTAAAAACCTAAAATATCCCATTAACAGCACCAGCGACGATTTTAATTTAATTACCCGTGATGGCACCAGTGGCTACCTGTCATCAAACCGGGAAAATGGCCAGGGCAACGATGATATTTACGAGTTCGCGTTTGTAAAAGACAGTATCAAAATCATTAAACCGTTAACGCCAGGAACCGTTGTTACTTCAGGAAAACCATCTGCGCCCGCACCCGGCTCTTCGCTTCCCGTCCCTGGCTCCTATACCACCGGCATCATTTATTATGATTTGGATAAATCATTTATCAGGCCCGATGCCGCGGCAGAGTTGAATAAGTTAGCCGACGTTTTAAAGCGATACCCCGGTTTAAGGGTGGTGTTGTCGTCGTACTGCGATTCAAGAGCGTCTTACCTTTACAACCTCGCCCTATCGCAACGCCGGGCAAAAGCCGCGGCTATTTACCTGGTTAAAAAGGGTATTGCCATCACCCGGATAGCTGCCAAAGGTTACAGCAAAAGCAACCTGGTAAACCAATGTGTCGATAACGTAAAATGCTCCGAAGCGGATCATCAATTGAACAGGAGGACGGAGATTAAGGTGGTGCAGTAGTACTTGGATTTAAAGTTCTATATTCTGTAATGCTGAGGAACGAAGCATCTATTCGCGACTTTACAGGGCGAATATGCATTGCGTAGAAGACTCACCCGACATCGCTGCGCTTGTCACCCTCTCTTCGCTTCGCGGAAAGAGGGGTTTGAACGCGTTCTTTTGAATATATAGTGATAAATATCAATTTACTACTATTTAAACCCCTCTATGCGGCGCAGCCGGAGAGAGGGTGCCGTCCGCCAAAGGCGGGCTGGCGGGTGAGTCTTCTACGTCCGGCATTCTACGTTATGCTTTTACTTCCGGAGTCTGTTGGATTTAACAATTCGCAATAAGATTTTTATATTTAAGTGACTGTATTACTGGTTTTTGTGTTTGTTTTGGTTGGATTATCAAAAAAACTTAAATTTTCTTGTAAGGTTTTCCAATCAAAAACGACTAACCGGCAAAAAGGCCATTAAATACACTTTGCCCGAATAAAAAATATACCCCTAACTATGGATAATTCTACTGATTACAAGATGCTTAATGATCCGCAGCAAACTCGATCAGCGGGCGAATTTTTGATTGATCCGCACCAATGGGTTGATAAATATGCCGATTACTTATACACATATGCTTTTACGCGTACCAATAACGAAGATAAGGCCCGCGACCTGGTGCAGGAAACTTTTTTGGCCGCGCTGGAGCACGTAGATAGTTTTGAAAGCAGGAGTTCGGAAAAAACCTGGCTTACGGCTATTTTAAAAAACAAGGTGATTGATAATTATCGCAAGGCTTCATCGGGGCTGGCGAAAAAGACGGTCTCCTTAGATGCGGATACCGGGCAAACGGAGTTTTTTGTGCCCGACTATAACAACTGGCGACCGGAACAAGTCCCCAAAGCTTTTGGCTTGGAAGATGACTGCCCCATGCTAAATAAAGAGCTGAACAGCATTTTACAACGATGTTTGGAAAAACTACCGTCACAATGGCTGGCAGTTTTTACCATGAAACACATGGACGATGAAAAAACCGATGACATTTGCGAAAAGTTAAATGTAACCACGGCCAATTTCTGGGTGATTATACATCGTACAAAACTTAACCTTAGGGCATGTTTACAACGCAATTGGAATTAAATACAGGAGGATATGGAAATGGATGAGATAACTAAAATAGCCTACAACTGCAGAAAAGCTACTTTTTTAATCGAGAAGCAGCAGCTAAGCAGCATAACCATGCGCGAAAAGCTGGAACTGAAAATTCACCTTGCAGGCTGCGTAGTATGCCGCATATTTATGCAGCAAAGCGCCAATATTAATAAAATGGTGCATAATTTATTGCACAATGAAGCACACGCCGAAATGAAACTTAACGATGAGTTTAAGAAAGAGATGAAAGAGAAGATAGAACAGCAGTTAAATAACAATAAAAATTAATTGATGCTTAAATTGTTACTTGAATAGGTGTTAGTCAAGGATATTATAGTACAAAGCGCCGTCATTGCGAGGTACGAAGCAATCGCCAATTTTACAGTGCGGCTCTGTATATTGGGGATTGCTTCGTCGTTCCTCCTACCCATGACGCCTTTTTGTATTAATACCAGCGCTTCTTAAATATCAGATATCTAATCATCATTTTATGAAATTCAGGCGGTTCGTATTCACCTTAATCTCGTGCCTGCTAATGTTTAATGCATCATGCAGGTACATGCGCATGCCCGATAAAAAAGCCGAAGTTGAATTTGATGAGCAAAGCTTGCAGCCGCGTTTTACCTACACTTATGTGGATAACGTACGCCTGCATTACGTTAAAGTAGGCAATGATACCTTACCTACCATTTTTATCATCCATGGTTCGCCGGGATCATGGAAGCGGTATCGCCAATATTTAATGGATAAGGACCTGTTAAAACATTTCAGGCTCATAGCTATCGATCGCCCGGGTTTTGGGTATAGTAATCCGGGGCATGCCTACCATTTGCAGGAGCAATCAAAACTTATTTATGGCATTGTAAAGCAGGAGAAAAATGGTAAGCCCTTTCACCTGATGGGTCACAGCCTTGGCGGCCCTGTAGTGGTTAAACTTGCGCAGGAGCATCCCGAGGCTTATGCGTCCATCACTATTTTGGCCGGCTCTATATCGCCCTATGATGAACCTGCCGAAAAATGGCGGGCCTGGGTGGTTTATAATCCGCTGCAATACCTGTTGCCTCGGCCATTCAGAGTTTGTAATACCGAGATCTGGTATTTTAAAAAAGACCTCTTTCAAATGGATACCTGCTACAACCGTTTAACCATGCCCGTAACTTTTATTCATGGCGATAAAGATCCCCTGGTAACCGTTAAAAATGTGGATTACGGTACCCAAAAGCTCGCCTTTAACAAACATGTTAAAGTGATCATTATCCCCGGTGCCAATCATTATATCCCCTATGAGCATTTCGATATTATCAAAGCGCACCTGCTTACTTTGCAAACGAGCAAATAGCTTTTTGGTTGAAGCAGCTGGGGCGCTTCGTAATTCAAACCTCCCGCTTTTAAATTCAGGAGGCACCTACGGAGCCAAATACTATATATAATTATGCTATAAACACGTGGCTCCGCTGGAGCCTATCATCGTGTGCCAGCTTTAAGATTAAATGGCAAGGCATGCTAAACTCCGTAGGAGTATCGTGTTTATAGTTTGATTGAACCGCGCTACATGGCTCCGTAGGTGCCTCCTTTATAAATGAGATCGGTCTACCCGGCCTCTTCTCCTAATTATTTTCAAATTTTTTGTAAGGCTTGATGTAATCCTGCGACAAAGCAGGAAAAACACCATAACACTTTATAAAATATCATGAAAAAATTATTTAGCCTGCTTTTGGCCTCTGCACTTACCATCAGCATTGCATCAGCGCAAACAGCTACAGATCTTCATAAAAAACATTATAACCTTGATAGCGAGGGTTTAGCCATAAAAGGTTATGACCCGGTTAGCTACTTCACCAACAAAAAAGCGCAGGAAGGCAAAAAGGATATCACCCTAACTACCGAAGGCATTACCTATCGTTTCGCTACCACCCAGGATAGGGATTTGTTTAAAGCCAATCCCGCCAAATATCAGCCACAATATGGCGGCTGGTGTGCTTATGCCATGGGCGCTACCGGCGAGAAGGTAGATATTGATCCCGGCACCTTCAAACTATTGGATGGCAAGCTTTACCTGTTTTACAACAAGTTTTTCAACAACACCAAAAAAACCTGGGATAAGGACGAAGCCAACCTGAAATGTAAGGCTGATGCCAACTGGGACAAGATCATCAAATAAGCTGGACAAATCATCATCACTTAAAACCACAAACATTATGAAACGTACCATCATCATTGCCGTACTCGCGTTATTCATCATTGTACAGGCCAAAGCCCAAAAGTCAGAAATTTTTGCACCCGGTGGCAAAGCCATTAAAGGATATGATCCGGTTGCTTTTTTCAAAGAATCGAAACCTGTTAAAGGTGCCGATAGCTTAAGCTACAGCTGGAAAGAAGCTACCTGGCTGTTCTCTTCCCGCCAAAACCTGGAAGCATTTAAAGCCGATCCGGATAAATACGCGCCTCAGTATGGCGGTTACTGCGCTTATGGCCTTTCGCAAGGGCACAAGGCACCCACCCAAACCGATACCTGGACCGTGGTAAACGATAAGCTTTACTTTAACTACAACAGCAAGGTAAAAGAACTGTGGACTAAAGATCAACCTGCTTTGATCAAAACGGCCGACGAAAAATGGCCGGAAATTAAAGGCCAATAAAACCCTAAACATCATGAACACAGCAATAGAGAAACCTTTGGTATTAATTACCGCTGGCCCCACAAGGGAAGCCATTGATCCAGTACGTTACATCAGTAACCATTCGTCAGGTAAAATGGGGTATGCTATCGCCACTGCCTTTTTAGAGGCTGGTTACCCGGTGGTACTGGTATCTGGTCCGGTAAATTTAACACTTACCAATCCAAACCTTACTACCATCAACGTTAATTCGGCCGATGAAATGTTTGCGGCCTGTAAGGCCTACTTCGCATCGGCGACAATAGCTGTTTTCGCTGCCGCCGTAGCCGATTACAAACCGGCCGAGATCTATATCAACAAGATGAAAAAGTCGGCCAGCGAGTTCGACCTTAAAATGGTGAAGAACGTGGATATAGCCTATGAGTTTGGGCAGGTAAAAACCAACAACCAGGTTGCTGTGGGCTTTGCTTTGGAAACTAACGACGAGGAGCAAAACGCCCTCAAAAAATTATACAAAAAGAATTTTGACCTCATTGTCCTCAATTCCACCCAGGACAATGGGGCAACATTCGGCTTCGATACCAACAAGATCACCATCATCAACAAGGATTTTGTATTCAGGGCATTGCCGCTTAAATCAAAGGCAGAAGCGGGTAGGGATATAGCCCAGGCCGCCTTAAAACTGCTAAAAACCAACACCGATCAAACCATCAACCAAATACAACTCACTTAACAACATTACGATCATGACAAGCGTACCACTTAACATTTTAACATGGCTGTTTCGCCTGGCTGCCGCCATTATTATGCTGCAAACCTTATACTTTAAGTTTAGCGCAGCGCCCGAATCTGTTTACATATTCAGCACCCTTGGGTTAGAGCCATGGGGCCGTATCGGGATAGGTTCGTTGGAGCTTATAGCATCTATCCTTATCGTTATCCCTAAAACCACCAGCCTGGGTGCTTTATTGGCGGTGGGCATTATGGCCGGCGCTATTTTATCGCACCTAACCAAATTGGGCATCGTAGTTCAAAACGATGGTGGGCAACTGTTCACTCTTGCGTTAGCGGTGTTCATTTGCTCGGCAATTCTGCTTATCATCTACAGGAAACAGCTCATCGCTTACATTCCATTTATTAATCAACAGGCTTAATCATTTTAAATACCACCACCATGAAATTGAAAGAACCTATCTCCAACCTAATGGAGCAATTAGAATTTGTAATTGACGGATTAACTAATCAACAATATACGCAGCCGGTAAAAGTATTATCAAAATCAACCATTGGCCAACATACCCGCCACATCCTGGAGTTTTTTATCGAACTGAATAAGGGCTATGAAGAACGGATTGTTGATTACGATAAACGCGTGCGCAACCATGCTATCGAATCGGATAAATACGTGGCCATTGATACCATACATCAAATAGTTGCCAGCCTGGCTAAGCCAGATACGAAGCTTGTTTTAAATGTAGAGTATGGTGCCGAAGCCGATCACCGCGCCCAGGTAATTACCAATTACTTACGCGAGCTGGTTTACAACATGGAGCATACCGTGCACCATATGGCATTGATAAGGATAGGGGTAGAGGCTATATCCGAACTTGAAATTCCCGCGGAGTTTGGTGTTGCAGCATCTACGCTCAAATTCAGGGCAGCATGTGCACAGTAACCTACATCCCTAAAAAAGAAGGTTTTTACCTGACCTCGAACCGGGACGAAAGTGTAAAACGGGGGCAGGCCATTACTCCGCGGGAATATAACAACGGCAAAAATACCTTGCTGTATCCCAAAGATGCCGACCGCAACGGCAGCTGGATAGCTGCCAAAGATAACGGCGACCTGGTGGTATTGCTCAATGGTGCCTTTATAAAGCATACGCCGCAGGCAGCTTATAAAAAAAGCAGGGGGTTGGTTTTAATGGATATTATTAAAGCCGATGATCCTTACACCTATTACAGTATGCTTAATTTATATGATATTGAGCCGTTTACCATAGTGCTGTACTCGGGTGGTAAGTTGTATGAATGCCGCTGGGATGGTGGGCGCAAGCATATTACGATGCTTGATAAAGGGATGGCCTATATCTGGTCGTCGGTAACGTTGTATGATAAGATGGCAACAGCCAAAAGGGAAAGTTGGTTTGGCGATTGGAGGCGCGGCGAATCTCCGAAAACTGCCGATGATATTTTACATTTCCATCATTTTGGTGGCCGTGGTGATTTAAAGGATGGTTTGGTGATTAACCGCGATGGAATGATGAAAACGATGAGCATCACCAATATAGATGTAAGCGCAGAAAATGTAATCATGACCTATCATGATTTGAAAGATGATAAACAATATGTAACCGATCTTCACATTCAAAAAGACGCGGTACTTGCAACCAGCAAGGTTAGGCTACCCCGTTTTTTAGGTTTAAGAAGCTTTTTTATAAGGCTTACACATTGGGAATACTGGCCGTTTAATGCGGTTTACCTGCCGGTAATGTTTTACTGGTTTTGGTTGAGTTTTAAAGCACGATCGTTTTTCTTTTTCAGTGCCGCCAACCCTTTGATAGAAAACGGCGGTTTTGCCATGGAGAGTAAATGGCTTATTTACAAATTAATGCCCCGTAAGTACAATCCAGAAACCCTTTTTTTTAAAACAGGGACCGATATAGAATTGATAAAAGGCGCCATTGAAGTACACCGGTTTAGCTTCCCGATGATAGCCAAGCCCGATATTGGGGGCAGGGGCGTATTGGTGAAAAAAGTACATGATTTACATGAGCTAAACCAATATGTTAAAAATATAAAAGTTGATTTTTTGCTGCAGGCTTTTATACCCTATAAAAATGAAGTTGGCATATTTTACCATAGGATACCGGGGGAAAGTAAAGGCAGCATATCGGGTATAGTAGGTAAGGAGTTTTTAACGGTGGTTGGCGATGGACGGTCGACAATAGCTGAGCTGATTATCAATGAGCCGCGTTATTTATTACAGTTACCTGTATTGAAAGATACGCATGCCGATGTTTTACCACAAGTACTGGCACCAGGGAAACCACTTACATTGGTGCCTTACGGCAATCACGCCAGGGGAGCCAGGTTTATTGATTTGAGCCACCTGATCACCGATGAATTGACCGGGAGCATTGACAACATATGCCAGCAAATACCCGAGTTTTATTTTGGCCGGATGGATGTGATGTATAACACCTGGGATGAACTTTGTGCAGGTAAAAACCTGACCATAGTTGAGCTGAATGGAGCAGGCAGCGAACCAACGCATATTTATGATCCTAAATACTCCATATTTTTTGCATGGAAAGAGATTATGCGGCATTGGAAACTGCTGAGCGACATCAGCAAGCAAAACCGGATTAACAAAGGCCTTAAATGCATGACGTACAGAGAAGGTATCACCATGCTAAAAAATAATACCGAATACCTAAAATTAGTATCCTAAACCATGAGCAAATATTTGAAATTGTTTTTTGTTGCTTTCAGCATCAGTTTTATAGGGGCTTTGCCTATTGGCACCTTAAACGCCAATGTGGCCAACTACGCGCTAAAGGGTAATTTTTCCGGTGCTACCCAATTCGGACTCGCAGCTATTATTGTAGAAGTTGTATTGGTAAGGCTTGCCCTGTTTTTGCTGGATAAGCTTGGCCACCTGCAAAAGCTGTTCAGATACCTGAGCGCTTTTATGTGTGTGGTGATCTTTATTTTGGCTTACAAAACGTTAGAGGCTGCATTTCATATGCGTAGTTTTCAGGATGATTTGCCCTTTGTAGGCATGCAGCCATTTTATTCTGGACTGGTGTTGAGTTTGCTTAATCCACTCCATTTGCCCTTTTGGCTGGGCTGGACGGCAGTACTAAAAGGTCGTGAGGTATTAGCATCAAAGGCAGGGGATTATAACGTCTACATCGCTGCTATTGGCACAGGCACATTGCTGGCCTTTATACTTTACGGCGTTGCCGGTAATTATTTGATGGATGCCCTTAAAGCACAGCATAACTTGATTAACTGGATTTTGGGCTGTACGCTATTGTTAACCGGCTTGGTGTTAGCTTATAAATTGATAGCTAAGAAGGTAAGTTTGGGCGGGGTATCACAAGCTTAGTTAGTAATCGTTTTTAGATTTGTCAGATTGCATCCGCATTGGATAGGTAGCATCTACGGCGCATAAAAATCTTCTCGTTTTTTTCTACAAATAGATAGCCGCTATGCGGCAGGTATGATTGTGAGATATAATGCACATTGGGAGGAAAGGTTATTTAAATTAAGAGGAAAACACTTGCCTTTGCGATTAAGAAGGTAGCACCTACGGCGTATAAAATCTTCTGCTTTTTTTTCTACAAATAGGTAGCCGCTACGTTGCGTGCATCATTGTGAGATATTAACAATTTTATTTTCTTAGGCTTATTATTGTCAATTGATTTTTTGCCGCATCGCGGCTACCTATTTGTAGCCCAATCGCCACCACCCGCAAGATGCCGCGTAGCGGCTACCTTTCTAAAAGCGACTCACCAAAAAGGTTCGTCACTTATTACCTGATGAATAATTCTTACCATAAAATGTCCATACGTTTATAATTTATTGAGATTTATAGGATAATATTGCCGGGAATTTAAAAGCTACCGGGTAATTGCATATTTTATGAATTGGGAAAAGTTATTATCGGCAAAACGCTGGGGTTACGAGGCTAAATACGTAGCCAGCCAGGTTGATGCCAGGTCGGAGTTTCAACGCGATTATGATCGCATCATATTTTCGTCGCCGTTCAGAAGATTGCAGAATAAAACCCAGGTATTTCCTTTGCCGGGTAGCGTTTTTGTTCATAACCGGCTTACCCACAGCCTGGAGGTTGCCAGTGTGGGTAAATCATTAGGGCGTATCTTTTACAATAAACTCAAAGCAGAAGACCCCGGTCTTGATGCCCACTTGCCATTGATGGCCGATATTGATACGATCATTTCGGCGGCTTGTTTAGCGCATGATCTGGGTAACCCTGCGTTTGGTCATTCAGGCGAATCGGCCATCTCTCATTACTTTGCCGAGGGCGACGGAAAAAAATATCAGGATAGCGTTACTAAAGAACAATGGGCCGACCTTATCAATTTTGAAGGTAATGCCAATGCCCTGCGCATATTAACGCACGCTTATTCGGGCAAGGGCAACGGCAGTTTCGCGCTTACTTACGCAACCATAGCCGCCATAGCCAAATATCCCTGCGCTTCAATCGTCGGCGGAAACAAAGCTAATATCTACACCAAAAAATACGGTTTCTTTCAGTCGGAACAAGAGGGCTTTAAAAAGATAGCCGATGAGTTGGGTTTAAGCCAGGTACAGGACAGTCCGCTGATTTATAAGCGTCACCCGCTGGTTTACCTGATAGAGGCTGCCGACGATATCTGCTACAATATTATTGACCTGGAAGACGCGCACCGTTTAAATATCCTTTCGTACCAGGAAATTGAAAATCTGCTGCTGCCTTTATGTAACGATCCTAAAATGCGAACCCGTTTAGATGATATTGACGACGATGACGCCAAAGTTGGGTACCTGCGTGCACGGTCTATCAATACGCTGATACAGCAATGCTCTGACGTGTTTTATCGCGAGCAGGAAGCCATCCTTGCCGGCGACCTGAACCAGGCTTTGATTGATTTGATTGATGAGCCATTCAGGCAGATCATGAAAAACATCACCAAGCTTTCTATCAAAAGGGTCTATAATTACTCGTCGGTTGTACAGATAGAGGTTGCCGGTTATAAAGTAATGGGCGGAATATTGGAGGAGTTTATTCCAGCTTATCTGCAAAATAATTCAAAATATCATCAAAAGCTGATCGAACTGATTCCCAAACAATTCCTCACCAAAAACGAAGACGATTACTCCAAAATTCAATCCATACTGGATTTTGTATCAGGAATGACGGATTTGTACGCGGTTGAATTGTTCAGGAAGATTAAGGGGATTTCGTTCCCATCGTTGTAGGGCGGACTAAGAGATTATTCGCTATATATTTTAGATGATTAATATACGATCTCAAAATCTTCTATGACTTTAGAAACGCTCTCCATGCAAATAACAGAATCTTAAAATCAGCCAAAGGTATATTTATAGGGTTTGCGCCTCCTTTTGACGAAACAATTAAATTATCACTTGTCAAGGTGCCGTATATTTGCCGTAAAGGATCACTGTAGTCTGTGTCTTCCACCAACTCTATTTGTCCATTAAGGCATAAGTTAACATCCGATAGAAAGTCTTCTATGTCATCAGCGTGCCGCCATATGTCGATGTAGGAGCTGATTGGGTTTTGGCCGTTAGTTAACTTTTTTCCTTCGGTATTCCTATAAAAGACCACATTATATTTTTCTAAAATTTCCATATTCATTCTAAAAATATTAAGAGTATTAAAAGAAAATAATGTTCGAAAAAATTTGCCTTGCTGCAATAAATTTTTTTCATCAATTAGTGTGTCCATAATAGGTTCGATTTCGTCGAAACCAGTGATGGGATTTTTGTCAATTTTCTTGTGAAAGACTATTCCATATTTATTTAGGATTTTAATCATTATCTGATTGATGGTAACATATTTGTTATTTCTAAACGATTAACGCTGTTTTTATCAAATGTACAATTGTGCCACCATAAACTGATTTTCAAAATATGCAGATTGGCGTATTGGATTTCTAAAACGCTTCCTTGCTGCCACCCCTACAAATCGTATCAACTTTTCCTCAAAATAAATCAAACATACTTGCGGGTTAAAACCGCATAGCTTTTTAGTATAATTTTAGCCGGTAATAGCATTTTGCGCTTTGCACACGCCTGTTGTACAAGCGCGATAAAGTATATCGACCTAAAAATTATGAACATTAAAAAATTACTTTCCGTAGCGCTTGTAGCTATGCCCGGCTTGTTGTTTGCCCAGGAGTGGCAACCTAAAAAGGCGGTACTCATGACGCGTTTTGCAAAAGATGTTGATCCAAAAAACGTATTGCCCGATTATCCCCGGCCACAATTTGCCCGCGAAAAGTGGCTTAACCTCAATGGCCTTTGGCAGTATCAACCAGGTAAAGCCGGCGAACCCACGCCTGTTGGCAAATTAGCGCAAACTATTTTGGTTCCTTTCGCGGTAGAATCCGCGCTATCTGGAGTGATGGAGCATCACGAGAGGTTGTGGTACCGCCGTAAATTTACCGTTCCGGCCACCTGGAAAGGCGAGCATGTGTTACTGCATTTTGGCGCGGTAGACTATGAATCGGAAGTATTTGTGAACGGCAAAAGCATGGGCGTGCATACCGGTGGTTATGATCCGTTTAGCTACGATATTACTTCGGCCCTCAAAGGCGCTGGTGAGCAGGATATAACCGTAAGGGTATATGACGCTACCGATGATGCCGGTAAGCCACGCGGCAAGCAAAGCTTACATCCGCAAGGTATTATGTATACGCCAACTACGGGCATCTGGCAAACCGTTTGGCTGGAGCCGGTGCCGGTTACCAATATTAGCGATATCAGGATTACGCCGGATATCGATAAATCGGTAGTAAAACTTACCATAAGTACCGATGCCAAAGCTGCCGGTTATACTGTTGCCGTAAAGGTAAAAGATGGTGGTAAAGTTGTACAAAATGCCACCGGTGTTGCCAATGAAGAGATTAGCGTACCGGTGCCTAATGAAAAGTTATGGTCGCCAGATTCTCCGTTTTTGTATGATCTGGATATCACGCTGTTAAAAGATGGCAAAAGTGTCGACGCGGTTTCAAGCTATTTTGGGATGCGCAAAATTTCGGTAGGTGACGAGGATGGTTACAAAAAACTGTTCCTTAATAATAAGTTCTTGTTCCAGATTGGTCCGCTCGACCAGGGTTTCTGGCCCGATGGTATTTATACCGCCCCAACCGATGCCGCTATTAAAAACGATTTGCAAATGATGAAAAATTATGGCTTTAACATGGTGCGCAAGCATATTAAAGTAGAGCCATACCGCTGGTATTACTGGGCCGATAAACTGGGTTTAATGGTTTGGCAGGATATGCCATCACCCAACTCTTACACAGAGCATACGCCACCCGTTGATACCGCGGCCTATGCGTCTGAGCTTACCCGCATGGTTAAAACCCATTGGAACACGCCAAGTATTGTTACCTGGGTGGTGTTCAACGAGGCACAAGGCCAGCATAATACACCGCAATTGGTTGATATGGTGCGCAAGCTTGATGGCTCCCGCCTTATTAACCAGGCCAGTGGTGGCAACCATTTTGGCGTGGGCGATTTTATGGATATCCATAGCTATCCGCCGCCCGCAGCGCCCGAAAGTAAAACCCAGGTTTTGGCATGCGGCGAGTATGGCGGTATAGGTTATATCATCCCCGGCCATATCTGGAAATCTGGTCCTACCTATATCATGATTGATAATAAAAAGGATTATACCAATCTGTACGATACTTATGCCAACGACCTGGTGTTATACAAAACCAACAAAGGTCTTAGCGCGGCGGTATACACCGAAATTACCGACGTGGAAGTGGAGCTGAACGGCTTGCTTACCTACGACAGGGAAATTGACAAAGGCGGTGCCGAAAACATTGCCGCGTCAAACAAAAAGATCATTAACGATCATATGTACATCACCGATATCCTGCCGTCATCGCAAACCAACAGTCGCGATTGGAAATATACATTTGCTAAACCCGCCGACGATTGGTTTAGCAAAAGCTTTAACGATTTAGCATGGAAAACCGGTCCCGGTGGTTTTGGTACCAGCTTTACACCCGGTGTAAACGTAAAAACCGTTTGGGATAGCAGCGATATTTGGGTAAGGCAGGATTTTACCTTAAATGTAACCCAAAACATCAATAAATACGACCTGGTGCTATACATTCACCACGATGAAACCTGCGAAGTGTACATTAACGGTGTTAAGGCAGCTACCATTGATGGCGCTACATCCGGGTATACTGTAGCCCAAATGACCAAAGAGGGTAAAGCAGCGCTTAACCTGAACGGTAAAAACGTGATAGCCATTCATTGCCACCAAACAGTAGGGGGGCAATATATTGATGCCGGTATTTCGTTATTGAGTAAAACGAAACCGTAATTTTAAATACAATTATTTGTGTAATAGCCCCGGCAATTGCCGGGGCTATTTTATTTTAGGGCTTATGGTATTTGCTCGTAGGGAAACAATTCACCGAATTTATTTTTCTAATCATATTTTGCTAAATCGATTTTATTAAATAATTTGGCCTATAATTGTCAATCTAAATAAACCATCTGCTAAACGTAACTTCACGATTAAAAAAATGACCAACACAAAACAGGCTGTTTTTAAAACGCTGCCGCGTAAAAAATGCTATGCGGTATTGTTAACCGCAGCGCTTGCCATCAGCACCTTAATTGTAAAAGCACAAGGCCCGGCAACTTATGTAAATCCCTTTATTGGTGCCACTACCAACACGGATGACGCCGGGGTATACCATGGTTTGGGTAAAACTTTCCCGGGAGCGGCAACACCTTATGGTATGGTACAGGTAAGCCCTAATACCATCACCGGCGGCGATAACGGATCTGGCTACAGCTTTGAACATAAGACTATTGAAGGTTTTGCCATGACACAAATGAGCGGCATTGGCTGGTATGGCGATCTGGGTAACTTTTTGGTGATGCCTACCACCGGTAAGCTAAAAACCATTGCCGGCAAAATTGATGGATCATTAGCCGGTTACCGTTCTAAATATGATAAAAAGAGTGAAAAAGCATCTGCCGGGTATTACAGTGCATTGCTGACAGATTATAATATTAAAGCCGAAATGACGGCAACCCCGCATAGCGGCATGCTACGTTTTACCTTTCCGCAAAATAAAGAATCGCGCATACAGATTGACCTGGCCCGCAGGGTAGGGGGCACTTCAACCCTGCAATATGTAAAAGTGGTAAATGATCATGCTATAGAAGGTTACATGAAATGCACCCCGGACGGCGGTGGCTGGGGCAATGGCGACGGCCATGCCGATTATACCGTTTATTTTTATGCCGAGTTCAGCAAGCCTTTAACAGATTTTGGCGTTTGGAGTGCCGATATCCCCGACGGCTGGAGCCGCAAGTTGGATGATGTAACCAGCACTAAGTACCTTAACCAGGTAGCTGCCGCCCCCATTTTAAAAGGCGTGAAAGAAAAAGAAGGTAAACATCTGGGTTTTTATACCCAGTTTGCCACCAAAGCCAACGAGCAGGTGATCCTTAAAACAGGAATCTCTTTTATCAGTATCGCGGGAGCAAAAAACAATTTAAATACCGAGATCAAAGATTTTAATTTCGACGCGGTGCACCAAAAAGCGGTTGCCCTATGGAATAATGCCTTATCTAAAATTAGCGTTGATGGTGGTACCAAAGAGCAAAAAACTGTTTTTTATACAGCGCTGTATCATACCATGATAGATCCGCGCATTGTGAGCGATGTGGATGGTAATTATCCCGGTGGCGATGGTAAGGCACATCATGCGGCTAACTTTAACAAGCGTACTATTTTTAGCGGCTGGGATGTTTTTCGCAGCCAAATGCCTTTGCAAACTATTATCAATCCATCGTTGGTAAATGATGAGGTTAACTCATTGGTAACCCTGGCGCAGGAAAAGCAAAAAGATTACCTGGAGCGCTGGGAACTGCTAAACGCCTATAGCGGTTGTATGCTGGGCAACCCGGCGGTATCGGTAATAACAGATGCTTATGCCAAAGGAATACGCAATTTTAACGTGCCAGAGGCTTACCGCCTGGCGGTAGGTTCGGCAGAAAAATTTGGCAATGGCGATAAAGGTTTTACAGGCGGAGATTTAAGTATCTCTAATACGCTTGAATATGCTTATACCGAATGGTGTACCGGGCAGTTAGCCAAATGGCTGGGCAAAACTACCGATGCCGAAAAATACAATAAACGCGGTCAGTCTTATAAAAACGTGTTTGATCCTGAAAAGGGCTGGTATCGGCCTAAGGATGACAATGGCAACTGGAAAGCCTGGCCCGATTCGGCCCGTACAAAGCAGTGGTATGGTACAGTTGAAAGCAACCCTTACCAACAAGGCTGGTTTGTACCACAGGATGTGCAGGGCATGGCCCGGATGATGGGCGGCAAAGAAAAGGTTATTGCCGATTTGAACAACTTTTTTGAAAAAACACCCGATAACATGATGTGGAACGATTATTACAATCACTCAAACGAACCCGTGCATCACGTTCCATTTTTATACAATCGCCTGGGCGCGCCATGGCTTACCCAAAAGTGGACCCGCGCTATTTGTCGCCGGGCCTATAACAACTCGGTTGATGGCTTGGTGGGAAACGAGGATGTAGGGCAAATGTCGGCCTGGTATGTGCTGGCGGCCAGCGGTATTCACCCGGTTTGCCCTGGTGATACCAGGCAGGAAATTACCAGTCCGGTATTCAGCAAAGTAGTTTTAAAGCTCGATCCTAAATATGCCAAAGGCAAAACCTTTAGTATTACAGCGCTCAATAACTCGGCAACAAATATTTATATTCAGAGTGCCAGGTTAAACGGCAAGGCTTATAACAAGTGTTATATTGATTATAAGGATATAGCGGCAGGCGGCAATTTGCAACTAACCATGGGCAATAAGCCGAATAAAAACTGGGGTGTTTTATAATAGCAGTGATCCCGAATTGTATTGACTTATTAAAAATGCTAATTGTGCCTGTAATATATATTGCAGGCACAATTAGTTTTGGGGGATGAGATTCCCTTGGTAAATCGCTTTAAAAATACCGGGTTTATTTGGGCTAAAGCCGGTTTTTCGACTGCTATTCTTCCGCCCCCATAAATGGGACGGCAATGAATTTTTAATTCGCTTTTATCAGTTTTTTATTCATTGCCATTCTGGCTTTAGCCAACGGCTCATATAAGTAGCCATGGAAGAGGGCTTTAGCCCCAATTTTGCTGATTGGGATTTAAAAGGCGCTTTCAGGAGCATTGCCGCTAAAATTTAACGAAAAGGTTGCCCATTCATCAATAAGATTGGGGTTAAAAAGAGGTAAAAGCGATTTTATGAAAAAATAAATCGTTTTAGATGTGTATAATTCAAAGATTTCAATTAATTTGCAATCACCAATTAACAACTGAATAAACCTTTATAATGAGCACCAAGCCCAACTTTACCGAACGCAAGTACCTTGTGGTACTCATATTTGTTACTTCACTATTTTTAATGTGGGGTATTTCTATGACCCTTGGCGATACGCTGAATAAGCATTTTCAAAATGTGTTGCATATTTCCAAGTCAAGATCGGCCTACGTGCAATTGTCAATTTTTGGTGCATACTTTTTTATGGGTATCCCCGCCGGCTTATTTATGAAACGTTTCGGCTATAAAGCTGGTGTTTTAATGGGACTTACCTTTTACGCTATAGGCGCGTTTTTGTTTATTCCGGCCGCAAATGCCGAGTCGTTTATATTTTTCAGGATAGCATTATTTATACTGGCCTGCGGTATGGCTACTTTAGAAACCGTGGCCCATCCGTTTGTTGCCTCCCTGGGCGATCAGCGTACCAGCGACCAGCGGATAAATTTTGCTCAGGCGTTTAATGGGGTAGGTGGAATTATTGGTCCGCTCGTGGGCAGTTACTTTGTATTAAAAGCCGGACAAGAACATTCAAACGACCTGGTGTCGGTTAAGCACCTGTATATCATCATAGGCATAGTTGTTGCCGCTGTAGCTTTATTGTTTTCGATGGTAAAGGTGCCAGACCTTACCGATCCTCATGTGGTTGCCGAAGATTCATACGCAGTTGCCGGTGTGGAAGAAACCAATAAGAGCTTATTTAAACATAAGCATTTTGTTTTTGCAGCCATAGCTCAATTATTCAATGTTGGCGCGCAAGGCGGCACCTGGGCCTTTTTTATCAATTACGGGCGCGAAATTATGCATTTATCAGATGAGCATGCCGGGTATTATTTTTCGTTAAGTATGGTAATGATGATGGTGGGGCGTTTTGCAGGTACCGCGTTGATGCGCTTTATCAAACCATATAAACTGCTGTCGATATTTGCACTGGGCAATATTGTGATGTGTATTATTGTAGCGCAGGGCTTTGGCTGGCCTTCGTTTATCGCGTTGTTATTCATCAACTTTTTCTTCAGTATCATGTTCCCTACCATATTTAGTTTAGGTTTGAAAGATATGGGCGCCAAAACACAGCAGGCATCATCTTTTATTGTAATGGGTGTAGTAGGTGGCGGATTATTTCCGTTAGTGATGGGCCAAATTGCCAACCACAACGTGGCTACCGCCTATTATTTGCCTATTATTTGTTACGTTGTTATATTCGCGTTTGGCTTTATGTACCCAAGGTTAAATAAAAAAGCGGTTTAGCTTTCCCGCTACAGGATACATTCTCAGCATCATATTTATAGTTAACCGATTTAGTATTAAAATAAATCGATTAACTGGTGATGCTGTGTTTACAATCTCCTTATATTGCCCTATATTTGAAATAACCAATATATAAAAGGGGTGAAGAAGAAACTATCAATTGTTGACATCGCCAACGAGCTAAACGTATCAAAAACTACTATATCATTTATCCTTAACGGGCGCGCCCAGGAAAAAAGGATCAGTAATGATCTTGTTGAACGTGTAATGAAACATGTAGCCGAGGTTGGCTACAAACCAAACTCGTTGGCCAAAAGCTTACGCACCGGCAAATCAAATACCATTGGTTTGATGGTAGAGGATATCTCGAACCCATTCTTCGCCAGCATTGCACGCCTGATAGAAGATCGGGCTTATGTAAATGGTTACAAGATCATTTATTGCAGTACCGATAATGATACCAATAAAACCAAGGACCTGATAGGCATGTTTCGCGACAGGCACGTGGATGGCTACATTATGGCACCACCAGAAGGGATTGAAGAAGATATTCAATCGCTGATCAAAGATGGCATGCCGGTGGTATTGTTTGACAGGCACCTGCCTGGCGTTAAAACCGATTTTATTGAGGTCGACAATCTTTTCAGTACCTATAACGCTACAAAGCATTTAATGGATCAGGGTTTTAAAAATATAGCCTTTGTAACCTTTGCATCCCATCAAACCCAAATGATGGATAGAGTAAAAGGTTATCGCGATGCCATAATAAGCAATGGTTTTAAGCCTCCTATCATTAAAGAAATCCCCTTTAACCAGGATGAAGAGCAAATTATGGCTCCCCTTCGCGACTTTGTTAAAGCAAACCCGGATATAGATGCTATATTGTTCGGTACCAACCATATTGGTACCTGCGGCTTAAAAGTACTGAACGAGTTAGGCAAAAAAGCGCCTACCGATGTTGCCGTAATTTCTTTTGATGATTATGATGTATTTAAATTGCACTCGCCCCCGGTAACAGCCATCGCTCAACCGGTTGAAGCCATAGCCGATAATGTGATCACCGTATTGTTAGAGAAACTTAATGACCGCTCATCATCTGCCAAACCACAATCTATTGTACTTAAAACCGATTTGAGGATAAGGAATTCATCTTTGAAGGGATAGAATCAAGAGTCAAGAATCAAGAGTTAAGACTTTTTGAAAAATGAGAAGACTTACGAAGTTTTTAAAACTTCGTAAGTCTGGCTTTTACGACATCTAATTCGGCATAAATTTCTGCGTGCCCATTGCGCGTTCTAATTTCACAAGTCCAAGGATCACGGACTCATAATATCCCTATTCTGCTAATTCTCAAATTCTGAAAATTCTGATTCAGACAATCGCGTTAGGGATGGCAGCGGATACCTGCCTTGCGCCTAAGGCCTTGTGCGCTGTATGAGCATACAGCCCGGCCGCAGGCAACGCCATTATTGGAGAAAGGACTTTAAGACTTTTGGACTTTTGGACAAAAGATTTTTGGATAAAGGAATAAAGACTTCGAAAAAAAGAATAATTCAATAATTCAATAATTCAATAATTTCCTCCTTCAGACAACCCTCCCTTAACCATATCTTAACCCAAAAACTTACCTTAGTCTACTTTTTTTAACAAAAAAAGATAAATGAAGTTAAAATCCGGCTAATGATTGTTAAATTGTAAATGAATAATAACTATCTACAACCTTAATTTTGTTAAAAAATAGATACAATGATAACTTTTGACTGGAAAGGCGTATTCCCTGCGGTAACCACCAAGTTCACCGATAATGACGAACTGGATTTTGATGCATTTGATGTAAACCTGAACGCGCAGCTGGAAGCTGGTGTTGATGGTTTCATTTTGGGCGGATCATTAGGCGAAGCCAGCGTGCTGAGCGATGATGAGAAGTTTGCATTATTAAAACACACTATTGACTTTGTAGCCGGCAAAGTACCTGTAATACTTAACATTGCCGAGCAAACTACCAAAGCTGCTGTTGCTTGTGCCCAAAGGGCGTTTGATACCGGTGCCGATGCTTTAATGTTGTTGCCGCCAATGCGCTACAACAGCGAAGAGCGTGAAACTTTGGCCTTTATTGGCGCGGTTGCCGAAAGCACCAAACTGCCAATTATGATATACAACAACCCGGTTGATTATAAAATTGAGGTTACGCTGGATATGTTTGAAAAACTATCGGTTTATGATAACATTCAGGCTGTAAAAGAATCAACCCGTAATGTATCAAACGTTACTAAAATGATTAACCGTTTTGGTAACCGTTTCGCTATCTTAACAGGTGTTGATCCCCTGGCTATGGAAAGTTTGGTGATGGGTGCCGATGGTTGGGTTGCCGGTTTGGTTGACGCCTTCCCTAAAGAAACCGTTGCTATTTTCCGTTTGGTAAAAGCCGGCAGAATTGCCGAAGCATTAACCATTTACCGTTGGTTTTTACCGGTATTGGAATTGGATATTCACGCTAAATTAGTTCAGTACATTAAACTGGCCGAGGTGGCCAACGGCATTGGTACCGAAAACGTACGTGCCCCACGTTTGCCTTTAATTGGCGAAGAGCGTACCAAAGTATTAAAAATCATTAACGATGCGATTGCTGTTCGCCCTGAATTGCCTGCTGGCAGCTGGGGAAAACTGGCCGAAGTTGAGGCTCAATAAAATCACAATATCTATAAATAAAATCAAAGCTTTTGGCCTTGCGCCTTAAGCTTTTAGCTTATATATGAGTAGTAAAACTTTTTTTTGTGTAGATGCCCATACCTGTGGCAATCCTGTGCGATTGGTTGCCGGCGGTGGCCCCACGCTTAAGGGCGATAACATGAGCCAGAAACGTCAGCACTTTTTAAAAGAGTACGACTGGATACGTACCGGCCTGATGTTTGAGCCCCGCGGGCATGATATGATGTCGGGCAGTATATTGTACCCCCCTCATGACCCGGCTAATGATGTGGCAGTTTTATTTATTGAAACCAGCGGCTGTTTGCCCATGTGTGGCCATGGTACTATTGGTACCATCACCATAGCTATTGAAGAAGGATTAATTCAGCCTAAAGTACCAGGCATTGTGCGCATGGAAGCACCGGCCGGTTTAGTACTGATTGAATATAAGCAGGAAGGTAAAAAAGTTACCTCGGTTAAGTTGAAAAACGTAGCCGCTTATCTTGCAGCTACCAATCTGGAAGTGGAATGTCCTGATCTGGGCACTTTAACCATCGATGTATCATACGGTGGTAACTACTATGCTATTGTTGATCCGCAGCCAAACTTTGGCGGTATTGAAAACTACACTGCCGGACAGCTGATTGCATGGAGCCAGGTTTTGCGCAAACGCATCAACGAAAAATACCAGTTTGTACACCCTCAAGATCCTACCATTAACACCTGCACCCACATCCTTTGGGCTGGCGCAGTGTTAGATGAAACATCAACCGCCCGCAACGCTGTTTTTTATGGCGATAAAGCGATTGACAGATCACCTTGCGGTACCGGCACATCGGCACGTATGGCGCAATGGCATGCCAAAGGCAAGCTTAAAGTTGGCGAGCCTTTTATCCACGAAAGCATCATAGGCAGCAAATTTACCGGCAGGGTAGAGGAAGAGGTTAAGATAGGCGAATTAGATGCCATTATCCCAAGTGTAGAAGGCTGGGCCAAGGTTTACGGCTACAACACCATCAAAATTGATGATGATGATCCGTACGCGCACGGTTTTCAGGTGATATAATAGCTACAGAAATAAATAAAATAATCCGTCATTGCGAGGAACGAAGCAATCCCCAATTAGCAGATAAGCCATGTAAATCGGCCCTGTATAGTTTGGGATTGCTTCGTTCCTCGCAATGACGGTTGGTAAATAAATTAAGCCTTTGGCTTTAAGCTCTAAAATAAAAATGTCAAAAGTACTGATCATAGGTGGTGGTATAGTTGGTTTAAGCTCGGCTTACTATTTGCACAAGGCCGGGCACCAGGTAACGGTTTTGGATAAGGGAGATATGACCGATAGCTGTTCATACGGCAATGCCGGTATGATTGTGCCAAGTCATTTTATTCCACTGGCTACGCCGGGTATGGTGTCGCAGGGAATTAAGTGGATGTTTAACAGTAAAAGTCCGTTTTATGTTAAACCATCCTTGAATCCGCAGTTGATTTCCTGGGGATTGAAATTTTTGCAGAAAGCAAACGCCGGTCATGTTGAAAGATCGGCCACGCCCTTAACCGAACTATCCTTGCTCAGCAAAAAACTTTACGAAGATTTAAGCAAGCAATCCGGCTTTGATTTCGACCTGGTAGAAAAAGGCATCCTGATGTTTTACAAAACCGAAAAGGCAGGTGAAGAAGAAGCCCACATGGCTGAAAAAGGGCGGGAGTTGGGTTTGGATATGGCAGTGCTTAGCCCGTCAGAATGTAAGGCATTACAGCCCAATTTGGAGCTTGATGTATTAGGCGCGGTACATTACCGTTGCGATGCGCACTTATCGCCCAATAAACTGATGGCTGCCTTTTTAAAATACCTGAAAGGCGCCGGCGTAAACCTGGTGACCAATAAAGAGGTAACTAAAATTGAAACTACCGGTGGTAAAGTAAGCACTGTGTTATCGCACAACGAAAAATTTACTGCCGATGAATATATTGTGGCAGGTGGCTCATGGTCGCCGGCTATTGGGAAGTTATTAGGCATAAAGATTTTGCTGATGCCTGGTAAAGGATATTCCTTTAACGTGAAGCAAGAAGTACCAGCGATGGAGATCCCCGCTTTGTTGGCCGAAGCCCGTATAGCCATTACCCCGATGAATGGTGGCTTACGCTACGGCGGTACTATGGAGCTGGATAAGATTAACAGCCGCATTAATATGAACCGGGTAAAGGGCATTGTTGAATCGGTACCTAAATACTTCCCTGGTTTAAAACCGGCGGTACCAACTGAAAAAGATATCTGGTTTGGTTTCCGTCCTTCGTCTGCCGATGGTTTGCCTTATATAGGTCGTAGCAATAAATTCAGTAACCTGGTTATAGCTACCGGCCACGGGATGATGGGTCTGGGCTTAGGTGCGGCTACAGGTTTATTGGTACAGGAGATTGTATCGGGCGATAAAACGGCTATTGGTATTGATGCTTTTGCACCGGATAGAAACTAAGAATAGTTTATAAATTAGACAACTGCCTTTTAACCTTTAAAGGCAAAACAATAAAGCGAAAGCCTTACTGAGTTTTAAAAACTCAGTAAGGCTTTCGCTTTATTGTTTTTAGTATTAAAATGGATTAATTTTTTGTTAGTTAAACAAACGCAACGATGTATTTGTGGTCAAGCAAAAGTATTTATCAAACTTTTTGCACTTGCAAGGCGAGTAATAGCGTGAATTGCCTTTTGATGATCAACCTGTAGCGAATTTTTGATAAGCCGTTTTTAAATTAAGGAAGTACTTTTCATAATAATTAAATGATATCCACGCTAAGCAAATAACCCCTATATATACAAGTGGATAAAGCAGATACATTGCGTGAAAATGATTTAATAAAACAATCAGTACGTTTACCACAACTATGTGGTACATGTAAATCCCGTACGATATTTTACCCAAAAAGTTGAATATAGGATATTCCATATTGATTATGCTGGTATCAGGATGTACAAGATTATAAATGATTAAGCCATAAATACCGGCGTGTACTTCCCACATTACCATTTTTGGAACAACGTCGTAAAACACTAAAAATATCTCTAAAACGTATAAAAATGCCTGGAAAAATTTATTGGTAAGATATTTTTTTAAATCAAATTTGATATTTAGTATAGCAAAGAAACCTCCGATTAGCAAGCAATCAAACTTTAAGCCATCGCGCATGAAATCATTTAGTTCGCTCCAAAAAACGTTGGTGTGGTATTTAGTAATGTATAAATGTTTTACCCCAGCTACAGCTATAAGGTATACAATAACAAAGCCGATGATAAAAATCATCAAGCCTTTAAATTTTAGACGGTTAACTACAAAAGGCCAAAAAAGATAAAAATACTCTTCAATGCCTATTGACCAAGCCTGGGCGCAATACAGTATTGGGCCAATAAAATAGATCTGAACATGGGGTAAGAAAGCGATATACAAAAATATATTTTCGATAAAACTTCCCTGGGGTGAAATAAAGGTGCTATTTAACCGAAGTGCCGGGATGTAAAAGTTAATTAATATGGCAATTACAAATATTAAATAATATAAAGGCCAAATTTTCAATACCCTACGCATTAAAAATTTCTTGATATCTACTCTTTTGAAGCTTTCTTTTTCTGCTAATATTAAAGATGTGATTAGGAAGCCACTCAATGAAAAAAACAGATCGACACTTAATTTTCCAACTAATACAACTGGTGGGTACCCCCAATGATTCGGTAAACCGTGAAGTGATTTAAGTTGCTCGGTATGATGAAATACAACGATGAGAGCCGCAAGTGATCTAACAAAATTGAGGTTTGGGTAGTGTATTTTTTTCATTCGACGGCTAAGATAGATAAATAATAAAAAAATCACGATGTAAGCCGCCCCTTTCTAAAGGCAGATGTTATTAGCCTCACAAGTTAAAATCTCGTAAAATTGTACTTAATGTTCTGATTGATAGGGTCGGTTTCTCTTGTAAAATATTGAATATTATTTAGTTATAATAAGTTTTCGAAGCCTATGCAGAAACTGGAATAAGGCGGTTCTGATGATGACGATTTAAAAAAGTAATGTTTTTATTGGTTTATTCAACAAACTATACTAATCACAACGCCTCATTCACCAACTCATTCAATTCATAATACCGTTTATTCCTGCCATCGTTATTCAGGTAAAATGTCATCATAAAAGCGGCGTAATGCTTATCGTTGTTCACCCACGGAAAGCTGCCAAATAAACCCGGACTACTGATAAAAAATGTTTTATTCGTTCCCGGAACTTTTAGCACCCATTCGCCAAAACCATAACCGGCATTGCCGGCTTCGGCAGGGGAGTAGGCTATTTTAACATTGGCCGTAATACGGTCAATTTGCATTTCGTTAATGCTTTTTTCGCTTAAAATGCGCTTGGCGTTAAAGGTGCCCTTGTTAAGGATCATCACCAGGAAATTCAAATAGTCGTTAGGGGTGCTGTATGCGCCGCCCGCCGGTAATGCTACCGGTCCTTTGCCAAAATCGGAATTTGACATGTTTAACGGTTGGGCAATACGTTCGGCAAAAAGTGTTTCAAAGCTTTTACCGCTTATTTTTTCGATGATGGCACCGGCAATTTGCAAACCGGTGTTGCTGTACCTGAACACAGTGCCTGGTTTGCCTTCCATCGGCATATCGGCTATGTTTTGAATGGCTTCATCCATGCTGTTCATCTGCCGCATTTCCTGTAAACTCTCCTTCAAATCGGGCGCTCTGATGCCAGTGCGGTGCGATAAACATTCGGCTATAGTAATACCACCCTTGCCGCTTTTTGAAAGCACAGGCAGATATTTACCAACGGTATCATCAAGCTTTAACTTGCCCTCATCAACAAAAGTCATGACAAGGGCGGCGCTAAACCATTTGCTGCAACTGGCTACCGGTATTTTAGATGTTGGCGTAAAGGCATCGGTGTTTGGCGTTTTGCCCATTTTGCGGGCAATCATTTTGGTGACGAATTTTTGCTTCATCGTCATATCCGTTTTACTGCCGGTATATATCACCTTGCCATCTTTATACACCACTAAAATTACCCGACCGCCCATTTGCTCTACATTGGCAGATAGCCATTGGTCAACTTTTTCAAAATTGTGTTGGGCGTGAGAGGTGAGCGTACTTGCTGCAACCAACAGTAATATCAGGACTATCTTTTTCATAACTCTCTAAATAAAAAACGGAACGCGCCCGGCTCATAAATTTGCTATAACCCGGGCGCTATTCAAAATTCTAAATCCGAAATCGAACATCCGAAACGGCGGAGCCTTCAACGGAGTTAATCCGAAATCAATTTGCTTTTTTTGCTCTTTGCATCAGTTGGTTTTTCATGGCCTGTTCAATATCCTGGTATTGTTTAAACTGAGCCTCGGTAAATACGGGTTTTAGCTCCTGGTCTTTAGCCTCCTGTAGTTTCATAATCTGCCTTACCTTGCTAAACCTGCCGTCGTCGCTTTTCAATACCGACTGAAATTTATAAGCGTAATTTAAGTTGATTGCCCTCACCTTATCAGCCTGTGTGCTATCCAACTTCAGTTTGGTAACCATGGTGCCGGTTTGGAATTTTGCCCTGTCCTCGGGCGTGGAGTTTTTAAGATCGGGCCCTGTACCCTGGGCAAATGCCGAACCAGTAGTCAGGCAGATCATCAGCATTAAACAAACCCTTACGCAGGTTTTAAATAGATTGTTTGGCTTTTTCATCATTGGAATGTTTTACTAAAATGCAGTTTACCAGCTAATGGCATAGCTTGCGCCGCTAATTAAAACCAGGTTGGCTTTGTTATTACCCTGGAAGGTAATGGTGCCGTTAAAGCTAAAGCTTTTGCCCGATGATGAAGTGCCTGTTAAAGTAACGGCCGCCGTACCAGATACTATTTTCAAGGTAGTTTTATCAACAAGCACATTGTTTGATGTTATGCTTAAATTACTTGTAAAAGTGTATTTACGGGCTATTTTTGAAGTTTGCGTACCGTTACGTACATAAGTTGAGCTTAAGGTATATGTTGATGCTGTAGGCTGCAAATTGGTAAGTACAAAGCCGCCGGTGCTTTTATCATCTGACGACATTCGTGGGCCGTCAAAAGTGCTGCTGCCTGTAAAGTTAAACGTTAGCTGGCTTGGTACTATCCCCGCGCAGGTAAGCATGTAATCCCAGCTTAAGTTGTAGCTATAGGCTGGTGTTGCGCCGCTGGCGCTTGTTTTACTAATGGTAGAGTCTTTTTTTCCCCCACAGCTTAAGGCTACATTTTTATAGATACTTACCGAACTGTTTACCTGCAAGGCAAACCCGCCTGTTGTAGGGGTTATGGCGTCGGTGGCCAGTTCGGCAGCATCTGCCTCGGTTACAGTAACAGGGGTGCTTGTTGCGGCTGCATCTTTTTTACAAGAGTACAATCCTAAACCCAGTCCCGATGTTATGAATAACATCACCATTGTTGTTTTCAAGTTTTTCATAATATTAGCTTTTACGTTTTTAGATTATTTGTGTTCTGTTTGATTTTGCGTTTGATTGATCAGGAAGCCAGTTGGTTATATTCACCGGTCTTTAAAGTCACGTCTTTAATTTTTACTGTCGATGCTTCTTTTTTGGTTTGTTTTAATGGTTTACCCTTAAATAACTCGATGAAGCCCTGAGCCATCAGCATAAAAGGATTATAGCTTACAAAGCCGGTGGTTAGTCCGTATTGTACTTTTTCAGTTTCGGGCTGATAAGTGCCAAATAATTTATCCCAGATGATAAGCACCCCGCCAAAGTTTTTATCAATGTAAATAGGATTGCTGCCATGATGTACCCGGTGCGATGAAGGCGTATCCATCAAGTTTTCAATTATACCTAAAGTGCCCACAGCTTCGGTATGTAAAAAAAATTGATAGGCCAGGTTAAGTACGTAGGAGATGATGATAAAGTCGGAAGGCAAGCCCAGCAACGCTGCGGGTATAAAAAACAGCGGACTAATCAGCGCAGAAAACCAGTTTAAGCGATAGGCGGCAGTAAGGTTCATATGCATAGCCGAGTGGTGCACCAAATGGAAAGCCCAAAGCGGCTTCCAGATGTGTGATATGCGATGAAACCAGTAGTAAATAAAATCGGTGGTAAAAAAGGTAAGCACGAAAACCCAGGCGTTGCGTGGCAAATGAATGGGCGTAAGGTTTGCAAAAATACCCAGCACGGCTAATTGATACCCGGCAAAAATATATTTAGATAACTGGAAGCCTGCAAACACCGAAAGGTTTGATAAGGTTTCTTTAACATTATATGCGCCTTTATCCTTTCTCCAGCTCCAGATAATCTCGGCTGTAACCATTACAGCCAGGAATAATAAAATGTATATGCGGTAGGGGCCAACTTGATGTTTCATTTTCTTTATGTTTTATTGACAATATAAAATTGACCAGAAAATGCTACCTAAGTTTGGCTAAACAAGGTGAAGCTGAAAAAGTAGGGGGTGAAGTGATTGGTTCCTATTGTGTCTTAGTATTTTGGGTTATGGTGAAAATACCTACCATAGGTTGCGAAACGAAAGCGCCTCGTGTTCCGAAAAGTGTCAGCAGAACAGCTTCGGGCGAAAACGGGCAGAACGATGGTGGGTAGTGCAGTGGCAGGGCATAGGAGTTTTTGCATGCGTGGGGGAATGAGGGTTAGGGCAAAATAATCCAGCCCAGGTTCTGTCCGTTTTGCAGGGCAAAGGCCTTGAGCGCAAAGAAGCATTTCTGCTGACTTGATTTATTCACCAGTAATTTATTTTTATTGGTGTTCATTATCTCGCTGTGCTCGGTCTTTGTTACTTTTTTATCAAGAAAAAAGTAACAAGCCCCTTCCCGCGGCGAATGAGCGGGCCGATGTTATTCGTTTCTACTAAATGTACTTGTAAGGATGGTGAAAGTCATGAGTAATAAGCCCGCTTGGCCAATGCATTGGAAACCATGACGCAGAAACCCTTACCCTCCTTCCCCAAGGAAGGAATCGCACAAGGCCGCCGCTGTTTCGGTTTTAAATTTCAAATCCGAAATCGAACATCCGAAATCGAAAATCCCAACTAACTATCCATCCACTTCTTAAACTCCGGCACCCTTGCCTTACTTATCAAAATCTTCTCCGGCGGTTCCGGTTTCATTTTTAGGGATAGGCGCCCGTTAAAGTAAAAATCTACCTCGGCAATAGCCCCACGATTTATTAGAAACTGGCGGTTAGCTCTAAAGAAAAGGCTGGGGTCTAATTGTTGTTCCAATTGCTCCATGGTAAACTCAATGTTGTATTGATGCCCATCTGCGGTTCGGACGTATACAATTTCATGAGCGGTATAAAACCAGGCTATCTTGGCGGTTTCTACCGGGATCAGTTTGTCCCTGAAATGTACCAGGAACGATTTTTTATAAGGTTTGGCCAGCACCTTCATCTGCTCCAATAACTGGGCAAAGGGTTGCGCGTTTTCGTTTTGGGGCGATTGAGCCATCCATCTTTTAAACTTGTTAAGGGCTTGTTCAATTTCGGCCTCGTCGAAAGGTTTCAGAATATAGTCGATGCCGTTGTTTTTGAAAGCTTGTATGGCGTAATCGTTATATGCGGTTACAAATATTACCGGTTTCAGGATTTCAGCCTGTTTAAAAATATCAAAGGATAAACCATCGGCCAGACGTATGTCCATAAAAACCAGGTCGTAGCCTTTTTTATTGTTATTAAACCAGCCGGTGGCGTCATTTACATCGGGGAGCGAGGCCTCAATGCTGATATTTTCATCAATAGTTTGCAAAACATGAGCAAGGTTACGGGCGGTAACCGGTTCATCTTCCACAATAACAATCCGTAGTTTATTCATGCAGCAAAGGCAGTTTAACAATAAATTGATCGGCCGTTTTCAAAATCTCAATATCCCGGTGAAGTAAAATCTTAAAACGCTGACTTAAATTGGCCAATCCCGTACCGGTACCTTCGGCTTCAACCGGGTTAAGGTTATTGCTCACCGTCAACTGATCCCAAATTACATTAACAGTAACCGTTAATGGCGACTTAAGCGTAGCCGCGTTATGCTTAGCCGCGTTTTCTAACAAGGGCTGTAAAGACAGGTGCGGCACTTTGTAGTTTAGGTACTTTTCGTCAACCTCAATTTTTAAATCAAAAGCGTTCTCAAAGCGCATTTTCAACAGCTGGGCAAATGATTTTACCATGGTCAGTTCTTCTGCAACGGTAACCAAATGTGCTGATGGCTTTACTAAAGTATATCTAAAAACGGAGGATAAATGTTTGATGTATTGCTGAGCCAATGCAGGGTTTTCCCGCACCACGCCCGATAAGCTGCTTAAGGAGTTAAACAAAAAATGGGGGTTAAGCTGCTCTTTCAATAACTCCAGTTCGGCAGTGGTGTAGGCATTTTTCAGCCGTTCGTTTTCGAGCGCCTGCTCTTTGGTTTGCCGCATGAGCAGGATAAGTTTGATGATAATGCCCACCAATATTACCGTTAAAGAAAAACGGGTAAAATATCCGGCCCAAAAAGCGCCTTTAAGCTGCCCATCATTAAAAGCGAAAATACGTTTCTGGATGCCCCCGCAAACTACCATGCAAAAAAATGATAGGGTAATATTGTAAATGAAATAAGGGAGGTATTTATTCCGGTCGCGGTAGTCGGTCAGCCAACCATCCTTTAAATTGAGGTAAAATAACAGGTAACAAAAGCCAAACTGTACCGCGAACTGAAAACCGAGTTCGGCGGCGTTAAAGTGCCAGTAGTGGGCTACAATACCGTTTTCGCGCAAGGCCAGTAGTTTAGCACTGTTTAGCAGCAACGCTATCAGCAAGGAACTGTAAAGCCACAATTGCCTCTCGGTTTTTCATCAGGTAAATCTACCTAAAGATAACATCATGCTGCTAAAAATTAGGGTGAAGCTGAAAATTTGAGGGGTGAAGAGCGTCGGCCTCACCCTGCCCTCTCCAAAGGAGAGGGTTCTGATTTGCTTGTGTATAGAGTTAGCGTTTAATCAACTTGCAAATCAAAGTCCTCTCCTTTGGAGAGGATTTAGGTGAGGCTATTTTAGGTGAGGCCGCGGCTATTTTTTACAAAAGTCCCCTTAACTTATGAAAGCTTTTTAACATCTTTACGGTATACATATTTTTAGCACGATGCAGCATTGGTTAGTAAAAAGTGAACCCTTTAAATATAGCTGGGAAAAGTTTAATAAGGATGGTCGCACCTTTTGGGATGGCGTACGTAATTACCAGGCCCGTAACAATTTAAGACTGATGCAGGAGGGCGACCTGGTGCTTTTTTATCACAGTAATGAGGGCAAAGAAGTAGTGGGCATTGCCAAAGTGGTAAAGGAATCTTACCAGGACCCAACTACCGAAGATCCTAACTGGGTTGTGGTTGATCTATCGCCGGTAGAAACTTTAAAAAAGCCGGTAACGTTAGAAACTATTAAAGCCGACGAACAATTGAAAGATGTAGGCCTGGTAAAACAGGGCCGCTTATCGGTAATGGCATTAAAACGCGAAGAGTTTGATCGCATTTTAGAGCTGGGCAGTTAATGGCCGCGCTATCAAAACTCCAAAATATAGCTAAGGCGGCCTTAATGGTCGCCATATTTTTTACTCCTGCCATAGCCATGGCGCAGTCGCCTTTTGGCGGGCTCGAAAACTTGTTTAATGTTCCGCAAAGCTATGTAGTAAGGCATATAGCCAAAGCGCCTGTTATTGATGGCGATATTAATGATGCGGTATGGCAGCAGGCCAAATGGACAAATGATTTTGTTGATATTGAGGGTGATTTAAAGCCGAAGCCAACTTACAAAACCAATGTAAAAATGCTTTGGGACGATAGTTGTCTATATGTAGCCGCCCGCATGAGCGAGCCGCAGGTTTGGGCCACCCTAAAAAATCACGACGATATTGTTTACCACGACAACGATTTTGAACTTTTTATTGAACCCGGTTCAACAACGCATAATTACTACGAGATAGAGGTAAACGCCTACAATACCATTTTCGATTTATTTTTAAACAAACCCTATCGCAACCGTGGTGGCGGATTGATTGGCTGGGATGCTAAGGGACTGCGTTCGGCGGTTAAGATCCAGGGGACGCTGAATAATACAGCGGATAGAGATGAGGGATGGACGGTTGAAATGGCTATCCCTTTTAAAGCTATTACCATGGGTTTTAACCCTCAAATCCCTAAAGATGGTACCATTTACAGGCTGAATTTTTCGAGGGTGGAGTATGATGCCAAAATAGTTGATGGACGTAATGTGAAGCTGAAGGATTCAGCAGGGCGTGATCTACCGGAGCATAACTGGTCGTGGTCGCCGCAGGGCGAAATTGCCATGCATAGTCCCGAGCATTGGGGATATCTTTTGTTTAGCACCCGTGAAGCCGACGATGTGGTGTTTAAAATGCCTTATTCCGAAGAGCAGAAGAAATACCTGTGGCTTATTTATTACCGCGAAAAGCTTTGGTACAAAGAGCATCATGAATATACCTCGAAACTGAGTAAACTCGGTATTGAAAGTAAATACGACATAGATGGTAAGCGCAACACGCTAAGAATTGAAGCCACCAAAACCCAGTTTGCCGCTTTTATAAATACCGACGATACAGAGATCGCCATAAACCACGAGGGTTTCATTGAACAATTAAAACCGTTACGCTATGAATAAACGCCAATTTTTAAAAGCCGGTTTATTGGCCGGTGTTGCCGCGCAATTACCTTTAGCCGGTATTGCTGCCGAGGTAAAATTACCCGCCAAAAAGAAGGTAATGAAAAACTGGATCTGGATCAATCCTAACTTGAAGGATACTGACCTGGATTTAGAAACCAATTACACGGCATACAAGGCGGCAGGTATAACGGGAATATTTTTTGAGGCTGATAGCGAGCGTCATTTCCGTGCGGCCAAAGCGCATGGTATTGAGGCTCACCGTTGGATATGGACGTTTAACCGGGCCGAATTACTCACCGAACACCCGGATTGGTACAGCAAGAGCCGCAATGGCGATTCCTGCGCCGATAAGCCTCCCTATGTAACGTATTACAGGTGGCTTTGCCCATCGCGCCCCGAGGTGCAAAATTACCTTACCGATATTGTGGATAAGGTTTTAACGTTGGATTATGTAGATGGCATTCACCTGGATTATGTGCGTTACTGCGATGTAATATTGCCTTTAAACCTTTGGGATCATTACAAAATTGAACAAACCAAAGAACTGCCCGAATATGATTTTTGCTATTGCGAGGTTTGTCAGGCCAAATTTAAAGAGCAATACAATCAAGATATTAAAGCCATCCAATATCCCGAAGCCAGTCTTTCATGGCGGTTGTTTAGGTACGGCAATATCATTCGCGTGGTTAACAGTATTTCTGAAGTAGCCAAAAAGCATAAAAAAGCCATCACAGCCGCTGTTTTCCCAACCCCCGAAGTTGCCCGTAGAAATGTGAGGCAGGATTGGACAAACTTTCATTTGGATGGTGTTTGCCCTATGATATACCACGGTTTTTACAAAGAAGGCGTACGCTGGATAGGCGATGCCGTAGCCGAAGGCGTTCACTTTTTAGATGGCAAATTCCCGCTGTACGCAGGCCTTTATATTTCTGATTTTAAGAATGAAGAGGAAATTCGTACCGGTATACAATACGCGCTGAAGAATGGCGCAGCCGGGGTTTCCTTTTTCGGCCACGTTACGCCGGGGATACTGGATATTTTAAAGCAGGAAACTAAAGTTTAGATGTGCAAATGTGCAGATTTCAGATGTGCAGATGATATTGATTTGAGAATTTGAATATGATGACAAGAAATCTTCAAATCTTACATTATTTTTCATCTGCATATCTGCAAATTTGAAATCTGCACATTGAGTGAAATTCATCTGCATATCTGCACATTTGAAATCTGCACATCTGATAAACTCACCCCCTCAACTTATCCAATAAATCACTTAATTGCCCGGCTTCTTCTTCGCTGAGGTTGTTTTTAAGTACTTCGCGGGTTTTAAACTCTTCGTCCATTTTGGCAAGGGTTTGCAGACCAAGTTCGCTGATTCGGATGTCAACTGCGCGGCGATCTTTGTTATTGGTACAACGTGAAACCAGTTCTTTTTGAATCAGGCGGTCAACAATACGGCTCGCGTCCGACATTTTATCAATCATCCGTTCCTTCAACAAATTGATAGTTGCCGGTTTTGGATACTGACCTCTTAAAATACGCAGAATATTAAACTGCTGCTGTGTAAGGTTATGCTTATCAAAATGGCAACGGAAATAATTACCTAACCAACCCGATGTATAGTTAATGTTGATAGCAACTTTGTGGTAATTATCCTCAAAATTAGTGCTTTGTATTTCGTCGTCTATCCGCATAATAGTTTAATGACTAAAGTGCAAATATCTCTAATTATTTTTAATTTGTTGTTATCGGCACAGCGGCATTTCGTTAATCCTCCGGTTGCTTCTCCGGTTGGTTGTTGCTTTTTTCGGGTTTGCCATAATCCCAGGGGCAATGCAGGCATTTGTTTTTACAGCAATAGCCACGTTTTTGGTGGTATTGTTTGGTAAAAACAAAGTTGCCGTCCTCGTTTATATAATAGTCAACACCTTCCTGTAACATTAGTTGAGTATTTTAACCAGTATCTGGTCTTTAAAATGGTTTTTAAGGTGCCTGCCATCGCCGTGAAGCGTCCAAACCTGTTTGGGTTGGGTGCGGGCAATAGTTTCTAATATATCGTTCCAGTCCACGTGGTCGGATATAAAAAGCGTATCCTGGTTATTAACCTGCAGGTTTTTCCAGCCTGAAGCAAATAAGCGTTTAACCCCTGTAGCCCTGATGTAACTATCAAACGTAAAGGGTGGCACTATGTATACAAACTCGTCCTGCACTTTCATTAGTTTACGGCCGTACATTTGGTATTTGCCTATCATAACGCCCATGCGCTCGTAAATGGCGTTGATGGGCATTATTTTATGGTGTACCAGGATTTTTTTTTGTGGGGCATGCTGGGTAATCAAATTAATTAGCCGTTGGCTTTTGCCTAATCCGTAAGCGCCCAAAAGTATATTGCTTTTAATAGCGTTGATCTTCTTGATCTCTTCAATAGGATCGGGGTGAATAACGGCTGGGTCAGCAAAGGTACTTTCCGTGATCAGCACATCGGTAGTAACCCATTCAATAGGCTCGCAGGTGGCATCGGGCTGTAATTTGTAATCGCCGGTATACAAGTATCTGGAACCATTATACTCCATCAGAATTTGCGCCGAACCAAGCATGTGGCCGGCGGGTATAAACGTGATGCTTACCCCTCCAATAGTAAAAGGTTCATTAAAAGTAATGATGTTAAACACTTTGGCTGCCGAGCGTTCATAACGTAACTGCATCACATTTGCCGTAGCGCGGGTACAGTAAACCTCATTGTTACCGCTGATGGCGTGGTCGGCATGGGCATGGGTAATTACCGCGCGTGTGGCAGGTAATTTAGGGTCGAGGTAAAAATCGCCGTACTTGCAGTAAAGTCCTTTTTCATCTATCAGTACAAAATCGTCGAGTATCATATTTGGGAGCCGAAAGCGGAACGCTTAAAGCATAAAGCTAATTTTTTATAATGTATTGGCGAGTGATAAATACTTCTCATGTAAAGCTATCACCTGCGGTATCACCAATTGCACATCATCGTTAATGATGATATCATCTGCCAGTTTTTTCTTTTCCTCTTCGGGCATCTGGCGGGCTTCGCGTTTTTCAACTTCGGCTATGGCAATGTTGTCGCGCTCCACTACACGGGCCATTCGTTTTTCAAAAGGTGCGGTAACTATCAGCGTACGATCACAGGTTTTGTAAGATCCGCTTTCAAACAAAATAGCCGCTTCACGAATAATATAAGGCGCATCTTTAGCGTCGCTTTCCAGCTTATCAAAGGCCCTGAAAACCGCGGGATGTACCAGCGCGTTTAGTTTCTCCAATTCGGCAGGGTTATTAAAAACAATGGCCGAAATGTGTTTACGGTTAAGGCTGCCATCGTCAAAGTAGGATACCACACCGAAGGCCTGTTTAATGGCGGCTATCAATATCGCATCGGTTACCATTACCTTTTTAGCTTCATCATCAGCATAAAAAACGGGGATGCCCAGCAGTTCAAAAACTTTGGCTACCGTGGTTTTGCCGCTGCCTATATTGCCTGTTAAACCTACTTTAAGCATTATTTTTTGATGATGAAATCAATATTAGCCGGAACAACCTTAACAATTTTGCAAAAAGGAGGGAAGCGGTTAACTACTACCGGCAGGGTTGAGTATCCGTGATCGCGCCAAAGGTCAAGATCGGCAGTGGCCTCAAATAAATCCTCTGTCATATCCTTATACCGGTTTAAGGAGGTAGTAAAGGTAACCCTCACCTTTTGCGGAAACACCTTAACATTATCGTAATTGTGGTTGTTGATGAGTTTAACGGGGATATCTAATGTTTTTTCGGTAAACTCATCAACAGGGATAATTACCTGCACGGTTTTGGGGTATACATTTAAATTGCCCTCCTTAACGGGCTGTAAATTTATCCTGGTGTTAATGGTTTCGTTTATTTTATCGGCATGGATAGAGTCTGTTCGCCAATCCGTAATTTCCTTTAACCTATCAGTAGGGCCGCTCACGGTTACATAGGCTGGTTTGATAGTTACATTGCCCGATACGGCAAATTGTTTTTGATAGCTGATGTTCATTAATGCTGTTACCGGCACCTTTTTGGTGAGCCTGTTGCTGAAATCAAAATAAAGGGTATCGGGGTCAATTACCGAAATCTGTTGATTTGCATCCCGCTTTGCGTTAATTTGTTTTAGCTGGGTGCTTAGCACAACGTAATTACGTGTTTCCAATGGCGATAGATCGATGGTGATGGGTTTACTATCGGCCCGCATTTTAGAAAACAGCATTTGCCAGCCTGTTCCCTGTACCGTAGCTTTAAGGGTATCGGCCTGTAAAGAATGAAAGGCCCGACGCTGTGGCGTGTTTTTGTAAGTTACCGCCGTATCAATAGTATAAGGCAACGGACTTGACAGCGTAGTAAAAATCCAGGCAATAATAGCCAGCCCCAAACAGGTAAAAAATACCGAGAGCCTCCTGCGTTCTGTTGCTGATAATTTTACTATAGCCATTCTTTTGGAGTAAGGATTTATGGAGCAAGGAGTAAGGACTTTCTTGCATAAAGGATTTAGGGAGTAAGGATAAAGGATTTTTTGCTGAAGGCAAGTTGAAAGTCGTCAATTTCCTCGCCTTAAATCTTTTGTCTTTGCTCCTTTATCCTAAAAAAGGCGAAAGCGTAATGGTAAAACTACCAGTTCTCTTTCGCCTTTTGGAGTTTTAAGTCTTTTGTCTTTAAATCCTTGCTCCTTTGTCTTTTTATCTTTGCTCGTGAAAGCTTAAGCTTTCACAGTAGCTGGTGCGTTCAATGCTTTTGAGGCATCTAAAGAAATTGCTGATTTATCGAAACGGATTTTACCGTTATCAACTTCAACTAAAAAAGTAGTGTCGTTAAGGTCGATGATACGGCCGTGGATGCCGGCGGTGGTAACCACCCTGTCGCCTTTTTTAAGTTCATCTACGTATTTCTTTTGATCTTTTTGCTTTTTAACCTGCGGACGGATCATGAAAAAATAAAATACCACGATAATTAATACCATTGGTATCAACATGCCATAACCTTGCTGACCGGCGGCCTGTAAAAAAATAGTTGCTATCATTGTTTAAATTAAAAATTATTTAGTTAAAACTTCGCCAATAAGGTGTACCATAGTTTGCGCGGGTACGGTATTGGCAGTACAGGTAATTTGCTTATCCTGTAAACCGGTTTTGCCGGCGCTGTTAAATGTAACCTTGATTACGCCGCTTTCGCCTGGTTTAACAGGTGCTTTTGGCCACTCCGGTATAGTACAGCCGCAAGTAGCATGCGCTTCGCTGATAATTAATGGCGATTTACCCGTGTTGGTAAATTTAAAATCGTAATTAACCTTATCACCTTGTTTGATTTTGCCAAAATCATGGCTTTCTTTTTCAAACTTCATTACCGGTGCATTGGCTGCATCTGCAGTGGTTGTAGCGCCTGCCGCTGGTGTTGCGGTGCTATCTGCTGCCGCGGTTGTGCTGCTGGTTTTTGATTGGTTACAGGCCGATAATAACAGGCCTGCGGTTACTAAGCTTAAAAACAGTTTCTTCATTTTTTAAAAGCGCTATAGTGGTTATTCTATTAATCCTCTGCCAATTTTTTTGACTTTGTTTTCGGCCCTAAGGTCAATCAAAATCTTGTCTAAGATACCGTTTATAAATGAATTACTCTTAGGTGTGCTAAACTCCTTTGAAATTTCCAGGTACTCATTAATAGTAACTTTAACCGGGATAGAAGTGAAGTTAATGAACTCTGTAATAGCCATTTTCATTAACAAGGTATCCATCATCGCAATACGGTCTGGCTCCCAGTTGGTGGTTTTGGCGGCTATCAACTCCTGGTAAGGGGTATCAAAACGGATGCTTTTTTCAAAAAGATCAACTACAAATTCACGGTCTTCTACCCAGTTACCGGTAATTTCGGCCAGGTGGTTTTGTTTGTAATCTTCGCTCGAAAAGTTTTTGAATGTTTTAGCGATGAGTGCCTGTAATACATCTTTATCTACGGGCCAAAAAATAAACTTGTCTTCAAAAACCTGCTCGGCTAATGATGATTTCAGAATTACTTTTTTGAAAATAAATTTAATGATGTCTTTATCCGTTTGGATAGTGTCGCCTGTTTTTGCCAGGTATTCGGCATATTCAGGTGAGTTTTTAAGAGTGATGAACAGGGTTTTTGCCAATTCGGGCTCAAAGCCCCAATCAACCTTATACTTTTTTAAAGCAATAAGGTAATCCCTGTTATCATTTAAGGAAAGGATAAACCTGTTGCCAATAATTTTAAGGTTGGCATTAAGGTCATCGGCGGTGGGTAAATGTTTGTTGGCTCTTTCGGCGGCGTCGTTTTCGGCAAAACTAACCACTTCAGAAATCAGCGACAGCATCCAAACATACATTTCAAAAACCTGGTCAATACTGCCCAGCATGTTTTTTTCGTGCTGCTTAATTTCTCTAACGTCCGATTGATGGAACGCGTACAATGCCTGTAATACTTTTACCCGTAGGTGCCTTCTGTTTAACATGTGTAAGAACGATTTGATTTGCTATAAATAGCAAACGGTTAATTTATTATAATTAATATGATGATTTTACTTTTTTAATATCTGCTATCCGTTTCTCGGCAATTTTGTTGGCCGCTTCGGTAGTAGAAATGTTTTCGAGCTTTGAAAGTTTTAAAATGTTGCGTGTAACGTCGTAAATATTTTCGGTAAGCTGAATAGTGCGTTTTTTGCTGAAGCCCTTCAACTCCGAATAGCAATTGATAATGCCACCCGCGTTAATCACATAATCGGGGGCAAACAAAATGCCTTTATCTAACAGCATGGTACCATGTTCAGCCTCGTTCAATAACTGGTTATTGGCCGAACCGGCAATGATGCTGCATTTTAGTTTATTGATAGTTTGGGTATTAACCGTGCCGCCTAAAGCGCATGGCGCGTAAATATCGGCGTCGATATCAAAAATACTGTTGTTTGATACCGCCTGGGCTCCGTATTTTTTGGCTATCTGGCCAATACGGTCTTCCTGTATATCACTTACATAAACCTTTACATTTTCTTCACGCAGTAAGCGCACCAGGTGCTCGCCTACGTGGCCAACGCCTTGTACAATTACCGAGCGACCGGTAAGGGTATCGCTGCCAAATTGTTCTTTAACGCAGGCTTTAATCCCCATAAAAACACCTTTAGCTGCAACGGGCGAAGGATCGCCACTACCACCCAATGACTCGGGAATGCCGGTAACATGTTCGGTTTCCATACGGATGTATTCCATATCGCGCGGATTAGTGCCTACATCTTCGGATGTAATAAACTCGCCGTTAAGGTTTTTAATGAAACGACCGAACTTCCGCAGAAGAGCTTCGGTTTTATCGCGGCGCGAATCGCCAATGATAACCGAGTAGCCGCCACCCATGTTAAGGCCTGCGATGGCGCATTTATAGGTCATGCCTTTTGAAAGGCGCAATACATCTTCCAGTGCATCGGCCTCTGTTTTGTAGCTCCACATACGGGTACTGCCAAAAGCCGGACCTAACGTAGTATCATGTATTGCGATAATAGCTTTCAGATTCGTTTCCGGATCACTGCAATACACCACTTTTTTGTGCCCGAAAGTATCGAGCTGACTGAATATAGATTGCATTGATGGTTGAACGGACATTAGCTATGGCAGTAAATGTTTTAAGGCGGCACAAAAGTAGGTGTTTTTTTGGTTTCGCCAAAGTTTAATTGACTTGCAAAGCTTGTGTTTTAAGGTAAAAGTTGGTTTGAATGTCATTTTGGAGGCAGGGGAACCAGAAGCCTGTAAATTTCGGGAAGCCCTGTTTTGAACCAGTTTGGTATTTCGGCATTTGAGAGGGGAGTAAATGACCCTGATTGGGTGATGCTACAAACCGGTAGGATGTTATTGTTGGATGTATCTAAAATTTCTATTGAGTGGAACATTTTGAAGTTTTTGTTTAGCATCTCCATGTTTCCGTAAAAGTTGTTTTCGATTGCCAGAGGAGGAACATGAAATCCTCCTTTTTTAACTCGTATATCGACACGTTGTACAGATTTATACAAATTATTCAGGCCACAGAAAATTAAATGAATTTCGAATCCTGCTTCTTTAAATTTTTCGGGGATTTTCCACGCACCTGCTCCAGTGAAATGCCCTTCATAAGCAAAATGAAGTTTCTCTCGTATATGTTGAGCCGTTAAGTCAAGGAAATGTTCTTCTAAGGCTGCCTCTGCAAGTTTTCGCGACTCTTTAGAGCTTTTATATTTTTTATAAAACTCAGTACTTTTTTGGGTGAAAAAAATGTCGCCATCAAAAATATTAAGATCACTAAATTCAGGGGGCAACAAAGTTTGCTTTAATGTGGATTTACCCGCCCCGTTGCTGCCAGTTACAATAAAAAGCTGGGGCTTAATAATTGAGGCCATGGGCTTTTCTAACAATAGCGGCTTCGCTTTTATTTAAAACCTTTACTATTTGTCTTGGAATTTCGATGTTTCGTTTGTCGAGTTTTTCAATTTGGATATTGCCATCCGGATATTCATAGTAAGCTTGATCTTCGGGCAGGTTTTCATCAAAAATCATGAAACAATGCCCCTGCTTCAAATCCTCGCTACGAAGCTTACGAATAACATCCTGCATCGACGCTATTTTTAAACTATAAGTATTGGAGAAGTTATTGATAATTGCTGTCGAACTCATGTTGGTCATTGCTTAATGTTGTATTTTGCAAGTGACTACAAATTTAATAATTAAAAGCTAAAGCCGAGATCATTACCTTTATTAAAAACTCATCCCCATGAAAGTAGTACGCGTACAATACACCACCAAAGCCGAATATGCCGCCACTAACCAGGCCAATATTGCCGCGGTGGTTAATGAATTAAAACAATTGAACCATCCGGGTATTAAATACGGGGCATGGCTGCTGCCCGATGGTAAAACCTTTATGCACTTTGATCAGTTTGAAAGCGAGGAAGCTCACCTGGTATTGCAGGGGTTGGAATCATTCAAAAAATTTGCTGCTGAACTTTGGGCAAGCGAACTGGAGGTTGAGCCGGTGCTGGATTTGCTGTCGCTCGCGGCATCTACAGAAGATTATTATAAATAGTTATAATCTCCCTGACTTTTAGAAGTCAAGGAGATTAATAAGATGCTTATACCTCGATGCTTTCTACCGCTTTACTCAGCGCGGTCTCCTGCAAGGCCGGTACTTTTAAACCTTCGGCGCGGTAGGTGGTAATATCAGTCATCCCTAAAAAGCCTAATACGGTGCGTAAATAAGGCTCGGTAAAATCATAAGCTTTCATAACTCCTTCAGAGTAAATCCCGCCAGACGCGATGGCCAGGTAAACCTTTTTGTTTTTTACCAAACCTTCCGGCGTACCACCCGAATAGTTGAAAGTTTCGTTGGCACGGGCAATGTGGTTGATCCAGGCTTGCAGGGTGGAGTGGATGGTGAAATTGTACATAGGTACGCCTATCACAATCACATCAACAGCTTTTAATTCGGCAATAGCCGCGTCAGAATTTTTAATGGCTTCGGCTAATTCCGGCGAACGCTTTTCGGCAGGTGTAAAAAATGACTGGACATGCACATCCTCCAAGTGTGGATATGGGTTTTGGGAAAGATTGCGGGTTATAACGCTGCTGCCGGGATGAGCAGCCTGTAGTTTTTTGACAATAGCATTCCCTAACTGAATGCTCACTGAGGCCGCGCCGCGAGGGCTTGATACGAGGTGTAATATTTTCATTTGTTTGTTTTTAAAGTATGCCACAAACCTATCTATCGTAGCCTTTAAAAACATCAGACTATCCCAAAGGATAGTACTATCCTTTGGGATAGCCGGCCCCTGAAATCAACTTTAATGAGGCAATGGATGGCCGGGATTTGCCCGGAAAAGCCTGGCGTAATGACTAAAATAAATCTTTAAGACCTGTTGGAAATGAGTATCATTATAGTTAAATTAGTATTACCAATTGTACTACAAACTTAAATCAGGAGAATTTGTCATGAAGAAGAAAAACGCACCAGTTACTCAGCCTGACAAGACTGAAACTATTAAATCAGAAGTACTACCCGACGCTAATCGTAACTCCAAAATGTATCGCGATCATTCACATTGTGATCACGCGCATGGCAGGGTTAACAAGTTCCCAATCGGGAGCAGCCATGGCCCAAATTTCTTTTAAACGGGCTGTTTAAGCCATGAGCCGGCACATGAGGCCGCTATTTTTAGTGCGGTACCTCATGGTTTGGCTTGATCTTTTTTTTAACTCCTTATTAGCGGGATATGGCTGCATTGTCTCAAAAAAAGGCATCATAGCTTTATAATATTGCACTGAATAGGAGATAGGTTAGTTTATCCACTACTATTGCGCGTGGCATGAAGGCGTTTTCTTAATTTATTCCTTTAACCGCCTCCACCGCCAGCCGACATTACTTCCCACTCGTCGGCATGTTTCCACTTCACAAAAAATATTTTCAAATTTTATTGGTAAAAAAGCTGAATGCTACGCACTTGTAGTTAAACAACAAAATTTTAATTGTTGATTTATAATTTACCTTTTTTTAAACGCCAATTATGATCTGCAATTTAAAACGCCAACGTACACCCTAAAACAATAAACATTATATGATTTAAAAAATTGAAGCAGCCCAGCGGCTGTTACGGGAATTGCTATGCCCAAAAATCGACAGGAATAACACGCTCACAAATAAATAATTCAATCACTTAATCATTAAAAAACATGAAAAAAATCTGCTTTGTTTTATTAGCTGCAATGATTGCCGCGGGATGTTCTAAAGAAAAATCGGCGGTTAATCCGGCCGCGCCGGCTGCTGTAAATACGGTAGCAAAAAAGAAGGAAGTGGCCAGCACCTTATCTTTTGGCGGCTACACCTGGGTTATCAACGCGCCGGCTGGCCAAACCTATCCGGGGCCAAACTATTGGAATGCTTCCTACGCCTGGGTTGATGCCAATGGCTGGCTGCACTTAAAAGCGGCCTACAATTCGGCAACCGGGCATTGGGAATGTGCCGAGGTTTACACCACAGCAAGTTTAGGCTATGGTACTTATCAGTGGCAGGTTGAAGGTGCCATAGGCTCATTTGATAAAAACATTGTGCTGGGAATGTATAATTACTCTGGTAATGATCAGCATGATGAAATGGATATTGAAATTGCCCGCTGGGGTAATGCCGCCTGGGATAATCTTAACTATACCATTTGGCCTGCGACAGGCGTAACCGCGAGCCCGGGTGTGTACACGGCCTCGTTTACTACGCCAAACGGCACATATACTACTCACCGTTTTAAACGTACCAGCACCAGTGTAAAGCTGCAAAGCCTTTATGGTTTCCAGGATGGAGATGCCAATCAGTTCCAAACGGCTACATTTAATTCACCCGGTACATCTATCAGTACCTTATCCATGCCGGTACACATGAATTTGTGGTTATACGGTGGCTCGGCACCTACAAATGGACAAAATGTTGAAATCATTATCCATAGCTTTAAGTTTACTGCTTTGTAAGCGGCTGTTGCTAAAAAACAATAGGGATATGCTACCACGTATCTCTATTGTTTATTAGTGGGTTTAAATATTGGGGAAATTCATTGCCGTTGACTTTAGTCAACGGTAAAAGAAGGAACTAAAAAGGGGCTTTAGCCAAACTCTTTAAGCGGGTTTTGGCTAAAGTCCCTTGTTTTTTTATTGGTATTCCGTTGACTAAAGTCAACGGCAATGATATCGGGCAATTACTCACTCCATGGCGAATGCAAAATGCAATCGCAAAAGTTTTTACGATGAAAATTGGGGATCATAAAGGCGCAAACATCAGCCTTGATATTGCCAAAGGTTGTTTCGGTTTTATGCTCAAAGCCGCTGAAAAAGGTAGGAATAATGTTTTTCTTAAAGTCGTTCCGTGGAAAAGCCCTGATGATCTCCTCGCGGTTTGCCTGGCTTAGGTTTTCATAGCCTTCGCCCATCACATCAAGTCCCACGCCCGAGTACATCAGCGCTACTTCTGCCTCTTTATGCTCCGCAATGCCAATGGTAGTGTGCAGGGCTATGGTATCCCAAACCAATTGTAACTGGTCTTTTGGCAAACCGTGACTTTTCAGAAAATCGCGCGCAGCATTAGCGCCATCTACCTCAAACCGCAAATCGGCGCTGCTATAATGTTTGGTTAAACCCAGATCATGAAAAACAGAACTTACATAAAGTAATTCCGCATCGTATTTGAAGTTGTTACGTTTGCCGTTTAGGGATGAGAACAGAAACACGCGTAAAGAGTGGTTATAGATAAATTCGGTACCATGTTCAAGCAAAAGTTCAGTGGCATGGGTAGCAATAGTACTATCGGGGATGATTATCCCAGCTACGGATTTTAATTTATTTACAAACATAATTTTGATGATTAATTTTGCTCAAAATTAGGTCGGCAAGCTTTTTAAAAAATGTCAGAAAGCCCCTATCACATGCCAATATGCGCAAAGCGCGACCGGTAATGAAAAGGTGACATCTGGGTGTTTTTCTTGAAAAAATGACTAAAGTGGTCGGCCGTAGCGAAGTTGAGTTGAAAGGCAATTTCTTTAACCGGCTTGGTAGAAAACTGTAAAGCGCGTTTAGCTTCGGCAATAAGTTGCCCGTTAATGATATCCTTGGCGCCTTTGCCACCGCATTTATTGCAAAGGTCGGTCAGTTTCCTGGTTGAGATTCCCAGTAACCCTGCAAACTCATTAACCTCGTGCGTGCTTTGGTAGTTTTTACTTACTAATTCCAAAAAACGGCGATACAATTGGTTATCATAGTTCTCGTGCCCATCGGTTAATAGCGATTTAAGGTTGGCTATTTTAATCATGATGATTTTGAGGTAGGCTGCCAGCACATCGGGCTTGTTGATGTAGTCGGCCTTCAGAAATTCATCTCGCAGGGTTTTAAAATGAAAAATGAGTTCGGTAATATCGGCATCGCCCACCAATACATGTTGGTTGGCTGTGGCATTGTTAAATAAAACGGCCTTGCAATTATTGGCGCTTGGTGGGGTTTTATCCCAAAAACAATCGCCAAAGCAAAGTTCAAAGCCGGTGATCATGGTCTGGTCATCGAATTGATAACATTGTCCTTTGGCTAACAAAAACAGTTCATTACCGGTAACGGGGTAGCTTGCCTCATCAATTTGAATATTGCCAGTACCCTGTGTAATCAGGAAGATTCGATGATAGTTCAATCTGCAAACCGATTGGTGTGTAAAACTCAACGCGTCTATATACCTTATGGCAAAGGAATCTTTTATTTCTTTTTCTGTTTGTATGTTTGGCAGAGGGGCTTTGCTGTTCATTTATTTTCGTAGCTGCAATTACCGTAAAATGTGTTGATCTTTGATCTATTAAATGTAATAAATTGTAAATGGCTAAGGCAATTCAACTTCAATCGGTAATTACCTGCCCGCAATGCGGGTTTCAAAAAGAAGAAACTATGCCAACGGATAGTTGTCAGTATTTTTATGAATGCGAGGCTTGCAATGCGCGTTTAAAACCTTTGCCGGGCGACTGCTGTGTGTATTGTAGTTACGCTACCGTAAAATGCCCGCCCATACAGGCCGGCAATTCATGCTGCGGTTATTAACCATTTTCTTACACCAATCCGACTTTCCATCGCCCCCAATCCACCTAAAAATTAATACTTTTGATTACCCGGTTTTGCAGCGTCTTTCGGTCTTACCGACTTTCCCCCACTTCCGGACTAACATAAATGAAAGATCTCGCATACCTCAATAAATTCTTTTATAAATACCGCTGGCATTTAATTCCGGGCGTGTTATTTGTAATTATATCTAACATTTTTGGTGTGCTGCCGGCCCAGGTTATCAGGGTAGCCTTTGATTTGGTAACCGAAAATATCGGCGCTTACCAGCTGTTTGCCGGTTTTAACCGCCAGGGCATGATCTATGATATTTTTGGCAGCAGCCTAATGCTGTTTGGCGTATTGGTGCTGGTGCTGGCTTTACTTCGTGGTTTGTTCCTGTTTTTTATGCGACAAACCATTATCCTCATGTCGCGCCATATTGAGTACGATCTTAAAAACGAGATATATAGTCACTATCAACGCCTTTCGCTGGCTTTTTATCGCCGTCACAACACCGGCGATTTAATGAACCGTGTTACCGAGGATGTAAGCCGTGTGCGCATGTACCTTGGCCCGGGTATTATGTATACTATTAATACCGTAGTGCTGTTTGTGTTGGTTATTTATGCCATGCTCACGGTAAACGTAAGGCTGGCTATATTTTCGGTTTTGCCGTTGCCTATCCTGGCGGGTATTATTTACTATGTAAACAATGTGATCAATTACCGCAGCGAGCAAATTCAGCAGCGTTTATCGGGTTTATCCAGTTTTGTGCAGGAGAATTTTTCGGGCATCCGGGTCATCAAATCATACGTGCGTGAGGGTTTTGTACGCAAAAATTTTGCTACCGAAAGTGAAAATTATAAAATTCACTCCATGGCGCTGGCCAAAGTGCAGGCCCTGTTTTACCCTATTATGTTGTTGTTGGTGGGTTTAAGTAACGTGATTACGATGTATGTAGGCGGGGTGGAGGTGATGAAGGGCAATATCTCATCAGGCAACATTGCCGAATTTATTGTATACCTCAACATGCTCAGCTTCCCTGTAATTTCTTTGGGTTGGGTAACCTCGCTTATTCAGCGCGCTGCGGCATCCCAAAAACGCATCAACGAGTTTTTGCATGAGCAGCCCGAGATCATATCCTCCAAAGCACCGGCACATCCAATCAAGGGTGCTATTGAATTTAATAATGTATCGTTTACTTATCCCGATACCGGCATCGAGGCCCTAAAAAATGTATCCTTTAAAATAGAACCGGGGCAAATGGTGGCTATCATTGGCCGCACCGGTTCTGGTAAATCAACCATTGCCAACTTGGTGATGCGCATGTATGATGCTACCGGGGGGCAGGTTTTGGCCGATAAAATTCCGTTGGAGCAATTGAATTTAGAAAGTTACCGGTCGCAAATTGGTTTTGTACCGCAGGAAGTTTTCCTGTTTTCTGATACCATTGCCAATAATATCGCTTTTAGTGCCGATGTGTTGGACTTACCGGTTGTGGAACAGGCCGCTAAAGATGCCGCGGTTTACAATAATATTGTGGAGTTAGAGCATGGTTTTGCTACGCTGATAGGGGAGCGGGGTGTTACTTTATCCGGCGGCCAAAAACAGCGGGTATCCATAGCCCGCGCTATTTTTAAGCATCCGCAAATCCTGATTTTTGACGATTGTCTTTCGGCGGTTGATACCCGTACCGAAGAGGAGATTCTGAACAACCTGGGCCGGGTAATGAAGGGTAAAACCAGCATTATTATAGCGCACCGCATATCAACCATAAAAAATGCCGATAAGATTTTGGTAATGGATAACGGCGAAATTATTGAGCATGGCAACCACGAATACCTGATGCAGCTAAAAGGCAGCTATTTTGAGTTATACGAAAAGCAATTGCTGGAAGAAGAACAGGACGCGTAAATAAAATTAACTCCCGCACAATTAAAGCCTTGTTTTGTTTCAAAAAGCGCAATTAAATTGAATAAAATACTTGCACTTTGAAATTTTATTTATATTTATGCCAACCAAAACTAATTACAGGGAAATTCATATGGGAGATTTTGACAATAGAGAGCGTGAAGAGGTATATTCAAAGAAGGTGAGAGCCGGGAAGAGAACGTATTTTTTTGATGTAAAAGCAACCCGATCAAACGATTATTATGTTACCATAACCGAAAGCAAAAAGCGTTTGGAAGATGGCGTTTTTATTAAGCACAAGATTTTTTTATACAAAGAAGATTTTGAAAAATTTGCCGAAGGGTTAAAAGAAACTGTTGATTACATCCGTGCTAACCAGGATGTTGTAGAAAAACGTTACGAATACAGCGAAGGCCACGAAGTAGCCAAAGCATCTGCTGATGAGGATTTTTCATTTGAAATTTAATAAGCTATTACACGCTAAACTTAATATTACAGGAACCCTGCTCACAAGGCAGGGTTTTTTTATTGCCCCGGATTTTATTAATAGTTTTTGCACTTGTTTGATAATAAGTATTTTAAATTGGATATTGTAGTTTTAAAGGGTAGGTTGATTGTAACCGGAGCAATTAAAAACATATGAAGCAGCGTATACACTCCATTGACATTGTAAGGGGCCTCATCATGATCATTATGGCGCTTGATCATACCCGTGATTTTTTTCATTATGCTGGGCCATCGCCGCTTAATATGCAGACTACTACAGTTGTTTTGTTTTTTACGCGTTGGATCACCCACTTTTGCGCGCCTACTTTTGTTTTTCTGAGTGGCGTATCAGCATACATCGCAGGTCAGCGAAGAACAAAAAGCGGGTTAAGTGTTTTCCTGCTCAAAAGGGGGGTATGGCTTGTTCTGTCAGATCTGCTCATTATCACCCTGCTATTTACCTTCAACCTGCAATATCGAATGCTCATTTTAGAGGTGTTATCGGCAATAGGCTTCGGAATGATGATATTGGCTTTATTGCACTATTTACCAAGATCTGTTATAGCTACAATAGCCGTGATCATTATTGCCGGCCATAATTTGCTGGATTATGTTACGTTACCCAAAGATGGCGTATCGGGCTATTTAACAACCTTGTTTTTATCGGTTAAAAGCTTGTTTATACCTTTGCCCGCAGGCAGAACAATCGCCGTATTGTATCCTGTTATTCCCTGGGCGGGCCCTTTGCTATTAGGATATGTTTTTGGGGCGCTATATGGAAAAGACTTTGACGCCCGGAAACGGCAGCGGGTATTGCTGGTATCCGGCCTTTCGATAATTGGATTGTTTGTGGTGCTAAGATTTATCAATCATTACGGCGATTCTGCCCCATGGGTATTTCAGCGCAATTTTGCACATACCTTATTATCGTTTTTGAATACCACCAAACAATCGCCCTCGTTACTATTTATTTGTATGACATTGGGGCCGGTAATGATATTATTGGCGTTAACGGAAAAGCTGGGCAAGCGGTTTACCGATATTTGCCGGGTGTATGGCAATGTGCCCTATTTTTATTTTATAGTTCACTTCGTGGTGCTACGTATCCTCAATATCGCGCTTATTCTTATTACCGGTCTGCCTCTAAAATCCGACGGATCACCGTTGGTATGGCAGGCGCAGGGCTTTGGCTGGCCGCTTTGGGCGGTATACCTGTTTTGGATAGGCGTTGTAACGCTGATGTATTATCCCAGTAAATGGTACGGTAACTATAAACGTACGCATAGCCATTGGTGGCTATCGTACGTTTAATTAAATGTATTTGGGCTTGTGCGCTGTTTAATTACAACAGCACGCCTTTCATAAACAACAAGGCTATTGAAAAGTAAATGATTAACCCGGTAACGTCAACCAGGGTGGCCACAAACGGGGCCGACGACGTAGCCGGGTCGGCACCTAATTTTTTAAGTATTAGTGGTAACATGGAGCCCGCTAATGATCCCCATAAAACTACACCTACCAGGGCGCAACCTACGGTTAAGCCAACCAACATCCAATGCGGACCGTACAGTGGCGAAAACAAAGTCCAGGCGTAAATACGGAAGAAGCCAATAACGCCAAGGGTAACACCCAGCATCAGGCCCGAAAGAATTTCGCGGCGCATTACACGCCACCAATCTGCTACGGTAACTTCACCAAGGGCCATGGCCTGTATAATTAGGGTAGATGCCTGTGAGCCACCATTACCACCGCTTGATATAATCAAAGGGATAAAAAGAGCCAGCACCACCGCTTTTTCAATCGACTTTTCAAAAAAGCCCATCGCGGTAGCGGTTAGCATTTCGCCTAAAAACAAAATGATAAGCCAACCAACACGTTTTTTTACCAGTTTAAACAGGTTAATATCCAGGTAAGGCTCGTCTAAAGCTTCGGTACCACCAATTTTTTGAATGTCTTCCGTGTATTCTTCGTTGGCTATCCAAAGGATATCATCAACGGTAACAATGCCTAATAATATATTTTCTTTATCCACCACGGGCAAGGCCGTACGGTTATTCATCCTGAAAACGTTGATCGCTTCCTCCTGCGGATCGCTTGCGCTAAGGGCTATCAGGCGACCGTCCATCAAATCAGATACCTTGGTTTCGGGTTTAACCAGCAAAATCTCGCGGATTCTGATATCATCCAGTAAAATACCGTTTTCGTCAATCACGTAGATAACATCAATAGTTTCTGAGTTTTTACCGTAACGGCGAATGTGCGATAGTACCCTGGTTACATCCCATGTTTTTTTAACGGCGATATAATCGGGCGTCATCAAACGGCCAACGCTTTCTTCCTCGTAACCTAAAAGAGATAAAGCCTCTTTACGGTTCTCTGGTGATAAGCTCAGGATCAGTTTTTTTACCGCGTCGCCATGTAATTCACTGAAAAGAGCGGTACGGTCATCGGGAGGGAGTTCATTAATCAAGTCGGCAACCTTTTGGCCCGAAAGTTTTTTAATGATACGTTCCTGCGTAGGGAAGTCGAGGATACGGAAAACGTTTACAGCGCGGTTAAGCGAAAGCGTTTCAATAAATAAGGGGCCATGTTCGGGCAGTTCGCCTATGAGTTCTTCAACATCAGATATGTTGAGGTTGTTCAAATATTCCTGTAGTTTGGTATTGTCCTGCCCTTCCAGCAGCAACTCAACTTGCTCAACCATCTCTTCCATATAGTGCCCTCTTTTTTACATCTTATTATAAATAATTCTTGTTTTTTAACGTCGGCAAAAGTCGTTTATTTTTTCAAATAATCGGGTAAAATTTTCTCTTATCTTTGCGGTTTTTAAAGTGAGTGGTTGATTAAGTTAAATGGTTGATTAGGTTGTCAAAATCTAAACTTAGTTAACCCAATCAACCACTCACCTAATCAACTTAATCAACTAAACAAATGGGTTTACAATGTGGGATAGTAGGTTTACCAAACGTGGGTAAATCAACACTTTTTAATTGCTTATCAAATGCCAAGGCGCAGGCGGCCAACTTTCCGTTTTGCACCATTGAGCCAAACGTAGGCGTAATTACGGTGCCAGATGAGCGTTTAACAAAACTTACAGAAATAGTACAGCCTAAAAGCATTGTACCAAACACTATAGAAATTGTTGACATTGCCGGCCTTGTTAAAGGAGCCAGCAAAGGCGAAGGATTGGGTAACCAGTTTTTGGCCAACATTCGTGCTACAAACGCTATTATCCACGTATTACGTTGCTTTGATAACGATAACGTAATACACGTTGATGGTTCGGTTGATCCTATCCGTGATAAAGAGATCATTGATACCGAATTGCAATTGAAAGACTTGGATTCGATAGAAAAGAAAATCCAGAAGGTTGAAAAAATGGCCAAAACCGGTGGCGACAAAGAGGCTAAAAAAACATTTGATGTTTTAACCATTTACAAAAATCACCTGTTGCAGGGTAAATCGGCCCGTACTGCGCCAGTTGAGGAAGAAGATAAAGAATACGTTGCCGATCTGTGGTTGCTTACAGCTAAACCGGTAATGTACGTTTGTAACGTTGACGAAGGTTCGGTAGCAAACGGAAATGCCTACGTTGAGCAGGTTAAAGCCGCCGTTGCCGACGAAAAGGCCGAAGTGCTGATCATATCTGCCCAAATTGAAGCCGAAATTTCTGAACTGGAATCATACGAAGAGCGCCAGATGTTTTTAAACGACCTGGGTTTAACCGAATCGGGCGTAAACAAACTGATTAAAGCCGCTTACCGCCTGTTAAGCCTGGCCACTTACTTTACCGCTGGTGTACAGGAAGTGCGCGCCTGGACAATTACCCAGGGCTTCACCGCACCGCAAGCAGCCGGCGTTATTCACACCGATTTTGAAAAAGGCTTCATCCGCGCCGAAGTTATCAAATACGACGACTTTGTGAAATTCAACGGCGTGGAAACCACCATCAAAGAAAACGGTAAATTAGGCGTTGAAGGCAAAACATACATTGTGCAGGACGGCGATATCATGCACTTCAGATTTAACGTATAGTTTTTTAGAGTCAAGAATTAAGAGTCAAGACAGATGCAATTTTTGGGAGTACCTACCCTAAAAAAACGCTGTCATTCTGAACGTAGTGAAGAATCTATTCTACGCTATGATTCTATGATATTGAAATCCCCGGTTTGCAGAACTATGCTGTAATCGGGGATTTTTTTTGCGCTGCCAGTTATGAGGTAAATAATTGGGGCTTGTGCCTGCCAGTGGAAGGAGGGCCTGGCTTTTGTTTATAAGCTCGCTTGGCGTACCGCGACTGTTGGTATCCACGCAATTTCTCAGAATGGTGAAGGGAAGAGACAAATTCGGCTTACTGTTATTATTTTGAGTCCTTTCCATTCTATTAACACCCGCGCGAATAATGTTTAAAACTTTTGATGCTACTTTTTTTAGCATCGCCTCGATTGCATGTATATTGCATTATTATTACCAGAACCATATGAACACTGTTTTAAAGGGAAATCTATTCGAGGATAAAGCGTGCGATATCATTTTAGCAGCGTTAAATGATGGACAATTGGGTTTTCTACCTGGTATTTGTAAATCATACCGCAAACCCAGATATTATGGACATGATCGGAAGGAGTACGTCAATTTTGATTTAAGTATTGAAGTTTGGCCATCCGGTGCAGATCGTTATTCTCACATATGTTTAATAGAATGCAAGGATTATAATCACCCTGTCAATGTAAAGGAGATAATCAAGTTTGTTGGTGATATCAATTCAGTTGCTGGTAAAAATGTAAAGGGTATTTTCATCACAACAAATAGGCTACAAAAAGCTGCAAAATCTTATGCGGAGTCTCATGGGTTGATGGTAATCCAGGTTGACTCGAAAGGTCAATCAAAAATGATTTTATACAACACCAAGAGAAGTAAAGATTCACTACAGACCGATGCGTCAGCGCGTGAGTTTTCTGAAGAGCTCGATCAATTGGCAGATATCAGCGATTATTATAATCAGAGTCTTGGTGGAGTTAACGATCTCGGATGGGAAATTAGCTTATTCAATTTCCTGACAAAGGTTCTTAAATACGGTCCTCAATGGTATCAGCCTGGTAATCAGGTTCAGAGCACAGAGCTTCGGTCAGCAAAATTGATCGAAAAAATAACTGTGGATATACTAAACGCATTTGACTCCTCAATACTGTATAAAAATAAAGGTTTGCCGATGTCTGACTTTATGGTGTATGTTTCAGAAAAATATAGCGTAAGAATTGTGACGGATCGACCTATTAAATCTGATAAAGGGAAAAAGATAAATGGCTATATTGATTTTGCTGAAAAGATAATCCACATTGATAGTAATTTGGTTGGATCTCCGCAGTTTAATTTTATTCTAGCTCATGAAATAGGTCATTACATTCTGCATTCGGGCTTTTCTATGGATCAGATGGTCTTCAATAATCTTCAAGATTCCGAATATAATAAAGCCTTGGGTAAACACGCTTTGATTAATGAAAAGCATTGGATCGAATGGCAAGCTAATCGATTTGCGGCTTGCTTACTCCTGCCGTATAAAAGCCTTTTAGCTCAGATTGTCCTTTATCAAATTAATAATGGCATAAATGGACATCGTGGTACAATATACGTAGATCATCAACAGTGCAACCAACAAGCATTCGATTTAATGCAGGAACAATTCTCGAACTTTTTTGGCGTTAGCAAAGCAACATTAGAACATAGGTTAAGTAACCTTGGTATCCTCAAGTTCGGGCCAGGCGGTAATTACCGGCGTACAGATCCTAATTTTGAGCGAAATTCCAGGACCGTTGGCCAGATAATCAATAAGATGGTAATGCTCTGATAAGGTTATACCCCGCTGTTCGAAGTCCCCGCTGTCCGATAATCTCTGACTTCGGACAACTATAAAACCACGATAGTTTGTCGATAACCTCATACTAACTCCGATCAAAAAATGATATGAGATTTATTGAATTAACAAAACGTGCTTTAATAACTTGGCGCAAATCAGCTGATCATTCAAAATGCAAATAAGTTTCCACGGTAATTTTGCAACAGCCTGTTGCAAAATTATACCGAGCATAGGTTTAGTCTCGCTTTGCTGCAATTCAGATAAGCTACAGCTGTCCGAAGCCTCCGACTTCGGACGACTATGCCTGTAGTCTCCGACTACAGTATCAAAACCACAATATCTTGTCCATAACTTCACACCAATTCCAATTAACAAGCTGATACGAGGTTTATTGAACTAATAAAACGTGCTTGAATAAAACCACTCAATCCCCGCCCATTCAAAAAATCAAAAGGCCGCTTAGCATAGCTTAAGCGGCCTTTTGTAGTGCTCCCGACGAGATTCGAACTCATATCGATGGTACCGGAAACCATAATTCTATCCATTGAACTACGGAAGCAGTTATTGGCGCAAATATATAAAATTGATTGAAACCATTACCACTGTTTAAACTACTAATGTTTTCAACCAATTTTAAATTTGTTACTATGCTGCACTGCCGGTTTAGATAGCCAGCCAGATGGCGGTACCGCCGAGGTGGTCAGTCTGGGTTACATTAGGGTCAATCATAAACCCATTTACCAGTTTTTGCGTGTGTTGTAAAATCTGGAAGCCGCGTGTGGCAACGTCGGGGCCGTTATACGCCCGCCAGTAGTGACTAAATGATAATTTAGTATACAATTGCTGCGATGTAAGGCCGGCGTCCCAGCCAACGTATATGCCAGGTTCATACCCTGCCGATTTTACTTCGGTATACCATGCCTGGCAATAGGCTATTACGTCGGCAGCAGGAGCCTGTTGATTAACCCCTTCCAGATCAAGCCAGATGTTTACTCCAGGCGGCAGCCCAACTATCTGGGTTGCATATAAAGCAGCATAGCTCCCGTATTGTGTTCCAAGGGCTGCAGATGGCACCCAGCCATCGTTGGCAACGTGTTGCACTGCCATAAGCGCTAAACCAGCGTTTAAAATGTGCAATGCTTCGGCATTAGTTAGGTTACCTGCTTGCAGTTGGGCGGTACGCGGAATGTAGCGGATGCAGAAAGCGTATCCCGCATTTTTAAAACCCGCTGCGGCTGTAGCGCTTACAGGCGAATTGATATCAAAACCCGATAAACCGGCAGCAGCAGGCTGAACGGTACCGGGTAGGGCGATTGGTGATGAGGTATTTGGCATAATGTTATTGGGTTTAGGTTATATGTTGATAAACAGTTATTTATATACTAATTTATGAAAAAAAAGCGACAAGAACAAGTAAAAAGCGACATAATATCAGACCCTTGCGCCAAAATTGCGCTATACATCAGTTTAATGTTAACCTTGTAAAAATATAAAATATTGATTGTTAGTTATTTATAAAATGTATTTCTGAAATGTGTTAAGTTATGTTAACCCAATTACATGCGTTTGCCCTTCCTTTATGGCGGCGAATTGTAAGCTGTTTTGTGGTTAATGATATAATATATGCCCGGTTCATCCTTGCCCTTCCTTATACCTTACGAAAATCAAACCGATGCTTACAAAAATCAAACAATTGGATGTCGCTATTTGGTAACCTGTTAAAATAGGTCTTAAACTTGCACACATAAAGCTAAAAAGGCAGGGCGTAGCTTGTTAACCTGCGCGATAAAAAATAGTTTGCCTTAGGGGATATAATCCCATCCAAACTATAACAGCACTTGTAATTATTAGTACCTTTAATTACCAACAAACACTAAAAAACAACAAACAAAACTACCATGATTGAAGCAAAATCTTATGCAGCCCAGGACGAGAATACACCATTGGCTCCCTGGTCATTTGAAAGGCGCGAAGTAGGTCCGCATGATGTACAATTTGATATTTTATATTGCGGCGTTTGCCACTCAGATTTACACCAGATTAAAAACGACTGGTTCCCGGGTATTTTCCCGATGATTCCGGGTCACGAAATTGTAGGTCGCGTAGTTAAAGTAGGCGACCACGTAAAAAACTTTAAAGTAGGCGACCTTGCCGGTACCGGCTGTATGGTTGACTCTTGCCAGGTTTGCGAAAACTGCAAACAGGATTTGGAGCAATATTGCCTTGAAGGCAGCACGCAAACCTACAACAGCTACGAGCGCGATGGCAAAACTCCAACTTATGGCGGTTATTCAAACACCATTGTTGTACGGGAAGAGTTTGTATTGCATGTATCTGATAAAGTAGATTTGGCGGCTGTTGCGCCTTTACTTTGCGCAGGTATTACAACCTACTCGCCTTTAAGGCACTGGAAAGTAGGCAAGGGCCATAAATTAGCCGTTTTAGGATTGGGTGGCCTTGGCCACATGGCTGTTAAATTTGGCGTGGCCTTTGGTGCCGAAGTTACAGTGTTAAGCACTTCGCCTAAAAAAGAAGAAGACGCTAAAAAATTAGGAGCCCATCACTTTGTGGTTACAACCGATGAAGCGCAGGTAAAAGCCGCCAAAGGTACTTTCGATTTTATTTTGGATACCGTATCGGCCGAGCATGATTTTAACATGTACCTATCTTTATTAAGAACCAACGGTGTACATATTTGCGTAGGCGTACCACCAAAACCGGCAGAAATTGCCGCGTTTAGTTTATTAGGCGGCCGTAAAAGCTTAGCCGGATCGGGCATTGGCGGGATCAAAGAAACCCAGGAAATGCTTGATTTTTGCGCCGAGCATAACATCGTATCAGATATTGAATTAATTGATATCAAAGATATTCAGCCAGCTTACGACCGTATGGTTAAAGGCGATGTGCGTTACCGTTTTGTAATTGATATGGCAACCCTTTAATTTTTAACCCGGGTTTATCCGGGTAAACGAAAAGCCGTTGAAGAAATTCAACGGCTTTTTTGCTTAATATTTGTTTTGCCTTAGTATTTAGAAATCTTGTAATCCTGCAAAATCCCTAAATCGTGTAAAAACAAAGAAGGCTCCGGGTTATCCGGAGCCTTCGCAAATAATATTTTATTAAAAATTATTTTTGTTTGAATTGAACGCGACGGTTAGTAACGCGCCCTTCTTCTGTTGAGTTATCTGCAATTGGCATGGTTTCACCATAACCTTTTACTTTAACTTTTTTAGCGTCAACACCAGAGTTAACTAAGTAAGTTTTTACTGAGTTAGCACGATCTTTTGATAACTGCATATTGTGAGCAGCAGTACCTTCAGATGATGCAAAACCATCAACCTCAACTTTTTTACCAGATGAACGTAAATCGGCAGAAGTAGCATCTAACACAGGATAAGATGAAGTGCGTAATACCGAACTATCAAATTCAAACTGGATGTTTGAGTAAGCTGTAGCTACCGGTTTAGCGGCTAATGAAGAATCTGGTTTAGGGAACACGATAACGCAACCAGAACCATCAACTACACTACCTGCAGGCGTACCTGGGCATTTGTCAAACTGATCGGCAACACCGTCACCGTCAGAGTCTTTTTTCAAGTCGCTAACCGCGGTTTCTACGTTAGTAACACGACCTTTTAAAGCTTCAACTTCCTGACGTAAGGCAGCATCGTATAACTCATCATACATCTGCGCAACCGGGTTTACCCAGGTAAGGTTCTGTTTTGATTTTGAACCTAAAGTAAACTCTAAACCACCATAAGTGTAAGAGTAGTGGTTTTGCTGAGGATAAGTATGGAAACCCTGGAAGTTGTAACCTTGTACAAAGTTAACAGTGTAACCTAAATTTAATGCAACCGCATCGCTTAAACGGAATTTAACACCTGCACCTACCGGGGCAAATAATTCTTTAACTGTGTTAGTGTAAGCTGCCGTATTGCCGTTAACGTCGGTATAGCTTTTAGGTTTGTAGAAACTTAAGCCTAAACCTGCCGAACCGTAAAAGTTAACGCTGTTTTTGCGGTGTAAAAAGCTTACGCTTGCAATATTAAAAACGCCGCTCAACGCTCCTGCATTGTAAGATGTTTTATACTCGGTATAACCGTATTTGTTTGTTCCTTCCTTGTCAATACCGTGTACTTTACCACCTAAATAATCTAACTGTAAGCTAAAAGTGTGCGATAATTGTTGTCTTAACGAAACACCATAACCCAAATCAGCTTTAAACTTATTGGTAGAGTTAATTGAAAAAGGAACCAACCCATCGGTAACACCTGCACTTATGCCAATACTAAATGTGTTGTACTGCCCAATACCACCAAATACCTTGGCGGTAGAGGTCTCAGACGACGTTGTAGTAGTTGCGGTTTTGGTAGAATCGGTTTGGGCATTGGCCATACCTACAACTAACAAAGAAGCAATCGACAACGCGGCTGTTTTCTTTAATGTAGAATAATTCATAGTTTTTAGATTTGTTTTCATTATAGTAGTTGCCCACTAAAAGTTCTTAATAAATTAATCTAATAACTCTTAAACAAGACAAAAGTTTTCGGAGAATGAAAAAAAATAACATAAGAGGGTATTTGTTACCAATAATGATACAAAGTTTGTTGTTTTTTGAAAGTTTATTGCTTTATACCATGGTTGATAATCAGCTTGTTAAACTGGGCCGAAGCAGTAAGAGGCAGTTTTGTAACATTGTTGTCATAGAAAATAAAGCTGACCTTGCTTACCGCTGAGTTTAACGTTATAAATACAAACGCACCATTTGTTTCCAATAACGTGGGCGGTGGGCGTAATTATCCCATACGTACAGCTGATGGGGGATTTGTTTTGCAGATAATAAATGACCAAAGGCGCGGTTACTGTTAATGAATGGGTCGGTTTCGCCAACTGCCATAATGATTTCTACTTTTCTGATCGCATTTAAAACGGCATCATCTTCCATATTGGCCATAAATTGTAAAGGCATATTGAAGTAAATGTTTTCATCCCGGTAGCCATCAAACAGGTCTTTAAAATCATCAATTTGTTGGGTAAGATCGTACCTGCCACTCATGCTGATCACTTTTTTAAACAGGGTAGGGTGTTTCATGGCCAGGTTAATGGCATGGTAGGCCCCCATGCTGCAACCGGCAACTTCAAAATAATCGCCCTTGTTTTCGGTTTGCATTACCGGGAGCACCTCGGTAAGAATGTATTGCTCGTATTGTAAATGGCGCTCAATACGTGCAACCGGGTGTACCCAATGGTTATAAAAACTTTCAGAATCAACGCTATCAACGCAAAAAAGCTGTAGCTCACCGTTTTCTAATTTATCTTTTAAAGCTTCAACAATGCCCCAGTTTTCATAATCATAAAACCGGGCCATGCGGGTAGGAAAAAAAAGCACAGCTTTGCCGCCGTGGCCAAATACCAACATTTCCATATGGCGGTGCAAACTTGCGCTAAACCATTTATGGTACGTTCTGTTCATTATTGGGCTGGTATTTTGCTGCGAAATTTCCAAAACAAATGTTACTTCAAATTAAATAAATGGTAATGCTTAGCGGTTAATATGGTCGGTTATAATTTGTTTCCATAATTGATATCCCGCCGTACTTAAATGCAACCCATCGCCTACAAAATACTCTTTTTTTGGATAGCCTTTAACATCAACCATCTCTTTATAAATATTAATGAACTGCCAGTTGTTGGTGTTTTTAACTATTTCTGTTTCAATAAGGTTGTTTGCATATTTAAATTTATCGATAATGTTCCAGCGGCTGAGGCTTGGTTTTAAAGAAACATAGTAACAGGGCAAATTGCCAAAGCGCTGTTGCACTTTGGTTACCAGTTGCTGAAAAAATATAAATACCTCTTCGGGGTGGCGGCCGTCGCCCAGATCATTGTCGCCGGCATAAATGATCAGTCTTTTTGGCTGATAACTTATCATTACCCTTTCAAAAAACCAAACACAAGCGGCAAGGGTTGAGCCGCCAAAACCAAGGTTAAAGGGGTTAAGTTGTTTAAAATCGTCGTTAAGTGTTGTCCATAAACGCACCGATGAACTACCGTAAAAAATAGTTTCGGGCTCAAATGTTTTATTTAAAGTAAGCTTTTCAAGTTGCTTAATGTCCTCTTCGTACCAATACATGAAAAAAATCTGTTGCTCGTTAATTATCTATCCGGCGCAAATTAACGCAATTAAATTACGCCCGCCGATACGCATAAGAGGCAATATAGTAGTTTATTGTTTCCCCGATGTTAATTCGGCCGGTTTGAAGTGATAAATAGCTATTTTACCTTTATTACCCCGGTTTTGTATAGCTCTAAAGCCTGCTTCAAAACGGCTTCAATGGTTTTTACAGGCAAATCTTTTTCGGCATCAAAAAGCATGATTTTCATTCGGGCGCGTTTTTCAATGATCAGGTTAGGATGCTCAATACGTTGCCCTTCAACAATGCCAATGTAAGGCTGCAGGACTTTTTTATGCACCCATAGGTAACAGAACATCTTTCCCTTATAACAAAAAAAAGGCATTCCATACTTCCATGCGGCAGTAACGGCGTCATCCTGTTTCAGAATAATTTCGCGTAAGGCCAGCAGGCAACTTCTTACGGGTTCATCTTTTTGCAGGTAGAAATTATCAAGTTGGGTTAAACTCATGCTACAGATCTTTTTTTACAAGGTTGATAGCCATAGTCAAAATTTCATTAATGCTATTCTCGGGTAGCTCTTCTTCAGGATCGATAATCATGATTTTAATGCGCGACCGCTTTTCAAAGGCAAGGTTAGGATGCTCTATCCGTTTACCTTCGCTAAATCCGATGAAAGGCTGTCGCAATTTGGTATGCGTCCAGAGGTAACAAAACATTTTACCCTTATATAAAAAGAAGGGCATATTAAATTTCCAGGCGTGGGTAATGTTTGGATCATGGGCCAATATCAAATCCCGCAAAGCAAAAAAACAGCTTTTCAGCGGTTCATCCTGTTGCCGGTAAAATTCATCAAGCTTGGTCGGCATATTTTTATTTAGCCTTTTTAGCAGGCGCTTTTGCCGGTAATTCTTTAACGTATTCGGTAGCACTTATCGCGAATTCTTTCCATCGGTTTTGGTAAGTGAACGGAATTACAATCCAATCTTTCATGGGGCGGCCGTCCATAGGGTCAAAAAAATGGGTCCCGTCTAAACTCAAAGCTTCATCACGTACATTACCGGTTAATTTAATCACAATCATATCATGCCAAAACATGGCCGCGGCTTTGCCATTAGGTGTTTTAAAACAAAGTGCACCAAACATTTTACCTGGTTCAACGTCAGGAATCTCCTGGGTAATTTCATGAAAATAAGCTTCGGCCTGGGTCATACAATAGATTTATTTTTAACAATTTTAGATGCCACAAAAGAGAACAACCCGAGCACAATGCCCGATCCAATGCCAAACATTACCACGCCCAATATAAACATGGCCGCTTTGGGCGGAATTGGCATGGTGGGGTTTTGATATAAATGAGCTTCATTGGCATGGTGGGCAATGTAAGCATCAAATAATATAACATGCACGGCCGATATCCATAGTGAATTAACTATACTCACCATAAAGCCATTTAAAAAGAAACTTTCGACACATTTTTTTGCCACCAGATAGGCACTTATCAAAAATATAGGCAACCAAAAAAAAGCTTCGCCGCTTGATGGGATAAAATATACCGTGGCAAAACTCATGGCCAGGCCAAATAAGGAGAGTTGAAAGATGAGTTTCCAGTTCATGGTTGTTTAGGTTAGATGTTATAAAGCTATTTATTAATTTCGATATTCAATTATCAAGAAATCGATAAAACCCAAACCTCAGATCAGCGATGGTGATACACCATAAACCTTTTTAAACGTGTATGAAAAATGCGAAAGGTTTTCAAAACCAACATCAAGGTAAACTTCTGATGGTTTGCGACCCTTTTCGCGAATTAGGTAATGGGCCTCCTGCAATCGTTTCTGTTGCAGCCATTGCCCGGGCGAGGTACGGAATACCTTTTCAAAGTCGCGCTTAAAGCTGGCAAGGCTGCGGCCTGTGAGCGTGGCAAACCGGGCGGCCGGCACGTTGTACATATAGTGCTGATTCATATAAGCTTCAAGGTCGATCTTGTAAGGTTCGCTAAAATCAAAAAGGAAATCGTAAAAAGTGGCGTCGAGTCGCAACAGCAACTCAACCGCTTCTTTACTTTTCAATTCGCTCAAAGCGCTGTTAATCATATTTGGATGATCAAAGTAGGGGAGCAGCGAATCAAAATAACCTTTAATGAAGGGGTCTGGCGGTAATATCCTTATCTTATCGCCATTGTAGCTATTGGCGGGTGCAAGTTTATTATCCGCACTGTATTTACGTAAAAAAGACTGATCTAAAAATATATTTATCGCTTTAAAGTCGCCACCACCCAGGGGCGGTACTTTGTCCGATTTAATTAATTGGTTACGGCGTACCAGGCCAATAGTACCCGGACCCGCAACCCGAAGCCCCTCGTTGGTTTTAAAGTGGCTTTCGCCCGATATAATGTACCCAAAAGCATGCTCCTGTACAAAGGACTCATTAGCCCGCTGTTTTTTATCTACACAAGAGTATAGCAGGTTATCAAACTGGATGTGGCTTTTATCTTCCATAGCGTTGCGGATTAAAGATAATGATTACTTTAATTGGCTCATCAGTATTTTATCCATGGCACGATCTGGCAGTAGCTTACGTAAAAACAAAACCAGGCCTGCCATATAACCACCGTGATACCTTGTTTTTGATTTTTTGGCTGCAATGGCTTTCCGTACAAGGTTAACAATTACAATAGGATCGGCATTTTTGACCTCGGCTTTTTTACGGATTACATCAAATTGCGTGGCTAAATCACTGTAAGCTGAATCGCTTGAAGCTTTAGCCATGTGACTGGATGCAATTTCGCTCCAATCGGATTTTACGCCGCCCGGTTCAATCACTACCACATCAATGCCAAATTGTTTAACCTCATTACGTAAAGCATCACTTAGGGCCTCCAACGCGAATTTGCTTGCATGGTACCAACCACCTAAAGGCATAGATACTTTACCACCTATAGAAGATATATTGATGACCAGGCCTGAACTGTGGCTACTCATATGGGGCAAAACCAATTGTGTGAGCCTTGCAGCACCTATTGCGTTTACTTCTAACTGATACCGTGCATCGGCCATTGATACATCTTCAATTGCTCCGTATGAGCCAAAACCGGCATTGTTGATCAAAATATCTATTTCCCCTTCGGCTTTGATAATGGCATCTACGCCGGCAACCATAGCATCTTCGTCGGTTACGTCCATGGCCAATACGTTAACGCCCAGTTTTTTGATGTCGTCCATCTTTTCAAGCCTGCGGGCGGCGCCATAAACAATATGTCCGTCTTTCAATAATTCTTTGGCCATTTCTTTGCCCATGCCGGCAGATGCGCCGGTTATCAATATTACCTTTTTCATTTTGCTCTGTTATTAATTACAAAACAAATGTCGGGTTAATGGCTGGGTGGAAGGTTTGGTGGGAAGCTCAAGTTTGCTTTGGTGAGTAGCTCAAACCACACATCTGCCGCGGGATTAACAGCAGTAAATCAAAGCCCTCCCCTTTGGAGAGGGTTGGGTGAGGCTTCTACACATGCTCAATATCACCGGCTTTCAAAAAGCAATCCTTCACCGTGCTGAAAATATCGCTCAGGTTAAAAGGCTTGGCAATAAATGCGTCTGAGCCGTAACTGCCTAAGGATTCCAGCACGCGAGGGTACGCCGAAACCATAATTACCGGTACGTGTGCCGTTAAGGGGTTGGTTTTCATCATGTGGCAAAGTTCGCCGCCGTTAATGCCAAATAAAATGTAATCGAGGATCACCATATCGGTGTTAAAGGAGATAGCTTCCTTGCAGATATCATCGGTATAGTTTAAAGTTTTAACCTCGTAGCCCTCCATTTCAAGAGCATCCTTCATCACCTCAAGGATATCATCGCTATCATCGAGTATCAAAATCTTTTTAGACATTATTTTATATAATTGGTACAGGTAATAACGTACCGGCCCTGTCTTTTGTTTTTGATACGTTCAACTTAGTGTTGTAATATTTGGGTTACAGGTTTATAACTTTAAACCGTTTATTATTTCATCAACAGTTTGCAAAACGGTATCTAAGCTACCAGGAGTGTCGGTTACTTTCGCAATCATAATGCCACCTTCAATAAGGGCAATTATAGATAAGGCTATATTATTAACATCGATACCGGCTTTAAACTCGCCGGCGGCTATACCACCATGTATCAGGTTCTCTATCGATTTTTTCCAGCGCAATACCGCGTTAGCGGCTTTTTCCTTAAGCATAGGGTTGGTGTCATCGGCATCAACAGCAGTGTTTAGTATGGGGCAGCCACCAACGGGGAACTTTTTGCTACGGTTAAAACTATGGTAAACTTGCGCATAGACCCTAAGCTTTTCATAAAAAGTGCCGGCTGTATGGATACGGTCGGTTACCTGTTTTCTGAGTATGGCCGAATTATGATCAAAGGCCGCAGCGGCTACTTCCTCCTTGTTGGCAAAATTGCCGTAAATACTGCCTTTGGTAAGCCCGGTAGCCTCGGTAAGGTCGGATAGGGAGGTGCCTGCATATCCTTTTTTATTAAAGATAGGTGCCGTAGTTTCCACAATAAACTGGCGGGTTCTTTCGGCTTTTGATAATTCCTTTTCCATAATGCAAATATACCATACGGTATTTTAAAAGTATAATTTGGCCTTTTTTTTGCCTCATCATATTAGTGATCGCTAACCAGTACAACCGGTCCGGCTTGTTTTTTACGGTTTAATACCAATAATAATAAAGGCATCGCCAATAAAAACAGCAAACCAACAAATATATAAGCATCAAGGTAGCTCATTAAAAACGACTGCCGGTTAATGCCACTATCAATAACAGCAATAGCCTTATGTTGCGCATCAAAAGACGAAAATCCTTTACCCGCAAAATACTGACTTAAACCATGCACCCGTTGATTTGCCTGTGGGTTGTACACGTTGATATTGGAGATAAGATCATTACGGTGCGAGCCAAAGCGATGAGCAACATAGGTATTGATGATGGCGATACCAAACGAGCCACCTAATTGCCGCATCATGTTATTTAATGCCGCGCCCTGCGGTACGTCTTTAGGTTCCAGGCCGGATACTGCAAGCGCCGTAAGCGGCACGGTTAAAAAGGCCAGTCCCAATGCCCTGAAAATTAAAGTGGCTGCCAAATTACCGGGCGTTGCTTCAAGGTTAAAGCCAGCCATTTTGTAGCTGAATATCATAAACAGGATAAACCCGGTAAATATGATGATGAGTGGCGACACCCCTTTTTTAAGCAACGTGGCCGAAAAAAGTAACCCAAAGATGGCGAGTATAGCGCCCGGCAGCAAGGTGAGCCCCGTAATAGTAGGCGGAAAGCCCAGTACCCTTTGCGCCAATACCGGTGTCAGGAATACCGAAGTAAACAAGCCTACCCCTGTAACAGAGGTAAGGATAGCCGCCACTGCTAACGACTTGCTTTTTAATACCCGTAAATCAATAACCGGGTTGGGGATGGTAAGTTCCCACCAGATAAATAGCAGAATACTAAACACCGCTATTGCCGTTAGCGCGATAATGTAATTGGCAGAAAACCAATCATCGGTTTCGCCGCGTTCCAATACGGTTTGCAGGGAGCCTACGCCAATAACCAGCAACAGGATGCCCCACCAGTCTACCGCTTTTGGTTCAACTTTGATGGATGGCTCGGTCACTAAAAGTAAGCTTGATACAGTTACGGCGATACCAATTGGGATATTGATATAAAAGATCCATGGCCAAGAGTAGTTTTCGGTAATAAAACCACCCAGGGTAGGGCCAATGGTTGGTCCTAAAAATACACCTACACCAAACAACGCGCTGGCAATGCCGCTTTTTTCTTTACCATAAACTTCAAATACAATGGCTTGCGATACCGATAATAACGCCCCGCCGCCCATGCCCTGTAAAAAGCGGAAGGCAACCAGCGTCCAGATATTGGGGGCCAAACCACACATGGCCGAAAAGAAAGTAAACGCGATGATAGAACCTATATAATAATTGCGCCGCCCCAGTTTGGTGCTTAAAAAGCTGGTCATGGGGATAACGATGATATTGGCTATGGCATAAGCGGTGATAACCCAGGAGGTATCTTCCAAGGTTGCACCAAGGTTACCGCTCATGTGCGATAGTGCCACGTTTACAATGGAGGTATCAATTAACTCCATCATAGCTGCGGTAATAACGGTGATGATAAGGATGCTCTTTTTCATTTTAGGAACTTATAAATACCATAAAATATACCATTTGGTATATTTTATGGTAAATTTTTTTATTATGCTCTTGGTAAATTCATCACCCTTAAAGCTTCATCGGGGTTTGAAAGGTATAAGCGGTAAAAATCTTCGGTACCAGCCACCCTGATTTCGTAGTTATCGCTTTCAAGTCCGGTTAAAAATTCATCAGCAACCTGCGAAGCCGGGATACCGTTTTTGCCGCCTATCTCTGCCGAAAATTCGGTATTAACCAATGGAGGCATCAATTCAAATACTTTTACATTGGTTTCGGCAAGCGACAAGCGTAAAGCGCGGGTATATGCATGTAGTGCTGCCTTGGTTGCGCCGTAAGTGGCTAACCTGGTGCTTGGTGCAAAAGCTACTACCGATGATACGTTTACAATAGCCGCTTCATTTTGATTTTTAAGTGAGGGCAATAGTTTTTCATTAAGGCGAATTACCGATAGGTAATTGGTAAGCATTTCTTCGCCTGCTTTTTCAAAAGTATCGGTGGCATTAAGCAGATCGTTCAGGTTAGCTGCGCCCGCGTTATTGATTACGATGTTAAGTTCAGGGAAATCGCTGTTTAATTTACTAACCAGTTTTTCAACGTCATCGGCGTTTGATACGTCGGCAGTAATAGCAGTTGCGTTTGGTAATTGGGCTGCCGCTTTCTGCAAGCGATCGGCATTACGACCGATGATGATTACATGATTATCTTTTGCCGATAACGATTTGGCTAATTCAAAACCTATCCCGGCACTGCCGCCTGTAATAAGTATGGTGTTTTTTGAGGTTTTCATTTTAGTAATTGTTGACTTGTTAAATTCAACGATACAAAAATATACCAATCGGTATATTTTTACAATAAACAAAATTCATCCTTGTGTCATCATTGCAAAACCGAGGAAACAGGGCACATAAAAAAGCCCGCTGTTAATCACGCAGCAGGCCCATTAAAAATATATAAACCAAATATATAGGCTATGGAAGTATAAATACCGATAAACTCCTGGGGCCGTGGGCACCAATAACCAGGGATTGCTCAATGTCGGCGGTTTTGGATGGGCCGGATATGAAGGCCCCGTATCCGTACCTGGCATCGCCAATAGTTTGATACGCTTGTGCCATGGTAGGTACCAGGTTTTTTTGGCTAATTACTATGGCTAAATGCTGCGCGATGAATGGTAGCACCCTTACGGTCATCTGCTCTTCGGTAAGCCAAAGCGCCCCGTTTTCGGCAACGCCAAGGTTTGAAGCCAGTATGCAAAGTTCCACATCGGCAAAACTGTGCGATAATTCGTGCTTAACATCGTCAACATTGGTGTACTCATGTAATTGGGGCACACCGCATATGATCTTTACACCGGGTATAAACTCCTTTTGCAGGATGCTTTTAATAGCATCATAATCTGCAACTTCGTATACAAAGCTGCCGCCGGCGCTACCGATGGTTTTGTAGCGTTCAACCAGGTTTTCGCTGGTAGCGGTAAGCGTATTTAAAACTTCCAGATCGGGCAATTCGGCATGGCTAATTTGGTTGGCTTTTACGGCGGCTAATATTTTATCCCTGCTGCTCATTTCTTTTGCTCCTTTCTTTTGGCATACCATTCGCCAAATGATTGCTCGGGCGCTTTGGGCATTTCGCGGTGTTTGTACCATGGGTTAGCCCCGTTATTTACGGCAAATGGCGCGTATTTAAAAGTTAACCTGCCCATTTTACCTGCTGCCCTATACAAGGTGGGAGAGGCCAGCGTAAATGCCATACCTTTCATGGCTATTGTTTTAGCTGTAGGGGTATAACCTGCTTTAACAATAACCTGTCGCCATTTATACAGCTGATCATGAATATCTATTTTTACCGGGCATACGTTACTGCATGATCCGCATAGGGTGGAGGCAAAAGGGAGGTCGGCATACTTTTTCATATCCAGGTTAGGGGCCAGTATACTGCCTATTGGTCCGGCAACCGCGGTATGGTAACTGTGCCCGCCACTTTTGCGGTAAACCGGGCAGGTGTTCATACAAGCTCCGCAACGGATACACTTTAACGAATTGCGGAAATCTTCTCTGCCGAGTTGGATGCTCCTCCCGTTATCAACAATGACAATATGTATCTCTTTACCATCCTGCGGTTTTGCAAAATGGCTTGAATACGTAGTGATGGGTTGCCCTGTAGCGCTGCGGGTAAGCAGGCGCAAAAACACGCCGAGGTGTTTCCTTTCGGGGATGATTTTTTCCATACCCATAGATGCAATGTGGATTTCGGCCAGGTGGGCACCCATATCGGCATTACCCTCGTTGGTGCAAATCACAAATTCGCCGGTTTCGGCAATGGCAAAGTTTACGCCGGTTAAAGCGGCACGCCGGGTTAAAAATACCTCGCGCAGATGCTGGCGGGCAGTTTCCGTCAATATCTTAGGGTCCGATTCGCCTTTGGCCGAACCTAAATGCTCATGGAAAATATCGCCTATTTCCTCTTTTTTTTTGTGGATGCAGGGCAATACAATATGGCTTGGCGGTTCGCCGGCTAATTGTACAATGCGCTCGCCCAGGTCGGAGTCAATCACATCAAAGCCCCGTTGCGCCAAAAACTCGTTAAGGTGGCACTCTTCGGTAAGCATCGATTTACTTTTAACCATGCGGTTAATACCCCGCTCGCTTAACAGTTTGTGTACAATCTGGTTATGTTCTTCGGCATCGGCAGCCCAATGTACCGTTACGCCATTTTTGATGGCGTTAGCCTCAAACTGCTCTAAATAAGTGCTTAAGTTTGATAGTACATTATTTTTTATCTGTGAGGCCGTCTCGCGCAGTAATTCCCATTCGGGTAGTTTATGCGCGGCTATATCTCTTTTGGCGCGTACCCACCACAGGGTTTCGTCGTGCCAGTCAACCCGGGGTTCATCCCGGTTAAAAATAGCAGCTAATTCGGCGTGATCTTTAGTGGCGGTGCTGCTCATTGGATGCTGTTATTTAAAATTTCGGCCACGTGAATTACTTTAACATCGCTGTTTTGGCGGCGAAGGATACCTTCCAGGTGCATTAAACAGCTTAAATCGGCCGATGTGATGTATTGCGCGCCATGTTCAAGATGATCATCCACGCGGTCTTTTCCCATTTTTGACGATACCGCTTCTTCAACCACGCAAAAAGTGCCCCCAAAACCACAGCAATCATCGTTTCGGCTTAGCGGAACCAATTCCAATCCTTTCACCAGGTTTAGCAATTGGGCAGGTTTACTAAAGGCGGGCGCAACTAATTCGCTCATTTGCGAAATGCGTAATCCACGCAAACCATGGCAGCTGTTGTGCAGACCCACCCGGTAGGGGAAAGATGCCTCCAAAATATCTACCCTTAAAATATCTACCAAAAACTCCGTCAATTCAAAAACCCGTTTGCGGATCTCCGTGGCCATATCTTCGTTATCATGGGCGTGCAAATGCTCCTTAATATGCAGGGTGCAGCTGCCAGATGGGCATACAACATAATCATAGCCCGAAAAGTTATCTATAAACAGGTTATTACAGCCGCCGGTAAGATGCTCATAGCCAGAGTTGGCCATAGGCTGCCCGCAGCAGGTTTGATTTTTAGGATAATGAACTTCGCAACCCAGCTTTTCCAGCAACTCTAAAGTAGCGATAGCCGCCTTAGGATAAAACTGATCAACATAGCAGGGTACAAATAAAGCTACCTTCATTCTTTTTGTGTTTACTTTAATTGGTTAAAGCAATATTAACGGATATAGTTTGTACAACTATCCCTGTGTATCTGCAAAAAGTACAAATACTACGCTTGAATGCTTGGTAACGAAATTACCGCAAATGCCGGCGCTGCTTGTCAGCTTTTTTAGCAAAAGATTAAGGCAGATTAGCGCAAATGGATAATAGGATAATCTATCAAAAGAATTGAATAGGTGTAGCAATAATGATATAGGGTATAAATAATCAACTCAATTACCTTATAACTTAAAAGGAGAGATTCTTTGTCCTGTGAATGTAGGTATACCCTGGTAAAATATTCCGGATAGTATTTAAACACCTTGCGGATTGTGTGATTATAGAATGCCAATAGCAGGCTTAATGGACTTACATTTGATTGTTTTTTAATTTTATCTAATTGATATATAGATTATTAAATGTTGTTTAAAATATATTATACTACTTCTATAGGAATTATATAAAATGTATTTATATTTGCACTGTCGAAAGAGACAATCGTTCTTTATTTTAACTTATCAAGAAAGACTGAGGGAAAGGCCCAAAGACGTCTTAGCAACCTATACATCCGCATAATGTAAAAGGTGCTAATTCCTGCTCCATTCAACGGAGAAAGATAATATACCATCTTCGCCCCCTGCCAATCTAATAAGTGATTTTATAGTTTTTTTTAAGTCGTGTGACCGAGAGGATAGGTGGGGGTCTGCAAAACCCTAAACGGCAGTTCGAATCTGCCCGCGACGTCTAATTTTTGAGCTGAAAGTTAAATGCATACAGCTTAAAGCCATCAAGATTTCTACAGAAACATTCTTGTTTTCAAAAGCTTTCTGCCTTAAGTTTTCCGCTTTTAGCTCCTATAGGTTTCCTACAAAATACCTTACTGACGCCCTGAAGTATGGATATTTTTTATCTACATCGGGATAATCGTGGTAATTACCTTCCAGTCTAAAGTAACCAGGCTCGGCAGCGATAGCCAGGCGTTTAATAACTTTGTAGCTAAGCTCACTGCTAAAAGTGTGTAAAAAGTAGTGCGATTTGTTGCCGCTAATGGTGTAGATGTAGCCGCCACGATAGTTAATTCCGTAAGAGAGTTTTTGGGCAATCCGGATAGTTCCGCCCGCGTTATACGCAAAACCCGATCCATAATCATAATCACGGCTCCGATAGGTATATTGATCGGGAACGGCCCCAAGCAGGATTGGGCCAGCTCCTAAATTGGCATTTATCTGGAGCCCATTAGTTAATTTATAAGTGGATAGTAAATTGAATTTTACGCTTTGCCCGCCATAAAAGAAGGCCTCATTGCGGATATAATCATAATTGGCCGATAGGATGATGAGCATTTCTGATTTATCCTGGTCAACTTTAGAGATATCCCAACCGGTAATAGAACCATATACGCTGATATTATTAACCGCGCTGCTATCATCTTTCCCAAACTCGGCTGTTATAGATATGTTACTGAATGGCTTTCTGAAACCCTCATTGGGTACGCCGTATAACAACCGGGCTCTGCCAAACCAGCCAAACCTGCTGTGCCCAATCGGGCTTGTTGATTGGCGATTAAAAGTACGTGCGCCGAAATCAAATTCGGCATTTAACTTTGATGAATCACGCTCAACGGGGTTGCCATACACTTTACCCCAGCGGCCATCCAATAAGCGGTTAAGGCCATTCATGGGGTTTACAATAAACCCGGCAACCTCGCTCAACTGCCTGTTAAAACCACGGGCCTGGTTATTGATGATACGGTTTGAAAGGCGATAGGTCATTTCGCCCAAAACGATGCCGCCAAAACTGGTATTGATAAAATCGTTAGGTGCGGGTGCCTGGTTTTCGGCAAAAGTTTCCCAAAGGTAACTGCCGGCCATAGTAGCCGGTACAGCCTGCCAAAAGCTGTAGCCATTGCTCCTAAAGGCACTATAAAACATGCTGCCATGGTAGGGATGCCCAAATTGGTTGGTTTGAAAAGGATCGTTATCAAACTCCCAGCTGCCGGGGTTAAGGTTGTGGCCAACGGTTTTCCAGGAGATGTGTGCATAATCCTGGTTAACCACGTAGCGGTCATAAATCCAGGGGGTAAGTTCCGCGATGCCCAATTCGGTTGCTGCCCGGCCAAAGCGTCTTTTAACGGTTGTATCGCGCACATCCCTTCTGTAACGTACTTTAACTTCCGGCTTTTGATTAAATATGCTGTTTTGAGCAAACACCTTAGCGGGGTTTCCTAATACAATCAGAGTAAGTAAACTAACAAATGATATTTTTTTAAAAAAGCAAGTATCTGTTGATGTCATACACGGCGCTGTAAGGATGGAAAAACTATTATGCAAAAGCGCCAAAGCGTTTAAATTGTTTTATCAACGTTAGTTTTATGTTAAGTGTATTTGTTGGATGCTAAGCTATTTTATAACCCGCTGTTATCTATAATCCTAAATTGTTATCTTTAGCCCGCTTAACCTGCTGTAAGCCGCACTCAAAAAACAAGGTTTATTAATTATGAAAATTTTCAACATCGTATTTGTTGTACTCTTTGTCATTTTTGCAGGTTTACAGTATAATGATCCAGATCCTTACGTGTGGATGCCTATTTATTTGTATTGCGCCTTTTTTTGCTTCATGGCCGTTAAAAAAAAGTTTTACCCCGTTTGGTATGCAATAGGTATAGCCATTTTCCTGCTTTATGCCGGCTATAAGGTATTTGACAATAACGGCCTCATAGACTGGCTACAGCGCCATCATGCCGAAAGCCTGGTTGAAACCATGAAAGCCGAAAAGCCCTGGATTGAAGAAACCCGCGAGTTTTTTGGTTTGCTTATTTGTGTAGCCGTACTGGCCATCAATTGGGTATATGGCGAACGTGTAAAAGCGAAACGGAACTAAATCCCTAAATGGCAATTAATTTTGGCTGCTAAAATTTATTTCTATTTTAGTAAAAAATCCAATTCCTGTAAAATGATAAAATATTACCTGGCATTTTTATTTGCTGCCACTATAAGCTGCGCAAACGCCCAGGAGCCAGTTACTGTAAAAAAGGTAACCGCCGGTACAGTAAAATTCCAGGGCGGTACTAATACATGCTGGTCGTTTTCAACTACATCGCTGGTGGAAGCAAACGAGATATTGAACGCCAAAAAAGATATCGATCTGTCTGAGTTGTTTACCTCACGCAACCTGTTCATTGAAAAAGCCAAACGCTATATCTTATCAAATGGCACAACATTGTTTGAGGCTGGCGGCCTTGCCCATGATGCCATGTATGGCATTGAAAAATACGGTGCCATACCAGATGAGTTTTATACCCGCAAAAAGGGCGTTTATTATTCAACCAAAGCCGATAAGCAAGTTGATGAGGTATTGAAAAGCTACCTCGATTCGGTATTAAAAACGAAACCTATAGACCCAAACTGGCTTGCCGGTTTTATCAAAAAACATGATGATATAGTAGGCGTACCACCGCAAACCTTTACCTGGGAGGGTAAAGAATATACGCCCATCACCTTTGCCAAAGAGGTATTAAAGTTTAACAGGCAAGAGTACGCTACCATTACCTCGTTTACGCATCACCCGTTTTATCAGAATTTTCCGTTGGAGATTCCTGATAACTTTTTGCTGCGCGAAAATTACCTGAACGTTCCGCTTGATGAAATGATTAAAATAGCCTGGGATGCTATCGAAAAAGGACAATCGTTGGTGGTTGATATGGATGTAAGCAATAACGGCTGGAACTGCGGCAGCGCAGGTTACGCCTTGTTTGAAGACAAAAGGTTTAAACATGTAGCTAATGCTGATACTACCGAAATGGCTTACACGGTGCCTTTAAGACAACAACTGTTTGAAACCCTGGTTACGCAGGATGATCACCTGATCCATATTGTAGGTATCGCCAAAAGCAAAAACGGAAAAATGTTCTTTATTCTGAAGGATTCCGGCGGCGAAAAATATGGCCCTTATAAAGGGTACGATTATGTATCGGTTAACTACTTTGCCATCAATGCTTTAAGCATAACGGTACCCGTGAGCGCTTTAGATGCTAAATACGCTAAGCTTGTAAAAAGCCCTGTACCGGTTATTAATTAAGGTTCAAAAAAAAGCCGGCGAAAGACTTACGAAGTTTTCAAAACTTCGTAAGTCTGGGTTCTACGATTGTCATTGAGTTACGAACTGACTACGTTTTTTTATCTTTGCTCTCTTGTCCACAAGTCCTTTGTCTAAAAGAGTCCAACAGTCCACAAGTCCAAAAAGTCCTACAAATACGATAATCCCTCGTATTCTCCCTCACTATAATAAATAGGTTCAAAATTATCCTCTGCCAGTTCGCAACTTACCAGCATGGTGGTAAAATTAATGTTGCCGAAGATGTTGGCGATGGCATTATCGGCAGCATCCCTGCCGGCAGCTATTTTAATAAGGCCATTAAGCGGCACCAGTTTGGTGGCATCAAATAAAATCCATTTGCCGCCAATGTAAGCTTCAAAACAGGCATGGAAATCGGGCGGATTAAGCTGATAGGCATAACCCGTAAAATACCGGGCCGGAATTGTTAAACCCCTGCACAAGGCTATGCCCAGGTGCGCAAAATCGCGGCAAACGCCGGCACGCTCTGTAAATGTATTAAAGGCCGACGTTTCGGCATTGCTAAAGCCACTGAGGTATTGTACGTTGTAATGTATCCAGTTGGTAAGGGCAACAACTTGATCAAAGGGATTGGTGATATGCCCAAACATGTTATGGGCATGGGTAGAAAGTTTGTCACTTTGGCAATAACGGCTGGGGTTAAGATAGGGGAGCACGGATACAGGCAGTTGCGATACCAAAGTTATGTCCTGCTGCCCGTAATTGGTAAGCTCGATGCTATTATCAACCAGGGCCTTGTAGGTAACTTTAATCGTACATTGCTCCTGAACCTCAAAACGGATCAGCCGGTTTTCGCCTTCGGCAGATTGCAGCTCCTCAAATTTAATGTATGGCTCAATGCTAAATTCCTCGCTAATTACCGTTTGGTTGGGTGTGCGTAAAGCGTGGATACTTAAAATCAATGTGCCAGGTGCCCATACTACATACTCCATTTGAGTAAACACATTGAATTTCATTGGCTCAGCTTCCGGTTTTAGTTTGTTCTAATTTATTAAATGTTGCATCCATCCAGTCTTCAGAAATATGCTCCAGGGCCAGTTTTAGTTCCTCGGCCCATTGGGTCGAGATATATTCCAGGTCTTTCTTTTCGTAACGCTGCTGCACAATATCAAAGCTGTCCTTTTTATACACAGCCACATCTATTGGGAAATCCACATTGTTTGAACTCACCCGTGTGGAATCGAACGAAAGGAAGCCCGTTTTCAGCGCCAATCTCAAACTCGTGTCCTCGGTAAGTATGCGGTTTAATATTGCCTTACCATGACCCGAATTACCTATCACGGTGTATGGCGCGCCTTGGCCCAGTTCAACCCAGTTACCTTCGGGATAAAGGAGGAACAGTTTGTGTTCCTCGTCGTCCTTTAATTGTCCGCCTATAATCGTATTCAAGTCGAATTTAAAACCGGCTGCCTCTAACGAGGCCCTATCTTCTTTAGCCGCCCTTTTTATCTGTTCGCCAAAAGCGTTAACTGCCTTGTATAGCTTATTAAATTCGGTAGTTTCAAGCAGTTCCTTAAAATAGATCACCGCTTTATCCCTTACCGACCGTAAGCCACTGGTCATGATAAAAAGCGAAAAATTGTCTTTTTGTTCTATGGTGATCTTCTTTTTTACGGTAGTATCCGTACCCGAAGTAATGCGTGTATCGGCAATGGCTAACAAGCCTTCTTTAACCTTAATCCCCAGGCAATAAGTCATTTTTGTAATATAAGTTTCCCGATAGCCAAAGTAGTTAAAAAGAGGCAAGAATCAAGAGTCAAGAATCAAGATAAAAATTGGGAAATAAGTAGAGTCAAGAATTAAGAGTCAAGAATCAAGATGAAAAACTAAGTAAGTTAAAAAAAACGCGCCATTGCGGGATACGAAGCAATGACGCGTTTTTTTATGAAGAGGCAATTTCTGTCTTGACTCTTGATTCTTAACTCTTGACTCTTTTTACAATATATAAAACGTCGCTTGTTTTTGCGGCTGATTTTGTACCATGTCCATTTCGCCTGGCAACTCATCTTTCATCATCTGTTTCAGATTTTTTTCAATGTTGCGGCTGATGGTGGTTGTTGGTGTATCGGTTGGCATGTTTTCAAATGGGTCCTGCAGGTGAATAGCCATCTTTTCTATCAGGAAAAATGCTGATGAAATAGCAATCACCAAGGGCACCTGTAAAATACCGAAGAACTCTATTAAACTAAATGGCAACAGCAGTACAAAAAACAGTACCAAATAATGAATGTACACGCTGTAGGTTGACGGGAAAACTGTGTTTTTAATACGCTCGCAGCCGCCCATAAAATTCATAAAGTTGGTTAATGTACCATCAAGTGTTACCTGTTGATATTCATTGATCCAACCGAGTTTATATAGGGTACGAAGGTCATGACCTTGCATTTCGTTAATGGCTAAAGGAGCGTTGCCTGCTTTTTTTAATGCTTTAGCGTCTTCTTCACTTAAATAAGCGTCAAGATTGTCTTTAGCGTTTTGGCCGCGCAGGTGACAGCTTAAGCTGTAGCACCAGGCCATTTGTCGCCTTATCATGCGTTCTTTCAGGGCACGTTTTTGTTCGCCGTCTTGGCTGCTATCTACAAAGGTTAGTATTTGACGGGTAAGCGTGCGACAGTCGTTTACAATGCCGCCCCAAAGTATCCGGGCTTCCCACCATCTGTCATAAGCCTGGTTTGAGCGGAAGGCCAGCAGTAGCGATATAATGGTACCCAATATGGTTGATACGGTTAGCGGGATAGACATCGCCTTAAAATTATAAAACTGATGAACGAAATAAATTGTGGCCGAGTAAATGGCGGTTAAAATAAGCTCCTTTTTTATTTTGCCAAATACATAGCTTACCGGGATATTTTCTTTTAGTAACATAGATGTCGATTTTTTAATGATTATTGATGTTCTGTTAATTCCGGCTCGTTTACCACAATGGTGGCTGCTGTGCCTTTGATTTTCGGCTTGGTTATTACCTGTAATCCGCTTTTTTCGATAAGTATTTCCGGGTCGATGCTGTTTTTAAAAAGCAATTGATAATTGTCATGCGGTTTCACAATGGCATCAATTTCATTGGCTTCTAAAAAATTATTGAATACGGCTACCGTACTGCCATAAAAAAAGGTGATCGCGATGTTGTTAATAAGGTGATTATGCTTGGTTTCAATCTCGCGGCACCGTTTGTAAAAGTTATCGGGTATTTGCCGGTACTCTACATTTCGGCGCGATAGCATGAGCAGTTCGCTGATGGAATCTGTTATTTTAAGCATATGTACCAGCACAACGCGTACCTTTTGCGGATAAAATTGCCGGGCAAGCTCCGGAATATCCTGGATAGATTGCTGGGTAAAATCGGTAGGGATTAATAGCGTTTTCATAGATATTTTAATTAATGGTAAAACCTTGTGTTATTTTGTTGATACAAGGTTAGCGCCCAATAATTAGGAGGATCTAAGAAAGTTATTAGAAATTGATTAGAGTTTTATCCCAAGGGTAAAAACACCTTAATTTCGGTGCCGCTGCCTACTTCGGAGCTTATACCAAGGCTGCCTTTGTGCAACCGGATGATGTTAAGGGTTAAGGGTAGGCCAACGCCATGCCCTTCAAAATCGTGCGTGTTTGATGCCCTGAAAAAGGGTTCAAAAATATGCTGAAGTTCTGTTTTAGGAATGCCGATCCCCTGATCTTTTATCGCGATAATGATCTTTTTATTTTCGGTAGATAGCCCCACTCTAACCATTTTATTGTTGGAATATTTACAGGCATTGCTAATGATGTTGCTGATGGCCAATCGTAATAAATTACCGTTACCTTTTACAAGCAATAGGTTTTCATCCTCGGGGATGTTTTCAAAATCGATGGAGATCTCACTTTCGGGAATTACTTTTTTAACGGCTTCAGATGCTGTTAATAAAAGCTCATCTATGCGGATGCTTTCCCAGTTTTGCCGTTTGCCATCAAAGCCCGATTGTGCCAGGGTAAGCAGGCTATTGATCATCAACCTTAACTTTTCCGATTCGGAGTAAACCGTATTTAATACCTGCCGTTGCTGCGGGTCTATGTTTTGCTTATTCAAAACCAGTTCAAGTTCGCTGCTGATTACCGTGAGGGGGGTACGCAGTTCATGCGATGCATTGCTTACAAAATTGTTTTGGGTTTCAAACGCGGTTTCAAGGCGGTTAAGCATATCGTTAAAGGTGAGCGATAGTTCGGCTATTTCATCTTTGCCGCTTAGCTCATCCAGCCTGAAATGCAGGTTATTGGCAGTGATATTTTTTACATTGTTGATAATGCGCCGCACGGGCTGAAAGGTATAAAATGAAAAAATCTTCCCAATAAAATACACCAACACCATCGCCAGTAAAAAGCCGTAGATCAAAATTTTCTGCAATTCCTGCAGTTCCTCAAACCCGGCCGGGTTTGAGGCTGATACGATGACAATTGATTTTGTATCGCCTTTTTTGAAAAGGGAGCCGGCAAAAAAAGTATTGCCGTTTTTAAAATGCGCATGCCCTGTTAATATAATATCGCGTATAAAATCATCGTCTGCTTTTATATCCGCGGGTATCCGGGCTTTGCCATCTTTATCTACCGCAAAAACGTACTCTTTTTCTTCGTCCAGTTTTTCAAGATATTTATTCCTTACCTGGAGCGTATGCTCACTTTTGGCATCGGGAAATAAGTTTACTTCCGCATAAATGTTTACCCTGGCCTCCAGGCGTTTGTAAAAATCATCAAAGCTGAATTTGTGGGCAAAGTAAAATATAGAAGCGCTTAGCAATACCAAAATACCACCAGATAGCAGCAGGAACAGCAGCGTAATTTTACTTTGTATCTTCATCGCCCTCTTTCATCATATAGCCCATCCCAAAAACAGTATGTATTACTTTGGGGCTGCCATTCTTTTCCAGTTTTTTACGAAGATAGTTCACATACACATCTACCACGTTGGTGCCCATGTTAAAATCAATATCCCAAACGCTTTCTAAAATCTGGATGCGCGATAGCACCTTTTTCTGATTGCGGATAAAATACTCCAACAGGCGATATTCAGTAGCGGTGAGTTTCAATGGTTCATGATCCTGGTAAGCAATTTTCGATTCGGTATCTACCTTCAGGTTATTGATGGTAAAAATAGTACCGCCTGGGTTTTCAAGTCCGCTGCGGCGCAACAGGGTGCGCAGCCGGGCGGCCAGTTCGGCTATTTTAAAGGGTTTGGCCAAATAATCGTCGGCACCGCTATCCAATCCGTTTACAATGTTTTCGGTGGAGTCGAGCGCAGTAAGCATAATAATAGGCACTGTTTTGTTGTGTTGCCTTATGTTTTTGCAAACCTGAACGCCATCCATCAGCGGCAGCATAATATCTAAAATAATGAGATCAAAATTGTTGTTGAGTGCCATTTGCAGGCCGTTAACACCGTTTGAGGCTATACTCACGTCAAAGCCGTTTTCGGTTAGTCCTCGCTTAATTACCGATGCTATATTCGGCTCATCCTCTACCAACAATATTCCCATATGCTACATTTTTCGCGGTTATAAACTCTGATGGCTGCCAAAGTAAAAAAAATGGACAAGCTTTGTAGCACATAACTCTGCGCAGTGCATTAAGTTTTTAAACAATTAAGGAACATACAGCTGGCAATAAACACAGCTGCTTCAAAAAAACAACAAACCCGGCGGGACGGCGATAACATCCGGGCTTTAAAAGTTTAGCCCTTGCCTGTTATTTTATTAACAATTACACCAATAATTTCTTTGATGTAGATATTCCAACCGCCCAGTACATCTGCGCTGGGTACAAAGTCTGCAAATGAAAAACTTTTATCGCCAGCTACATAGTTGCAGGAGTAAGGAATTACTTCAACGCCCTGCTTTCTAAAAATCTGCAATGAACGGCGCATATGAAAAGCTGATGTTACCAGCAAATAAGGTCCTTTTTGGTGTTCTTTAACTAATAGCTGTTTGCTGTATGAGGCATTTTCGCGGGTGTTACGCGATTGATTTTCTATCAGGATGCAGCTATCGGGTACTTGTAAAATTGTTAGCTGCGATTTTGCCCAATCAGCTTCTTTGAAACCATCGGCAAACAGGTTGCCATTACCGCTTGATATCAGAATTTTTTTAACTACGCCAGTTTTTTGCAACATAACGCCCTGTATAAATCTATCTGCCGCCCAGTTAAATGAGCCTTTGCCGTTTTTATCATCGCCAGAAAAACCGCCTAATACTATTGCTGCACTGTAAGTTTTATTGGGTTGGAGTGTTTCGGGCGCCACATCCCACGCTCGGGCCAGTAAATTCAGCAATAATGGGGTTGAAAATATCCAGAGTATTATAAATCCCGCAAGCAGGCATTTGCGTTTCCATTTGGGTTTGTTTAAAAATATCCCTAAGGCCAATAAAACAAAGGCGTACAGGAAAGGGCAAATTAAAAACGCGAGTACTTTCGACAGGATAAAAAACATAGTATCAGTAAAAATAGATAAAACATTAAACTTTTTAACTCCGCATTACTCTTAACTTGTAGATGCGTAACAAACTGGCATCATGATTGTCATATAAACAATAAATTAAACAGTAAAATATGGGCTTTATAAAAACACTTGCCATTGGCGCAGCAGTTGCCTACGGTATAAACTATGTTACCAAAAAGGGACCTGATGGTAAATCCATCATTGATAACCTTGCCGATGAAGCTCCCGAATGGATGGAACGCGCCAAAAAATATGGCGAGCTTACCTTAGAGCAAATTGCCGTACGTGCACAAAACTACAGGGATAATAACAGGTTTTAATTTTAAAACCACACCTTACATCTCTGCTTTTAAACTATGCAGAATATACTTTTTTTTGGCGATAGCCTCACAGCAGGGTATGGTTTAGGCGATCATAGGTCCCAATCATTCCCTGCTTTAATACAACAAAAGATTGACGCCCTTGGCTTGCCTTATCACTGCATCAACGGCGGGCTTAGCGGCGATACTACATCGGGCGGACTCATGCGACTGGATTACTGGATGAACCGCCCGTTGCATGTTTTTGTGCTGGAACTGGGCGTTAATGATATCATCAGGGGCATTTCGCCACAAACCACCGCTCAAAACTTACAAACTATTATTGATAGGGTAAAACTTAAATACCCAGGCATTAAATTGCTGATGATGGGTATGGAAGTGCCTTTATTTATTCCCGGTGTTTTTGCCGCCAATTTTAAGGCCATTTTCAGAAAGCTGGCCGATGCTAATCAAATGGCCTGTGTGCCTTTTTACCTGGATGGAGTAGCTGGTATGCCACATTTGAATTTGCCGGATATGCTGCACCCCAATGCCGCCGGCTACCGGGTTATGGCCGAAAAAATTTGGCCGGTGTTGAAGCAGTTATTGTAAAACTCTTATCAAGGTACCTTTGCGGTAGTTTGTCTTTAACTTCAGGACAGTACAGGATGCCCATATCCGCTCATCCGGTTAATATTGTGTTTGAGAAGAATTACCAGGCATTTGCTACATTTATCCATCCAAACACTTTCCATACATGAAACATCCTTTATGTAAGCTTTCGCTTTACATCATTTTGCTGTTTAATATTGTTCAACAATCCCGTGCTGCCGGGCCTGCCCAAGCAGTAGCCTTAAAGTGCGAATACCTGGTAACTCCCATTGGTATTGATGCTAAACACCCGCGCCTAACCTGGCAAATGGCCAATGCCAACCAAGGCGCGGCACAATCAGCCTACCAGGTTTTTGTAGGTACCGATTCTTTGGCGGTAAGCCAGGGGAAAGGTGGCAACTGGATGACCGCCAAAACAACATCGGCATTAAACTTAATTACTTATAACGGCAAGGCTTTGCAACCGTTTACCAAATATTATTGGCGCGTACAATTATGGGATGAGGCCGGTAAAAAGCTCGCCCCATCGGCGGTAACCAGCTTTGAAACCGGGATGATGGAAATGCGTAATTGGAAAGGTTCATGGATTAGCGATGGTAAGGGAATTGCCACGCAGGCTGCGCCATACTTCAGGCACGATTTTAAGATAGCTAAAACCATCAAATCGGCAAGGGCTTATATCGCTGTTGCCGGTTTATATGAAATGTATATTAACGGCAAAAAAATAGGCAATCACCGCTTAGATCCCATGTACACCCGTTTTGACAGGCGCACGCTATATGTTGCTTATGATGTAACCGCAAACCTCCAAAACGGCAAAAACGCGGTAGGGGTGTTGTTGGGTAATGGCTGGTACAATCACCAAAGTACCGCCGTGTGGTATTTTCACCAGGCACCATGGCGTGGCAGGCCAACCTTTTGTATGGATTTGCGCATTACTTATACCGATGGCACTACCGAAACGGTATCGTCAAACACCGAATGGAAAACAGCTTTTAGTCCGGTAGTATTTAACAGCATTTATACCGCCGAGCATTACGATGCCCGCAGAGAGCAACCAGGATGGAACACGCCTAACTTTGTTGACAGCGCCTGGAAACAGGTGATTAACCGGTCGGCACCATCTGCCAATATTGTGGCGCAAAGCCTGCAGCCTATCCGTAATGTAGAGGAAATTGCTTCTAAAACCATTACTAAATTAGATAACAATCTTTGGGTATTTGATATTGACCGGAATATTTCGGGCGTAAGCCAGATCACAGTTAAAGGCGATTCGGGTACGGTGATCCGCCTTAAGCATGCCGAGCGGTTGAATAAAAACGGGCATGTTGATCAATCCAACATCGACCTGCATTACCGCCCTACGGATGATAAAGACCCTTTCCAAACAGATATATTTATTCTTGGTGGCAAAGGCGAAGAAACCTTTATGCCTAAGTTTAACTACAAAGGCTTTCAATATGTGGAGGTAAGCAGCAGCAAGCCCATTCAACTTACTAAAGAGAGCCTGAAGGCCTATTTTATGCACAGCGATGTGGAGCCGATAGGCGAGGTTAAATCATCAAACCCGACTATTAATCAAATATGGAGCGCTACCAATCATAGCTACCTCAGCAACCTGCAGGGGTACCCTACAGATTGCCCGCAACGTGAAAAAAACGGCTGGACAGGTGATGCCCACATAGCCAGCGAAACAGGGTTGTATAACTTTGACGCCATTACCATTTACGAAAAATGGCTGGCGGATCATCGCGATGAGCAGCAGCCAAACGGTGTGCTGCCATCTATCATTCCAACCGGCGGCTGGGGCTATGAGTGGGGTAATGGCCCCGACTGGACAAGCACCATAGCAATTATCCCATGGAATATTTATTTATTTTATGGCGATAGCAAATTATTAGCTGATAGCTATACCAGTATAGAAAAATATGTTAACCACATCAATGATCTTTACCCATCAGGCTTAACCACCTGGGGCCTTGGTGATTGGGTGCCGGTAAAATCAGTATCGCCGGTTGAGCTAACCTCATCTGTTTACTATTATACTGATGCTAATATTTTGGCCAAAGCCGCTAAAATTTTAGGCAAGCAGGATGATTTTGTAAAATACACTGCCCTGGCCAACAAAATTAAAAACGTCATCAATGCCAAATACCTTAATACGCAAACCGGCATTTATGGCCAGGGCTTACAGACGGAATTGAGCGTGCCGTTGTTTTGGGGCGTAGTGCCGGACCAATTTAAAAGTAAAGTGGCCGCTAACCTTGCTGCACGCGTGGCCGCCGATAACTTTCACCTGGATGTAGGCATCCTGGGTGCTAAAGCTATTTTAAGCGCTTTAAGCGATAACGGATACGCTGATGTGGCGTACAAGGTGGCCTCGCAGGAAACTTTCCCTTCATGGGGCTGGTGGATGGTTAACGGGGCAACTACGCTGTATGAAAACTGGCAGATAGATGCCAAATCTGATATCTCCCTAAACCACATCATGTTTGGCGAAATTGGTGCATGGCTTTTTAAAGGCATAGCCGGTATTCATCCCGATGCGGATAAGGCAGGATTTAAAAACGTTATTTTGGCACCACATTTTGTACCGGGCTTAAATGAGTTTACGGCAACGCACAACGGTCCGCATGGTAAAATTATATCATCATGGCAGCGCACGGCAAGCGGGGTTACCTATAAAGTTACTATCCCGGCAAATTCAACTGCCAGTATCCAGTTACCGGCGGGCAAGGCTTATCTTGGCGGAAAACCCATTGCCAATTTTTACCAGGCAAAAGCGGGCAGTTACGTTTTTGAAGTGAAATAACAGGCAATTGCCATAGCAGTTTCATATTTAATATTTACCAATAAGCAAATGACTTTTGGTTGACAGGCCGGTAATTCACCGGCCTGTTTTTGTATTAGATTTGTTACACCGGATAATATCCCGGCTAACCTTATGTATAAGAAGCTGACTTTTTTGCTACTATTAGTAGCACAGTTTGCATGGGCAAATACAGATAGCAACTGGAACCTGGATAAAGATGATGACGGCATTAGGGTTTATACCCGAAATATTGCCAACTCTAAAGTAAAAGCCATCAAAGTTGAGTGTTATTTGGATGCCACGCCATCGCAACTGGTATCTGTTATTATGGATATCAATAATGAAGACGGATGGGTGTACCATGCAACAGAAAGTCATGTGGTAAAGCAGGTATCGCCTGCCGAGGTTTATTATTACTCGCTGGTAAAAGTTCCATGGCCGGTAAAAAACCGCGATTTTATTGCGCATATTAAAGTATCACAAAATCCGGCCACTAAGGTAATTACTGTTGATGCGCCATGTGTAGCAGATATGGTGCCGCGCAAATCCGGCATAGTGCGTATCGAGGAGTCGACAGGGCAGTGGATAATTACGCCTGCGGATGGCGGCAGGGTTAAAGTTTCTTACACGTTGCATTCAGATCCGGGAGGCGACGTACCGGCCTGGTTAACTAATATGTTTATTGCGCAAGGCCCTATGGAAAGCTTTAAAAAGCTAAAAGTGCAGTTGCAGAAGCCTGTTTATAAAAACGCCAAATTGAGCTATATTGTAGATTAACGCATTCGCTGCTTTAATTTTTGATGATAATCCTGCTGCTCCTGTTATATGTACAAAAAGTTAACCTTGTTTTTTACCCTGATTGTGAATTTTGCCTTCGCGCAAGCGGGCGACGACTGGAAATTAAAGAGCGACAATGATGGCGTCAAAATTTTTACCCGCAGCGTTGCCGATTCAAAAATTAAAGCCATTAAAGTAGAGTGCGTGTTAAATGCCACCCCAACGCAATTGGTGGCCGTATTGCTGGATGTTAAAAACAGCGAGGACTGGCTGTACCACACCTCATCAAACTACATTGTAAAACAGGTATCTCCTGCCGAATTATATTATTACTCCAAAGTAGAAGTTCCCTGGCCCGTAAGCGACCGCGATTTTATAGCCCACATTAAAGTAACCCAGGATGTCACCACTAAAGTAATTACGGTTTACGCCCCCTGTGTAGCCGATATGGTACCTGTAAAACCCGGTATAGTACGCGTTGCCGATTCAAATGGAAAGTGGGTGTTAACGCCAGAAGCCAATGGAAAAGTAAAAGTGTTGTATACCCTTCACGCCGATCCCGGTGGTAGTATCCCCGCCTGGCTCAGTAACATGTTTGTAACCCAGGGCCCGGCCGAAAGCTTCAAAAAATTAAAGCTGCAACTGCAAAAGCCGGCTTATAAGAATGTGAAGCTGCCGTTTATTGTGGATTGAGGGGGCGATTATTATATATCGTCTAATAAATATCACAGAAAAAAATAACGTCATTGCGAGGTACGAAGCAATCTCCAAACTATACAGGGCGACCTTCAATGCCGATTTGAATGTGTAGAGATTGCTTAGTACCTCGCAATGACGCTTTTTAGGTTGCCATATAAGTTGGGGCTTTGTACTATAAATTTATCACCCCAATACCTTCTCCTTACCAAGCTTAGCCTGCTTTTTCAATTCCTCAAAATATTTCTTCTTAACCACGGTAGTCATCTTATGATCGCCGGTGTGGCTCCAGCCGGGGGGCATAAAAATATAAAACACTTTGTTTTTGATACCCGGTGCCTTATACACATCTTTTGCAAGGGCTACTATTTCGCCAAAATAAGCATCCAGGAAACTATTTTTAATCATCGGGCGACTAATGCCATACTCAATGGGTATCGTGATATCTTCATTTTGATAAGTGCCGAAAACCCTGTCCCAAATGGGTAACAGGTTACAAAAATTAGTATCCATGTAAGTTACATTGCGGGCATGGTGTACCCGGTGATGCGATGGTGTAAGCAGGATGTTATTTAAAAAGCCAAGCCGGCCGTCTTTAATAGCATTTTCACCAATGTGGATGAAGGTGCCCCAAAAGCCATCAATAAACATAATAACAGCTAACATGGGTGGACTTACCCCAAGCAGGATACAGGTTGTGGTGCGGATAAAATCGGCGTAAGGGGCCTCTAAAAAGAAGTGTGCGAAGCCGATGGATAGGTTCATGGTTTCGGGCGCGTGATGGGTGGAATGCAGGCACCAGAACAGTCGCACTTTGTGGCCAAAATAGTGGTACAGGAAATGGCCAAATTCCCAAACTATATATCCGTAAATAAACCAGTACCAGGTAAAGCTGGTTTTAAAAATGGCATACTTTTCAAACCAGCCTATACATAATATCATCATGCCGATAGATATCACCCGGCCTATAAATGAATTGAGTACAAAGGAAAAAAAGGGCAGTTTGTAATGGATAACCTTAAAGCGTTTATAAAAAGCTCCCCTGATAATTTCCAGCAGCAACAAAAAAGGCATAATAGGGAAAAGCATAGCCTGCACACCCTCGTAGGTGAGTAGCTTGCCATAATCGCCGGTTTTGATGATCTCGGTAAGATTATGCCAGCTGCCCCATCCAAAAAAGCCTTTAAAAAGATCAAGTACGGTATTTAAAAAGTTCATGAGCGAAAATTATAACCGGTTTATATTGGTAATGTACTTATGTATGTACAATGCTAAGGTATAAAATTACTATGGTTAACAGTTTGAAAATCTTATAAAAAATAAAACCAATCCCGCTCTTGATGCTTTTATTAATAAAATAAGATTATGAACGCTTATCAACAAAAATGGCTGGATATACTGCATAGCAGTAACCTGTCGGGATGGAAAATTGAGGCACAGGGGAATGATATTTTAATTGATATGCCCCATATTACCGATCTGAAACTGATTCGCGATAATTTGCCCGAAACACTGGCACTACTGGCCCTGGATATTGAATTACCTAAGGAACGCCTGAAGTTTATGATACATAACGGCTATGAGCAGTTTGATTACCTGCTTAATCCTGGTGTAGTAAATTGAGGGGATGCTTAGGCGTCAAGTTTGGCCTTAGAGGAAACAATCACTACCGATAAACCCATCATAGCTATCAGCACAAATGAAGCCCTTAGCGTAGCTATGCCTGCTATAAAGCCAATTACCGGCGGCCCAACTAAAAAGCCCAGGAAGCCAATGGTTGATACCGCTGCCAGTGCAACACCGGGTTGCATGGTTTTTGATTTGCCCGCGGCGCTGTACACCATAGGTACCACCGATGATACGCCTGCGCCAACTAACAAAAAGCCGGCTATAGCAGTATAAATATATGGGAAAGCTACGGCTATGGCCAGGCCTGTAGCCGTTAATGAGCCACTAACCTGTAAGGTTCTTTTTAAGCCGAAGCGATGAGCAAACCAATCGGCAACGAAACGCCCGCCGGCCATGGTAGCCATAAATGCAGTAAAGCCGATGCCTACCATAGCAGTAGGGGCAAGTACCACCTTTTTAAAGTAAATTACGCTCCAATCAAACATGGCGCCTTCGCATATCATGGAACAAAAGGCGATGATCCCCAATTTAACCAGGGAGCTATCGGGCATTACAAATACGGGGCCTGCATTGGCAACTTTATCGTCTTTTAAATAACGGGCCGCTATCACAACGCCAATAGCAATTACAATCAGCATCAACACAAAATGATGAAAGGGAGTGATATCGTGAGCAATCATGAACGTGCCTATACCCGCGCCTGTAAAACCAGCCAGGCTCCATAAACCGTGAAAAGATGCCAGGATAGGTTTCTGATAAGCTTCTTCGGTAGCTACGGCCTGGGTATTTACAGATATGTTAACCGCGTTGCTACTAAAACCAAAGGCAACCAAACAAATAATAAGCTGAAAAGTATTTTGAGCCAGACCCAAACTCACCAAGGCGGCAGAGTAAACCAATAAAGCGATAATAAGCAAACGGCGACTGCCAATTTTGGTAATGATCCAGCCAGAAAAGGGGAGGGAACACATTAAACCAACTGGCAAAGCAAATAATACCGCGCCTAAAGCGGCATCAGATAAGCCCATGGTTTGCTGCACGGTGGCAATACGCGATGCCCAGCTTGAAAAGCTTAAGCCAGCCATAAAAAACATAGCGCCTACAGCTATGCGTAGCTGTAACCGGGTGTTTACTGATTGTATTTTTATGGGTGTATCTATCATTTTAAACCAACTAAGTGTAAAAAGTACACTTAGTTGTACTGATGCAAATATAAGGCAATTATATAAATAATTACTATGCTAAATCGTTTTTTACTTTGGAATGTGTTTTGATCCTTAAAAAACAAAAGCAGCTGTTTTACAACAGCTGCTAAATAATAATGATTGGTTTGGGTGTATTTATTGCTTTAAGTTAAACGAACCTTTAACGGTATGGCTGGCGAACGAATCATCCATTACCGTGCTGTTAAAAGTGCCCGTTACTGTTCCTTTTACATTTGTTGAATAGGTTAATACAGTGGCTTTTGCCCTGCCGCCCGTGCCGCTTAGGGCTTTACCTCCCGCAGTAATTGAAGTTATAAATATATCAAAAGTGCCCGGTACAGCGCCCATAAATGACATAATAAAAGCGTTGGCTGGATTCTGTGGATTAAGCATGCCTATTTGCACACCACCATTAGGATAAATCGCGCTGGTTTGAGGGTCGCCCGGTTTAAATATCACAAAATTGGTATAAGAATTTAATGTTACAACACTGCCGTTATCAACCTGGTAAATAATAGTTCCGGATGCACCTATGGCAAGGCCGGCCCCATCTTCTGTGCCAGTACCAGTTCCGGTGCCAGTTCCCGTACCAGTGCCAGTCCCAGTTCCGGTGCCAGTCCCAGTTCCGGTGCCAGTGCCAGTTCCGGTTCCAGTGCCAGTTCCGGTAGTTGACGCTCCGGCAGGAAGCACGTCTCCTTCCAGTTTACAGCTGCTCATAGCGGCAGTTAAAAATAATACAGTGAAAATTTTATAGTAAATGTCTTTCATACACACCCTGCTGATTTTAACAGTTTTACGTGCATTAAATATATAATAGTTTCGTGGTATTTAAAAATGTTGAAAACTATTTTATGCGATGATTGTATAGCTTTCGCTTTAAGCAAAAATAGCGCGGACTAAATGATTTACTCACTTAGCCCGCGCTATTAAAGTTCTTGAGGAAATGTGCCGTTAGTTTAGCGTAACAGATTTATCCATTATCCGCAATCGCCATCTGGTGTGCATGATTCACCTTCAATAATAGTGAGTTTTGGCTTATTATTTTCCTGTTGCCATTCGGCGAATGATTTTTCAATAGTTTCCTGGAAAACCGGTACAGCCTGCGCGCCGGATACGCCATATTTGTTGTTCATCACAAAAAACGGTACCCCCCTGATGCCTAAATACTGTGCTTCTGCAATATCATGTTTTACAGCGTCAGCATAAGTATCACTTTCTAAAACCTGTTGTACTTCTGCAGCATCAAGGCCAATAGCTGCGCCAAGTTTTAACAGCGTTTCATTGTCATCAATATTTAAGCCCTGGGTAAAATAGCCGTTAAATAAGGCTTCCTCGGCTTTATCGCCCAATCCGCGTTTTTTGGCAAGGTGACTAAAACGATGTGCCTTAAAACTGTTTGCGACTACTGCCTTGTCAAAATCATAGCTAAGACCAACTTCGGCAGCCATTTGGGTAACATGGTTGTTCATTTGCTCTGCGTAGTCTAAGGTCCATCCTTTAGCATCGGCAAGGTATTGGTTAATGTTGATGGTAGGATCGGTTTTCATATCGGGGTTAAGCTGAAAACTCTTCCACTCAATTTCAACCTCGTCCTTATGCTCAAATTGTTCAAGCGCTTCTTCAAACCTGCGTTTACCTATATAACAAAAGGGGCACATTACGTCGCTCCATATTTCTACTTTCATCATCTTTGTTTTAATTGCTCAACAAATTTAAACTATGAACACCGTAAGGCTGTTGGTTAAAAGTAAAATTTAAGCAGGAGGGCATTTGATTGAGGCGCCGGAAACGTCATCATTAAAATAAATACCCCGGGTAGTTGCATTAGGAAGCTGCCCCAAAATGCCGATTTCAATAATGTCGACTTTAAAAAAGAGATCAAAAGTTTAGAAAACCGTAAAAAACAACAGGTTGCTAAATAAATTTTTACCCTTACAGTTGTTTATTTAATTTTTTAGATAAATTAGGGTCGATTATAAAACCTGTTTTAAACTTATTGGCCGGCCTTAAACCGGGAGAATGTTAACTTTTGATATGCCATACATACCATTAGATGAAAACCTGCCGGGTATTACCGGCTTGTTGAATTATCGGCTGGATACAGCTTTGCCCATAAGGCAGCTTACCCAGATCTTATTGCGCGGCGAATCAACGCTTACCGAAGGTGAGCGTGAGTTGATTGCTACCGTGGTGAGTAATGGTAACCAATGCCGTTTTTGTACCAATGCCCATACCGCCGCGGCGGATGTGCTGCTGGGCGAAACAGAAACCGCTGAAAAAGTGAAAAATGATCCTGAAAACGCGCCGGTGACCGAGAAAATGAAATACCTGTTGGAAATTGCCCGACAAACCCAGGTAAGCGGCAAAAATGTAACGACGGAGCTGGTTGAAAAGGCCAAACAAGCTGGCGCTACAGATCTGGAACTGCATGATACCGTACTTATTGCCGCCCTGTTTAGTTTATATAACCGTTACGTAGATGGCCTGGCCAGCGTAACCCCAACCGAACCTGCATTTTACAACAGGCTTGCCGGCATCCTTAAAACAAATGGTTACCTGCCATCGGCAAACAGGTATGCCGCTTTACAAGCAGTTTAAATGGAGAAATATATACACAGACCCGGGATATTTTGGATTGGAATAATTTTGCTGGTGGTACCTGGCCTGGTACATGCTTACCTGTTGATGCCTTTTCCCGGCAGCCAGGATTTAAATGCCATTACCGTTTGCTACTACTTAGAAAAAATTGTTAACCCCCTGCGCTTAATAGGGCTGATATTTATTGTTTGGTACCTGTATAAATTCTACAATAAAAACACCAAAAGGGGCCGGTGGGTAAAGGCTATTGTGTTTATACTTTGCCTTTGCAGCTTTTACATAACCGATTATATGTACAAAGCCGAAACCATGTTTAAGGAAACCCAGGCTGCCAAATTTGCCAACGGATTAAATAATAAGGTTCCCCTTAACTACCTGGTGGTAGGAGTGGTAAATAATGGCGTGGCCAAAGCCTACCCGGTTATTTATTTAGGTTATCATCATAAAGTACAGGATAACGTTGGCGGGCAGCCTGTTTTGGTAACCTATTGTACCATGTGCCGTACCGGTAGGGTTTACAATCCTGTAGTTAACGGCAAACGGCAAAACTTCAGGCTTGTTGGCGCAAGGCATTACAACGCCATTATTGAGGATGAAAGCACCCGCACCTGGTGGTACCAGGCAACCGGTAACGCGGCTGTAGGCAAACTAAAGGGGCAGCATTTGCAAGAGTTGCCTTATGAGCAGCTAACCCTTGGCGCATGGCTGCAAAAGCACCCAACATCAATGATTATGCAGCCCGATAAACTGTACGCCCCGGATTATGCTGATCTTAAAAATTACGACAGGGTGCAGGCTATCGATAAGGATAGCACCCTTAAAAATAAAGATTCGCTGATCCGTAAAAGCTGGGTTATCGGGGTAATTATCAATGGCCAGGCCAAAGCTTATGATTGGCGGCACATTCACAACAAACGTTTACTTAACGATGAGTTTAACCATAATTCATTACTGATAGGTATTGAAAAAGATAGCTTAAGCTACCATGTTTGGAACACGACCGTAAACGGCAAAACGTTCCACTTTGATTTGAATAAAGATGAGCAGCTTACCGACAAGGAAACTGCCTCTGTGTGGGATTGGGATGGTTTGTGCATAGCGGGTACTCAGAAAGGACAACGCTTGACCAAAGTACAGGCCTACCAGGAATACTGGCATTCATGGAAACACTTTCACCCGGCCACCACATTTTGGAAGGGCGGCCAAATTGAGCCTACCGTTGCCATGATTTATTAAAGCTTATTAGCCTTCAATAACAGCTACAATTTTGCTTACGTCGATGTCACTTAACAGCTCGGCTTCGGGGATGTTGGGGTAATATTTTTTGAGTATTTTCTGGATAAGCAGGTAGCTTTCCATTGATTGAATAGGTGGGTTAGCCAACTCGCTGATGATAGAACCAATCATTTTCAACTTTTTAACCTCGTATTGATTAATCACAAAGTCGGAAGTCTTTTTTTTACGGTTTTGGGTGATCAGGTCATCCAGTTTTTTAATTTCTTCGATCAGATCGATCAGCTTTAGCACTTCCACTTTTTTCATCGCGGTAAAACTACGGAAATTTCAGATATGCAGGTGTTAGATGTGCAGATGTTGGATGTGCAGATATGCAAATTTCAGATGTGCAGATGAATTTTAATTAAAAAAGTATTTATAATTCAATAATTCAATAATTCAATAATTCAATAATTCAATAATTCAATAATTCAATAATTAATATCTCCGTAACTTAAGTTGATAAAAAACGTCTTATCTTAGATATCAATAAAATCACATTATGAAAAGAAAATTATTCACAACTGCGCTATTAGTAAGCTGCTTTATGGTATGCCTTGCGGCAATTGCCGATTTGAACGGAAAATGGGTTGGTAAAGTAGATATTGGCGGTACAGAGTACCCTTTAAGCTACAATTTTAAAGTTGATGGCGATAAGCTAACCGGTACCGCCTTAACTCCCGAAGGTGATGTGCCTTTAACCAATGGTAAAACCGATGGCACTACTTTTTCATTCAGCATTAGCACCAGTGGTATGGATATCCCGCACACCGGTAAATTCTATGGTGATTCAACTACTGTAGATTTAGAAGTTGGTGGTTCAAAATCTCATGCCGTTTTGAAAAGGGCAGAAGAAAAAAAATAGCCGATATCTTTTAAAAGAAAGCCGCATTAACCAGGTGTTTAATGCGGCTTTCTTTTTATAAAATATTGAGGGTTTAATTACAAATACGTAGCCTTTTGTAACATCAGGCTTAAATTGTGATCGAAGCTTATAACCATCGGTAATATCTAATCCCCATTTATGAAAACACTTTTATGCTGCTTTGCTTTTTTAATGCTGTGTTTATTTCCGGCTGTGGGGCAGCAAAAATTTGATACGTTTAGGGATAACTTTGTAAGTGGCTACAACCAGCTAAAATTACCCCAGTTAGAGTTAAGCTATGTAACCGGGCTGGAGCATATTGGCACTACCGCGCAAATTGAACAACAGGATGCCTTTTTTAAGGGGATCAAAACCCAATTATCAAACTATAAGGTTGATCAATTAAGCCCGTCGCAAAAAACGGACTATGCCTTGATAACTTACGAATGCAGGCTTAACCTGGAGCGGATTGCGTTAGAGCAGGAATGGGCAAAGCACAGGCCCGAAAAAATATCAACAGAAGGTATTATCACCATTCCCAATGGTAAAGCATGGTATGCCTATTGGCTAAAACGCTGGGTAAGCGCTGATGTAACCCCGAATGAGATCTACAAATTCGGGCTGGCTGAGGTGCAACGCGTACAGCAAAATATTGAGGCGGTAAGGAAACAAACCGGACTTGATGAGGATACTTTTTACAAACACTTGAATGATCCTGAATTTTTTGAAAGCGACCCCAAAAAAGTACAGGAGGCCTTTGAACATAACAAAACCATAATTTATAGCAATTTACCCAAGCTTTTTAACAATGCCCAAATTCATGAGCTAACCATTAAAGCCGGCGAAAGTAAACAGCTTGCCCAAACGCCAGGTTATTATGATAACAATACCTTTTACTATAACCTGTTTGATAAGCCCTATAACAAACGGATGTATGATTGGTTGTTTATTCATGAGGGTGTGCCTGGCCATCATTACCAGTCAAGTATCGAAAATAACACCAGAATATCTGCGGTACAGCAGTTATTTTATTACATGGGTTTTGCCGAAGGATGGGGCGCTTATACCGAGGAGTTGGGCAAACAATTAGGCGTTTACCAAACACCATATGCTGAACTGGGTAAATGGGAGTGGGATATTGTAAGATCGGTACGGGTACCATTGGATGTTGGGCTAAATTATTACGGCTGGACTGATGAACAGGCGTTGGCCTTTTGGAAAAAAAACATCCGCAACCAGGATGATATTGCCCCGCGCGAGATAGCCCGTATTCGCCGATGGCCGGCACAGGTGGTTACCTACAAATACGGTGCCCTGCAAATATTGCATTGGCGCGAAGAGTTACAACAAAAAGAAGGTAAAAAATTTAACATCAGGGATTTTCATTCCCGCGTGTTAGATCATGGATCGTTGCCTTTGTTTTTGGTGAAACAGAATGTATTTAAATAAAAGACGTAGCCGGTAATTGATAAACCTCAAAAAACGTTTGGTATAGCTGCTTATTTTTTAATATAATACCCAATAACAGGTATTTTATATCTGCATGTATTTAAGCAGCTTTACATAAACCCAAACCTTATCAAATAAACGGAAGTCCCCGGCTGTAATAGCCGGGGCTTGCGTTTGTGTAAGTAATTTACTTGCTTTTATAATTCACCCTCCTTGTAAAACTTTTTGCCCGCTATATCCATTAAATTTTAATTAGCTATAAGCAATTAAAATCCTATTTTTAGCGCCGCAAATAAAGGCACGCGTGGTGCCGGTAATTTGGTTAACAGCAATAGCGATGAAAGTTTTAAAATTTGGTGGTACCTCGGTGGGCAGTCCGGCCCGTATGAAGGCGCTCCTTGACATTATTAATCCGGCGGAAAGGCAAATAGTTGTGCTTTCGGCAGTATCAGGAACCACCAATAGCCTGGTAGAGATTGGACAAGCTTACCTTACCGGCGATAAGAAGAAGGCTATCATCCTCGTTAGTGCTTTAAAGGATAAGTATGAATTATTCATCAAAGAACTATTTGCTGACCCCGAATATTTGCAACAAGGTAAAGGTGTTATTGATTACCATTTTGCGTTGCTAAGCAATATGGCCAATGATTTGTTTACCAGCATTGAAGAAAAAATCGTTTTAGCCCAAGGCGAACTATTATCAACCACTTTATATCACGTTTATTTAAAGGAGATTGGTGTATCATCGGCTTTATTGCCTGCCCTAAGCTTTATGAAAATAGATGAAGATAATGAGCCTATTGTTGACTACATCACCGAAAAAATAACGCCTTTATTAGATAAACAACCCGAGGTTAACCTGTTTATTACCCAGGGCTTTATTTGCCGCAATGCTTTTGGCGAAATCGATAACCTGCGCCGTGGCGGCAGCGATTACACCGCATCATTAATTGGTGCCGGCATCCGCAGCGAAGAAGTACAGATATGGACCGATATAGACGGCATGCACAATAATGATCCACGGATTGTTAAAGGCACACAGCCTATCGCCCAGCTTTCATTTGATGAAGCTGCCGAACTTGCCTATTTTGGTGCCAAAATATTGCATCCGCAAAGCGTATTCCCTGCCCAAAAATATAAAATACCGGTACGCCTGTTAAATACCATGGACCCACAGGCCTTGGGTACTTTAATTACCCATACCAGCGAAAAAGATAAGATCAAATCCATCGCGGCAAAAGATGGTATTACAGCCATCAAGATCCAATCAAGTCGCATGCTTTTAGCTCATGGCTTTTTACGAAAAGTGTTTGAGGTTTTTGAGCGTTATAAAACATCAATAGATATGATCACCACATCGGAGGTGGCTGTTTCATTAACTATTGATGATGTTACTTACTTAGGCGAGATCACTACAGAGCTAAATAAATTCGGCTCGGTTGAGATCGACGTAAACCATACCATTATTTGTGTAGTGGGGGATTTTGGTGCCGAAAAGCATGGTTATGCAGCCCGCGTGTTAGAGGCGGTTAAGCATATCCCGCTAAGAATGATATCTTACGGAGGCAGCGATCACAACTTATCATTACTGGTTAAAACCGATGATAAGGTAGAAACCTTAAGAAGCCTGCATAACAGGTTGTTTTAATTTCGGAATTGAGATTTTCGATTTCGGATTTAAGAAGTCGCTCACTTTCCAGCACTTTTGAATTTTGACTTTTTACTTTTGAATTTACAACGCATGTTCAGCAATCAAACCATAGATAAATTTTCGCAATTAGATACCCCGTTTTATTATTACGATATGGGGGTATTAAACCAAACGTTACAGGCCTGCAGCGATGCATCGCTAAAGCACGGTTTCCATGTGCATTATGCCATGAAGGCCAATTTTAACCCCCGGGTTTTGGATATGATCCAGTCGTTTGGTTTTGGTGCCGATTGCGTTAGTGGTAACGAGGTAAAAGCTGCTATTGAACATGGCTTTGATAAAGGTAAAGTTGTTTTTGCCGGGGTGGGCAAATCAGACAGGGAAATTAACCTGGCCTTGGATGCCGATATTTTCTGTTTCAACGTAGAGTCTGTTCAGGAGCTTGAAATTATCAACGAGCTGGCTGCTGCTAAAGGTAAAAAGGCCAATGTGGCTATCCGCATAAACCCTAATGTTGACGCGCATACGCATCATTTTATAACAACAGGGCTGGATGAAAATAAATTCGGCATTAACATTTGGCAACTGCCGGACGTTGCCGCCATGCTGCGCAAATGCGCCAGTCTGCAATTTTTAGGCATCCACTTCCATATCGGTTCGCAAATTACCGATCTGGAAGTTTATAAAAGCCTTTGCACCCGCATTAACGAAATGCAGGATTGGTTTGAAGATCACGGTTTCCCGGTTAAGGTGTTAAATACAGGCGGTGGTCTTGGGGTTGATTACTATAGCCCAGATACCAACATAGCCGATTTTGAAAACTATTTCCAGGTGTTTAAACAATTCCTGAATGTAAAACCCGGCCAGGAAGTTCATTTTGAACTTGGCAGAGCATTGGTTGCACAAAGCGCTTCTTTGATATCAAGGGTACTGTACGTTAAAAACGGAAAAAAGAAAAATTTCCTGGTATTAGATGCCGGTATGACGGAATTAATTCGACCGATGCTTTATCAGGCTTATCATCAGATAGAGAATATAAGTAGAGAGAGCCAAGAATCAGGAATCAAGAGTCAAGAATCAAGAGTCAAGAATCAAGATGAGGCTGCCACTCACCACTTAAAATACGATATTGTTGGTCCTATTTGCGAGAGTACCGATTGTTTTCAGAAGGATGTGGATATGCCCGAGTCTTTCCGTGGCGACTTGATTGCCGTACGCACGGCGGGTGCATACGGCGAGGTTATGGCTTCGGGTTATAATTTACGCGATAGGGTAGGAAGCGTTTACTCAGAGTAAGCGCTTAAAATTTAACGCCTAATCTGAACTGTACATAGGTGCCGCCTTCAACAACAAAAAAGTATTGCTTAAGCTGTAAAAAGTACGCGAAGGAAACCACTGTGGGCGTTTTATAGCTTACGTAATTGTTATTAGTGTTGTTGTAAATATTATCGTTACCAAAAGTTTTACCCACAAAAGCGCGAAAACCCATTTGGGTATTAGGCCTGCGGCCATGAAAAACTATTTCACTGGTAAGGCCACCTGTAAACAGGTCGGTGCGGGTGTCGGTGTAAAAGCTGGGGTCGCCGGTTACCGCTCTTCTAAAGCGGGCATAGTCGCCAAATTCGTGGCTGTAAACGGCTTCGAAACCTATGATGCGGAAATCGGTACGGTTATCAAGATTGGTAAAAAAGTTACCCGATAGGCGCCCACCAACTGCTCCGAAAAACTTGTTTTTAAAGTAATGCGGGTTGTCTTTCTCCAAATCATAATTTTCGTAATTACCCAAAGATGTAAAACCGCCGTAAGCCAGGTTAAAGTTTTGAAAGGTATGGGCTTCGCTGATATTCAATTGCCCGCTTGTCAACACATCAGACAGGTTGTTGCTAAAGTCAACTACCACGCCGCCGGATAGGTAGGTGGCTGATTTGGCGCTATCCATTGACATTGGCTTAGGCATATAAGCCATATCGCTGTGATGCAGAGCCGGGCCATACACATGATCACTGCATGAGCTTAAAAATCCCCCAACGGCCAATAGGATTACATAAAGTTTAATTTTCATATTATAATTGGTTTAGCTTTAGGGGTATAAATTCTAAACCAATTATACGTTAAATTAAACTAATGTGTAACAGTTGCTTGCATTATTCTTACTGAGCCAGCAGGTTAGTAAAATAGGTATCGGTAAAATCGGGCGAAAAATGGAGAATATTAGTTAATTGGCTAAACTCATCTTCCTGGTGGGTGGTGGTTAATACAACAGATTTCATACCTGCATTATCCGCTGCTTCAACGCCCTTGGGTACATCCTCAAACACTATACAATCTGTTGGTAAGGTGTTAAGCAGTTCTGCCGCCTTTAAAAAAGTTTCGGGATGTGGTTTACTTAGCACAACATCATCCGCACTTACTATTGCTTTAAAATAATGCCTGATGTTAAGGTTATCCAACACAAAATTGATATTAAAAGGAATAGCCGCCGAGCCGATGGCCATAGGGATACCTTGTTGATGGGCAGCTTCTAAAAACTCATGTAAGCCGGGTAATAGGGCCAGCTGGGGTAAAAACTCCTGTTGGTAGCGTTCTTCCTTTTTGTACGATAAATCGTTCATCTCATCTAAAGTAAACCTATCAGGGCCAAACATCCTCACCAATACTTCGGGATTTTTGCCGTACATCTGTTTTTTAACTTCGTCCCAGGTAAAGTTGCCGCCCAGCTGGTCATTCAAAAGCGATTGCCATGCTTTGGTATGGTAAGGCATATCATTAATCATGGTGCCATTAAGGTCGAATATAAAGGCCTTCATATTGTGTTTTTTGATTTGGGGCGAAAATACGTTTTCTGAAAACTAAAAACCCGCTGGTGGCGTATATTAAGTGTACATGATTCAAAAAATTACGTTTAGCAACATAGCTGTACACAATTTTAAAAATGTAGCTAAAATAATAAGGACTGTGTTGTGGTTGTTTTTGTGCGATTATTACTTTTAGTAAGCCCGTTGGCCCCAAAAGCTGAAGGGCTTTTTTTTGACACGAAAACCAAAGTTTAGGTTGTTTTAAACCTTGCTGCGTTTTTGCGATTGGTATTTCATAATTTTTGAAACAACTGCTGTGAATTGATGTTTCGTATTCCTGATAGCTATAATTGAACGGATTAGTGTTAAACCGACAACTAAATAATCTTTTTGATCGTAGTAAACAAAAAAGTATAATCGCCCATAGATACATCTATACAAACTTTATAATGAGTAACGAATTACTACGCCTGCAGGCAGTAAGGAAATTTATGGAACTTGACCATCAGATCGTTACTGATTTGAATGAAATTGTGGGCTTAGCCGCCCAGATTTGTAATACTCCTGTGGCCCTTGTAACCCTCCTTGACGATGAAAAACAATGGTTTAAAGCCGCCGTTGGTACCAATGTAGATTGTACCGACAGGGAGTTGGCCTTTTGTAATTATACCATTAAGCAAACCGATGTTTTTGTAGTGCCGGATTTAACTTTGGATGAGCGTTTTTGTAATAGTCCGTTAGTTACGGGCGGCATACAGGCCAGGTTTTATGCCGGCGCACCGTTGATCACCAAAGACGGTTTTGCACTTGGGACGCTTTGTGTTGTTGACGTGCAACCCGCGCAGTTAAGCGCCAGCCAAATAAACTCATTAAGGGTACTGGCCAAACAAGTTTTAAACCTCATGGAACTTAACTGGAGCTTGCAAACTTTAGAGCATCAGCACCAGCAAACACAAATTCAAAAAGCGGCTATCGGAAAATCAGAGATGAAGCTTAAAGCTATTTTTGACAGTTCAAAGGATACTCATATTTTGGTAGGCCGGCAATTGGAGGTATTGGCGTTCAACAAATCGGCTTCCGTTTTTATACGTACTACATTTAATAAAAAACTCACCAATGGCGATAGTATTTTGCAATATACATCGCCGGAGTTGTTGCATCAATTTAGCAAATATTTTAACGTGGCCCTTGCCGGACGTTCAATAAAACGTGAATGGGCATTGTTTCCCGGAACGATCAATGAATGCTGGAAGGAAACCTCTTTTATCCCTGTTAAAGATATCAGCGGGGTTGTTATTGGAGTGGCGCTCAACTCAACCGATATTACCACCCGAAAAAGGCACGAGGAACAAATAAGGATACAAAACGAGGCTTTACAGCGTATTGCCATTATCCAATCGCACGAGCTGCGCCGGCCGGTTGCTTCCCTTTTAGGAATAATGGATTTGATGCGTATGGAAAATATCGATTTCAGCTACTTCGATATTATGGAACTCACCGTGCAGGAGCTTGATGAAAAAATCAAGGGTATTGTCAAAGATTCGGAAGATACCATTCAGGGTGGGCACTTAGCCATTGTGGCGTAATTTTAATTTGAAGATTTGAGATTTTGAAGATTTGAAAATTAGTTTTTTCGAATCTTTAATACTTTGAACTTAAATAAGATAGATGCCATGGTTTGTTTTTTGGTGCAGTGAGTGCCTTTGTCATTTTCAAGTCCTCAAATTTTCAAATCCTCAAATCAATAAAATTATCCATACCTTGCCGACTTTAATAAATAAAATAATGCAAAAAGAAGGAACAGTAAAATTTTTTAATGAGACAAAAGGTTTTGGATTTATTACACCAACAGGTGGTGGTCAAGACGTTTTTGTTCATTCAACAGGCCTTATCGACGAGATCCGTGAAAACGACAAAGTAGAATTTGAAGTTGAAAACGGCAGAAAAGGTTTAAATGCGGTAAATGTAAAAGTTATCTAAGTATAATATATCATTAAGCATACCGGGCATTCACTTTTTAGTGGATGCCTTTTTTATTTTAGTCATTTCGCTGCGCTGTCATTAGGCTGCGCCGTCATTAGTCATTTCGCTACGCTGTCATTAGTCATTAGTGTTTTTGTCTTTTGTCCAAAAGTCCTTGCTCCTTTATCCCAAAATCTTTTGTCTCCAAGTCCTATGGTCTAAAAGTCCAACAGTCTCAAAACTGGCATTGTTGTTGTTTATATAACTGCAATTGAATCATCACATTTAAAAACATAACAAAAATGAAAGATCAAGCAAAAATTATAGCCGCACTATTGGTAGGTGCCGCAGCGGGTGCTGCATTAGGTTTACTATTAGCTCCGGAAAAAGGTGGCGACCTGCGCGACGATATAGCCGATTACATTAATGATTTGGTTGATACAGCTAAAACTAAAGCGCAAACTACAGCAAACAACGTAAAACAATATAGCAATGACGCCATCGAATCGGCAAAAGCAAAGTTTAATGGCACGGTAAGCGATTTGTACGATTATAAAGACGATGCTATTGACACTGCCCGTTCAAAAGCCAAAGCAGCAGCCGATAGGGCGCAGGCCGTAGCGGAAGACTTTGCTGACGATGCAAAAGCCAAAGTGAAAACTACTGCCAACAACTGGAACAATAGTATACAAAACGCATAATATTTAGTACTATGCTAACAACAAAAAATCCGGCCAATTGGTCGGATTTTTTGTTGTTATATGTTTTTGAAATATTATTTAACATCTAACGTATTATCTTTTTCTGTCGCGTCCATAAATATGCCGCCGTCTAAGGTTACCGTTTTGATGGTTTTAGCAGTTTTAAGGTTTATCGAAACCTGTTTTTGATCGCGTTCCCAAACGGCAGGCGTTTGGTGTTTGGTTTCTGTTGTGCCATCGGTATAAGTGATCTTTACATCAAACGGGATAGCAAAACCACCCACGTTTTTAATATCGGCTACATAACCATCAGATGCTTTGCTTATTTTTTGCAGGCTCAGGTCGATATAATAGTTGGTGAAAAACCAGTTATTAAAAAACCAGTTAAGGTTTCTGCCCGATACATCGTTCATAGAGTTAAAATAATCCCACGGAATAGGGTGTTTGCCATGCCAGCGATCCATATAGCCATGTAAGGCCTTTTTAAATAGCTCGTCGCCCAGCATGTCTTTTAAAGCGAAATAGCTTAAGGATGGCTTGCCGTAAGAGTTATTGCCATAGCCCGCCCTTAACTCGCTTGAAGGGGTTATAATAGGCAAATCTTCTGATGTTACAGCGTCATGGATATAACCGTTAATCCTGAAGTCTTTGTAAAGCGCGTCGGCTTTTTCCTGTCCAACTTCATCGGCACCAATAAGGCGCTCAAAAGTGGTAGCCCAGCCTTCGTCCATAAAAGCATAACGGCTTTCATTGATACCCATGTAAAAAGGGAAATAGGTATGTGCAATTTCATGGTCCTGTACAAAGGCCGCAAACTGGATATCATCTGTATGGCTGTCATTTACCATCATTGGGTATTCCATATCGGCAAAGCCCTGGAAAGCCGTCATTTTAGGAAAAGGGTAGGGTACGCCCGGCCAGTTGTGAGATAACCAGCTTAAAGAATGGCGACCGGCTTGTACTGCATGATGAAAATCGGCGGCACTATCCTGAAATGCGGCCTGCATGCTGGCACGGCGGTGGGTGGCATCATCAACTATAGCGCTTGCGCCATCCCATACATAATGGTCACTTATGCCCACAGCCATATCGCTGATGTCGTTAGCTTTCCAAACCCATGAGTTTTGATCTTTTTGAGCTGTTATTTTCTGTTTAGCTAAATCAGCCGCGGTTGCAATGTGAACTGTCGAATCGCTGGTCATTGATTTTTCAAGACGCTTAGCATATTCGGGCTGTAAAACCTCTTTAGGGTTTTGCAGGGTACCTGTAGCCCATACAATGTAGTTTTTAGGAGCGTTTACGGTAAGGGTGTAATCATTAAAATCGTTATAAAACTCTTGCCCGTCTAAAAAGGGCAGCCTGTCCCAGCCGTTGTAATCATCATACACAGATACGCGCGGGTAAAAGTAAGCCAGGTAATAAGTGGTTGGATCAATCATCCCTTCGCGGCCGCTTTGTAATGAGATCTGGAAGTGCCAGTCGATATCAAGCTTAACCTGCGCGTGTGGTGCCAGCGGTTTGCTTAAATCAACCCGCATATTGGTTGATGCGCCTTCGCCGTTTACTTTAACGGCTTCGCCATCTGCCAAAAACTTATCAAAGTGAACGCCGGATGTAAGATAATCAGGGCCTGTATCCCCAAAACGGGCCACACCTGGTTTGTGGATGTTAAGAATCAGCTTCATGTTAAGCCTCTTTAAGGTATCGGGGCTGTTGTTAACATAGGTGATGGTTTCTGTTCCCTTGATATTTCTATCTGGTGGCAGGGCGGTAATAGTAATATTGTAAGTGCCATGGTTTTGCCAGTAGTTTTTGCCTGGTTTACCATCGGCCTGGCGGGTGCCTTTGTCAAAGGCTTTTTGTATATCGCGGGGCTTATACAAATCCTGGGCATTTACCCGCGTTAATGCAACGCATGATAATGCCGTTAGCATTAAAGGTTTAATGATGTTCATAGTTAATAGTATTAATCTTTGTAAAGATGCTCTTAACAGAAAAATGTTACAACATAAAATGAATTTTTAATTTACCTACTTTTAGGTCAGTTTTTAGTAACAAAAACGTAACATCTATTTTTTTGATGGCAAAGCGCTTGCTATTATGAGAAATATTTATTCTATTTGTTTAAGTTATTTTAATAGGGGTATTAAATAACTAATATTTGAGCCATTCGCTTTATGCGGATGGCTTTATTTTTTAACTACAAGTAATGTTAAGTGCTTAATCTTCAGTTAAATATTCTTTCGATATAATCATAAAAAGGCGGTCATTATCTACCGATTCATCAAAACACTCCGTAAGTAGTTGCGTTACCTTATCATATTTTAATAGTTTTGCTACCATCATCAACATACGGCACGATGTAATATTTACGTGTTCCAACAATTGTATGTACATGATAATGTCCATATCGCTTAAAACGGTTATGGCTTGTTTTTCGTCAAGACAAAACTCATCTTTAACAATGGCTTTTATGGGGTTACAGTTTTTATCAGAGGGAATTTCGCCCATGTAAGTGTAAACCTCATCCATCCTGATAATCTGCTTTTTAATATCGCTCCAAAACTCATTAATAGCCAGTTTTAAATTACTGAAAGAAGCAAGGCCGATAATGTTTTCAAGGTTTTTGTTGAGGTAGCATTTGCCAAAATAAATGCGGTTAAGGTTGTGTACAAACACCTGTTTTAACAGGTAAGGATCTAAGTGATTAGGGGTGTTATCGCTCATAATTTTAAAGGTAAAAATGTTGCACATGCCGCTTAATGCGGCAGTAGTTAAATGTTTAATTAATGGGTATACTTTATTTTATATTTTAATGTGCGTATATAAGCTAACTTTGCTAACTGATAAGCATATCTATGAAATATAAATTAGGCGATTTTGTTCGGTTTGTTGATGAAAAAATGGAAGGTTTTGTAACCCGCATTATTGACGACCAAATGATAGGCGTTACTGGAGAAGATGAATTTGAGATTCCTGTACTTGCAAGTAAGGTAACAACGGTACACGGTTATGAGCCTGCCGGCTCAAAAAAAGCGGCATTGGCAGATGAAAAACCTGTTGATTTAACGCAATTTGAAACCAAAGGAATTTATTTAGGGGTAGTAACCGATGTACGGGCGCAATCTGTGGTGCATTTTCATTTAATAAACACTACATCTTTCCAGTTAATGGCAACTCTGAGCACCGCTAAGCAACAGGTGTTTAAAGGAGAATTTGCGGGGATTATAGCGGCCGGCAAAACAGAAATCATCTATTCTGCTCAATTAGCCGATTTACAATTATGGCCCGAGTTTACTTTTCAAATTCTTTACAGCACAAAGCATAATATTGAACAGCCGGCGCCTTTAGTGTTAAAAGAAAAATTTAAAGCAAAGGATTTTTCGGGCACCAAAAAACAGGTTCCTTTGTTAAATCAGGCGGGATGGCTCATCAGGCTTGATGAACCCGAACTGGTTATAGATGCCCAAAAACTGAAAGAAAGTTTTTTTAAACCTGCCGAGGAAAAGGTAGTAATAACCAAACCGGTAAGCGAGGTTGATTTGCATATCGAAAAACTGCGCGATGATTACCCGTTTTTGCAAAGCAGCGAAATGCTGAGCATCCAGCTGGCCCACTTTCATAAAGCCTTAGATGCCGCCATAGTACATCAGCTACCCGAGGTAACATTTATACATGGTGCCGGCAACGGTACTTTGCGCAATGAATTACATAAACTATTAGGCAAACACCCCAAAGTGCAAACCTTTATGGATGCCCGTAAAGAAAAATTTGGCTATGGTGCTACCAAGGTGTTGTTGAAGTAATTTCTTTTGCTGTTTATACAGCCCTCTAAATGTGTTAAGGTTTGGAGGGTTTATTTTTTGTAAAAGTACGCGCGGCCCTTTTTAAGGCACTTTTTTTGGGGTAGTCAATAACAGGGGTGGGGAGCGCGTAACAAAATGACGCCCCTTTGCTTTGATTGTTCTCTACCCAAATACGACCGTGCATTTTCTCAATAAAGTCATTACAAATCATCAGGGCTACGCCTGCTCCTTTTTCTTTTTCGTTACTGTATTTAAGATCTGCTTTAAAGTTAAAAATGGTAGGAAGTTTTTCGGGCGAAATACCTTTGCCTTCGTCCTGTACACAAAGTGTAGTTTCGCCCCGGTCACTAAAAGCAACAATAGTGATGGTTGAATGCTTGGGCGAAAATTTGATGGCATTATGAATAAAATTGCGGTGTATAAATTGCACCAGTTCTTTATCGGCACTCATACTGATGCTGCCATCAATGTTGTTAATCACCGTAATTTCATATTCTTCGGCAAGCCGGGCAAATGGCTGTAATGCCTCGTCTATTAACTCCCTCAAGGGTAATAGCGCGGGTTGATAGCTAAAGCCTGATAGTTGTTGTTTAATCCACTGTAGTATATTTTCAAAAATCTCAAGCGACATGTTTGATGCCTGCGCCATATTATCTACTAAGGACATTAGCTCTTCGCGGGTAAACGAATCCGCGTCTTTCAAAACAGTAGCCAGTGTTTTTAGGGTCCCCAGCGGCTGTCTGAAATCATGCGCGAGTATAGATATCAGTCGGTTATTAAACTCATGGTCAATCTCCAGTTTCTCGTTTCGCAGCTGCACAGTTTTGTTTAACTCTTCCAGCACCTGGTTATGGCGTTGTTTAAGGTGGTATAAGCGGTAAAATACTACAACGGATACGCCTGTTACTATAAACAGGAAGCCAAAAACAAAAATCAGCGTTTTGCGATTATCCGCCCTTATGGTAAGGGCTTCCAGCTGCTGGTCCTTTATGGCGTAATCAATATAATCAAAGCCCGATGTGTTGGTATACAGCTCTTCATCCTCATAAAGCTGCATTAGTTTTTCGCTATACCGCTGCACTTCGGGAAGGTTGTTTTGTTTTATGTATATGTTGTACAGGTTTTTGCCAAATATCTTTTCATAATAATGATAGCTTTGTTTTTCGGCAATACTTAAGCCTTGTTTATAGAAATCTAAAGCCTTGCTGGTATCGATAGCGGTAAAAATATCGCCAAGGTTTTTGAGGATATCAAGGGTGGCATAGTTTATTTCCATCGCTATACCTTCGGCTGCCGCCTTTCGTAGCAATGCAATGCCTTTTTCCCGTTCGCCGTTTTTGATGTACAGGTTAGCCTGTATCTGGTCAATTACCAGTAAAACTCTTTCATCTTTGTATTTGGTTGCAATTTGGCGGGCTTTGATAAGTAACAGGTTTGTAGAGTCTTTACTAATTTGTGCGGGGTACAGCAACAGGTAGTTACAATACGCCAATGACATGATGGAATCTTTTTTGATATTTTCGCCAATGGCCATCGCGTGCTTAAAGTTATCAATAGCCTTTTTATCCTCTTTGTTTTCATTGAATACCAGGCCTATATTCATGAGGCCTTGCACAATATTGGCCGAATCGTCTAAGGCTACGTAGCGGTTATAGGCATCATTATAATATTTTAACGATAGCTGCAAATTGCCGCGCAAATCATACACTATGCCAATTATGTTAATGGCATCGGCCTGGCCCTGGGCATATTTTATCCGGGTTGAAATGGCGCGCGCGAGTTTGGCATAATAAAAAGAATTGTCTACGTTCTTTTCATACATCAGCATGCCAAGGCGGTTTAAAGCATCAACATATTTGGTACTATCGGTAATGGAGGGAAGCCCTTTTTGTATTTTGTTAATATCAGCCACCTGGCAAAATGCAATGTTGCCGGCAAACATTAACAATAATAAAAGGCTTAAATATTTACTCATTGGTACAACTTATAGTTGTTTCATGGTGTATACGAAATAACAAGTCAATCAGTTTAATAAATGTAAGATATTTATAACTAATTGATCGTTTTTAAGTAAACCATTGTTAACCAATAGTTATAGCCAGGTTTTTATTGCTTGTTTATATAAAGCCAGTTAGCTTGCACAGCTTGCAGAAAAAAGTTTCTACAAAGTATCGGGATTGGGTATAAAGTTCATAAACGCCTGGAATTTGGCGTAATAGTTTTGCATATTAAGCTGGTAGTAATAGGCGCCACGTTTTGAGCCTGCTTTATCCTTATCGGCCAGTTTAATGAGCAAACCGGTAGCCAATACCCGCTTACTGAAATTGCGTTTATCAATAGTGGTATTAAAAACGCTTTCGTACAGGATTTGTAACTGCGGTATGGTAAATTTTGTAGGCAGCAGCTCAAATAAAATAGGGTGCATGGCAGCCTTGTAACGTATGCGTTTGCGTGCCTGCTCCACCATTTCCTGCTGATCAAATATCAGTTTTGGGGTACGTTTAAGCTGAAACCACTCGGCATGATAATCGGTGCTTAGCTGGGTTTCATATTTGTGGATATCTATCAGCGCGAAATAAGCCACAGATACGGTACGCTCCATCGGATCGCGGTTAGGATCGCCGTAAGTATATAATTGTTCAAGATAAACACCTTCCAGGCCGGTGAGCTGGTTAAGGATGCGATTGGCCGCCTGGTCTAAACTTTCATCGTTTTGCACAAAGCCCCCCATCAAACTCCAGTTTCCTTTTTCGGGCTGAAAATCTCTTTTAATCAGCAAGATTTTTAACACCTCGCCGTCAAATCCAAAAATGATACAATCAACCGCTAATAATAACCTGGTCTGTTTGGAGTACTTGAGCATTTTTTACCTTGAAAGTTTATATAAAAACAAATATATAATAACATTTGGTAAAAGCATTAACCAAGACATTCTCTTTACTTTTATGGGATATATGATGTTACTGTAACGGTTATTTAATATTCAGCTTTTAATCAAACACGCGTAAAACTTTTCCAAATAAATCTTCTTTAACTTACAGATGCAATTATATCTGCACATTTGCAATCTATGAATAGTCTTGCCAATTCTACATCACCCTATTTATTACAACACGCCAATAACCCGGTTAACTGGTATCCCTGGGGTAAAGAAGCCTTAGATAAAGCCAAAGCCGAAAATAAACTGATATTGGTGAGCATAGGTTACTCGGCCTGTCACTGGTGCCATGTAATGGAGCATGAGAGCTTTGAGGATGAGTCCGTTGCAGCCGTAATGAACGAGTTTTTTGTTTGTATTAAGGTAGATAGGGAAGAGCGCCCCGACGTTGATCAGATTTACATGAGCGCGGTACAACTCATGAGCGGCCGTGGCGGATGGCCGCTAAATTGTATTTGCCTGCCCGACCAGCGACCCATTTATGGCGGTACCTACTTCCGAAAAAACGATTGGACATCCCTGCTGTTTAACCTGGCCGATTTTTACAAACAAAAGCCCGAGGAAGCCGAAGAATATGCCGTGAGACTAACCGATGGTATCCAAAAATATGAATCGGTACAGTTTATAGCCGAACAGCCCGAATACACCAAAGATGATCTGCAACTGATAGCTGACAACTGGAAACGCTATTTTGATAAATATGAAGGCGGCACCGGCAATGCCCCTAAATTCCCGATGCCCAATAACTGGTTATTACTGATGCGATACGCCCATTTAATGCAGGACGACGAAATTGCTAAACAGGTAAAGCTTACGCTGCATAAAATGGCTTATGGAGGCATTTATGACCATATAGGTGGCGGCTTTGCACGTTACGCTGTTGATGGCAGGTGGCACGTACCGCATTTTGAGAAAATGCTGTATGATAATGCGCAGCTTATCACCCTGTACTCGGAAGCTTATACCTGGCAACCCGATGAGTTGTACAGGCAGGTAGTTGATCAAATCATTCACTTCAGCATAACAGAACTGGCCTCGGCCGATCTTGGTTTTTACTCAGCCCTTGATGCCGATAGCGAAGGGGTAGAAGGTAAGTTTTACATTTTTACTAAAGCCGAAATTTCGAGGATTTTAGGCGATGATACAGATCTGTTTTGCATCTACTATCATATTACCGAAGATGGCAACTGGGAAGAGGAGCACTCAAACGTGCTGTTCCGCAAAGAAACGGATGAGGAACTGGCCGGGAAATTAGGCCTGGGTGTTGACGACCTGCTATCGCGAATAAAAGCCTCCCGTAAAAAAGTATTGGATGCCCGCGGCCAAAGGGTAAGGCCAGGTTTAGATAACAAGATCCTGGCATCGTGGAATGGTTTAATGCTCAAAGGCCTTTGCGAAGCCTACCGTGCGTTTACTAAACCAGCTTATTTAGACCTGGCTTTAAAAAACGCCAATTTTATACTTGAAAACCTGATAAGCCAAAATGGCAGGCTTTCAAGGGTTTATAAAAGCGGTAATACGGTAGCTTTTTTAGATGATTACGCCAACATCATTGATGCCTTCATCGCCCTTTATGAAGTAAGCTTTAACGAGTATTGGCTTGAGCAGGCAAAAAGCCTTACAGATACCGCCATAGCCCATTATTATGATGAAGCCAACGGTGTTTTCTTTTACACCGCCGACGATGAAGAGCAACTGATAGCCCGGAAATCTGAAATTATGGATGGGGTTACGCCGGCCAGTAATTCGGCAATGGCACGTAATCTTAAAAAGTTGGGCCTGCTTTTTGATAACGAAAGTTATGCAGCGGTTTCGGCACAGCTGTTACGCAATATTATGCCGCAGCTTGCAAAGTATGGTACGGCCTATTCAAACTGGACAATGCTTTTGCTCGATGAGGTTTTTGGAGTTTACGAAGTTGCGATAACAGGTAACGATACCGAGACTGTTAGAAGGGAAATTGAAAATAATTACATCCCCAATAAAATAATATTGGGTGGTAATAAAGGAAGTTTACCTTTGCTGCAGGATAAGTTTGGTGCATCTACACAGATTTTTATTTGTAAAGATAAAACCTGCGGACTACCTGCTCATAACACGGCCGACGCTTTAAAACAAATGACGGCTTGATTGCTTATTTAAAAAAAACAATTCCAATGAAGATTGAACCACAGCACGTAGTGTCATTAACTTACGATTTGTATGTTGACCAGGATGGTACCGAAGTATTACAGGAAAGTGCCACAGAAGAACAGCCATTAACCTTTTTATTTGGTGCCGGCCAGATGCTGCCTAAATTTGAAGAAAACCTAAGCACCCTATCAACAGGCGATACCTATGAGTTTCGTTTGACAGCCGGCGATGCTTATGGCGAATATGATGAAGAAGCAGTAGCCAACCTGCCTAAAGAAATGTTCCAGGGAACTGAAATTCCTGAAATTGGCAGCATTTTGCCTTTACAGGATAACAACGGTAACCGTTTCCAGGCCCAGGTAGTATCAATTGCAGAAGACGCGGTAATTGTTGACCTTAACCACCCAATGGCCGGCCAGGAGCTTCACTTTAAAGGTAACATCCTTAACGTCCGCCCAGCTACCCCCGAAGAATTATCACACGGCCACGCGCATGGTCCGGATGGTCACCACGCTCACTAATTTTTAGTAGCTATATAAAATAGAAAAGCCCGCTATGTGAATAGCGGGCTTTTTGCTGAAATATCCTATCTTATTTGCTTTCTTAACTTTGCCTTTACTTAGTTTGAGATAGTAATGACTTGTTGCCTATGAAAAGTCCTAAAGAAATTTGGTGGTCTTTCATTTCTGGTTTGAAGGAGTCATCTGTCCAAATTCCCCTTTTTATTCTTTCCTTTTTTATTTTTTCGGGGAATAATTGATTGTAATTTTCACGATATTTATTCAGATGGTCTTCCTCCTCTGCTTTATTTTTTAGTCGATCAACTATCACTTCAGTGGGGCCGAGTTCTATTCCTATCCATTTTCGACGTTTAAGTTCGGCAACAAGATAAGTAGTGCCAGAGCCTCCAAAAGGATCGAAAACAATATCTCCTTCAACGGTAGCCATCTCTATAATTCTATCTAATAATTTAATTGATAATTCATTAGCGTCCTTCCTTTTTTTATGCTTTGAATGTCTCACAGGAGGGATATCATACCAAACATCAGGCATGTTTATTCCCGATGGATTCATTTTATCTTTATAACCTCCATAGTCTCTTAACTCCCGATAACAATGTTGGCATGTTTCCATTTTCAGACGATCAGGCTTAAACACCGAAGCTTTTTCCTGTTTTATATAATACAGTAAGCCATAATGTGAAGGATATAAGCGAGATGAAATAGGCAACGAATATTTAATATCTGTTGCTATCCAGTGTCTGAAATTAAGCCGATGATTTAAAAATTCGCTGAAGTAGGTGTTCCATTTAGGTATATTCCATAAAAATAAACTTCCTCCGGGTTTTAAGATTCGTATGCATTCTGAGAGCCATTGTTCCGTCCATCTGATATATTCCGACGACGCAATGTTATCATCCATATTTGAGGGATAAAGTTTATCCAAATTAAATGGCGGGTCAGCAAATACGAGATCAACGGAACCACTCTCTATTGTGGGCATCAGGCTGAGGCAATCGCCCTCGAAGAGCTGCCCCAGTGAGGTTGTAAAAACCTGTTCGTGGTTTATAGTAGGCCTCGTTTTTATATGTGATAATCCTTGCGCAATTTTAGCAGCCTGTTGACTTAATAGTTCTTTCAATTCTTGATTATAAATGCCCATGCCAATCATAATTTGATATCGGTTTATTTTGAAATAAGTCGCCATTTTTTCCAGCTCATTATCAGGCGGTAATATTGAATTGAGGTTGTAATAATTAAGTGTTTTCAATGAAATATTTAAATCTTCAGCAATTAGCTGTAAAGTCTTTTTGTCCTTTCCATCTATACCTAAAACCTTGAAAAAACTGTCCTTTTCTTTCATATACTGTCAATATCGATCAAATATACGATAAAATTTGCAGACTATAGTCTGTTGTTGGGGTAGAATAAAAACGTGAATTTGTCATTGATATGTTGGAAAAAATATTTGGTCAGGTTTTAAAAAATCTTCGTGAAAATACTGGTGTTACTCAGGAGATTCTGGCTCTGAATAGTGAATTAGACAGGACTTACATTTCGTTGTTAGAAAGGGGCTTAAGGACACCAACCATTGCTACTCTTTTTAAAATGGCTCCAACATTAAAGAAAATGCCATCAGAAATTATTGCTATTGTAGAACAGAAACTAAATGAGGATAGAGTTTGAAAACTATTTAATTAAAACCGGAACTTTCAGTGAGTCGGAAGAGTTTCAATCTATAATGAAAGAGATCCACGGAGGAATACAATGTGTCTCCTGGCATGATTCTTCCAAATTTATTGTAAATCCCGTTTCTAAAGGAAATGGCGTATTCCCAATAAAAGCGAATTTTATTGCTTATCTAAAAGAAATGCACTGGTTGCCAGAAAATAAAATGGCGCTTGCTCTTGGAATGAACCCGGGGCCAATTGATGCGGTTAAAATAACTAACTATGGCCCTTTCGCAGTTGAGTGGGAAACTGGTAATATTTCCTCATCGCATAGAGCTCTTAATAAAATTGCATTAGGTATTATACAAAAACAAATTATCGGTGGCATTTTGATCTTGCCAACAAGGAAATTTGGGAAATATTTAACGGATCGAGTGGGAAATTATCAAGAGATTGCCCCTTATTTTCCGATGTATACACAACTATCCATTGCAGAGGGAGTAATAGGTGTGATAGGAATAGAATATGATGATATCGATGCCTTGGCTCCATTAATTCCTAAGGGCAAAGATGGGAATGCTCGAAAAGATAATACTACGTCATAATATGAGCACGTCAACAAAACGGCCCTTGAAAAAAGGGCCGTTTAAAATATGATTTCATGGGGGGCTGCCCTTAAAAGCTATGCCTTACGCTGTTGCTGAAAGTTTTAGTTGTCCAGTAACCGCTATCTAATATACGGCGCACAGTCATCAACGGATAATCCGGATCGCGTTTATCAGCAAGCTGGAAAGCTATTTTGAATCCTCTTTTCTGAATTTCTGGTAATACAGGTTTTTTCCATACGCCAAATGGGTAGGCGAAATAATCTATTTTTTTACCGGTAATTTCTTCCAATTTTTTGGTTGGTTTGTCAATCTGGGTAACCCAGTCATCAACTGGTTTGTTGGTTATTTTGCCGTTTTTGCCAATAATTTTTAATACACCATTGTGGGTGTATTTGTCAACACGGTGATGATCCCAGGTATGGCTGCCAATGATGTTGCCTTCGTCAGATAGGGTTTTAACCATCTCGTTGGTCATGTAATGCGGGCGACCTAATGATACGGTCATTACAAAATAAACGCCTTTAAAACCGTACTTTTTAAGTGTAGGGTTAGCAATGGTAAACTGGTCAAGGTCGGTATCATCAAAGGTTAGCATGATGGGTTTGCTTGGCAGCGGGGTACCCTTGGTAAGGTAGTTGTATAGCTGATCGGGCAAGATGGTGTGATAACCACTATCGGCCAGCATTTTGATGTGTTCCTTAAAAGCAGCGATAGGTATAATGTAATCTTTTGCTCCTTTTGAATCGGTAGGTTTCCAATCGCGTATCTGGTGATAACAAACAACAGGCACTTGTTTGCGGCCCATAATGGCCGTATTATCCGCGGCAGGTTTTGCGCTTGAAGTTGCCGCTGCAGCGTTTGCAGGTGTTTTATCGGCTGGTTTAGACTGGCATGATAATGCACCCATGGTGCATACCGTTAGCCACACAAAAGCTTTCTTGATCATAGTGAGATGATAATTTTTTAATTTATTCAACAATGGCGAAATTAAGATAATATTTAGAAAAGAATCAAGAATTAAGAGTCAAGAATCAAGACAACTACACATTAAGGTCGTTGCCAGGTCCGAAGCAATCGCAAACTTTATAGCGCGGCTTTAACGCGTGAGAATGCTTTGTACCTACCCATGACGTTTTGTAAAAAATGTTTGTCATCCTGAGGAACGAAGGATTTTCTTCGCCCTGCTAAATGTAGACTTTTATACCGAAGAAGATTCTTCGTGCCTCAGAATGACAGGGTGTAGAAGGTAGTTCTTACGTCATCTCCACCTTCAAGTCCCGGATTTTATAACTCGCAATGACATGACTTTGGGGAGTTTTGTCTTGATTCTTGACTCTAACCTCTTGATTCTTCTTAAAGAACTATTCGCTTACCTTCCTTAATCGATCTTTTAGCGGCATCAAGTATCATCATTACCACCATATTGTTTTTTAACGATGAACGATCATTACGTACCTGTAGCGGGTTTTTAAGCGCGTAGGTAAAGTAAGGCACAGGCGCATCTGCCGGGCTTGCTAAAGGTGTTGCTTTAAAGCTGCGTACCTGGTTGTTGATCTTTACCTCCAGGCTGTCTTTATCAAAAGTGTGTATGTAACCCTTGGCTCCAAAAACTTCCATGTCCTTGATACCAAAAGGCCAGTTCCATGAGGCTTCTATCAAGCCGGTGGCATCCGGGTACTCCACTATAATGGTGGCATCGTCTTCAACTTTTGGATATACGCCCGGCTTGTAATGGCGGGCAATGGCGGTTACCGCAATGGGTTTTTGACCTTTCATCATCCAGGTCATCATATCGGCACCATAGCAGCCAAAATCATTTAAAGCGCCCGCGCCATTCAGTACCGGATCTGTAAGCCAGGCTAAAAAATCATCGCTGCAACCAATTTCCTTTGGTCCCTGGTGGCCGTCATGGAATACCATTTTACGTATCACACCCACACTATCTGTTTTAATAGTATTGTAAGCACTTTGCACTGATGGGTACCAGGTAGTTTCGTAATTGGTAAGCAGGCTGATGTAATATTTAAGGGCTAAAAACTCCATGCGTTTAGCTTGATCCAATGTAGCAGCCAAAGGTTTTTCAACCATTACGCTGATGCCCATGGGGGCGCAGGTTTCCACAATATCAATGTGTTTGCCAACGGCATTATAGCCCAGTACAATTACCGGTTTACGTTTTTGGCACATGGTTTTCAAATCGTCAAAAAACAGGGAATCGGGTACGCCGTACATTTTGCCGTACTTTTCCCATAACTTTTTATCGGGCTCGGCAATGCCAACAAGGTTTACGTTACCGTTGCGGTATTCATTTAGTATCAGGTGTATGTGATCGTGGTTTAAGCCCGCTATGCCCACTTTTGGTCCGGTTGGTACCTTTTTTACTATTACGGTGTCTTTTTTTTTAAGCGACGTATCGTTTTTTAATTTGGCTGCTGTATCGGCAGGTAAAGCCAGGGGCTTATTGGGCACCATGGGCGTTGTAGGCGTAGGGATTGTTGTTTGGGCTTTTGCTATAGCCACACAGCATATATTAAATGCCAGCACAGCTAATACCAGTTTAAAGCCTTGGTTTAGTTTGGTTTTCATGGTTAATGTATGGTAATGTAAGTTTTAATTGGCTTGCTTAAAATAAGGTTTGACTGCCCCCTAATTTTATTTTACCCAGGTGTTTATAGGCACTCTCGGTAGCCTCACGACCGCGGGCTGTGCGCATTAAAAAGCCTTCCTGTATTAAAAATGGTTCGTACACTTCTTCAATAGTACCTTCATCCTCACCAACGGCTGTGGCAATAGTTTTTAAACCTACAGGGCCGCCTTTAAACTTGTCAATAATGGTCACCAATATTTTGTTGTCCATTTCATCAAGACCATGTTCATCAACATTAAGAGCATTGAGGGCGTATTTAGCTATCGCGGTGTCAATATTACCATCGCCTTTTATCTGGGCAAAATCGCGGGTACGGCGTAACAGGGCATTGGCAATACGCGGTGTACCGCGGCTGCGCCTTGCAATTTCGTAAGCACCCTCATCTGTCATGGGGGTTTTTAATATCGATGCCGAACGTAGTACAATGGTGGTAAGCAGTTTGGCGTCGTAATACTCTAACCGGGCATTTATCCCAAACCGAGCCCTTAATGGGGCTGTAAGCAAGCCCGACCGGGTGGTAGCACCAACAAGGGTAAATGGGTTTAATGAGATTTGTACCGATCGGGCGTTGGGGCCGCTCTCCAGCATAATATCTATCTTAAAATCTTCCATGGCAGAGTACAAATATTCCTCCACCAGCGGACTTAAACGGTGTATCTCGTCAATAAAAAGGATATCGCCTGTCTCCAGGTTGGTGAGTAGGCCAGCCAGATCGCCGGGTTTATCCAGCACAGGACCCGATGTTATTTTAATACCTACCCCCATTTCATTAGCCACAATGTGCGATAGGGTAGTTTTGCCCAAACCCGGAGGGCCATGCAACAGCACATGGTCAAGTGCCTCGCCACGCTGGCGGGCAGCCTGTACAAATACTTTTAAGTTGGCTAATATTTTATGCTGACCGGTAAAATCCTCAAACTGCTGCGGACGTAAAACTTTTTCAATATCACGTTCGGTATTGCTGAGGCGTTCCGGCGCGGGATCAAGGTGCTCATTCATTACCAACGAAATTAGCTTTTTTTAGCTAAAAGCAGAAAGCTAAATGCCAAAAGCTTTTTTGCTTTCAGCTTTCTGCTTTTAGCCTTCGGCTACCCTTCCGGATATTTCCTGAAAATGCTGTTGATCTTCATTTGGATCACCCCAAAAAAAGCTTCTTTGAATATTCCGCCCGACATTTTGGAGGTGCCCATGATGCGATTGATGAATATAATGGGCACTTCTACCAGGCTAAAGCCATGCTTAATAGTGGTATACTTCATTTCAATTTGAAAGGCGTAGCCCACAAATTTAATTTTATCAAGCTGTATGGTTTCCAGTACCTTGCGCTTATAGCACATAAAGCCTGCTGTTGAATCGGCAACATCTATCCCGGTGATAAAGCGTACATATACCGATGCAAAGTAGCTCATCAATACCCGGCTCATGGGCCAGTTTACCACGTTAACCCCCGTGCTGTAGCGCGATCCTATGGCGGCATCGGCGCCGTCAATACAGGCTTGTCTTAGTTTGAGCAGGTCATCCGGGTTATGCGAAAAATCTGCATCCATCTCAAAAATATAGTCGTAATGATGCGCTATGGCCCATTTAAAACCATGGATGTAGGCGGTGCCCAAACCCTGTTTCCCGGCGCGTTCTTCTATAAAGAGCTGTTCGGGATATACGTTCATTAAACTTTTTACAATGGTGGCTGTACCATCCGGCGATCCGTCATCAATGATGAGGATATGAAAATCATGAGGAAGGGAAAACACCTTACGAATCATCTTTTCGATGTTTTCCTTCTCGTTATAAGTCGGTATAATAACTATGCTGTCTGGCACTTAGTATTCAGATGTGTGATCAAATAAAACACAAAACAACAACTTTTATTATACAATTGGGTTATCGGGATGAATTTCTGTTACTTTATCATCGCGAATATCTAATCCATCAGCTAAAACATCTGATGCCAGATAAGCTTTTTCTTTTAAACGCGGACTAACAAAAAGGAACAATACAAAGAAACCAAGACATATGCCTGTGAACAACCAATAGAATGATGCGCCGGTAAAACGGGCATAAAAACCACCTTTTGCAATGCTGTTATTTACAATGGTATTAAAGAATGAACCTACTGAATAAGTAAAATACCAAATGGCAGTCATGGTACTTTTCATAGAGATAGGAGATTGCGTATAAGCGTACTCCAAGCCAACTAATGAAACTAAAACTTCACCGGCAGATAATACCGCATATGCCAAAATTTGCCACCAAACAGATGGGTGTAAACCTTTATCAACTTTTTCCTGCAATAGGGCTATGATTAAAAAGCTACCAGCGGTAACCAGTAAGCCAAAGCCTATTTTGCGTAACGGCGTTAACTTTAAGCCCAGCTTTTTTGCCAAAGGATAAAAACCGAAGTTAAACAAAGGGATCATCACCAATAAAAATACCGCGTTTACGGTTTGTATTTGCGATGGAAGGATGGTCCAGCCGAAAATGCCCAGGCTAAGATCAAGTTTGGTTGATTGTAATACCCACTCGGCACTGTTCATATCCCATAACGACCAAAAGACAGGTATAAATGCAAAAACGGCCATAATGCGCCAAACAGCTTTAATACCGTCAACTTTTTCATGACCATATTTAGCTTCTGTCTGTTCCCAGGCAGTGCCAGGCTCCAGCGGCCTGATTTTACGCATTAGGGCATAAAAACTAACCGAAACAAAATTGGCTTTGTTAATACCTTTTGCCGGTAGCTTAACATAACTTTTACTACCCGAAAAGAATATAGCAGTAGCCAACGCCATTAAAATGCCCGGTACACCAAATGCCCAGGCCGCGCCAAACTTATCGTAAATTAAAGGGATCAAAAACAAGCTAACCATTGAACCTGCATTGATGCTGAAGTAAAACCAACTGTAAATGGTACTCATTAAATGCTGGTTACTATGATCAAACTGATCGCCCACGTTAGCCGATACGCACGATTTTATAGCGCCTGCCGAAAATGCTATAATAATTAAGCCGGTTTGAAAGCCGGCCAGGTTGGTATCAAACATCGATAACAGGAAGTGACCGATGGTATAAATTAAGGAGCCAATTAAAATTACGCGGTATTTGCCAAAAAACCAGTCGGCCAGGATAGCTCCAAGCAGGGGGGTAGCGTAAACCAATGTAGAAAACATATGGTTGATACTGTTGGAGTGCGCGTTGGCTACAACATCACTTTCGTGATTGAAAAATTGATGGACTAAAAAAACAGCAAGAATGCTCCGCATTCCATAAAAACTAAACCTTTCGGCAAATTCATTGCCTATGATGAATGGTACCGCCCTTGGAATTTTTCCGATTGAGCGCGATTGTGCTGCTGTCTTTTCTTGCATTTATGTGTCAACTTAAGTGTGCTAAAGTAATACAAATCTTTTAAATCGAAATTTAATACCGAAAGTGTTACAGTAGGTGGTGGAATTATTTTGATTATTAACTGCTAACAGTTGTTTAATTCTTAAATTAATGTGATGTTGGAACAAGCATTTTATCTTTGATGGCCTGTTTTTTAGGGTCTACATAATCATTGTCGATAGCCTCACTGGTATTGTCCTGTACGTTGCGCATATCCAGTTGCTCTACATAAACCCAACGGCCATTTTTTAGCTTGTAGCCATCATAAGTAAGGTCGGGACCGAAAGATTCGGGCTTATCTTTCATTTTGGCATCAGGTGCAGAGAGGTGATCAAACACAATAAGATTTTGCTCCGGTACATATCTTAACAACATAGATACCTGGCGGGCGTATTCAAAAACCACTCTTTTACGGGTTTTGCCGTTGCCATCAAAAACGGGCATCCCAAATCTTGGTTCGCCATTGTTGAAGGATAACACATCAAGCACTTTTTTAGTTGATTTTACGGTGTTACCCTTCCAGCCTATCAGCACATAATAAGTTTTAGCGGCATAAACGGGGATAATTTTATAGTACTGCGCGCCAAGCCATTTGTGGGTATCGGTTACCGAATCCTCGGGGTTTTTAAGCAGGGGCGACAAGTCTTCAAGCGGATACATTTTTAAAAAGCCGCCGGTGTTCATTTGTATCGTTCCGTAAAAACGATAGCTGCCATCCTGGTTCATAATAGGCCAGGTAAGGATGCGAAAACGGTTATCGGGCGAGTTAAGGATGCTGATGGTTTTAATAGAATCAAAGGGGAAAAGAAACGAATTGGGCACTTTAAGCGCGTTAACCATAGTTTTAATAAACTTATAGTTGGCGTTTTTTCGTTCCAGGTCGTTCTCGTTATTGATAAAAGTTTTACCCAGTGTTTTCAGGGTATCTTCATACAATTTAAGCTGATTGATATGCGCGCTTTCGTCAGAATGCTGGGCATAGGTTTGTAAACAAAACAGGAGGGGGAGAAGGGATACAAAAAGTTTTTTTGTCACGATTCTTGTCGGATTATATTTCTAATATACTATTATTTATCAAGTATGGCGCTGGGGAGAATTGCTTGCAGAGGCCAAACTTACGAAGTTTAAAAACTTCGTAAGTCTTTCGCCGCTTTGCTATTCTCTGGTTAAGTATTTTTACAATCGATGTTAAATGTCTACTAACGTAAATTTTCAATAACCATTGCGCTGGCACCGCCACCGCCGTTACAAATTCCGGCAGCGCCAAATTTGCCCTGGTTTTGGTTTAATACGTTAATTAAGGTAACAATGATACGTGCGCCCGATGCACCCAGCGGGTGACCTAAGGAAACAGCACCACCGTTAACGTTAACTTTTGTAGGGGCGAGTTTTAATAATTGATTATTGGCTATGGCAACTACCGAGAATGCTTCGTTAATTTCAAAGTAATCGATCTGATCTGCCGATAAACCAGCTCTGTGTAAGGCCAGTGGGATAGCTTTAGATGGCGCAGTAGTAAACCACTCCGGTGCTTGTTGCGCGTCGGCATAAGATACTATGCGGGCAAGCGGTTTAATGCCCAGTTCATCGGCCTTTTCACGGCTCATCAACACCAAAGCAGCAGCACCATCATTTAGGGTGGACGCGTTGGCAGCGGTTACTGTGCCGTCTTTTTTAAATACGGGTTTTAAAGAAGGGATTTTTTCAAACTTAACAGCTTGGGGTTCCTCGTCATCGGCAAATAAGGTGATATCACCTTTTTTATCTTTTAGCTCGATTGGGGTGATCTCGTCTTTGAACTTACCATCGGCCTGGGCCTTTTGCGACCGGTTGTACGATTCAATAGCAAAAGCATCCTGCTCCTCGCGACTGATGTTGCAATCGACGGCGCAAAGTTCGGCTGCTGAGCCCATGTGGTAATCATTATAAACATCCCAAAGACCATCTTTCACCAATCCATCCGTAATTTGGCCGTTGCCTAAGCGATAGCCGTTACGGGCTTTATCTAAGTAATAGGGCACATTGCTCATACTTTCCATGCCGCCGGCAACAACAATCTCATTTTGACCAAGGGCGATGCTTTGGGCGGCCAGCATAATAGCTTTCATGCCTGACGCGCAAACTTTATTTATGGTAGTAGCAGGTAAATGTGGTAAGCCTGCAAATATAGCCGCCTGTGTAGCCGGTGCCTGCCCCAAATTGGCCGACATTACATTCCCCATATAAACTTCTTGAATTTGATCTGGCCGTAAACCGGCCTTTTCAACTGCCGATTTGATAACCTGTGCCCCAAGCTGTGTGGCGCTAATATTGGCTAAGCTGCCCCCAAAACTGCCTATGGGCGTGCGGGTAGCGGCTACTATTACTACTTCTTTCATGTGTCCCTCATTAAATTGGTAGGACAAATTTAGTTATTTTGAGGAGAGTAAAAAGCTATGCATGCATAATATTATTGACGGTGTGCAGCCGGCAGTTGGCATATTTTTTAAAATTTCTTCATTGGGAGCATTAGAGTATTTCATCGGTAATGAATAGCGCCAATATGTTGATACTACTGCTAACTGCAAACCGAAAACTGCCAACTGATTATTCTTTTTTCCTCTTCGCCCCCTTTTTACGTGTCAGCAAAGCTTGTTGCATCAAGTATTCTATCTGCCCGTTGGTGCTTCTGAATTCTTCGGCGGCCCAGGTTTCCAGTTCCTTTAATACCTCCGCACTGATGCGTAATACAAATGCTTTTTTCTCCGCCATATCAACCTCCTGCTGCCGCGGCCTGCGCCTGTTTCATCAAAATTAAGTTTACCCCCAATAAGGCCAGCAAAGGCATATCAGGTATTTGTTTTAGTTTATCTAAATCTACCGTTATTGTAAACGGCTTTTTCATACCCCATAATTCAGTTTTAATATCAAGGATATCGCCATATTGTTCACTTGTTAGGCTAAAAGTGCGGGTAAATAACTTTTTGGCCAGATAGACGGCTTCAAAGCCGTTATTCATCATTAGGTTTACCTTTCTTGATAATAATTCGGGTGTAACAATACCTAATTCCATCTCGTTGCTATCGGTAACTAATAGTGATCGGCTAAACGCGCCTTTACGTTTAATTATCCATGTATTTTGTGCCGATTCTAATATCATTTTGGTTTTCCATAGGCTGGCATAGCTCAGTTTACCATAAGTAAACTGACCACCACTTAGCTCAAAATAAGGCCTGAAAAAACCGGTTCTGGTGATAGCCAGTTGGTTGTTACGCAACTGATCAAAACTTCTGTACTGCTCCATGATTATTAATGATATAAAGTGCCGGTGTTAACCACAGGATTAACCGCTTTATCGCCACATAATACTACTAACAAATTGCTCACCATGGCGGCTTTGCGTTCTTCATCCAACTCCACTATATTTTTTTCTGATAGTTTATTCAAGGCCATTTCAACCATTCCTACCGCGCCCTCTACAATTAACCTGCGGGCAGCTATGATGGCCGATGCTTGCTGTACTTGCAGCATGGAATGGGCAATCTCAGGCGCGTAAGCCAGGTGCGATATTCTCGCCTCCAATACCTCAATACCGGCACGATCAAGCCTTTCGTTCAGCTCTTTTTCAAGCATGCTGCTTACTTGTTCGGCACCGCCACGTAACGTGATGGTGGCTGTTTCATCCTCCAGGTTATCATAAGGAAAGGAGTTTGCCAGGTGCCTGACAGCAGCCTCGCTTTGGATGTTTACATATTGGATATAGTTTTCAACCGCGAAAACCGCGCTGGCCGTATCTTTTATCTGCCATACAATTACCGCGGCAATTTCAATGGGGTTGCCGATACTATCGTTAACCTTTAGCTGTTGGCCATTTAAGTTAAATGCCCTTAGTGAAACCTTCTTTTTTACAGTGAATGGATTTACCCAAAAGAAGCCATCCTTTTTAACAGTGCCCTGGTACTTGCCAAACAGCGTAAGTACCTTTGACTCATTTGGATTAACTACGATAAGACCCGGGACTAGGAAAAACAGGCCAACAAAACCCAATATAAAACCCAGGGCTTCTATGCCTGTACAAAAACAAATAATAGCTATTAATGATACGGCAAGGAATGCGAAGAATACCGTAAAGCCCGAAGGCGGATTGATGATTTTTTCAGAGTCCATGATGATTTAAATTGATTTTAAAATGATATCATAAAGATATCAAATTTTATTTGATAAACGCAAATAAGAATCAAGAATTAAGAGTCAAGAATTAAGAGGGAGCTTGGGTGAGTAATGATTAATGAGCAAAGATCAAAAGCGAGTTGTATGAAACGAGGGATGAAATAAGCGCTTAGTTGTGTTAAGAATGCGCAAGGCTCCTGTCTTGATTCTTGATTCTTGACTCTTCTTGAAAAACCTTATTTTTGAGCGCTTAATCATATAAATGGCAAAACTATCCACCTCGCGGCAAAAAGCCTTAATGCGCAAATATGCCCGCAACGTTAAGTTTTTGATGATGCTGGTGAGCATCGGCCTTATTGTTTTCTTTTTACCCAAGCAGGCAAAATTTGGCTATGAATATGAAAAAGGACGTATCTGGAACCAAAAGGACCTTATATCTCCCTATAATTTCGCCATCTTAAAAACCGGGCAGGAAATTGATAACGAAAGGAAAACTGCTTACGAAAGTATTACGCCCATATATCAGCTCGATGCCGCGGCCGGCGATCAGCAAACGGAAGGCTTTAAAAGCGACCTGGAGATAAAATGGCATAACGCCGGTATAAATGACAAGCTAAAGCCTAAATACATTGAAGCCGGTACGGCATTGTTAAAAGAGGTTTATGATACCGGTATTTTAAAACTGAACGATAAATATCTTACCCACGCTAATAATTACCCGGTAACCATATTAAACAAAAATGTAGCTACCGATAAAAATACCAATTCGCTATTCACCAAAGAGAAAGCTTTGGCTTACTGTGATAAGGTACTAAGCAAACGCACGGATGTGGATAAAGCCTTTTTGCTCGATCTGCTTCAAAATCGCATCCAAAGCAATTTAAATTATGATGATAACCTTACCCTGCGCTTAGAGAAAGAGGTTTATGATGGTTTATCTATAACCCGCGGCATGGTACAAAAAGGGGAGGTGATAGTTTATAAAGGTTCGGTTATTAACGATGATGTTTTTCAAAAGCTGGAGTCATACAAAAAAGCTTTTGAAAATAATGCACGGGTAAATGGCAACCGGGTGCTGGTACTGGCCGGCCAGGTTATGTTGGTTTCTATTGCCATAGCGCTGTTAATGATATTCCTGTACCTGTTCCGCAAGGATATTTTTGCCGATAACCGTTTAGTTGGTTTGATATTGCTGGTAATCACCGCCATGTTGGCAACATTATCGGCAGCCATCAAATTTCAGATACCTACCAACCTTTACTATATTCCTTATTGTATAGTACCTATCATTATCCGCATTTTGTTTGATACCCGTTTGGCGCTCAATATCCATTTGCTGGTGGTGTTAATAGCAGGCTTTTTTGTGCCCAATAGCTTCGAGTTTGCTTATTACGAGATTACCGCGGGGATGGTATCTATATACAGTATCAAAAACCTGCTTCGCCGCGAACAGTATTTCATTTCGGCGGGAATGATTGTGTTTACTTATTTTGTTGCCTTTTTGGGTATTACTTTCATCAGGGAGGGTACATTCAATGATATCGACTGGACCGACTTTTTGCCCTTTGTAGTAAGCGTGATGCTCACCTTGCTGGCTTACCCGATGATCATCATTTTTGAGAAGATCTTCGCCCTTACGTCAGATATTACGCTTATAGAGCTTACCAATACCAATGCGCCATTATTACGCGAGTTGGCCTTTACTGCTCCCGGTACCTTTCAGCATTCGTTACAGGTAGCCAATTTGGCCGAGAATGCCATTTACAGCATTGGTGGCAATGCTTTGCTGGTACGGGCAGGGGCATTGTACCACGATATTGGTAAAATGGAAAATCCGTTGTTCTTTATCGAAAACCAAAGCTCGGGCTTTAACCCGCATGATAAGTTACCTTATGAAGAAAGTGCCCAGGTGATCATCCGCCACGTGAGCAAGGGTATCGAAATGGCACGCAAGGCAAACCTGCCCGAAGTGATCATCGATTTTATCCGCACACACCATGGCAATACCCGGGTCGATTATTTTTACCAGTCGTCATTGAAGAATTTTCCTGAAAAATTCATCAACGAGAACATTTTTAGGTATCCAGGCCCCATCCCTTTCACCAAAGAAGCGGGGGTTTTGATGCTTGCCGACTCGGTTGAGGCTGCTTCGCGCTCGTTAAAAGAACCGGATGCTGAATCGATAAGTGTTTTGGTAGATAGGATAGTGAAATATAAACTCGATCAAAACCAGTTGAAAGACAGTAATATAACTTTAAAGGATATTGAAACCATTAAAGAAATATTTAAGCGGATGCTGATGAGTATTTACCATGTGCGGATAGATTATTAAAAATCCGAAATATTTTTTTGACGGGAAGCATGTTTTACTATATTTGCAATCCCGAAAACGGGGGACAAGTTTAAAAAACACTGGTGAGGTGCCTGAGAGGCCGAAAGGATCAGTTTGCTAAACTGACGTACGGGAAACTGTACCGAGGGTTCGAATCCCTCCCTCACCGCCAAGGGAAACTTTAAATCCACTAAAAATCCTGTAAATAATATGATTTACAGGATTTTTTATTTGTAGCATCCCCGAATAATAAGAAAGGGATCAAGCAGAAAAAGCGGAATTTGTTGCTTAATTATTTACCGTTAGATCTTAAATAGCTTTTTTCTATATCTTTAGTTATGTCAGTCGGGTTGCCGGTTAAATAAACCCGCGCGTCATTTTTGGCTACAATGTTTAATTTCTTGGTAACAAATAGATAGGATTCACTGCCGCTATATACCCGGGCACTGCATGATTCCAGCATCAGTTTTTTCCCGTCAAAAATGCTTCCTCCTTTTACGTGGAAATTGCCGGTAACTGCTTCACCTTTTAAAATGAGGTTGCTTCCGTCCTGAATTTCTGCATTAAGCATTTTACAGTTGATGTTTGCATATAATTGGGCGCCTGTTACAAGCGTAAGAGATAGTTGGTTTACTGCAAGTTGATCCTTAATAGTTACCGAAGCTGCTTCAGAGGCTTCGATAGACGCTATATTACCGGCAGAGATCTGTACATTTAAAGTTTCCTTTGAATTAACTAATCCTTTCCAGTTAGGATCATCTTTATAGGACAATGAAACTTTTAAAGTATCATTAACCACCGTTGTTTTTATTTTTTTTCGTAGGCTCTGATTAGAGGCCGTAACCAAAACCCGGTTATCGCTTCCCCCGCTTATTGATAAACGTATCCCCGTTGCTACGCAAACGGTTTTATAAGATGTATTAATCACCCTCGTTTCGGTGTTGGTGCCGGATTGACAATTACCTTTGAATGATGAAGCTATTAACACAACCAATGTTAATGCCCAATAAACGCTCTTGTTGAAGTTTTTCATGTTTTAGGTATTTGAGTTTATAAGATGAACCATAAAAGGTAAGTTACAAAAAACGACTCCGGTTTACTTACTAAATGACGTTTGCCGGTATATTTAATTCCCCAGTTCCAATTGATTTTTTACCAGTTTGAAGTATTTTCCTTTTTTTGTAGTCAAATCTTCGTGTTTTCCAATTTCTGTTATTCGGCCATTTTCTAACACTATTATCTGATCTGCATTTTTTACAGTGCTAAGCCGGTGAGCTATAATTACAACGGTTTTGTTTGTAAAAAAGAGCCTTAAATTATCTATTATTTCTTTTTCGTTATTGGCATCCAATGAACTGGTTGCTTCATCCAAAAATATAAATTGTGGGTTTTTATAAACCGCCCTGGCTATTAGCAACCTTTGTTTTTGTCCGCCGCTTAATTCAATGCCCACATTCCCCACTTTGGTGTTATAGCCCATTGGCAGCTGAGTGATAAATTCATGTAGGCATGCCACCCTTGCCGCGTGAAATAGCCGGTCGGTATCAATAACCTCGTCGGCAATGGCAATATTTTGTGCAATTGTGGTTGCAAATATATGCCCGTCCTGGAGTACAGTTCCACACTGTTTTCGCCATTCATCACTGTCAACATCATTTAAGTTACGATCATTTAATTTTATTTCGCCTTCCGTAACGTTGTAGTACGAAAGTAAAAGCTTTAACAAGGTTGTTTTTCCGCTACCGCTTGGCCCAACAATGGCTGTAACGGTGTTTTTCTTTATTTTTATAGAAATGTCGTTAAGAACAAATGAATTAAAGCTGCCTGGGTATTTAAACGAAATATTATCAATATCCAATAGCGTAATTTCTTGTGGGAGCGGTGCACTTGATGAGTTATTTTCGTCGGGTTCAGAGTATACGTCGTTAATCCTTTTCTGGGAGATGTCTGCATCCTGAGCATTTCGTATATTATTAACAAAATTCAATATAGGCACATTTAACTGCCCTAAAATGTAGGATACGCTTAAAAGTGTACCTATGGTCATTTGCCCTTTAATAATGAGGTAAGCGCAAATGGCAATGGAGAGCAATTCTTTGAGTTTAGAAATAAAGTTTGCCCCAATAATTTGGTACATATTCAAAAACAAGGATCTAAGTTCCAATCGGTTCAACTTTTCCTGAATTTTGATGAGTTTGTTTATAGACGTTTTTTGCGCCCCGCTTACTTTAATTTCGGGCATGTTCATAATAAACTCGTAAAGACTGTTACTATTCTCCGATTGCCTCAAAAATTTTGAATATTCTAAAATTGCTCTGATCCTTAAAAAAAAGGCAACCCAAAGAATAGATAATGAACTTAATATTAAAAAGCTGAAAAATATATATTTATTCAGATAAGCGAGAATAACACTAAAAACAACAAGGTTGAGGGCATTTAAAAAAAACTCCAAACCCTGCCATGTTAAAAAGGACTGAATTTTACTTTGATCATTCAGTCTCTGTAGCGTATCGGAATTAAGCCGCGTATCAAAATAACTGATAGGCAGCTTCATTAATTTAAAAAGAAAACTTTCTTTTAGTGTGATAGATAGGTTAAAGTTTAGCCTGGTGAGAATTAGATCGCTAAATAGTTGAGATAAAAAGTTACCCAAAAACAATGCGAACTGTGCAAATAACAATAGCCAAACCATGTTTAACGACTTGCCAATAATTCCCCGGTCAATTGTTTTTTGAAAAATTATTGGCAATAGCCAGTTAAATACAAGCCCTGTTAAAAGCAGGGTGATTGAAGCCAGGTATTTAAATTTTTGCTTTTTTACAAAAGAAAGGATGTTAAGGATATACGCCGACTGTAACAAATTTGATTTTGGCTTATCAATAACCACCGGGGGGCTTTCTCCCGGCTCAATAAGAATAGCTATCCCTTTAGGATTAGTCCCCATCCACTCCTGGATCACGGTGTCTGAGTCAATCTTTATTTTGCCGTATCCTGGATCTGCTAAATAGTACTTTATAGTTCCATTCTTTTGCTTCTCTATTTTGTATAGCACAACAAAATGGTCCTGTTTCCAAAAAAGAATAATGGGTAATTCAACTTCCTCCAATTCTTCTAAGGTTAGCTTTACGCCAGAGGGCTCAAGCCCTATTTTTCTGGCTCCGTTAATGATATCCTGAACGGATACCCCCATCCTGGTTATAGAGCATACGGTTTTAACCTGCTTAACAGAAAGTTTCCTTTTATAATGCCAGGAAACCATTGCCAGGCAGGCAGGCCCGCAATCTATGCTTTCTAACTGATAGAAAAATTTAAATGGTCGGTTTTTAATTGGCATTGACAATTTCCTCAACTTTAGCCTTTACGATGCGCATTTTTTCATTGAAATCTCCCGAGTGCACGCAATACTCCTCTCTATCCATGTGTTCAAACGCATGTTGAGAGCAGCCTCCGTTACAAATAGGCAAAATTGGGCAGGTTAAGCACGGCTTGTTTTTAAATTTGGAATTCATCCTTTTTTCAAGGTACCCATTTTCCCAAATCAACTCGCCCTCCTCGCTTAAATAGCCAGCACGCGCAACAGTTGTAAAGTCCCTGGCAGTACATTTGAACAAGTCGCCATTATAGTTAATTACAGCGCTATTTCTTTTGTCTGCATAGCATGATTCAACAACATTATTGGGTACATAGGTGCTTGAAACATTTAATCCATCGGTTCTCATCTGATCAATGTTATCACCTACAACAAGGTAAGTATTGTCAATTTTGTCATCCTGCCAAACCCTGTGAAAATCAATCAGCAACAAATTGTCTTTAATTTCTGCCGGAATATCACTGAATTCGGCGCCAATTTTATGAGTATCCTCTATATTGTTTTCAGTGTAATTTATCCGCAGCCGAACATAAAATCCATTCATCAACAGTAATTTGATGTTGGTAATTATTGTTTCGTACGATCCCTTAGACGCGCTTACGTACCTAACCAAATCGTGTTTTTCCCGGTATCCATCCAATGTGATCTGTAAACTACAGCTCAGGTTTCTTTCTTTAAAAAACGAAATAAACTCATCGTTAATCAAATACCCGTTTGTAGTAAAAGAGATGGATGTACTGATGTTGTTTGCTGTACATTGCTTAGCATAGTTTTCTATAATTGGAACAACATCTTTTTTAAAGTACAAAAGCGGTTCGCCACCAAAAAACGAGAGCGCGAAAAATTGCATCTCTTCTTTTGAGGCCGTGGCAGTTACAAACTTATTAATTTTTGCCACCATATGTTCATCCAGCATAGATCCCTTAACGTGGGTTTCATAACAGTACCAGCACTTAAAGTTACAGTTCATGCTTGGGTTTATGGTTAACAGGTAGGTATTAGTGTTATTATCAACTTTTGCAACCAACTGCTTAACTAAATCCACCTCATCGGTATCATCGGCCGTTATGAAGCTTTCGGAGCTTAAATAATCGTAAAAAGTGGGGTGGATGCTTTGTAAGTTGTCAACGCCTTCATTAACCGCTGCGGCTAATAAATCTTTGAGCGTTTCTTCAAGGAAAATTACTTTTTGAGAAAACGCGTTGTATAACGCAAACTTATCGTCAAAAGGAACGACAGAATTAAATTGACTGTATTTCATGGTTGTTTTAGTAGAATTTAATTAATAATTGCAATACGTGCCGGCCTAAACAGGTCTTTATGATAAACGCGTTTTTTAGCCGGCTACCTTCTCTTTACCGTAATGTGTATAGAATTTATTTGTTGCCCAATTAATTATTTGTCGGGGACACCACAATAATTACAATTCATACCCTGGCAGTTGTTTGACGGGCAAACGTTGGTAGAGGTTAAATTTCCGCCAAGCATCTTTATTGCAGATGAAGAAAGTGACGCTGCCGAAAAGCCACTTACCAGGAACCCGTTGGAATCTTCAGATAATAGATCAAATTCAGCCTTTGATTTAGTTTTATTTAAAATCATAATTCAATAATAAATGGTAATTGAAAAGTTGCTAAAGCGCCTCAAAGGCGCTTTAGCATAATTTAGCTCATGGGTTTAATTAGGCAGTCTTAGCTCCGCAACCTGCAACGCAGTTACCACCGGCGCAGTTTGTGTTTTTAGGGCATGAAAGATTGGCCTCAATTGGAACAAGCCCACCTGTTGCGGTGTTTGAAGACAATGAAGTAGAAAATCCACTTACCAGGAAACCGTCTGATGTTTCTGAAAGGGCCTCAAATTGACGTAGGTTTTTAATTTGTTTTTTCATGATTTTATGTATTTATTTTTAGTTGATTTTTTAATTGATATTAATACGATTTAGGTTTGGGTTAACCCTTTTCAAGGCCGCTTCCTGGAAGCGCCATGATAGTTGTTATGGTTTTTTTGACTTATAATTTATTTTCCTACTTTGTTTATTATGGGCTTTTCGGTTTGGCCCTTTATTGTTGTTTATTGACCGGTCCTGTTTTTTAATTCATCATTAGCTATGCTATGATCCCTGTTTTGTTTAAGATTGGGGTTGCCAAATTTGAACCGCAATACCAGAGTAAAACTTTGGGTGTAGCTATTGGTGACGATGTAATTGTTTGCAAGCAGGGCATTAGGTGTAAAATAATTTTTGCTGATCGCGTTGCCCTTATAAATGTCATTTGCAAAAAATAATATAGATACCTTTTTGCTAAGCACTTTTTTTATTCCGAGATCAAGATGGGAGTTGGCGTTTATTTTACGGCTGCCAATATCGGCCTGTTTGCTAACATAGGTAAAGGTGGCAAACCCGGTTACATGAGCCGCTTTTGAAATGTATACAGTATTATCGAAATAGAAATTATAGCTAAAATTGTTTAGCGCAAAAGATACTTCGGGAATTTTACTGTGATACATCGAATAGTCGAGCGAAGTTGATAGCTGGCTATCCCACACATCCTTTATCAATGGTAAAGTTGTGTTAAAAGTAAAATCAAAACTCTTCGCGGTGCCATAATTTAGTGTAGTACTCTTTAGTATGGTGTTGCTATTTAAATTTACCGGGATAGTAAAATTGTTGTAAGCATGATCAATTAAGGTGTAGTCTAATAAAAAATTAAATCTGCTCTTGTAGGTATAGGTAAGTTCTCCGTTGTAATACAACATGGGTTGTAAAAATGGATTGTTTTGGTTGTAATAATTGGGGGTGTAATAGGTAATACCCGGGAACAAGCTTTCAATTCCGGGCCGTGAGATTTTTTTTGACAAACTTAACCCGAATTGGTTTTGCTGATTTTGAGCGTAACTTAATGAAAGGCTTGGGAACAAATTAAAATAATTGGTATCCAAAGCCATATTATTGGCTGAAAAATGATCATTACTTACAGAGGATTTATAACGGGTGTTTTCAAACCGCAACCCTATAGAAGCGCTCACTTTTTTACTCAAATCGGCATTCAGGCTTAAATAGGCCGCCGCATAAATTTCTTTATACTTATAGTTGTTAGTGAGCAGGCTATCGGTAACTAACGAATTACTGTTATAATCAAAGTTTTTATAGTTTAGGTTATTTGTTACATGCGTATCGCTGTATTGTATCCCGGCACTAATCTTGGTTGAATGACTTATGGGTTGTCCATATTCTAATTTTTCAGACAAGTTGAAAAAGTTCTGCGGCAGGTAGTTTTTATACCTTCCGGTTTCCTTCAAAAAATCACCACTTGTAGTTAAGCGATTGAAGCTACCCTCATAAGTGTTTTTTTGAGTAAACTGGTTATAGTCCACATTGGCATCTAAATATTTTTGACCTCCCGAGTGACCAAAAACTTTGTGATAATTAACATTGCCAAAATTGTATAAGTAACTATCCTTGCCTTTATATGGGGCACTTAGTAATGAATCTGCACTACTTTTTCCGGTGCTGGAGAAAGCGGTAGTTGTGCCGGTAGTGGAATGGCCGTTAACGTTTGATATCCACCCCTTGTAGCTTATATTATTGGTGCTGTCAATATCATAGTCAAAATTTACTCCGCCTCCAGCAACAACGTACCTGCGGTAATTACTGGCGTCTAATTTTTGACTCGCTTCGTCCCTGTAATCAAGTACGTTTTGCCTTGTAGTGTAGTTGTAACTATCATTTAAAAAAGGAATAATTTGCAACGCTATTTTGCCTTTTCTATAGTTTACCGCGCCGTTAAGTACAGTGGTATTATAATTACTTTGCTGGCTTGTTATTGATAGGTTGCCCAACCAGCCCTCATAAAGCTGGCGTTTAATATTGATATTAATAATTCCTCCTGTCAAATTTGCTTCATACTCGCTCCCCGGGTTTGTGATTATTTCAACACTTTTAATATTTTCTGCAGGGAGGGCTTTAAGCATTTCCAAAATCATTTCTCTTGGCAACCGCGTTTTTTTGTTGTTGATATAAATAACCGTGCTATGCTTGTTAAGAATTGCTAACGTTTCGCTTTTTACATCATATTTAATTAGCGGCGTATGCTGCAATATATCCAGGCCGCTGCTTCCCTGGGCAAACAAACGCCCTGGCGTAAATACAAAGCGCCCCGCTTTTGCTATAAAGGTTGGTTCATTTGATGTTATTATAACATCGTTAAGCATATTTACCTTCCCTTTAATCCTAATGTTTATTGTTGTATCGCTCCTGAGGTATAAGGCTTGTAAATTGGGCTCGGAATTTAGGTAGCTAACCAAAAGACTATATTTTCCGGCTTTAACGCCCGAGAATTGATAGTGGCCTAAACTATCTGAGCTTGTAGCTTTCATTAAAACAGTATCTTTTATAAGTTCGATGGTGGCGTACTTTACCGGTGCCGCCACGTCATTAGTTATTTTTCCGGCAAGGGATATTTGACCGTATGAATAAATTGAAGAAAAAAGAAAAATGGCAGTGTAAAATAACCTCATAAAGTGATATGGTGTGTATATAGTATGGCAAGCATTCGGTTATGCATAGCGGTAAAAACAGCCTAACCAGGCTGATATTGCTACCTCATGATTTCAGAATAACTTACTATCTCGTATCTATGTTAACCTAAATTAACATTCGGCATTTAATGTTGGCTTGTGTTGTGTCCCGAATACCGACCTGTTTATCCCGAAAATTGGCAAATGCTCAAAAACTTAAGAATAGATGATTGCTAACACCAATATTTATCAGGTGCATAAAAGGGATATATCATGCATTAGCGCGATTTAGTTTAAGCACCGGCATAATGATGCATCGTAATAAATTTTAGGTGAGCCGGCTTTAGAATTGTGAAAATATTATGCGATGCTTCCCATAGAATATGAGATAATTAGACAGTTGTTGGAGGCATGATAAACACTTTAACCTAATGGCAAGATGCCGTATTATTAGCGGAGCGCCTTAAACGTTAGTTGCGCATAATTTAACCGCATTAATGTTTAGCTATTGATGCTGATGAGGTACTACAATACTTTTATAAGTAAAAAACAACAGGGCTTGTTTAGCTGCCAGATCTTCTGAATAATTTATTTGATACATAGTTTACAAATTCGGGGCGGTAGCTTTCACCAACCGTAAATGTGAGGTTATTCTGCATTTTAATAACATTACCTTCTATGTAGGAGATGCAGTCGGTAGAAATAATGAAAGCACGATGCAATTGTTTAAACTCCGGCCTATTTGCTATCAATGCTAAAACATCTTTAATAGTTAGGTAAGCAAGAATTGTTTTGGTATCGGCCAGGTGAATTTTAACGTAGTTATGTGAGCTTTCAAAAGCGATAACATCTTTATAGTTAACCTTTATAATTCTAAGATCTTCTTCCTTGTTTTTTACCAGGAAATAATCATCGTTTAAATTTAATGCAGGTTTTGGTGCAGATTCGTTTGGGAATAATCTTTTAACCGTAGTAGAAAATTTTGCAAAGGTAAATGGCTTTAAGAGAAAGGCATCGCCCTCGGCCTCGTATGCGTCTAACGCGTACTTGGAATGAGCTGTGGTGAAAATTAATTTCCGGGTTTTTGATCTTAAAGCTTTAGCCAATTCAATTCCAGACATGTTAGGCATGTCAACATCCATAAATAACAAATCAATGCTGTCATCTTCTTTTATTTCGTCCAAAGCCAATTCGGGCTTGTTGTATATACCAACTATATTGAGTTTGGGCAATAATTTGATGTATTTAGTTACAACCTCAACAGAAAACTGCTCGTCATCAATTATAATACAATTTAACATAGGTAATTAAGGTTATCTGTTTGGTGAGTTTACATGCCTTGTAAACAAAGTAAGCGAAAAAATTAAACAACTAACTATACGTTAAATTCGTCTGTCTGTTTCATTGAAATCTGAATTTAGCTGTAGGTTTATCTCATGGCATATATTATGCTTTAATAATATACTATAAAAATAAAAAGCGCTGGCAGTCATTTTTTTTCTGCTTCGCCGATCAATTTAATCGTAATAAATAATAATCACATCTTTTTTATTTCAAGAGGCGTATTTTCTACACGGAAAGGCATATTTTCTTTTATTTACAATCAATAATAACAAAAGCAAATTGATAATCATTAAACGCCTGCTTAAAAACAATCGTAATAGATGTAGTAGTTCGCCACTTTTAAATAATAAAACATAATTTTAATATGAATATTTATAAATGTATTATCATTGATGATGATCCCTTTGCTATTGAATGGTTGGAAAAATATATAAGCTTTGTGCCCAATTTAAGGTTAATTAAAAGTTACACCAATCCAATGGAAGCTTTGGTTGATTTATCTAACGGCGAAATGATGGATTTAATTTTGTTGGATATTGAAATGCCTGTTGTATCGGGAATTGAACTGTCACAGGAAATTAGGCAACGAGCCAGAAAAATAGTATTTTCAACAGCTTATAAAGAATACGGTTACCAGGCCTTTGAAGTTAACGCAGATGCTTATCTCCTTAAACCTTACACTTTATCCAAATTTGCGGGAACTATTGAGAAATTATTTTCGAAAGAAAATCATTCTGTAACAAAGAACAATGACGACTTTTTTTTTGTAAAGGATAAGTATGAAAGTTTAAAACTGATAAAAATAAACTACAGGGAAATTATAGCGGCCGAAAGTAAACAGAATTACGTTTTAATTCATACCCTTTCCAAAAAAGTATTAACTTATATGTCATTAACCGAAATTTCTAAAATACTAAACGAAAAGAAAAACTTTGTTCAATTTCAAAGAAGCTTTATAATTGGAAAAGATCACATTGAATCAATTGACGGTAACACCATAAAAATGGTTAATGAACTAAGAATTTCAGTTGGCGATTATTACAAAAAGGATTTTACCAGTTTTTTATCAGAAAAACTAATTAAGGCAGGGCGTAAGGGTAATGCCCTGCCTTAATGGTAATTACTCTCCAGAATTAAATAAGGAGGTTCTTATCGTTGTTAAAACAATGCTGGTGGTTGGGTCGCCGGCTGTTGTAACTGCTTCTGCAGAAGGTTTTGCCGATTTTTTAGGCGAATAAATAAAGAGCGTTGAGCTGTTGATTTTAAAATGTTTTTGTTTCATAGTTTTTTCTTTAAACTTATGAGCAAAATATATATCCTGAAAATGGTTTATATGAAACCCCCGTTTTCCTATTCAGAAGGAACTGTTAACATGAAAGAAATTATTAACGATCGATTTAATCAATATAAGCTTCACATTTTTTTGTGGGTAATTTTTATATTTTATGAAACTGTAGTTATAGGATTGATAATTGGCCAATTTGGAAATCCTTTAACCTATTTTTTTCATTACATACTCATTATTGCTCTTTTCTATTTTCACGCAGATATTGGCCTAACCTGGGGATTAAAAGGAGGGCTCAACTCCATTTGGAAAGTGCCTGTATTGATATTGGCAGAGACTACCATTTACATTGTAGTTAGTTATGGCATTGATGTATTGTTGGTTATTTTACATACCCTTAAACCAACGGTTAATCACTTAACAGTTGAATACGCCCTCACTAATTTGTACCGGTGTATATATTTCATGGGGTTTTCAACAGGATACTATTCTATTTTAAGGTATAGAACACGAACCAATGAACTTGAAAAGAACCGGCTTACCAATATTATTAATTTACAAAAGTCGGAGCAGGAATTGATCAAATCGCAGAATGCTTTTCTAAAAGCGCAGATCAATCCTCACTTCCTTTTCAATACATTGGATTTTATCTATCATAACATAGAATCGTCGTCGCAAACGGCGGCCGAGGCTGTAATTGTTTTATCAGAAATGATGCGATATGCAATAGACTCAGATAAAATGGGAGATTTTATCGCCCTGGGGGAGGAGATTGATCAGGTAGAAAATTTTGTTTATTTACAGCAGATGAGAACCAATTTTAATTTGTGTTTTAAACTCCTTTACGATGATGAAGTAAGAAACCTTAAGTTTATACCACTGGTTTTGTTAACTGTTGTTGAAAACATATTTAAACATGGAAGCTTACATAACATCGATGATGAAGCTACCGTTAGGGTATATGTAGAAAATGATACTTTTTTTATTGTTACCGATAATTTAATTAACAATAAACAGCAAAAACTAAATACACATATAGGGCTTAAAAATATTGAGAAAAGACTGGAGTATACATTTAACGGCAAGGTGAGCTTCGATTATTATATCTCTGATGAAAATCATTTTAAATTATGCATTTCGGTGCCTGTTCTGCACTTGAGAGCGCCCGACGGGCCATTAACGTCTTAAACAGAAAATGATATAATATAGCTTCATGAAGCCTCTGCTTTGAGTTGAATAGCCTGTTAATATGCATATGTATTAAATCGCCCAGGAGTTTATTTCTTTCGGCTTTACTGTTGCATGATTGGAATACCAGCGAAAGAATATTTTTCTGCTTTTTTGATAATATCTTTTTATTGGAAGGTTTACCGGAAATAAGGCGCGGCTTTAAAATTTTAAATTCATCATTTATTCGTTTAAAATCTTCCTGGCCAAAGCCAAATTCGGCGGTAAAACTTTCGGCTACATTTTTCGCAAATAATATGCGGGATTCTATATCGATAATATCGAAAGCAAGGTAGCTATCCATAAGTTGCAGCGTTGCAAAATATAGGTTGTTTGGAGATGTATCCTTGTCGAGCGCTGCCAGCACATGTTCACTATCTAAGAAAAAAAGGGTTTCGATATTTTCAATTCTGGCGGCGCCGTAACGATCAATTTCTTTAAAATAAGTTTTTATTTGAATATCTGACACAAGGCCAAGTTCACATTGCGGGCGTAAAAGCTGGTTTAGCGTTTTTATATAACTGTATCCCTGGTCTGGATCTCTTAATTGTAATCTTAAGCGTATGTGAGGCCTGGGATCATCGTACCTGATGAAAAACCATTTAAGTATATCATCGCTCGCATTATTTATAAGCAACCTCACCTGGTTCAGTAATATTTCATCTGCCCTAAGCGGATGGCAATAAATTTCAAAATAAAGCCAGTCGGCACCGGGGAAAGATGTTGCGGAAGTTTGTGCGTTTTTTTCGTTTTGCACCGGGTAGGGCCGGTATAACCTATTTAAATGATAATAATTTAAAATAAACTGAGCTTGATAAGGCTTGCTTAAGCTATCTTTTATCTCATTTTTAACGATAGAAACTAAGGCCTCTTCTATATAAATTTCGGTCCCGGCATTTTGCCTGCAAAAAAAGAGGAAAGCATTTACATCGGCCAGATCAGTAGGGTTGAAACATAAAGTTTGGTCGTTGTGCCCCGCTTTAAACATAAAGTTTATTTTATTTTCCGCTAACCAGTTGAGCACTCTTCTTTTCCAGCTTTCCCAATCTTCGTTTTTAAAAGGATTTGATATGGCATTTGGAATAAGCCATTTGGCTGGGCATACAATTATCGACTTATAAGTTACCCGGGGGTAATAAGCTAAACCAGGGAACGTTTGCTGCAATTTAAACGTAAGATCGGATTGGATTTGCTGGTGCTGTAAATCGCAAAAAAAACGGTACGCGGGAAGATCAGACCGGTGGTAATTATAGGCCGACGAAAGTCTTGGGAGCATCCTTTTGCCATATGTTTTGGATAAAAGTATTACCTCGGCTCCTCTAACCATTACCAATATATCGTCAAAATGAATAGCTTCGGCATTGGTCGACCACGTTAAAATAGGAACTTCATGGGTATAAAGATGTTTCCTGCGGTTGATATTATCAAATTGAGTTTCTCCCTGGTAAGCGATATCAAAAAACAGAATATCCGGATTTGCCTTTTGTTCGATATCAGCAATTTGTTTACCTAAAGCCTCTATTTCATTACCAGCAATAGAAAACCGGCCCAAAAGTGCGTTTGCAGTACAACCACCGGCGCATCCAATAACAGGCTGCCCCTCATAAATACTTATCAATACGCTGAGTGTATTGGGTAGTGGCAAATCGTCTGTTTTTTCTTTTTCAAGGTACTCTTCCAATTGTATTGGCTCGTTTTTCATTAAATTAGTTAATAAAAAGCGATGGAAATGGGTGTATGCTATTTTACTATCGGAGGTGTTATTTTTAGCTGCCGAATCAAGGAAATCCACTAATTTATTATCTGATTTTTGATCACCTAAATTTCCGTAGCCCACCCCAATTTCAACATCTAAAGCCAATGAGAGCGGAATGGTTTGCATATCAAACCTTTTTACAAAATCTTTCCTGAATTTAGTTAAATGGTTGTTTGACTGATGGCGTAAAACCTTTGATAAAAAACTGATCAATTGAGGTATTTCTTTTAAAACTTTACTGTTAAGCCCGCCATCCAAAACTTTCCGCTCCGAAATTATATATGGGTTTTGTAATGATGAAGGCTTGATTTTAATTCGGGAGAAGAAATCCTCTCCTGTAATATTAGGGTGTTGATCTGATAATATTAATTGCTGAGATAGCATTTGGGCAAGCAACGAGTTGGATTCTTTTAGCTTTAAGTTGTATTTGGATTGCATAATTTGATAAATAGCATCCTTGCTTTTCTTTTCGCTGCAATAGTTAATAATTGTATCCATCTCGGGAAAGCGACTTACACAGGCTACTTCGAATATGCCATTTTGAATACGGATGTACCGGTAGTGATTACCAACAGCGTATATGGTAGAATTAATAATAAAGGAGCCGGATAATAAAACCGTTGCATTAACATCATTAAGATGTTCCTCTTTGTGCGTCCAATTGGTAAACTGATGCCTAATCATTTTGGGATCAATCATTATTGGGGTATCGGCATCGTTACTTACTTTAAAAGTTGAAAAAGCGGCAAATGCCCCATAAGGTGTTGCCCTGAACCTGGCCCGGTTAAAGTATTTCCAAATTGAAAAATCTACTTTGTTGTCGAGGGTCTTAAAATCGGGAGGGGGTAAATTATTTATAACCTGATAAAAAGCGGGCGAAGATTCGGCTATAAGATCTTTTAAATTGTGCCATTTTTCTTCCAGCTTTTCTTCCGAACTAAAGGCCGGTGTTCTTCCAATTATAACAGGGAGTAATTGCATACTGTTAACATTATAAATCATATGTTAAAAAAAACACAAGCCATCCTTATTTTAAAAAACATTATGCATAACCAGCAGTATTCGGGCTAAAAGAATAAAAAAACAGGATTTCGAAAAAAGACAAACTATCGATTTTGGGTATTGCTTTTATTGAAATATTTGGCAGCGGTATAATCAAGGGGTGGTTTTTAAATCATATGATAAGTAAAGTCAATAGGAGCAATCCGCATAATATTATTCTTTCTATAAATATGCTTTTATTTTCGGGATGGAAAGGTTGGTTTTCGGGATACAAACACTGGTTGTTTTGACTTGATTAAAAATACACTTAGTATTTTAGACAAACGCTCTCCTTATTATTTTACATGAGTGATTTATGATTTTGATAAGTAAAGCCAATACGCTTAATAACCTAACCAAATAATTAACATGAAAAAAAATCAACTCATTGCATCTGACGTTAAAGGTAAATCTATTCTTCAAAGTGCTTTACAGTCTTCAGAAAACGAACAATTAGACTTGTATAAAGCTATTTTTGGAGGAACCGGTACAGACTGCCCTATTGTAGCGGTGGCTAATTCGGAAGATAGGGCAACAGCCTATGATAAAACCGATCACGAATTTTTGCGGGTTTAAACAACTTAAAAAGATAGCCGGCGCTCTTTGGGGTAACCCTGCCGGAGGCGCCGGCTATCTGCTTATTATTTAATGGTTTGATAGAATTGCTGCCCGAAATATTCACACATTTTAAGAGAATATATTTCCTGTATAGTTAACCCTACCAAATATTCGTCGCTGCCTTATTATTTTATGAGTAAGAGTCATCATTGATGGAGCCTTTTTCATAATATTAAAGGTAAATTATATCTACATGCTTAAACTACCTCTAACTGTAATTCTGTTATTTATTTCTCAAATTTTAATTGCTCAGATAACCATCAGCGGCAAAATTACAGACCATACTCAAAAGGCCCTGCCTTATGCAACCATTGGCTTGCTACAAAATAACAGCAGGGTAAACAATGCTGTTTCAGATAGCAATGGCAATTACCGGTTCAGGAATATAAAAGCTGGCATATATACCTTAAATTATAAATCACTGGCATATCGGGATACCTTTTTCAAAGTATCTATTCATGCCGATACTACAATTAATGTACATCTGAAATCCTCACAGATGCTATCGGAGGTAGTGATAAGGGCTAAAAAGCCCATATTTCAACGCGAACTGGACCGGTTTCGGTTTAATGTAGCTGAAACGGATTTAGCTATTGGCAATAATATATGGGATGTACTGGAAAAGACTCCTTTGGTTACCGCTACAGAAGATGGTTCGGTACAAATTAGCGGTACAACCGGGGCCATCGTATATATTAACAACAAAAAGAAGGTGCTTACCGGCTCGGCGTTAAAATCATACCTCAGCGGTTTGCCTTCTGATAACCTTGAAGCCATAGAAGTTATTACCACGCCGCCAAGCCAGTATGAAGCTGAGGGCGGTGCGGGTATCATCAATATTGTGACTAAGAAAAATAAAGAAGAAGGATTGATTGGCGATGTTTCGCTTAGCACGCGGCAAACTGCCGTCAACTCAGAGGCCGGGAGTATTTATCTTAACGAACGATCCGGAAGCTGGAATGTTTATTCAACAGTTTACATGGGTAATCGGAGCCGAAAGCCGGTAACCAACAGGGATATTTTTTTCCCTGCACAATCTTCAACCTCCATTATTCAGCGTACCATACATTCTGACAACCAGTATCAGGAACTTTATCCGGGAGCCAGCGTAGGTGCAGATTACCAGGTTAACAAGAAAAATGTTATCGGATTGTTGTTTGACTACACTGGCAATTGGCACAAAGAAACCCGAAACGCAACCAGTCGTGATTTTTATAGTGGTTTGGATTCTTTGTCAAAAACAAATAATAAGGATAATATCAATTCCCAAACTTACGCGCTGAATATTAATTATGAGGGAAAGCTCGATTCTTCGGGAAAAACGCTAAGTGTAGATTATGATGCTTTGGCCTACCGGTCAAAATATAACTCTAACAGCAATACCACACAACTGGATGCCCTAACAGGCGATGAACTGTATAACGTTAGCACATTTAGAACGGCATCGCCACAAAATATTGATAACCAATCTATAAAAGCAGATTTTGACTGGCCCGTTAGCAAAAAAGGTTACCTAAGCTTTGGTGCAAAGTCATCTTTTTCAAAGATCAGGAATACCTTTCTTTTTGAAAACCAGCTTCCGGATAACGGTTGGATAGCAGATGCTGATAAGAGTAATAATTTTCGCTACCAGGAAAATATAAATTCATTTTATGGGAATTTTAGTTACAAGATGAGTGCCGTATGGTCCTACCAATTGGGTATCCGTTTGGAAAACACCGTAGCCAAAGGATGGCTGGAAGAACAAAAGGTGATTAACAGGAACTATACCAATATTTTTCCAACAGCTTTTTTAAAGTTTACTACCAAAAAGAAGGGTTCATATGTATTAGCAGTAACCAGCAGGATAACACGACCGGGTTATTGGGATTTAAACCCTTTCCGTACTTACACTACCGATCAGGCATACTTTGCCGGAAATCCGTATTTGAACCCTGTAAAATACTACCGGCAGGAATTAAGCCATAGTTTGAATGGCAAGCTTGGATCGCTAACCCTGCAAATAGCCGCAAGTCAAACTATAGGCGAAATTTATGCTCTTCCTTATAGTTCGGGAGATACTATTATCAACAGAAAAACCAACTATGGTAACAGATATGGTTACTCCACCACGGCAAGTTACAATAATCAGTTCAACGCCTGGTGGCGTTTCTCCGGAACGGTTGTGGCTGGGTATGTGCTTACCCGGGGCGAATACGCAAATGACATTCTGATTAATAATAATACGTTGCAGCTGATCCTGTCAACCAATCAAACTTTTACCATTTCAAAAAAAGCGGGTTTAAGCAGTACATTAATTGTTAGCAACTCGTTTCCCGGCACTATTGTAAATACCCGTATTGGCAACCGATTGGAGACTGAAATAAGACTGAGAAAAAAAGCAGGCCCGTTCAATATTACTTTATCCGCTCAGGATCTTTTGAAGAGTAACAAGGATCGCTACAATTATATGCTTGGCGAATTACATATCAAAGACAACTATTATAATGATACGCGCAGCGTTGCCTTAGCACTTACCTATAGTTTTGGCAAGCAAACAGTGAAAGATAAACGAGACCGCGATACAGGTTCGCAGGATGTTAAAGGCAGATTGATGTAAGGGATTTGTTTTTCTGCGTCTCAGAAATAACAGGGGTAATTTTTAGATAAACGGGCAGTTGCCATGTCCTTACTGATGGCTCAATTTTTATTTTAATCAATTTTCTTAATGAAAAACAAACAAACCATTGCATCTGATGCTAAAGCGAAAAGCATCCTGCAACATGCAGTTCAGTCTTCTGAAAATGAGCAGATGGACCTGTACAAAGCAATTTTTGGCGGTACCGGTTCAGATTGCGGCGCAGTAGTAATCACAAGCAGTGAAGATCGGTCTACCGCTTATGATAAGACAGATCAGTTCCTGAGGGTTTAATTAAAACAAGGTTGATCTGTGCAATGCACAGGTTAGCCTTGTTTTTTGCGCTACGCGGTTTGGTTGGTAAATATATTGTCTGATTCAGGGCGTTTTCGGGAGATAAGCCTTTTCGATATTATGAAAAAAGTTACTTCATATGTGCTTAAAGTTGCCAGCAGGTGCAATCTTAATTGCTCATACTGTTACATGTATAACTTAGGTGATAAAACCTATTTAAAGCAACCTAAGTTCATGTCGGTTGATACGGTAAAGGCGCTAACTTTACGGCTGCAATCCTATTGCAGCCGTGGTGCCATCAACTTTGTACACATTATATTTCATGGGGGGGAGCCTCTTTTACTGAGTAAAGAATATTACGCCGAATGTATTCAGATACTTACCAGTGGGTGCCCCGGTGTTGAATTTAATTTTTCACTGCAAACCAATGGCGTAACGTTAGACCTTGACTGGTACAACTTTTTTAATAGCTTAAAAATAAAAGTGGGCATAAGCCTTGATGGGCCAAAGGCTTACCATGATGAATTTAGGCTGTTTCACAACGGCAAAGGTTCTTATCATGAGGTTGCCAACGCGGTTAAGCTTGGAAACCAAAATGGTCTTACCGGTATTTTAATGGTCATAAACCCTAAAATACCTGTTCAGGAATTTTACCAGGAATTAAAGGAACTTGGGGTTAAGAAAATCAATCTTTTATTTCCGGACGGGCATTTTGACCGCTTACCAGATGGTATTGATCCCGATAAGTTTAAAAACAACGGATATACACCTTATGCCGATTGGCTTATCGCGCTGTTTAAGATATGGAAGCAGGATAAAGGCAGGCCCGTTATTCGCTTATTTGAAACCCTGATAGAAATGTTAGCGGGTATCCCCAGGGGTAACCAGGGGTTTGGCCGAACAAAAAACGGCGTTATGGTGATAGAATCTGATGGCGGCATCGAGGTAACCGATTCTTTAAGGGCCTGTTACGAAGGCATTACCAGGAATAATTATAATGTTCATGCCAATGAGATAGATGATCTTTTTAAAGACCAGATTTTTGAAGTTTATTATAACGCGCATGACCTTGTTGCAGAGCAATGTTTGAATTGCCCGGTATATGATATTTGTGGTGGTGGCTTTTTAGGTAACCGGTTTGCCAATCACAACGGTTTCGATAATCCAACTATTTACTGTAAAGATATGGTTCGTTTAATTACTTTTCTGAGGAATGATCTTCTGGAAAGCTTACCAGAAGAAACTATTAGTCAACTAATGGCAGAAAAGCTTCTTTATGATGACGTTATCAACTCGTTTAAGCTACCTCCTCAAAATTTAATCAATTTGGAAGTAAAGCAGCAACTTAACTCATTTAATCAGTTGATCGCCCTATGAATTTAAAAAGAGGAATCCAATTTAAAAGTGACCTGGAAAATTTTGATGAACAATTGTCATTTAATAGCGGCACAAATATGGGCGCCGAAGCTACGGGCGTATACTACAGGCCCAACTCCTTTATCCCCAAAAATGATTGGCGGCCATTGGATAGCACTGCAAAAAATATTTTATTCCACAAAAATAATCAGCATTACAGCAATATTGTCAAAGTTGGCGAAGTGCCGCGTCAACTGAGAGATACGTTCAGAACAATGAAGCTGCATGAATGCACCAACCCGGATGATGTTTATCCTACCGTTCGTCTGCACGAAGAAACTGTAAAGGGGCTTGCTACAGATCTGGATGATTTCTTTGCCGGTTTTTCTGCCCATAGGCAGTATAAGTTTCATCGTATAACCAGGGCTATGCCAAACAGGGAAACTATTACCTGTCATTACATTGATCAAAAATTCATTTACATCGGTTTGCATGTTGATAGAAGCCGGTTATATAAACCCCATACCGCTCATAAATCGGGCAATCGGATATCCATTAACCTGGGGAGCGAAAGCAGGCACCTGGCTACTGTGAATTTGTCGTTGATTCAGTGTTACAACATGATCCGAAAAAAAGCAGGTGCTGAAATAGTTATTACGCCGGGGAATATCGCGGGCTTGTTTTTTCAGTATTACCCTGAATACCCCGTAGTAAAAATTGAAATAAAACCATACCAATACTATATAGCGCCTACCGATAATTTTTTCCATGATGCCACCACAATGGGAATGCAGGCTTTAGACATCACGCTGGTTTATACCGGAATTTTCGATAACCTGTAGCTCTATGAAAATTAAGAAAGGGATAGGAATACATAATTCACTACATCAAAAGTTTGGTGCAGTATCAATCAACACCGGATCTTGTTATGCAGATGAGCAGCAGCGTGCCCCGGTTGTGTATGGGCGCGTCAATTTTATTCCAAAATTCCAGGACGGGGCAATATTGCCAAAGTCAGATTGGCGCCCGCTGAGTGAAAGCGAACAAAAAATGCTAAGGCCGCCAAAGCCATCTGCCCATTATAACACCATTTTTTTAGGCGAGTTAACAGAACAACAGGTACAGCATTTAAAGGAATTGAAGTTGACCGATGCAACCACTTTAGAAGATATTTACGCGCTGTTTAGGCGAAATGAATTGGTTGCAAAGCAATTAAACGACGACTTAAATGTTTTTCTGCACAATATATCGGGCAACAAGCCCTACAAATTTCACTGTTTTGGAGCAACGTATCCCAATTTGGCATCTGTATCGCGCTTGCAAAAAGAACATTTTCCTAAGGATGTAAGGTACTTGGGTTTACATAATGATTGTACATCGGCAATGTCAATTCACACCGCTCAAAAGTTTGGTAACCGCATCTCTATAAATCTTGGAAAGCAAGCCAGGGAGTTCTTGTTTGTAAATTTATCGTTAAAACAGGCCTACAATATGATCAAAAAAAAGAGTAGCTCATGCGCTGCTCAGGTTGACTTGATTACAATGCCCCGGATCTTTTTTTCTCTTTATCCCGAATACCCGGTATTGAAAATTAAACTCAATCCCTATCAGTACTACATAGCGCCTACAAATAATTGTTTTCATGATGCGCAAACCTTGGGAAACCAATTTTTGGATATTACCATGATCTTTTTTGGAACTTTTTTTATCAGTTAATTTAATAGGTTGAATGTTGAAATTAAAAAAAGGAATTGGCCTGTATAGCTCCTTACAAGATGGATTTGACCGGGTGTATATCAACTCGGGCACTTTGCCATACAAGGAACAGGAATTACAACCAATAAAATTTGGAAACTGGGATTTTGTGCCCTTATTTCATGATAAGGCTTACCTACCGCGACATGATTGGAGAGCGCTTGCCCCAATAGAACTTGCACAATTAAACGTAAACACCAGGCAACAAGATTATAATTCAATTTTTATAGGTGATACGCCTGCCGAATTAAAACAAATATTTGAAGAATTAGAGATAACTGATTTAACCAGCAGGGAAGAGGTAATGGCCCGGATTAGGGAAAGAGGTACTATTGTTAAAAAAATGAGCGACGGTTTGCAAAATTTTCTTTTTCCAAAGGCTAACAATAAGCCTTTTAAATTTAATTGTATAGCCGCTAACTTACCTAATTTAGAGCTGGTTGCCTGTGATATAAGCAAATTGCATCCAGGTTTTACCGTTCCCGAAAGGAAATATGAAGGTTTGCATAATGATGGAACCAAATTTATGAAAATTCATACTGTGCATAAGGCAGGTAACCGCATTACAATCAATTTAGGTAAACAATCAAGGTTTTTTTATTTTATCAATCTGTCTCTTATTCAAGTTTTCAATATGATAAAATCCAAATTGACATTTGAAGACGAAAAAATCAGTATCTATAACATAGCTCCTTACTTTTTTAAATATTTCCCTGATTATCCGGTAATAAAAATTATTCAAAAGCCGTACGAATATTACATAGCACCTACTGATAACTGCTTTCATGATGGCTCAACGCTGGGCAATACATCGTTGGATATTAATATGGTCTATTTTGGCTCCTTCACATGTTAGCGTTCCGTAAATTTCCGTTTCAAAAGCAGCTGGATTCGATGGATTGTGGTCCCGCATGTTTAAAGATGATTGCTGCTTTTTACGGGATAGATGTAGAGATAAGCTTTCTGAGAGATATATGTAACACATCGCGGATAGGGACAAGTACCGGAGACATTATACATGCCGCGGAAGAAACCGGGCTAAAAGGGATGGTATTCAAAACTACTGCCGATTACTTGAATAGCCACCAGCCATTCCCTTGTATTTTGCACTGGCGAAAAAACCATTACGTGGTGTTATACCGCATCCGGAACCAAAAATATATCATCGCAGATCCCGGGCATGGCTTAATTGTTTTAAACCAGGGTGAGTTTTTAGAAGGCTGGCATGATAATCATGAAAAAGGAATAGCGCTTTTCTTTGAACCGGATGATCAGGCTAACCGCAAACAAGTAGGTGGTAAAAAAAAGGATAGAAAGACATTTCTTCAAATGGTGGCATTTTTAAAGCCGCACACTAAGCAAATAGGCCTTTTGGCACTATTTATTTTACTTTCCAGCCTGATATCTTTATTGATACCCCGTACCATTCAGTACATGACAGATAATGGGTTAGGTAAAAAAAATCTGGGGATTGTTTGGAAAATACTGTTATTCCAGTTCGTGCTTTTTGGAAGTCTTACCTTTTCCAACTATCTGCGTAATTTGATTCAAACAAAATTAAGCACCAAATTGAGTGTTAATATTATTTCTAATTTCCTTACCAAACTATTACGGCTCCCTATTTCTTTTTTTGATACAAAAAATCACGCGGATTTGTACCAAAGGATTGACGATCATTCCAGGATAGAAAACTTCCTGGCAAACCGACTGGTATCATTTCTGTTTTCTGCCGCTTTGTTATTTTGCTACACCGTGCAACTGTTTTGGCTTAATCAATGGATGGTTTTATTTTTCTCCTTAATTACCCTGGCGGCATTTGGCTGGTTTTTTATGTTTATGCAAAGGCGAAAAAACCTTGATTACAAAAGATTTGGGTTAGCGATTGAAGAGAGGCACTATCTGCATGATTTGATATCGGGAATGACAGAGATAAAACTAAATACCGCCCAGACTGATAAAGTATTAAAATGGAAGGAATTACAAAACAAGTTGTATACTTTCAAATTGGCAAGTTTAAAGCTAAATAACCTGCAGCAAAACGGGATAAGTATTATTAACCAATTGAAAAACTTACTAATTACCTTTTTATGCTCTTATTGGGTTATTAACGGTAAAATAAGTTTTGGGGTAATGCTGAGTATAAGCTACATTATTGGGCAACTTACGGTACCAATTCAGGAAATAATGTTTTTTTTTCACGATTATCAGGATGCGAAAATATCATTTGAACGATTAAATGAGGTACAGCTAAAAAAAGATGAAAACGAAAATAAACCTGTAATTAGAGATGCCAGGTTGCAGGCCGGTTTAAAAATTGAAAATTTGTTTTTTAAATACCCTGGTATCCATAATACTTACATCCTTAAAAATGTAAGCTTATTTATTCCAAAAGGAAAAATAACCGCTATTGTTGGCGCCAGCGGCAGCGGTAAAACCACGCTGCTTAAGTTACTTTTAGCTTTTTATAAACCCCAGCAAGGAAGGATATTTGTAGATGAATCGGACTTAAACGATTTAAATACAGATCAGTACAGAAAGTATTGTGGCGTGGTTATGCAGGATGGCTTTATTTATAATACCTCCATCGCGCAAAATATAGCCATGGAAGAAAAAAATATCGATTATGATAAAATAAAGAAAGCATTAAGTATAGCTTGTTTAGATGAATTTGTTGAATCGTTGCCTCAAAAGCATGGTACATTGCTTGGTACCATAGGTGTAAATTTAAGTGGGGGGCAAAAACAAAGGCTATTTATTGCCCGGGCAGTATACCGAGATCCTCAGCTTATATTTCTCGACGAAGCAACAAACTCGCTCGATTCTAATAATGAACGTGCGATAATGCGAAACTTAGAGACCTTTTTTATTGGTAAAACGGTAATAGTTATTGCTCATAGATTAAGTACTGTTCAAAATGCCGACCAAATTATAGTTTTGAACGGAGGGAAAATAGCCGAAACGGGTAACCATTTTGAGCTTACCCGGCTACGGGGACGTTATTATGAATTAGTTAAAAACCAATTGGAGTTAGGCCAATAACTTTTGAGGATGTCGCAACCTATTTATTAAAAATCATAAAAGGGTGAGTCATTCAGATCAATATATTGACGTGAATGACTCACCCAAGCCGATTAACTACGGAGAATTGCTGTGTTTAATCAGATGGCGTATCCTTTTGGCTTTTTAACTGATTTAAGATGGCTACTAAATCTCACTTTAGTTTTTTATATCATTTTTGCGTTCATCAGTTTTTCTGTATGCCCATCCAAAAATTAGGGGGAATACCCAAAGACTAAATATCATGGCGCATAATATGCCCCCAATAACAACCCTGGCCAGCGGTCTTGAACTTTCTGAGCCGATACCGTGGGAGATGGCGGCGGGTAACAAGCCAATGGCGGCCATTAATGCGGTCATCATCACAGGTCTTACCCTTGAGTTTACACCAAGTTTTAATGCTTCATATAACGATTGATCTTCGCCCTTAAATTTATCCAGGTTTTGTTTAAATACGGTAATCAGTAGCACCCCATCCTGAATGCATATGCCAAATAAGGCTATGAAGCCTATACCTGCAGAAATGCTGAAATTTGTACCTGTTATATGTAGGGCAAGTAAGCCGCCTACAATAGCAAAGGGGACATTTAAAAACACCAGGGCCGCGTCTTTAATACTGCCAAACATTACAAAAAGAAGTAAAAAAATGAGCAACAAACTAATGGGCACAACTTGTGTAAGGCGCTTCTCGGCCCGTTGTTGATTTTCAAAATCGCCCTGCCAGGCCATATGATATCCTTTTTTTACAGAAACCTGTTGGTTAACCTTTTGTTGTGCCTCGGCAATGGTGCTGCCCATGTCCCGGCCGCGAACAGAAAATTTAAGGGTGGCAAAACGCTGATTTTCATCCCGGAATATTAAACAAGGTCCGGTTTTTTGGGTTATTGTGGCAATTTCCTTAATGGGTACTTTTGATCCGCTTTGAGTTGGCACTAAAAGATTGCCAATATCATCCGGTGTTTTGCGGAATGCCTCGGGAAAGCGTATCCTGATATCGAACGTTTTAACGCCTTCATATAAGGTAGACGCGGCTACCCCACCAATTGCCATGGATATAACCGAGTTGGCATCGGCTGTGGCAACGCCATACTGTGCCATTTTTTGCTGATCGAGATTTATATCTAACTCTGGCAAACCAATACTTCTTAATACGCCTAAATCCTCAATGCCTTTTACTTTTTTTAGAATATTGTACACCTGGTCTGCCTTGTTTTCCATATAGTTAAGCGAGTCACCATATATTTTAACAACAATAGATCCTTTAACCCCCGAAACCGCTTCTTCCACATTATCCATAATAGGTTGCGAAAAATTAAGATCGGTACCGGGGAGTTTTGCCAGTTTGACGTTCATCTGGTTAATAAGTTCTTCCTTGCTTATATGCGGGTTCCAGTCTTCCTGGGGGTACATGAGCACATCAAATTCATTATTGTAAAACCCCGTTACGTCGGTGCCATCGTCTGGTCGTCCGGTTTGCGATACCGCGTACTTTACCTGTGGAAAAGTCATCAATATGCTACGTACCTCTTTGGCTGTTTCAACAGATTTATCAAGCGATACACTGTAAGGTAATTGCACCCTTAGCCATATGGAGCCTTCGTCCAGCTCCGGTAAAAATTCGCTGCCTAAAAATCTAAATGAATATAAACCTATTGCCATAGCGATAAGCGATGCTGTAACAACTATTTCTTTACGTTTAAAGGCCCTGGTAAACCCGTTTATCATAAAGCCGGTAAGATGATGTACAATAGGGTTATGTTTTTCGCGCACATTTTTATCAAGCAAAAATTTAATGAGCACCGGTACCAGCGTTAATGTAGTAATAAGCGCGCCAAGCAACGCGAAGCCCAGGGTGTATGCCAATGGCGAAAACATTTTTCCCTCAACTTTTTGGAAGGCAAAAATCGGAAGCAAGCCGGTGATAATGATTAATTTGGCAAAAAAAATGGCCTTGCCCAGGTGAGCTCCCTCATTTTTTATTAACCCCATTTTGGCTATTTTGTTAAACCGGCTCATGCCCATAATGGCGGCTTTATGATCTAAAATAACAAACATGCCTTCTACCATCACCACCGCACCATCTATAATTATCCCAAAATCAACGGCGCCTAAGGAGAGTAAATTTGCAGACATCCCCATAAGGTGTAAACAAATAAAGGCAAATAACAATGCCATAGGGATGATAATGGAAACTATTAAGGTAGTGCGCCAGTTAAACATAAACAGCGATACCAGGAAAGTTACCAGAACAATGCCTTCAACCAGGTTATGTAATACGGTATGGGTGGCGTAGTCTACCAGGTTGGTACGGTCATAATAAGGAACTATTTTGGTGTCGGCAGGCAAAATTTCGTTATTGAGTTTGTCAACCTCGGTTTTCAGGGCATTCACAACCTCAGTGGGGTTTTCACCTTTTCGCATCAGTACAATGGCTTCAACCGCGTCCGGGTCGTCGGTTATTTTTCGTTTTCCGTTTTGATCTGTGATCGCGTCGCTTCTGCCAACCCAACCTAATCTTGATAAATTAGATATCGAAACATCTGCCACATCTTTTACCAATACAGGTACCCCATTATTATTGGTTACAATAATGTTTTTGATCTCGTTAATATTATCCAACAGGCCCAGCCCGCGTACTGCAAAAGCCTGGTTGTTTTGGATAATCATATCACCGCCTACATTAATATTAGTTTTTTGTACAGCGGTAAATACATCTAATGGGGTAATGCCCAATGTGGTAAGCTTACCCGGGTCTACTGTAATTTCATAGGTTTTTGTTTTACCGCCAAAACTGTTTATATCGGCTATGCCGGGTACCGATCTTAACCTGCGGTCTATAACCCAATCCTGCATAGTTTTAAGCTCTCTTACATCTCTGAAAGTACTTTTAAGGGTGTATCTGAATATTTCGCCCGTAGGGCCGGTAGGGGGCTGTACAGAAGGTGCTATACCGGCGGGTAAACCCGCGTTGTTCAACAAGTTCATCACCTGTTGGCGGGCTTCGGGATCTTTTACGTTATCGTCAAAAATTAATTTAACATAGCTTAATCCAAATATACTGGTAGAGCGCAGGCTTATTTTTTTTTGAACCGGGTTTAATGCTATTTCTATAGGTATGGTTATAAACTTTTCTACCTCCTCGGCGCTTCGGCCCGGCCATTGTGTAATAACCGTTATTTCGGTATTGGTAACATCAGGAAAAGCCTCAATAGGCATTTGCTTAAATGTTATTATACCTGTTACAATTAGTAAAGCGGCAAGAAATAAAATGAGGTATTTGTTTTTTAGCGAGAAACCAATGATTCCTCTCAGAAATTTAATCATTACAGATGTGATTTTGAAGGGATAATTTAGTTGTTTAACGATCCGTAAATAAGAATTGCCTGTGATCCTATTAATCGCTCGCCTGGCAATACCCCACTTTTTATATAGGCAGTTTGGCCATTTATGCTGATAACATCAACTGGCCGTATCTGAATATCTTTTCTGCCCTTATAAAGCAGTACATAATATTGGCTGTGATCAAAAATAAGGGCACCGCTCGAAACAGATATCGCTTCTTTATTTTCGCTATTGTTTACAGTAACTGTGGCAAACATCTGGGGCTTCAAAATATAATCGGGATTGTTTAGCACTATCCGCATTTTCATTACTTTGCTTGTAGGGTCAAGCACGTTCATCAGTTTATCTATCTTGCCTTTAAATATTTTATCGGGATAGGCTATGGTGCTTACCTCAACCTCATCGCCCAGGTGTACTTTGCTTATGTTTTGTTCATAAACATTGGCCTGTACCCAAACTTGTTTTAAATCGGATATCGTAAACAAACCTGTGTTGTTGTCCGTACGGATAGCCATGCCGTTAGTTACATTTTTTTGAACCACGAAGCCATCAATAGGCGATTTAATTACATACTCGCCATTCTTGTTGTTCCCATTAATGCTCAGTATTTTTTCTGCCGCAACTTTGGCCGCCATAGCCTGCTCATAATTAACATCGGCATTGGTTATATCTATCTGAGATGCCAGCCCACTCTTAAACAAAGCTTTTTGCTGAGCCAGTTGTACGGCCGTTGAGCGTACCGTGGCTTCGGCGCTTATCAGGGCCGCGTTATAGTTGGCTACCTCGGCGCTTTTTATAATTCCCAAAACCTGGCCCGCTTTTACAAAATCGCCCGGCATTACATTAATGTTTTGCAGGTTACCGCTAATTAAGGGGAATATATTAACCACTTTATCGGGGTTAAAATCTATCAATCCGTTAAATTTTATTGCGTTTGTAAGGCTGGATGTTTTTACGGTATCTATTGTTAATGTTTTCATTAATGAATCTGGTACCTGGTAGGGTACCCGGGCATCGTCGGCAGGTTTATCTGAATTGCATGAAAACAGAAGCCACGATAGCCCGATAAAAAAGATAACAACTATATAGTTTTTTTTGAAGCGTTTCATCTTGGGGAATGTTTTAGGATAAGAGATTATTGTTTGTTAAAAAAGGGAGTCCCGGTAACGTAATTAAGTTGCTCAAGCGAGGCAACGCGGTTTAGCCTGGCGTTATCAAGCAGTAGGGTGTTGTTTTTGTAATCGTCGTAATAGTTTAAAAAATCTAATAACCCAATATTGCGCAGGGTGTAGTTTTTAAGTACCTCCTGTATAAGATGGCTATAGTCTTGTTTAAACTTAGGATCGAAACTATTGCATAGCTGTTCCAGCTTTAATGCATTGTCGTAATTAACAGCTACATCGTTTTCTACCTGGTTTTGTTGTTGCTGATATTGCGCCTTGCCCTGGTCTATCGCTATGCGAGCCTGTTTTATGCCTCCCTGGTTACGGTTAAAAAAAGGTAGTGGAAGTGATATGCCCAAATTGCTAAAGTTGGGTATGTAACTACCGTACTTATCAAAGTTGGCACTAAGGGTAATGTCGGGCCATGCCGCGGCTTTTTGTACTTTAAGGTTTACATCATTATAGGTAAGGTTTACCCGGGCAATCTTAAGATCGGTACGGTTAGTGTTTGCCGAATCTAAAAGGTTTGCATACGGAACCGCGGTTAATACCTCTTTGCCATCAATGTTATAATTATAAATAGCGGCAATACGGGTTGTACCGGGTACTTTTATAAGGGTTTTAAATTCTGCTAAAGTGCTATTGATACTAAGCTGCAGTAAATTATACTCGGTTTGCATGGTGTATAATTGAGACTGAATACGTAAAACCTCTTTTTGGGCAATATAACCGTTCCCGTATTGCTCTTTAAAGGCTGCAAGTATTTGCTGTAACGCACCAATTTCCTGTGTATAAACTTTTTCTGATTGTTGCTGGAAATAAATATTGAAAAAATCACTGCGTAAAGTGAATCGCAGCGTACGTAACAGATCGAAAAATTGATAGGTTGCCTGTTCAACACCGACTTTGGCCAACGCTATATTTTTATTGCGCTTGCCGGCGGTTAAAAAAAGTTGAGATATACCAACAGCAAACTCGCCGTTACGGGTAATATCGGCATCATTATAACCAAGGCTAAATAATTTTTTGGTGACAGGATTATACGCGCCAATGCTATAATCAAGCTGCGGGTTCTGAAAAAGTTTTGCTGTAATTACCTGCGCCTGTGCATTATCTATATTATAGTGCTGAATGATTAAGGCGAGGTTGTTTTTCAGAAACTGATCTTCGGCTTCTTTTAAGGTTAATTTAAGCGTATCGGGTACCGGGTTTTGGGCTTGCCCTTTGTTAATGGTAGTTACACATACCATAAAAAGTAGCATTAATTTTAAGCGCATACAAATTGATGGAGTTGAAAATAAGCTCCGTACAAAAGTACCCGCGCGCAATTAGGCAACACTTAGTAGCACATTAAAGGCGGATTAGAAGGTGATTAAAATTTTCTAATGTATCGACGTAAATATTGGTCCGAAACGCTGTTTTCTGACTATCAGTTGCTGTAAATAGGGAAACTGATATAAAATGTTGTTCCCTTGCCTAATTCCGATTTTACTTTAATGGTACCGTTATGCACCCTGATGATGTTTGAACTGAGTGAAAGACCAACACCATTACCCGGATAACCAATGGCGTTGGTTGATCTGAAAAATGGTTGGAAAATTTCCCGCAGGTCATTTTCAACTATGCCAATACCTTGATCTGCTATCACAACATTTACGCTTTTGGCATCGCAAAAAATATTGCACTTAATTTCCTTTTGATTAGAAAATTTTATGGCATTTTTAATGATGTTACTTATAGCTATGAACAACAATTGCCTGTTTCCCTGTATGGTGTATTTTAAAGCTTCGTGCGGCAAATCGTAAACTACGTTTACTTTACTGCCCGGCATGGTATCCTCAAACTCATCTAAAATTTCCCAAACCAGCTCATCTATCCGCACATCCTGTAAATCGATGGTGTCCAGGTTGGTTTGCATCAGGTCCATTAAACTGCTGATGATACCCCCAAGACGTCCGGCTTCCTGCGCAATGCTTGTTAGGGTTGCTTTGTATTCTTCTGTTTTACGTTCGCGCATCAAGGTGGTTTCGGCCTCGCCCAAAATCATGGTAATAGGTGTGCGCAGCTCATGAGAGGCATGAGATATAAATGATTTTTGACTGCTGAAGGATTGCTCTAAATGCTCCAACAGTTGGTTAATGCTGATACTCAGCAGGTCTATTTCATCGGTTTTACTTTGATCAACGCTTAACCGCTTATCAAGACTGGATGATCTGATGGCCTTTAAATTACCCGTTATTTTAACAATGGGGTACAGGGCAACGCGCGAAAATATCCTTCCCATCAGAAATGTGATAAGCAGGGAAAACAGGAAGAAAAAAAACATGATCAAGCCAAGTTCCTTCATATCCGCGTTTCCACTGTTATCAATGGCAGAAACGATGATGATATAATTGCCGGAGTTGTCTTTATAGTAAATTCCTGTAATTTGCTTATTGTCAGTAGATAAGTGTATTTTTTTTTGATTTATAATTTGCTTTAGCAATTCTTTCCCCCAATGAATGGAGTCTTCGGGAATAAATTGAGGCTGATAGCTATCGTTGTAGATCCGGATGGCTTCATTATCTAACGAACGGGGGAACTTTTTGATGATATGTTTAAAATTATCCTCCGATAAATTATCCTCTGCAAGGTAAAACTGGGCAATGGTTAAAGCGCGGTCATCCAGTTTATTAAAAAACGAACGCACCCTGTTGTGTTCAACAAATAAATAAATGCCTAATAATACTATCACCAGTAAAATGGCAAACATTAGGGTAAACTGTAACGATAACCTGTTTTTAACTTTCATTGCCAGTCGTCGTTTGTTCCCGTATTACGTAACCCATGCCAATAACTGTATTGATTAGCTGTTTGGGGAAGCCCTTATCAACCTTGGTACGCAAATAATTAATGTAAACATCAATGAGGTTGGTACCCCTGTTAAAGTTGATACCCCATACAGATTCCGCTATATAACTTCTGGATAATACCCTGTTTTTGTTCACCATTAAAACTTCGAGCAGGGTAAACTCTTTTACCGTTAAAAAAATTGTTTTGCCGGCCCGGGTAACCGTTTTGCGAAAGCAATCCATTTCAAGGTCATCAACCTGGTAATTAGTGCCTGGCAAAACCATCGATCGTCTTCGGTCAAGCGCTTTTATTCGGGCTAAAAGTTCGGCAAAATGAAAGGGTTTGGTTAGGTAATCATCTGCACCATACTCCAGCCCCTGTACTTTATCATTTACTGTACCCAGGGCGGTAAGCATTAAAATAGATACTTCTTTTTTAAATTGCCGTATTTGTTTGCACACTTCAAATCCATTGCTGTAAGGGAGAATAATATCCAGTAAAATCAAGTCAAAATCCTGCTCAAGCGCAAGTTTGCAACCCATATTGCCGTCATAAGCAACCATTACAACATGGCGCTGCTCCTCAAGTCCCTTTTTTATAAAGGCAACTACATTGGGCTCATCTTCAATTAATAATATATTCATAACTCTGCCATTGCACAAAGGTAATTCGGTTATCAGTAATTCTTTTACACATTAGAAGATTCTAATTTCTGCGGCAGAATGTGTAAATGACAAGAAGATGCCTTAGAATAGTAGTTTTATCGAGATAGGCTTTTGATACAGGCGGAGCTACCCCTTATTAAAGGCGGATTAACATGCTTTGGCGCAGGTATTACTAAAAAGGAGAAGAGGTATGCTGAAAACCTTGTAGTTGACTAACAGCGTGGTTTGCGGGTTAAAGTACAATATTAAATCAGCCCGGGATATTTCATTAACTGCTTTGTTCCTGAATAAGCCTGTTAGGAAATCAGGAACAAAGCAGTTAGGTGATGAGTGGCCACTCCAATGGTATTTTAGAGCGGATAGGAGGGATCGTAAGCGCGGCTAAATAGCCGCGTTATTGATTTGTTTAATAGCATCCTCTGCTTCTTTTGCAGATGCGCTGTCGTTCATGTCTTTGCGGGCCTTTTCTATCGCTTCAAGGGCAGTGATTAACCTTGGGGCAATGTTATATTTTTTGTAGCTGATAGCCAGGTCGCGGATGCTGTTAATCCCTTCTGTAACGTATGCTGGATTAGTCATTTTGCCGATAATCAGGGGCATTGTTTTTATGGCATTGTCCACCTTGGTTTGTACCGAGGCTTTTTTAAATGCAGCTATTACGTAAGGCCATTCCGCGTCAGATCCGTTTGCGGCGTAAACACCAACAACGGCCTGCGCAACCGCGCCTTCTGCCTGTGGCTGTAATGCTTTCGCGGTTTTAAAGGCTTCTTGTGGGGCTATGGTATTCAACGCCGTTAAAGCTGCTGCGCGTACACTGTAGGATGGACTTGTTAAAGATGAGGTATACAAATCTTTATAAGCTACAGCGTTTGTTTTACCTAACAGACTTAAAGCTGCTGCCCTCACAGGGTAGTTAGGATCGTTTTTAGCAAGGTTGATTATAATTGGTAAAACGGTTACAGTAAAATCGGGATCATCCGTTTTAACGGCCCTGATGGCTTTAACACGGAGGCCGTGGTATTTATCATTTAAGGCCGCTATTAATATCTGCCTGCTTTCTGCTTTGGCTGGTTGATCAAGTGCAGCCATAAACGCCTCAAAGCGGTCCATATACAATGGCGCGTGTTGATATTGGTATAACAGTTCTGTAAGGGTTTTATGATCTGTCTTTTTGCTTAGCAGTATCTTTTCGGCGTCAACGTTTACCAGCGATGGTTGTACAGGCAGAGTAAAGCTTAAAGTATCTTTTGCATGGCTTAACCAAACCTGGTGTCTTTTTGTTTTCCCGCCGGCGTAAACATCAACTGCAATGGGTAGTTGAAAAATCTGACCTTGTTGGTTTTGCGCGATAAAGACTTTTTCTGTTTTAGTAGCGTCGTCCCATTTATAGCTAATGTCAAGCACAGGGTGGCCTGCACCATAATACCATTGGTTAAAATACCAGTTAAGGTCGCGGCCAGATACTTCTTCCAGTGCTAAACGCAGGTCTTGCACTTCGGCACTTTTAAATGAACGCGCTTTAAGGTAAGTGCCTAAACCTTTAAAAAAGGCCTCATCACCTAAATAATTGCGCAGCATGTTAAGAATCAAACCGCCTTTATCATAAATGTTAGAGCCGTTTATCCCTTCGCTATCTGAGTAGTAAAAAGGTACCAGGTTTTGGCTGGCGGCAGTTTTATTATTGAGGTAAGCTTGTAACTCATCGTAACGTTTGGCGTCGCCATCGTCTTTACCATATTGCTTCTCGTTCCAATATTTTTCGCCAAATACCGCGAACGATTCGTTTAATGTTTCATTACTCCAGCTTTCGCAAGTTGCCAGGTCGCCAAACCATTGGTGAAAAAGCTCATGAGCAATAGTAGTTCCGCCTGTACCATTCGGGTCATCTATCAGTTCCCAGGGGCTTTTCTGCACATAGTCGCCCAGTAAAGTGGCCGATGAGTTTTCCATGGCACCAAGCGGATAATCTCTCACAACAACCTGCGAATATTTTTCCCACGCAAAATCGACACCAAGTGCTTTAGAGAAAAACTCCATCATTTCTGGCGTTTTGCCAAATATGGCCTTTGAGTAAGCGGCGTATTTAGGTTCCAGGTAATAACTAACCTCTTTATCACGCCATTTATCTTTATAAATTTTAAAATCGCCAACCGCCATCATGAAAAGGTAGGGCGAGTGAGGTAGTTTTTGTTTCCAGGTATCTGTGCGGGTACCATCGGTATTAGTCTTTTGACTAATGAGCAACCCGTTAGATAGTGTGGTATATTTTGCAGGCACTGTCATGCTCAATTGCTGGGTGGTTTTTTGACCGGGGTAATCAATGGTTGGGAACCAGCACGATGAGGCTACGGCTTCACCCTGTGTCCAGATCTGGGTAGGTTTATCGGCTTCGGTTCCTTTCGGGTTTATAAACCACAAGCCCTTGCCATCCAGTTTATGGCCGGGCTTATCATGCAGCAAGTTAGGTTTTGATGTATAGTCGATATAAATAACATATTGTTCGCCGCCAGCGTATTTTTTATCAAGCTTGATGTTAAGGTAGAGGCTATCTTGATAAACATATTTTAAGGACTGGAACTTGCCGGCTTTTACAAGGGCCACCTGGTGGATGTCCATGCCTTTGGCATCAAGCTTAAGCGAATCTGTAGCGTAAAAATGTGGCTTTAGGGTAACCCATTCTTTACCGTAAAGATATGATTGCTGGTAATCAAACTTTACCTCCAGCCGTGTATCTACAAGGTCGTTTATTTTTGCAGGTGTTTCGTGGTAACCCCTGCCGTCTTCGGGGCTTCCATGTGTCTGAGCCTGGGCTGCGGCGAACAGAAATGGAGAAAATATGGTAATGAGTAATGGCAAGTAAGATTTTTTCATTGTTTACTTCTTTTTAGTTATGCAATATGTAAATTAATAATGGTTTTTGCTATTTAAAATATAAATATTGTAAATAAATTGCATTTTTATTAAGTTTTTTAATTCTATAATAATTAAACGTTTTATCAACAAGGTAAAATTATCCGAAAGAAATATCAACGCAAATAACGGTAGCCGGGATTTTCAAATATCGGAATGGACGGTGAATAAAGAACAACCTTAGTTCATTATCAAATTGGAACAAAACCTAATGGTTTAAAATTAACAAAAGCCTGTAAAATAAATAATTACAGGCTTTTGTATTTTTAGAAAGTATCTTTTTGACACAGACTCGTATCTTTTAATTATAAATCCCCAATTTATTTCATGATCGAAAGCACCTCGGAAACCTGTAGATAGGGTGTCAGTAGCTTTTTCATTACAGCGCTAAAGAAAGTTATCGCCTTTTTTTAATGCGCCAATAACCTCATCAGCATTTAACACTACGGCAAACTCATCATTTAGTTGGGCCAGGGAGGTTAAATGAATGGTTTCTGCATCGTAATGCTCGCCTTTAATGCCTGTTTTAGCAAAAGCGGCGGTTGCATCGGCCACAACAAAGGTATGGTAACCAAAGTTACCGGCCATTCTTGTGGTGGTAGATACGCAGTGTTCGGTTGTTAAACCCACAATTACCAGGGTATCAATGTTAGCCGTGTCAAGCCTTTCTTTCAGGTCGGTACCAATAAAGGCACTGTTAACTGATTTTTTTATGACTATTTCATCTGCTAATGGCTCCACAATTTTTTTGAAGGCATTGCCTGGGTTGCTTTCTGCTAAAAGGGAATCGGGATTTGCCGAACAATGCCTGATGTGAAACAGCGGCAGGTTGTTTGCCCGCCAATAATCAAGTAATTTGCGGGCATTTGCTTCGGCGTTGGGGTTATTGCGTTCGCCGCCCCAATAGGGAACGTTATCAAAACCCTGCTGTATATCAATCAATATAAGTGCAGGGCGGGTGTTTTTTAAAGTTTTCATACCTCAAAATTGAAGGTTTGAAAATGCCTGTATTTTGTTGTGAAGCTTTATTTGTTTGTTTTAAAGCACCACTTCGCTGCGCGCGCTTTTGGGCGAGCCGCCAAATTTTTCCTTATATACTTTTGAAAAATGCGATATGTTTTCAAACCCGCTTGTGTAAGCGATAAGTGATACCGGATCATTGGAGTTTTTTAACTGGTATTCGGCATATTCAAGTCTGCGGTTAATAAGCCACTTTGCCGGCGTGGTATTAAACCTATCGGTAAATTCTTTTTTAAAGGCGCTTACACTTCTGCCGGTAAGCTTTGCCATATCTGCTAAAGAAAGCTGCCGGTTAAAATTGGTATCCATAAAATAGGCCAGATCAACCTTTTTATCGCTAACCAGGTACTTCAGGAAAGCCACAAAACTTCTTGAATTATCGGTTGCCAAAATTTGTAAAATGATCTGGTGGGCAGCAAATTTCACAATGCATCTACCGTACTCCTGCGGCTGTAAAATATTTTGAATTATATGTGATACGTTGGCGTTTATAAACGCGGTGGTTTTGAATTTAAAAGGGGGCTGATCTGCATTGAATTTTTCCTGTTTAAAATCGGGGACATGGGTTTCTAAAAAATAATCAACAAACTCATTTTCCATAAAAATGAGCAAACTGGTATAATCATCAGATGGGAAAATCTGGTAATTGCCGCGTCTTCTGAATTGGATATCGCCGGCATCCAATTGCTGTACGTTGCTGCCATACCTAATGGTGATTGAACCCGTTAAAACCAGTTCAAGACAATGCATGGTTTGCAAAGTGTTATCGCATTTGAAAGGCCGTTTCTTATCAATCAAAACGGCATACATTTCGCACATCCTTAACTTAATGTACGTGTGGTAATCAAGCAGGTCTTTAGGAGTATCGGGAACGTGTAGCATCTTAACGGCATTAGTTGCATCTAATTTACACGTTATAAGCCCCGTTGGCAGGCTTTTAGCTAATTATAACAAAACTATGATAGATAAATGAATATGATTAACCCCTTATGCCGCGCCAGCGGCGAGGAATAAGCGGTTAATCATAATGTTAGTTTTAATTACTTAGGGTTTCCGTGATTGTCGGTGTCTGTTGATTGCGATTGAAAGCGCAGAAACATGGCCACCCAGCGATTTTCGTCGGGATAATGAATAAAAAATGCGCCGTCCTGGTAAACTCCATTGGCGTGTTTCATTTTTTCATCGCCCTGGTTCATATGGATATCATGAATACCTGTACCGGGTTGAAAATCAAAATAAGGATCAGTTTTGGGATCATTCCACCTGCTTCCAAAAACATAAAGTAATGAGCCCGGTGTTTTTTGCGATTGATTGAGGTGAACGGTAAATATATCGTTCAGATCGTTTCCAGAAATGCTGTCGGCCATGGCGGGTACTACTCTCATTTTGGTCAGATCAAACAGATTCATTCTTAAAAAGTCGAGCGCGCCCGAGCCAGCTGTGCTATGTAGTGGCGTATAACCAACCTTAAAATTGCTGATACTGGCAGTTACCGGGTTTTGGTAATTATCGTCAAGAAAAAACAGTAAATCCACCGGGTTTTCGTTGGATTTAACATTTATAGCCACACGGTTGCTTTCGCCATTGCTATCTAACAGCAATTCATAATGTGGGCTGCCGTCGGGATTTTTATCAAGTGCGGCCTGGCTATCTAATTTATCTTTCAGCGTTCCTACAAGAACGCCATAAGCTGGTACTGGCATACTAATAATAGTTATATGATTGTTTTAAATAATTTATGTTTTATACTTATCCGCATATATAGTCGGCAAGACTACCTTTACCTGTTGCCGACATTGCTTTCTCCAGCCATCCATCGCTGATTGATAAAAAACCGTCCCATTCTGGCTTACCTTCGGTTTGCAATTCTTCCTGTACGGCTCTAAAGCGGTAGTGTTCGTAAATGTCCAGCACATGTGCCGCATAGGCCCTAACCAGGGCCGGGTTGTTTTGTACAATAACCAGGTTTTCGTCATTAGCGTAGGATGCTTTGAACCCCAGGTTGTGGCTGCCAAATATCGCGGTAGCATTATCTGAAAAAGGATCTATCACAATAATTTTATCATGAATAATGGCTATGCCGGCGGTTAAAAGCTCGGCTTCAAAATTACCAATCAGGTCATTGGCATGTAGGTTGGTAGCGCGTACCAGGTGTACATTGGCCGTATCATAGGTTGTGGGCTGATGCACTTTTGTTTTTGATTCGGTGCCATCATCGCTGCCATCGCCGGTTGACCCTTTTACGGGTTTAATATAGTTGGGCATGGCCATCGGACTGCTAAGCGAACCATAAACCAAAAGCGAACTGTCTTTTTCGCCAATGGCAATTGACTCGGTAACCACATTGGTCATGATATCTGTATCAGGCGTTGGACCCGACATACCGGGCAAAAACACCGCGAATAATATGGCCTTCTCTGCTTTGCGCATCAGCGAGTATACAAAAGATAAATCGGGCGGAGTTTTTGTTTTATTAACTGTAGATGCTATGGTATTTGGCGAAAACCAAACGGTAACCTGCGATTTGTTATCATCATTAAGTGTTGCCGTAGCATTGGGGGTTAAATTGGCCGATCGTAAGGCGCTCCCTTGTACGTTGCTTGTTGGATTGCCGCTGGGGTTTGGCACCGTAAATAAAGCCGTATCTGCTTTTAAATTTTCCCAATAGGTGTTATAATAACCGGCAACCTCTTCGGAGTCAATTATGGTGGCATTATTACTTTGCGCGCAAAGACCCGTGTAAGTCCAGTTTGTGCTACCCATTAATACAGATTTCGGTTTACCGTTTTCCAGGTATACCACAAATTTATTGTGACCAATTCTGACGTTATTAAAAAAACGATCGTATTTGATTACGCCGGCATTTTGCAGGGTTTGTCTTGCAGGCGCATTTTCGGTATCCCATTCATTAGCTTTGCTATCAAAAGCGGTGTTAGATAAAATGATCTCTACTTTATCTTTCAGCGAGGCTATTTTTGTTATCAGTTCGGGGTCGTTAAGCTCATAAATGGCCATTTTTATTGAAGCTCCCGGGGTATTCTCAGCTTTATCAAGCAGCATGCTAAGGGAGTTTAATACTTGGCCGGTCATGTAGTTACGAATTGCGTTGCCCGGTGTTTGGATATCTTGTCTAAAAGTGTTGATATCGGCCCCGGTTTCTTTCAGCGTACGCGAAAGCCATTGTGTGGCCATGATACCGTTTGTAAAAGTAGCGCGAATATTGCCATGCTGCGTTCCGATGAGGATTTTGTTGGTGATAAAACCGTCGCCTATGTAAGAAAGAGGCACAACTGCGCCCTGGTAATTTACAGGCAGGGTTGTTATTACCTTGTTATCGTCGTTGCCATCAAATGGTCCTACAGGGCGTATGAGGTATTGAACTTCGGTGTCCTGGGGGTGGGTGTCAACACTATCTCTTTTACGCACAAGCGTCATATCCTGCCAGCTTAATTTTTGAACTGGCCATACGCTGGTATCTTGTGGGTTCCAGTCGGGATTAGATTGGCCTTTAAAGGCTACCCATGCCGGAAGCACCCTGTCTGGCAATTCGCCGTTGGGGTATTGGCGGGTGATCTCGAAACCGAGACAGCCATGAATCATACTGTCAACTTTCCAGGCGATATACGCTGTTTCGCCATTGGTAAATGCGGCGGCTTTTATTATTCTGCTACTCATGATTAGGATTTTAGGATTTTTATAAAATTCAAAATAATATTTGATAAAAAGAACAATAAGTAAATGATTAACAGTTTGTTAATGTTAAAATTACAAGCTGCGTTTCCGCAGGTGTTTGTTGGTTTTATCGGTATGTCTGGTTAATGCTTTTTTTTAATAAAGTTAAAGGCGAAGCCTGCGTGTAGTAAGGTGTTTTTACGGTATTTGAGTGCGTTTTTTTGCCCTTTATATAAGAAAAATATAGTAGTCAATAGTTTGCTGGAGTTTAAAACGAGGAGTATAGTTAACTGATGGAATTTAATCAACATAACAGAGTTAACCTTAATTAAAGTTCAAAATGCCTTTCAAATGTTTTGAGCTTTGGCCTTTTTTCATGGTTCGTAAAAAAACATATTTATTAGTAATGTTGATACTTAAATGTACAACACGTCAATAAAAATGTATGAATTGTCAACTGTCTAAACTTAGTAAATAGGGTTATTTGTGATATCCAAAAGGCTTCATATAGCCGCGCTGTTTGATTATCGTTTGTCGCGAAGTTCTGCAGTGTTTACTTAACCGGATTCATGAGAAAACTATTCTTTTTTGCATTATTGATCATAGCCCGTGGTGCCTTTGCACAGCAGGTAAATAAAGTAACCGACCCTGTTGATTGGATCAACCCGCTAATGGGTACCGATTCTAAATTTGAGCTATCTAACGGAAACACCTATCCTGCTATTGCTTTGCCCTGGGGCATGAACTTTTGGGCTCCCCAAACCGGTGGCATGGGCGATGGGTGGATGTATACTTATGATGCCCACAAAATTCGAGGCTTTAAACAAACCCATCAACCATCACCATGGATGAATGATTACGGGCAGTTTTCAATAATGCCGGTTACTCAACATTTAAAAAATACCGAGGACGGCAGGGCAAGCTGGTTTCGCACAAAGCAGAGGTTGCCAAGCCCTACTTTTACAGCGTTTACCTTGCCGATTATGACGTAACCACCGAGATAACACCTACCGAGCGTTCTGCTCAGTTTAGATTTACGTTTCCCAAAAGCGATAGTTCGTTTATTGTGGTAGATGCTTTGGACAAAGGTTCTTACGTTAAAATTATCCCTTCCGAAAGGAAAATCATAGGTTACTCAACCAAATATGCACGTGGACCGCTAAAGAATTTTAAAAACTACTTTGTTATTTACGTAGATAAGCCTTTCACGGTATTGCGTACTTTTAACGATACGGTTTTGACGGATTCATTGCATCTGCACTCCAGGCGGTCGGTAGCCGCCATAGGTTTCAAAACTACGGCTGGCGAAAAAGTGCACCTTAGGGTAGCCTCGTCATTCATCAGCTTTGAACAGGCCGAATTGAATTTAAAAACAGAGCAGGGTAATGATAGCTTTGAGGTTACCAAACAGAAAGCGAAAGCCGTTTGGAACAAAACCCTGAATCATATCACGGTTTCGGGAGCATCTGTTGATCAGGTGCGCACCTTTTACTCATGCCTGTACCGCATGCTTTTCTTCCCCAATAAATTATATGAAATAAACGCACAAGGGAAAATACTACATTGGAGTCCTTATACAGGCAATACCGAACCCGGGTATATGTTTGCCGGCACGGGTTTCTGGGATACCTTCAGGGCTTTGTACCCGTTTTTGAACCTGGTTTATCCTTCGATAGATAAGGAAATGCAGCAAGGTTTAATTAACGATTACAAAGAGGGCGGCTGGCTGCCTGAGTGGTCGAGCCCGGGTTATGCCGATATTATGGTGGGTAATAACTCCGCCTCGGTTGTGGCCGATGCTTATTTGAAAGGGATTAAGGGCTATAACATTGATACGCTGTACCAGGCATTGTTGCATGGCGCCAATAACCAGGGGCCAAATGCTACCGGGCGCAAAGGTGTTGAATATTATAACACCCTGGGTTATGTACCTGTTGATAAGGTTGACCAAAGCGCCGCCCGCACGCTGGAATACGCTTATGACGATTTTTCGATTTATCAATTAGGTAAAAAGCTAAACCGCCCTGCTGCCGAATTAGAAATTTATAAAAAGCGAAGCTTAAACTACCGTAACCTGTTTGATAGCTCAACAAAGCTAATGCGCGGCAAAAATGCTGATGGAACATTTCAAACGCCGTTTTACCAGTTTAGGTGGGGCGGACCGTTTACCGAAGGTAACAGCTGGCACTATACCTGGGCCGCCTTTCATGATATTCAGGGTTTAATAAACCTGATGGGTGGCAACCGGCAATTTACAGCCAAGCTCGATTCGGTGTTTACCCTGCCGCCCTCATTTGATCTTAAAAAATCTGATTGGGTGATACACGAAATGCGCGAAATGCAGATAGCCGGCATGGGCCAATACGCGCACGGTAATCAGCCTATACAGCATATGATATATTTATATAACTATGCCGGCCAGCCCTGGAAAACCCAATATTGGGTGCGCGAGGCTATGCGCAAACTATATGCCGCCACGCCCGATGGTTATTGCGGCGATGAGGATAACGGCCAAACATCGGCCTGGTACGTGTTTTCGGCCATGGGTTTTTACCCGGTGTGCCCAACAAGCGGGCAATATGTTTTAGGCACCCCATTGTTTAAAAGCATGACCCTTAACCTGGAAAATGGTAACAAGCTGGTATTGAACGCGGCTGCCAATAGCGAAAGTAATCAGTACATTAACGGGATAAGTATTAATGGCAAACCTTACAACAACAATTGGTTTGATCACTCAACACTGCTAAAAGGAGGGGTAATTAACTTTAACATGTCTGCACAGCCCAACAAACAACGGGGTACTACGCAGGCAAGTTTCCCTTACTCATTAACCAATGATAAATAAGCTGCAATTACAGAATCAGGTAATTCAGGCATAAACAATAAAGGCTATCCGCATTGGATAGCCTTTATTGTTTGTTTATTTTTTGCGGGGATGATTTGGGTTTACATAAAAAGATATGCGAAAAGCAAAATGCAAATGTGTTTAAAACACAGCCTGAGATGTTTTACCGCTAAAGCCAATTGATTTTCTACCGTGCGTTTTGAGATATTCAGCCGTTCGGCTATTTCCTGGTTGCTTAGATTATCAAACCGGCTTAATTCAAAAATTTCCTGGCACCGTTTGGGTAGTTTATCCAGGTGGCCATTAAGCCGGATGTCAATTTCTGTTTGCTGTATTTTTATTTCGCCGTCATTTAATTGAAAATGGGCGTCATCTACCAGGTTTTCTTTAAAAATAACTTCCAGTTTAACCGCTTTACGGCGTTTGTAAATCTGGTACCTTACCGATGTTTGCATAAAGGTGCAAAACGAAACTATCTCCAATTCTTTTCTCCTGTTCCAGATACTTACAAAAACATCATTTACCGCCTCGGCACAAACCTCGCGGTCGTCCAGGTAAAAATGTGCCGTTTTGTATAGCCTTATCCAATAACGATCAAACAGCATATTGAATGCGCTCGCGTCGTCATTGCGTACGGCATGCCATAGTTCTGTATCTGTTAATGAATGATTTGACATTATAATTGGTATCTTAAAAATAATCAAAAAATCTTAAAAATTGATAAATAATCGAAAAAAAAATATGAAAAAGTATGTGAGTTTTTTGTGCAACCGGGTACTATAGTAGTATAAACCGACAAATGTCAAAACAGGATTTTATTACGCTTTATGAAAAGTACCTTTCGGGCCAATGTACCGATGAGGAAAAGGTGCTTTTGGATCACTATTACGAGGAAATTAAATTACTGGATAATGAGTGGGATCCATTTCTGGGCAGCGAAGAGGAAACCAGGCGTTTGATTATGGGTAAATTTCTGCATGATTCTGATTATCAATATGTATTTACCCCGGTTAAACGTTTGCGCTATCTGCGTTTTGCATGCGCTGCATCGGTTACACTGGTGTTAATGTCGGGTGTTTTTTCGTGGTTTTATGCCGGCAAAAACCAAAACAAGAAGCAAGTAGCAAGCCATATTGTTCCCGGCAAAAACATGGCTTACCTTACCCTGGCTAATGGCAAATCAATTGTTTTACACAATGCAATCAATGGGCAAATTGGCAATAATAGCGGTGTTATTATCAAAAAAATAAATGATAGTATACTAACTTATTCTTCAAATAATAATATTAAAAATAGTAAAAAAATACAGGCGGCTGCCGATAGTAATTCATTAACAATACCGCGGGGCGGTATATTCCAAACGGTGCTGTCTGATGGTACCAAAGTGTGGCTTAATTCGGCATCGTCATTAAAATACCCTGTTGCTTTTGCCGGTAAGGAGCGGCGGGTGGTACTTGTTGGCGAGGCTTATTTTGAGGTGGCCAAAAATAAGAATATGCCCTTCAAGGTATGCGTTAACGGTATGGATGTGCAGGTATTAGGTACCCACTTTAACGTAATGGCTTATCCCGATGAAAAAGAAGTAAAAACAACCCTGCTCGAAGGTTCGGTTAAGCTGCATTCGCAGGCATGTAATTCTTTACTTAAGCCCGGGCAGCAGGGCGTGCTTTGTTGCCGCAACGCGGCTTTTGCTGTAAATGAAGTAAACACTGCTGATGTGGTAGCCTGGAAGGATGGCTTTTTTGTGTTTGACAATGAAAGCATCCAAAACACCATGATGAAAATAGGGCGGTGGTATAATGTAGATGTAGTTTTTCAAAACAAGCTTACTCAAAGCAATTTTGGCGGTACAATTTCCAGGTATAAAAATATAGATGTGGTATTAAAGGCCCTGGAGGCAACCGGATCTGTTCACTTTAAAGTTACAGGAAGGAGGGTGGTGGTGATGGATTAACCTTTACGCGCAACTTTAACGGTACCCTTAATACGAAAGAAACCAGGAGCAGGTGGAAGTGCCCCCGGTTACATACCTTTCGGTGTTGAGGGTCAATAACTGATTATTTCTTACAACCAATTAATTACTAACCTTAACCAAATGTATAAATTTTCTATTGCATTCCCATGCAAAGGGGATTCCCGTGTCCTATCAAAATTTTTGCTGATAATGAAACTCACGTTTGTTTTATTAATGGCGGCTTTGCTTCATGTAAGTGCTGCTACTTATTCGCAAAACATCAGTTTAAAGGTGAAAGATGTTTCGCTTTTAGATGTGTTTAAACAATTGCACCGCCAAAGCGGTGTTGAATTTGTTTACGATAATAAAATGCTTAAAGAGGCAAAGCCGGTAAGCATCAACGCCGTAAATCAGCCTTTAAACAGGGTGCTTGATCAGTGTTTTTCAGATCAGCCGCTTAATTACGAGATCATTCAAAACATGATTGTGATTAAAAGAAAAACGCCTCAACCAGTCACTTCAAGTACTGCCGATGTAATCCCCTTTACCGTAACTGGCAAGGTGGTTGATGAAAAGGGCTTGCCTGTAGGCGGTGTAACGGTTAAACTAAAGGATGGTAATATCAGTACATCTACCCGAGCCGATGGTACATACACCATTAAGCTTACCGATGGTAATGGTACGCTGGTTTTTACCTTTGTGGGTTACGCTACCCAGGAGGTCCCTGTAAACAACACCAAAACGGTTAACGTAACCCTTAAGGAGGTTGCTACCGGCTTAACCGATGTAGTGGTTGTGGCTTACGGGCAGCAGAAAAAGGTGAGTGTAATTGGCGCTATCAGCACCGTTAAGGCCGAAGACTTGAAGATGCCGGTTGCCAACATCACCGATGTATTGGCGGGCCGTGTAGCGGGTATTATAGGCGTACAGCGTAGCGGCCAGCCCGGTTATGATAATGCCGAAATTTACATCAGGGGTATTTCTACGTTTACCAACAGCAGCCCCCTGGTATTGGTGGATGGGGTTGAGCGCGATTTTGCCAATGTTGACCCTGAAGATATAGCCAGTTTCAGTATTCTTAAGGATGCCTCGGCAACGGCGGTTTACGGTGTGCGTGGCGCTAACGGCGTTATCCTTATTCAAACCAAAAAGGGCAGGGTAGGTAAGCCATTAATCAACGGGCAGTATGACCAGGGTATTACCCAGTTTACCAAAATTCCGCAGTTTGCCAACGGGGTAACTTATATGCAGATGGCTAATGAGGCCAACAGGAATAGTAACCCAACAGATCCGCTGCCTAAATACTCGCAGGATAGGATCGATAAAACCGCCAGCCACAGCGACCCCGATCTGTACCCGGATGTTGACTGGTTTAAAGTACTCTTCAATAAAACAGGACAAAACCGTCGCGCCCGTGTAAATGCCAACGGAGGTTCAGAAAATGCCCAATATTATTTATCATTAGGATATTATGATGAAACCGGCTTATATAAAACAGATCAGCTGGCTAACTACAACTCCTCTATCAAATTTAATCGCTATAATTTTACATCAAACCTAACCCTTAAAGTAACCAAAAGTACCAAGGTTGATTTTGGCGCATCGGGCTGGATAAGCAACGGTAATTATCCGGGTAACTCGGTTGATGCCATCTGGAGCTCGGCGTACCTGTTGCCGCCAATCATCATTCCACCGGTTTATTCAAACGGCTTGCATTCACAGATCCGTACCGGCGATGTGCTTAACCCCTATAACCTGTTAACCCAAAGTGGTTATGTTACCGAATTTAAAAGCCAGTTGTGGAGCAATATCCGGGTAACGCAGGATTTAGGGTCGATTCTTAAAGGCCTCTCTGCAACGGCCATGTTCTCTTTTGATAACTACAACGCGCATACCATCAGTCGCACCAAAACAGTCGATGGTTACCTGGCTACCGGCCGCGATGCCAATGGCAAATTGCTGTTAGATCAAACATCCATCGGCACCAGCTTTTTGGGTTATGGACGTACCAATGGCGGCACACGCCAGTTTTATGACGAGGCCGCTATTAACTACAGCAATACAGTTGGTAAACATAGCTTTACAGGGCTGGTGCTTTTTAACCAGTCGGACAAAGAGGATGCCTTTGCAGGCGATTTTATCAGCTCTATCCCATACCGTTACATGGGTTTAGCAGGGCGTGTTACTTACGCTTACGATAACAAGTACCTGGCCGAGGCTAACTTTGGTTACAATGGTTCTGAAACTTTCGCGCCAGATCATCGCTTTGGTTTCTTCCCATCTTTTGGCGCCGGCTGGGTGATATCCGAAGAAAAGTTTTTTAAACCACTTGCCGATGTATTCCAATTATTTAAGCTGCGCTACTCTTACGGTGTGGTGGGTAACAGTAATATTGGTGGCCGCAGGTTTGCCTACATATCTACCGTTGGCGGTGGTAATGGCAACTACTCGTACGGTCAAAATGGTACCAACCAAACCATTAACGGACTGGATATTGGCGATTATGCTGTAAGCGTAACCTGGGAAAAAGCCAAAAAGCAAAACCTTGGTGTAGAGGTTAAAATGCTGGATGATGTTGTATCCCTTACCGCCGATGTTTTCCAGGAGTACCGTACAGGCATTTTCCGCCAACGGGGAGATGTACCTACTTACACGGGCTTGCTATCGTTACCTTACGCCAACCTTGGTGAAATTCATAACCGCGGTATTGATGCCTCGCTTGAGGTAACCAAGCGTGTAGGCCGGGATTGGCAGTTGGGCATAAGAGGTAACTTTACCTACAACAAAGCCATCAATATTAATGATGCCAACGCGCCATGGCCATATCCCTGGCAGCAGCGCATAGGCCGGCCGGTTGGGCAGCGTTTTGGATATACCGCCTTAGGTTTATTTAAAGATGATGCCGATGTAGCCAACTCGCCATACCAAACCGGTACCAACAAAGCCGGTGATATCAAATACAAAGATTTAAACGGCGATGGCAAGATAGATAGCTACGATGAGGGCCCTATCGGGCACGGCAGTATCCCTGCTATTGTTTATGGTTTTGGCCCAACAATTAACTACAAAGGTTTTGCGCTTGGCGCGTGGTTTAAAGGGATAAGCGATGTAGATATTTCCCTTAACGGCGATGGTTTGCAGCCCTTTAGCCAGGGTGGCGAGCGTGGTAACCTTTTGGCCCAGATAACCGACCGATGGACACCTATCAATCCCAACCCGCACCCGCTTTATCCGAGGCTTACCTATGGTAATGATAACATGAACTATGTAAACAGCACATGGTGGGTAAAAAACGGGGCATTTATGCGCATGCAAACCCTACAGTTAAGCTATGATTTTGCTGGCGCAACGTGGTTGAAAAAAACAGGGATGTCAAACCTAAGCATCTATTTTATTGGCTATAACCTGTGGACAGTGAGTGGATTTAAGCTTTGGGATGTGGAGCTTGGCGATGGCCGTGGCGCGCAATACCCTTTGCTTAAAACGTACAACCTGGGCTTAAAATGCACCTTTAAATAGTGGTTATCATCAAATATAAACAGATATGAAAAATACAATCATAAAATATAGCATGGCATTGCTCATTTTAATATTGCCATGTACCAGCTGCAAAAAATACCTTGATCAGGTACCTAATGACAGGGTTACCATTGAGCAGGTTTTTCAGAAAAAAGGCCCTTCAGAACAATACCTGGCCAATGTATACAGCTACGTTGACGATGAATCTGAACAATGGACCCAAAATCCATGGCTTGGCAATGCCGATGAGGTTGATGTTACCTGGTCAAAATACACCATATATGACCTTAACATTGGTAACATCAGCGCGGGTAACGCCATTTTTGATAAATGGAATCATTATTACGATGGTATCCGCTCGGCTACCTATTTTATTAACCACATTGGTGGTAATGCCGAAATCCTGGCACTCAACGGCCAGCAACTGATAGATCAATACACAGCCGAAGCCAGGTTTTTACGTGCCTACTATTACTTTTTATTGATGCGCCAATACGGGCCGGTTGTGATAGTTGGTGATAAAGAAATTCCTGCCGATGCGACGGCTACCCAAATGCAGATTCCCCGCAGCTCGTTTGATGATTGCGTAAACTACGTAAGCGGCGAATTGGATAAGGCCGCGGCGGTATTACCGCAAGTGCCGTCAAACAACGGGCAGGCAAGTGATATACAATATGGCAGGGCCACGGTTGGGATGGCTTTGGCTGTTAAATCGCGCTTGTTGTTATATGCGGCAAGCCCGTTATATAACGGCAATACCGATTTTTCGGGCTTTAAAAACCAGGATGGTAAGCCTATGATCAATCAAAATTATGATGCTGCCAAATGGAAAAAAGCAGCAGACGCCGCCAAGGCGGTGATTGATTTGAATTTGTATACTTTGTATAAAGATCCCAGCGGCGATCCTGTCAAGTCATTGCAAGGCATATTTTTTATCCCCTGGAATGCCGAGCAGATATTTGTACGTAAGGATAATAATTTGCCGGGTTTTGACGTAAACTCCATGCCAAGGCAAGCCGGCGGCTGGAATGGTATTGCCCCAACGCAGGAGCAGGTTGATGCTTATTTTATGACCGATGGTTTGCCCATACATGAATCATCCCTATACTCAGAAACCGGATTTACCAACGTGAATGGCGTACAGGTGTACAACATGTACATGAACCGCGAACCACGTTTTTACGCTTCAGTTACCTATAACAATGCTATTTTTCAGGGCGGTAAAATGCAAAGCCCGGCGGCTATATCATTTTTTGTGAGCGGACCGAATGGTAAAAACGGGCACCCTACAGATTGGTCAAAAACCGGCTATCTGGTGCGCAAAAACGTGGGCACGCAAAGCAATAACGGCTCGGGCGGTAACGGCGCTACACAGGCACGCCCCGAGGTACTGTTCAGGCTTGGTGAAATTTATTTGAACTATGCCGAGGCCTTGAACGAGTACGCGCCCGGTAATCCCGATATCTTAAAATATGTAAACCTTATACGTGATAGGGCGGGCATTCCGCAATACGGAGCCGGCAACAAATCATTACCGGTACCGGTAAGCCAATCAGATGTGCGCACGCGCATTTGGCAGGAACGCCGCGTTGAGCTGGCCTTTGAAGAGCAGCGATGGTTTGACATTCGCCGGTGGAAAATTGCACCCCAGGTTATGGGCGCTTTACACGGAATGGATATCAATAAAGACGGTAACGATTTTTACAACAGGGTGGTAGCGACTAACCACCTGTTTCGTTCGCCGGCCTCTTATTGGTTCCCTATCAGTCAGTATGATATTGACAGATCAAAGCTGGTTGTTCAAAATCCCGGATGGTAATAATCATTTATAAACTTTAAAACCGACGTTATGTTAACCTCAAATATTTCAAAATATATATTGTTTTTTGGCCTTGCCGCAAGCAGTTTGTTGTATGGCTGTAAGGATAAGGTTGATTTACCAAACCAGCCGGTAGATAGTTACAGCAAAGTATACATGCCCGAAGCTGTAAACAACCCGGTAGTAAAAACCTTTAAAATAACCGATAGCGTACAAACCGCTACTTATGGTGCCGATTTTGGCGGCCAGGATTATCCCACCACGGATATACCCATTACCTTCACCGTAAACAGCGCTATGGTTGATAGTTTTAACGTGGTAAATAAAACCAACTACCCGCTTTTACCGGCAGCCAGTTACACGCTTTCAAATACATCGGGTACTATACTGAAAGGGCAGTTAAGTACCAGCCCTTTCAGTATCTCGTTTAAAACCAAGGGAGATGGCGCTATGGATGCTTTAAAAACTTACCTGTTACCCATTAGCATTGCTACCAGTGCCGCTAAAGTTAATCCTGTTTTACGTACCACCTTTTACCAGGTAAAGGCGCAGCCCGATTTTAATGATTATCCTAATTATGACAGAACCAAATGGGCGGTTATCGGCTTCTCCTCGCAGGAAGCAAGCGGCGAAGGACCAAATAACGGGCGTGCTATTTTTGCTTTGGATGGCAACATCAATACGTTTTGGCATTCCAACTGGTCGGGCGCGGCACCTGGCCCGCCGCATTTCATCATTATTGATATGGGCGCGGTTGCCACCTTGCATGGCTTATCATTTGTGGGCAGGCAGGGCGATGGTGCCGGCAAACCCAACGAAGTGAATGTTAAGGTAAGCCTTGATAACATTACCTGGGTTGATGCAGGTACGTTTAACCTGCTAAACAACAAAGACCTGCAAAAGCAATTTTTGCCGGGGGGCTTTAAAGACGCCCGTTACTTTAAAGTTACCATTAATTCGGCCTACAACGCATCATATATGCAGGTGGCCGAGCTTAATGCTTTTTAAAATATCCTATAGGTGGGGCTAACCAACCACCTATAGTTTTTCCATTACTACTTCGGCTTTTAAAGTATTCATCTGCTATCGTTTCAAACACCGAAATTGATGGTGAGGGATGCCTTTGAGCAAAAAGTAGCTTTTATACCCTACACTATCTGAAAAATAATTTTTTGTCCCCGTGCTATCCCTGTTGCCAAACCAGGATAGCTCGGGGCTTAAAAAGCGAAACCACTTTAAAACAATCTATAAAAACAACATTATGAAGAAAAATCACTTAAAAAACAGCTATTGGCTGCGGGGGCTGCTCCCGTTGGCGGCAGGTGTTGCACTCATGTGTCCGGCCTGTAAAAAAACAGCGACACCTAAAACAGATGATGGGCAAACAACCAATGGCTCAAAGCTGGCGGTGCACACCAGTTCGGCCAACGCGGGTAATGCCGATGCCGCTTTTAACGCGTACAACAACGCTTTCCTCGTAAACTCGGGCGGGCAAACTTATTACAAAAAATCAATCAGCGATGGTACTGCCGATGGTACCTGGGTGGCATCGCTTGATATTTTGGTGGCCGAAGATGCTTATGAACGTACCGGCAGCGCAACGCATAAAACATTGGTTAATAACCTTTGCAACACCTGGCTGCAAAACACGCCACCACCATGGACCTGGGATGGCTGGAACGATGATATCGGTTGGTTTTCCCTGGCGCTTATTCGCGGTTATCAAATGACGGGTACGGCTAATTTCCTTACCCAGGCCAAATACGGCTTTGATATGGCCTACGCCCGTGGCTGGGATACGCAGTACAATGGCGGCGGCATTTGGGAGCAACAACCCGATATGACACCTGCCGGGCAGCCTATCAACAAACAGGCATTATCAAACAATAGCCTGGGCAAGGTGGCTTGTCTTATTTATCAAAGTACGCACGATCAAAGCTATTTAACCAAAGCCACCCAGATATATGATTGGGTTTGGAACCATATTTATAATTCAAGCACCGGCCAGGTTTATGCCGGTATTGATCGAAGTAATACGGTAGATCAAGGTTCGGCGGTTTACAACCAGGGTACGTTTGTTGATTTTGCCAACCTATTGTACCAGATAACCGGCAACGTAAACTATTATAACGACGCCAAAAGATCTATAGATTATGTAAAGAATAACATGACTACCAATGGCATTATCACCAACAATGCCGGTTACCTTAATACCTGGGGCGATGAGTTTGCCCGTGGCCTTGGCCATTTTGTGCGGGATAATCATATGTGGAGTACCTACTACCCATGGATGGCGCAAAATGCCACCGCGATATGGAACAACCGCCGTACCGATTATAACATTACCTGGAACGGCTGGGATCAGGCAACGCCTACCGATAATACTTTAACCACAAGCAAGTTTGCAAGCGCGGTAGCCTGGCTGCAATATACACCCGGCTCGCAGCCAGATAATTTGGCGGGTACGCATGTTATTGTAAACAGCCAGAATGGTATAGCCGTTGACAACGGTAGCCTTAGCGGTAATGGTACCGGCGTTGTAATATGGGGATTGAATAATGGCCTGAGCCAGAAATGGAATTTTACTCAAAACGAGGATAATTCATGGAACATTGTTAGCCAGTACAGCTGGCTTTGCCTTGATGTGCCGGGTGGTGCGGCAACTAATGGCCTGCAATTAATCCAGTACACTCCAAGCCGTAATACCAACCAGCGCTGGTGGGTTGATAAACAATCTGACGGTACTTACAAAATCTGGAATCAAAGTACAAGCGGTGCCCTGGATAATTCAAGCTCAAATGTAAACGGCTATAAGCTGGTACAATGGGGCTGGAACGGCGGCAGCGCCCAACGCTGGCTAATTCAATAAGATTGCTAAAATATAGTGTGAACAGGCCCGCCATTTGCGGGCCTCGTTTGTTTTAAGCGGTTTTTTCAGGTTAAATTTTAGATGAGTTGAGGTCAATGACTGTTAACCATATTAATGGTTCTATGAGGTTTTTAATTGCTTGATAGATAGTTGATTGCTTCGTTTTTTTTACACCAGACACTGTTCCTGTAAGTCGGCTTTACCGGCCAATATTTAATTATTAAACAATAATTTGTTTCTTGTTAAATCTTTTATATAAGTTTGTTGCAACTTTAGGGGTGTCCTTCAATGGACTGAGATAATACCCTTTGAACCTGATGCAGTTAGTACTGCCGAAGGGAAAAGTGACAACAACTTTGACTGATATTCGGGTTGTTTTTTCTTTCCTCCATACGGGGCCATTCCTAAAAGTTATTTTTTTAGATTCAGAATGGAAATAACCGTAAATCAACAAACTTACCACGTTACCGATGCTTGCAGTGTGCAGCATTTACTCACGGATGTGTTAAAAACCTCCGTTAAGGGCATTGCTGTGGCTGTAAACCAAGCCATTGTTTCTAAAGCCAACTGGGAAGCGCAAACGCTCGGTCCCGGCGATCATGTAATTATCATTAAAGCTACTCAAGGCGGCTAATCATCAAATCGAAACCAATGAAACAAGAAAAAATTCCGACAGACCAGGTGTTAACTACTACGCCTTTTCCGGCTTCAAAAAAGATTTTTGTACAAGGACAACTGCATGATATTCAGGTAGCCATGCGTGAAATTAGTTTAAGCGATACCAAACTTCATGGCAGGTTTGGCGAAACTGAACCTAATGCCCCGGTAACCGTGTATGATACCAGCGGCCCCTATACCGATGTGAATGCCACCATCGATGTGAAAAAAGGCTTACCCGGTTTGCGCAAAAAATGGATCATGGATAGGGGAGATGTGGAACAGCTGGATCATATTTCATCGCAATACGGGCAGCAGCGGTTAAATGATAGCAGCTTAGATGGCCTGCGTTTTAACCATACCACAAAACCTTTCCGCGCTAAAGCCGGGATGAATGTATCGCAAATGCATTATGCCAAAAAAGGGATCATTACGCCCGAGATGGAATATATCGCCATTCGCGAAAACCAGCGTATTGATCTTTTAAAAGAGCAGCTTAACGGGCAGTACGAGGTAATGAACCATCAGCACCAGGGGCATAGCTTTGGTGCCAATACGCCCAAGGGTTACATTACGCCCGATTTTGTGAGGCAGGAGGTCGCCGCCGGCCGGGCGGTAATTCCATCCAATATCAATCACCCCGAAATAGAACCCATGATTATAGGGCGTAATTTTTTGGTGAAAATCAACGCCAACATCGGCAACTCTGCGGTAACATCCAGCATCGAGGAAGAAGTGGAGAAAGCCGTATGGGCCTGCCGCTGGGGAGCAGATACCATAATGGACCTATCTACCGGCAAAAACATTCATGAAACCCGCGAGTGGATTATCCGTAACTCGCCGGTGCCCATTGGTACGGTACCTATTTACCAGGCTTTAGAAAAAGTAAACGGGAAGGCTGAAGATTTAACCTGGGAACTATTCCGCGATACATTGATTGAACAGGCTGAGCAGGGGGTAGATTATTTTACCATCCATGCCGGGGTGTTGTTGCGTTATGTGCCCTTAACGGCAAAGCGTATAACCGGCATTGTATCCCGTGGAGGCTCTATTATGGCTAAGTGGTGCTTGGCGCATCATAAAGAGAATTTTTTGTACACGCATTTTGAAGAGATCTGCGAAATTATGAAGGCATACGATGTGTCGTTTTCGTTAGGCGATGGTTTACGTCCCGGTTGCATTGCCGATGCCAACGATGCCGCCCAATTTGGCGAACTGGAAACTTTAGGCGAACTGACTAAAATTGCCTGGAAACACGATGTGCAAACCATTATTGAAGGTCCCGGTCACGTACCTATGCACCTGATTAAGGAGAACATGGAAAAGCAATTGCAGCATTGTTCTGAAGCTCCGTTTTATACATTAGGTCCGCTGACTACGGATATAGCGCCTGGGTACGATCACATCACTTCGGCAATAGGCGCGGCCATGATTGGCTGGTTTGGTACGGCTATGCTTTGTTATGTTACCCCAAAAGAACACCTGGGCTTGCCTAACAAAAAAGATGTAAAAGATGGAGTGATCACCTATAAGATTGCAGCCCACGCAGCCGATTTGGCTAAAGGCCATCCCGGCGCGCAATACCGGGATAATGCGCTTAGCAAGGCCCGTTTTGAGTTTAGGTGGGAAGATCAGTTCAATTTATCGCTCGATCCGGATACAGCTAAAGAGTTTCATGATGAAACCCTGCCTGCCGAAGGTGCCAAGATCGCGCACTTTTGTTCGATGTGTGGTCCTAACTTTTGCTCCATGAAAATTACGCAGGATGTGCGCGAATACGCCAAAGAAAACGGTGTAGGCGAAGAGGATGCCTTGGCAAAGGGCATGGAACAAAAATCGAAGGAGTTTGCCGAAAAGGGAAGCGAGATCTATTTATAAAATGGAGCTGGTAGTTATATCCGCCCCCGGGGAAATTGCAGATGAAGCAGCTATCATTAACCGGCTTTTTGAGGCTGGTATGCAACGCTTTCATCTGCGTAAGCCGGGTTGGGATGCCACGCAGTTAAGTGATTTATTAATACAGATTGACCAATTGTTTCATGGGCAAATTGCTTTGCACCAGCATCATCACCTGGCCGGATATTTTGATATAAAAGGATTGCATTACAAAGAACATGAGCGAATTAACACATCGTCAGAAAAATTGGGCATGCAAATGAAACAGGGGTATGTATTAAGCACATCGGCGCATGATTTAGAGGTATTGCCGTCATTAAGGGCTTTTAATTACAGTTTTTTCGGTCCGGTATTCAATAGTATCTCCAAGGCAGGTTACAGTGGGATAGTTCCTGAGCAATTTTATTTAGATAAAACAGAAATAAACCAGCAGGTGATTGCTCTGGGAGGAATAAACGAAACTAACCTGAATAAAGTAAAGGCAATGAATTTTGATGGTACCGCTGTACTGGGGGCCGTTTGGGATAACCCGTCCGAGGCGGTAATCAACTTCAAAAAATTAAAAAAACTGACAACCAATTAAACCAGATGATTGACAGATTACATTATATATCACAACAACCGGCAAATGGTACCCATATCACCGCTATAAAAGCGGCGCTTAATGCCGGCGCTAAATGGATACAATTAAGAGTTAAAGCGCAACCTGAAGCAGATATTCTTGAATACGCCTTAACTGCCACCGAATTATGCAATGAATATGGGGCTAAACTAATTGTGAATGATCACCCCGAAATTGCTCTCAAAGCCGGGGCATATGGCCTTCACCTGGGTTTGGATGATATGCCGGTGAATCAGGCCAGGGCCATTGTGGGTAATGCGATGATTATAGGTGGCACAGCTAACACGTTTGAGCATATTAAACAAAGGGTTGCCGAAGGTGTAGATTACATAGGTCTGGGGCCATACCGGTTCACCAAAACCAAACAAAAACTCAGCCCCATATTGGGCCTGGAGGGCTATGCCGAAATTATGAAAAAAGTGAAGCTGGCCGGCATCCAAACGCCCATTATTGCAATAGGTGGTATAGAGCAACAGGATATAAACCGAATCATGGCAGCCGGTTTATATGGCGTAGCTGTTTCTGGTGCCATTACGCATGCCGCCGATGCTTCATTGATGGTAAAACAGATGTATCAGCAACTGAATGCCAGTTATTTGTTGGTGGTTTAATTGAGTGTAATAATAATCCCCAAATTACAGACTAACCATATTGATAAACAAAGCATTGGCTTTAAGCTTTAAGCCTTTTGCTTTTAGCTCAAATTTAAATCAATACAAAATGTTAAAAATAGCAGATAAAATATTCAACTCGCGCTTGTTTACGGGCACTGGTAAGTTTAGCTCTTCGGTTTTAATGGAAGAAGCTTTACTGGCTTCGGGCTCGGAGTTGGTTACGGTAGCATTGAAACGGGTGGATGTTAAAAGAAATGATCAGGATGATCTGTTGATGAGGCTAAAATATCCGCATATCAATTTGTTGCCCAATACATCGGGCGTACGTAATGCCAGGGAAGCGGTTTTTGCTGCTCAGCTGGCACGTGAGGCTCTGGAGACCAACTGGATAAAACTGGAAATACACCCCGATCCTAAGTACCTGATGCCCGATCCGATAGAAACCTTAAAGGCTACTGAAGAACTATCTAAACTGGGTTTTATTGTACTTCCCTATATTCATGCCGATCCGGTTTTGTGCAAACGGCTGGAAGATGTCGGAACGGCTGCCGTAATGCCCTTAGGGTCGCCCATTGGTAGTAACAAAGGCTTAAAAACCATCGATTTTTTGGAGATCATCATTAGCCAGAGCAATGTGCCGGTTATCGTTGACGCCGGTATTGGTTCACCATCAGACGCGGCCTGGGCCATGGAAATTGGTGCCGATGCGGTGTTGGTGAATACGGCGATAGCGATATCAGCCAATCCTATACAAATGGCCGCGGCATTTAAATTAGCTGTTGAAGCCGGGCGCATGGCTTTTGAGGCAAAATTAGCATCGGCAGTTTCGCATGCGGTTGCAAGCAGTCCACTAACCTCGTTTTTAGATGAATAGCTTTAACGATATTTTTGAAACCTACAATTGGGACGATACCAAGGCCTCCATATACGCTAAAACAAGCGATGATGTGGAGCGGGCTTTAGCGGCAACCAAAAGAACTTTAGAAGATTTTAAGGCCCTGGTATCGCCGGCGGCGGCACCTTACCTGGAGCAAATGGCGCAGATAAGTCAGCAGCTAACTTTAAAACGCTTTGGCAAGGTGTTGCAAATGTATGTGCCGCTCTATTTATCAAACGAGTGCAGTAATATTTGTACGTATTGCGGTTTTAGCTACGATAATAAAGTGAAGCGTAAAACGCTTTCGCCGATGGAGCTTATGCAGGAGGTAGCGGCCATAAAAGCGATGGGCTATGAACATGTATTGCTGGTTACGGGCGAGGATAATGTAAACGTACATGTCGATTACTTTAAAAAAGTACTGGAACTTATCCGCCCGCATTTCGCGCATATCTCTATGGAAATACAACCCATGGATCTGGAAGATTATGAGCAATTGACACCCTATGGTTTAAATACGGTATTGGTTTACCAGGAAACCTATCACCAGGAAGATTATAAAAAGCATCACCCAAAAGGCAAAAAATCAAACTTTAAATACCGGGTAGAAACGCCCGACCGCCTGGGAAAAGCCGGAATCCATAAAATGGGCCTCGGTGTATTGATTGGCCTGGAAGATTGGCGCACCGATTGTTTTTTTACCGCCCTGCATCTCAGTTACCTCGAAAAAAAATACTGGCAAAGCAAATACAGCCTCTCTTTCCCCAGGTTACGCCCTTTTAGTGGGGGCCTTGAGCCCAAAGTAGAAATGAGCGACCGTGAACTGGTGCAACTAATTTGCGCCTACCGCATATTTAACGAGGAGGTAGAGCTATCAATCTCTACGCGCGAATCGCCAGCCTTCCGCGATAATATTATTAAGCTGGGTATTACATCCATCAGCGCTGGTTCTAAAACTAATCCCGGCGGTTATGTGGTTGCGCCGGAATCGTTGGAGCAGTTTGAAATATCCGACGAACGTAGTCCGGCCGAAATAGCTAAAGTAATAACCGCCCAGGGTTATGAGGCTGTATGGAAAGATTGGGATAAATGTTTGGCCTAAACAATATGTTATGTTGGAGCGAGAGGAATTAAAGCGGTACAGCCGCCAGGTAATTTTACCCGAGCTGGGGATGGAAGGGCAGCAAAAATTAAAGGCAGCCAAAGTGTTGATGATAGGTGCCGGCGGCCTGGGCTGTCCGGTATTACAATATTTGGCTGCGGCAGGCGTGGGCACCATTGGCATAGTCGACGATGATGTGGTTGATATAAGTAACCTGCACCGGCAAATTCTATACTCAACTGCCGACATAGGAAAGCCCAAAGCTAAAACTGCTAAACAAAAGCTGGGTTTGCTAAATCCATTTATCAACATTGTTGCTTACCAGCAAAGGATTACAAATGACAATGCTGCTCAACTTTTTAAACAATATGATCTTGTAATTGATGGCTCAGATAATTTCCCTACCCGATACCTGGTGAACGATACCTGCGTGGCTTTGCTTAAGCCGCTTGTTTTTGGCTCCATTTTTAAGTTTGAGGGACAGGTATCCGTTTTCAACTATCAAAACGGACCCAATTACAGAGACGTTTTCCCCGAGCCACCACCGGAAGATGAGGTTCCTAATTGTTCGGAGATTGGGGTAATTGGCGTATTGCCAGGCATCATAGGAACCTATATGGCCAATGAAGCCATTAAGGTTGTTTGTGGGATAGGAGAAACGCTATCGGGCAGGTTATTGACCATTGACGCGCTTAATAACAGCACGACGGTTTTTAAGATTACGGCACAACAGCCAACCAAATCCCAATTGCCTGTACAGGAGGAAAGGCCTGTTGGAATTGTAAACGACGAGATTCCCATAGCTGTTTTAAATACCTGGCTAACTGAAACTCCCGACAGTGTTTACCTTGTTGATGTACGGGAAGATTATGAATTTGAGGATCACAATATTGGCGGGATAAACATATCGCTATACAACCTTCATGACTATATATCAACCTTTCCTACAAATAAAAAGCTGGTATTTGTATGCCAAACCGGTAAGCGAAGTAAAATGGCGGTTAACATAGTAAAGCCTCATTTTAAAGGAGAGGTTTTTAACTTAAAAGAAGGGATTTTGTGAGCACTCCATATAAATATACCGCCCTGCTTACCATTGCAGGATCAGATAGCGGCGGCGGCGCGGGCATACAAGCCGACTTGAAAACATTTAGCGCCCTTGGCTGCTACGGAACTTCAGCAATTACGGCTATTACTGTGCAAAATACATTGGGCGTAACAGGTATTCACAGCATACCGGCAACTATTGTTCAACAGCAAATTAAGGTTGTTATGGATGATATTAAACCAATGGCAATCAAAATCGGCATGGTCCACTCTGCCGAGTTAGCGCTCGCCATAGCTACAGTAGTGAAAGATTACCCACAGGTGCCGGTCATTTTTGATCCGGTAATGGTATCAACCAGCGGCCACCGTTTAATTGAAAAAGATACAATAGTCACCCTTCAAAAAGAATTGTTTCCAATATCGAGGCTGATTACGCCCAATTTAAATGAGGCCGAAATACTGGCGGCAATGAAGATCGATACCCTTGCCGACATGCAAGAAGCCGCCCGCCACATGATAAAAGCCGGATGCAACGCCGTTTTGGTTAAAGGAGGCCATTTACAAGGGCCGGATTTGTTTGATTTGTACCTTGATAAAAACGGAGCTAAAAAAATATTCCAATCAGCTGCTGTTAGCACTCAAAATACACACGGTACGGGTTGTACACTATCATCTGCCATTGCCGCTTTTGTTGGTTTAAATCATGACATCTGCACCGCCATTGAGAAAGCTAAAGCTTATGTGCACCAGGCTATTGTTGCCGGGCACGATGTTAAAACCGGTGAAGGGGAGGGGCCGCTAAATCACTTCTTTGATCCTCAAAAACTAATTAAACATAAGGTAGCGTAAAATAATAAAGTGATGATGTTGCCCCGCTTTTCAAACCATTATCGGCGAAGGCTTTAAGTAAGGAGGCGCACGTTTATTAAATTAATAATATAATTTCTATAGATTTAGTAGTTTATAAAAATAATTTTATATTTGTGCTATAAAATTAATGCAATGAACGCTTTTTTAAATCCTACCCCGGGGTTAAATAAATCTTCTCTTGACAATGCCCAGCAGTTTAATAGCTGTTGTTGCTGTTGTTAACAATCTCGCAATTTGCCTAATGTAATAGCACCGGCTAAAGAAGCCCGCTTATAACATTTGCCTATCGTATCCTTTACTCATTTTTAGCAAAAGTCAATGACATGCGCTGTTAACAGCAGCGCTGAGGGGGATTTTATGGCTGTGCGGATTGAATATAAGTGCATCCTCAGGTCCCCCAATTTCTATAAATAAAGAATAATTTATCTGCTCCCTTGCTCAAATAATAATTACACTCAACAAATGGAAACAACTAAAACTAATTACCCCAAGGCGGCTGCTTTGTTATCGGCGGCCTTATTGGCCTTAACATCGGTAACGGCCCTCGCCCAGAATGAGCAGCCGGCGGCTTACCAGGGTACAGTGGGCAAAACACTTGCCGAATCAAAAGAATGGTGGCCCGCACCCGTCAAAGCGCCCAAGGGCGCGCCAAACGTAATATGGATATTGCTTGATGATGTAGGTTTTGGAGCAACCAGCGCGTTTGGCGGCGTTATCAATACACCTACCTATGATAGCCTGGCCAACAATGGTTTGCGTTACACCAATTTTCATACAGCGGCTATTTGCGCGCCTACCAGGGCCTCGCTGCTTACAGGCCGTAATCATCATTATGTACATATGGGGGGCTTCGCGCATACCATACTTTCGGCCGGTTTCCCCGGTTATGATGGTCGTATCCCTTCTGATAAAGGCACCATTGCCGAAATTCTTCGTGAAAACGGGTACAACACCTTCGCGGTGGGTAAATATGGTTTAACGCCAGATGAGGACGCTACCGATGCCGGTCCGTTTGATCGTTGGCCAAGCGGTAAAGGTTTTGACCACTTTTTCGGTTTCCTGGGTTCGCAAACAGACCAATACAAACCCGACCTGGTTGAAGATAACGCCCATGTTACGCCGGATGGCCGCCACCTGAGCGAGCAGATCACCGATAAGGCTATCAGCTACCTTACCCGCCAGCAAAAAGTTGCCCCTAACAAACCTTTCTTTTTGTATTATGCGCCGGGAGCTACTCACGCGCCGCACCAGGTAGCAAAAGAGTGGAGCGACCTGTACAAAGGCAAGTTTGACGAAGGATGGGATGTTTTCAGGGAGAAAGTATTTGCCGAACAAAAACGCAAAGGCATTATCCCTAAAGACGCGGTATTGCCGCCACGCAACGCCGGTATCAGAGCCTGGAATACCTTATCGGCCGATGAAAAGAAACTGTATGCCCGTTTTATGGAGGTATATGCCGGTTACCTTACCTATACCGATCATGAAACAGAACGCCTGATAAGCTACCTGAAACAAAGCAATCAACTGGATAATACCCTGATATTTGTAGTAATTGGCGATAATGGTGCCAGTAAAGAAGGATCGCAGAATGGCGATATCGACCGCTCGATATTGGCCAACACGCAATCAGAAAGCGAAACCATTAAATATAACCTGAGCAAAATTGACGAGATAGGCACACCAGAAGGTACCGAAGCCAACTATCCTTTAGGCTGGGCGCAGGCCGCGAATACGCCGTTTAAATACTGGAAACAGGATGCCAATTCAGAAGGTGGTACCCGTAACCCGCTCATTGTATTTTATCCAAAGGGAATTAAAGATAAAGGCGGCATCCGCACTCAATACAGCCACGTGAGCGATTTGTTGCCTACCACCATTGAGTATCTGGGGATTAAAGCGCCCGAATATATAAGAGGAGTAAAGCAGGATACCCTGCAAGGCACCTCGCTGGTGTACTCGTTTGATAATGCAACGGCACCAAGCAGGCATAATTTGCAGTATTACTACATATTCGGTTCCCGCTCAATTTATAAAAACGGCTGGAAAGCAGAGGCTTTGCACAACACCGCTTTTTTCAATACATCGCGCAATATTGCCGATACAGCCAGGGACTATAATAAAGACAAATGGGAACTGTATAATTTAGATAAGGACTTTAATGAGCGTATTGACCTTGCCGCTAAATACCCCGAAAAATTGAAAGAGCTACAGGCCGTATTTGACGATCAGGCTAAAAAGAATAATATCTATCCCTTTATTGATTGGGACGATGTTTTCAAACAGCGCATCCACAAAAAATCAAGTGTTGCCAAATCAAACCAGCAATCAATGATTGATACAACACCGACGGGCAGTCAAAAATAAACTAAAGGAATAATAGCGTTACCAGGTGGTATTTTAATCGTTAAACTTATACACGATATAAAATCGAACTAAATCAGTTAAATTAAAAATTAATAAAGTATTTTGAACCGGTGATGAAGGAATTATCAATCAATATCAATAAAAAGCTATTTGGGGTGGGTTATGGGGTTTTAATTATAAGCCTCGGCCTGCAATTTTCGGCATGCAAGCCTAAGCCGGCAGCCGCGAGTAGTATAGTTAAAGTAAAACCTTCATTGTCGGCAAAAAAGGCCGTTTGCTGCGAATCAAATATCCCCGCGCGTTTCCCTTCATTAGCGCGTAAGCCGGTAGCAGTGTTGGGAAGTAATGCTGCGCCAACTACAGCGCATGCAGGCATGGTTTTTATTCAACCGGGAACTTTTTTAATGGGGGGCGATAATAAGCAGGCAAGCCCTGACGAATACCCTAAACATAAGGTAACCGTAAATGGCTTTTGGATTGATGTTACCGAAGTAACCAATGCACAGTTTGCCCGCTTTGTAAAGGCTACCAACTATATAACCACCGCCGAGAAAAAGCCTGATTGGAACGAACTGAAAAAGCAAGTGCCGCCGGGCACACCAAAGCCTGATGATAGTATGCTGGTACCGGCATCCCTGGTATTCAGCGCGCCTAAACATGCCGTTGATTTGAATGATTACAGCCAGTGGTGGACCTGGAAAAACGGGGCCGATTGGAAGCACCCGCAAGGTGCAGGCAGCAGCATTAAGGGAAAAGAAAAATATCCCGTGGTGCATATTTCCTGGTACGATGCCGTGGCTTACTGCAAATGGGCAGGCAAACGTTTACCAACCGAGGCCGAGTGGGAGTGGGCGGCCCGTGGCGGATTGCAAAACAACATTTACCCCTGGGGTAACGAGCCTGTTGATGCCGGAAAAGCTAAAGCCAATACCTGGCAAGGCCATTTTCCGGATAATAATACCGTAAAAGATAAATTCTACGGCCTGGCACCGGTTTCCAGCTTTGCTGCCAATGGCTATGGCTTATATGATATGGCCGGCAACGTGTGGGAGTGGTGTGCCGATTATTACAACAATAATTATTACTCAACAATTAGCCGGCCCGAAGGCGTCAAAAATCCAACCGGCCCGGCTAAAAGTTTTGATCCCGATGAGCCTTATGCCATTAAAAGGGTAATAAGAGGGGGCTCTTTTCTTTGTAATGATAGCTACTGCTCGGGCTACCGCGTAGCCCGCCGTATGAAAAGTACCGAAGACAGCGGTATGGAGCACCTTGGCTTTAGGTGTGTAGCGGATAGATAGGTGGTTGATAATACAAAAGTTGTCATTCTGAACAGAGTGACATGTTGTGTTTTTAGGGTGCGGAGGGCCTGTCACCCTGAGCTTGTCGAAGGGCGCGCGTAGAGGCCTTTGCCCGCTATCCTTCGACAGGCTACCCATGACAAGTTGTAAAAAACAAAGAGGGTCGTCAGTCTGAGCCTGTCGAAGACTCGCGCGCAGAGGCCTTCGCCCGCGTGCTTCGACAGGCTCAGCATGACCCCATTTTTTGATGTTGTCATTTCACTTTCAGAGTCCCTGGATTTACAAACTCAGGATGACAATCCTTTTAGTATGCCGTTTTATCTTCAGGATTTCGTGAAATTTTACAACTCAGAAAGACAGGATGCAGAAGCTGGCTTTGCATTATTTCCACTTTTACAGTAACCAACTTTTTACTAATAAATCAAGGGGATAGTGTAGTATTATCCCAATTCACTTAAATGACAAATAAATTATATAATGTCTATGTATTTAGTAGATTTTATTATATATTTGCATCATCAAATAGTTCTTTAATTTTAATTATCAAGAAAGACTGAGGGAAAGGCCCTATGATGTCTTAGCAACCTGTAAACTCTTCTGGTTATAAAGGTGCTAATTCCTGTTTGCCGGTAACGGTAAAAAAGATAATGTTCGCAAAATTATTGCACAGCTTACGGCTGGTCGTTATGTCTTCTCCTTAGTTAATCTTCCTTCTTAATTAAAATTCATGAACATTTATTGGCCGTTAAAATGCGGTGCTAAAATTTATTGTTATGAATATTAAACATTTACTTATTGCCTGCTCATTATTAATAACCGCAACGGTTGCTTTGGCACAAACAACGCCATCGGCTACAGCCAACGACGATCGTGGTTACATTGTAAAAGTTGGCGATCAGGCCCCGTCAAACTTTGAGCTTAAACTTGCCGATGGTACCACTACTTCATTAAAAGCCCTGCGCGGCAAGGTAGTTATTTTACAATTTACGGCAAGCTGGTGTAGCGTATGCCGCCAGGAAATGCCCCATCTTGAAAAAGATGTTTGGCAAGCCTATAAAGACAAAGGCCTGGTACTAATTGGCGTAGACCGTGATGAGCCGCTTGAAAAAGTGAAGGGTTTTCACCAGGAAATGAAGATCAGCTACCCTTTGGCACTTGATCCCGGAGCCGATATTTTCGGCCTGTTTGCCAACAAAAAAAGTGGTGTAACCCGTAACGTGGTTATCAATAAGGATGGTAAAATAGTTTACCTCACCCGTTTATATGACACCCAGGAATTTGCATCTATGTTAAAGGCTGTTGATGCTTTGGTTAACAATAAAACCGCGTCGTTATAATTAAAATAACATTGGGCAGCTGCGCTTTTACAGGCAGAGGCTGCTACACAATACCAGCTTTACGTTCTATATTTAAATTGTTATGAAAACAACAAGTACACTTTTACACAACATTTCCCCTGCCAAACAAACTACATTGCCTGTTTATGCTTTTATGCAAAGCATGCGGTGTTGCTGTTAATCCCAACAGCCATAGTTAATTAGGTAAGGTTGCCTGCTGCAGCTTGCTGCCTGCCGTTTAACTATCAATTCCCAATCAATTTTCTTTACCGGTGCTTTAAAAATGCTATAGCTGGGCTTGCCATGCCCAAAGGTTATTGGCTATGCTTTGCCGCACGGGTATTGTTATTAAAAACTAATCAACATTAAATTATTATGTTTAAAAATTACAAACTGTTATTGGCATTCCTGCTGCCATTTTTTGTTACCCTAACGGTTGCGGCGCAATCTGTTAAAATAAGCGGGGTGGTAACCGCCAAAGCCGATGGCTTGCCGCTGCCTGGTGTAAGCGTATCTGTAAAAGGTACCACCAGGGGCATCCAAACCAATACAGAAGGCCGCTTTACTATTGACGCTAATATTAACGAGGTATTGAAGGTAACCTACCTTGGCTTTGTAAGCCAGGAAGTAACCGTAAACGCCAATTCAACCAATTTGCAAATTGTATTGGTAGATGCCGCCAACTCCCTTAATGAGGTAGTGATCACTGCCCTCAATATTTCAAAAGATAAAAAATCATTAGGCTACTCTGTTCAGGGTTTAAAATCAAAGGAGATATCAGAAGCCAAGGAAACTAACCTGGTAAACGCGCTTGCCGGTAAAATTGCCGGTGTGCAGGTTACCAATAGCCAGGGCGATATGGGCTCATCACGTATTATCATTCGTGGCGAAACATCTATTGCAGGCAACAATCAACCTTTATTTGTGGTTGATGGAACTATAGTTGATAACTCACAGTTTTTAGGCACCAACGGTTCAAGGGATTTTGCTAACGCGATAGCCGATCTGAACTCCGAAGATATTGAATCGGTAAGTGTACTTAAAGGCCCCAACGCGGCGGCGCTTTACGGTTACCGTGCGGCTGCCGGTGTTATCCTCATCAAAACCAAAACAGGCAAAGGCACTAAAGGCCTTGGTATCAATGTAAACTCAAATACCAGTTTTTCAAATGTACAGGTGTTGCCAAAATACCAAAACCAATACGGCCAGGGATCAAATGGCAAGTTTAGCTATGTTGATGGCAAGGGCGGCGGCGTTAACGATGGTGTTGACGAAAGCTGGGGCCCGGCATTAGATGGTTCGCTTATTCCGCAGTTTAATTCAAACGGTGTGGCTGTACCATTTGTGGCCCATCCGGATAACGTTAAGGATTTTTTTAAAACAGGTGTTACTTTAAATAATGGTGTGGCTTTAGCCGGCAGCACCGATAAAGCCGATTATCGCTTATCATACAATAACCTGCATCAAACGGGCATCATCCCAAATACATCACAAGGCCGTAATTCGTTTTTGCTGAACTCTACTTTTAAGCTTAGTCCTAAATTAACGGTTACTACCATTGCCAATTACATTAAAGACGATGCCGATAACCTGCCGGGCGCGGGTGGTAAACGGGCCACCAGTACCATGTTGCAATTCACCTGGTTTGGCAGGCAGGTTGATGTGAGCCAGTTAAAAAACTACAAGGATGCCAATGGCAACACTTTTAACTGGAACAATAGCTACTACAGCAACCCATACTGGTTGGCTTATGAAAACACCGTAGGGCAGCACAAAAACAGGATTATTGGTAGTGTTGAGTTAAACTACAAGATAATCGAAGGCCTGTCGGCTAATTTCCGTACCGGTACCGATTATTATAACGACCGCCGTAAAATTAAAGTAGCCTATGGCACCAACGGTACGCCTTTTGGTTCATATGAGGAAGATGCTTACACCGTAAACGAAACCAATACCGAAGGTCGTTTGCAATACACCAAAAAACTAAATAATGATTTCTCATTAGATGTTTTGGGTGGTGGCAACATCAGCACCATTTTAAATGAGCAAAACGACCAGGTAGCACCAAAATTGGCAGTTGCAGGTTTGTACACCTTAAGTAACTCCCGCGATCCATTAGTGTCGTCAAATTACTATGGTAAGCTTAAAACCTATAGCTACTTCGCATCGGCACAGGTTGGTTTTCGTAATTACGCGTTTATTAACTTAACCGGGCGTAATGATTGGTCGTCAACATTGCCTGCTGCTAACCTTTCTTACTTCTACCCATCAGTAAACGGTAGTTTGGTGCTATCAGAAGCGTTGGATATTAAAAGTGATGTGTTAACTTATGCCAAACTAAGAGGTGGCTGGTCAAAAGTGGGTAAGGCTACAACGCCATACCAGTTAATTAATGCTTACACCTTTACCGCGCCATTTGGTGCCAGCCCGCAACAAAGCTCGCCAAGTATTGATTTAAACAGCAAACTTAAACCAGAAACTACCACATCTGCCGAAGCTGGTTTTGAGTTAGGATTTTTCCAGGATAGGGTACACCTGGATGTGAGCGCTTACAATACCAATAGCGTAAACCAGATATTAACAGTTGATGTAAGCCCGGCAACCGGCTACAGCCAAAAAGTGATTAACGGCGGCCGTATCAATAATAAAGGTGTTGAGGTACAATTAGGTATTACACCAATAAAATCAAAAGATTTTACCTGGGATGTTACCACCAACTACTCATTAAACCGCAGCAAAGTAGCCAAACTTGATGACGAAGGCAGGCTTCAAAGCATCGTGTTGGGTAGTGATCGTACGGTGCAGGTTTTGGCCGCTCTTGGTCAGCCTTATGGTACATTATACGGTAACGCTTATCAGCGTAACGCGTCGGGCCAAATTGTGGTTGCGGCTAATGGCACACCGGTTATCAATCCAACCAAACAATACCTGGGCAAATTTACACCTAACTGGTTGGGTAGCATCAATAATAGCTTTAGCTACAAAGGTATTAACCTTAGCTTTTTGGTTGATGCCCGTTTTGGTGGTTCAATTTATTCTAATACCAATCGTACGGGCACTTATACGGGTGTATTGGCGTCAACCCTGCCGGGCCGTGGCGCGGCTAATGGCGGCTTAAGCTATTACTACCCTGGTAACAATACCTCGGGTACAGCGGTACAGGTAAGCGGCAGCGCGCCGGCGGGTGTTACCGTTTATAACGACGGGGTGATATTTAAGGGTGTAAAGGCCGATGGTACAGCTAATACCACTATACTGCCCGCGCAATCATACTACAAAGGCTTTACCAATGTTGATGAGGCATTTGTTTATGATGCATCATATATTAAACTACGCGAGGTTAAGTTGGGATACACTTTCCCATCGGGATTGGTTAAACGTATTGGTTTCCAGGGGGCAACCGTATCATTGGTTGGTCGTAACCTGTGGATCATCCATAAAAACGCGCCAAACATCGATCCTGAAACGGCCTTTAACTCGGGCAATGGTCAAGGTTTAGAAGACCTTACCCTGCCAACTGTACGTAACATTGGCTTTAACATCAACCTTAAATTTTAATGATCATGAAAATTAAATATACAAGTATACTATTATCGGGGGCGCTGTTATTTTCCGCGGCCTCGTGCAAAAAGGAGTTGGTAAAAATTAACCAAAACCCCAACAATTCGCAGGTTGCGCAGCCAGATTATTTGCTTACGGCCGCTACAAAGGCAACTGCCGATACCTACTGGGGTGTTGCCAATACCATGGAATCGAGTTTATTGTTTGTGCAGTACTGGGCCAAAATTCAGTATACAGATCCCGACAGGTATATTTTAACAAACAGCGCATTCCAGGAATTGTGGACCGTTGGCTACTCAAAAAGCATCGTAAACTTTAACCAGATCATTAAACTGGCCGACGCGCAAGCCAACACCAATTATAAAGGCGTGGCATTGGTGCTGCGTTCATGGGTGTTTACATTACTAACAGATGCCTACGGTAACGTCCCTTACAAACAGGCGGTAAGTATCGATCAGTACCTTACCCCGGCATATGATAATCAAAGGGATGTTTATTTCGCCCTGTTAGATGATTTAAAGGCGGCCCAAACGGCGCTTGACCCGGCTGGTAAAGCCATTGCAGGCGATGTAATATATGGCAACAATATTGCTCTTTGGAAAAAGTTTGCAAACTCGTTACGTCTGCGTATCGCGTTACGTATTGCCGATAGGGAACCTGCAAAAGCAAAACAGGTTTTGGCCGATATTCAGGCAGAAGGTGGGGCTTACATCAGTTCTAATGCAGAGATAGCCCAATTGGTTTACGTTGATTCGCCTAACCAAAACCCGGTAAGTAACCTGTTTGATACGCGCGATGATTATCGCGTTAGCAAAACTACGGTTGATAAACTTACCGCTTTGAATGATCCGCGTTTGCCCGTTTATGTAAGCAAAACGCAGGATGCAACCCCGCAAGGTTACGTAGGTATACCAAACGGTTTATTGGTTGGCGATGCCAGCAGCCTGGGCTTTACCAAAACATCAAAACCGGGTAGCTATTTCAGGGCGCCACACGCGCCTGCCGTAATCATTAGCTATGCCGAAGTATTGTTTGACAGGGCGGAGGCCGCGGCCCGCGGATTTACTACTGAGAATGCTGCCGATTTGTACAAACAAGCCGTAACAGCTTCGTTAAAACAATACAGCATTGCCGATGCCGATGTTGCCACTTACACCGCCTTACCGGCTGTGCAATACGATGCAACCAACTACAAAAAATCAATTGGCGAGCAAAAGTGGATAGCGCTTTTTGCCCAGGGATTGGAAGCTTTTGCCGAATGGCGCAGGCTGGATTATCCGCAACTACAGCCAGCTGTAGCGGGTACGCTTAACGGTAAAATACCGGTAAGGTTTATTTACCCCGGCACCGAGCAATCATTAAACGGCAGCAGTTACAACGCCGCCGTTGCCGCCCAGGGTGCCGATGTATTAACCACCAAACTTTGGTTTGATGTAAATTAAATACCAAGCCGGCTATATTCCTTTTTGGGTATAGCCGGCTTTTTTTTAAGGCGGAGTGGCCGAGTGGTTAGGCGGGGGTCTGCAAAACCTTTTACGACGGTTCGAACCCGTCCTCACGCCTCTTAATTATTGTATATTGGCAGGGCTGCGGGTAAATTTTCAATAATTTTCCCCGGCCCTTTTTTCTTCTTCATGGATGCTGGGCAGGGCAAACGCATTTAAATAGGGTTAACATAACTTAACACATTTTAGATATATTTCTTAATAAATAATTGATAATCAATTGTTTATATTTTTTCATGGTTAACATCCTGAGGAGCAAAAAAATGAAATATTTGTTCTACAAATAGATAGCCGCAATGTGGCAATGTTGTTAAATTAAGCTTTTTTCCCCGTAGGAGATAAAGCTTTGTAGAAAAAACAAGAAATAGCGCTCCGTGCCGTAGGTACGAAACCTGAGTAGCGTACCTACGGCACGCAAAAAATCTTAATTCCCGTATACTACAAAGCTTTTGCTCCCATGGAGCAACTTGTCAATCTCTTAACTTAATGGCATTTCGCATAGCGACTACCTATTGTCCGCATGGAAAAATCTCACGTTGTGCTGAAATGTTTAAAAGCGATCTCTTTATAGGGCTTCCGTTTTTGCAGTTAACAATTCGTTATAGCTTATAATTTGATATTTAAGTGTTTAAAATACATTAAAAATACATATGGCTTCCGGATTAAAAAGGCATTATTTTAATCAATGATTGTAACTTGATAAGGGTATTATAAAATATTTTTAGCTATGATTTTACCAATGAATCCTCGAAAAATGCTGACTTAGGTACGGGTTTTAAAACGGATAGGAATTGAAAAAATTGTTTAAATAATTGTTGTTTTGACAATAAAAATTTCTACATTGGCTTTTGATAAGCAATTCAATCGGCTTTATTATAAACCAGTTATAGTTCATTTCATGGAAAATTTAGGTGACGCTCAAATTATTGAGCAGTTAAAAACGGGCAATCGGGAGGTGTTTGAAGTGCTTTTTAAAAAGTATTACAAGCTGCTTATCGTAACCGCTTTTTATGTTTTAAAAGATGAAATGGATGCCGAAGATGTTGTTCAGGGTTTTTTTATTGATCTTTGGGAAAGGCAGTTGTATCACAACATCAACTCGTCGTTAAAAGCTTATTTAACCACTGCCATTCGTAACCGGTGCTTAAAAAAGATGGAAGCAGAAACAAGGGTGCAGAAAAAATTAGTTGATTATGGCTATACGCTCAGCGAAGTAGAAGAAGATGTGGTTGTTGCCCCGCAAATTTATCCCGAAAAATTATTGGCTGATCTTTCGGTGCAGCGTATGCAAGCCTTTACACTGGTGCATTATCAAAATAAAAAGTACACGGATGCAGCCATGGAAATGGGTATTAGTATTAACTCCTTAAAAACTCATTTAAAGCTGGCGGTGCGCGCTTTAAAGGAAGGGTTAAAAAGTGTTAAATAATTCACCCGTTTTATATATAATAAGGTCTTACAAATAATGGCATATAATAAAACATATATACAGGAGCTAATCATTGAACGGGTTACCGGTACAATTAGTGCCGAGGATGATAGTTTGCTTGAAACCGCCATACAGCATGATGAGCAGGTGAAGCAAATGTGGGATAAAATGCAGCAGGAGCTTAACACCAGCCAAACCTTTTTTAACAATATTGATGAAAATAGTGCATGGGATAAAATAGCGCCTCAAATTTCAAACGTCAGGCCGATAGGCTCCAGGCGTAGCGGTATAACCAAGTGGATTTCAATAGCTGCCTTACTGTGCATTAGCATAGGGCTTTTCTTTTACTGGCAGCCCAAACAGGTTACCGGCGGTTTGACTTTAAAAAAGGTATCCAACAAACCCGCCATAGAATTACAAATGGCAAATGGGCAGCGCATCAATTTATCTGACACTGGCAAACGGATTATAAGCACCTCCTTCGCTAACCTAAAAAAAGGCAGCAATGGCTTAAGCTACCAGTTGGCCAATACCAAAACCCAGGAGTGGAGCACGTTGATGATTCCGCCTAAATTAAATTACCAGATAGTTTTATCTGATGGTACCGAAGTTTGGATGAACTCAGCATCAAGCCTGCGCTTTCCCTTTGCTTTTACCGGCCAAACAAGAGATGTGTATTTAAGCGGTGAGGCGTTTTTTAAAGTGGCAAAAAACAAGGCGCTACCTTTTATAGTGCATACCAATCAAACCGATATTAAAGTATTGGGTACCCAGTTTAATGTAAATACTTATAAGCAGGATGTTACCACAACATCATTGGTTGAAGGTTCTGTAACCACTAACAGTGCAAATACACCTAAGGTGTTATTACAACCGGGTTACCAGGCCGTTTATGCCGCGGGTAAAGGTTTTTTAACCCAGCCATTTGAGGCCGATGTTGAACTGGCCTGGATGCATGATATCTATTATTTTCATGATACCAAACTACAGGACATTGGTGAAGTGCTTTCGCGCTGGTTTGATGTAAAGGTTGTTTTTGATGATCCGGCCAAGGCGCATGAGGCCTTTAGCGGCGCTATTGAAAAAAACAGGCCCATTGAAGTTTTTATTCAAAATATCAAAACATCGGCAGGGGTAAAAACATCTTTTGCAGATGGTGTTTTGCACATCAAATAATACAATACTTTAAGAATTTGCCCACCGCCTTAGTGTTGTGACTTTGCTATCAAACCATTTGATTAATTGTTCTTTATGGCTGTTTGTATAGCTAAAAATAAAAAAAGATAATCTTTTTTTATTTCCCCTTCACCCGATTTTCTCAAACCGGGTCTTAGAAGAAACCAAATTATAAACCCAATAAATATGGAGAGAATTTTATTCTGCCGGCGGATAATACTGCCCTTTATTTTTCTTTTATTGGTAACCTGCTATAGCGCGGTACACGCGCAAAATACGGGACCAATAACACTCAAAAAGGCTAATACCACCTTAGCCGAGGTGTTTAAAGCAATTAAAAAACAAACAGGACTCACTGTTTTTTACAGCAACAATTTATTAAATGATAAAGAAGTTGTTTCCGTTGATTTTAAAAGCGCCGATTTAAAAGAAGTTTTTGCCACGCTTTTAAAAGGTAAAAACCTTAGTTACGTACTGCGCGACCAGCTCATAGTAATTGAAAAAAGCGAACCCGCGCCCGCAGCGCCTCCACAGCAAAAGGAACCCGTAAAAGCGGTAGTCCCCAAAAAGGTGCAGGGTGTTGTTACCGACGATAAGGGACTTACCTTACCCGGCGTAAGCGTTAAAGTTAAAGGTACTGCCATTGGTACACAATCAGATGCAGACGGTAAATATTCTTTAAACCTAAAAGAGGGTAACACTGCCATCGTTTTTTCATTTGTGGGATCAAAATCACAGGAGTTTGAACTGGCAACCTTTCCTTTATCAGCTAACGGAACTTATAAGATAGATGCACAAATGGGGGCCGATAAAACCTCGCTTGAGGAGGTTGCCGTTGTAGCTTACGGTACCCAGAAAAAGGCGAGTTTGGTTAGCTCCATAACTACGGTAAGCCCTAAACAACTTAAAGGCCCTTCAAGTAACCTTACCACTATGCTTGCAGGTGTGGTACCGGGTATGATATCATACCAGCGCAGTGGCGAGCCGGGGGCTGATAACGCCCAGTTCTTCATTCGTGGTGTGGGTACATTCGGGGCCGGTAAGGTTGATCCGTTGATTTTGATTGACGGTATCGAATCTTCAACTACGGATCTGGCCCGTTTACAGCCGGATGATATTTCTGGTTTTTCGGTGCTGAAAGATGCTACGGCTTCATCATTATATGGTGCCCGCGGTGCAAACGGCGTTATCCTGGTAACCACTAAACGTGGTGAAACAGGGGCGGTTAAGTTCAATGTACGTGGCGAAAATTCAACCTCATCAAACATTAAAAATATCGATTTAGCAGACAATATTACTTACATGACTTTGGCCAATGAGGCTGTGCTTACCCGTAATCCGCTGGGTGCGCTCCCTTATTCGCAAAATAAAATAGATCATACCGCTAAAGGTGATGACCCGCTGTTGTACCCAAGCAACAACTGGATCAAGCAGCTCATCAAAACCAAAACCAACAATCAGCGGTATAATATGAATGCCAGCGGTGGTTCTGAAAAAGCGAAGTACTACCTGGCCATGACCTACAATATTGATAATGGTAACCTGGCCGAAAACAGCCTGAATAATTTCAGCAACAACATTAAGCTGCAATCATATTCCATATTATCAAACACCACACTAAACCTTACCAAAACTACCGAGGCGGTAGTAAGTTTAAAAGGTCAGTTTGATAGCTACCACGGACCTATAAACGGCGGCGGCTACACTTTTTTAAACGCCTTGTGGAGTAACCCCGTAGCTTTCCCTGCAATTTATCCCGGTAATTTGTTGCCGTATGTAAATCACCCGCTTTTTGGTAATACTATTATCCCAAGCGGTGGCCTCTATATGAACCCTTACGCGCAATCGCTATCGGGCTACCAAAGTTCAAATACCAGCACGCTAACAGCACAGTTAAACCTGAATCAAAAGCTCGATTTTTTGACTAATGGCTTATCTGCAAGGGTGATGGCGTATACCACCCGCTATTCATACTTTACGGTATCGCGCCAGTATAGTCCTTATTACTATCAATCAAACGTACTTAACGGTCAGTTTAATGGTTTAACTTTACTTAATGATGGTTCGTCGGGCAGTGTAGGTGCCACACCAACAGAATATTTAACCTACAGCCCCGGCGGCAGCGTATCTAACGCAACAACTTATATTGAAACAGCGGTAAACTACAACCGCACATTTGGCCAAAAGCATGCCGTTAGCGGTTTGCTAATTGGTACCATGCGTAATTACCTTACCGCCAATGCGCCATCGTTGCAATTGTCGTTACCATCGCGCAACCAGGGTGTATCGGGCAGGTTTACCTATGGTTATGATAACCGCTACCTGTTTGAATTTAACTTTGGTTACAACGGCTCGGAGCGTTTTGCAAGTAACCACCGTTTTGGCTTTTTCCCGTCTGTGGGTGCCGGCTGGGTGGTATCAAACGAAAAGTTTTTTGAGCCTGCGTTATCTGTTATTGATAACCTTAAATTCAGGTTTACCTATGGTTTAGTGGGTAACGATCAGATAGGTTCGGCCAATGATCGCTTTTTTTACCTGTCTGATGTTAATTTAAACAGCGGCAATAACGGCCAGTTTGGTACCAATTACACCTACAGCAGGCCCGGTGTGGTTACCAACCGTTATGAAAATCAAAATATTACCTGGGAGCAATCAAGGCAAACCAATATAGGTATGGATTTAACGGTAGCAAAAGACTTTACCTTAACAGTAGATGCCTATCAGCAAAACCGCGATAATATATTGATGGTGCGTAGTACTATACCTTCCTCCATGGGTTTGCAGGCCAATATATCTTCAAATGCCGGTAAATCATCAAGTAAGGGTGTGGATATTGCTATGGATTATAAGAAAAACTTTACTAACTCTTTCTGGATACAATCCCGCGGTACGCTTACTTATGCTAAGAGCAAGTTGTTAAAAAACGAGGAACCTATTTACCCCGCCAACCTGCAATACCTGAGTAAAGTAGGTAATTCGCTGAGCCAGATATACGGCCTTGTTGCCGAGCGCTTATTTGTGGACGATAAAGATGTAGCCAACTCGCCGGTACAAAGCTTTGGCGCCTATAAAGCAGGAGATATTAAATACCGGGATATGAATGGCGACGGAAAAATATCAGCCTCGGATGTGGTACCAATAGGCTACCCGCAGGTGCCCGAAATTATTTACGGCTTTGGTTTTTCGGTAGGGTATAAAAACTTTGATATCAGTGCCTTTTTCCAGGGATCGGCCCGGTCATCCTTTGTGATCAACTCGGCAGATATTTCTCCTTTCTATTTAGTGAATGGATACAACCCGAATAACCAACTGAATACAGGTAACCAAAGTGGCCTGCTTAATTCAATTGCTAAAGACCATTGGTCGGAAGATAACCGCAACCCCTATGCATTTTGGCCGCGTTTAAGCTCTACCATACAGCCAAACAATAGTCAAACCGATACTTCACCAACATCAACATGGTGGTTGCGTGATGGTTCATTCCTACGCCTTAAATCGGCAGAGATTGGTTACAACTTCACCAAAAATCAATTGAAAAGCATCCACTTGAAAAGCGCGCGTATTTATGTAAACGGCCTAAACCTGTTAACGGTAAGCAGCTTTAAACTGTGGGACCCGGAAATGGGCACATCTGGATTAGGGTATCCAATTCAAAAAGTGTTCAACTTAGGCTTAAGGGTAGAATTTTAAAAGCTTTCAAATCAATTATATGAAAAGTAATTTTATAGAAAAAATTAAACATACCGTATTAAGCCATTCGCCTAAAGGATATACCAGCCTGTTAGCAGTGGCTTTAATAATGGTTTTGCCAATATCATCCTGCAAAAAATCATTTCTTGATGTGGTGCCGGATAACGTATCAACCATAGCTAACGCGTTTGTTTCAAAAACCGAGGCAGAAAAGTATTTGTTTACCTGCTACTCATACCTGCCTACCGAAACCGACCCTACCTATAACGTAGGCCTTACCGCCGGCGATGAAGTGTGGGTTGAAGACCCGGCAGGCCACATCAGGCCAACCAATGTGCTGCAATTGCCCAGGGGTTTTCAAAACTCATCAGATCCTATTGCCAACTACATGAACGGTACCCGCGATGCCGCGGCAAATTACAAGGCTATACGTGATTGTAATGTGTTTTTAGAAAACGTAAGCGACCTGACTAAAGTACGCGATCTGGATGTGGATACCCGCGAGCGCTGGATAGCCGAAGCGCAGTTTTTAAAGGCGTTTTATCATTTCCAATTATTCAGAGCTTATGGCCCGATTCCTATCATCGACAAAAATTTGCCTATCGATGCCTCTATCGACCAGATAAGGGTGAAACGCCGCCCGGTTGATGAGGTGGTAACCTATATTGCCGGCTTATATGACCTGGCAGCTGCCAAACTTCCATTAACTATCCGCAATGAAGGAAGCGAGCTTGGCCGTGTTACTAAAGGAGCGGCGTTAAGCATGAAAGCAAAGCTGCTGGTTACTGCCGCAAGCCCGCTGTTTAATGGTAACCCCGATTATAATTCGTTCAAGAATAAAGATGGCGAGCAATTATTTAACCCTACCTACAGTGCCCAAAAATGGCAACTGGCGGCCGACGCGTGCAAAGCGGCTATTGATTTTTGCGAATCGCAAAATATACAGCTGTATACTTTCCCCGCGCCAACTAATAAGCTTAGCGATACTACCATGACGCAAATGAGTATCAGGAATGCCATGAGCGAAAAGTGGAACGACGAGTTAATTTGGGGTTTAACTGCCGATAATAACATCAACTATAATTCATTTTTCCAGTCGATGTGTGCCGGGCAGTATGATTTTAACAATGCCGATGCCGCGAAATCGGCAAACAGGCCATTGCTTGGTCCTACTATAAAAATGGCCAAAATGTTTTATACCAAAAACGGAGTGCCAATTACCGAAGATAAAACGCTTGATTTTACCAATATTTCGCAATTGCGTGTTGGTACCCATGCCGAACGTTTTAACATTAAAGAAGGCGAAACTACGGCTCGCCTTAACTTTGACAGGGAGCCCCGTTACTATGCCGATTTGGGTTTTGACCGTGGTGTATGGTACATGGCCAACAGCCCTACCAAAACCGATGAAGATACCTGGTGGATGAAATCGCGCGGAGCCGAAGTTGGCCAATCGTCGCCAATACCTATCGCCGGATTTTACATGAAAAAAGCGCTTAACTGGCATTATGAGTGGGCCACGGTAACCTATATCAATTACCCATGGCCAGAAATGCGCCTGTCTGATTTGTACCTGCTTTACGCCGAGGCATTGAACGAAGCGCAAGGCCCGGTAGCTGATGTATATACTTATATAAACCGCATTAGGGCAAGGGCTGGTTTGCCTACCGTGCAGGATTCATGGTCAAATTACAGCATCAACCCAACAAAATACACCACCAAAGATGGTATGCGCTCCATTATACAACGCGAGCGCGCGGTTGAGCTTTGCTTTGAAGGTCATCGTTTTTGGGATTTGCTACGTTGGAAAACGGCAGGAGTGGAGCTTAACGGCAACGTAACTGGCTGGTCAATCAGCGAAAACTCGCCAGAGTTGTATTACCGCGAACGCTCTATTTATTCAAGGCATTTTATAATTCCGCGCGATTATTTATGGCCTATACAGGAAAGCGATTTGCTGGTTAACCAAAACCTGGTTCAAAATCCTAACTGGTAAATGTATAGCAATCATATGTTTAACACTAAAAACATTAACATGGAAACAATGAAATTACGTACCGCTTTATACATATGGCTATTAGCGATAATAGTAGCCGGTTGTAAGCAGGATACACTTAATAAACCTACGATAACAAATAATGGTGCCCCGGGTGTGGTTAGCAATGTGAAGGTGCAAAACCAAAATGGGGCAGCCACTTTAACCTATACATTACCTAATGATGCCGATCTTTTTTACGTAAAAGCGGTATATGAAACATCGCCGGGTAAAACGCGCGAAGTTATTGCATCGCACTATACCAATAACATTACCATTGATGGCTTTGCCGATACGCTTGCCCACGTGGTAAAGTTATATGCCGTTAACTCAAGCGAAAAGGCCTCGGCACCGGTTAATGTTACGGTTACGCCACTAACGCCGCCTTACATACTTGCTTTCCGGTCGCTTAAAATAACTGCCACCTTTGGCGGGTTTAACGTGGCTGCCGATAATATTAACCAGGATAACCTGGCCATTGTACCCATGGTTGATACCGCAGGTAACGGTTTGTACGTACAGCCAAAAGGTATGGATAACATTTATAGTAACAGCGTTTTAATAAAAGCGGCTGTGAGGGGCCAGCCGGCTGTAGAACGGAAGTACGCCTTTTTTGTGCGCGATAGGTTTTTAAATAAATCTGATACGCTGTTTTTGAAGCTTACACCATTTTACGAGGAGCAGTTTTCAAAATCAGATTGGTCGCCTTATGTATTGCCCGGCGATGCTACCAATTTATACTCCTATACAGATATTACTAAAATTTGGGATGGTAACTTCACCGGCGGCTGGCCAAACTGTTTATTCACGGTTGAGAGTGCCGGCAGCCCGCAAATGGTAACTTTTGATTTGGGTAAACAACGGGTGCTTAGCAGGTTTATACTAAACCCGTTCCTGGAGATTGGCAATGTTTATTATGTGAGGGGTAACTTAAAAGAGTTTGAAATATGGGGTTCAAACACGCCAAATGTAAATGGTGCTTTAGATGCTTCATGGACAAAACTGGTAACCTGCACGGTGGTAAAACCATCGGGTTCGCCATCGGGTACCGAAACCGCTGCCGATTATCAATACGGTCATGATGGTTGGGCATTTGATTTTCCGGCAAACCCGAATTCTTATAGATACATCAGGATCAGGAGCCTGCACAACTGGACAGGATCATACTTTATGAGTATCAGCGAGTTTACCTTGTTTGGAAAGTAGTAAACGTGTAAGGCATTTTCAATTTTAATAAAATTATGAAACAGCATAAAAATATATCATACTACCTTTTGGTATTAACGACGTTTGTTATAGGCGCCTGTACCAAAATGGATGATTACAAAAAGAAATACGAGCCAAATGGGGCAATCATTTACCCGGGTAAATTAGATTCGGTGCAGGTGTTTTCGGGCAAAAACCGGGTGCTTTTAACAGGCCTTTTTACATCCGACCCTAAAATTGTAAAGTACCGGGTTTATTGGAACAGTAAACAGGATTCTATCGAAACACCGGTAACCCGTACATCGGGCGTTGATACCGCCAGGCTATACATCCCTAACCTGCCCGAAGGTATCATGACTTTCGAGATTCGTACATACGATAACGCCGGGCATGTATCTATCCCCGTAACGCTGGCAGGCAACGTTTATGGCAGCTTGTACCAAAGCTCGCTCATTAACCGCGGTATAGCTAAGGCCGAATTGCAAACAGATGGCTCGGCACTGATTAACTGGGCCGATGTTAACGCAGATGACGGTTTGCTATCAATGGAAATTAAATATGCCGATGCCGCTAATAAGCAGCATGATACCTTGATTACATCGGTACCAAGCGGTTTAAGCACCTCTTTGCCTAAGTTTAAAGCGGGAAGCGTAATTAGTTATCGTACGGCTTTCAAGCCCAACAAAACCGCTATTGATACTTTTTATGTAGACTACCAGGATCATAGCGTAAAGGCCGAGGTAACCAATATTTATTTATCAAACACCGGCCCTTTCCAAAGAGCAACTTATGATGGTCGTTGGGGAACGCTTGCAGCGCCATGGATTACCAATGCTGCCGCAAAAAACAAAGATGGTGGTACCAATGGCGGCTATTCATCAGACGCGGGCGGCGTTATTAACTGGGAAACATGGGGTAATACCCCGGTGGTGAACGGTATAGTGTACCAGGCTACAAACGCGGCCTTACCTGCGGGCAATTACATTGTTTCGTTTAGTTATTACTCCGAGGTGCAATCTAACTCAAGCGTATACTGTGTAGCGGCAGCGGGCGGCAATGGCATACCGGTATTGGCTAATCTGAGCACAGCCCTTGGCTCGGCAAAAATGTTTAACGGTGCTAATGTTGGCGCAACCAGCCCTAACGTTACCGAAACAAAAACCTTTACGTTTACGCTTACTACTCCGCAAGTAGTGTCAATAGGTTTTTTGGGTAATGTTGTAGGCAGCGGTAACCCGGGTAGTTATTTCCAGGTATCCAATATTAAGTTGTTTAAAAATTAAACTAAACTTAAAAACTATCTTTTTAAGCCTTATCATATCCCGGCCAGGTAATCCTGGCCGGGATTTTTTTGCCTTGTGCGGAATTGCCCGCCTCCATACCATTCCGCTTTTTGACAAAATTGTAAGCTGGGTGTGGCAAGGTGTGTCGTAATTACACAATAATAGTGGAGGTATTTCTACAAACTGAGACGAAAATTTTTATTAAGTGCCGATTTAAGCGATTTAATCCATATTTAATAACTGGCATCGCGTTTGAATTAAACTTAATACCTTTTCTCATAAAGGTTGTTTTCATAGGTAGATGTAGGGCCGTAAAACTGCGAGAGTTTTTACGGCCTTTTTTATGTTAAAAGCGTTCGATGGTTTTACATTGTAATTGATATTTAATCCGGATGTTTTGCGATTATTGATTACTATTGCTTATCAACAGCGCAGGAAAATCGCTTTTAAAGACTTGCATAGAAAAGGTAACTCCTACGGAGCAAAAAAATAAAATATTTGTGCTACAAATAGGCAGCCGCCATGCGGCATCGAATATTTAATAAAACGAAAAATTGCCGCATCGCGGCTACCGGTTTGTAGAAAAAAATGAACCAGGCCAGATGCCGCATCGCGGCTACCTGTTGTGTGTTCATTAAAAGGTATCGCTTTGTATGAAAATGTTAAAGACGATTTCCATGAATAAACAGCGCTAATACATTAAGATAATTGTAAATAATGCTTAAACTTAATAAAGTACATCATATAGCCATCATCTGTTCAGACTATCAAAAGTCTAAACATTTTTACACCGAAATATTGGGATTAAAAATAGTACGTGAGGTTTATCGCGAAGTAAGGGATTCTTATAAGCTCGACCTGGAAGTGTGCAATCAATACCAGATAGAACTTTTTTCGTTCCCCAACCCCGTACCACGCCCATCGCGACCCGAAGCTGCCGGTTTGCGCCATTTGGCATTTGAAGTTGATGCCCTTGACGAAGCCGTATTTCACATCAAAGAATTTGGTATTGAGGTTGAACCGATAAGAATTGACGAGTTTACCGGCAAACGCTTCACCTTTTTTGCCGATCCGGATGGCTTGCCGCTGGAATTGTATGAAGTTTAGTAGTAAGTAGTGAGTAGTAAGTAGTAAGTATCAAGTAGTAAGTATCAAGATTTGGCTTTCAGGGGCAGAATTTGATTTAGCTATCCTTCTACTGATTACTTGCAACCAATCGCAGCTGTCTTACTACTTGATACTTACTACTATGTATCTCCATCTATAATTTGCGTGAATTTTCCGCAAATTAATAACTTTGCAACATGCCCACCAATCAGGATATTAAAGTTGCCGTTGATGCCGTTGTTTTTGGATATACTTCAAAAGAGGGTTTATCTGTGTTGCTCATTAAACGCAACATACAGCCATTTAAAGATAGCTGGGCGTTACCGGGTGGCTTGGTAGGTAACGATGAATCATTGGAAGATGCCGTGCAGCGGGAACTCAAGGAGGAAACAGGCATCAGCATAAATTACCTGGAGCAGTTGTACAGCTTTGGCAAACCAGGGCGCGATCCGCGTAACAGAGTTATCTCTATTACGTATTATGGTTTAGTGAAACCGGATGTTTTTGAGATAAAGGCTGATACCGACGCTGCCGAAGTTTCCTGGTTCAACATAAAAAAAATACCGCAGTTGGCTTTTGATCACCAAATCATCATAACCGCCGCGCATGACCGGCTTAAAAGCAAAATGCTATACCAGCCGGTAGGCTTTGAGTTACTGGAAGAGCGATTCCCTTTTTCTGAATTGGAAAAACTTTATATGGCGGTTTTGGATAGGGATATAGACCGGCGTAACTTTAAAAAGAAGATCAGCAAATTTGGTTTTTTAGAAGAAACAACAGAAAAGCAGGTACTTGAAGGTGCCGGCAGGCCTGGCAATCTTTTTCGGTTCAACCTCCAAAAATACTTCCAACTCCAAAAAGAGGGTATCAACTTCGAAGTTTAATTTTTTGTAGATACGCCTATTGGCGTTTCCCGCTTGCTGGTCGATCACGCAAATGAACCATGTCAATTCTCCTTATAATCAACCTTTATTAACTAACCTGCAGTTGAGTTCAATGTGTATAAAGCACAATTTTTCATAAAATATTTTCAAAAATAATTTGCGTATTTAAAACGCATATTTATATTGCGTATAATTAACGCAAATTATATGAAAATAGCCGTAATTATTGCCCGTTTCCAAACCCCGTACCTGCACGAAGGGCATAAGCAGTTGATTGATACCGTAAGTAAGGAGCATGCCAAGCTCATCATATTGCTGGGCGTAAGCCCGATAATGGGAAGCCGTAAAAACCCGTATGATTATCATACCCGCGAAAAGATGATCAAAAAAGATTATCCCGAGGTGATAGTATTGCCGGTGAGCGACCATCCGAGCGATAAGGTATGGTCTGATAGTTTGGATAGCTTGCTAAAAAGCGTTTTCCCCGGTGGCAGCTTTACCTTGTTTGGGAGCAGGGATAGTTTTATTCCGTACTATACAGGTCATTTCACTACCGTGGAGTTACCGGCACACGGCGATTACAATGCTACCGAGTTGCGCAAGCAATATGCCGAATTGGTTTTTGATTCAAAAGATTTCAGGGCCGGTATTTTATACGCTTACTACAACCAGTATACCAAAGTGTACCCAACGGTTGACGTGGCGATGTTTAGAAACAACAAAACCGAATTGTTGCTGGGTAAAAAAGCAAATAGCCCTAAATGGCGTTTTATAGGCGGCTTTGCCGATCCGGAGGATGAGAGTTATGAAGCCGCAGCCTTGCGTGAGTTAGGCGAAGAATGTGGCGAGGTAGAAGTAGGGGAGATGACCTACGAAACATCGCACCGGGTAAATGACTGGCGCTATCGTAACGAGGCCGATAAGATCATCACGCTTTTATTCAGCTGCGATCATATCTCTGGCCAACCTACAGCCAGCGATGATATTGTTGATGTAGCCTGGTTTAAGTTAAACGAGCTGCAAAACATGATTGACCAGGAACTGGTTAACCACGAACACATTAAAATGCTGAAACTGATAATTGGTAAATACCTAAATAAATAATACCATGAAACGCGAAAATTTAATTTTACTGGCAGATGCCTATAAATACGCTCACCATAAATTTTACTACCCCGGTACCACCCAAATTTACAGCTACCTGGAAAGCCGGGGCGGTATGTTTAACGAAACTATATTTTTTGGTTTACAGTATTTTCTAAAGGAATACCTGCAAGGGCAGGCATTTACCCAGCAGGATTTGGACGAAGCCGATGGCTTTTTACAGCAGGTGTTTGGGCGCGATGATGTGTTTGATAAAAGCAAGTTTCAATACATTATTGATAAATACGATGGCAGGTTACCCGTAATTATCAAAGCAATAGTCGAAGGTACCGCGGTGCCAACCGGAAATGTATTAATGACCATTGAAAACACCGACCCTGAATGTTACTGGTTAACCAATTTTTTAGAAACCCTGTTAATGCAGGTTTGGTACCCCTGCACAGTGGCTACGGTAAGTAACCAGATCAGGAAAGTAGTAACACGGTACTACGCGGAAACTGCTACCCCAGGTACAGAAGCCGGGATAGATTTTGTGCTGAACGATTTTGGTTTTAGGGGTGTAAGCAGTGTGGAGAGCGCTAAAATTGGTGGCGCGGCGCACCTGCTTAATTTCAATGGCAGCGATAACCTGGCTGGCTCAAAAATGGCTATCGACTATTATGATGCACAACGGGTTTACGGTTTAAGCATCCCCGCTACAGAGCATAGTATTTGTACTTTGTTGGGCAGGGAGGGCGAAGAAAAGGTTTTTGAACATGTACTTAAAGCGTTTTCTACCGGCACCATCGCCTGCGTATCTGATAGTTTTAACATTTTTAAAGCCTGCAGCGAATATTGGGGAACCGACCTGCGCGACCAGATCCTGCAACGCGATGGTACGCTGGTGATCCGCCCGGATAGCGGCGACCCGATTGCTACCTTGTTGAAAATATTTGAGATACTGTTTGATAAGTTTGGCTTCACCGTTAATGAAAAGGGTTACAAAGTTTTGCCGCCACAGGTAAGGGTGATACAGGGCGATGGCGTAAACTATGCCGAGATAGGTAATATTTACGAAGCACTAAAGGAAAACCTAATCAGCGCCGAAAACCTGGTACTGGGCATGGGCGGCGCATTATTGCAAAAAGTTGACCGCGATACACAAAAATTCGCTTTAAAGTGCAGCAGTGCTATTATTAATGGTACCGAGGTTAGGGTTGAAAAAAGCCCTACAGAAATGGATGCCGATGGCAATATTACCCAAAGTTTTAAAAAGAGCAAGGGCGGCCGTTTAAAGTTGGTGAGGGTGAACGGCGCTTATAAAACAATTAACCAGGATGAAGATCCAGAAATAACCGACTTGCTGCAAACTGTTTTTGATAATGGTAATTTAATAAATACCCTTAGTTTTGAGCAGGTGAAAGCCAATGTAAATGCCAACTGATACCATGACCAAAAAACTGCTGTTTGCTATAAAAGATTATGAATACCTGGCCGAAAAGGTGATGGCCTGCGGTACGTTTGAAAAAGGACAACTCTCTGTAAGTAATTTTACCGATGGCGAGCGTTACCAGCGCATCCTGTCGTCCATAGAAAACCGGGATGTGGTACTGATAGGGGGGACGGTTACAGACCAGGCTACGCTTGAGCTATACGACCTGGCATCATCGCTGGTAAGTTATGGGGCAAACTCGTTAACCTTGGTGATTCCGTATTTTGGTTATTCAACCATGGAGCGGGCTGTGCTGAGCGGCGAAATTGTAACCGCCAAAACACGGGCAAGGTTATTGTCATCTATCCCAAAATCAAACCGGGGTAATAAGGTGTTGTTGTTTGATTTGCATTCTGAGGGTATTCAATACTATTTTGAACACGATTTATACCCTGTGCACGTTTATTGCAAGGATATTGTGATTAACGCGGCGCTTAAATATGGCGGCGATAATTTTGTAATGGCCAGTACCGATGCTGGTCGTGCAAAATGGGTAGAGTCCTTAGCTAATGATATGGGCGTAAACGCGGCCTTTATTCTTAAACGCCGTTTAAAAGGCGACCATACCGAGGTGAGCGCCATTAATGCCGATGTGGCCGGGAAAACGGTAGTTATTTATGACGATATGATCCGCTCTGGTGGCAGTATTATCAATGCCGCTAAAACTTATAAAGATGCCGGTGCCGGGGATATTTATGTAATTACCACCCATGGGTTGTTTGTGAACGATGGTATCAACAAACTTAAAAACTGCGGGTACGTTAAAAAGTTGATTTGCACCGATTCGCATGTTAACATGCAACATATCGATGATGATTTTGTGGAGGTGAATAGCCTGGCAGAGTTAATTTGCTCCGTTATTTAAAAGCATTCGCAACGATGTTCCATTTCAAACAATTCAGCGTAGACCAAACCGGCTGCGCCATGAAGATCAATACCGACGGGGTATTGCTGGGCGCGTTAGCCGAAGCCGATGAGCCCTTAACTGCTTTAGATATAGGAACAGGTACCGGTGTGATCGCTTTAATGTTGGCTCAGCGTTTCCCGATGGCGCACATCGATGCTGTTGAAATTGACGAAGCCGCCGCCGTTACTGCCACCCGTAATTTTGAAAATTCTCCGTTTAAAGATAGGCTTACACTTTACCCTTCAGATTTTAAATCGTTTTTCGATGCTCATCCCGAAAAGAAATACGATTTGATTGTTTCTAATCCGCCGTTTTATATTAATTCCCTTCAATCGCCAGGCGCAAAAAAGAACCAGGCCAAACATGCGGAAGACGGCTTTTTTGAGGAACTGATTGAACAAGGGCGAAATCACCTGGCAAACGCAGGTGTGTTTTGGTTGATACTGCCGCCCGATACCTCGGCATTGGTTAAAGATTTAGCTTTAGCAAATGGGCTTTATCTGGAAAAAATCACCAAAATACATTCCTTCAAAACCGATGAGGCGCATCGCGAAATTATTGCTTTGGGCTTAGTTCAAACTAATATAATAGAGAAGGGATTTGTAATTTATAACGAACCTAAAGTTTATAGCGAAGCGTACCAACAGGTCTTGAAGGGTTTTCTGACGGTTTTTTAATTCCGGATAAATTCCTGTCTTTACTGTTGATTCTTGACTCTTGCATCTTATTTTTACATCCATGACCAAAATAGGCCTTATATCTGATACCCATAGCTACCTCGACGAAGCAGTTTTTAAACACTTTGAAAACTGTGACGAGATTTGGCATGCCGGCGATTTTGGCACATTAGAACTGGCCGATCGGTTAGCGGCTTTTAAGCCAACAAAAGGTGTATATGGTAATATTGATGGTAAAGACATTCGCATTGTTTACCCCGAAAACCTGCGTTTTAATTGCGAAGGTGTGGATGTGTTGATGACCCACATTGGTGGGTATCCCGGCAAATACAACCCCGCTATCCGCACAGAAATGTATAGCAATCCGCCAAAGCTATTCATCTGCGGGCATTCGCATATCCTGAAGGTGATGCACGACAAAAAGATCAATTGTCTGCATTTAAACCCCGGCGCGGCAGGTAAACACGGCTGGCACAAAGTACGTACGCTAATGCGTTTTAATATTGATGTCGATAAAATACAGGATTTGCAGGTTATTGAACTGGCCGATAGATATTGATTGATTTTTTTTAATCGCTACCGCGAGTTTAGCGCAGCGTAACTCGTGGTATAAATAATTTAAGTTTCCAACTTAAATTATTTATAATCTGGTACACGAATTTTGTCCCTCCCTAAAACTAACCTCCTTATTATCCGTTGGATAATAACATGAAAAAGCTAATTGTTTTTGACCTGGATGGTACCCTTGCCGAAAGCAAGGCCGCTATCGATAAAGAAATGGCCCACCTATTTTCGGGGCTGTTGGAGGTGGCTAAAGTGGCTATTATATCCGGCGGGGATTGGCCTCAATTTGAAAAACAGGTAATAGCGCATCTCCCCAAGGATGCAAAACTATCCCGCCTTTCCATACTGCCAACCTGTGGTACCAAATATTATCAGTATAAAAATGCCCGTTGGAAAAAGATATATTCAGAAGATTTTACCGCGAATGAAAAGAAAAAGATCATCGATTCACTAAACCAGGCTGTAGAAAAATCGGGTTTTAAAGCTGACAAAACGTGGGGCGATCAAATTGAAGATCGCGACAGCCAGATCACCTTTTCGGCCCTTGGTCAGAAAGCCCCTCTCGAACCCAAAAAAGCCTGGGACCCCGATTTTAAAAAGCGTAAAAAGATAAAAGTGATCCTTGATAAACTCATCCCGGAGTTTGCCGTGCATTTAGGCGGGGCTACGTCAATAGATATTACCAAGCCCGGTATCGATAAAGCCTATGGTATGTACAAACTGCGAGACACGCTCAAAATAAAGATTAAGCAAATGCTATTTATGGGCGACGCCCTGTTTGATGGCGGTAACGATCAGCCCGCGCGCACCACGGGGGGCGACTGTATACAAGTACGCGACCCACAGGAAACCAAAAGGGTGATTGAAAGCGTAATTGCTTGTTTAAAGTAAAACAGGCTTGGTAAGTAGCATCTTGTGTTCCTTTGCAGGTGTTGTTATCAGCAAAGAATTTTCGAAGAGGCATTTTGATCGTTTTAGCTAAACGTGTTGATATGCGGTTGAGCGTTTTAACAAAGCAATTTGAACTTTACAGCAAAGTTGCCGGGCTTAAAGCTCCCGATATTTGTATCAACAAAAAGATAAAAACGACATGACAAAAATTTGGTTTATAACAGGCAGCTCCCGCGGATTAGGGCGCAGCCTTACAGCAGCAGTACTTGCAAAAGGCGATAAAGTAGCAGCAACAGCACGTAATACAGATCAGCTACAGGATTTTGTTGAGCAATATCCCAACCAGGTACTTCCAATTAAACTGGATGTTACCAAACAGGATGAAATCAACGACGCCGTTGAGGGCGCCATCAGGCATTTCGGCCGTATTGATGTGTTGGTTAACAACGCGGGGTTTGGCATAACCGGCGCCACCGAGGCGTTTACTGATGAACAGGTGCGCGATCAGTTAGAAACAAATTTGAACGCCCCAATTGCCATTACCCGCGCGGTAGTGCCTCATATGCGTAAACAACGTTCCGGGCATATTTTGCAAATCAGTTCAATTGGTGGCCGGGTTGGCAGCGGCGGGGTTACTATTTACCAGGCAGCTAAATTTGGTTTGAGCGGCTTTAGCGAAGGGCTGGCGCAAGAGCTTGCTCCCCTGGGCATCAAAGTAATCGTAATTGAACCGGGTGGCTTCCGTACCGACTGGGCCGGCGAGTCGATGACCTATGCCAAAACGGTTGAAGGTTATGAATCAACGGTTGAAAAAAGAGTCAAATACTTCCAAAGCGGGGAATTTAAACCATTGGGCGATCCGGATAAAGCCGCTAAAGTAATGCTTGATATTGTTGACCATCCGCAGCCGCCATTACACCTGGTATTGGGTAGCGAGGGCATAGCGATAGTAAGAGCATCAGAAACCGCTAAACTGGCCGAGCTGGAAAAATGGGCGCCGGTAAGTATTTCTACGGATCATGACGAAGCCCAAAACTTCTTTGAAACGGAACAGGGAAAATCATACCTCAACCTTAAAAAGTAATATTTGATTTTGATAAGCAGCATGGGCTATTGAATTGGCCTGTGCTGTTTTAATTTATAAATTTGCCCTGGCATGCTTAAGCAAGATAAAGAACCAGTACTACAACAAATTCATCATAATTGCTACCTCAGCAGGAGCAGGGAAGGAGAACAGTTTGTACCCGAGCATGTTTTTAGCTACCAGATCTCTGGTTCGCTTACCATTAATAATGGCAGCAAAACCTACCAGGTGCAACAGGGCGATTTTAGGCTAAGCAAACGGAATCAATTAATAAAATTTGTGAAACAACCGCCGCCAAACGGCGAATACAAAACGCTGTCCATATACCTTGATCAGCAAACTTTACGTGATTTTAGTTTAGAATACGGGTATAAAGCAGATAAGCATACCGATGAAGGACCGTTTATCACCTTAAAGCCAAATCCACTTTATAAAAGTTTCATGGAATCGTTGCTACCATACGCGCAAAGCGGGCATAGCATTAGCGGCGAGCTTCAGCGTTTAAAGCTCAGGGAAGCGATATTAATACTGCTACAGGCCAACCCCGAATTAAAGGATGTGCTTTTTGATTTCAGCGAACCGGGTAAAATAGACCTGGAGGGCTTTATGAACAAAAATTACCATTTTAATGTGCAGCTTAAAAGATTTGCGTACCTAACCGGGCGCAGTTTAGCTACGTTTAAGCGCGATTTTGAAAAGATCTTTCACCTAAGTCCAAGCAGATGGTTGCAGCAGCGCCGGTTGCAGGAGGGGCGCTATCTCATCAAAGAAAAGGGGCAGGCTCCCTCTGATGTTTACCTCGAATTGGGTTTTGAAGATCTATCTCATTTCTCGTTCGCTTTCAAAAAGACGTTTGGCGTTGCGCCATCAAAGATTTAATTTATCGGGAATTTGTGGTAAGGTATTCGTGGTTAAAGCGCCCCGATTTTCTCAATATGGGGTATTTTTTACACGAAGTGTTTCCCTCGTAAATCTTTGCGTAGGTCCTTAGGCTACAACCACTTGTTGTGTGTCTTTAAGAAATGAGTAGGCTTCCAGCTTTTGTAAAAACGATTGCACGTTGGCATCAATCAACTTCACCATATCAAGCGTTACAAGGCATGCCCTTAATATATTATCCTGTATGTATACAGTATAAAAGGCCTTCAATGTGGCTTGACCTTTATAGTTAAATTCAACCAAACCAATAGGGCTAAAACCTTCGGGATGATGAAAAGTAACCATACAGTTGTTGAAAAAATGGTTTTTTGCAGCTAATTCGTTAATAGCTTCGTTTTTTTGATCGGTTAGTTCAGGATCAGCTTCTGTCCTTAAAGCGTTATACAGAATAGTCATTTAAATGGGGTATGGTTAATAAATAAAATCAGTTATAACCCAACCATGCAACAAGAATACCAATAGATGTTCAAACGGTTATTCATTTTGTTCACTTTACACTAAGGGGTTTAAGTTAACAGTAGTATTCCTATAATTCCGGTTTGTAAGAAATTATTAAAAAAGCCATTATTTTATCGTAACTAATTAGCAATGAATATAATGGATAAATCTCCTTTTGTTTAAAAAACGTTACTTAAGGCATATCAAATTTAAAAATATGTACTTAGGCGGGATAAAAAACACAAAAGCAACAGATAAAATGATCCTGGAGCAAATAGCCAACAAGCTGTTTAATTACCCGGGCTTTTACGAAGGGGTGATGGAGGCTTCAAACTTGTATCAATTTAATAATCTCGATCAATTTGAAATAGCCTGGCGGGATATCCGGAAATTTCTAAAATATTATCAGTACTCGGCATCTACCGTATCAGATTATGGCGTTTGTGCAGAAACTATCTTCCCGTTTACCTCAAAGGAGGATGTTGAGTTAGTACGATTGATTATGATTAACTATTTGAAATGAGAATTATATTCTTTTTAGGAGTATTAAATAATATAGCACAATAAGCATTTGAGAATGTAACCATTACGCTTAGGTTGCCGTACAACAATATGTAAAAGTTAGTTAATTTATTGGTTTGAATTTGTTTAGAAACTCCCGGATTGCCAACCGGGAGTTTTCTATTTTGGGGGTAGAAAGATTCAAATGTAGAGACGCAATATCTTGCGTCTCCCGCGTGCAAATCAACCACGCAAATTAAATCGTCTTATATCTCATCAACTCGCCCTGTAAAGCGGGAGACGCAAGATATTGCGTCTATATATAAAATTCTCCCTTACAAATTCATACCACCAGATACCTCAATACGTTGCGCGTTAATCCAACGGGCATCATCGGTACATAAAAAGGCTACGACGCCGCCAATATCATCAGGTACGCCTACGCGACCTAAAGCGGTAACACCTGCAATGTATTTGTTCACCTGTTCGTTATCGCGTACCACGCCGCCGCCAAAATCGGTTTCAATAGCGCCGGGGGCAACCACGTTTACCACTATGCCACGCTTGCCAAGCTCTGCGGCCATGTAACGACTTAGAGTTTCAATGCCTCCCTTCATGGACGCATAGGCAGCGTAACCCGGAGAACTGAAACGTGCCAAACCACTTGATAAATTAATAATGCGACCGCCATCATTAATAATGGGCAAAGCTTTTTGTGTTAAAAAGAAAACGCCTTTAAAGTGGATGTTGAACAACATATCAAAATCTTCTTCTTTAGTTTCGGCAAAGGAAGCATGTACGCCAACGCCCGCGTTGTTGATCAAAAAGTCGAAATGTTCCGCATTAAAAGTTTCTTTCAAAACCACTTTCAGATCTACAAAAAACTGGTCGAAGGTTTTAACCTCGCCGGTATTCAACTGAAGCGCGGCGGCTTTAACGCGTGCTTTTTCAATTTCGGCTACTACAGCCTGGGCTTCATCCTGTTTGCTGTTATAAGTAAGTATTACGTTGATGCCTTTTTGAGCCAGGCTTAGGGCCATGTTTTTGCCCAAACCGCGGCTGCCACCGGTTACAAGGGCTATTTTATTTGTTGGTTCCATTTTGCTGTTTTAATTATAAAACAAAGGTAACGTGGCAGCAGGCTGTACTGTTTGCAAGCATCAATCCAATGTTTGCAAAAATCAATCTTTAGGTAAAAGGAGGTAAAAGGTTAAAGGCGAAAGGTAAAAGGTAAAAGGTAAAAGGTCTTTTAAGGGTTGCGAAGCGACCTTTCGCCTTTCGCCTTTCGCCTTTAACCTTTAACCTCCTTCAGCTTCTTCCTATACTCATTTGGCGAACTGCCCATAAGCTTAGTAAACATTCGTGAAAAGTAATATTGATCTTCAATGCCCAGGTTTAGGGCGATGTTTTTGATAGACATGGTGGTAAACGAAATGTATTGGCAAGCTTTCTGAACCTTCAACTGGTTAAAATATTCAATTGGCGAATACCCCGTTTTAGCCCTGAAGATAGCCGAGTAATGCGAGGTAGATAAACGGGCAAAGCTGCTAAGGTCATCCAGCCGGATCATGCTGTTAATATTATCCTGCATGTATTGTATCGTTTTTTCTACAATATCGTTATCGGCGGGTTGATCGTCAACATGGTTAAACTTATCCTCGTAAATAAGGGAGGATAAAAAATGAGAAAAAATCATGTTCACATAGCGTAAGGCGTCGCTGCTGTAGCCTTTCTCCAGGTTAAAACAGATATCCTCAAATAGTTTAATACGATCTTCATTGAAGGAAAGGTAAGGCTTGTAATTCTCGGAGTTTTTTAAAATTAAATCAACAATAAAGGCAGCAATTTCGCCTTTAAAGTGAATCCAGTATATCGTCCATGGTTTATCCATGTTGGCGGCATACTTATGCGGCGTATTAGCAGGTATGGCTATAAATTGTGAGGGTGATACTTCAATCTTTTTTTTGTTGATCTCCAGCCAGCCGTAACCTTCGGTACAATAAATAATAATGTGCTGGTTAATGCCATTGGGGCGCTCGGCGTAGTGGTGTTTGGCTTTGGGGTAGTAGCCAATATCGGTAATATAAATCTGTTTGGTAACCAGGTCTTTACTTAAAAAATTGGTGATGATCTTTTTGGGCAATACAATTAGTTTTTGCCCATCAAAACCGTCCCTGCGCCTTAAAACTGTGCTTTTAGCCATTTTTTATGAAGAAAGTGATTATAAAATACCCGGCAGGAGTAATTGGAAATTTCCGTAATACAAACATTGATAAAAAAAATTAAAATTTTATTATCCAATTGAAATAAGTTTCAAATTGGTGTCATAATATAGTCCATCATTTCCATAACATTACCTATTTTTTAATCTCATTTATTCCGTGAGATTTACATCGTAACCAATTAGCGATATCAGCAATATCAAACGCTTCCGGAAAATATCATTGTTAAGCAATTAACGGAACGGGCATGCCAAAGGTTGACCGGTTAGCTGTATAAAATAATACAGCTAACAACCGGGTAGCAATAAAAGACGGCGTTTATATTGAATTGTGAAGGGTTTTTAAAAAGTATAATTACACCAAATGCAGCATTTTTACGCAGTACTTAAAGGGAAAAAAATAAATGGCGTAAAGCTATCCGGCCTGGGCATTATGCTCAGCATTATGCATTTGGGCAATGCATCAACAGCCCAAATTACTCAGACTAAAACGGATCAAAGCATTTTTGGCAATGAATATGTGAAGATCACCGTTGATGGACATACCGGCCTGGTAGGTTACGCTTTTGCCAATGGCACTCATTTGTACAACACCGTGGCCTACGTTAATGATGTAAGAACCGGCCGCGTTACCAGTGCCGATTTTGCCAGCCATACAATTACTACCGAAGCAATTGACGATAAAATAGGCAAAGGCACAGCGCTGCTTATTAAGCACAGCGATAACAAGCATAAAATAGTATTAACGCAACGATTTACCGTTTATAAAGATCATCCTTATCTGCTCATCAATGTATCGGCTACCGCCGCGGGTATGCCTATAGAGACAAGAGATATCAGTCCGCTGGCTGTGTTGCCGCGGTATAAGGGGCAATTGGCTGTGCCCGGCAGCGAGCCACGGGTTTTAGATGTTCCTTTTGATAACGATGATTGGACGACAACCTTGGAAACAAGCTGGCCTAAAGCAAATGCGCCTGCTGTAAAAGGTATCAGTTATGAGTTTATGGCAGTGTACGATCAACTGAAAAACTCGGGCCTGGTAATAGGTAGTGTAAACCACGATTTTTGGAAAACGGGGCTTGCTTACCAAACCGGCAATAAATCGGGCGTGCTCGATTCCCTAAATGTTTTTGGTGGTGCGGCTACACCCGATAACCCGGCATTAAAATCGGCTTATGGCGGCCTGGATGGTACGCATGATCATGTAGAGCATGGCACCATGTTAGGTAAAACCGTTAACTCGGCCGATGTTTATTTATGCGCGTCAGATGATCTGCACGAGGCTTTTAAAGATTATGGCAGGGTTAACTCGGCCATCAATGGTAAACAAACCTGGGAAGGCGCAGCGCCGGTTTACTGGAATAGCTTTGGGGTTGAAGGCGTGTTGGGTTACGAAAAAGTGATGATGCCGCCTGCTGTAAACCAGATATCAGATTTTGTGCACTCCATGAAAAACTTTAGCGCCTACAGTAAACCCGTGCTGAGCATCGATTCGTACGATCAGGGTATTTACTCAACCGAAGTTTTAAAATCTATAGGCGAGTACGGCGCGAAAAACGGGCAGCAAATGGGCTTTTACTTTATTCCTTTTGCTATGTGGAGCTGGAAAGATGATATTAAAGGGCATAAACTACCCGGATCTGACTATTTGCTGCAGGATGTTTTGCTGCACGATAAAGCCGGTAAGCCCATTTTGTATAAGGAGGGCCAATGGGGTGCCTATGCTATGGACCCTACCCACCCGGCTATCCGTCTTTACATCATTCAGCAGTTAAAAAAGGCCAAAGCCATTAACGCTAAGTTTTTGAAAATAGATTTTTTAACGGCGGGTGCATTAGAAAGTACCAGCAGGTACGATGCTAAAACGCGCACAGGGATGCAGGCTTATAACTATGGAATGAAAACGCTTCGGTTCCTCGTCGATTCTATTATGGGGAAAGATATTTTTATTACCCAGGCCATTTCACCATTGTTTCCGCACCAGTACGCGCATACCCGGTTCGTATCTACCGATGTTTATTCGCACTTAAGGGACGATCAAAAAGGTTTTCCTAACTGGGGGAGTACGGAGTCGTCCTTAGCTACAGGGTCGCATATGAGCTGGGTACAGGGTACTTTGTTCCCATACACCAATTTGGATGTAAGCATCATGAAAAACTTTCAGCGCAATCCTGATCTAAACGAACGGGAAATAAAAGTGAGGTTATATGCTATGATGGTAATGGGCAGTATTTTGGGCGATGGATCTGACTATCGCAATCCCATAGCCGCTTACCGTGCGCAGGAGTTTTTGGATAATAAAAATATAGCGGAGTTCTTTAGCCATCCTAAAGCTTTCACTCCGTTAAAAACAGCCGATGGCGAAACTTACGATCAGCAAATGTCATTTTACCTGCCCGGCGATACCATTATGCTGGCGCTGTTCAATTTCGACCTGAAAAACAATTTTCAACAACAATTCAGCAGGCAAGCTTTACACCTCGATCCGCATAAAAAATATGAGTTTCATGATTTTATGACCGACGCGGTAATAGGTGAACTAAAGGCTGACGTGCAGACTTTTAGCATGGTAGCAGGCACCGGCGATACCCTATTAGTAAAATTAGTAGCGGTAAATTAATCACGTAAATAAATAGTAATATTATGCCACCAGTTAAAATATACAACCTAAAAAATGAGTAGTTCAAAAAACTTTAACAGCAGTTACATTATTGGCATTTCTTTTATTTCTGCATTGGGCGGGTACCTTTTCGGGTTCGATTTCGCGGTGATCTCCGGCGCTTTACCTTTTTTACGTACCCAGTTCTTGCTTACACCGGTATGGGAAGGGTTTTTAACTGGTTCGCTGGCTTTGGGATGTATTGTGGGCTGTTTATTTGCCGGCAATATAGCCGATAAATATGGCCGCAAACCAGGGTTGATCATCGCCGCGCTAATCTTCGCGGTTTCATCCATAGGGATTGCTTTTTCAGCATCGCTAACTTACTTTTTGTTGCTGCGCTTTGCGGCTGGAATAGGAGTAGGCATGGCATCTATGCTATGCCCTATGTACATAGCCGAGGTGTCACCAGCCGAAGTACGTGGCCGTAACGTGGCTATAAACCAGCTTACCGTAGTTATAGGGATATTGATTACCAATTTAGTTAATTACTTTTTAGCCGATCATGGTGCCGATTCATGGCGATGGATGTTTGGCCTGGGTGCTGTGCCATCGGCCATATTTTTAATTGGCGTTACCTGGTTGCCCGAAAGCCCAAGGTGGCTCATGAAATCGGGCCAAACAGATAAAGCGATGACCATCCTCAATAAAATTGGCTCAACGGATTTTGCCGAATCGACTTTTAAAGCGGTAAAAAAATCATTGGAAGGCGCAACCAAACAATCATATGCTATGGTGTTTGAGAAGGCCGTTCGCCCGGCTGTGGTGGTAGGCATTACGCTGGCGGTATTTCAACAGTTTTGCGGTATCAATGTGGTGTTTAATTACACCTCCACCATATTTGAATCGGTAGGGGCAAACCTAAACCGCCAGTTGTTTGAAACCGTAGCCATAGGCGTGGTAAACCTGGTATTTACATTATTGGCTATGTGGCAGGTTGATAAGCTTGGCCGTCGCCCGTTAATGTTATGGGGCGCGTTGGGTTTATCTATCCTGTATATTATACTGGCCTTTTTGTTGCAAAACCATTTCCCGGCAGGACTTGTTTCCATATTTGTGCTGCTGGCTATCAGTACTTATGCTATATCGTTGGCCCCGGTAACCTGGGTGCTCATCTCCGAGATTTTTCCTAATAAAATCCGCGGCGTAGCATCATCAGTAGCTATTGTATCATTATGGGGAGCCTACTTTATACTGGTATTTACCTTTCCGATACTGGCCAAGATATTGGGCGCTTACGGGCCATTTTACCTGTACGCCGGCATCTGTTTCCTGGGCTTTTTGTTTGTAAAAGCCAAAGTAAAAGAAACCAAGGGCCAAACCCTGGAAGAATTAGAAGATAATTTAATAAGACATTAATAACACCCAATATTTATGCAAAATTCAACTGTTTCCGTTTGGGAAGAGCAAGTAATTATCCCCACCTATAGAGTTGGTCAGCCCGATAAAAACCCTATGTTTTTTGAAAAACGGGTATACCAGGGCAGCAGTGGCGTGGTATATCCAAACCCTGTAATTGAAAAAATTGCCGATGAAAAAGAAGATAAAGCTTACACGGGTTTATTCCTCGAAAATAAATACCTGAAGGTGATGATATTGCCGCAATTGGGTGGCCGTATTCAAACCGCGTTTGATAAAATTAAACAGCGCCATTTCATATACCATAACCAGGTAATTAAACCTGCGCTGGTAGGTTTAACCGGTCCGTGGATTTCTGGTGGTATTGAATTTAACTGGCCGCAGCATCACCGCCCAAGCACTTTTGACCCGGTTGATTATAAGTTAGAGGAATATGCCGATGGCAGCAAAACCGTTTGGGTTAACGAGGTGGAGCGTATGTTTCATACCAAGGGTATGGCCGGTTTTACGCTACGCCCTGATACTGCCTATATCGAAATAAAAGCTAAACTGTTTAACCGTTCGGCTTTGCCGCAAACCTTTTTATGGTGGGCCAACCCGGCGGTGAAGGTGAATGATTATTACCAGTCGGTTTTCCCGCCGGATGTGAACGCTGTGTTTGACCATGGCAAGCGCGATGTATCCGATTTTCCTATCGCTACTGGTACTTATTACAAGGTTGATTATTCGCCGGGCACCGATATATCCATGTATAAAAACATCCCGGTGCCAACTTCGTACATGGCTATCAACTCCGACTATGATTTTGTGGGTGGCTATGAACACGATAGCGAAGCAGGTTTGCTGCACGTGGCCAATCACCATGTATCGCCCGGCAAAAAACAGTGGACCTGGGGGCACAGCGATTTTGGCCAGGCCTGGGACAGGAACCTGACCGACGAGGACGGCCCATACATCGAACTAATGACCGGCGTATTCACTGATAACCAGCCCGATTTTAGCTGGTTGATGCCTTACGAGGAAAAAACATTTACCCAATACTTTTTGCCTTACCGTGAGTTGGGGATGGTAAAAAATGCATCCAAAGATATTTTACTGGCCCTGAGCAAAACAGGCGACAAGGTTACGTTGAAGGTGCAGGTAACATCAGTTCAGCCTTCGCTAACCATTGATTTAAGTTACCGGGGGAAGCAATTGGTTAAAGAGACTGTAGATATCAGCCCCGAACATATTTTTGTAAAGGAAATAACTGTTGATGCCGGTTTGAATGGGAACGAAGTATTGCTTACCATAGCCAATAACAGCAGTCAGGAAGTACTGCGTTACGAGCCGGCCAAAAACAAAAAGAACGAAATGCCAACCGCCGCAAAACCGGCATTGGCACCAGCAGATGTGGAAAGTGTGGAGCAGTTGTTTTTAACAGCTCAGCACCTGGAGCAATATCGCCATGCTACTTATAGTCCGGTACCTTATTATGAAGAGGCCTTGCGCCGTGAACCTACAGACCTGCGCAGCAATAACGCGCTGGGTAAATGGTACATCCGCAAAGGGCAGTTTGCCAAAGCCGAACCATATTTAAGAACGGCGGTTGAAACAAGCATTGGTCGTAACCCCAACCCTTATGATAGCGAACCATATTACAACCTGGGCTTATGCTTAAAATACCTTGATCGTGCGGATGAGGCTTACACCGTGTTCTACAAATCAACCTGGAGCAATGCCTGGAAAGATACCGGCTTTTTCGCGGTGGCGCAGATTGATGCTGCCCGCGGTCATTTTGCTTTGGCGTTGGAACATATCAATCAATCGTTGGATAGAAATGCCAATAACAGCAAATCATACGTGATTAAAATGGCCGCTTTGCGCAAACTTAACCAGCCCGAAAAAGCGTTGAAAGTTGCCGGTGAAGCTTTGGAGCGTGATGGCTTTAACCTTGGGGTTATTTTTGAAAAGGTACAGGTTTATAAAAGTCTTGACGATTCCTTATTGGTAGCTAAGTGTATTGACGAACTGGTTGCCCTTTCAAGAAACGATGATCAAAACTTTTTAGAGTACTCCCTTGATTACGTTAACGCAGGCTTATATGAAGAGGCCGGTCAGTTATTGCAGCTCGCTTTAAAACAGGCTGGCAATAACCCAATGATTTATTATGCGCTGGGTTATATCGCCCATAAAAACGGATTATCGGATAATGCCACGTTGTGGTTCAAAAAAGCTGCCGCAGCTAATTCATACCTGTGTTTCCCTAATCGTTTGGATGAGGTTAAAGTTTTGCAGCTGGCTATACAGGTTAACCCTGCCGATGCTAAGGCTCCGTATTATTTAGGTAACCTTTTTTATGATAAACGCCAGTATGATGTAGCGGTTAATTATTGGGAACAATCTGTTAAGTTGGATGGAATTTTCCCTACGGTTTACCGCAACCTGGCTATAGCGCATTTCAATAAGCATAATGATCATACCAAAGCGTTAAGCTATTTTGAAAAGGCATTTGCCTTAGATAAAACTGATGCCCGAGTGCTGATGGAGCTTGATCAGCTTTATAAAAGACTAAACTATCCGGCGACCCAACGCCTGCAGTTCATTGAAAATAACCTGGAAGTTGCTTTGCAACGCGATGATGTTTACCTGGAAAGGGTAGCATTACACAATATGCTGGGCGATTATGAAAAAGCGCTAAGCTTATTAATGAACCGCCAGTTTCACCCATGGGAAGGTGGGGAAGGTAAAGCATCAGGTCAATATGTTTTTAGCCTGGTGCAATTGGCCAAAAAATATTTGGAAGAAGGTGATTACAGTAAAGCCATTACCAACCTAACAAATGCAAAAACTTATCCGCATAATTTGGGCGAAGGTAAACTCTACGGCACACAGGAAAACGATATTGATTACTGGCTGGGTCTTGCTTACGAAGGCTTAGACCAACAGGAAGTAGCACAAGGGTTTTATACGCAGGCAACCATAGGCTTAGATGAACCTTCGGCGGCGGTGTTTTATAACGATCAGCAGCCCGATAAGATCTTTTACCAGGGCCTGGGCTGGAAAAAACTGGGCGAGCAGGAAAAAGCAACGCAGATATTCAACAAACTGGTTAGCTACGGTAAGGCTCACGAAAACGACGAGGTGAAGATTGATTACTTCGCGGTATCATTACCCAACCTGTTGATCTTTGATGATGATTTAAACCTCCGCAATCGCATCCATACGTACTTTTTGCAGGGCCTTGGCCTGTTAGGTTTGCATGAGTTTGATGCTGCCCAAACTATGCTAAGTAAAGTTTTGGAGCTTGATGCTACCCACGCCGGCGCAAAAGCTCACCTGGAAATGACCCGGCAGCAACTGAATGTAAGTAACTACTGAAGAAGTTTTTACTGCAAATAAAATGAGTACCGATCATAAAATAAAGCGTGTAAAGGATGGTTTTGAAGGGCAGCGCATGTTTGTGCTGCCCCCTCATATCCGCCGTGCGGTTGCTGCCAACCCCATAAACCGCAATTTTTATGCCCCCGCTGTTGGCTATTATCCTAATGCCCTGGGGCATGAGCGTGAACGTAGGTATGGCAGCAGCGATTACATCCTCATTTATTGCGTAGCCGGTAGCGGCGAAATTAGCTTTAAAGGCTCAAAGTTAGCTTTAAAAGCAGGCAACTATTTCATTATCCCCCAGGGCTTACCGCATAAATACTGCAGTTCTGCAAGCGATCCGTGGAGTATTTACTGGATGCATTTTAACGGTGGCATGGCAGCCGAGCTTTTCGACAGATCGGGCCTGCGGGTGCATGAAGTTAGTTTTGATGAAGGCCGGGTTGCCGTTTTTCATAAACTATGTACCATTTTAAATCATAGCTACAGCAAGCGCGAAATGGAGATCAGCAACTTTAAAGCACTGCATTTTGTAACCTCGCTCATCTACCACCGCGAAATTGATCCTCAGGCTAATAACGTGGATGCTATCGACAGTTCCATCGCTTTTATGAAAGATAATATTGGTGTTAAGATTAGCTTAAAAGAGTTAGCCCAAAAACAAAACGTCTCCATTACCTATTACTCAAAAATGTTCAGGCAAAAAACGGGGAGTTCGCCGGTCAATTATTTTAATGAGTTGAAGATACAGCGGTCGTGCCAGGAGTTGTTTTTTACCGATAAAAGCATCAAGAAAATCTGTGCCGAATTGGGTTTTGAAGATCAATATTACTTTTCGCGCCTGTTTAGTAAGGTTACCGGTATTTCGCCATCTAAGTATAAACAATTACAAAAAAATAAGCCGGTTGATGCGGCATTGTCAAGCTAAAAAGTTTTAGCTTAATACTTGTACTTTTAACAATAATATAATCTATCTTGAACAATAAATTAAATGAAACCATGATTAAAGGCCAAATTACTATATCGCAACAGCATTGGGGCGATCATTTTGGCAAACCGGTATACTTGTTCAGGATAGAAAACACTTCCGGGGCTTATATAGAAATCACGGATTACGGTGCCACACTGGTAGCTGCTGTTATGCCCGATAATGCCGGTAATTTCGAAAACGTAATTCTTGGTTATGATTCTTTGGTAGGTTATGTTGCAGATGAATGTTACCTTGGTGCAACCATTGGCAGGTTTGCCAACAGGATAGGAGGGGCACAGTTTACCCTTGATGATAAAGCTTTTAAGCTGGATGCCAATGATGGAGAAAACTCCAATCATGGAGGCAGATCGGGGTTTAATACCCGGGTGTTTGATCACGAACTTGTGGAGGATGGCATAACTTTTACCCTCCAAAGCATGGCGGGAGATGGTGGTTTTCCTGGTAATTTAAATTTAACGGTTACCTATCGTTTTACATTCTATAATCAGCTAAGTATTACATATAGCGCGGATACAGACGAGGCCACTATAGCCAATTTTACCAATCATGCTTATTTCAATCTATCGGCAAAAGACGAGGGTGTTTTTGAACATTCACTGAAGGTTTACGCCGATGAATTATTGGATGTTGATGCTGCATATATTCCAACGGGGTTGATAAATGCGGTGGCCGATAAAGCTTTGGATGGTAGTGTATTACAGGGTAAATTAAAGTTTGCCGGGGATGAAATTACCGGTTTTAATGATTGTTTTTTGCTTCGCGATGCCGATGATAACCTAATGAAACCTGCCGCCAGGCTGGTACACGAAGCTTCCGGTCGTACCCTGGAAGTATCAACAAGTTATCCGGCAGTTTTGGTTTATACGGGCGATTATCTGCATAGCAAATCCAATGGAAGTTTTCAGCGCTCATTCAAACCCTTTGATGGATTATGCCTCGAATGCCAGTACTATCCCGATAGCCCGAATCATGCCCATTTTCCATCTACAACACTAAGGCCGGGGCAGGCTTATCACCAGGTTATCGTGTATAAATTTGGTGTTATTATTTAGTTTCTCTTCTCCGTTTCTTTATAACTGAAATTTTAAGGCGATAAATAGGTATCTTTTTGAAAGAGGTGGCTGTTTGTTGCCTTTTTTTCTTAAAAAAGTATTACAAGTGATTCGTTTTTGGCAACAGGCAATTGTTGTTGGTAAAAACGGTTAAGTGCTCTTTTCTCTTCGCTGAGCCCTAAAACGCGCAGCTTTTTTGCCAGATGGATGATTAATGGAGAAATCTGTTTTGATTGTTTAAAATCAGAAAATTATCCATCTTTTTTGAAAGTTTATCCATTTTTTGATGCACTATCTGCGCATACATTTACAATACCAATTATTAACCAAAACCCATAAATATGAAGCCATCCTGACTGTGGAGTGTAAAAGCATGTCAAATAATCGATTAAAATACGCATCCACGATAAGATTTATAGTAATGTATATACATTTATAGCAAACGTTATCCGGCGAAATAGTTTTTGAGTGTGTGGTAGTAAAAAACTGGTTGAATATGCTTCTTCCGAAACCCAATTCTATACGTTTCCTGCATCCCGGTAACCTATAACTGAATTGATCAACCCTAATTAACAACTAATAAATTATGAACCCAATTTTATGAAGCCACTTTACATTTTTAGTAAACTACTTTTAAAAAAAACTAAGCACATTCCGGCGGGCCGATATCTGCTGCTGTTTGTGTTTGCCCTGCTGTTTGGCAGCGCGCAGGCCCAAAACCGGGTTACTGTAACCGGTAAGGTAACAGATACCCTGGGCGTAAAAATACAAGGTGCTACCATCCTGGCCGAAAATACCAAAAGCAACATCTCTACCTCTACAGACGAGAATGGCCGCTTTGTGTTAGAGGTACCGGTAGGTACCACATTAAGGGTTACCTTCATCGGTTTTGTGGAGCAACGCCTAACCGTTACCGAAGACAAAAAAATCTTCAATGTAATCCTTAAGGAAAATAAACTGATAGCCGACGAGGTAGTAATTACAGCCTTTGGTAAAAAGGAGCGTAAGGAGGCCCTGGTAGGTTCGGTTACCAGTATTAAGCCCGGCGAGTTGAAGATACCGGCAAGTAACTTAACCAACGCGCTTGCAGGGCAGGCAGCGGGTATCATCGCCTACCAAAGGAGTGGTCAGCCGGGGCAGGATAATGCCTCGTTTTTTATCCGTGGCGTAACCACCTTCGGTTATAAACGCGATCCGCTGATTTTGATAGATAACGTGGAGTTATCAACCAATGATCTTGCCCGTTTAAACGTTGATGATATTGCCAGCTTCTCGATACTGAAGGACGCCAGCGCCACCGCGCTTTACGGTGCAAGGGGTGCAAACGGTGTAATTTTGGTGAGTACAAAAGAGGGTAAAGAAGGAGCGCCGAAAATCAATTTCCGCTCGGAGTATTCGTCTTCGCAATCAACCCAAACACTGCATTTGGTTGATCCTATTCAGTACATGAACCTGTATAACGAGGCCACGCTAACCCGCGACCCTACATTGCCATTGCCTTTCCCCGAAACCAAAATCAACAATACCAGAAACACTATCGCAGGTACACCCGGCAGTAACCAATATGTGTATCCGGCTGTTGACTGGCTTGGCCTTTTGTTTAAAAAACACGCCACTACCGAGCGTAATAACCTAAGTGTAAGCGGCGGCGGTAATATAGCACGCTACTACATTGCCGGTGCTTATAACGTTGATAACGGAGTATTGAAGAACGATATCCGCAACAATAACAACAACAACGTTAAGTTTAAAAATTACCAGCTACGGTCAAACATCAACGTAAACATGACTAAAACCACCGAGGTGGTGGTAAGATTATCGGGTACGTTTAGCGAATACAATGGTCCGGTTACTACCGATGGCTCTTTCGCGTCAGATTTATATAACGTAGCCATCCACACCAGCCCGGTATTATTCCCGGCCTATTTCCCGGCAGATTCTGCTAACCTTAACGCGCAGCACATTTTGTTTGGTAACGTAGGTTTAACAGGTGGTACAACCAGCAACAATATTTCTTACAATAACCCCTACGCGCAATTGTTAAGAGGGCATAAAAACTCTTCTGAATCGCGCATGTCGGCACAGTTGGAGCTAAACCAAAACCTGAAGTTTATAACCGACGGTTTAAAATTTAAAGGTATTTTTAACACCAACAGGTATTCTTATTTCGAATCTACATCGGCCTACTCGCCATTTTATTATAATGTAAATACCTATAATAAAGAAACCAACCAATATACCCTTACCTGGCTTAACCCGCAGCCAACAGGCTATAACGTGGCGCAGGAGTACCTTGGCTATTCGCCGGGAGCCACACAGGTAAATACCTTCCTTTATTTGCAAGCCGCTTTGGAGTATAACAAAGCCATAGGTAAAAGCAATATCAGCAGTACTATTATTGGTACCCAACAGCAAACGCTTTATGCCAATGCCGGCACTTTGTTAGCGGCATTACCATACCGTAACCTTGGTTTGGCCGGCAGGGCAACTTACTCATACATGAGCCGTTATTTTGCCGAGTTTAACTTTGGCTACAATGGGTCGGAACGTTTTTCGGCTAATCACCGTTACGGTTTTTTCCCAACCATCGGCGCATCATGGGTGGTATCAAACGAAAGCTTCTGGACACCTGGCTTTATCGATCGCTTAAAAATACGCGCCAGCTACGGTTTGGTGGGTAATGATGCCATTGGCTCTCAACGTTTCTTTTACCAGTCAGATGTGGCTTTTAACTCGGGCTATAACTATGCCCAGTTTGGTATCAACAACCAGTACGAGCGTAAAGGGGTTACCATTAACAACTATGAAAATACCGATGTAACCTGGGAAACTTCAAGGCAGCTTAACCTTGCTGTTGAAATGACGCTGGCCAAAAACTTTAACATTGTGGCCGAGTTTTATAAAAACCACCGCTACGATATTTTGCAACAGCGTACCAGCATCCCTGTAAGCGAAGGTTTGGAAGCCCCCATCAGCGCCAACTTAGGTGTGGTTGATTCAAAAGGTGTGGATTTATCGATGGATTACAAACAAAACTTCAGCAATGGGGCATGGGCGGCAATCCGCGGTAACTTTACTTACTCAAGCAACAAATACACTTATATTGAAGAGCCTGATTATAAAGAACCATGGCGCCATGCAATTGGTCAGCCTATTAGTAGGGGTTACGGCTACATTGCCGAGCGTTTATTTGTTGACGACCAGGAAGCAGCCAACTCACCAACCCAGATCTTTAACGGCAGCGGTATAAAACCACAGGGCGGCGATATCAAATACCGCGATGTAAATGGCGATGGTAAGATTGACGCGCTTGACGAGGTATACATGGGCTACCCCCAAACGCCCGAGATTGTTTATGGCTTTGGTTTTTCAACCGGTTATAAAGGCTTTGATCTTTCGGCATTTTTCCAGGGCCAGGCACGGGTATCGTTCTTTGTCGATCCAACGCGCGTTAGTCCGTTCATTCAAAGCCCGGATGCTTATGTGTATGGCAATACCCAGGTGTTGAAGGAGTTTGCCGATAACCACTGGAGCGAAGAAAACCAGAACTTATATGCTGCCTATCCGCGTTTAGGTACCAACTCAACCGTAATATCAAACAACCTGCAGCCAAGCACCTGGTGGCTGCGCGATGGTAGTTTTATGCGTTTAAAATCATTAGAGGTGGGTTATACTTTGCCTTCACGTATTTCAAAATCATTACGTGTAGCAAATCTGCGCATCTACTTTAACGGCTTAAACCTGGTAACCTGGAGCCCATTCAAATTATGGGACCCCGAGCAAGGCGGCAACGGCTTCGCGTACCCGATACAGAAAGTATTTAACGTAGGCTTAAACGTGAATTTATAATTAACAGAAAATATAAAGGATATGAAATCATCATATTATAAATTGATTTGTGTGATTGTGCTATGTTCTATGAGCCTTTCATGTAAAAAATACCTGGATGTTACGCCCGATAACGTGGGCACGCTTGAGTACGCGTTCCGTAATCGTAACGAGGCCGAAAACTACCTTTTCTCCTGCTACGCCACCATGACGCAGCTTAACAATGTAGTGAATGATCCGGGTTTTGTAACCTCGTCAGAAATTGTATACCCTAATACCTTAAATGACCACTACTTTAACGAGGTAGGTTTTAACCTCATCCGCGGGTTACAAACCAGTGCCAATCCCAGTCTTAACTATTGGGATGCTACCAATGGCGGTTCAAGCATGTTCCAGGCTTTGCGTAGGTGTAACATTATGCTCGAAAACATTGATAAACCTATCGATTTGAGCGCTTCAGAAAAAAAGAGATGGATAGCCGAGGTTAAGTTTTTAAAAGCCTACTACCACTACTTTATGATAAGGATGTACGGCCCAATGATATTGATTAAGGATAACAATGTGGTTAACGCCACTACCGACCAGGTAAAACGCAAAAGATCATCTGTTGATGATTCATTTGCCTATGTAATATCGCTTATGGATGAGGCCATCCCTGATTTGCCACCGGTTATTGAAAACCAGGCAACAGAGTTTGGGCGTATCACTAAGTTTATTGCTATGTCTGTTAAGGCCGAAATGCTGGTTACAGCTGCAAGCCCGCTGTTTAATGGCAACCCCGATTATGCCAATTATAAAGATAAAGACGGCAACGCTTTGTTTTCGGCAACTTATGACCCCAATAAGTGGAAGCTTGCTGCCGATGCCTGTAAAGCAGCCATCACCGAGTGCGAGGCGCAAGGTCTTAAGTTAAATACCACCGCTCCAACTGTTGGGATAGGCACTATATCTGATAATTTAAAAAAGGTTTTGACTTTGCAAAACACCATTACCGGTAAGTGGGAAGAAAGTCCCGAACTGATCTGGGCACTCAACTATACCTTCGGTTACCAGGGCTTTACTATCCCAAGGATGACGGATGCTTCAGAAAGCCTGGCTTCGACTTATCCATCCACATTCGCGGTTCCAATTTCAACTGCCGAATTGTATTACACCAATAACGGTGTACCCATAAATGAGGATAAAACCTTTGATTATGCCAACCGCTACACGCCGCAGGTTGGCGATGATGCCAACGGCTCGTACATCAAATCGGGCTATACTACTGCCAAAGGTCACTTTAACCGCGAACTGAGGTTTTACGCCAGCATTGGTTTTGATGGCGGTATTTGGTTTGGTAATGGTAAACGCGATGAAAGCAGCGCGTTTTATGTGCAGGCCCGAGGCCCTTACGCTTTAGCCGGCCCCAAGAGTTTAAGTGGTACCAATATTACCGGCATGTGGGCCAAAAAGCTGGCCAATTACTTATCTGTGTATGATAACGTTTTTACCTCTTCAGATTTTCATATGCCAAGGATGCGTTTATCGGGGCTTTATTTACTGTACGCCGAAGCGCTTAATGAATCGCAGGGACCGGTTGCCGAGGCTTACACTTATATTGATAAAGTACGGGCAAGGGCGGGGTTAGATGGTGTGCAGGCTTCATGGGCCAACTATTCTAAAAACCCTTCTAAACCAACTACTAAAGAAGGTTTGCGCCAGATTATACACCAGGAACGTAGGATTGAACTATGTTTTGAAGGGCAGGCCGGTTGGGATTTGCGCCGCTGGAAAGAGTTACAGGATGTTTTAAGCAGACCGATACAGGGTTGGAATATTAACGAAGGCGAGGCCGTAAATTACTATCGCCCGCAAACGGTAATTACACCGGTATTTGGCTTAAAAGATTATTTATGGCCTATTCAAACCAGTGATATTGTGGTTGATAATAACCTTAACCAAAACCCTTACTGGTAGTTTACCTGCGCCTTAACGTATTTCAAATGATTAATATTAAAATATAAATTATGAAAAAGATCACTAACCGTATAAAGCTAAGCTACTTGTTGCTGGCGCCGGTTTTACTGCTGATGTTTTTAAGCTCGTGCAAAAAAAATGAGTCGAACATTGAGGTGGTGTCAAACGATAAAACCAAGCCGGGTGTAGTTACTAATGTAGCCATACAAAACTTAAATGGCAGCGCCAGGATTACTTATACACTACCCAATTCAAAAAACCTGTTATACGTGTTGGCCAAATACGCCATAAATGATAACACCGTGCGCGAAACCAAGGCGAGCTATTATACCGATACTATTTTGGTTGATGGTTTTGCAAGGGCAAAGGAGTATGAGGTTACACTGTACGCGGTAAGCCGGGCCAACGTAATGTCAGATCCGGTTACTATTAAGGTAAACCCTTTAACTCCAAATTATCAGCTTATCAACGCGGCTCTGGCCGTTACGCCCGATTTTGGCGGTGCCAACTTCTTTGGCTTAAACCCCAATAAAGCACCTATAGCACTGCACGTACTATCGTTTAATACCAAAACCAATAAGTATGATGAGCAGGACCCTGAGTATATTAGTACCGATACGGTTAATTTTTCGGTGCGCGGCTTTAGCGCGGTATCTACCAAATTCGCGGTTTACACTACCGATAGGTTTGGCAATCATTCAGATACCCTAATTAAAACATTAACGCCGCTTTATGAAACCCTGTTAGACAAAAGCAAGTTTTTTGTATATCATCTGGCCAGCGATAGTCCTATAGGTTACGGCTGGGAGTTAAAATACCTGTTTGATGGTAGCACCAACGAGCCTGGCTGGCATACTTTAGGAGCGCCTACAAACCAATGTACCTTTGGCCTGGGCGTTACCGCCAAACTAAGCCGCTTTGTATTGTGGGAAAGGCTAAACAGTATTTACTCGTACCAAAATATTCAGAATTTTACTTTATGGGGCACTACGGTTGATAATCCGCAGGATTCTGTTTTGCCAAAAGGCTCGGCACCGGGTACCATATCTGGCGATTGGGTTAACCTGGGTAACTTTGTGTTTCCGCCGCCGCCATCTGGCTTACCAAACAACCAGGCCAACGCTTCAGATTTAGCCTTTGTGGCCGCGGGGGTTAGCTTTCCAATACCGTTCGCGTCGCCGGCAACTAAATTTATCAGGTTAGATGTTTCGCGCACGTTTGGCGGTTTAAACTATGTGAATGCTATTGAAGTATCACTGTATGGTAACCCTTTGTAAACAGTTTAATTAAAAAATCAACAAAATGAAAATCACTTTTAACATTGCTGTTTGCTTTTTGATAGGACTGGCTTTATCTGGCTGCAAAAAGTACGACACAGATTATAAATCTTATTTAGCTAATCACGAGGTAACTTATCCGGGCCTGGCAACCGGCGTTACCTACCATGCCGGCAATTTACGGGCAGTACTGGTTTGGCACCCCAGTCCAGATCCAAGTATAAAAAGCTATGTAGTTACCTGGAATAACGGCAGCGATTCGGTGGTAGTTGCGGCAACCAGCCATAGTCCGGCCGATTCTATTACCGTATCTATCCCAAATCTTAAAGAGTATGTTTACTCTTTTACCATTGTAGCGCATGATGGCGATGGCAATAAATCGGTGGGGCAGGATTTAAACAATGTACGCGTTTATGGCGCGACTTACATTAGCGGGCTTGCAAATCGGGCATACAATCAAGCCAATCCCTACCAGTTCAACGCCGATGGATCTTTAACGTTAAACTTCGCGCCAGCCGATACGGGCAATGTTTCCACAACTATTAAGTATACCAATAAACTGGGTGCAAGTGCCACGGCACAACTGGCTGCTAAAAGCAGCTCGGTAACGTTAACTGATTATAAGTTAGGCACCGATGTTAAATATCAATCATATTACATTCCTGAGAAAGGTTCTGTAGATCTGTTTAGTACTGGCACGGATGATAATTTTGCCAAAATTATTCATGTTGTTTTGTGCGATAAATCGTTATTTAAAGAATACAGGCTGCCAACAGATATTGAATCGGCCTATGGCTGGTATTTGCCATACATGTGGGATGGCAAAACAGACGAATCGCAAGGGCCGGGTTTCTATGCAAACTATCACGACTTCCCTACCTGGGTTACTATTGATATGGGGCAGCAGGCATCGTTATACAGTATGAAAATATGGCAACGAACTTCGGGGCTTTATGACCAGGGTAATCCAAAACGGTTTGAAATTTGGGGTAGCAATAACCCAAGCGCCAATGGCGACTTTAGTACCTGGGTAAAATTGTCAACCTTTAACTCGGTTAAACCATCGGGTTTACCAAGGGGGCAAAACAGCCAGGCCGATAAAGATTTTGCCGCTGCCGGCGAATCATTCACATTCCCTGCCGGTTTACAGCAATACCGTTACATCAGGATCAGCATGTTGGAAACATGGGGCGAAAGTAACTATTGGCATATGATGGAAATCAGCATGTATAAAGTAGATAACGGTAATTAAATAAGTTTATAAATTGGTTAAGTATAGCCGGTGACCGCAATGGTTGCCGGCTTTTTTTGTTTGGAGAAGGCAAGCCGGAGCTAAGACTGTTCATGACAGTTAAAGCAGCCCTGTCATGTAGTTTAGCCTTACATAAACCAATAAACAAAATTTCATAAGCCGTTATGTGTGGGCGATTAATCGTCCCGGCCGTATGATGCCTGTAAAGCTTGTATCTATGATAAAAAAGATTATCCTCCTTACTGCCATTTTCTTCGCGTTTATAAGGGTTAACGCTCAACAGGCATCTTTGCAGGATAGGTTTATTCACCCTGCCGATACCCTGCAAACCAGTGTTTACTGGTATTGGATGTCGGGCAATATTTCAAAGGAAGGGGTGATTAAAGATTTGCAGGCCATGAAACGCGTGGGGATTAACCGGGCATTTATTGGCAATATAGGTTACGATAGTACGCCCTACGGAAACGTAAAGCTGTTTAGCGATGAATGGTGGGATATTATGCACGCCGCGCTTAAAACCGCTACCGAACTTAATATTCAGATAGGGATTTTTAACGGACCGGGATGGAGCCAAAGTGGTGGCCCCTGGATAAAGCCGGAGCAATCCATGCGTTACCTGGCCTCATCAGAGGTTAGGGTAAAGGGTGGCAAAACTGTAAGCCTGCAACTCAAAAAGCCCGGTTCCGATTTTCAGGATGTTAGGGTCATAGCGTTTAAAGCGCCTAAGAGCTTTGGAACTTCTATTACCGATCAGAAACCGAAGATCAGCACTTCGGCTACTGTTGAAAATATTGGCAATATTACCGATGGAAACCTATCAACAGAAATAAAAATACCTGCCCAAAAGTCATTTTCCGTAGAGCTGGAAACCGTCCGGGATTTTACCGCAAGGAGTATCACCATATACCCCGCTCATAACAGGTTAAATGCAAAGGCCGAGATACTTGCAGAAGAAAATGGTACCTATAAAAGCATCAAAAACTTTGTTATCGACCGCGATAACGACGCCCTTAACGTAGGCTTTGATCCGTACGGACCAATTGCTGTGGCTTTACCTGCCACCACCGCCAAAAGGTTTAAAGTTATTTTTAGCGATGCCTCATCTGATTTTGGCGTTGCCGAGTTAAATATCTCTACCGCCCCGGTTGTAGAGCGTTATATTGAAAAAACATTAGCCAAAATGTTCCAAACACCGCTGCCGTACTGGAACGAATATCAATGGAAACCTGAGCCTGTTATCAACGATCAGCAAACAGTAATTGATCCTAACAGTATCATTGATATCAGTACCTCAATGACCGCCGATGGTACTTTAACCTGGAAAGCACCCGCAGGCGATTGGGTAATTATGCGCACCGGCATGTTACCTACAGGCGTAAAAAATGGCCCGGCAGCCCCCGAGGGTACCGGCTTTGAAGTTGATAAGATGAACAAGGATCATATTGAAGGGCATTTCAACGCTTTCCTGGGCGAAATCATGAAACGCGTACCGGCCGAAGATAGGAAAACCTGGAAGGTGGCCGTTGAAGACAGCTACGAAACCGGCGGCCAAAACTGGACGGATAACCTTGCTGCTAAATTTAAAGCCGTTTATGGTTATGATCCGTTACCTTACCTGCCTGCTTTGAAAGGCTACGTAGTCGGCAGTCAGGATCAAAGTGATCGGTTTTTATGGGATTTACGACGCTTTATTGCCGATAGGGTAGCCTATGATTACGTGGGCGGTCTGCGCGATGTAAGCCATCAACATGGGCTTACCACCTGGTTGGAAAACTATGGGCATTGGGGTTTCCCGGGCGAGTTTTTGCAGTATGGCGGCCAAAGCGACGAAGTTGGCGGCGAGTTTTGGAGTGAGGGTGATTTAGGAAATATTGAGAATAGGGCGGCTTCATCATCGGCGCATATTTATGGTAAAACCAAGGTATCGGCAGAATCGTTTACTGCCGGCGGGGGCCTTTACCTGCGCTATCCGTACCAGCTTAAAAAACGTGGCGACCGGTTCTTTACCGAAGGGATCAACAATACCTTGTTGCATGTTTTTATCTCGCAGCCATCTGATGATAAAATGCCCGGCATCAACGCCAATTTTGGCACCGAGTTTAACAGGCACAATACCTGGTTTAACTATATGGATTTGTTTACCGCTTATTTGAAACGTACCAACCTGATGCTGCAGCAAGGCAAATACGTTGCCGATGTAGCCTACTTTATTGGCGAGGACGCGCCAAAAATGACCGGTATAACCGATCCTAAACTGCCTTACAGCTATTCATACGATTATATCAATGCAGAAGTGATCAGGAATAGGGTGAAAGTGATTAATGGCAAAATAGTGTTGCCCGATGGCATGAGTTACAACCTGCTGGTACTCCCTAAACTGGAAACCATGAGGCCGGAATTATTGCAAAAGATTAAAGAACTGGTTGAAGAAGGAGCGAACATTTATGGCCCCGCGCCAGAACGTTCGCCAAGTTTACAAGGATACCCGGCTGCAGATGCTGAAGTAAAAAAACTGGCAGCCCAGCTTTGGGGCAAAGTTGACGGCACTACCACGCAACAGGCCACATTTGGCAAAGGGACTGTAATGGCGGGTATGGACTTGCAAGCCGCGCTGAATGCCCTGAATGTAGCGCCGGATTTTGAACTGAAAACAGATAAGCCGGTGTTGTACATTCACCGTACATTGCCGGATATGGAGATCTACTATGTGAGTAACCAAAGCGAGGAGACGATCAATATTTCGCCAGGTTTTAAAACTACAGGTAGGCAGCCCGAACTTTGGGATGCTGTAACAGGTGATACCAGGGTCTTGCCGGAATTTTCATCAACAGGTAAAACCACAACAGTACCGTTAACGTTGCAACCCTTACAAAGCTTGTTTATCGTATTCAGGAAGCCTGTGGGTGATATGGTTGCCAACGCTATAAACTTCCCTAAAGAACTTCCTGTAACCGAAGTTAAAGGCCCGTGGCAGGTAACATTTGATGCCAAAATGCGCGGCCCCAAACAGCCGGTAGTTTTTAATGAACTGACAGATTGGACGATATCAACAAACGATAGTATTAAATATTACGCCGGCACAGCGATTTATAAAAATACTATTAAACTACCCCAACCTGTTAAAGGGCAGCACCTGTACCTTAACCTTGGCGATGTTAAAATGATGGCTAAGGTAAAAGTAAACGGCGTGGACGTTGGCGGTGTTTGGACGTATCCATACAGAGTAGATATTACCAAGGCTGCAAAAAAAGGAGATAATACCGTAGAGGTATCGGTAGTAAATAACTGGGTGAACCGTTTAATAGGGGATAGCAAACTCCCGGCAGAGCAACGCAAAACCTGGACCAGTTACCCGATTTACGGTCCCGATACTAAATTGCAATCATCGGGCCTAATGGGGCCGGTTACTGTTACGGCTGTGCAGTATTAAATTTATTTTTATCCCAAATGCCAGTAAATGACAAAGAAAGGAAAGACTTACGAAGTTTTTAAAACTTCGTAAGTCTGGGTTCGGCAATTCGTATTACTAATTTCAGGAATGCAAAATTGTGGAATATTAGTTTGCCTTCTTGTCCTCAAAAAACCTTTTCTGCGCTTTCAAGGCCTCATCTAATGACTGTTGGATATAGGCTATGCCTTCTATCGCTTCAGGGGTAGTGGCTCTTTTTTCAAATTCTCCGGGTTGGGTAAAATCAATATCTTCAACGCGTTCGTTTATCCACCACAAATTGCCAAAGGGATCTAAAACCCGGCCAACTTTTTCGCCAAAATAAAGCCTGGTAATATTGGTTACCGGGGTAGCGCCAAGCTTTATCGCCTTTTGGTAAACGCTTTCAACATCGGCTACATATAAATTCAAAAAAGCCGGGGTAGATGCCCAGCCCGTTCTGGAATCAAAAAGCATCACCATCGCGTCGCCTATTTTTACCACTACGTGGATGATGATGCCATCCCGGTTGGTTATCCTGCTATTGGCAATTTCTTCGGCATTAAAAGCGGCCTTTAAAAACTCAATAAGCTTTGCCGAGGAAGGCGATATGATCCATGGCGTTACGGATGTATAATTTTCTGGTACGGTTTTGATTGTTTTCGCTTCGTTTTTCATGATCTCTTTTTTGAATACACGAAACTACCAGTGGCTGATGACAGCCCTATGTCAGGAGCGAATCCGATTATTTTTTTATTTTTTAATTGGCGAAACGCGCAGTTTTCGACAGTCATTATGCAGCGTTTTAATTAAGTTTGATAAAAACATTTTCATGAAAACTACTGTCCTTGTATCCCGGCTATTGCTTGGTTTTTTATACCTAACATTTGGCCTCGATTATTTTTTGCATTTTATTCCTTATCAGCCTTTGCATACCGGTGCGGCCGGGGCTTTTATAGCGGGTTTGAAGGGCACGGGGTACTTTTATCCTATTCAAAAGGTAATTCAAATTACAGGTGGGTTATCTTTATTAACCAATAGGTATGCGCCGTTTTCGGCGGTTGTACTTTTTCCCATCAGCTTAAATGTGTTGTTGTTCCATACATTCTTGGTGCCATCGGGCTGGTTAATGGGCGTTTTCCTGGTTTTGCCAAACCTGCTTTTGGGTGTGGGGTATTGGAAATATTATAGCCCTATGTTTGTTGCCAAGGCTGTAGCGTAAGTAAAATCCGACAATAAAAAAGGCGATGGTTTATTAAACTCATCGCCTTTTTATTTAAAACGAATACGCGGCTATTACGGTGCCGTCAACGTTTTCTGTTGCACCGTATGCACGCTAAAGTACCCCAGCGCCCCGCCTTGTATATTGCTTACCGGGTTTGATGGGGCGGCGTTATTGCCATCGCCATTGGCAGAAGAATTAAGACTAAAAAAGTACTTGTAAACAGCCGGATCAATACACTGCATCTCGATGGTTACTTTATTACCCGGGCGTATATCCCTCGCTGGGTTGTCGTTACTATTGGTAAAGTTTAACTGATCGTTCACTTCCTGCCCGTTGGTAAATTCATCATCGGATAACAATATCGATTCCTCCTTACGATCATTCACATATTGCACAAAGCGGTAGTAATTTTTGACGGCGGCAGGATCATGGTATTTAACGGTTACATACTTGCGTACCGTACCATCGGCATTATTGCCAAACGTGCTTTTTACCAGGTAAATGCTATCAAGCGCTACCTGTGCCTGCATGGCGCAGGTTGATGTAAATGTTTTACCGGCTACGGTAACATTCAGTTTGTAAATATGGGCGTACGCGCCTGTTAATGTAGCGTTTTGATAAATGCCGTTTCCAGCCGCGGTTAGCTGGTAGGTGTTGTTATCGTCGCTGATGCTTATCTGCGCGCCATCAATCCCAATAACATCATTATTATCGGTAAAGTTTTTGGTTTGGCTTAAGGTTACTTTACAGCCGCCTGCCTGGTTAGTTAATACACCTTCAATTACATATTGAGGAGTGGTATCACTTAGTTTTAAATTGATGGCTTTCTCGCATGAACATAACGTTGTGGCCATTAAAGCTATAGTAAGGTATTTTATAGTGCTGCGCATAGGTTAAAATTTAAAGTTGTAGCTTATAGATGGTACAAAGGTGAACAGCGTAGTACGCACCGCCTCGGTTCTGCTTGGATCATTCTTATTATCCCTGAAATAGATGCGATAAGCATTGTGGCTGCCATAAGCGTTGTACAAACTAAAAGTAAGGTCCGATTCAAACTTCGCGCTCTTTTTCAGCTGGTGGGTGGCACCCAAATCAAGCCTGTTATAAGCGGGTATCCTATCGGCATTGCGGCTGGTATAGTAGTAATAGGTACTGCCATCAACCTGGTATTTACCGCTTGGATAAGTTACAGCATCGCCGGTGTAGTAAACAAAATTGGCAGAAAATGTCCATTTTTCTGAAGCCTTATACATGGCCACAACGGCTATATCATGTGTGCGGTCCTGCCGGGCGTTGTACCATTGGTCATTGTTAATCCCGTCTATTTTACGTTCGGTTTTTGAAAGCGTATAACTTATCCAGCCGGTAAGCCGACCGGTTTTTTTCTTTAACAGAAACTCGGCACCATAAGCGCGACCGATACCGTAAAGCAGTTGGGTTTCTATAGGCTGATTGGTAAACACGTTGGCCCCATTGCGGTAATCAACCTGGTTTTGCATCTTTTTATAATAGGTTTCAATCGTAAATTCATACTGGTGATCTTTCAAATCGCGGTAGTATCCAACTGAAAGCTGATCGGCCAGTTCGGGTTTAATGAGGTTGGTACTGGCTACCCATTTATCAGTTGGCGAACCCGAGTTGGAGTTTGATATCAGGTGCAGGTTTTGGGCATTACGCGCGTACGATGCCTTAAGCGAGCTGAAATCATTTAGCGAATACGCTGCCGCGATCCTTGGCTCAGCATTAACGTAGGTTTTAACCGCCTGGCCGGCTGTGTAATGTTGTGTGCCGGTAATATTGCCATCGGCATCAAGGGTATAATAATCGCCCTCGCCAAGAATAGTAAATGCAGATACACGTAAGCCATAGGTTAAACTAAACCTATCTGTAGCTTTCCAGGTATTGGTAGCGTAGGCGGCGTTTTCTAAAGCATACCTGTTTTGCAGGTTTTGCGATTGAATACCCGAGTTACCAGTTGATGAAATTTCGCCGGGTTTTATGGTGTGATAAACAGCGTTTACCCCAAAGCTAATGGTGTTTTTATCACCGGCGTAGTATTGCAAATCTTCCTTAAAGTTAAGATCACGAATTTGTGAGTAGATGTTAAACTCGTTTACATCCTGCTTAATGTTTATCTTATAATCATAGTTGCTGTAAATGAGCGAAGTGTTGGAGAACAACTGGCTGTTAAAAATATGGTTCCAGCGTAGGGTAGCGGTGGTGTTGCCCCAGTTAATGCCCGCTATATCGGATGCCTTTAACACATCTTTGCCAAAATAGCCCGAGATGTACAAGCGGTCTTTATCGCCTAAAATATAATTGGCTTTGGCGTTTATGTCATAAAAATAAAGCTTACTCTTTTTGGCGATGGTATCTTTTGAAAGCGCCAGGAAAGCATCGGCATAAGTGCGCCTTGCCGAGATCAGGAACGATGATTTATTTTTTTGGATGGGCCCCTCTACGTTAATCCGGGCGGCTATCAAGCCAACGCCACCGCTTACGCCAAATTTTTGATTATTACCATCATTCATTTTAACATCCAATACAGATGATAGCCTGCCGCCATACTGGGCCGGCATATCGCCTTTATAAATGCTGATGTTTTTGATAGCATCAGAGTTAAAGGTGGAGAAGAAACCCAGCATGTGCGATGCATTGTAAACCGGTGCTTCATCCAGCAGGATAAGGTTTTGATCGGCCGCGCCGCCGCGTACATAAAAACCACCGCTACCTTCACCTGCCGATTTGATACCCGGCAGGAGTTGTATGGTTTTGATAATATCCCGCTCGCCCAATAACACCGGAATGTTTTTGGTTTCCTGGATGCTTAGGTGCTCAACGCCCATTTGTGGGTTACTCAAATCGCGCGTGCCGGGTGCTTTGGCGGTAATGGTTACTTCCTGTATAGATTGCTCGTTATTATTCATATTGATGGCGAGCTGCTGATTTTTTTGTAATGAGATGGGTATCAGCACGCTTTTTTGCCCCACTGCGCTTATGGCTAACTGGTGATCGCCGGCGGGTAAGGTAAGCGAGTAAAAACCATATTCGTTACTTGATGTGCCTTGGTTTACATCGGTTACCCTGATGCTTGCGCCAATTACCGTTTCACCGGTTTGCTTTGATCTAACGGTACCGCTTATGGTGTATTTGCCGCCGGCTGACTGGGCGGCTGCCGGCTTTTTTATTTTATCGGGATCGTATTTTACCATAATATCCTGGTCAAGTACCGAATAGCTGAACGGCAAAGCGGTAAATGCCTTTTTCAGTACATCGCCCAGTGGTTGATTGTTAGCCGTAATGTTGATGATCGTGGTGCTTTTGGCAACGGTTTCGTTGTAAGTGAAGGTTACGCCGCTGGCAACCGTTAACTTATCTAAGGCCTGTTTAAGCGGTTCGTTATTAATGCTGATGGTTACCGGTTTGTCAAGCAGCGATTGTGCTTTAGCGCCAGCCGATAAGCTTAACGCCAATGCAATGCAAAGCGCCGTTCGTAAACCAGCCGGGATTCGCATAAATTGGACTATCAGCATGGGTAAACCAGCCGGGTAATTGTTTTTCATTTGATGATTTTGGGGGTGATGATCTGTGTGAGCGGTGTTGATTTAAAAAAATTAATTTTTGGCTGCAATTGGCTCCAGGTAATACTGGTTGTTTGCTTTGTGCCATTGGGCATCCATAACCGCGCTTAGCTTATTAAAAGTTTGTGCTGCAGGTTGATTAGTATTTAAATGCCCGTAAAAGCCTTTTTGGGCGAGTGCAGCATCTACAGTAATACGGATACCATATTGCCGGGCCAGGTTATCTGCCACGTTTTGTACCGGTTGCCCGTTAAAGTTGAATAAGCCATTACGCTGGTCAAGAAACCGGGCCGCATCCGGGAAATCCTGTTTTACAAGTAAGCCGTTGGTTTTGTTAAACACAACCCGCTGATTAGGTGTCATAATTTGCCGATTTTTATCTGCCGCTACCGCAACCTTACCAGTCACCACAGTAACTTCGGTAACAGGAGCATCGGCGTAGGCATTTACATTAAAACTGGTGCCTAATACCGCGGTTTTGATAGCACCCGATTGAATGATAAACGGATGCGTGGCATCGTGTTTCACGTCAAAAAAAGCTTCGCCGGTTAACGTTACCAACCGTTGTTCGCCTCTGAAATTATCCGGGTAGCTTATCCGTGTAGACGGGCTTAGCCAAACCTGTGTACCATCGGGCAAAACAAAGTGCCTGTGCTGGCCTGCCGCACTATTTAGCTCCAACTGTTTAACCGGGTCTATCACATTTAAAACACTGTCCCTGTAAAATGCAGCGAAGCAAATGAGTGCTATTACAGCCGCTGCGGCAGCTATGCCGCGCCATAAAGTGATCACTTTGCGTTTAGGCTGCACCGGCGCTTCCATCTGCGCAGCAATACGATTAAAAATGCTATTCCTGAGTTCATCAGCAGACGAGTGTACAGCCGCTGAAAGCAATACTTCTTCATCATTGAACCCGGCATACCATTGCTCAAACCAGGCCAGTTCCCGGGCAGTAATGCTGCCTTGTTCCAGTTTATGGGCAAGCTCTTTAGGATCGTACGCGTTGTTTTCCATGTTAAACTATTTCAACCTTTACACATATAGTCAGCGGTTGAGATAAACACCCTTAGTGGAAAATGAAAATTATTTTTAACTCGCTACTTTCTTCGTTGATAACATGTTATGGATTACCTATTTTTAGAGGATCAACAGCACATTCAGTAAACCAGTACAATCGCAAAATGACAACCGACGCATTTAAAATAACGATACATATGGTTGCAAGTCTTGATGGCATCATCGCCAAAAAAGATAACAGCATTTCGTGGTTTGATACCGGCGATCATTATGAGGAGGGAGTCGTGCTTAGTGAGGAGGATACCGTAAAATTCCTCAAAACAATAGATTGTTACGTGATGGGTGCCAGCACCTATGAGCATGCTTTAGCGCTTTCAAAAGATTATGGCTGGGCCTATGGCGATATCCCCACCATTGTATTAACTCACCACGATCTGCCCATTAAAAGGCCGAACATTGAAACCTATGCCGGCGATTTAAATAAACTGGTAAATGAACGGCTGAAACCAAACTATAAAAACGTTTGGCTGGTTGGCGGGGCGGTACTTGCCAATGATTTTTTGAATTTGAAACTGGCTGACGAAATAAGGCTATCCATTATGCCGGTTATTTTAGGCGATGGCACGCTATTTTTTAAAGATATAGCAGCAGAACAAGCTTTACACCTCAAAAACGTAACGGCTTACAAAAGCGGCATGGTTGAGTTGCATTACGAGGTGAAAAAGTAACAGGTATGTTGGTTAACAATTTAGGCAATGAGTAACGTTTGATAATCAAATTATTCCGCTGTCTTTTAAGCGAGCTAAAACAGTTGCTACATCAACGGTATCATATTCGCTTTTTAAATAGATTTCAGACAAGTAAACTATTTCATTTAAGAAAATAATAAAAGTAATAATCCGCGCGCCCCCGGATTTTCCTTTATTCGTACCCGAAATAGGCAGTCGGATCTTAAATACATTTTGACCAAGATCAGTGCCCATAGTAGGGTTATCACTTAATTGATCAACTAAATGTGTTAAATCTCGTAAAATTTGTTTGTGTTTTTTTGCAATCTGTTTTAAGTCTCTCTTAAAACCAGGCGTTAGTACAACTTTAAAAGCCATCAGTCTTTAAGTGACGCTTCAATTTCTGCTAAAGCTTCTTTTGCATTTTGAAGTTCGATCTTACCTTCCTGGTGTAGTTTGATTTGCTCGAATGAGTTTTTTAAGTTTTTATAAACTCTTTGCTCAGCTTTGTTCAATGGCCGTTTGGTAGTTTCTGCGTGCTGCTCCAGCTCGTAATTTAATCCAAGTGCTTCCAAAACAGCTTTTACCGCCTTTTCAGATTTTTTGTTATTGATATCAACGGTAAGCCTTGTCATACTCAAAGATAAATAATTGTTACAAAAAGTGTAAGTATAATGCTTACAAAAAGCAATCAGCATTTGTACACAGCAAAATCAGCACACAGCCCGAAACCCCCATTGTTGCCCGTAATGTTGCCAGGGCTTTGCTCATGTGTGCCTCTACTGTTTTTGTGGAAATATTGAGTTGGGCCGCTATTTCGGTGTAGGTTTTATTTTCATCCCGGCTGAGCAAAAAAACAATGCGGCATTTTTCGGGCAGCTGGTTAATGCTGTGGTCAAGCAATTTGCGCAGCTCTTTTTCGGCAAGCCAGTTGGCTGTGGTATCTTCGGTTTGGGTGGGGTTAAGGCTTAGCTCATCAATATGCTGCTGCCTGCGGTGTTGTTTGGCCAGGTGATTGATCACTTTGTATTTAACCGCCGTTGAAAGATAGGTAGCTACGGCATGCGTTAGTTCGATATTGGCGCGGCGCTGCCAGATGCTTAAAAACACCTCCTGTACCACCTCTTCGGCCTCGTGTTCATCACCAAGGCGATGTAAGGCCACGGCAAAAGTTTTATCCCAATAGCGGTTATATAGTTGGGTGAAGGCCTCGCGATCATCATAACGCATGCGCTCCAGAAGTTGCTGATCGGTAAGCGGGTTTTGCGGGTTCAATACAGGCATATTTACGCTGTAGGTCATAAAAGCATTCTTAAATATGTCTCGGCTTAGTTTTGACAAACTTATTTATCGAATGTTACACAGCGCAAAAAAACAATAAATTTATCAACTTCATAACGTAGCATTAACCGATACCGTATTTTTATCGCATTGAAAATTTTTGATTGATATGATAGACCAACAATTTGCCAATACTTTCGCAGCGGAGTGGATTGACTGCTGGAATACCCGAAACCTTGACCGCCTGATGCAGCACTACACCGATGATTTTACCATCGAAACCCCATACGCGCTGAAAATCTATCCCGATTGTGGCGGAATCATAGCCGGTAAAGCACAGGTGCGGGAGTATTGGGAAACCGCTTTAAGCAAATTGTCGGCCCTGCATTTTGAACTGCTGGAAGTGCTCACCGGCGTAAACGTGGTCGCTATTTACTACCATAATACGGTTAGCGGAAAAAATGCCGTTGAAAATTTATTTTTTGATACGGATGGAATGGTGAAGCGGGTAGTGGTTACTTATAGCAATTGAAAGGTTATCCTCAATCGTTACCCATGACGTTTTGTAAAAAATGTTTGTCATCCTGAGGAACGAAGGATCTTCTTCGCCATGCTAATTGCAGACTTTTATAGCGAAGAAGATTCTTCGTGCCTCAGAATGACAGGGTGTAGAAGGTAGTTCTTACGTCATCTCCTCATTCAAAGTCCGCCGGATTTTATACCTCGCAATTACTTTGAGGATAAAGTAGTTTTTTAATTGTTTTTAAACAGCTGCTTAGAGTCTGATAGTTAATCTCACAAATTGCAGATTTATTGTCTCGATAAATAGTACATTGGCTTTAAACATTCTGCTTTTAGCTTCAATTTAGCAACTTTCACTCTTAATAAATGATAGTCACCGACCCACTCAACACCTGTTTAGATCCTTTTGCGCTAATTACATAATAATAAACACCCGCAGGTAGCTTTTGACCTTTGTAGCTGCCGTTCCACGGAGTGGAGTAGCCTTGCGATATAAATATCTGGCTTCCCAGGCGATTGTAAACTTTTACGGTGGTACTTAAATCGCCTTCCAGGCCCGCAATTACCCAGGTATCGTTATGCCCGTCGCCATTGGGCGAAAAGGCGTTAGGTACGTGGATGTCATCGCAATGGCTGCTGATCGTAATAGTTTGCGTAGCCCTGCAGCCGTTGTTATCGGTAACGGTTAAACTTACCTGTCCTAATTTATCGGTAGTAAAGGTAGTACTGCCTGCTTGTCCGTTCCATTCATATTTTACAAAGCCTGCCGGGGCAGTAAGCGTAATGCTTTCTTTGGTGTACTGGCAAAGTGTGGCATCGGGCACATTAAGCGTAGGGTTTGGCAAAAACTGTACTGTTGATGTAGTTACAACCGTGCAACCCGCAGGCGTTGTTACGGTAGCCTGGTATGTGCCGGAACTTTTAACGCTGATCTTATCCGTAGTTTCGCCGGTAGACCATTTGATGGTGCCGCTGGTATAGGAAGCCTTTAAATCCACCGTTTCGCCGCTACATAAACTTGAGTTCACAAACTGCTGGATGCTTAGGGTTGGTGGCGGTGTAAAGGTAAGGTTGTACGATGCCGAACTGATTTGGCACTGCTTTGTATTATCGAAAAGATTAACCACGTAGGTTCCGGGTTGGTTGGTGGTAACATTGGTTTTGTTTTGGGCATCGGTAAGTATCGCGCCATCCTTAAACCATATGATGTTTGTGGTAAATGGATCAAAGCTGATGTTGGTGTTTAGTTGCGCGTTATCACCAATGCAATAAGCGGCTTTATCGGCAGTGATAAGGGGTTTATCTAATTTTGCAAAATCAACCTGTAACTCGGCCGACGATACCGAACCAGAGCATCCCGATACTACCACTTTATATTTACCCGGCTGGCCTACTTTTATTGATGGCACGCTGCCAATTATAGGGCTGCCATCCTTAAACCAGCTATACTGATAACCCGTCCAGTTAATAATGTTTGAACCATCAATAGGAACACTTGCCGATAGTACAGCCAGATCGCCATCGCAATAGCTCGTCTTATCAGTAGTTAACACCGGCGTAGGTATCGAAATAAAATTTATCTGCACTTCCTTTGAGGCTACCCAGCTGCTTTCACATGCACTTACTTCTATCTTGTATTTGCCTGTTTCGGTAATGTTATCCTGTGTAGCTGTAGTGTTGCCATTCAATACGCCATCTTTATACCAGCGGTATTGGTAGTTAGGTTTATCATCGGTTTTTAGTTGTGCCGATGTGCCTGCGCAATAGTTTACTACGTCGGGGTAGTTGAAGGTGAAAACTGGGGCAGCAATTTGGGTTACAGTTAAATGATTGGTTTGCAGATGCAATGCCGAACAAGGATCATACAACAAAGCATAATAATCTCCCGGGGAGTTAATGGTTAGGGCGGTTTTGCTCTCACCTGGCAACTCTGTCCCGTTTTTATACCATTGTATAAGGCTGCCCGAATAAATATAGTTATTTACCGTTGCCTTTATGGTTGTGCCGTTGCAAATATTGTAGTTACTTACATCAGCATCTTGCCCGTCAAATTGTACCGCTTTAATTTGATTAGTGGTGTTAACATACTTTCCGTAATCAGGTTTTATCAGGTACAGGCCATCGGCCGCTCCAATCCATATGCCGTCTTCGCAAACCGGGCTGGTGTAACTGGTAGCATTTACGCATATATCATTGATAGTTTTATTACCCAATTCATCGTAATGAAAAAACTGGTATTTTGTAAGTTGGGCTTTTTTATAGTTGGAATTTGAAAAGTAGAGACCATTGTTGGTAGCAATCAATAAATTTTCGTGCGTAAGTTGGTCGTTAAAATCTGTAAGTCCCACCATCGATGTAATATAATTGATTGTTTGACCTTTTAAATAATGATTATGAGGGTATTGAGAACCGTAAGATTGCGACCATTTTAATTGGAACAAGCCATTTTCTGTAGCCCAAAAAATGTTGGCATAATATTCAAAATCGGTGTCATAATAAGTGTTACTGCTGTAACGGTTATAAAATGCCGATAACACATGTTTGCCAAACGAGTTTCCGCCAAGCCATACGTAACCTCCAAAAGTGGTGAATTGGCTACTGGTGGTTACGTTGTAATAATTTACAGTATCGCCATAATTAAGCGGATAGCCATAACCCGACATCCTGTTGCGATACGTGTGCTGGTAAAAACGCACGTTAGTGGTATCAACATTAGTTGGGGTTAAGGTATTTTCTTTAATAGCATAATACAAAAAACGTTTAGTGGTTGCGATGGCCAGTAAATCAGTATAAGGATAAAAAGGCGAGGATGGGAAACTGCCGGTCATGTTTTCAACGCCAATGCCTTGTACTTTGCCGCCGTTATTGTCATCAACATTAAAGGTTTTGACAGTGTTATTGGCATTGATAATAAGTGTGTTGGTATTGGTTGATATAACTACCGTATCCTTGCTGATGCCGGCAAGGTCTGTAAATTGTAAATTATGATAGGCATTAAAACTGCCGCTGTAATCATCAATGCTTTTAGTAATGCTATTTATGCGATAAACCTGATGGTTTTGCGCTAAAACCCACAAATACGGATCACGAAAATCGCGCTTTACCTTAAGGATATTTTTACCCGGAAAGAAGCTGTCATTTAAATGCAGATCTACATCCTGCTGAGCGTGAGCGGTAAACAAAAAAGTAGTAAATAATAACAGTAACCAATAGCGCAGCAGGTACATGACAGGGTTTTAGCCCCGGAAAGATAAGGCAAATATTAAAAATATTAAAGTGCTATTCTTTCCGGCTGTTGCTATACCCCATAAATGTTATGATTTAAAAAAGCGTTTCTGAATTTACCATGCGGGTCATAATCGTCAACTACTTTTTTAAACGCGGCTATCTTTTCGTACCGTGATGCCAATACTTTTGGATCAAGCGTAAATACTTTGCCCCAATGTGGCCGGGCGTTGAAAGGAGCAAGCGCTTTTTCAATAGTGGGCAGCAGTTTGGTAACTGCCTCGGTTTCTGGCTTCCAGGTAAAGTGGATGGTGACCGATTGCTGGTTGTGGCAGGGGCTCATCCAAAGGCTATCGGCCGCTATAGTTCTGATCTCGGTGATAAACAAATGCGGGCCCACTTGTTTACCCAGTTTAGCTATCGCTTCAATAGCCTCTACAGCGTGTTGCATCGGCACAAAATATTCTGACTGCAGCTCTTTACCGCTGCTTGGCGTAAACCCCATTTTAAAATGCGGCAGACGCTCATACCAAGGACCGGGTACCCCTAACTGATCGGTGCAGCTTTCGGCCGGATGATCATATATGGGATGCAGGTTTTTGGTAGCTGCTTTGGCACCGTAAAATTCGGGGCCGTCGTGGTCTTTTTCTTCCATGCGGCTTTTTATCCAAACCTCGTTTACGTAATCGTTTTGCCAATCGGTAAACAGGCTTACACTATATCCCGCAGATACTATGGCTTCAAAATGTTGTTTAACCTGCGCCATCGGCATTTTTAAAAATACGCGCTGGCGCATTATATAAGTAGGTTCAATAGCAAGGGTAACTTTAGTAATTACACCAATAGCACCCAAACCAACAACCACAGCGTTAAATTTTTCAGGGTCGGCAGCTTTTGAAAAGTGAACGATGCTGCCATCGGCTACAATAACTTCCAATGCCCGTACCGCGCTGGCCAGGTTACCATTTTTAACACCGCTGCCGTGAGTAGCAGTGGTGATAGATCCCGCTACAGAAATATGCGGCAGCGATGCCAGGTTATGCAACGCGTAACCTTCTTTATGCAGGTAGGGGGCAAGCTCGCCATATTTAATGCCACCTTCAACAATGACTGTCATGTCTTTTTTATCTATGGCGATAACTTTATTGAGTTCTTTGGTAGATAGCAGGTCGTCCTTACTATCGGCTATACGGTTAAAGCAATGCCGTGTGCCCAGGGCTTTAAGTTTGCCATGTTTTTTAACCAGCTGCTGTACTTCGGCCACCGATTTAGGGTACTGCACATTGGCCGTGCTATAAGTAAGATTGCCTGCCCAGTTTTGTAAAGGTGCCTGGCCTGCCAGGGATATGATAGGAGATAACAAAGGTGTAGCCATAAGTGTGCCGCCTAAACGGATAAAGGTTTTTCTTTTCATAACTAATTGGTTAATACAAGGTAGTATTTTAGTTTGGAGAAAAAGAAACAAATAAAGCTCTTCTATAAGGAAGAGCTTTATTAATATCGAACATCCAATATCGAATAATGAAGTGAAAATTCGATATTCAAAATTCATTATTCGATATTTGTTTTTCTCAAACCTTAATTCGCTGTCAGTGCCACCGGTGCCAGCTGCCTTGGTGAGCCATCGGGCCCTACGGCTATAATGTTATCAAAAATAACCCTTGCGCCGGGTTTAATGCTGCTTAGCGACGCCGTCATGGCATCATTAAGCGTATTGCCCGACCCTGTTTGTACCGATGCCGTTTCCCTAGGGTTGGCAATAATGAGGCTGAAACGGGTTATTTTAAACCTCGCGTCAAAATCAAAATTATCCAGCATGGCAAAAATGGCATTCTGGGCTTTTAAGGCCACAGTTGGTACATTCCCGCTTGATTTTCCCGAAAAGCGGGCAACAGGATCGGGGATACGCTTAGCTCTGAAAAGGGTATTGCTTAATACCTGGGTTTTTCCCGGCGAAATCTCGGCAGATACTGAAACCGTTACCGTGCCCGGACTATTTACCCTTGCTACATATTTTCCTTCGGAGCCACTGAGTGTACCCGCCGAAATCCCTATCCGGATGTTTTTGGATGGAATGCCCGGCACAGATACCGAAACCGGGTTATCTACACCGATATACAGCACATTCATTTTATCGGGCGATACTACGGCCGACGGCCTCGAAACAATATACCGCTGCTCTGGCGTGGTATAGGTTTTAACAGTGCCATCGGTTTGTTTTACGCTGATGGTTCCCCGCCAGTTAAATACACCTTCGCGACTGGTATTTGCGCTGTAAACTCCACGGCCATCCTTTACCGCTATGGTACTGCCGCCAACCTGTACCGTTGGGGTCGACCGCGAGTCATAGGCTGTTAAAAATACCTGGGCGGTGTAGGGTTGACCCTGTATCAGGTACGATGTAGGTGCAACCGCTACAGCCTCAAACTTATCCAGGTTCACCACGGCCTGGTCCATTTTACCCAGAATTTTTTTAACCACTTCCGATTCGGCATTTTTATTATCAGCCTGTATGCGCGATAATATCGTGAACGTGGCCGTTAAGGGGACACCCTCACCAAAGTTTAACTCCTCCCAATTACGGTGATTGGCACTTTGGCCTGTAGGGTCGTCGGCCTTCAGGGTGAACGATACCGTTTTACTATCCTGAGGACCCAACAGCGTGATCAACCGCTCGCGGGTGTCATTGATCTTTTGCTTAAGCGCTTTTGCCCGTTTTTTGTTGATCATTACATCAAAGCCTATATCGAGGTTGTCGCGCTGTTTAAGGTCGCCGGTTTGGATATCGTACCCGTTACTTTGATTGGTAAGCTCCAATTTAATGTCCCTGATGTAGTTATCCAGATCCTCGCTTGCTTCCCGGGCTTGTTTAGCCTTTTCATAAACGGGTTTTGCCCGCTCCGGCGATTCTTTAAGCCGGGTTTGCTCAAACGTGCTGAATAACTGCTGTACCGACGTCCCTACATTGGTTGCCGACGCGGTTAAGCTATCGTTGATGGTTTTAAAGGCATCCAATATGGTTTCTGATACATTGAGGGCCAGCATTGCTAACAAAACCAGGTACATGATATTGATCATTTTTTGCCTGGTGGTTTCTTTTCCTGCAGCCATTTTTTTAAATTTTTAATTTATGGTTTCATTAATGTATTATCTGTCATGCCGTCAGTTAGCCAACTGATCGGCACCCCACGTGCTGAGTATACTTCATGTGGATGACACTATATTTTGGGGTGCTGAAATAAGTTACTTATGACGTATCAATTGAACGTTGGTGACGACTCACCCCGGCAACGCTTCGCTGGCCGACCCTCTCTCCGGCTAAAGCCGCATAGAGGGTGAACTACATTTTCTTATTTTCCCGCCCCTCTATGCGACGCAGTCGGAGAGAGGGGCAAACGGGCGTAGCCTCGTTGGGGTGAGTCGTCTGCGCACATGTGATCTACGTTATTCAATCTACCTACTTCACTCAGTGACTGAATCCTATTGCTACCCCCGCTGTTGATTCATAGCCGATAACATATTAGCGTAGTAAACATTTAACGATGATATATTTTGCACCAGCTTATTCACCTCATCCTTAAACACCCTGGTTTCACCAGCCGACTCATGCAAACTGCTTAGTGTTCCATTTAGGCCATTGTAAAACTGGTTAATGCGGCGCAGGTTGGTATCTGCTCCGTGCAGTTCAGTTTCATACAGGGAGTTTAAATGCGCCAGGTTATGGGTAAGCTTTAACACCTGCTGCTGATAGGCCAAAGCATCATCGCGGCTATCGCTTATGGTAGCAAAGCCTGCCGATGCTTTCTCAAACATCATACCCAACAAATCAAATTTTGACGCTGCGTTTTTTAGTTTGGCCGAAAATTCGTCGGTATCTAATGAGGCATCGGCTGTGGCGTTGATGCGACTCATTTTATCCGAAAACTGTTTCAACCCTTCGCCCAGGTTGTTGATTTTTTCGGGGCTTAGGTCGGCTTGCGTTAACAGGCCATCCAGTGCGGCTGTGGTACCGGTGTTGACATGCACTTTTCGCAGGCCTTTGGGAGCGGGTTCGCCATCGTAATCAACGGCCAGTTCGGGGTAAACCTTTTCCCATTCCGGCTCTTCGGCGGGCGGGAAAAAGCCTAGGGTAAAAAACAGCATAGCCTCTACAGATAGGCCAAGCCCTATCATATAGGTACCCAGCTGACCGCCCCAGTGATTAATTTTAAACATAGCGCCAAGGATCACGATACTGGCACCCCATGATATGGCTATATGCAGCCAGTTGATTTTCTTTTTCTTTAACATGATATTTAATTTTTAATGGTTTTACAGATATACGTTTTGCAGTTTTTTAGTATTCCCTCCCTTGGGAGGGGCGCGACAGGAAACTTGCGCAAAGGCAGGGAGGGGTTTCTAAAAACGACGCCAATCATGCTAATGAATAGCTGATTTAACCCCTACCTCCTCCTTCCCCAAGGAAGGAATCGCACAATCCCGAGCTCTTTTTTATCCCGACGACTTAAATTTCAGACAACTAAAACTTTACATAAATGGTAACCGCCGAATTAAGCCCCGGCAACAACCCGCGCAGGCCGTTGCTTACCTTGCTTGCCTTGTCATCATAAGTTGATGTGGCCGAACTTGTAGGGATATACCAGCCCAGATCGGTACGCATACCTATGTTTTTAAACAAATGGATATTGCCCAGGCCCGTACCTATATAAGGCCGAACTTTCGACATGTAGATGGTGTAATTGGGCAGGCTACCTATACCTTCACGATATAAATTATTTGAAAAATAATAACCTACCCCTGTGCTGATGTACCACTTGCGCGCCAGCCATTCGCCTTGCCCGTACAGGGGCTGCCAATCGGCAATGGCGTATACAGATGTGCGGTTAAGCTGCAAATCGCGACCGTTGTATTTGATGTTAACATTGGGTACGGTATTGAACCCAACCCTGGCGTTAAACTGGTTCCAAAAGCTGTAGGAACCCTGCAATCCAATACCCTGGGTGCCCAGCTGAACGCCGAATGACGATGAGGGGAACGCGCTATACTCTGGCAGTACCTGGGCGCTCGCTTTGCCGCAGCAAAACAGCAGGCCGGAAATTAATAGCATCCATAAAAATTCCCGTAATAAATTCAATTGCGTTCTCATGGTTTATCCTCCTTTTTTTGATCAACTTTTACCAAATTCTTTTCATTTACCCCTTTGGGGTTTTGCCAGATATGCTTTTTCAAATCGGTTAACTTTTGTTCCAGCATCAGGGCTTCGGGGCTACCCGGATCAAGTTGCCCGGTTTGCACACCGCCCGGCGATGACTGCTTTACCAAATAGGCCGAAAACTTGTGCTGCATAAAAACATCATCCATGGTAAAATCAAAAATGCCTTTATCGGGGTTGCTCACATCCTCCTGCACCAGCGTGTATCGCAACTGCGGAAAGTACAGCCAAAAGGCAGGCGCGTACGCCAGGTTTTGCGGTAAGTCGGCCGAGGATAGGATCGACATCATGGGCGCTATGGCAACTATGCGGGTATCAACACGGCCGCGTTGCCTGTCAAAAAACACATCCTCCTTAATCCTGAACCGCCTGATCTTATCAGGGTTAAATTCATTGAGTGCCATGCGCGAGCCGGTTTGGTTGCCATCCTTATCAAAAATGGGGATCAGTACCGAGTCGGCAAACCGCAGTTCACCCTCTTTGGCGGTCATTTTCTTTTTAAAATCGTCGCGTTCATAGGGGGTAAGCTTGCCCAGTTTTATGCCCTTCATCACATCCTCCATTAATGATTTACCGGGGATGGTGAGTATGCTGTTGGCCGTATCGGTAAGGTCAATATCCCGCCACACCTGGGCGTAAAGCCTGATGCTGGCCTGGTTTATTTTAGGATAAGGGAACGGCCGGGCTTTACCCAAATCGGCCTGTTTAATGAAGTTATCGTAAGCCGGCAGGGTATCTGTTAATGTACTATCGGTTTGCATAGCTTGTGCAAAGCCCGCACTTCTGCCAAAACCCATCAGCAAAAGGGTTTCAATAATGATGATTATCTTTTTCATGAGTTTTATCGTTTAGCGTATTTTCTTGTTTTTACCTGTTCGCCGGGGAGTTCAAAGGCCGCCATTACGCAGCGGAAGCCAATGTAGGAGTGGGCGTTGCCCTGGTCTTCAAAACTGCGGGTATCGCTGTTCAGCATTTCGCCGTTATCTTTCCAGGACCCACCGCGCACTACCTTTCGTTTTAACAGGGGCGAATCTTTATCGGTGGCATCGTACAGCAATGCCGGGTTAAGGTCGTTTACCAGCTGCGATGCCGACGGGCTAAAAGCATCCAATGTCCATTCGCTTACATTGCCGGCCATATTGTAAATGCCAAACGCGTTGGGGGTATAAGAGGTAACGGGCAAGGTAAAAGTTGATCCATCGCTGGCATAAGCGCCTTCGCCCTGTTTAAAGTTGAGCGAGAGTTTTTCTTTACCGGTGGTTTTATCAACTATGGTTTTTACCGTACGCTCAACCGTATCTGCCGGGTCAAGTTTCGCTTCGGCAGCATATTGCCATTGGGCCTCGGTTGGCAGGCTAAAACTTAGTTTAAAGTTTTTGAGGTTGGGATTATTCCTGATGAGTATTTTAAGCTGGGTGCCGCGCCAGTCGGCATAAGCGCGGGCCTGTTTCCAGGTAACACCCACAACCGGGTTATACTCATAAATTTTATTGCCAAAGTAATTGGCATCCATCACCGTCATTTGGGCATTAGGGAAATCGGCCGACCATACATGCTCGTTGGGATATACCCCAACCGTATCCATCACATACTGGTTGTTTTTTTCGCCATCCATCCGCACGTAATAAAAACGGTAGTTCATTTGCGCTGGGTCTGGCACTCGTTGCCCGTTAATCATGGTCATCATGCCTGCTAACTTTTCCTTTACATCAGCCGGTGCTTTTTTCCATAAGGGCGAAATTTTGTTCACCTTATCCCAATCTATCAGCCTTACTTCTTTGCCGCTTTTGCCAACGGTGGCTCCGGTAGCAGGCAGGTAAAAAGCATCATCGTGCAGGTAATCGGTAATGGCAACAGAATCGGCCACCCAGTTTGTAAAGGCCTGGTATTGTTTATTGGTTACTTCGGTTTTATCAATAAAAAAGGCGCTTACACTAACGTTGCGTTTTTCGGCCTTATCATCATCTAATAATTTATACTGAAAAGTACCGGATGGAATGTAAACCATCCCCACCGGTGGGATGAGCCGTTTTGCCGACACTGCCCGTGTGGCCGGGGTGTTGTATAATTTGGATTGGCAGGAGCTGAACACTATTAACAGCAGGCCTGTAATTTGAATTGAGGATCTCATATTGACTTTCGGGATTTAGTGAAAAAAATAGTCGATGTGAGCTCATAGCGTTTTTTTTGAGTGGTGAAACAATGAGTCAAATATGAGCGGGATTGCATGCAAAGGCTCATTATGTGCCGACGAACGCACCAAATAAACCGACAAAGAATTATTAATTTTTGATGAAGATTTATTGTTGGGTGCTAATGTAATAATTGGTTATTGTTGAGCGTTTTAGCGCGGAAAAATGCGGTTTGGCGGGAGTAAGGCAGATAAGACGAGGCGTTGTTGCATTTATTTTTCTTGTATGGAAAGGGATTCATTTAGCCCTTACTACCCCCTCTGTATGCCGGCGACGACTCACCCCGGCAACGCTTCGCTGGCCGACCCTCTCTCCGGCAAGCCGCAAAGAGGGTTAGAAAAAATAAAAAATCTTTTAGCCCCTCTATGCGGCTTTAGCCGGAGAGAGGGGCAGAACGAGCGCAGCGATGTTCGGGGTGAGTCGTCCCTTGGTTAGTTTAAACTATGCAATCCCTCATAAATCAACAAAGGCCCCGCACATAGCGAGGCCTCCTGCATTGGATAGATTTAGGAAAAATATCGTTTATTTTTGAAAGATGCTGGCCGCGTAGCCTACCTCGGCACGCTCTGGCGCACGGTTGATGTAAAAAGACCTGTCTTGCGGTGCCCAGGTGCCAAGCCCATCTACGTAGCGGTTAAACATGCAGAACGAGGCTGCAATGAGTACCGTATCGTGAATTTCTTTATCCGTAGCGCCTTCGTTACGGGCGGCTTCAACTTGTTCGGTTGTAACGTGTTTGCCGCCTTTTTGTACGCTGCCTGCAATGGTTAATAAAGCTTTCATTTTGGGCGATAGGTTGGCCGAGTTGAAATCGGCTTTAATGGCATCTATCTGCTCCATGTTGCAGCTAAGGTAATGGCCTGCAATAGCGCCGTGCACGTTTTGGCAAAAAAAGCAGTCGTTTAAGTAAGATACATAGGTGCCTATCAATTCCCGGTCGCCCCGGCTTAAAGTGTTGTTGTCATCGCGAAGCAAAAGTTCCGCAAGGGCGTTTAGTGGGGCTTCCGTTTCGGGGCTGTAATACATTAAACCCCTTATGCCGGGCATTTCGTTATTCAATTCTATATGTGCCATAATGCGTTTATTTAATGGTGAATAATTTAAGGTTGAGGCACAGGCTGTGCCGGTAAAATATACCCCTTGGCCATACGTACCCCCATTTCGGCATAAGCTTCCGGTTCTGTTGGGGTAAGGCTGGCCAGGCCATCTACATAACGGTTAAACATGCTGAAGGCTGCGGCTATCAGCACCGTATCATGAATTTCCTTATCGGTAGCGCCCAGGTTGCGGGCAGCGTCAATATCGGGCTGGGTAACTTCCTTACCCAGTATCTGCACTTTGCCGGCTATATGTAGCAGGGTTTTTAGCTTGGCGCTTATGAGTGCTTCCTGCATATCTTTTAATACTTCGTCTACAATCAGCTCGTCATCCTCATATAAACATCTTGCCGCGGCGGCATGGCTGCTGTAGCAAAAGGTGCAGTTATTACGGTAGGATACATAGGTGGCTATCAGCTCACGGTCGGCGGGGCTTAGGGTCGATTCGCCCCTGAGTAATACCTGTGCCAGTTCGTAAAGTGGTTTGCCTGTTTCGGGCCTGAACATTACCAGCGACCGTATGCCCGGTACGCCCTCGGGTACATTGATGTGTGCCATATTCTTTTGAATTGTTGAATTATTGAATTGTTGAATTGTTGAATTATTGAATTATTGAATTATTGAATTATTGAATTATTGAATTATTGANTTGAATTATTGAATTATTGAATTATTGAATTATTGAATTATTGAATTATTGAATTATTGAATTATTGAATTATTGAATTATTTATTGCCTTAAGCACCCTGCTTTAAGCTTTAAGCTTTAAGCTTTCAGCTTTCTGCTTTGGGCTTTCAGCCTTTTCATGTCCGAATAATACTACCAGGAGGCCCACAATAAATATGAGCGAGAAGATAAAAATAGCGTTGCCGTAGCCGCCTAAGGTTGATACCAGTACACCTACAAATAGCACCGCTGTAGCAGTAAATATGCGGCCTATATTGAAGCAAAAACCGGTTGCCGTTGCCCTGATGCCCGTTGAAAACAATTGAGGGATATAGGCCGATAACACGCCCTGACTTGCGCCAAAAAACAGGGCGAGAACGGCTATTTCGACATAAATGGCCGGGGTAAAAGTGGTGTTGGTTTTAAACAGGATGAACGACATTCCCGCGCAAACAGCGAAGCAGATGATCATTGATCGTCTTAAGCTAAGCAGGTTAACCAGCCAGCCCGATAAAAAGCCGCCGGTTAAGCCTCCCATGCCCAAAAACATCATGCTCAGGCCGCGCTCCTTGGCAGCATCGTGCGTGGTGATAAGGCTTTGTATCCAGGTTGGCAACCATGAAAATATGGCCCATAAGCCTATTAGCATAGTACCAAAGGTAAGCGAACCTACCACCAATTCGCGGCGGTGGCTGGCCGAGAGTAGTTTATTAAACGGATTGTTGCGGTTGGCTATATCATCGCGGTAGCTTAACCAACTTGGCGACTCGTTTATAAGCCAGGCACCAGCCAGGGCAAGTGTCATGGGGATGATACCTACCATAAAGCCCGAACGCCATGACGATACCACGTAATTGATCAACCCGGCCGAAAATATGCCCACCGGGAAAGCTATCGACAAAATGCCGATAACTACCGCTTTGCTTTTGGCCGGCCAAACCTCGCTTACCAGGGTAATAGTGGTTACCAAAACACCACCAACGCCAAAGCCGCTCATAAACCGGCACAATACCACACCCCACCAATTGGGCATTTGCCCGGTTAAAATGGTAAAGATGCCGTAACAGCCTATTGCCATTAACAACGCGGCTTTGCGGCCCATTCTATCGCTGATTACGCCCCAGGTAAAGCCGCCCAATGCCCAGCCAAAAATGAAGATGGCGTTGATGTAACCGCTTACCGAGTTTATTTCATTGGGCGGCAGGTTGCCCTGCAAATCCTTTACCACAACGGGCAGGTAAACAGACATTAATGTAGATACCGTACCGCCAAAGGCGCTGCTAAAAAAACAAATCACAAATAATATCACCCGGTAGGCCACGGTGATATCTGCCTGTTGAGGTTTTGCAACCTGTTGATCAATTACGATGGTGCTCATGTTGTTTATTTTAAAAGGTCATCAAATACTATTGATACATAATAAATGGCGCCAATAGCCGGCGAACCATAGGATTGGTAGATGTGCTTGTTAAAAATATTGCTGCCACCTAATTTGATGGTCGATTTTATTTTGGGTAATCTTTTGCTCACCTGGGCGTCAAATACCGAATACGCGTCTACACGACCGGGCCGGGTACCATTAAAAGTACCATACCAGTCAAACGCGCTTTGCCAATGCCATGAAGCGTTAAAGCCAAAATCATTTACCACATTGCTGTTACCCAGCGTTGCATTGGTGCTCCATTTTGGCGTATTGAAAGCGGCTATGTTATTAGGGTTGGCATTACGCAGGTTAAAGGTTGATAGCGTAGCGTTGCCGCCTAAAGCATAGCCTTTATCAAACAGGTAAGTTAAGCCCGCGCTTGCACCCTGTGCCGATACTTTATCGGGCGCGTTGGTGTATAATTGAAAGGCATGAACTTTACCACCGGGGATATCACTTGCCGATGCGGTTGTTACTTTACCATCCGATCCTAAAATTTGATCTTGCGGTTGTATAACTACCGTGTTGAGGATAAAGTTGGTATAGCTGCTGTAGTAGTAATCCACATCAACCAGCAATTTATCCATCAGTAAGCCTTTGTAACCTACTTCAAAAGCTTTCTGTTGCTCGGGCTTAATATAGGCTACGCTTGCTTTTTGCAGCAAACCTTTATTTTGGTCAACAGCTTGCGCATATGGTGTGCCGCTTGCCATAGCCGCCCCGAACGCCGCGCCGAAAGCGCTTACAGACGACGAAGTGAACGAATTTTCATACACATTTAGGCCCGCGCTGTTTTTTGGCGCGCCACCTAATATGGTGATAGGGCCTACGTTAAGATGGATAAACTGATCAACCGGGGTAGGGTTCCTGAAACCGGTTTGGTATGATGCCCTGAGATTGCTGGTTTTATCAACTGTATACACTGCCGAAAAGCGGGGCGTAAAGCTACCTGCAAAGTTTTCGTTTTTATCGTAACGTAATGAAGCTGTAAGTTTAAGATTATCATCAAACAGCTTTTTGGCGGCTTGAATAAACGCGCCGTACTCGGCAATAGTTACCTTGTTGGTTTTATCATCAAATAAGCTGCCGTTGGTAAACATGCGGTAATCGCGGTAGCTGCCGCCGGCAAGTAACTCAAATACTTTAATGGCGCTGGTAAAATCATACTGACCGTCGCTGTGATAAAACTTGCTATTACTAAATACACCAGCACCGCTTAAGCCATAGTTATGGATAGATGCATCCTTGGCGGCATTAAATGCCGCGGTGCCCGGTAAAAAGCGACCCATATCGGCAAATGTGCGGGCGGCATCGTTGTTTTTTGCGGTAACACCACTTACGCTTCCGTTATAGGCAGCGGCGTAGCGGGTAAACCAGGTATCGTCGGCTTTATCGGGCGTTACTGTATTACCGTTTAAATCTTGTACCCAATCACGGTTAATGAACTGCGCAAGTGAACGGGTGTTGTAAGAGTCGTGCGAGTTTTCGGCAACGGAATATCCGCGGATAAAGAAATTGCTTCCTTTTAATTCAACCCGGTGTGTTTGCAGCACAAAGTTGTTCAAATCAAAACGGCTGCTACCAGTATAACTTGCTGTACCGCGGCCGTAGTTATATTGATATATAGCCTCCAGGTTGTTGCTAATACGATACTCTAAAGCGCCGTTAAGTTTAAGGCTGTAAACATTGTAGTTCATCAGGTCTTTTTCTTCATAACCTGTTCTGGATACTAAGCCAATGCCGGGTAGGGTACGTGATACCTCGTCGCCATAAATATTCAGAGCGTCGCGGCCGGGATTGTTTGGTCCGCGCTGCGCGGCTGGGGTAGAGGCGCTTACATCGGTATAATTATCGGCATACCAATCGCGGCCTGTTAAGTATGAGGCATTCAGCTTAAATGCGAATTTGTCATTAAAAGCCTTGGCATAGCGGACTGCAAAGTCATACAAGCCCTGCGGTTTTACTACCGATTCGCCAAAATGGTTCAAGCCGGTTTTTACCTGTACAGTTAAGCCCTGGTATTTGAAAGGATCTTTGGTTTTAAGCGATAATAAACCATTGAAAGCCACCGGACCGTATAAAGCTGAAGCCGCGCCGGGGATAACTTCCACGCTTTCGATGTCAATATCCGATGCGCCAAAAAGGTTACCTACAGAAAAGTTAAGGCCCGGTGTTTGGTTATCAACGCCATCAACCAATTGCAAAAAGCGGCTGTTACCTGTGCTGTTAAAACCGCGGGTGTTGATCTGTTTGTAAGTTAAACCGCTGGTAACCGCTTCAACGCCTTTCAGGTTTTGCAAACCATCGTAAAATGTAAAAGAAGGATTTTCTTTGATAGCCTTCAAACTCATTTTTTCAATACTAACCGGTGATTGCAAAATGCTTTGATTAACACGGGTGGCCGAGGTTACCACCTCATTTAACACAATAGATTTTGGCTGCAGTTTTAAGCTGATGCCGCCGCTTAGGTTACTAACCGGACTTTCCTGCACCTCGTATCCAACAGCCGAGATCACCAGGATGAATGGAGGTTTGATTTTGTTAACGTTAAGGCTGTAATATCCTTTTGAATCGGTGATGGTACCGGTAAGTTTATCTTTAATGTTAATGCTGGCACCTACCACCGGGCTACCTGTAGCGGCATCGGTGATGGTACCCGTTAGCTTGGTTTCCTGTGCAAACAGGTTTACGGACGAGAGCAGTAATATGATAAATAAAAGTTTCTTCATTGTGGTTTGAGTTTAAATTAGGATAGGGATTGGGTTTTATTTTTTTAAATGGTCATAGCCTTGTGGCAGGCGGGTATATCCATGGTTTACCAGGCGATCTGCCAGCACATTGTAGTAACCGGCATCCGCAGGCAGGGCGGTACCCATACCGTCCACATAGCGGTTGTACAGGCAAAACAGGGCCGCAATTAACACGGTATCATGTATTTCAATGTCTGTAGCGCCGGCAGCTTTGGCTCTATTAACGTGTTCTGTGCTTACATTTTTACCGCTTTGACCGGTTAGCTTGGCAATGGTGAGCAGTGCCTTCATTTTTTCGGATACAGGCGCGGTTTCTATATTTTCCTTTACCTTTTGGGCTGTATCGCTTTCGCCTATGTACAGGTCAGCGGCGGCGGTATGCGCGGTGGTGCAAAATTTACATTGGTTACCGTGGGATACGATGGTAGCTATCAGTTCACGGTCGCCTTCTGATAACGTAGATGGACCACGTAACAGGATTTGCGTAAGATCACGAATAGGCTCGGCAGTTTCTTTACTGTATTCAAGCAGACCGGTAATGCCCGGCAAATGTGATTCAAGAGGGATATAAGGCATTTTATTAATTTGAAAATTTGGTGATCTGAAAATTTGAAAATTTCCAGGGAATGGCTGAAAGCCCAGTGATATAATGTTGCCGACAATTGATGTTTTTCTCTCTATAAAGGCGCGTAATTGCGTCTCCCGCTATACAGAGCGGATTTGCATATTGAATTTGCAAACGCGGACACGCCATTATGCGTCTCTACGAGAAAAAAACATCAAAATTTTAGCAGCGCCATAAAGCACTACCCCGAAAATGAATTAAATGAGGAGGGTATTAGCAGGTAGTTTTGGGTGGTTGCTCCGGAATATCCAGGTGGTAATGAACCAAAGGCTGCACGGGTTGCACAGCGCTTATCTGTAAATTTTTTACAGGGCAATAAAACACAACCTGTGCAAATGAAAAACTGATGTTTTCCTGCATAATGGTTTTGCCATACGGTACATGATCTTTTTGGGGTACCGGAATATCTTTTACGCCTTTGGCGTTCAATACGTTTTTATTAACCAGTTTGGTGGTTTCGTAATTAGGAATGCACATGAGGTGAATGGCAGTCCGGGTGAGTTTCATTTTAACGTAGTTGTAGCTGGTGTTGTTAAACTGAATTTGCCCGGCAATGTTTTCAAAGCGGCTCCAATCGTGAATGCCGGGCATGTTAATAGGCACAGCTATTTCCGTAAGATCTTTAACATTGTATAGGCCTTTGCGGGTTTGTTCGGTAAAATATTTGTCTGTTTTATAAACCAGGTATTGGTGAAATGCCAATTGCCCGCCAATGTTTAGCAGGTGAATGTTTAATAACATTAAGGCAATAAATTTTTTCACAATGTGGTTTATGTACAAAGGGTTAGCTAAAGGTGTGATTTATATATAAACTTTCAAAATTTTATTTAATAATTGTTTAAATGACAAGAGGGGGACGACGGCTCTGTATGCTGGCGACGACTCACCCCGAACATCGCTACGCTCGTTCTTCCCATGTCTCCGGCAAGCCTAATGTGATTAAGTTAAGGATTTAATGTTGATTTTAATATCGAACACTGAATGTCCAATATCGAATAATGAAGTAAAACCCTTCAGTGTTGGACATTCGAAATTCATTATTCGATATTATTTTTAATTCTGTTTTTTTAGCCCTCTCTGCGGCTTGCCGGAGAGAGGGCAGGCCCAGCGAAGCGTTTGCCGGGTGAGTCGCCCCTTGGTTAGTTTCTTCAACGCCCCCTTTGTAATCTTCATTTAATTTGTACTTTTAACACTAAACCAACTATCCCTGAAAAACCTGTAATATGTTAAAATCAATTATTTATGGCCTTGCGCTTGCTACTGTTGCAACCCAGGCTTTTGCCCAGGAGGTGCCTACACCGCAATGGCGACCGGCCTATCACTTCACCCCACCCAAAAACTGGACTAACGACCCTAATGGCCTGATTTTTTTAAACGGTAAGTACAACTTATATTATCAAAACAACCCTTTTGAAAACAAATGGGGCCACATGAGTTGGGGGCATGCCACCAGTACCGATCTGGTGCATTGGGATAACCTGCCCGTTGCCATCCCCGAAATTGTAACTAAGGATACCACTACGTATATCTATTCGGGATCGGCCGTGTTGGATAAAAACAATACCAGTGGCTTTGGTAAAAACGGCAAGTCGCCCATAGTAGCCATTTTTACGGCCGATAAACCCAAACAACAAAATGAATCGCAATATATAGCCTACAGTAACGATGGCGGTTTAAGTTATACCCAATACGCCGGTAACCCGGTTATCAACCTCAATAAAAAAGACTTCAGAGACCCTAATGTGTTTTGGCACGAACCCACCAAACAATGGATCATGACGGTAGCCATGGTTGATGAGCATATGGTGCGGATTTATGGCTCAAAAAACCTGAAGGAGTGGACCAAGCTGAGCGATTTTGGTCCGGCAGGATATACCAAAAGCGGTTGGGAGTGCCCATCTATGGTGCCACTAATAGTTAATGGCGATAAATCAAAAATTAAATGGGTGCTGTTTGTTTCTGCGTTTACAGATCGCGGCCCGGGGATGCAATATTTCGTGGGCGATTTTGATGGCACTACTTTCAAAAATGATAATCCTGGCGCAGCAGCCTTGCCGGTTGATGGCGGTGATGCTTTTTATGCCGCGATACCATGGCGTTTGGAAAACCATAAAGCTATCCTGTTGGGCTGGTTGGTACCGGGCAAGCCGGATACTTACCCATGGCGCGGCCAAATGTCTATCCCCCGTGATCTTTCTTTACGTACTACCAGCGAAGGCTTAAGGCTGATTCAACAACCAGCGGCAGCTATTAAAGATAAGCTTGCCACGCTATCATCCGGTGGAGTTATAAGTTTAAATAATATCAAAAAAACAGGTGCCGACGTAGCCCTGCCACAGGTTGGTACTACCAATGCTTATTGGATTGACGCCGAATTTGCAATGGCCGATGTTAAGGTAGCCGGTTTTAAAATAGCCCAAAACAAAGACGTACCGGGCAATGATATCGTTGTAGGATACGATGCTACCAAACAACAGTTGTTTATTGATTGCACCAATGCCGAAAAAAGCAATAAACCGGCAGCTAACCATATCCAGGCCGTACACATGGCACCCATGAAGCTGCTGAATGGACTGGTGAAAATTCAATTACTGGTAGATCGCAACTCGGTTGAAGTTTTTGGTAACGACGGCGAAAAGGTAATTACCACCGAAATTTACCCCGATTCTAAATCAACAGGCGTATCTGTATTTGGCGATTACGTGGACGTGAGCCTGAAGCTTTGGAGGATGGATAAGTAGGTCAGTCGCTTTTTAATAAGCTTAAGTCAATATTAAAACAAAACAGGAAAGTTTTTAGCACGATACAATACATCACCTATGGATCAAAAACCATTAAGAAGCCGGGCCTGGTTTGGGCGTAAAGGTAAAGACGGTTTTATTTACCGGGCCTGGATGAAAAACCAGGGCATTCCTGATCATGAATTTAATGGCAAACCGGTAATTGGCATCTGCAATACCTGGAGCGAACTTACGCCCTGCAACGCTCATTTTCGTGAACTGGCCGAATCTGTTAAACGCGGCATCCTTGAAGCAGGCGGTTTCCCGGTAGAGTTCCCGGTAATGTCATTAGGTGAAACGCTGATGAAACCCACTGCCATGCTGTACCGTAACCTGGCCAGTATGGATGTAGAGGAATCCATCCGGGCAAACCCTATTGATGGTGTAGTGCTGCTTTGTGGTTGCGATAAAACCACGCCATCGTTGGTTATGGGGGCCTGCAGCGTAAATATCCCCACCATTGTAGTTTCGGGCGGACCGATGTTAACCGGTAACCACCGTGGTGCCAGCATTGGCACAAGCGATGTATGGCGCTACCATGATGATGTACGTACCGGCAAAGTACAGGAAGAAGAACTGGTGACCATTGAGGCCGCCATGTGCCGCAGCCGGGGCCATTGCGCCGTAATGGGTACGGCCTCATCTATGGCTTGTATGGTAGAGGCTCTGGGTTTGTCGTTACCCGGCAATGCCGCTATCCCCGCTGCCGACGCGCGACGCAAAGTATTGGCCCAGTTGTCGGGCTCGCGTATCGTGGAGATGGTTAAGGAAGATCTGAAATTGTCTGATATCCTTAAACGCGAGGCTTTTGAAAACGCTATCCGTGTAAACGCTGCCATTGGCGGTTCAACCAATTTTGTGATCCACCTGTTGGCTATTGCCGGGCGCATTGGTGTGCCTTTGGAGTTAAAGGATTTTGATCCGTTATCGGCAGATATTCCCCTGATCGTCAACCTGCAACCATCGGGAAAGTACTTTATGGAAGATCTGTTTTATGCCGGTGGTTTGCCTGTGGTGCTTAAAGCGCTTAATCACGTGCTGCACCGGGATAGCATCACCGTAAACGGAAAAACTATTGCCCAAAATTACGCTAATGCGCAGGGGTATAATAACGATGTAATTACCACTACCGATGCTCCTTTCAACACCGCCACAGGTCTTGCCATTTTAACCGGTAACCTTTGCGAAAACGGAGCGGTTATCAAACCATCTGCAGCGAGCGCGCATTTAATGCAGCATACCGGCAAAGCCGTGGTGTTTGAAGATATTGAAGATTTTAAAGCCCGCATTGATTCGCCCGATCTGGATGTGAACGAAAACAGCGTGCTGGTATTAAAAAACGTAGGCCCCAAAGGATATCCTGGTATGCCTGAAGTTGGGAATATGGGTATCCCCGTTAAGCTACTGGAAAAAGGGGTGACAGACATGGTGCGCATCTCTGACGGACGCATGAGCGGTACCGGTTTCGGAACGGTGGTATTGCACGTATCGCCCGAGGCTGCTGCCGGCGGCAATTTTGCCATGATTAAAACCGGCGACGTCATCACACTTGATGTCCCCAATCGTACCTTAAATGTTGATTTAAGTGACCAGGAATTTGCTGAAAGAAGAAAGCGATACCAATCTTTACCACCCGTTGCAAGCCGTGGCTATGTAAAGCTATATGTAGATCACGTACAACAAGCCCACCTTGGGGCCGATATGGATTTTTTAACCGGAAACTCGGGAAGCGAAGTGGTGAGAGATTCTCATTAGGATTTGTGGGACTGTGGGATTGTTAGACTGTGGGATTTTTTGACAAAAGACAAACTATAAAAAGCGGGGGGGCGATGCGCGATTCCCCTCTTGAGAGGGGCGGAGGGGTGTGTTATAAAAGCGATGTGAACGCAGCAGAACACACCCCTGCCACCACTCAATCCAACGCACCCCCTCTTGAGAGCAGGGTTGTTGCATTCTAAATATAATAATGTAACTTGATGCAAAAAAAAGCGGATGGAGAAGAGTCTATT
>NZ_JAUFPS010000023.1 GCF_030409315.1 Mucilaginibacter flavus | reverse complement strand
CAAATAAAATCACAAATAAAAAACTCATAATCAGGTGGTTAAGCCATAAGGTTTCTAAAGCTTTTAACCCTTGATTCGCATTAGTAAGTATCAAGTAGTAAGACAGCTGCGGAAAGTTTCTCAGCATTCAAATCTTATTCAAAAAACCTTCAAGTAAAAAAATCTTACTACTTACTACTTGATACTTACTACTAAAGCTACTGGTCACTCAGTAAATCAACGCAGTTTTTCTTGAGTTTTTCCAACCGGGCGGGCAGGGAATTTAGCGCGGCTTCATCCTTTAAGTTCCTGTAAAGTACTTTGATAATGGCGAGGGTGTTATCGTCGGGATCGCAGGCCTGGGCTTTTTCGAGGTGCGGGAGTGCCAGTTTAGCTTTTTGGATGTAGTTGGCATCAACCACCGTTTGCTTGCCGGAGATATCTTTGATATACAGGTAACCTAAAGCCCGGTGAGCCACATAGTAGTCTGGCTGAGCAGCCGAAACCATTTTATAGTATTTAATGGCATTTACACTCTGACTATCGTCTTCATAAAGCTTTGCTAATGAATTATAAAAGCTTATCCGCACCTTGGGTGTCAGTTTAGCGGTATCGGGCAAAATCTTCTCGGCAAGGGTCATTTGCCGCGTGGCGTCGGCATTCATTTTTGCCTCGTTAAAATCGATGTAGGTATTATAAACCTCATCGGCAGTTTGGGCATGGGCAAAACCAACTTTTGCTATGATTACTATCAGAAGTAATATTCTTTTGATCATATTTTTTAAACTACCGTGCGGGTAAAAAATTATCCTTCTGCTTTCACGCTAAACAAAAACACGGCTGATTCTCCTAAAATCACCTGGTCGCCTTCGCTCATGGGGTGACCTATTTGGGTTGAGTTAAGCTTGATCATCTTTTCATCGGCAGCAATATGAATTTTGGTTTTATTGCGTGGAGGAACGCCGCCCTCATCGGCATAAATCATAAAACGTTCGTCATCTTTGTTCCACTCAATATGGGCGTGTTGACGGCTGATAAATTTGTTGCTTTCGTCGTTACTATCCGGCGGGAAAATGATTTTATTTAGGCGGAACGAACCGTTTTCGGTAACCGACTTTTTATCCCTGCCAATGTTGATCTTTCCATCTGTTGCTTTAATCAGGTATTCACCCTGCTCGGCCTGCCCGTTCAAAATGCGGATATAAGCCACTGCCGATGAAGCATTGTGCATTACCTGCCTCTGTGTAAGTATGGTAAACGCGGCATCTAACTGAGGTATCCGGCCGATATCTGTTGGAAGACTGTCCGTAAAAATCACTTCAACCGACCAATCGGCAGGCAGATCGAGCGCATAATCATCAGCTATCCGCTGAATCTCGTTCCTGAACTTTTCCTTATCCTGCACATACACCGCTCCTTCGTAGATATGTTTGTCCTCGGCGTTGGCGGCGATGTATAACTGTAACTCTTTAATGTGGCCGGCTTCGCCGCCTTCTACCTTTTGCAGGGCTTCTTTTATGTAGCGCAGCAATGCGTCGCGCAAACTTTTTACATCCCAGGCCTTATCGCCACTATTCCTGCTGAAAAAACTAAATGCCATCTTTTTAATTCAAAATTCAAAAGTAAAAATTCAAAACACTCATTCTAAAATCCTAAAATCTAAATCCGAATTTTTAAATTCTAAAAATCCGAAATCCCAATTCCGAAATCCAAAATCTATTCAGTACTCACCGCCTCATTGCCATCAATACCCTTCATATAGCCTTTTTGCAACAGGAATGGTATAACGTGCTTGCCGGCCAAGTGAACGGCGTCTGACGAGCCGCGGGTTGACTCTATACGGATACAAACTACCATATTGCTTTTGCCATTGGCTTCGGGAGCAAAAAATACATACCAGCCATCGTTCACGCTTTTGTTTTTTACAATACGCTCGGGGGTACCACTTTTACCCGCTACCGCTATTCCTAATATAGGCACCTTAGGCGCGCTTTGTGCTATCATATATTGGGTTAGCAAGCCCGCGTATTCAGGTTTTTCGGCCAGGCTTATCCCAGGTTTTGCAGGTTGTTTGGTGCCACCAATATTCAATACAAAACGATTTGGCATCAACACACCGCCATTGGCTACGCCGGATACAAGTCGGGCTACCGATGCAGGAGTAGCAATAAGCTCGCCCTGCCCCCAGGCCATGCCAGAGATACCCTTAGCCCTTGTTTTATGAATGTTATTAGGGTCGTACCTGGGTTTGGTATTAAATTCGGTTTTGCGCCACAGGTTGCGCCATTTTTCTTCCTGGGCATCGTTCTCTGTTGGCTTGTTAAAATAATAGCCGCCTACGCCATGCAAAAACATCCCGGTTTTCATATACAGGTTAACCATATATTCTTCCAGGTGCTGCTGATTGGCCAGCTTAATGAAATATACGTTATTTGATTTGGCAATCGCCCGTTCCATGGTGATCACGCCTGTTTCGTCTGGCTCAATGCCCTTGGTACGAATACGCTCCTCGGTACTTACGTGATAGGTAACATCGGCAGCAGCCACACCCAATTTATTAAAGGCCGACATAGCGGTTAATACCTTGGCTGTAGAGCCTGGCTGCGAGGCATAGGTAAAGCCCAAATCGGTAGTGGTCATCCAGGTGGAGAGTTTATTTTGATCAGCCTGCGACATCGTGAGCTTATCCCAATTATGTACGGGTGGCAGCGGGTATTGTGCCGAAACCAGCACATCGCCGGTTTTAGCTTCCATAATCACCACAGATACCCGGTTATCAAACAATGATGTGTCGGTAGCTATAGATTGTTGGATGCTGGTTTGCAAATCAGCATCCATGGTTAGCTTTACATCACGGTTTCTGTTTTTAAATGCAGCAACTTCGGGCCCATTAATATCCGCAAGCAGTAATGGAGCCAGTTCGCTATAGTCTTTTTTGGCGACAGTCATTTCCTTTACGCCACGTGGTAAAAAGCGATCTTCCTGGTAACGCGATGCTTTTACGTTATAGCTGCTGATGGGCATTTTAAAGCCACGTAGTTCGGCAGCAAGTTCGTATTCGGCAAAGTAGCCGTTGGTGCTGCCATTAAATACGCCGGTGTTGTTATCACCGATCCAGAAAAACATTTGCTCTTCAAAAGGATAAAAACGTTCCAGCCTTTTGTGCATGGCCGAATCCAGGTCGTAATTTTTGATGCCGGATGCAGATAATTTATTCTTTTGCTTTTCTATCAGTTCGGGCTTGCTGGTTGCCAGGATCAGCCCGTTGCGGTCAAGCAATGAACCGGCCTGTAACTTATTCATCAATATGGCAATGCGTGGGTTATAACTAAACATGCGCGATCCGCTTTTATCGGCCACCAGGGCAGGTTTTACCACCCACTTTTTATTATCGGTACTATAGCGCGATACATTTACCGTTAACAATACCACACCCGCCAATGCCGCGGCCAATGCCGGTACCAGGTTTTTATCCTGCTGTTTGGTAATATAACTCATTTGCACCTGGCTACCCTTCACTAACGATACCGACAGCAAAAAGCCGGTAGCCAGCATATTGATTACTAATGACGAACCACCATAGCTTTCAAACGGCAATGATACGCCCGATAGAGGCAATGCACCGATAGAGCCGCCCGCTATCAATAAAAACTGCACAAAGGTACACACGCCTATCCCGGCGCTGAGGTAAAACAACAGCGGCGTGCCCGTTTGCCGCCCTATGATGATGGACCGGTGTAAAAACAGCAGGAACAGGATAAAGATGCCAGCCATACCTGCCCAGCCAAACTCTTCGCCAATGGATGGCAATATCATATCGGTATGCGCTTCGGGAATGGTTTTGGCAAAGCCCTGCCCTACGCCCTCGCCGGTTAGGCCGCCGCCTGCCATAGCCCATAGGCCGTTGGCAACCTGGTCGCCGCCATACACTTCATTATTCCATGGGTCTTGCCAAATAGCTTTACGGTCAACCAAACGCTCAACCGGGCCGGGGATAATTTTTTCCAGCCCGGGTATCTTATCGATGGTTAAAAACGCGGTGATCACAATAAGCGCCATAAACGCCGACTCACTGAGGTACCGGGGTTTTAAAAACCCAACTAACACTAAAATACCAAAACTAATGCCTGCGCTAAGCCAAACGTTATCAAAAAACCAGGTAGTCAATACAAACAACACCACAAAGCCTGCCATAGGCAAAAAATCGCCGCGCGAAAAGGAGAACAGGATGATGAACGTAAAACAGATTACCATGGCCGGCCCCAAATCTCCTAAAATTAAAAACAGCAGCAACGTAAGCACCGTAGCAATCAATGCCGATGAAAAGAACGACCAGCGTTTGCCCCAACTGGCATACTGACTGATAAACTTTTCGTTAGCGGCAAAAAATCCCGCCAGGAAAATAACCACCAGGTATTTTACAATCTCGCTGGGCTGAAAACCTAACAGGTTTACCTTAACCCCGCTACCTTCGGGCCCGGTACCAAACAATATAGTACTAAACAATACGCCCATGGCCAGCACTATCCATGGCCAGCCGTTGGCCGCGCTGCGTACCTGTTTAAAAATAAGCAAGCGATACAAAGCCGAATCGGCGGTTAATTTACGCAGGTTAACGAGCAGCATAATACAAACCACGGCAACGCCTATGCCCAAATAGATGAGCGTATCTTTGGCTAAAAACCTGTCGCGTAAAGGGTCCTGCAAGCTCAATAACGTTAGGAACGAAATCCCGGTAAGCATCATTACCAGCGGCAGCATCAATTGATCTGCGGCCTGGAAACGGGTGCTTAGCAACAGGTGAATGATGATAAAACCTGCAAAAAAACAAGCGACAATGATCCAGTACCATTTGTTAAAATCATCAATGGTACGTACTATGAAGGCGCCTTCTTTTTTCAGGATATTAAAATCTTTGGTCGACAGTAGCTTAATACTATGCGGTGCCTGGCTAAAATTGATGGTTTTATTGGCATCCAAATCAACCACGCCTTGCGAGCGGCCAAATTCAAAGCCCGGCTGCAGGGGGAGCAATTCAAAAGCCTTATCTGTAGGTAGGTTTTTAAACTCGTAACGGCCATTGGCATCGGTGCGGGCAAAGGCGGTTAATGATTGTAGTTGCCGTTTTTTTTGATCGTTTAAAACGTATATCTTTTTTGCCGATGCTGATTTTTCGGTCGTAGTATTTTTGGCAGCGGTTTCCTCGTCGGAGTAAATGCTATCCTTAGGCAAAATCATATTCAGCCTCACCAATACGCCGGCTACGGGTTGCTCTTTATGACTTATTTTACCGCTGATGCTGTATTCGCCTAAAGCCAGGTCTGTTTCGGCTGGGATTTGCGGCGGGTTATTCTTTTCCTGTGTAAAACGGACCGAGTCATCGCCGGTATAACCTAAAAGCTCCCGCGAATCCAATACCCTTTGGCGGTACGATTCGCCGCCCTGCTCCATGGCTTCATCGGCATTTACGTAGTATTTGCGTTTGTTGATCTCGCCAGCGTTATCAAACTGGCCCGCGGTGTTTGACTTACCGCCAACTATCGATTCGATGTAATTTACATCCCGGGGATCATCAAAGTAATAGCCTTTGCGTAATAAATTAGCTATGTTTTTGCCGGGGTTTGGCGCATTGATGTTTACAATGGTACCATCTGCAAGTCTTTTATCAACATCAACAAACTTTAACTGCAAAACGGTATACAGCTTCCCAAATAGTATAGCCAGTACAATACCTGTCAACAGTAAAAAAAGCCGTTCCATTCCACGGCCCGGGGCCTTTGGTGTACCCTTATCCATTATTTTTTGATGGCTTTAGGTAAGGAATCTATTTTGAACATACCGCCAAACAACCTGCCCGAAATGTATTTTTTATCGGGAAACAGGTAAGAAGTTTGAACCGGCGTAGCGCAGTTATTAAACTGTACATTTTTTAAAACCAAGGCATCGTTATGGGTTGCAACCGCTACTTTAAAACCATCAAAGGCAAGGCTATCCAGCACTACATATTTGCTTTTGGCAGATAGCGCGATAGCAGGCCCATTATAAGTCGAATCTCTTTTGAATACTATTTTCCCCTTGGCTTTAATATACAGGCTATCCTTACCAATAAAAATAGAATCGCTCAGGATGATAGGCTCTTTAAAATCAGCTTCTGATAAAACAAGGGTATTCCCTTTTAATTTACTCAGGGTATCCTGCAATTTAATTTCGCCGGCGCTTTTTGGTTTTACAGCGGGGATGGCTGCCTTTGCGGGTTCTGGTTTAGGCTGATGATTAAGCCAGTATTGCCATATAAAACCGCCTAAACATATCACAAACATTATGGCCAATATAAAAATCGTGCCCTGGCTGTTTTTAGGTTTTACTGTTACTTCAGCCGGCTCTTCCACTGGTTTGGGTTGTGGCTTTGGTTCGATGACCTCGGTAACAGCCTTTACAGATACAGCCGGGCGTGTAGCATTTTGCTGACGCGGGGCTTTATCGTTTTGGGCCAATACCACAGTTACATTATCCTTGCCTCCTTTATGGTTGGCGGCGTTGATGAGTTTTTTGCCTTTATCTTCTAACGTTCCGCTTTCTGTCAGGATGTTTTTGATCAGCTTTTTGTCCACCAAATCGGTTAAACCATCGCTGCAAACCAGCAGCATATCGCCGGGTAAAAACGGCGAATGACCGGTTTCTACAAAATCGCTATCCTGTGCTATATTGGGTGCAAAGCCCAGGGCTTTGTTAATTTCGTTTCGTTTTGGATGATCCATGGCGGCCTCTTCGGTAAGCCTGCCCGAGTCTTCCAGGAAACCTACAAAAGAGTGATCTTTAGATATTTTAATGAGCGAATTATCGCGCAGCAAATACAAACGGGTATCGCCCACATGGGCATAGTAAAACTGGTTGTTTTGCAAATCGATTACTGCCAGCGTTAACACGCAGGCCATGTTCTCCAAACCCTTTTCCTGTAGTTTACGATTGTAAATTTGCTGGTTGGCATTTACAAAAGTGTTCACCAATAGTGGTGTTACATTACCAGCCACGTAGGCCAGGTCTTTTAAAATACATTCGCGGGCAATTTCGGCGGCAATTTCGCCACCTACATAACCGCCTACCCCATCAATTACACAGGCAATAATAAAATTACCATCATCGGTTTTCTGGGCAATAAAGGCATCCTCGTTATTATCCCTTTGCTTACCGGTATCTGTAATGCCGAAATAATTATTTGCCATGGCTGGATCTTTTTATATCGATAAAATGGGCAAGCAACAATAAAACACATATTGCCAGTAAGCCTATTGATAGTATTTGCGACATTATGCTTCGGGTTTAAATATGTTAATACCAATGATGCCGTTCAGCAATATTTTGGAGTTAAAAGGTAGCTCCACCCATTGCGGCGAATTTATATCACTACGGGGCACTTCCTGCTCATTAATCATGGTAAGCTCGCCAAATGAGGCCAGGTAAAATTTGCCGTCGGCCTTATTCAGGCGAATGCGCAGGTGCGGGGTATTTACCCACTCGCTCGGAATTTTAAAAACCGAGGCATCTTCCCGGGTTTCTTCATTGCCCGATACCACGATATCCTCATTCTTCACCAAAAACTCCACCTTACGGCCAACAAACTGTTTATCGGGCATAATGGTATCTAAACGCGCCAATACCTGCTGACCGGGTTTCACCACTTCCTTCTCGTTATAATGCAACTCGTTGGAGTATGGTAACTCGTAATAACCTTCGCTGTAATAGGTAAAGCCTTTTAAAATATCATTGCTGATATCAAGCGTTTGGGCGACACCCGTATGGCGCGGAATGAAAGTTACCCTCAGGTTCTCTTCTTTTTTATTGCTGCCGGGCATCAGCTTGCCAATAAAGCCTTTATCCCCTTTTTTATAGTCGGGATGCGATACCAGCCTGAAAACCCATTTCGAGCTTGATGGCTCCACCTTTTTACCAAATTCCTGGTGTTCGCTTAACAACTCATAAAACTTTTTAACCGATTCATGAACGATAATACCGAACAAGCCCGAGCGGTTATTGATAAACTCCAGGTAATCTTCTTCGTTGAAGCTGATGATGTATTCGTGGTAAAATACTACCCTATCGGCAAAGGAAAGCTGGGCTATTGATTCTTTAAATTTTTCGATAATGTACATATAAACATCATCGGGCGTAAGGGCTTTATTTTGTACGGCGGCTACAGCGGCAGCTTTGCCATTTGGCAAAAACCAGTCCTGTAAACCTATTTTTTGCCAAAATGTAGATTTTGATTCCATTCGGTCAGCATTTAGATATCGTGTATTAACTAAAAACTCAATTTTGATGTATCGGCTTTTTTTACGCTATCGCGATAAAATTGCGGATTGGTAGATTTATGCTTCACCCCACGCAAAATCGAATCGGCCAGTGAATCAACTTCCGGTGGTACGCCCGCGCCGTTTGCATTATCATCCGGGTGCGTACTCACCTGCGAATCTGGCTTTGCCAGGTTATTTTCTTCCTGTTTAATTGCGGGGCCGGTTTTGCTTAGCGTATCCCGTTGCGGTGTGGTTGATTTAAAAAGCGTATTGTAAATACCCCTGCGGTGTTTAAAACCCAACACTGCCGAAAACCCGGTAAGCGCGATAAGGATTACAATTAAACTGATAAAAATGGGCTTGGAAATACGTACAGTATGTTTGCCAACCACAACCGGCGTTTCGGCGGCAGTGTTTATAACATGTACGCCCCTGGCGCTTTCGGCTTCCTGGTAGTATAGTAACAAACCTTGCAAACGCTCGTTCTCTTTTAACAGTACCGACGCGTTCCATGAATCATCAACCTGGTTGCTGTTCACAGCGGCTATACTGCTATGTACTAAAGCATCCTGCAGTTCAATGCCATTCATGAACCTGTTTTCTGGTTCCTTTTCCAGGCATTTGGATACTATTTTGAGCAGCCATGCCGGTACCAGCATTTCATGCTGTTTCTTTTCTTCGGTCCAGCTTTCGGGCAGGTTCTTTTTACGCAGTTCCATTACATCGGGCACCGCGCTTTCCATATGGGCCAGCATCACGGCGTTGCGGGCGGTTTCGCCGTTATCTTTAAGGGGGAAAGGCACCTGACCGCCTATGAGTTCGTACAAAATGATACCAAAGCTATATACATCCGTTTGGAAGTACATCAACCCTTCGTTTTGCTCTGGTGCCATAAATTCAATAGCGCCTGCGTGGCGGATACTGGTGCGACGCTGATCGTCAGACATGGCCGAAAGACCAAAATCCAGCAATACATAATTGCCTGTATGAATATTGAACTTTACGTTATTGCTTTTAATATCACCATGCTTTACCGATACCTTGTGGCAGTGCGATAGCGCGTTTGCAAGTTGATCGGCCAGTTTAATGATCTCTTTAATGGTAAATATCGGCTCGTGAGGTGCTTTCAACAGGTCTTCCAAATCCGGGCCATCAATATATTCCATTTCGATAAAAGGGAACGAACCACTTTCGGTAATACCGGAGTTTAAGATCTTAACCACGTTGGGGTTAGGCTCTTCGTTCACCTTTTTCAGTTTTTCAACCTCGTTCTGAAAATTTCTGAAATTTTTATCGTCGGTACTTTCGGTATGGATGGGGGTCGGCAATAACTTTACCGCTGTGATGATGGGGCCGTAACGCCTGCCTTTATAAACAGAGCCTTGTCCGCCCGTTCGCAAAGCGCCCATATTTTCCAAGCCTTCGGTTATCGTAAATACTTTGCTCATTGAGTTATGCTTGCAGTGCTATAATGTAAAATAACATTTGTTAAATATTGTTATCACAACATAACGCACGTAATGATGTTTGGTTATAAAAATAGGAAAATTTAGGTAGTATCAAGTAGTAAGTATCAAGTATCAAGATTTTTGACAGGCGGGAATTATGCAGATGAAAGTAATTTGAAAATTTGAGTATTTGAAAATTTGAAAATGATTTTAATGCATTCTTCATGTCCCTCTGGGCCTCGCGGTAGAGGACCCTGATGTGGATTCCTTTACTCATAATACCACCGCTGACTACTTAGCAGGCCGCCCCGGGGCGTTGCAATGAGACTTTTGGGGGTGCCGATGGTACAAGAAAAGTTACTTTTAGCAGTTGAGTATACATTACTATAAATAAAAGCTCTGCAGCCTGCCAGGCTTTTGTATCTTTGATCAATGTTCAGGAAATTTATATGTTACTTTTTAGCAAGCTTGTTTTTAACGGGGAGCATCATATTGCCCCTGGGAGATTTCTCGCTGATAAGTGATATTCCAAACATGTACCATAATTACACCAGGATCACCTCTGCGGAGGAGTTAGGTGTTATTGATTTTATAGGCGATTACTTACTGCATGGTAAACAAATATTTGGCCATAATGAACATGATAAAATACCGGTTAAGGGAAACGACGTGCAATTTCAGCACCAGGCCAGCCCCTCAAACGTGTTGGTAAACCAACCATCCATTACTTTATTTATCGCCCCATTCTTCATTTTACCCCATCGCTCATCTACCCAGGTATTTTACACATCTGAGTATCGAAACGAGCTTTTCAGGCCGCCACTTGCCTAATAATACCAACTAAAGTTTACTATCTATTTATCTATCTGCCCGGCATTTTTATGTGCGGGCTCAATTTATATTCATGAAAAAAAAATTCATTCTCATACTCTGCGTGCTTTTATCGCATTGGGCAGCGGCGCAAAATATTTTTAAAGCCAAAGTAATTAACGATGAAACCAAAGTTGCGATGAAAGGAGCAACAGCCTTTATTCCCGATCTTAAGATTTCGGCCATTGCCGATACAAGCGGATTAATTATTATCAATAATATCCCAAACGGGCGTTTTGAAATTGAAATCAGTTACACCGGTTTTGCCAAAAGCGAAAAGGTTTATAGTTTCCCCATGCAATACCTCAATATCCCAACTGTAGTCAGCTTAGGGCCTGCTACCGGCGAACTGGCAGAAGTGATGGTTCAAACTACCCGCACTAACCAAAACCTGCGCGATGTACCAACCCATATTGAGGCATTGCCCTTAGAAGAATTGGATGAAAAAAGTACCATGCGGCCAGGCGATATTAAAATGCTATTGGGCGAAACTACAGGCATACACGTACAGCAAACTTCGGCAGTGAGCGGTACGGCTAATTTCCGCATCCAGGGATTAGATAGCCGCTACACACAATTATTGCAGGATGGTATGCCGCTTTATGCAGGCTTTGCGGGCAATTTAAGCTTAGTGCAAATTAGTCCGCTTAATTTACGCCAGGTAGAGTTTATCAAAGGCTCGGCCTCTACTTTATATGGCGGCGGAGCCATTGCCGGGTTGGTAAATTTAATTAGCAAGGTACCCGAAAAAGCGCCCGAGTTAACCCTGTTATTAAACGGCACTACGGCCAAAGGTGCCGACGCGAGTATTTATTACAGCCAAAAATGGAAGCACATTGGCACCACCATTTTTGGCGCCTATAATTACAATGGCGCTTTTGCACCCGGCGATGGCAGCTTCACAGCAATTCCGCAAACCAACCGCATAGCCATTAACCCCAAGTTTTTTTTGTATATGGACGAACATAACTCCGGCTGGTTTGGCGTGAACACCACCTATGAAAATCGTTTTGGCGGCGATATACAGGTAGTAGATGGCAATGCCGATAACGTTCATCAATATTTTGAGCGTAATAAAACCTTTCGCTTTTCTACCCAACTATCGTTCACCCATAAAATAGATGAAGAAAGTCGTATTAACTTTAAAAATTCGGTTGGATACTTTCACCGCGATTTTGAAGAACCCGGATTTGGCTTTAAAGGGCAACAACTATCCTCTTTTAGCGAAGTTAATTATGTACGCAATGGCGAAAAAGCTTCATGGGTGGCAGGAGCCAATTTGATAACAGACAACTTTACAGCAGTGCCGCCGCAAAACAATCTAAATTATCATCAGACTACTTTAGGCGCGTTTGCTCAAAACACGTATAAAGCCAGCAATTGGTTATCTATGGAAAGCGGTTTACGCATTGACGAAAATATACCCGCACCGGTTAAGCCATCAAACGGGCTTTTTATTTTGCCCCGCCTAAATGCGCTGTTTAAGATATCCGGTCATTTAACCAGCCGCATAGGTGGCGGGCTGGGTTATAAAATGCCGACACTATTTAATGATCAAAGCGAGCAGGAAGGTTATCAGCATATACAGCCATTAAACATTGGAAATACCAGGGCCGAGCAGTCTTTTGGCTTAAATGCCGACCTCAATTACCGCAATGCTTTAGGCGACGAAGCATTTATCAATATTAATCAGTTGTTTTTTTCAACAAGGGTTAATCAACCACTGATACTACAAAACAACACTTTTATTAATGCACCCGGCCACCTGCTTTCACAAGGAGCCGAAACTAATGTGAAATTGGTGATGGACGAATTGGTATTTTACCTGGGTTACACCTATACCAACACCAGGCAATATTTTAGCGGCACAAACAGCACACAACCGCTAACGCCTAAAAACCAATTCAGCTTTGATTCTACCTATGAAATTGAAGGCAGTTTCCGTTTTGGTGCCGAGAGCTTTTATACCGGACCACAATTATTAAGCGATGGTACAACAGGCAAAGGCTATATCACATTTGGCTTACTGGTTCAAAAAATGTGGAAACACCTTGATATTTTTATAAATGCAGAAAACCTTACAAACCAACGCCAAACTAAATGGGGAGCTATTTATACTGGTAGCATTACTAATCCCGATTTTAAAGATGTTTTTGCTCCTTTAGAAGGAACGGTGGTCAATGCCGGTATCAGGATAAAACTATTAAACTAATTTTACAGTACCCTCAGGGTCGCTCGGCAGAGCACCCTGAGGGATTAGTTTTCTCATGACACCATCACTGACTACTTAGCAGGCGGGCCCAGAGTCCCTTTTCAAGGACACCCAGAGCAAACGAATTTTCCCCAAGAAGGCTGAGTACTTGTGACTATCTACATCAAACCAAGCTTATTTTGTAGCAAGGACAAACATCGGCCCGCTCATTCGCCGCGGGAAAGGGCTTGTTACTTTTTTCTTGATAAAAAAGTAACCAAAAAATCAAGTCAGCAGAAAGGCTTCTTTGCCGCACAGGCCTTTTCCCTGCAAAACGGGCAGAACCTGGGCTGGAATTATTTTGCCCTTGCCCTCATAGTCCCGCACATGCAAAAACTTCCTATGCCCTGCCACCGCACAGCCCACCATCGTTCTGCCTGTTTTCGCCCGAAGCTGCTCTGCTGACACATTTGGGAAAGCGAGAGTGACCTGTTGTTAAAATTCAGTTCTTGTACCTTTGAAAACAACGAGGCAACGATACTTCTTTTATTTCCTCGACAAAAATATCTTGATACTTGATACTGACTACTTGATACTAAACAACTACTCTACTACTATTTCATCCACCAGCAACCACGCTTTTGCTCCGGCTATGTATTCTCCAGGTGGGATGATGCCTTTGTTAGTTCCCTTAACCCTGATGTAACGTGCCTGTGTTGGCGCGATGTTGGCGCGTACAGCGTTGATTCCGTTTTCTTTAAACTCGGTTTGGCGATAAACTTCAGTGTAGGTCTTTCCGTCGGTGGATACTTCGAAAGTAAGCTGAGTTGGCTCCCACATCTTTTGCCAATGGTATTTGAGGATATTGATGCCGAGTTTGGAAACAGATTGCACCGATCCCAGATCAACAGTTGCATCCAGATCATCACCATTAAAGCCGTACCACTGACTATCGTTGTACAGCTTATTGCCGAAAACGCCGTTCACCAGGCCGCTGATATCGCCGGTATTGTAAGTGCCTTTGGGTTGATTTATCAGTGTTACTGTTTTGCCCACAGCTTTGTGGATGCTGAAACTTTGCTCGTATACCCGACCCGTTTGCCTGCCATTGCTCAATACCGCGGCTTTGATATTGCCGGATGAAGTAATGGTTAGTGGTTTGGTATATAACTTACTTTTAACGCCGGGAACTGAGCCATTGGTAGTATAAAATATTTTACCGCCAGGCAGTGTCGTGTTCAGGCTGAGCGATGTTTGACGATTTGCCGCTGTGCCTATATCTCCCGTTATTTCATCAAAAGTATTGGCGGCATTTACGTTAAGTTTTTGCAGCAGTGGGCGCTCGTTGCGCAGGCGTTTTAAAAATCCCTTATAATCTTTATTATCTTTATCCATCCAGGCCACTTCGGCCAGGGCCAGCATGCGGGGGAATAATTGCCGCTCGGCCTGGGCCGGGCTGGCCATGTATTCGCTCCAGGCGTTGGCTTGTACCCCTTTGATGTATTTGGCTTCATCGCCGGTGAGTTCTTTGGTTATCGGCTCGTAATTATAAACTTTGCTTAGTGGTGTGTAACCGCCGCCTGCAATAGGCTCCGCCCCGTAAAGCGACTGGAAATAATCGAGGTATACATACTTTTCGGGCGTCATGATGGCATCGTGGTGTTGTTTGGCCGCGGCAATCCCGCCCTCCTCGCCGGTCCAGCTCATTACGGTGGCACCGGGAGTTAGTCCGCCTTCCAGTATTTCGTCCCAGCCAATGATCTGCCTGCCTTTGCTGTTCAGATATTTTTCCATCCTGCCAATAAAGTAACTTTGCAGCTCGTGTTCATCTTTCAAATGCTCTTCCTTAATGCGTTTTTGACATTTGGGGCAGGTTTTCCATTTGGTTTTAGGGCATTCATCGCCACCTATGTGAATATATTTTGATGGGAAAAGCGGCAGCACTTCATCCAACACGTTTTGCAAAAAGGTGAAAGTTTCGTCGTTACCGGCACAGTATACATCGTCAAAAATACCCCAGTAAGTAGCCGTTTTATACGGACCGCCTGTACAACCCAATTGCGGATAGGCGGCCAATGCAGCCAATGCATGCCCCGGCATTTCAATTTCGGGGATAATGCTGATATGCCTTTGCATGGCGTATTTTACTACGTCCTTTACCTCATCCTGGGTGTAGTAACCTCCATAACGCTTGCCGTCAAAGCGGTGCGGGCTATCCCTTTTATGGCCGATGATGGTTTCATCGCGATAGGCGGATATACTTTGCAGCAATGGGTATTTTTTAATTTCGATGCGCCAGCCCTGGTCGTCGGTAAGGTGCCAGTGAAAGGTGTTGATCTTGTACAGGGCCAGCAGGTCTATCCATTTTTTGATAGTTTGTACGGTAAAAAAATGGCGGCTAACATCCAGATGCATCCCCCGGTAAGCAAAACGGGGATGATCCTCAATGGTGCAAACCGGTACGGTAGCTTTGCCATTGACTACATGGATAAGTTGGGTTAGCGACTGTAACGCGTAAAATACACCAGTCTCATCGTGGCCTTGAATAGTAATGTGTTTTTGTTTTATGATAAGCTGATAGCCTTCTTTTTGAAGCACCCGGGTGGAATCGATACTGATGTTGATAGCCGGAATAACGAGCTTATTATTAACAGAGGGGTTGATACCTGAAACAGACTTTAGGTAGTGTTTAAAAAAGTCAAGATTATGTGGATTGATGTTTTCCTCCAGTTCTATCCCGGTAGTAGCCGAAAAAGTGAAAATGCCTGCACCTTTTTGCACTTTATAAGGTTGGGGAATAATGCCCTGTTCTTTAGTTTGGGCTGATGCGGAATTGATCAGCGTAAAAAAACAGATAAGACAAAAAAGTAGTTGGCTGAGGTTGGATAGTTTCATCGGCAGTAATTTTCAAAACCGAATATAGGGGATACCACTGAGTTTAAGACCTATGCTATTGAAAGATTTTCAATTCGCAGTCAACAGGTTCGATATAAGCGGCAGCATTTGCAGAAAGGAGCCATAAAATGAGTGTAACCTATGTTATCGAAATATTGGCTAAACCCCTACCTCCCCTTCCCCAAGGAAGGAATCGCACAGTCCCCGCTTTTTAAATGGTTGGAATACTTAAAACCTACAAGGCTCCAATAGCTTTACGATAATTATTTATAGCGGTTATAATGGTTTGCACAATCTCATTCTGGCCGGCCTCGGAGTTCAGGTAATCTTCCTCCTCGGGATTGTTTACAAAACCCGTTTCTATCAATACAGCGGGCATGGCGCTATGGGCCAGTACCAGTACGCCCTGCTCCTTTACGCCTTCGCTGGCGCGGCCATCATGATCGGTAAACTCGGCGTTCAGTAAATCGCCAAAAAGGATGCTTTGCTTGCGGTATTTTTGAATGTAAGCATTGAGGATGATAGCGTTAGCCGGATCGGTTTGATCATAGGCCTCATAGTTTTGCTTGTAATCCTTTTCCTGAAAAATGGACGAGTTTTCCCTTACAGCTTCCTCCTGCTCCCTCAACCGGTGAAAACCATATACTAACAGCAATACCCCTTTGCGTTTATGCGCTATAGCTGCCGTGCCTTCGGGCGATGAATTACAGTGGATGGAAATAAACAGGTTGCCATGTGCCTGGTTACCAATATTTGAGCGCTGGTTAAGCGGAATAAAAGTATCATCGGTACGGGTCATCACCGTGGTGAGGCCTTTCATACTCATGCTTGTATCAATAGCCAGTTTTAGTCGTTTGGCTATGGCTAAGGTTACGTTTTTCTCAACTGAATACGAGCCCCTTGCACCCGGATCTTTACCGCCATGGCCGGCATCAATAATTACCGTTTTAAACCGGAAGGTAGAAGTGGCTGGTATGGTATCTTTGGGGGATTGGAATGAGCAAAGAACAAGGAACAAGGACAAAATGCCAACGTTCATGATTAGGGCAGACAATAATTTTTTAGTAGACCTCATTATTTCACGGCCTTTTTGCTGCATTTGGGGCATAAGCCGCTTGCGTATAAAGTAAAAGCCTGCGGCTCGAAACCGGCGGGCAGGTTAATGGCAGGCAACTGCATATCATTAAGGCAATACACATTTTTGCAATTGGTACAGTTAAAGTGCAGGTGCTCATCGTGGTGATGACCTTCATCGCAATTAGAAGTGCACAGGGCATAATTGGCAGTTCCGTTTAAATCAAACACCTTGTGTATGATTCCTTTCTCCTCGAACGCGCTCAGGATACGGTATAAGGTAACGCGGTCAATATCATTCATTACGCTTTCCAGGTCGGGTTGTGACGTCGCCGTATTGCGCGACGACATCATAGATAATACCCTAAGCCTGGGGGCAGTTTTTTTTAGATGATGCCGGGTAAGCAAATCTTCGAAATGAAAGTTATGAAGCGTTTGTGCCATTATGTTTTATGGGTACAAATTTAGCAAGAATATACATGCGATAAAAAATAACGTATAGTTAATTGTAATATTGTTGCGTTTAAACGGGCCAAAACAAAAAGAAAAATCGCATTAGCCTGCCGGTATTTCTTTTGAAAAATTCCGCAGACTGATGCGATGGATAGTCATTAAGAGACTGTTATGAGTTAAAGAACTTTGTAGGTAAGCCCGGTTTGCGCGCCCAGCACACTTTTAACATAAGCCTGGGTCACCCTATCCATAGTAACCGGGATAGTACCCGGAAAAAAGGGAAAATAACCCGGCGACTCTTCAACCACTGTTGGGCCTACGGCATTAATACGCACGCCGTTTTGCAGTTCAATGGCAGCACCGCGCACAAAACCATCAATAGCGGCATTAACCGTACTCAGGTTGGCGCCAAGTACAATAGGGTCTTCGGCCAAACTGCCCGATGTAAGGGTAAAGGAACCTTTAGGGTTGATGTAGTGCTGGCCTATTAAAACCAGGTTAACCTGCCCCATCAACTTACTATCAATCCCTTTCCTAAAGTCGGCATCCGTCATATTACCCAGCGGACCAAAATGCCCGTCGCCACTTACGCACACCAGCGCGTCAAAAGCGCCTACATGTTTGTAAAGGTTTTCAATAGATGCGGTCGAGGAGATATCAACCTGTACATCGCCGCTTTTTGAGCCGGCCTTTACTACTTCATGCTCTTTTTGCAGGGCAGCCGTTACATGCTTGCCAATAGTGCCGGTGGCACCAATAATTATAATTTTCATGTTGCTTATTTATTGTTTGTGGTTTTCAAAAACTTCTTTAGCGTGGGCCAGGGAATTACTTACAGCAGCGCCGACGGCATAAAACGTCATTTGTAATATTACCTCCACTATTTGTTGTTTGGTAGCGCCTAATTTTAACGCGGAAGCTATATGCGCTTTTAACTGTGGTACGGCATGCCCTAATGTGGTACATGATGCAATGAGTAAATATTTGCGGGTAAGCAAATCAAGACCGGGTCGGGCCATGATGCCCTGTATGGCCCACTCAACGGTCATATCAACAAAATCGGGGCAAACATCTTGTAAATTATCCAGCAATTGCTGCCCGGCTTCCTCGCCATGCAGGTGATTTAGAAGCGCGAGCCCTTTTTGGTAAGTATCTGATTTAGCGTATTTCATGTTTCTTTTTTTGACAATATTACCCCATTACTTTACATTTGTCAAGTAATTACCAATTAGTCAACTATTGACATAAAAGTAACTATTATTGAAGATGAGCATTTTAAACAAGCAAAAAGTTTTAAAAAAATATGACCAAGCCTGCGACTGCCCCATCACATCGGCTATTGACATTATTGGCGGCAAGTGGAAACCCGTAATTATATGGCTGCTACTACCTGGCGCCAAGCGCTTTGGTGAGCTGCATAAAACCATTCCCGGCATTGCACTAAAGGTATTATCCAGGCAGTTGAAGGAGTTGGAAGCCGATGGCATCATTACGCGTAAAGCCTACGCTGAGGTACCGCCAAGGGTTGAGTATAGTTTAACCGCCAAAGGCCAATCGCTGCATGATGTTATGGAACTGCTGGCCGGCTGGAGCAGGGAAAATATTATGGTTGCAGTAGGGTAGTCACAGAAAATATCACGCCTGCATATTATTATAATCCACCGCAGATAGGTTTATTTCCAACGTCGACATCTGATACGGAGAAACGACCGTGTGATGCCGTGAAAACACCAACCACTGGTCAAAATGTTCATGTATTGGAAAATGCTGAAACAAGGGCGGCTCTTGTTTTATAGCTTATTATGGTAGGAGTTCAAAAACTGCTTTGGTTTAAATTCTCTTTTTCTTAACAACCTGCCAGCTGCTTTTCAATTCTTTATACTCTTCAATTTCTTCAGAAGATAGCCTTTCGTTTACATTTATTGATTTCCCGTCGAGGCCTTTTATAACATAATTGCTTTTAGTTAAGGTATCAAAAAACTGGATGCTGTACTTTTCGTTCAAACTTTCGTTGTGCTGTACAATTTGGGCAAATCTTTCTTTAAAGCTTTCTTTTTGGGCAACAGTGGCAAATACTTTATCGGTCATAATTTATTAACTCTTTTGGCCCATTAATGTTTCAAACGGGGCAACGCGTGTGTAATATAGCTTAATTTATTTAATAACAGGCAAATACAGCAGTTAATAACAAATTGGTTTTCATCACTTTTATGGATCAGATATCGCAAAAAGCATTGAGCATTACAGCTAACAAAAATCCTCACTCTCCATTAATAACAACTCGTTAACGCTTACTTTGGGACCCGTGTAATTCCTTTCGGGCAGGGTTGATAGTTGTTTTTGTGACCGAGCCGCAAAGCTCAATTTGTATCCTGTATTATCTTCCGTAGTCATCAAAACAAAATCATATTCGGTGTCTGTTTGGGGTACAAACAGCATCACTTTTTTATTCGCGGTATCGGGTTTAATCCACTCGTCGCTGTGATTTGTGGTTGCCCAGCCGGTAACTTCAGGATTGCTATTTATATCTTCGGGATAAGCCAGGTAGTTTACCAAAAAAAAAGTATCCTAAACTCAGTATCGTACGGAAAGGTGATCGCAAATTTATCGCTGGCCAATTTTATCAACCTTGGCAGTGCGGCCCAGTCTTTTTGATTATACATATTGCAAAAACTGGCTATTGCCTTTTTAACATCTTCGTAAGTGATGCCCGCAATAATAATCAACTTATCATTGGGTACCTGCTTATCGGGCTTAGCATTAAATAATGGCCTTGATGTATTGTTAGTCGCGTTATTTTTAAACAGCGATGGCGCAAACTTCAGTAAAGCAATAAATACAATTATAAAAATGCCTATTGGTAAAATTATGCTCATGATTATTTAGGTCGTGGCACTAAGATATTTAAAAGAAAGCATATGTGTGAGGCCGGCAGCCTCTACACATCTCTAAAAACCTTAAAATACAACACCCCTAAAAAATCGGTACCATCATAAACCGGCAGGCAATCTGTTTGGGCCTGCTTCATCAGCTCCATCGCCTCAAAAACTGTTTGCCCCGGGTTAATGGTCGGTTTTGTAAAATCACAATCAATAACCTGGTGATGGGCGTTATTTTCAACGTCTCTGGGGGTAATGATGCCCACTACTTTCAAATGCTCATCCATTACGGCGTAATATTCCTTTAAGGCAAACCACTCTGCCATTTGGCGGGTATCTTCCAAAATAGAAACCGTGTGGTAATCCTTATCTATCAATAAATCAATTTTCATGTAGTAGTAATATATCTTGCGGAATTGAATAGTAAAACACTGTTCCTTTATCATGTATGGATTTTGCCCAAATGCGCCCATTCATACCATTTATCATATCCTTGCAAATACTCATGGCTACCCCTGCCCCTTTCAACTGATGGGGGAACGAAGTACCGGTTTCATGCACCGCAAAAAGCGACCTGATTTGCTCGCTTGTCATCCCCTTACCATGATCCCTGAACGCTACGGTAAGCCATCCGTTGTTGGTAGTACAGGTTACCTCAATAACGCCACCTGCGGGCGAATGCTTGGTGGCATTACTTAAAATATTGCGGTTAATAAACTGAAGCATTTCCTTTTGGGCGAAGACCACCTGGCTATCGGGAATAAAATTTTGTACCGTAATCCCCCTGTTCATCTGTTCATGTACATACAAACTATTGGCCTCGGTAATCATATTGGCCAGTGAAAAGGACTGCGCTTTATAATCAATTCCATCTTTTTTTGATTTATACAAGCAAAGGAGACCGTTTAAAAGCTCAATACTTACCGAAGATGTATAATGTACTGCTTCAAATATCTCATGGAGTTCGGCATCGGTAAACGTGCGGCGCGACTGTTTTACCATATCTGCTATGGCTATAAGTGAAGCGAAGGGCTGTCTCAGATCATGCGCTAATACAGAAATAAGCATGTCGTTAAATTTTTCGGAGACGGTGGTAGTTTGTAGCTTCATATGCAATGGGGGATTAAACTGTTGTACTTTAATTGTCATTCGGGGGCGATTGCGCCTTGTATGCTCATATTTTTAACGTTATAAATTATATCGGTTTTTCTTTATGGTTAATAAGCGTCAATCTGATTTTAGAACCGGAAACGATACCGCTTCCCTTTCTATTACTAAAGAAATACAACTAAATGAATCTGTATTGATGGTTTCGTTAGAAACGGATTTATAACCGACAGAAAGCATGAGAAGCATGCATGTCGTTTTAAAAGCTGCCAAGGCAGGCAAAAGCGCTGATACAACCAAAGGTTGTTGCCCTTTTCACGTAGCCAAAACAAAGAAAAGGAGAAGAGTTATCCGACGAGATAAACGTCCTGACCGATAAAGTTGCCAGGACGTTCGATAAAAGGGAAATTAGCTATTTAAAGCCACTGGGCTATAAAATCTTTAAATTCGGCCCTGTATTGTTCCGTTACCGGAATCATGGCCTTATTTATATGAATAGTGTGGTGATGAATGGTTTCTATTTTATCTAACGATACTATAAACGACCGGTGAACACGCATAAAAGAATTTTGGGGTAGCTTTTCGCCAATGCTTTTTAAGGTGGTTAGGGCTTTAATTACCTTACCATCTATAGTAGTATAAATCCTAACATAGTCTTTATAACTTTCTACATACAGGATGTCTTTTAAATAAACACGTACGATATCATGCTCTACCTTAAGTAAGATAAAATCGTTAGGACCATAGGTAGCTGATGAAACCGTGGGCTGCGATAAGCCTTCAAAATAACGGCGGGCCTTGTGCGCGGAAGCCAGCAAGCCTTCAAACGTTACCGGCTTAACCAGGTAATCAAGCGCGTTCACCTGGTAGCTTTCAACCGCGAAACGATCAAAACCGGTTATAAAAATAATTCGTGGCGCGGCATCGCCTTTAGTGGTATGCAGCAGGCGGGCCATATCGATGCCGTTTATTTCGGGCATACCGATATCCATAAATATCAACTGTATATCAAGGGTTTCTAATAAAGCCAGGGCCTCAATTGGCGATTGTTGTGTAGCTAATAAATTCAGCAGCGGGATTTGTAGAATGTATTCTTTGAGGTAGCTGATCACTATTGGATCGTCGTCCAGGATCATACAATTAATAGTCATAGTACAGTATAAGTTAGGTAGATAGCAACCAATTGCGCAGCATCCAAACCGATGCGTTTGCAGGCACAATAGCTTACAATCGTTTACTATGGTACAAAAGCCACGCCACTTACTTTTAGGCAACAGCAAATATGTGTAAACAAAAGCGCGTTACCTTTTTGGGGAACAAGGTGCATAAAACGAGGAAAAATATCCAACACAGTTAAATAGCATCATCAATTATGCCTTTTTTGATCGCTGCAGCATTAAATGAACGCAGCTAACTCAATTTGAAGCGAATAAAATTATTTTCTGCTTTGTTAAAACAATTATGCAGGTTGTCTGTATTTGTATACATTTTATTTTTCAGGACTACATATTTATTTGAGCAGATGTATAAACATACATCCAACCAAAACGCGGCAGCCTTCAAAAACGCTGTTACAGATATATTGAATTGCGGTTAATCAAGCGTGATAAAACTGGCGCATCATCAGGAAGAACAACTTTATTGTTTCAACTTTTTACCCTTTTACTGCTTAAATATTTACGTACCGGGATATCTATATAGGTCATTACCAGGTAAGCGATAGTTACCAAAAATACTTCTGAAACGATGATGATTACCGCTAACCTGCCTGGCCCTGGTTTGTTTGCTGCAAAATAACTGGCAAACACCCAAATGAACGCGTAATGCGTCATGTACAGTGGATACGACATGTTGCCCCAAAACACACAGAATTTTTTAAAGCTGCTACGCAAGGTTGCCCCTGCCCCTAAGGCTATCAGCAACGGGAAGTATATTAACACTACCAATGTTTCGGTAAGCCAGTTCCATTTTTGGGAAAAGGGCATCATAAAAGCCAACGCCAGTAGTATGGCTAAACCAATAAAGCCAAGTTTGTTTTTAATAATCCAGTTAAAACGGTAAATCAATAAGCCTACTAAAAACGAATATGAAATACGGGCGGCACCATCCCAAAAAGTGCCCGTGCTCCAACCGCCCATTAAATTGCCCGAATGCCAGCCTACATAACAAAGCCCCACTGCCGCAAGCACAGCCAGCGCAACCAGGTAACCACGCTTAAGCCTGTTAAGCACCAAAGCGTAAACAATGTTGGCTACATATTCCCAAAACAACGACCAGGCCGGGGCATTAAACCCAAACAGGTTAAAATACCTATCGGGCATACCGCCAATGGGAATCATCAGTATAGAACATACAAACAACACTATAATTCTACCGGCGCTATACAATTCGGGGTGGCCGCCAAAGGGGTCAAAGAAAAAGGTTAATAAGCCCATTATTGAGCCGACTACCACCAGCGGGTGCAGCCTGATAGCGCGCGATTTAAAAAATTCTATCACGCCCATTTTGTCAACCCTGTCATCATAAGCGTAAGCAATAACAAAGCCTGATAGGCAGAAAAAGAAATCGACCGCGAGAAAACCATGCCCGATAAAATCCTGGCTGTAATCGCTGTAAGCCACTTCCATGAAATGAAAGGTAACCACCGCAAGCCCGGCAATCCCCCTTAAGCCATCTAAAATTTCAAAATGTTGCCTGGTTTTTAAAATATCCGGGGATAATTGTTTTTCGCTCATGGGTTATTTGTTTTGGTAAAGCTTGTTTGCAGGGCCCTACCGGGTGATTAGGCAAGAATACCAAATAACCTAAGGGCTGGCAAATTTGTATTGATTAAATTACCAATGTACAGGCTATCACTTAAAAATCCGACATTGACATTGGCCAAATTTTTCATACCTTGCAAGCCTTGTAGGGCCTGTAGCAGGCTTAAAATAAGATATGCTAAAAACACAATTGAACAACGTCATTATTATTACTGTCATTTTAAAAGATGAGGGGTGATATTGATTTGCTATAAATAAAATAGAAATTCTTAAAAGCCCTCTTCACCCGGAGGGCTTTTTTTATGCACCAGAAATTTAAAATTGATATGAAAAAAGCTACCCACCATCTGTTCAAAAAACACATCATAACGGTTTACGCCGATGATAAAAAAGGATTATTAAACCAGCTGTTGATGATCATCAACCGTAAAAGCTACGAAGTTTGCTCACTCAATGTATCGCGCACCGATATGCACGATGTAGTAATTATTGCCCTGGAGGTAATGCTGCCCCCCGCCGATGTTTATTTCATCATCCAAAAAATGAATAACATTATTGAGGTTTATAAAACGATAAGTCACCTGGCCGAAGAAACGCAGTTGCTTAGGATTGGGCAATACAGAGTAGCAAAAGATCACCTTTCGCAGGTAGTTTACAGTCTGCATCGCTATGGCGCTACCATAACCGAAATACTTGATGATTCGTTCATTATCCAACGTACCGGCACCGCTTATGATTTAAACGAGCTGCTTAATTTTCTGGATGGCGAACACCTGCTAAGCTATTGTTCAAGCGCGCTTATATCCGGCCGTAGCTTAATTTCTGTAGATGAGTATTTTGTTTCGGCATGAATAACGGGTGATATACGTCGTAATACTTGTCACAACTTATAAATACTGTCTAATTCGTCAGTTTTTGAATTTACAACTTATGAGAATAACAAACCATTAGCTTGCATATATTATATTTGTTTAATACTATTTTAATTAACTATTGATTATGTTTTACTTATTAGTTACAGCGGCAATTATTTTCTTCATTGCCCATGTATCACTTTTGGTTGCCTCATTTACAGGGCCTAAATTTGCTAAATCGCGCTACTTTTACTCCCATTTAACTTTATGGCTTACAGGCTTATCGTTATTTGTAGCAGCCATTTTATTTAGCGGCACAGGGCAATCACAGTTTTTGGATTACTTTGATAGCAGCTTAAAAAAAGTAATGATATTGGTGGTAACTTTCGCGCTCTCACTTACCGCGCATAGTATTATAATTTACCTGGTGTTGCCCTCCATTAGGAAAAGCAAAAGCTTTTAATATAGCAAGCTATACACATTGCCTTGATATTTTTGTAAGTTAGTCCCTGTTGGCTTACAAAACAAATGAGTAAAAATACCCTTACCTTATTTTTGAGGAACTCCAACCTGGTTTCTTTCGCAGCCGCCAATGAAATAAGCGATATATTTACGCATAAGCTTATTCCGCGAAATCAGCACCAGCTCACCGAAGGTAAAATTTGCGATGAATACCTGTTTTTAGAAAGCGGGTACATGCGTGCCTTTGCACATGATACCAATGGCAACGAAGTTACTACCGGTTTTTATCAGCCGGGGCAGGTAGTGTTTGAAGTATCCTCATTCTTTAACCGCAGCCGGTCGAAAGAAAATATATTGGCACTTACCGATTGTGAGGGGTGGTTTATCACTTATAAACAACTAAATGATCTTTTCCATGCCCTGCCCGAATTTAGGGAATTTGGCAGATCGATACTGGTAAAAGGCTTTGCCGATCTTAAAACCCGCATGCTGGCCATGATTACCGAAACCGCCGAAGAACGTTATGCCGCGTTATTAAAAACCAATCCCGAAATTTTTCAGCACGCACCCTTAAAAAACATAGCCTCGTACCTGGGAGTTACCGATACATCGCTGAGCCGCATCAGGAAAGATTTTTCAAAAAAATAGCAAGCCATTCGTTTCTTGTCATTTGGCAAGATGCAGCCATATTTATTGCGCTTCCTTTGTTTGTAAATTTTAAAACAATGGAACACTTACCAATTTATATCAAAATAGTATTTATACTCACTGCCTTACTTAGTTTATGGTTGCTTTATAAAGCTACCAATCAATCCAAGGCTATAATCATTACTGTTTTAGCTTGGCTTGGGCTGCAAACGGCTTTAAGTCTTACCGGTTTTTACACCGTTTCACGCGGTGTGCCGCCAAGATTTGCCTTGCTGCTGGTCCCGCCGCTTATGCTGCTATTCATCGGGCTTATAACACCCGCCGGCCGAAAGCTGCTGGATGGCTTTGACATAAAATGGTTAACACTCATCCACATTGTACGCGTCCCTATTGAAATAACCCTTTACTGGCTATTTCTGCATAAAACCATCCCCGGGATCATGACTTTTGAGGGGCATAATTTTGATATCCTTGCCGGGTTAACAGCTCCTTTAGTTTATTATTTAGGCTACGTTAAAAACGCGCTTCACAAAAATGTAATCCTTGCCTGGAATATCATTTGTTTGCTGCTACTCATCAATATTGTGGTTACGGCCGTACTATCGGCTCCTTTTCACTTTCAAAAACTGGCCTTCAATCAGCCTAACATCGCGTTGTTTTATTTTCCTTTTACCTGGTTGCCGGCCGTGGTAGTGCCGGCAGCGTTAATGGCGCATTTAGTGAGCATCAGGCAGTTATTGATACAGAAAAGTTAATTTTAATTTATACAACAAAGCCTCATATTGGCCGGACTTAGGTGTTTTGCGTAAAGTAATAGGTTTGAGTTTGATATTTTCTTATCTTTATACAAACCTAAAAACTTAGTCATGAGCACATTATCAGATAAAATCATCCAGGCATGCAAAGATAACTTTGCAGCGCACAGCAACGATTGCAGCGGCTTTGTTAAAGCCGTAGCTACTGACTTGAACGTAACCTTAACCGGTTTGGCCGATAATATTGTTGACGAAATTCAAACCGGCGATTGGACTGTACTAAACGATGGTATTGATGCCAAAGCAAAAGCAGACGACGGCTGGTTTGTTATAGGAGGTTTAAAAGGGGCCGAAAACGTTCCGGCCCAAAGTCACGGGCACGTGGTGGTGGTAGTGAGCGGTCCTTTAGATCCTACCCATAACGCCTATCCAACAGCTTATTGGGGGCGTTTGGGATCTGTAGGTAAAGAGAACACCCCTGTTAACTTTGCATGGAATGCTGATAGCAGGGACAAGGTGATCTATGCTGCGGTGCAGATCTCTTAAGAACAGGTAACGGCTCTGGTAGTCAGTTATCGATATTAACCTCAATCAATCGCTTGTTCGTACGCGTGCGGTAAGTGTACGCTATCGAACACTTCAAACGCCAACAATCATTTCAATTAGTTAATAATCAATCGTTTAAAACTTCGGCATAATTATTACAGGTTTAAACGGGTATTGTAGCCAAACATAACATATTGATATCAACCTATTAACTGACAACGCAATGATCAAAAACTACATTAAAACAGCCTGGAGAAACTTACTCCGCAGCAGGGTTTATTCGCTAATTGCCGTTTTTGGCCTGGCCATAGGGCTTTCGGTAAGTATTTTACTTTTTTGGGGCGTTAATGACGAATTAGTTTATGATACGCAATTTGCTGATGCATCCAGCATTTATCGCCTTAATGCCAAAATTAAAATGGGCGACAACAACTACGATACCTGGACAGGTGTACCGGCCCCGATAGCCGCAACGGCTTTAAATAATTTCCCCGGCATCGATAAAGCTGTTCGTTACAGTATCCGCAAACAATTGGTTAGCTATGGAGAAAATCACATTATAGAAAAAAGTGTGGCTTATACCGAACCATCTTTCTTTGATATATTTCATATCCGATTTATTAAAGGCAACGCGGCAACCGCCCTTACGGAACTTAACAACATGGTGCTGAGCAACACTACAGCTATCAAATATTTTGGCTCGGCAGATAAAGCTTTGGGCAAAACCATGCTCCTGGGCGAAAAACAGGAGCCATTTACAGTATCGGCCGTTATGGCCGATATGCCACAGCGAAGCAGCGTACGCAAGGATATCTTGCTTTCCTTAAACGTAGTACGCAAAAACTTTGGCGGCAACGGCAACTGGAAAACTATTGATGAGGATTGGGGCAGCTTTGGCTTCATTACATTTTTTAAGTTAAAGCCCAACGTAAATGTGCAGTTACTGGCTAAACAGCTTTCAGATATCCACTTAAAAAATAACGGGTACGTAAAAAAGGGCGATGTTACCTACCTGTTTCAACCGCTTAATAAATTGCGCCTGTACAACCCGGATTTGAGTCCGGCAGATATCAAGGTGGTTAAAATATTTACTATAATAGGTGTTTTGATTTTGTTGATAGCGGTTATCAACTACATTAACCTATCAACAGCCCGAGCTACCAAACGCGCTAAAGAAGTTGGGTTAAGGCGGGTTGTTGGTGCAGGCAGACCGCAGCTGATAGCCCAATTTGTAACAGAGTTTGTGCTGATATTTGTGGCGGCGCTGGTTTTGGCTTCATTTATTATACCTATGTTGGTACCGCTTTACCAAAGCATCAGCGGTAAAGATTATCCTATTGACTACTGGAACGGATCAACCCTGCAAATTATCGGTTGGGTGGGCCTGGGCACCATTGTAATGGCCAGTATTTACCCGGCCTGGGTACTATCGTCCTTCAGCCCCACCGCGGTATTAAAATCAACCTTTAATGTTTCGGCAAAAGGTGGCTGGTTACGCAAAAGCCTGGTGGTATTGCAGTTTACATTTTCAATACTACTTATCATTTGTACCGTAGTGGTATCTAAACAATTGCACTTTATCCAAACCAAAAACCTGGGCTACAACCGCGAAAATGTGTTTGTGGTACAGATGAACGACAAGATGGGGCAACATGTGCAAACCATCATCAACGATTTAAAAACCAACAAGCGCATCACCAGCGTAACCTTTGCTAATGATGATATTATGCAAATGGGGTCATCGACCGATAACATTGGCTGGCCGGGCAAATTAGCCACCAACACCGAGGCCCACATCAGCCCGATGGAGGTAGCTGCCGATTTTACATCGGTAATGCAAATGAAGTTTGCCCAGGGCGATGGGTTTACTGGTACACCTGTTGATAGTGCTTACTACCTGGTTAACGAATCGGCCGTGCGTATGATGGGTTTAAAACATCCGGTGGGAACCATCATTACCCTTTGGGGCAAACCACGGGAAATTAAGGGTGTATTGAAAGACTTCAACAATAAATCGCTTAAAACAGATATCGCGCCCTCTATTTTCAGAATCGCGAAATCGGCAAATTATGGCGGCGTATTGTACATTAAAGCTCAATCAGCATATATTAAAGACGCGGTAACCCAGGCCGAAAAGATTTACCACGGCTACAACCCCGTGCACCCGTTCGACTACCAGTTTATGGACGACAACTTCGACGCCATATACCGCAAGGAAATTCAAACCGGCGAATTGTTTAAAGCTTTTGCCGGCGTTACCATACTGCTTAGCTGTTTAGGCTTGTTTGGTCTGGCCGTATTTACCGCCGAGCGTCGCACTAAAGAGATTGGAATCCGCAAGGTATTGGGTGCAAGCGTACAAAATATATCGATATTGATATCCCGCGAGTTTGCATGGCTCGTAATAGCCGCCAACCTGATAGCCTGGCCAATTGCCTGGTACATCACCCACCAATGGATACAGGAATTTGCTTATCGCACAGATATCAGCTGGTGGATTTTTGCCGTGTCGGGCTTAGCTTCATTAGCGCTGGCCTTGCTTACCGTAAGTTCGCAAGCGATAAGGGCTGCATTGGTTAATCCCATTAAAAGTTTGAAAGTAGAATAAATTAGTGAGTAAAGATTTTGGGAGCAATGAACAAAGATTTAACGTGGAAAAAGACTTCCGAAGTTTTAAAAACTTCGGAAGTCTGGGATATACGACTTGCCTTACTTGAATATAAAGTGCCGGCTACTCCCCTTCCGGAGTTTCCTTCAACTCGTCTTCCTTTTTACCTTTGCCTAAATGAATAATCGGCTTATCCTGTGTGCCGGTAATGGTCATCGGGATACCAAAGATGCCTAACGGCGGCAATCCTAAGCGGAATTGCATATTCAATTTACCATCAAAACTTACCTGCCCCTCAAATCGTGGCCGGAAGCCTGCCATACGCATTTTGGTACGCTGTATGGTGATGATATTATTGGCTATAGTAGTTTTTATATCAACTTTGCTTACATCGTTTTTACCACCCAGGCTATCCCGGCCGGTGCTTTTACCAACGGCGCTAAATAGTTTAAAGCCTTTTACTTTTACCTTTTTAACAGATAGCACACCGCCACCTTTTAAGGATGGATAAATGGGTTTCATATCGCCGTTAAGCTTGCCGCTTAACTGATAATCTAAAGAAACAATACCCTGTACACTGCCAGCCGATGTAGCCATATCATGAAACAGCTTTATCTCGCGGTAGGCCCGGTTAATGTCAAATTCTTTGGCATCAATATGGTAATCAAAGTAGGCCTTTTGCGGCGTTAAGCTGCCGTAGGTTGCATCCATTACAACCGGCGCGCCTATGAGTGTAAAACCGGTTTGCTTTAGCACAATTTGGCCGTTGCTAACGCTCATTTGTCCTTTGGCATCATTAATATCCAGTCCGTTATATTTTACTTTTTTAACATTGGCGGTAAAATTAAGATCGAGATTGGACGGAACCAGGATCACGCCGGATTTGGTTGCCTTTGGTGTTGACGGACCAGCCGCGAAAGCCATAAAATCATCGGCAATAATTAAACCGCTGCTCAGGTTAAATTCACCTTTTAATGGCGAGTTTGGTTTAACGGCGTAATCTATTACGTTTGACAAAGCACCATCAAGCACAATAACCGATTTACCGTAGTTAGCCGTGAATTTATCAAACTTCATTTTATCCTGGTTAAAACTAAACAGGCCGGTTTTGATGAGGAACGGTTTAGGGAACAGATCAGATGTGAGCACCAGGTCTTTCACCTTCATGGTACCAGAGTTAGCCAATTGATCATATTTACCCGCCATAGCATCGCTTTGCCTGCCTTTTAACGACAGGTTGGTGGCGATTGTGCCTTTTACATTATAACCCTTCATAGCAAACACCTGGTAAATTTTACCAATATCCAGCGATCCGTGCGATTGGACACTATAATCAAGGTTGTCAAAATTCTTGAGGTTAGCCTTCAGCATAAAAGGTTGTCCTTCAAAAGTGAAGGATACCGGTTTGATATTCACCTTTAAGCCTTTTAATGAGCCTGTATTATTGCTGATAGCCGTACTAACCTCAATATTTTGCAGCGGATGCGGGTAGTATTTAGTTTGAATGTAACCGCTATGTAAATCAATCTGCGCGTTGGTAACCGGAAAAACCCTGTCGGCCGGGATGTATCTGCCTTTGGTTTGCACGTCGGCATCCAGGTTCCCCCTTAGGTCGATGCTATCAACCGGGTAAATCTTTTTAATATCGGCCAGGTCGAACTTCGCTTTCAGGTCGGCATCAATTAACGCGCCGGCTTTGTTGCTCATTTTTAAATAGCCTTTAATGTAGTTATTAAGTGCGTTAATGTTCAGATTGCTCAGTGCCATGGTAGCGTTGGCTGGGTTGCTGTCGGGGCAGCTGGCATTCAGATCAAAGCTAATATTTTTCATCGCCTCGGGCAGTTTAGCGTATTTCACATAACCGTTTCTGAATGATGAATTAAACTTAAATTTAGGGATACTGGTAATCACCGTATCTATATGATGACGGATGCCGGTTTTCCTTATCCCGGTGGCATACTTACCCTCGGCCAGTAAATGGAGCGAATACCTTCCTTTTACATCAAACGCCTTTACGCCAAAAGCGCGGTTCCATTTTTCGAGGTCGATCTCGGTATTGATTTTGGCAAACACCTGCGGCGACTTGATGCCTTTTACCTTAATCACCGATCCAAAATAATCTTTACCGATATTGAAATAAACCGAATCAATATTCAGGTCGAGATTATTGGGATCACAACCGGGGACTTTGGCTTCCATGTTCAGGAACAGGTTTTTAACTGGCTCTGGCGTTTTTTTGTTGGCCACGTAGCCATCACGGATTTTCATGCTGAAATCCAAATCGGGCATTTGCTTGGTTGCGGCTATGTACTTACCCACTAATGACATGGTGATTTTGCCCGTTCCGTTTATTTCGGTATCATCGGTCCATTTGGCGTATTCGGCAGGCAGGGCGGTAAAAATATCGCTCAAATCCTGTTGATCGCTCCTGATCCTGAAATCCATCGCGTAGCCATCCTTCAAAAACTCAAACTTGCCTTTAAACTCAACCGGCAACTCATTAATCATCAGGTTGTTTTTTTGAAATATAAAGGCGAATGATTTGGTGTTGATGCTGGTTACCAAATCGGCATTTACTTTTTTATGGTAGATGTAGGGCTGGTTGCCGTAGCTAAAATCGATAGAGCCAATTTCGGTATGGGTGTATAAATCAAAAACATCCTTGCTTAAATCGCCGCTGCCTTTGTAGTTAAAATCGCGGGCATTAACCATCAGGGGCATCGATTTATCGTTATAAATCAAATGACTTTTTTCTATCAGGATTTGCTCGATGCCTAAAGAAGCGCTCGCTGTATCTGCAGCCTGTGCCGGTTGCGCGGTTTTACCTTTGTAAACATTATAGTTGGCATGCCCCGCGCTATCAACTTCAATATTGATGGTGGCTTTGCTAAGGTAAATACGGTTGATATTAATTTTACTTTTAAACACCGAAGAAAGATCGATCGCCAATGAAACTTCTTTAGCGGCTACCAGCGTATCATTCTGAAAAGGCGCGCTGCCGTTGAGTGAAAAATCATTAAGCGTAAGCGTTAAAGCCGGGAATTTTTTGAAGAAAGAAAGGCTTGTGCCCGAAAAATTGAGCTTGCCATTGATGCTGCCGCCAGCCCATTGTTTTATTTTATTGGTTACAGTTTGCGGAAACAGGTATGGCAGTAAAAACATGAGGGCCAACAAGCCAACAAGGGTGATGCCTGTAATTTTAAGCGTTTTGAAAACGACTTTTTTTATTTGGATGGGCATAAAATATAGCTATTCAGGTGCCATAAAGATAAGTTTAAAACCACAGCCCACAGCGGAATTTAACATTATTATAGGCAAACAACAGCCAATTAATCCAAACTTAAAAAATTAAACTACATTGATTAAAACGATGATTTGTAGGGAAATCGTTTTATAAATTTAGGAGGCACCTACGGAGCCAAGGTAATGTTTTACCATGTGTCTATAAACACGAGACTCCGCTGGAGTCTTGAATGTATTTTGGGGGGTTCCGGAAGTGCTCCGTGTTTATAGCGGAATGTCTGCCGTATTTAGGGGCTACGGCAGGTGCCTACTTTTTAAAAGCGATTGTTGAGACGACAGACCGGAACTACAGCCCTTTCAAATATTCCTCAATCTTTGCAAAACGCTGCCGGGTTTCGTCGCCGATATTCTCCTCACTTAACATGTGCTGCGCCCAGCCAGTTGGTGTACCGCCATAAATTTTATCGGGCACATCAAGCCTCGCTCCCGCTTCCATGAGCAGCTTTACAGCCGCTAATGATCCAGAATAAACCGCCTGGTGCAACGGCGTAGCATGGCTATGAAAGCCTTCATTATTTTCGGGATAGCCGTTTGCGGGTGCGCCAATACTTAACAGGTGAGCTATTGCATCTGGCTTGCCATAAAAGGCGGCGGTTGTGAGGGCTACCAACAACTCATTTTTATTGGCGGTGGTGGTCATCCGTTTCACATCGTCCATTAGGTTTAGTCCTATGGCTGCTGCCAATGTGAGCTTGCCGCCCCGCTTGATGAGATGGGCCGCGGCCTCCGTATTTCCATGCGCCAAGGCCCCTAACCCACCGCCAGGTGCGGCACCGGCATCGATAAGTACATCCATCATGGCTATTTGTACACCACATTCTTTAGGGATACGGCCGGTAGCCACCAGGCCAAGCGTATAATCCATTTGATATTGCGCGGTATCCTTTGCTTCGTTCTTTACAAAAAGGATAAGCAGTTGTGTGATATCAACAATATTGGTAGCCAATTTTTCTACGCGAATGGGATTATCTGCCACAAACCAAAGCAGGTATGGATGTTGAAAATAGCCGGGCTCAGGATGGTTTAACCTATCACGTACCAGGTATTTGTTTTGGGTTAGCAAATCATCCAGCAAAACAATATCGCCGCTATCAATAGCTTCAACAGCCTGTAAAAATATGGGATCGTTGATGTTAGAATTGTTCATTTGTGGTCAAATTTATATTCAACGTAGAGACGCAATATTTTGCGTCTCCCACTATACAGGGCAAATTTGCATAATCGGACTTGCAAATCCGATTTGCACGCGGGAGACGCAAAGTATTGCGTCTCTACAAAAACAGAACCTGCTTCTTAGTTTAAAGATACATATGTATCTTTAATTTCGGTTAGTATAACAACCAAATGAACTTAAACCAATGAAAAACTTCCTCTGCATAGTCTTATTTCTATTTGTAATCACCAACGCCCGGGCCAATGATAAGCCTGCGATGATTAAAAGGTACCGGCAGATCATTAAACTGATCCAGACAGATAAAGCCGAAGAACTATCAAAGCTGGTAGCCTATCCGCTTAAAAGAGAAAATCCCTTAAAAGATATTACCAACGCTAAAGAGTTTATTGCCTATTACCCCATAATGTTTGACGCTGCGTTTAAGAAAAAACTGGCTCAGTTTAAAGACAATAGTGTACTTGAAAGCAACGGCAGCTTTGGCCTGGTTGGCGGCGCATTTGATGGCGATATCTGGCTTAATGAAAAAGGACAAATTCAGAGTATTAACTACAGTTCCAAACGCGAACAGGATTTAAAAGACCAACTTACCAGATCCGTCGAAAGCAAAATGCATCCTTCGGTAAATCATTGGGACCAAAATATATTGGTGCTGCAATCGCCCAAATTGTTAATCAGGCTTGATAGGATAGGCAACAATATTCGCTACGTATCGTGGAGTAAGGGCCGGTCGACCTCTGAGAAACCCGATATTGTGCTTAACAACGGAACAGAAGAAGCACAAGGTACTATGGGCGGCTGGACCTACACCTTTAAAAGCGGCGACTGGACCTACGTAATAGACGATGTTGAAATGTGTGAAAGCGACGATCAATGCGGCTATTTTTTACGCCTATCATTTAAGGGGCAGGATAAATCATCAACCAAATTGAAATCAATTAAATAAGCTTTATTGGGTGCTCCATGATAAAAAAACAAGCTTTGAGATTTGCTATTTTGATAGCATTATCAATAAAACTAACGTATGCAAACGCGCAGGATACAACGAAAAATAAGCCTTCTGTATTCAATTCTGACGTTTACATTTATGGATCAATAGATCCTTTATTGGTATCGTCAAATATACTTAAACTACAGTCGGCGGCATATTTTGATAAACACATAATGGCCGTTGGTAAGGTTTACGGTGGCGCTATGACAGAAAGTACCGGAGTAACGACGATTTATGTTGGTGATAATTATCCCAAACAGGACTTTGTTGTAATTATAAAAAAACGAAACCATGCCAAATTCGGACATCCCGAAACCGATCTTATTGGTCGTGAAATAAGAGTAACCGGCTATTTGTCAAATTACAAAGGTATGCTGGCCATCAAACTATCAAAGCCAAAAGACCTCGAGATAATGCACTTATCATCCTCTCATTAAAACGGAAACACAGCCTTAAAGCTCATATTCCTGCCAATGTTATAAATACCCAATTTTCCGTTTGGCGAGGCTTTGTAATATTCAAAATACTTTAACCGGTTAAGGTTTGATTGATAGGCTGTATTAAAAAGGTTATCTACCTGGAAAAACAACTCGCACAACGTTTTCTGAGATTTTAGTTTGATGGTGGCACCAGCACCGACATTAATCAGCGTATACCCGGGTGTCGCGGTTTCTGTATTATCCAACGCGTAAAAACGGTTTTGAGAGGCATAAACATCCGCCTCGGTTTTAAAATAGATTTTTGACAAAGCACCATATCCGCGTTGCAACGTAACTTTTAGCTCCGAACGGATGTGAAGTGGAGGGATAAATGGCAGATACTTTGCCGCGCCTTTAGATTGCGCTATCAACTCCTTATTTTGATTGATGCCCGTAACATAGGCAACACTATTGTTAAAGGCCAGCCATTTAACGGCGCGGGGGTGCAGGTTAACGGTAAACTCGGCACCGTAAAGCCGGGCCTTTGATTGCTGGTACTCATAGGTGCTGTTTCCGGGCACAATCACCACGGGGTTGCCGTTGGCATCTGTTAGCCGGGCCTGGTAAATATAATTGTCAATATGGTTGTTAAAAAACTCGGCTATCAGGTCGGCATCTTTCAGGTAGGATATAATGCCGATATCTTCCTGCAAACTAAACTCAGGGTTAAAGCTCCTGTTGCCCAGGTACACAATATGCGCGCCGGGATCAAGGCCATTTGAGCCTATTTCCGTAATGTTTGGTGCACGATACCCGCGTGCTATGTTGGCTTTAAGCAAAAGCCGTTCATTAACATTATAGGTTAAACCCAAACTGCCCGATATACCTTCATAAACATGTTTAAATGCCGGGAACTGCAAGTGAGCGCCGGCGGTATCGGATATTTCAACCTGCTGCTCAAGACCCTTGGCCGGGTTTGGGCCTACATAAAAATCGCGCCAGCTGATGTGCCGGTTATCATACCTAACACCGCCCGATAAATCAAACTTCCCAAAACTTTTACGCGCGAAGATGAATGTGCCGGCATCAAATAAATTATAATCGGGTATCGGGAAATCTGTGGCGGCTTTGCTACGGTTGGCCTGGTACATACCGTTGAGGCCAATGGTAGTTTCGACGCCATTAAAAACCGGGAAATTATATTTCAAATCATAATTAAGCGTGTTTAATACTACGTATAAGCCCGCCTGTTGTGCCAAGGTGGGATGATCGTATTCCCTACGGATGCTTTGCTGGCCGCCTAAGGAAACATCAATGCTGCCTTTACCCAGGTTAAACTGGTTATGGGTATACAACCGGTAATGCTGAATACGCTGGTGCAGCGGCGCGATGGAATAAGAGTTTAATTCATCATTACTTACTATGGGGCGGTTTTTGATATCATCGCCGGCAATTTCACTAACCTGTTTGGTAAATTGTCGTGTTAATGAATCGCGACTGCCATCTGGAATTTCCTGCCGGTTATCATAAAGCGTGGCCGCTATTTGCGAGTACCCCCATTTTTTATCAACCCTAACCATTCCCGATAAATTGTACTCCCTGAAACCGGTATTATAAACCAAGCCGTCAATTTTATCCCGGTAGTCATGAGCCGTTTTGGCTGTAGCCCTGAAAGTATAGGTGAAGTCGTTTTTTTTGTAGGCCAGCCCTAACGATGTACCAACCATGCCGTTATTGGTATGGTAATCGGCAATATAATCGCCATTTAATACTCCGCTGGCTCCGCGGGGGATGGCCGGGATCAGGTTAATTACACCCGCAATGGCGTCGGAGCCATAGGTTAAGCTGGCAGGCCCTTTGATTACTTCGGCACGCCCAATGCCATACTGATCAATCTCGATGCCATGCTCATCGCCCCATTGCTGCCCCTCCTGCCTTACACCATCATACAAGATTAGCACCCTGTTATAGCCCAATCCCCTTATAAAAGGCTTGGATATGTTTGGCCCGGTGGTAACAGCATTTACTCCCGGCACCCCTTTTACAATGGCGTCAATGATGTTGTTGTTTACGTTTTGGTTCATCTCCTTTACGGTCATCACCGCTATGGGTACCGGGTTGCGACGCAATTCTGTAGCACGGGATACGCCGGTAACTACAACCTCATTTAGCTTGGAGTAATTTTCTTTAAGGCTGGCATTTAAAACCGTAACATGTGCCTTGCCAATAGTTATTTTATAGCTTTCGGCCTGGTACCCTAAGGCAGAAAAAGAAACCTCGTAATTACCGGGGGCAATGTTATCGAGGGTATAATACCCCAACTCGTTACACGTGGTACCGTTTTTTGTACCTGCCAAAGTAATGGTAGCAAAAGCCAAAGGATCGTTCCCCGAAGTTAACCGCCCCTTTAAACACCCCTTTTGAGCCAAAGCCAATATCGGCATAAACATAACTAAAGCAAGACTAAGTATTTTTATTTTCATGAATTTGCATTTTAAAAATGCAAATCAAACAAATAAAATTAGTCTTACCTAATTTTATTTTATTTACTTATTTAATTATAGAACTCACCAAACACAAATACATACCGACAACTCCCGCGAGCTTATAGCTCGGGGGTACCATAGTTGCAGCTTTCAGCTGCCTGCTCTTTAGCTTTAACAACACCGGAAGCCAAAGGCTTCAACCAGCTTTACCCACGAGTTACGCTACGCTAACCTCGCGGGAGATAGAAATATAAAAAACATCTTAGTTGTATCTTTTTGCGAACGCAAGAACTTTAAATCCCCGAAAAGTTGAGCCTGGTTTAAAGAGGGTTTTAACCATCGCAATGGGCAATTTCAAATTTATTTTGGCTTTGTATATCCCGTTAAAACACCCATTGTTTTACCGTTAAAATACCGGGCTGTTTAATTATAAATGCATACTTACATTAGCATTTTAACATACAATAGTATTTGTGCTTATTAATTAAGCAAAATACCATGTAATTGGAATTTATTTTTCTTTTATAAACATTTTCACAGTATATTAGTTTAAATTTCCATGAAACCAAAAGATATAACATCAAATATATTAGTAATAGATGATGGCGAGATTGATAATTATATTTTTGAAACGGTGTTAAAGAAGGTACTGATAAATTCAAAGTTCGACACCTGTATGGATGGCCAAAGCGCCATTGACAAGCTAATAAGCATAAACAGGACCACGCCTCATCTTTTCCCCGATTTTATATTTTTGGACCTTACTATGCCCATGATGAATGGCTGGCAGTTTTTGGAAGAGTTTAGCCGCCTGAATATAGATCCTTTAAAGAAAAGTAAAATATATGTGCTATCTTCATCTGTATCAAACTTAGATAGAAGCAGGTCGTTGTTAAACCCTTTGGTGGTTGATTTTATTTCAAAGCCAATTAACCGCGATAAAATCCAGTCTATTTTTGAGGTTTCGTAAATCCCCCATTACGCGGCCGCGTGTTTATTTTAACATTAAGCTTCTTTCACTATGTTAAAGAGTATATTGATCATTGAAGACGATGCCGATATTTTGAGTACCGTTGAATCGGTTTTAAGCTTTAATAATTTTGCTGTTACGGGGCTAAGTCATACCCATGATATCATTGAATCCATTAAAGCCCACAAGCCCGACCTGGTACTAACCGATTATATGTTACCGGGGATGAACGGCGGCAAAATATGCCAGATGATTAAAAGCACCCACGAAACCAAACACATCCCGGTAATCCTGATGTCGGCCTACCACAGGCAGGCTATTTCGCTGGCCAACTTTAATTACGATGCCTACCTGCCCAAACCATTTGATATAGATAAATTGGTTAAAGCCATTAATAAGCTGTTGAATTAAGGATTGTTAAAGCAATCAAAATCATACAACCTACCAAACATTACTTATTACCAGGCTGTTTAATGCCGTAATGAGTAATACCATCGCCAATAAACGTGTACTGTGGCCGTTGCAGTCACTTAATTTTTTCATGGCCGATATGCAGGCTGGCATAGGGCCGTTCCTTGGTATTTTTTTACTGGCTAATGGCTGGAAAAGCGGCTTAATTGGTTCTGTCATGACCATTGGTGGCGTTGCCGGTATGCTCATGACCGTTCCGGCGGGGGCGCTTATAGATGCCACCAAACGTAAACGTTTATATGTTGTTATTCCCGCAATTTGCACTACGGTAGCTTCGGCCATCATTTTAATATCGCAAAACTTCTGGCTGGTTTCGGCCTCGCAGGTGGCTACAGCGGTTGCAGGCTCGGCTATCGGTCCGGCAGTAATTGGTATTACTTTGGGAATAGTGAAGCAAAAGGGCTTTAACAAACAAAACGGGTATAACCAGGCCTTCAATCATGCCGGGAATGTGGTGGGGGCTGCCTTATCCGGCTATCTCGGTTTCAAATTTGGCATGCCTGCTATATTTTACCTCGCCGCTTTGTTCGGTGTTATATCTATTATTTCGGTAATGCTTATTCCGGCTAAGGCTATTGATGATAATGCCGCACGTGGCTTAGCAAAAAAAGATAATAGCGACGATAAAGCAAGCGGTTTACAGGTTTTATTTAAATGCAGGCCTTTGCTTGTATTAGCAGCCGCGTTAGCTTGTTTCCACCTGGGCAACGGTGCTATGCTACCGCTATATGGGCTGGCCGCCGCGGCTAATAACCAGGGAGATCCTACCATATTTGTAGCCGTGACCATTGTTATCGCACAAGTAGTGATGATCATTGTATCATTAATAGCCATGCGCATGGCCGAAAAACGCGGTTACTGGCTGGTAATATTTATATCATTTATAGCGCTGCCGGCACGGGGCTTTATTGCAGCGCATATGATAAGCCACACCGGTTTATACCCGGTACAAATACTTGATGGCATAGGTGCCGGTTTACAAAGTGTTGCGGTACCGGGCCTGGTAGCCCATATTTTAAACGGAACCGGCAGGGTAAATATAGGGCAAGGTGCAGTAATGACGGTTCAGGGACTGGGAGCAGCGCTAAGCCCGGCAATAGGCGGGTGGATAGCGCAATTAATTGGATACAGTTCGGCTTTTATGATCCTTGGATGTTTTGCCATAGTATCCATATTGCTTTGGCTCCTATACGGCCCATCGCTTAAAGCAGCCTGCAATCATCAGCCCGGTAAAACAACAAAGCCTGCATGGTAATAAACAAATTCAAATCATAAAGCCAGGTTATCATAACACTTGTAAATTCGCCGGCATATTTTCTATCAATTTATAATGACGAACCTTACCATCTGGATCATTTCGTTTTTTGCTATAGCAGGGGTTATTATCCGGCCTTTTAAAGTTCCCGAATTTGTTTGGGCCTTAACCGGGGCAATTGTGTTGTTGATAGCAGGGCTGATTTCACCCACCGAAGGACTAAACGGCGCAAGCAAAGGCACCGATGTTTACCTGTTTTTAACCGGCATGATGCTACTGGCCGAAACCGCCCGCGAAGAAAAACTGTTCGACTGGCTTGCGGCGCATGCCACCAAAATGGCTAATGGATCGTCTGTGCGGCTGTTTTTATTGATTTACTTAGTAGGTGTTGTGGTAACCTCATTTTTATCAAATGACGCCACCGCGGTCGTTTTAACGCCAGCCGTAGCTGCCGCTGTAAAGGCCGCCAAAGTAAATAAGCCTTTACCCTACCTATTTATCTGCGCGTTTATAGCCAATGCAGCATCGTTTATATTGCCCATATCAAACCCGGCAAACCTGGTTATTTATGGCAGCCATATGCCGGCGTTAATACAATGGTTGCATACGTATGCCTTGCCCTCGGCAGTGGCTGTAGCTGTAACTTATGGTATGTTGTATTTAACCCAGCTCAAAAACCTTAAACAAGCCATAGAAAGCGAGATCACCATCCCCACACTTTCTACCGGTGGTAAAACCGCCTTAATCGGCATTGCTGCTACAGCGGCCATCCTGCTAATCTCTTCGGCATTTGATATTCAATTGGGTTTGCCAACTGCTATTACGGGTATTGTTACCTCGGCCATTGTAATTATCAGCGCTAAAAAGAACCCGGTAGTTGTAATCAAGGGCGTATCGTGGTCTGTATTACCGCTGGTAGCGGGGCTGTTTGTAATTGTTGAAGCGCTCGGCAAAACCGGGCTTATTCAAAACATCAGCACTTTGTTACAGCAAAGTTTAGCTCATTCTTTAAATGGTACGGTGTGGGCCGGCGGAATCATAACTGCATTTAGCTGCAACCTGATGAATAACCTACCGGCCGGACTTATTGCCGGTAACGCCGTGCAAGCCGGACACGTCCCAGCAATGGTGAAAAGTGCTATATTGATAGGCATCGACCTGGGGCCAAACCTTTCCATCACCGGTTCGCTGGCTACTATATTATGGTTGGTAGCCCTGCGCCGCGAAGGGATAACCGTTAGTGCGTGGTCATTTTTAAAACTGGGGTTTATAGTGATGACAGTAGCATTATTATGCACACTTGGGGCCTTGTGGGTTTGATAACAGATGCTTGGACATATTCAATTCATCAATAAAATTTAACGTTTTAAACAAAACACTTTGACGTTTTAAACAAAGTGACATTATCCTATTGCCTGTAGTTTTGTATTATCAAAATTTAAGAAAATGAAATTACAAGACAATTATAACGGCGTATTGCAAAATCCCATTAACTCCGGCTTTGATGCAAAATCTACAGTTCATGATGTGATCAAAGGAATTGACCTCAGTGGTAAAACGGCCATTGTCACCGGTGGATACGCGGGCATCGGTTTGGAAACCGTGAAAACTTTTGTTGCTGCCGGCGCAAAAGTTATTGTACCTGCACGTGATGTTGCCAAAGCCATAAATAATTTGCAAGGTATAGTGAATGTAACTATTGAACAAATGGATCTGATGGAGCCGGAGTCTATAGATGCTTTTGCCGCCAAGTTCCTGAGTACTTATGATAAGCTTGATATACTGATTAATAATGCAGGTATCATGTGGGTGCCGCTACAGCGCGATAAACGCGGGTACGAATCGCAGTTTGCTACCAATCACCTGGGGCATTTTCAACTAACAGCCGGGCTTTGGCAGGCTTTAATGAATGCCAAAGGCGCCAGGGTAGTAAATGTATCGTCGTACGGTCACCAGATAGCCCCTTTCAACTTTGATGACCCCAATTTCACTAACCGCGAATATGAAACCTTGCAAGGTTACGGCCAGTCTAAAACGGCCAATAACTTATTTTCTGTCGAGCTTGATCATATCGGGAAAAACTTCGGTGTGCGGGCATTTTCGGTCCATCCGGGTTCGGTAATCGGCACCGATTTGGGTAGAGTTGCTCCCATGGCATTGTTTCAACAAATGGGCACTCATGATGCCAATGGAGATATTTTCCCCGAAGTAGCCGCAAAACTTAAAAATGTGGAGCAGGGTGCCGCAACATCAGTATGGTGCGCTACCAGCGCACAGCTAAATAACATTGGTGGTGTTTATTGCGAAGACGCGGATGTGGCCCAACTGGATAAAGGAAATATCGAACATAATTATAATGACCCATCATCGCTACGTGGTGTACAACCCTACTCGGTAAACGCGGCAAATGCAGTAAAACTTTGGGTTTTAAGCGAAGAAATGACAGGCGTAGCATTCGCTGTAAATTAATAACATTCACCATTAAACAGGCCGGCGTATTTGCCCGGCTTGCTTAATTTTTGTTAGCTTTACTATTCAGCGTTATGGAATTTGAAACAAAATACATCACCCCCGATATTAAACTCTCGCTTTTTACAGGAAGGCTTTTTAAAACGGAGGTGATGTTTGAACACCACATGCTGGTTTGGTTTATTTCGGGCGAAACAAAAATTATCCAGGCCGATGTTACCTACACCTTCAATGCGGGTGATATTTTCCTTATTCCACGCAACCAGTTAGCTACCGTTATTAATTACCCCAAGGATGGTAAGCCACACCAGGCTGTAGCTATGCACCTCACTAAAGAAAGGTTAAAGGATTTTTACTCCCGGCATAAAACAACCGGCAAACTACTGGCATTGCAAAAGATATATCTATTTTCAAAACACCCGTTACTGCAAAGCTGCCTTTCGTCGCTGGTCCCTTATTTTGAGCTGGGCGAAAGTCTACCTCCTGATATTGCCTCCATTAAAATTGAAGAAGCCATCAGCATATTAAGATCTATTGATAAAACCGTGGATGGATTGCTGGCTAATTTTGAAGAACCGGGCAAAATAAACCTGGCCGAGTTTATGGAGCGTAACTATATGTTTAACATGACGCTGGATAGGTTTGGCTACCTAACCGGCCGCAGCCTTGCAACCCTAAGGCGTGATTTTAAAAAAGCCTTCAACACTACACCTCAAAAGTGGCTTACCAAGAAACGATTGCAACTGGCTCACTACCACATAGCTCAAAACCAGCGCAAACCTATTGACGTTTACCTTGAAGTAGGGTTTGAAAACCTATCGCACTTTTCATACGCGTTTAAAAATCAGTTTGGGTATTCGCCCAATGAGTTGGTGGAGAAAAGTAATGTAGCAGGGATACTTCGAACTTAACTTCTCACCCTTTTCCTAAACAGGGATGGGCTTTCCTGGAAATTCTTTTTAAACAAGTTACTCAGGTGACTTTCATCAGTAAAGCCTAATTCGTAAGCAATTTCGGAGATGGTAAGATCGCTAAACTCCAGCCTTACTTTTACCAGCGAGAGTTTATATTGCAGAATATAACTGCGGATGCTGACACCGTTATTCTTCTTAAAATATTCGCCAACATAATAGCCTGATAAATTGGCAAAGTTAGCCAGGTTATTGATAGTTAACTTTTCGGCATCATAAATATGTTTTTTAATGTAACCGGTTAATAAATCATTCTTCCGGCTCAGTTCTGTTGGCGTATGTTCTGCCGGGGCATCGGGCAGAACGTTACGGGCAAAAATATTGAGCAATACCTGTAACAGGTGCCGGATGTTTTTTTCGTGATGCAATTGCCTCGACAGATATTCGTCGTGAATCGTCTTGATGAGGCTTTTAACTGTATGGCAGTCGTCGTCACTTTTTACCAAAAGATTAGCCTCATGGTTGTGGTTAAAAAACAAGTACTCCAGGTTTTTCATCCAAACATTCAGCGCTTCCCGCTCATCGGGCGAACTACAGCCCTCGAAAACAACATCTGTAAACCGGATATATAAAAACCGGCTTGGTTTTTCGACCGTAAAAGTACGTTGATCAAGCGGGGTATAAAGCAATATGTTCCCCTTGCGATAAGGCATGCTATTGGCGTTAACATACCGCAGCCCCTCGCCCTCCATCACATAAATAATTTCAAAAAAATTATAAACTTTCGGCGCAAGATCCCAATTATTGGTTTCGATAACCTGTACCTCAAATGGCTCAACTAAACGCGTGTTTAACATCCTTTAAAGTTACAGAAACATCCTTTACCACTACACGTAGCCAGGCATAGTTACACCATACTTTTGTAAAAATAAAAGCGTGTACAGTGCGGCGGAGCACCAGTCGCGCCAGCTATCAATGGCTATTGAAATTAAAAAAAATGAAAAAACTAAAATATTACATTCTTGATGTATTCACCAACCAGCGTTACAAGGGCAACCCATTGGCGGTTGTGTGGAGCGATGAAGAATTAGCCTTATCTCAATACTATGACATTGCCCGCGAGTTTGGCTATTCAGAAACATCCTTTGTATTTTATTCCGCTGCAGAAAAGGCATTCAAGGTACGATCATTCACACCTGGTTTTTACGAGGTGACCGGCGCAGGGCATAATTTGTTGGGCGCAGTATGCCTGGCTTTGATAAAAGGTTGGGATATTTTTAAAGAACAAGGCGATAATAAATGGGTAGTTATTCAGGATCATAAAATTCCGCTGGTAACATCCACAGAAAATGGGGTTCATTTTGTGGCCATGAAACAGCAATCATCCAAGATACTCGATGCCGTACCCGCCGCTTTAGTTGCCGAAGCCCTGGGCCTGGATACCGAAGATTTGAAACTTTGCAACTGGTTGCCAACCGTTGTGCAAACCGAAGTTGCCCACTTAATGGTGCCAATCAAAAATAACGACTCCCTTAAACAGGCCTTACCTAACAATGATCTTTTGAAGAAGATATCTGCCCAATATGGCTTTGAGGGCTTTTACCTGTTCACCACAGATAGCAGCGAAAAAGACTATGTTGCCGAAACACGGTTTTTCAACCCTGCTTTCGGCATCAATGAAGACCCCGCGACCGGAACCGCCGCCGGACCATTGGCCGGATACCTTAACGCCGTAAGCCATATTAGCCAAAGACAAGCCTACCAGATATTACAGGGCGTATTGGTAAACCATGCATCATCCATACAGGTTAAAGTAACACCCGAAGGTATATGGGTAAGCGGATCATCTGTAATAGTAATGGAGGGCGAGTTGGTTATTTAACGCGTTGGGCGCGCTAAAAAATATCAGGAGTTTTATTCAGATTCAAGTTCACATTTTTTGCGAACTTGAATCTTTTTGTTCCAATAAAGGCCGTTAAAAAGAGATAAAATTATCATTGCGCATTGTAAAATATGGAGACTGTGAAAGTGAAAATAGCGTATATAGCACGGCGTAGACGACTCACCCCGACGAGGCTCCGCCCGTCTTCCCCTCTCTCCGACTGCGTCGCATAGAGGGGTGGGGAAATAAAAAAATGGGGTTCACCCTCTATGCGGCTTTAGCCGGAGAGAGGGTCGGCCAGCGAAGCGTTGCCGGGGTGAGTCGTTGCCAGCGTTAAAACCCAACGCATTCATCTAAAACGAATACGTCGTAAATAGCCTGTCGAAACACGCGGGCGAAGGCCTCTGCGCGCGCCCTTCGACAGGCTCAGGATGACCGCCCCCTCTATTTAGATAACTTTTCATCGAAAGTACGAAGCAATGACCGCTCCTTCGCTCCGCTTAGCTTTGTTCAATCTCTTTTAAGCTATCCATTTTTTTGTAGGCCAAAAACCCTTTAATGTCCTCAAAGTGTTCGCGAACGCGTTTGTTGCCAAACTCAAATACTTTTTTCACCAGTCCGTCCAGGAAATCTCGGTCGTGCGATACTAAGATCAGGGTTCCATCAAAATCCCGCAGGGCATCTTTGATAATATCCTTGGTTTTCATATCCAAATGGTTGGTGGGCTCATCCAGTATCAATACGTTTACCGGCTCTAACAATAGTTTGATCATGGCCAGGCGGGTTTTCTCGCCACCAGAAAGTACTTTTACCTTTTTTGTGGTATCATCGCCACTAAACATAAACGCGCCTAAAAGGTCTTTGATCTTCACCGTGCCATCACTTAAAGGAATCTGATCGATGGTTTCAAATACCGTTAAATTCTCATCGAGCAAAGAAGCCTGGTTTTGAGCAAAATACCCAATCTTGGCATTGTGACCTACTTTTAAGCTTCCTTCAAAATCAATCTCACCCATAATGGCTTTAATCATGGTCGACTTACCTTCGCCGTTTTTGCCAACAAAAGCCACTTTTTCGCCCCGCTCAATTACCATAGCTGCATTTTTAAACACCACATGATCGCCATAGGTTTTGGTAAGTTCCTCTACCATTACCGGGTATTGACCGGAACGTGGGGATGGCGGAAACTTCAACCTTAAGGCCGAAGTATCAACTTCATCAATCTCGATAATCTCCAGTTTTTCGAGCATCTTCACGCGCGATTGCACCTGCAACGTTTTGGAGTACGTACCTCTAAAACGGTCTATAAATTCCTGATTATCGGCAATAAAACGCTGTTGCTCCTCGTAGGCCTTTAATTGATGTACACGGCGGTCGGCACGCAATTGCAAGTAGTGACTGTATTTGGCTTTATAATCATATATCCGGCCCATGGTTACCTCGATGGTACGGTTGGCAATATTATCAACAAAAGCACGATCATGGGAGATTACCATTACGGCCTTTGCCGAATTGATCAGAAAATCTTCCAGCCATTGTATACTTTCAATATCCATGTGGTTGGTAGGCTCATCCAGCAGAATCAAATCTGGCTTTTTTAACAGGATTTTAGCGAGCTCAATACGCATACGCCACCCGCCCGAAAATTCAGAAGTTTGGCGCGTGAAATCCTTACGTTCAAAACCCAAACCTTTCAGCACTTTCTCTACCTCAGCATCATAATTGACTTCCTCCTGCGAATAAAATTTTTCGCTCAGCTCAGATACCCGCTCAATCAGCTTCATGTAAGCATCACTTTCGTAGTCGGTACGGATATTGAGCTGCTCATTCACCTCATCGAGCTCTTTTTGCATTTGGTTAGCCTCGTCAAAAGCTTTCATCGTTTCTTCAAAAACGGTAACGTTATCGTGGGTAAGCAAATGCTGTGGCAAATATGCTATTACAGCGTCCTTAGGGCCAGTTACGTTACCCGTGGTAGGTTTGCTGACATTGGCAATAATTTTGAGGATGGTTGACTTGCCCGCACCATTCTTACCCATCAGGGCTATTTTATCGTTCTCGTTTATAGAGAATGTTATGTCGCTAAACAAGGTGGTTCCGCCAAATGAAACGGAAATGTTATTAACATTAATCACTGTATGTAAGTATTGAGTTTGCGCAAAGATAAAGAAACACACAGGATTATGGCAGGATAAATAAAAGGGCCAGGGAAATAGCTTTTAGAGATTTGTGTATCAAAAGACAACTCCTTGGAGCAAAAAAGTAAATTTCCCTACAAACGGGTATAAGCAATGTCATTAAGTTAATAGATAGGGTGCTCCATCGGAGCAAAAGCTTTGTAGCGCACGAAAATTAAGACTTTTTGCGTGCCGTAGGTACGCTACACAGGTTCCGTACCTACGGCACGGAGCGTTATCTCTTGTTTTGCCTACAAAGCTTTACCCCCTATGGGGGAGAAAAACTTTAACTTAATGACAGTGTGCTATAAGGCATCAAATATTCAATACCGTATAGCGGCTACTCATTGGGCTCGTTGAATATGTTACCTTATGCTGAAATACAAAACGCACACCTTAATAGCGCATTATCTAAATAAACCCCACAGGCCTGCCATGCAAAGCGCTGCGGGGTGGTAACCGCTACGTTACAGTTCTTTGTCCTCAAACATCTTAGCGTCGCGGGTATTTTTTTGTACGGCAATCGCCGAAAACATGCTGAGGCAAAATGCCATACCGTAAAAGCCTTTCTCGCTCAACGTCATATCCGCGTTCCACAGGCCAATTGTTAATAAAATCATGGCGGCAATAGTGGCAAACCAGCTAATGCCGTAGTAAAGATCTGTAACGGCAAGTCCCTCGGCCCTGTCCCTAACACTTTTTTGTACGGAGATTACGGCGAATAAACCGAATAATAGAATGGTGAAATAGTAGCCTTTTTCGTTCAGCTTCATGCCTGCATTCCATAAGCCCACGCAATAGCCCACCGCGCCTACCAACAAGGCAAACCAGGAGGCACCTATAAACGCGCCGGTAGGCTTAAACGGGTTTCTAACCTTTTCGCCATATTTTACGGCCGATGAATTTTCTTCTGTTCTTTGTTGTAGCGGTTCCATGTTTGTTTTGTTTTAATGATTAATATGGAAGCAAACGTATCACGTAAAACAGCGTTATAAAAATCATATTTTGAAAATTACTGACGATATAATTTTCAATTTCTATACCTTTATATAGAATAACACATCTATATGGACTCATTATCGGAGTTGGTTAAGCTACTCAACAGTAGCGAAAAAAAGCTTTTCAGGCAGTTTTTACAGCGGAAAAATAAAAGAAGCGATGTAAAAAACCTTGCTTTACTTGATTCGATAGAAACTGACGATATCAGTAATTTAAACAAACTCTACAATCCGGAGAAAAACAACGATGCATACCATGCTTTGCGGAAAAGGTTGCAGGATAATTTGCTGCTATTTTTATCGCAGAGAGCTTTTGAGAGTAGTCATTCCGACACTTATGACGCATTGCGTTTGGTTGTGGTTGCGCGTTTTTTGTTAGAAAACGACGTGATCAAAATAGCCTTCAAATGTTTGGATAAAGCCGAACGACTGGCCGAACATTTGGAACAGTTTAATTTATTGAACGAGCTTTTGCTGTTGAAACTACAATACGCCCACCTGCCGGGAGCAGAAAACCTTGAAGCGTTAACAGCGCGTTTCCTACGGAACCAGGCTGATATGCAACGCGAAGCCAAGCTCAATATGGCTTATGCCTTTTTGAGGCAGCAACTACAGCAAATACACCTGGAAGGTAAGGTAGTTAACCTAACAGCCTTGATACTGGCAACAATAAGGAAATATAAAATCTCCACCCAGGATTTGATGACCTATAAGGCTATTTACCAAATCCTTTTCATCGCTAATGAATATGCAGCCATACAGCAAAATTACGAATTGATAGAGCGCTACATCGCCCGAACTAATCAATTCATGCAAGGCCAGCAGCTTATTAAACAATCGTATCTTTTTTACCATATATCCATCTTGTATTTTCTGGCTAACTTCCACCTGCGGCGAATGGATTTTGCCGGGAGTGTGGGCTACCTTAAGCAAATGATGGATTTAATGCTGAGGGATAGCCGTTACCACACGGTGTTTTACCTGCGCCATCAGCTGCTATCTGCACTCAACCTGTTTTTCACAGGCTTTGCTGATGATGCGATTGCTTTATTGCATAAATCGCTCTCTAATTCAAAACAGGCACACAAACCAGAGGATATAGAGGATTTACGGATATGCCTTACCATGTTTTTAGCCCTTTGTAACGACAGGGGGAGTTTGAAACAGCTTGGTTTACTAACACGCACTGATGCCTGGTACGAGAAAAAAATGGGCATGTTATGGACCATCCGAAAAAACCTGATGGAGATTTTGGTGCAAGCACAGTTCTCAAACATTGAGCTTGCCACATCCCGGTTAAACAGCTTCCGGCGGCGATATAAAAAGTACCTGCTAAAAACTTCGGAAGAACGCGTACTATCCTACCTGAGTTTGGTTGAAAAATACCTGCTAAAACCGGATGTAGCTTCGGAACCGGCATACAGAAAGGCGGTTTTAAACCAGCTGGACAGGATAGAAAATAAAGACATATTCACTTTGAGCTTTATAGCATGGCTGATAGCGAGATGGGACAAAAAAACAGCTTATAAAGTGGTGCTATCGCTTGTACAAGAATGATAGCTGTAAGCAATAAGTTTTTGGGACAATGTGCTTAGAGGGCCTTTTACTTTCCTCCGGATAGGTGCTCATTTTTAACTGCTTTATTTGCTTTACGAACATTGATGAACAAATACACAGCTACAAACAAACTTAAGCAGGCGTTTATAAAAGTACCTACCCCCTCAGCTTTATATGCTTTATCAACAGAAATGGCACCTTCAATCCCCTTGTAAATCTCATAAAAAGCGTATAAGAACATGTAAATACTTGCTGCAAAGAGAATCTTCCGATACTTGATAAAAAACAACGGCATGATAAATGGTTTGGTGCTAAATATAAAAAGCAAGTTATAAATAACTTGCTTTTTATATTTTATTGTGATCCCATTTGGATTCTGATTTTTTTTTGCTAAATATCTAATAAACAATAATAATAAAACAACTAAAATCGAGTTTTTTTTTAATTTTAATTTGCTTTTAAATTTTTCAGGGTTTGCTCAAGTGTTGATAAACGGGCGTTTAATTCAATAATGGCTTGTTGCTGCTTTATATCTTTTTTTAACATATCTTCCTTTTCGTTGTGCTCTGCAATTAAATACAAGGTTAACTCTTCCACCTTCTTCAGCAGCAACTTATTCATATCACCTAAATTAACCCCTTCTTTAGCAACCTCCTGTTGCGATGGAATTTCAGGCAAGTGATGGTTTTGATCTATATAAGCCTTGACATCGGTTAGTGATGGTAGAGTATAATCTCTTTTGAAAACATAATCGGGCCAATTGGCAGCAAGTTTTACAGTTACCGCGGTTGCAATCACACTACCTCCTATTGCTAATTTATAAGTTGAGCCAGCAAGATTCCAATTTGAATTGTCTGTTACACCTACACCCACATTTCCAGTACCACTAACCCGGAAGGCAACTTTGCTTTTAATATCTGCATCAGCAAGCGTCTGTGTACTTGTTCCGTTTGAAGCAATAGGAACTATGGATACCGTACCAGAAATATCGCTATAAATCACACCTCCACCATTATGATAGCCATCACCTTCAACCGTCCAAGTTGCGGTCGACCAGGCTCCAACACTTCTTGCCGCATTAAAGCCCATATATGTTGTTCCATAATTTAAGTTTGGACCGTCAGCCTTTCCAACAGAAAACTTATATTGGACGCTGCCAAGCTGGAAAGCGGAAATGAGGTTAGAAGTACCAATGCCAACACTGCCGTTCGAGCTAATCCGCATACGCTCTGCGACAACCCCATCGGAACCAGCGGTACTAAATACGAATGCCCCGGGTACAATACCGCTTGACGGAGCGCCATCAACCTTAAAGACCAACTGCCCGGACCGCTGCACCGCGGTCCCATCATGGCCATAAAAGTCAAGCCAGCCAATGAAATCCCCGTTCTGTACTGCAAGTGGAGTAGTCACATTACCGCGGGCGCGCCCGAAATACAGGCGTGAGCCCTGCCATGAGGTATTATTATAGGAGTCTAATCCGAAATCAGCATAAGCGCCATTATTCGTGCTACGCCCTGTAGCATTGTACAACTGAAACTGGTATGAGGGAGTAGTTGTACCTATACCGATATTGTTGGAGGTATAGGTAGCATTACCGTTCGTAGTCCACTGGGCGTGTAAAAATTGTGAAACCGATAAAAGGATAAACAAAGTCAAAGCTATTTTTTTCATGATGAATATAAATTGTAATTAAGGATTTAAAAAAGTATACATAACCAGTAGACATCGCTATATTTTGCCAACATCGAGCGGGTATCAGCTGCTAAAATATTCTGGAACAAAACTTTAAGAACTAAAGAAGAAGACATTTTTCATGATATGTGATATGGATTAAGTAGCTGATACCTTATATTTACTAAAATAAAGATTTTGCTATATCTGCTTAGGAGTAAAAATACAGTTTTTAAGGTATCCTCAATATAAAATATTAGCTAAATATTGCCAGAAAACAAAACTGCATCCAAGAATATTACACTCCTAACTGATTCGCCTTTTTGTAACAATGCAACGTTACCAGCAACATAATCCAACGTCAATAATAAATGATACTATTAAAAGGAATCATCGGTAAAACGAATGACCGGAAGGAACTTTATTCATAGATTTGATACGCTTTTCAAGCGTTGTTCTTTCTATTTGTAAAAAATGGCACAATTTTATATTAGCATTATGCCAGTATTAAGGTCGAATAAAAGCAGTGTTTAAAGCAATTTTAAAATACATAAAAATTCACAATATTTTCTATCGACTTATTCTTAAATTAGGCCGATAATGAAACTTAAACACTTATTATATATTTTAACTTTTTTTTTAACGGCCAATACGCTTTTGTCTTCCTGCAAGGAGTTCATTGAGCCCTCCATTGCCAAGAGACAGGTTAATATTGAAGCGCCTGCAGATAACTATCAAAGCACGAAATATACCGTCAACTTTTGGTGGGATGAAGTAGAAGATGCGCTCAGCTACCGTTTACAGGTGGTCGCTCCAGGCTTCGACTCCATCGGTGGACTTATTCTGGACACGCTCGTTAAAGGAAACAAATTTTCAGCAACACTTGAGCCGGGGAACTATCAATGGAGAGTAAGGGCGGAAAACGGAAGTTCACAAACCGCCTATTCAACCGCCCGCAGTTTTGTTGTTGAAGAATCTTCATTAACTAATCAAACCATGACGCTGTCATCTCCCGCCAATAATTTCGTTACCACTCAGAATACTGTGCTTTTTAAATGGAATAGTTTATTTGGCGCTACTAAATACCAGCTGGAGATAGATACCAATAATTTTGCCAACGAAAATGCTTTGACATATAATAATGTTGTGCCAGGGCAGCAAATAAACTTTACATTTCCTAAAGATCAGACCTACGCATGGCGGGTGAGAGCTGAAAACGAAACAGAGCAATCCAAATGGTCTGCGGTAAATTACGTGACTTACCAGTTGCCTCCCCCCGGACAGGTTACTCTTGCATCACCAGCGAATGGAAGTGCGGTAACCTTGCCGCTACAGCTTAGCTGGAATGCGGTGGACGGCGCTGCCAGTTACAAGTTATACGTCTTTAAGAGCGACTCTACTACGCTTTACAGTAATGCTTTCCCATTGAAGGTGACTACAACATCCTACAACTTCAATCTGGGAAATCCCGGCAACCAGCTTTACTGGAAAGTAAGCGCGGTTAACGCTTCGGGCAAGGAAGGAAAACCAAGCGGTTTGCGAAATTTTGTATTACTTTAAATAAGCCGCAATGCTCAAAAAAAATAAAATATTGACATATGTGCTGATAGTTGTGATGCTAATGGTGTGGGGAATGATTATATACCGAATCGTAATTGCTTACAGCAGTGGTGGAGACGAGGCATACATTGCGCCGCCTCCCATTAAGGAAGTATTCAATGACTACGCCATACCGCGGGATACTTCGCGGCTTTTATTAAATTATCGGGACCCCTTTGGCCTGGCAGCCAAAAAGGACACGATAAAGCCTTCACTAAGGGTTCAGCCAAGGGCGGTGACCAAGATGGCAAACCCGGTGATCTCCTTCAATTGGGGTGTTGTCCGCTATTCAGGTTATATTAAAAATCCCGGATCAAAAAAATTAGTCGCTTTTATGCATATCAATGGCAAGGCTGCAGAAATGGATGAAGGAGAGACGGTGGACCAAATCAAACTGCTGAAAAACCTGAAGGACTCTGTCCTGGTAAAACATGAGGGCAAAACCAAGTATATCCACATTCAACCGGCTATTTAAATGAAATTCATTTATACTATAATTCTGATTTGTGTATACCATTGCTCATTCGGTCAAAAAATACCAGATTACGGGCTGCATAAAATACGGATAACGGATACCGACCGTACTATACTTGCAGAGATCATTCCTGTCAGTTCAATACCAGAGGCAAATTATACCCTTACCTATTACTGGTACGCAGCCAACAAAATACATAACTTGCAGGGTGGCTTTAGCGGCCAGCTGCTAAACGGTAATTACTCGGAATCATACCTGGACAATAACCTGAGAACGCAGGGAGCCTTTACAGCCGGATTGAAGGAGGGCACCTGGAAAGACTGGAATAAGCGTGGCACACTGGTGCAGGTTGTTAACTGGCACAAAGGAAAACGTTCCGGTCCTTTCAGATTTTATAATATAGACGGCAGTCTCAAACAAACGGGGACATATCATGACGATCGGTTAGATGGACCGGTCATTCTTTACATCGGTCCTGATTCTACCCAAACGCTGTATTACGATCACGGAAAAGCGTTGGAAGGAAAACCTCGTTCTATTTTGAACAAGATTAATATTTTTAAAAAGAAAACCAAGGCCGCAAAAGCACATGCTTAAAGGATCGGCATTATATATTGTCATCATCATCGCGCTGGTTATCGCATTGGTTTGCTCATCCCTGATTCTGGCTGCATATTTCTTCCGCGGTCAGTATCTTCTAAAAGCCAGGTTCGATCGTTTGCAAAACAACCTGTCTTCAGGATTGCATATCCTGTTACAGACCCGGGATACCAGCTATCTTCAAGGTAAAACGGTCTGCTTATTCCATAACGATCAAGATTCAGTTAGCCTTAAAACGACGCACTGGGGCATTTATGATATCGGCGTTGCTGAAGCATTTCAAACAAAGGATACTGTATATAAAGTATTTTCCATTGCTCATGGTATCGATTCATCCAAATGGGCTGCTATTTACCTGATCGATGAAGATCGCTCCCTTTCCCTCAGCGGCAAAACCTCGATACGGGGAGACGCATTTCTTCCCAAAGCCGGTGCCAAAGCGGCTTATGTAGATAACAAGGCCTATGAAGGGGACAAAAGACTTATTGTAGGAAAGATTCGTGATAGTCAACGCAAGTTGCCCGCGCTTAACCAGGAACGGCTGAGCATTTTGGAACGGCTATTTAATGGGCATCGGTCTTCGGTCAATATCAACCGAAAAATAGATTCATTAACGCGCTCATTCCGGGCTCCTGTTTATATTTTAAATCTTGGTAAAAACACCGATGCATTCAAAGGCGGTCATTTTTCGGGTAATATTATTATTTACGCGGATACACTGCTAACTATCGACAGCACAGCAAAACTCAATAATATACTGGTGTTTGCCAAAGCTATCCTGGTTAAGACCGGCTTCCGGGGCACCTGCCAATTATTCGCGGCAGATTCAATTAGCCTGGAAAAAAACTGCCGGCTGGACTATCCCTCGTGTTTAGGAATCCTGAGATATAAATCCCCTTTGGTGGGCTTCCCTCCACAGATCAACATCGGCCAGAATGCAAACGTAAGCGGCACCGTTTTTACATATGAAAAAGAGGCGTCTGCGTTACCCGCTACCATAAACCTGGCTAAAGGCGCAAAAATAAACGGGCAACTGTATGCACAACACTATATAGCTACCAAAGATAGCGTTACCATTTCGGGCAGCGTTTTTACGTCGCGGTTCATGTACCAGACCGAATATACGAGGTATGAAAATTATTTGATCAATCTTAAAATTGATGCCGGGGCCCTTTCCCATTATTACCTGGCCACCGACCTGGTGCCAGTCGCCTCCGGCGAAAAAAAGATATTACAATGGCTGGAAGTAAAATGAAGCACCCTGGGATGCTAAAAGGTGCCACTATTATGGAGGTTGTAGTTGCCATGGTCATTATCGTTGTTGTGTTCGGTATGGCTATGATGATATTTGCTAACGTCACCAACCAGGGGCTATCCGATAAAAAGATCCGCGCGCAGGCTACACTACAAGGCATCCTGCTTCAGGCAGAGCAATCTCGCCAGTTACCGGAAGAGGCTTTTAACCAGGACGGCTTTAGAATTATCCCGACAACTACAGAAGTGGAAAACGAGCCGGGGCTAACAGAATTACATTTGACCGCCTTTGACGATAACCAGCAGGAGATTGCTACAGTTGCTGAAATAATGATCAATAAAAATGAAACCAAACCATAAGCTTCCTGCCTTTACCATTATGGAAGTTACCATTGCTATGCTGGTTTCGGCCATACTGATTGCTATTGTTTATACGGCATTTACTATTGTGAGCCGTTCCTATAACGGATTTGTTTATAAAAACGAAGAGGCGGCAAGGCTTGCGCAACTGGACTTGCTATTGAAACGGGATTTTCGCCGCGCCGACCTGGTTACCAGGACTGATTCGGGTATCGTTATAAAAAATGATAAGGATATCACGCGTTACCTGCTTGAAAAGAATGAAATTGTGCGAATTAACGGGATTACCGATACCTTTAAAGTTAAAACGGAACATACATTAGTGTTATTTGAACAGCAAGCGGTGGATTTCACGAGTGATCAACCGGCCAGAGTGGATGAACTGGATCTTGATCTGTTTTTTCAAAACGAGAAAATAACGCTCCGTTATTATAAACCCTATAGTGCTGTTAACCTTTTTGAACAAGATACCGATGCCAACGATTGACCTGAGCCAGTACAAAAAAAAGAAAGCGCCTAAAAGCAGCGAACCTAAAAAGGAGGGCGGCCTGCTGGCATTTTTAAACCAGGACATCAGCTTTGGTAACGGTCAATTGAACGATAAGAAAAAAGAGTACCTGTATCTTGAGCTCAGTTCGCTCCTACTGGCCGGCATTAACCTGAAAACCAGCCTGGAACTGGTAACCGCGGAGCAGGAAAACGAAAATGACCGCAAATTATTCACGGTAATTCAAAAAAACGTATTAACCAACGGGATCGCCCTATCTAAAGCATTAGAAAAATCGGGCAAATTTTCGCTGTACGAAGTATACAGTATACAAATTGGTGAAGAAACCGGGCAGCTGGCTGTAGTTTTACAAGATCTGGCAAAATACTACCAGGGCAGGATTAAACAACGGCGAAAAATCATTTCAACCTTATCCTATCCCTGCATGGTACTGCTATCATCTTTTGGGGCAGTATACTTCATGCTCAAAGTGGTGGTGCCCATGTTCGCAGATGTTTTAAAACGTTTCGGCGGCGAACTTCCATGGATCACCGAATTAGTGATCAGCATCTCCAAGGGGATGGAAAAATATTTTTTCCCGATTTTTATCTTGATCACCGCCATTGTTGTGGTCTTATTTCGTGTTCGCAAAACGGAGACCTACCGCAAGGTATCATCTGGGTTGGTATTAAAACTACCTGTGGCAGGCAACCTGGTGAAGAAAATTTACCTGGGCCGTTTTTGTAACTCCATGCGGCTCCTTACCGGCGCGCATGTACCCTTATTGAGGGCAATTTCGCTTAGTAAGCAGATGGTGGGCTGGTATCCAATTGAATCGTCTCTGCAAAAAGTGGAAGATGATATCCTCAATGGTAAATCGCTTAACCAGAGCCTGCAACAATTCAAAATCTATCCATCCAAAATGATTCAACTGGTACGAATTGGGGAGGAATCCAATAAACTGGATTATTTTTTTGCTAAAATCGCCGAACAGTACGGCGAAGAGGTAGAATACCAGACGGCTTCCTTGAGCAGCATTATGGAACCGCTTTTTATTATCGTAGTGGGCTTTTTGGTTGGGGTTATTATGATTGCCATGTACCTGCCTATGTTTCAGATGGGTAATACTTTTCAATAGAAACCAGGGGGAACACCCAGCATGCTAACACAGAAAGCGGCTTTACGCTAAGGCAGGAGTTATAACCTCGCGGCAGCGGGAGTATTCTGAATGCCGGCTTAGAAGCATGCCTGCAACTCGAAATTGGGTTAACATAACTTAACATAATTCAAAAAACACATTTTACAGTCATCTTATTATCAATAAATTACAAAAAACATGGTTTGCATTTTAGCTAAATTGCGATCTCACCAGTTACAAACTATTGGCAACGATGGTAGAAGCTGCAGTCAGGCTATTCACTCATACCACACAAGGCCTTGGTCACAGGCCGGTAGCCGTTTCTCTTCTTTAAGCTAATCTGTAGGTAAGCAAAACACCCGGATTCATTTAAACATCCTGGTGTTTTTGCCTATTCATTGAACGAAACACACGTGCGTGCCAGCCGAGGTCATATAATATTCCAACAACCTTTATCGCTGTAGTTATAAACTACAGGCATAGGCGTTCGAAGTTGGAGACTTTCGAATAGCCGAACTCTACGGACAGCGGGAAAGTTATAAACTCGCGGCAGCTGGGTCTTTCCCGTGCTGCCGCATCCTGCATCACGAAGCCGGCGTATTGGATATGCGGGGAACACTCGAAAGTTTTATTTTGACAATGGCATTTCCCCGCCGGTAGAAGTGGGGTCGCGCTTTCCGCTCATACGCCCACAGTCCTTTGGCTCAGGGCGGGTATCCGCTGCAATCGCTAATGCGAAATTCCGTTACACAAAAAACCCGATGTTAAGGTTGCCCCGGGTAACTCTTACCCTTGCTACAGCATCTTACATCACGAACCTGCTGTTGGTGAAAACACACAACAGCGTGCGGTGAGGGAACACCAACAAGGTGCGAGCCAGGCTTCGTTTATTTTACAACTTTACGTTTATCTAATCCAACAGTAGTTATAAACTACAAGCATAGCCGTTCGAAGTCAGAGACATTCGAACAGCGGAAGACTACAAACAACTGCGTTTTATTCCCTATAAGATAACTTTTAAACATGTTGCATAATGATAATTATTCCACATATTATCATTATTATGCCTACACCGAGTAATTTTATGTCTGAGCCTAACAAACTTTCTCTTCCGCCTATTATATTTATTATCTTTTTTATTGAAAACCAGATTCCGTATATTGATAATGCGATTCCGGATAATATATATATTATATTCATATTTAGAAATAAGTTATTTTTTATTTTTCTTAAAATATTGCTGTGTGTATTGTTCAACTTTTTTGTTATGTTCTGAATTTGCAAGTTTAGGGGGAGGATTAACTTTTTGTTTTTGATCTATATCAGTCTTAATTGCATCCACAAATAAATCTGTGACCTTCCCGGTTGCAAAAAGTGTTCCGCCTAGTATCAGTTTCCCGGTCTTCGATATGTTTTTACCGTTCTCAACCAGCTTACCAAGCGTTCCAAAGCCTTTATCTAACGCGATTGTTGTTACGGCACTGATATATTTGTGATCTTTAACATCATTTACTACCGAAATTCCGGTGCTGATTGTGCTTATCCCCTCTCCAATTGGTATAAGTTCCGCTCCACCAATCGGTGCAGTAATATAACCAGCAGTTGTAAGGCCGGTGCCTAATGTTCCCAACCCATTACTTACCTCGTCGGCACTAGGTATGGGTATTTCTGCATGTTTTTGAACATTAAAATTTGTCTCGTAGCCTCCGCCAGGCTTTAGCACAACGGTATTTGACCGGGGATTACCTCCATCCTGTGGCTCCATTCCATCTGGATCAATGAACCTAATAGGGTTATTCAAACCATAGTTATACAGACTCCATCTTCTCATTTTTTCCGCCAGTGGATCAACGCTCGTCCACCTTGCAATCACCGGATCATAGAACCTTGCACCATAATCATACTGGTTCAGTTCATCCTGCAACTCCTTCTTATTGTAAAGGTAATGATTTCCCGAGTTTATTTGACGGTGAACATTCAGCCCGAAAGGATAATAATCATCCTCCCCTACCTTGCCCGTTACCTGGTCAAACGCCAAACGGTTATTGCCCAGGTGATCCGTCAGCGTATACTCGTAGTTCGGTGAACTTGTCGGGTTCAGTACCCTACCCTCTTCCGTCTGTACAAAGTCGATACCCGTGCCCGTGTACTGGATTCCCCCGATATATTCCGTTACTGTACCGTTAACGATCTTACGCAGTTTTTCCCCCGATGCCGTATAAACATAACTCAGGTTTTTTGCGGTAATCGTTGCCGGCAGGTTCAGCAGGTTGTACGTGATCGTATTGCCCTGCCCGTCGCTCGTCGCGTTACCATTCCCATCATAACCGTAGCTCCGTGCCACGCTCCCGTTATTGCTGCTTACGCTTGCCAAACGATTCGTCCCGCCATAGTTATAAGTCAATGTTCCCGCATTCGGCCCGAAACGCGTCAGGCCCTGGATATTGCCGTTCGCATCATAACTGATCCCGTTCTCGCTGAATGCCTCCTGAGAGTTACCCGCCGTCAACCTATTCAGCTGGTCGTAATTGTACGTTACAAACTTTTGTCCCAGCGTACCTTTATTGTATAACTGCTCGGCTATGTTACCGTTATACTGCGGGCTGCCATTGTTGGCTGCTACCGGCGTATTGTAGTTCAGCGACATGCTGAACAGTTTATCCGGCGCCGGTGCCTTGCTTACATCGTTGAGCATGCTTAGCCAGCCCCGCTCATTGTACGCGTAGTCCGTATTCTGCAAAAAGGTGCTGCCGCCGTTCGTGCTGTGCAGGTGCTTGGTTTTCAGCTGACCGATATCGTTATAGTCCGTTTGGCTCAGCAACACGTTTGTCCCCCCGTTAATCTGCTCGAAGGTTTGCGTTTTACGGCCCATATGGTCATAAACATATGTATTGGCTATCGTTAATACCGGGGCCGTGGTATTCGTACTGTTATAATGTTTACGGGTGGTAGCGGTTACCGCGTTGGTGAAGTCATAGGTATTATTGATGACATCGTAGTTATTTACGTTAACCGTTCCCCCAAGGTAGTGCTGCTTATAGGTTTGCATGTTCCGGCCAAGCCCATCGTAGTAACTTACATCCCACAGCATATTGGTACTGCCCAGCACATTGGTTTTACTCCCGGTAAGCAGCCCTTTAGGCTGCGCGTTAGCTCCTGTGGGCACCCCGCTAAATGCCGGTGGCAGCCCGGTGATATTGCTGAAGCTGTAATCGTCATAGTAACTGATGTTCAAATAGCTGCTGATAGCCGGGTAACTGCTGACGGTATAGCCCGTTGTTACATCTGCCGTATTGCGTACATCCCATTGGACTGCGGCATAGATATTGGCTTGCAATGTGGCCTGCGACGATGCCGAGGCATCCGTCCATAAGCCCGTCATGATCACCCGGCCCAGGGCATCGTACTTGGTCACCGTCCACTGGTTATTTACGCGTTGGTTGGCATCCTGGCTCAGTACCGGCTGGTCAAGCTGGTTATATACCAGATACTCCCAATCCTTACCCGGAATTCGCTTGCGGCTTAACCGGTTGCGCTCGTCATAACGGTACTGGTAACAGATATTGTCAATTACCGTTTGGTTGGAGGCCGTGGTGATCCCGTTATCGGCAGCGCTCAGCGGCGGCAGTACATAGGCCAGGTTACCCAGGTCGTCGTATACATAATACGTGCTCAGCATTTGCAGCAACGCGGGCGTGTTGCCCACTGCCGGGATGTAGTTAAACGTCCGTTTCAGCACCACATGCCCTTCCTTATCTTTATACTCTTCTATTGTTCCGCCGCGGCCGCTTTTCCAGTTCTCGTCTTTACTCACGGTTACGGTTAACTGCCCGGCCAGGTAATAGTTTCCGGAACTGTTCCCTATCGTTAGGCTATGGCTCTGGTCGCTGTTGATGGGGGCGTTGTACAACGTCACCCGCATGTTGGAAGCCGTATCGGTGGCCAGGTTATTGGTGGTATAAACCATTTTCATGGTATGCCCGGTCGTATTCCCGGCTACCGGCTGCCAGGGGGTACCTGGCGCGCCCTGCTCTGTTACACGGTTCAGGGGAGAGGGCTCAAAGTTGGTAACACTATACGGATAGGGGTTAACCACTATGCCGCTGTTGTTACTCTGCTGCGCGCCGCTTGTGCCGCTGCCATAAAAACTGCCAAGCTCGCTGCTGATGGCATTGGACTTATAGCTGCCATCTACCGATGGCGAGGCATAAGACAGGTATTTGGTAGCCTCGCGGCCAAACGCGTCATAGGCTACCGGCTGCACCACGTCTTTCAACCCTGTGGAGCCTTTTACCTGAACCGTTTGCAACGGCCGGCCCAGGCCGTCAAAGTACTGTACCGTCTGCATCAGGTCGCAGGTAGTACGGTTGGCAAAATCGCCCGTATTCACAGCAGGTCCCGAGTTCTGAAACCCGCCGACACGGGGTACCGACGTGACAATATAGTTCTGCGCCGCGCCTGGCAGACTGGCCAGCGGTACGCAGTCTTGGTTTACAATATACAACATCAGGCTGCTCCCGCTTGCTGCCGTAAAGCTGAACGGGGCCGTTATAGTGATCCTGCTGTTATTGTAATAGGAGCCGGCCGTCGGCGTTCCCGTAAGCGAGGCCGGGGACGGCAGGTAGGTTTGGGCCTGTAAGCTGAATGCACAAAACATCAGGCTTAAAGCCAAACTTAACTGCCGTAGCCTGTTATTTATGGTGATATGGTGAATGGCCATATAAATGTTTGTTTTAAGGTTGATAGGTTGATTATTGCCCCTGGTAATGGTAATCCGTATGCTTTACTATGTTTCCGTCCTTGTCTCTGATGTTGATCAATCGCTGGAAACCGTCATACTCATAATACGTCGTCTGGCCCTTCGCATCGGTCATACTTGTCATACCAACTAAGGGGGCGTAGGTGTAGGTACTCATCTGCGCATCTGCCGGGTATATCCTGATATCATCATAGGCATTACCACCAGACAGGGCAAGAGTAGGGCCGTTGTAAGTGGCTTCAGGCATGTAGGTCCATACGCCGCTACTTGTTTTATACCAGTAGGATATCATATATACCCTGGTGTCGGGCTTCGTCCAGCTCACCGTATACGTGCCGTTGTAGAATCGTGTTCCAGTATGTGCGGTCCCCGTCAAAACATTTGGCCCTATGTTTTCTTCAAACCCTTCATAATAAAATTGACTACTCGTGGCGTTAGAGACTTCGGCTACAGGATACTGGCTGTAGTAACCCCACATATAACCCATTACGGGGCCGTTTGCCTTCTGTTGTTCCAGGATATTACCATAAGTGTCATATTTGTTAAATTTTGTCCGGGTTTCTATGGTGTTAGCCAGTACCTGTTCGTCAACCGTTTGTGGCAGTAGTACACTACTATTACTAAACCAATCATTGTAATTGATATTGGCAAGCTCCAATTGCGTTCCGTTTTTCAGTTGCCGAAAACTTACAGTTGGTGAAACGATGTTTCGGCCCAGCATTTTCTGGTACACATTGGTACCTGATGCAAAATCATGCGGGTACTTGATCGTGTTAGTCAGCATCTCGTTCTTGCTATTGAATACCTCCGTCTTAGTTGGAAAAATATGGGTAACGTCATCATAATAATTATTTTTTTGAGTAACTACTTTGTTGCCGGCGTTATCAAATGTGGTATCCGATTCTGATTGTAGCAGCATTGAACCTGTGTAGGTTGGAACGCGGCCCATGAAAAAGTGTGTATGGTTGCCGTCATTGGGCGTATTTACCGGGCCATACCTTGTATTGACGCTGTTGATTACCTCGCAACCTGACATTTTAATATATAAAGGCTTGATCTTAAGCCCCAATAAAGTATCTCGGCGGTAAACCTGGTAATTATATTGCTTAATGTTTACCGGACTGTAACCCGATTCCGTAGATTTGTAAACATACTCATGGTTCATAAAACCATTCTTCCAAAGATTGGAAATCAACCAGATACCTATCGAACCGTAATCAGTCGAAGCAAGCCCGGCCTGATCATCGTAAATATCATAACTGAAAACACTTTTACCGTTCGGGTTTCCAGCGGCATCTACGTCGTATTTAGTCACCGCTCCATAAACCACCGGGCTACCACTAAATTGTGTTGCTGGATACACGCTTTTAGCATGGTATACTATGTCGACATCGCCGGTAGCTTCAGCACAAGCAACTGAGTTGCCATACGCATAGCCAAATGAATAGAACAGGTAGTCATAGTTAACAGCAAGGTAAGATGCGCTCTGCAACAGCTTCCCTATTCCGTCATTATTGTATTGGTATAATTCTTTGTTAATAAAACTGCCATTGTTGTCGTAATTAGTTATCGAACTTACCCGCAACCCGCCGCCAGTTTTAATAACCGTACCGCTTACCGGGATTACCCAGGATACTGTGCAAGTTGCCTGAACTCTGGAATCTGTTGTATAAATAGTCGTAGTTATAACATAATTGTGGCCAACCGTCAAGTTAAGGGCTATATTACTTACACTATAGCTCTGGCTGGGATTGCTGACATTGTTAACCAGAAAGACTGTTTGGCCTGTCGTCTGGTCAATCATCTTAATTTGTGGTCGGTCAGTAACGCCGGGATAGTTATAGGGAGAAAGCGTAGCACTATAACGGAAAGCAGACTGGTTTGCTGTAGGTGTAAAGGATGTGCTATTCGTGGTTTGAACACTGCCATATGCATCGCAATAAACAGACTGTAACTTTGTTGTTTGGTAATCCAAAGGGTAACGGTGTGGTTCAAAAGTAAACACACTTGTTCCCTTGGTAGGATACTTGATCGATTGAAGCATGCAGGCCTGGACGAATGCGCCAGTGGAATCGGGGTCCATATTTGCCTCGCCAATAGTCGGATAGGAGTTCTTCCATGATACGCTTTGCTGAGGCATTAGTGTGGTATTGTTATAGGCGCCGTTATTAAACCCCCAAATGTCCTGCCCGAAAGATTCGTTCGGCGCGATGGGGGTATTATTGTAGGTCATACTGTACTGCTGGGGCGATAGTGTTGAACTAACCGAAAAAAAAGTCACCGAATCAAGCCTGAGCCGGTAATTGCGGTAATCGGGCATCTTTCCAGAAACAGGGTTGCTATAAAAGTAGGATTGGTTGAGCTTAATATTTTTGATTAGTTGGTAGGCCCCATTGAGTTTGGAATATACCCTCACACTGTCAAGTCGTAATTCGGTACTGCGATCTGTACGATCTGACATATTTTTGAAGGTCACCTTTCCCCCTCGCCAATCTATCTCGTTTGGAAACTGGGAGGAATGGGATATTTGCGACACTGACGAATTTTCGCCACTGGCATCCGAAAGCGTTGTTGCCGCATCCGGATTTCCGCTCGGCCTGTTACCCAGGGTATATGTGTAGCTCCAACTGCGCTCGATTGTGCCGCTATTCGGCGTATATTTAAAGTAAACAGTATCCGCGAGTGTTGGATCAATTATTTTGGAAACTTTCCACGTGCTGGGATAGGCGCTTGTGGCAGATGCCGTAACCATTTGCGTCGTTTCCTGCTGATCGAAAATGTAGATAAATCCATTGGCATCCGTTATCTTGTAATTGTTTCCCGGAATCCTTTCGATCTTGTTGTTGGTAACTGGAATCTGCATGATCGTGCCATTCGGCCTAAATATAAATTTCCCGTTGCTGCCATTCAATGAATAAGAAAATACATCAGGCTCGGTATCCGCAAAATTATCCCGAACATTATACATGTATTGCGCGAAACGCGTGTCGGTGTTTGTGCCATAAGATATCCCGTTGTAATAGCTGTAAAGTGAATCAAATGGCATAGCAGATAAATAGCCCCCGTTTCCCTCGTCCGGCAGCCCCACCATATTCCTGGTCATTTCTGGAATTCCGCTCATTGCCCAGCTTGTCCCTACGCTCGAGGACAGTTCGTCAACTCTAACGCCACTCCCGTGATAGTCCAAAGACAGCGGAAGCCTGATCTTACCTGCATTAATCTCGTAAAGCGGTATGGTTACAGATGGGACGCCAGTTATATAACTTACCGGGATATTGCCAAATTTTCCAAGGCTGGCAGAATTAGGCGACACTGTGCTTACCGCTATCTGGCTGCGAAACTCGGCTGCGGACTGTGCGTTTGCGGAGTGCCCGCAGGACAAACAAAACAAAATGATGCAGATAACAAAAACCTGCTTATATTTAATAGTCATCGTAATTTGAAAAAAAGTGAATTATTGTTTCTTTGCTGATCGACTAAGGCTGCCTTCTATCGCTTTCAACCGGGCCTCGTTGCTTTCATTTATAACCTGCTGCGCCTTGTTTTTTTTTGCCTGGCTGTCAATTAGATCCCTTTGCTTTTTCATTTCCTTATCCTTCTCAATCAGGTACAAAGTCAACTCCTCCACCTTCTTAAGCAGCAGCCTGTTCATCTCGCCCAGGTTAAGGCCGTTTTTAGCTACTTCCGCTTCAGACGGAATTTCGGGCAGGTGATGGTTTTGAGCGATGTAAGCTTTCACATTAACAAGGTCAGGCAATTCATAGCTTTTATCAAAAACATAATCGGCCCAACCAGTTTCTACCCTGATTTCTTTGGCCCTGATCTTCCCATTTACTGATAAGCGGTAAGCGGGATCGGGAGATAATGTATTTAAGCCCAAGTTGCCATTGAGATCGGTATACATTACCGGTATAACAGTCAATGCAATTTCATTAGCAGGTGCTGTTGTTGTAGTTGATAAAGTCACCAACTGATTAGCTGCATTATTGGGTGAAAGCAGGAACGATTTGATGGAAAAAGATTTATACCTGGCACCCGTAGTGACAACATAAAAGTTAGTTGACGTTCCGCTTTGGTACGCTTTCAAGGTAAAGCTGTTTCCGCTTGAGCTACCTAAAGTAACCTGATTTACACTTAAACCATTACGATTTGCTATATAATAGGTGGTCTCGCCATTGGTATCAGATTCCCAGGCTCCGCCAAATATGTCTACCTTTAATTTATTAAAATTTCCTAAATCCGAAGAGGTAACATTAATTGTGCCTACGTACACATATATGGTGGAGTTATCGCCTACTATATTAGTGCTATACTGCGCTTTTGCAAATACCGGTATCAGTACGACAAATAAGAATATTAACTTTTTCATTTAAGTTGTTTTTTTGTTAAGGTGAATAACTTGCTTTTTTAGATCGGCAATTTCTTGTGACATAATCTTAAGTTGATCTGTATTTTCTATATCTTGCTTATCCTTTTCAATCAAATACAGCGTCAGCTCTTCCACCTTCTTAAGCAGCAGCCTGTTCATCTCGCCCAGGTTAAGTCCGTCTTTGGCAACTTCTACCTCTGACGGAATTTCTGGAAGATGATGATTTTGATCGATGTAGGCTTTTGTATCGGTAAGAGATGGTAGTTGGTAATCGGGTGTAAAAACGTAATCGGGCCAGTTAACAACTTCCACTTTTACCTGTTTTGAGCGGATATTGCCATTCACAGATAAGGCTTCTTTAGGTGTTAATGTGCCAATACCTATATTCCCTGCGCCGTCAATAACCAAATCGTTACCATAGTACCATTGGCCCCCGGTTCCAAGTTTGTTAAACATTCTCCGGGTACCTAAAATCATTTTACCGGTCGCATCTGAAGTATTTGCGTTTCCCGCAACTGTAATGATGCGGGCTTGGCCCCATGTATTTGAGCCATCGGTATTTGCAGGCAGGGCAAACTCCAGCTGCGCTCCAGTTGCGGTTGTACGTCCGCCGGTATTAGCCTGGATCAATAATCCGCCTGCACTTGCAAAGTTTATGTTCCCGGCATCTAAACCAGCGCCGGAACTTACAGTGTGCAGCGCCGTTTGTGGGTTTGATGTACCCACACCTACATTGCCGGCAAAATATCCTTGCCCATCTGCCCGAACACTGAAATTGATTGCACCATTGGTTAAACCGTCGTAATAATAATTTCCTGCCCCAGCCGGATTATCCGTAATAGCGCGAAAAATTCCTGAAGCAGGAAAATAATATCCCGAACCAATTTGGTGACCGGTAAAAAACGTTTGCCCCGACGAAGTTTGGGCAACTATTTTGGTATTATTATTCAGGATATCGTTAGCATCTACCGTAACGGTTTTGGTTTGGGCGTTTGCTAAATGTAAACTGGTTAAACTAAACACCAGCGGTACTAAAACTCTTTTCATATATCTATTTTACTTTTTTCTTTAAATCTTTTACTTGCTTTTTTAATTGATCGATATCTTCTTTCGCTTCTATCATATATAGCGTCATTTCTTCCATTTTTTTAAGCAGCAGGCGGTTCATCTCGCCCAGGTTCAACCCTTTTTTGGCAACTTCCTGTTCTGACGGAACTTCGGGCAGGTGATGATTTTGGTCGATGTATGTTTTTACATCCGTTAGGGCAGGCAATACATAATCGGGTTTAAAAACGTAATCGGGCCAGTTAGCATAAAGCTTTACTGTCATGGATGTGGCAATCGCGTTTCCGTTTACAGCAAAATTATAACCTTTGGTATCTGTAGTATTGATGCCAACTTTACCCATATTAACTACCAATGGATAAAGGCCGCCAGCGTTGGGCGATGCTGGCAATATGCCGCCCCATTGGGGGGGATAAACACCAGTGCCGTTAAAGATGGCAGTAACCAACGCTCCGCCATTCCTGTTTGAGATGTCAAAAACAAGATAAACTACCGAGTTATCTGAACTAAATACGAAACGAAAATTCGACATTACTACAGAACTATTATAGTAAGTATTACTTAGTACAGACAAGGAGCAGCTGTTGTAATCATACTGGGTGGCGTTTGCAAGCAAAACTACAGTCTGTAGGCGGTACCCCGCTTCAAAGGTTAACGTATAGGTCCCTCTTATCCGTGCTCCGCTTGCAACTACAACAGTGCCGTCAGAGGCCGTTGCAAAGGCTTTTGACTCATATGCAGTTACCCCCCTGAGTGCTATAGCACCGTTAACATCCAATGCAGATGCGGGCGATGTTGTTCCGATACCGACATTTCCGGTTGACGGAAATGTATTTTGCGCCTGTGATGAAAACGCAGTAAACAGTAAGACTAGTGTGATAAGATGGAGATGTTTCATTATTAAAATTTGAGGGGTGTTGTTGATTAGGAATACGGGATTATCTGTTCCATACTGACCATCATTTCTGATCAGCATTATAGGGTATTGAATTTGTTTGGTCCAACCACTATCGGACACCATACATCCAGCTGGGCCAAGTTTTAGTTAAAATTGTGGGAGATCCGATTGATCATACCCCTACCGCCAGAAAAAAAACCTTGCAGCTATTGATTTAAAAGACTTACAAATAAACGAGGATTTATTTTAACCATATATGATATATGGCGACGGTAGTGAAAGATTTTCATTGTAGATAAGGTTATTAATTTTTGCTAAAAATATAGCTTACAAGCCATATCGCCAAGCGAAACATAGAATATATTATTTTACATTTTCATGTTATAATTTTAACACATGAAACATTTTTTGCTAAAAAAATCTATGCCGGGACTCTTTTTAGCATGGGTCAAACTAAACGTTGTAATATGCCGGTTTTACAAAGCAAGGTTATTTAATAGTGGCAATAAATAACCGCATGTTGAGCTTTTTTATCGCCGAACTATTATCAGTCGTTTTAACGGATGTAATATCCACAGCGCGTACCAGACCGATGCCTTCTGAATACTGCAATTGCCCGAGCAGCCTACATAATGAGAAATAATCCCCTTCAAAATCCAACCCTTGAACAATATATTTGTCGCCTGAATTAGAAACTGACTGAACAGGTACCCGCGACAGCCTTACCCGCTGTTTTTCTGCCTTTAGCGCAATCGTCGTGATCATATTACTTCGCAGCGTGGCGGTATCAATTTTAAACCTATTGATAATATGATTCAGATTGTTGTCTTTACGTTCCAGGTAACCGGGCTGGTAGGAAAGATCAGCAGAGGCTTTGATTTTTTGCTCAAGTTCCCGCCGAAGTTTCCAGGCCTCTACAGTATGGCTAAATGAAAAACGATAACACACCAGGAAAAACAATATTGATCCCGCTATAAGTAAATAATCTTTCCTGATGTTTTTCAGCATTTTAGTATCTTATAATAATGTTGAACTTACCTGTCTGCTGGTCGCTATCATAATCAAAACTTTCCAGTTCGGCGCTTTTTACCCACTTCAATGTTTTAATCCTTGCCACCCACTCGTTAACGGCAACTACCTGTTGCGAACTGCCGGATAACCGTATCCGATGATCAGAAAAATGCAGTTGCCGGGTGTCCTTGTTATTGGCGTTGTCCAGCGGATTTATAGCCATATCACCCAACGTGATCTCTTCGGGTAGCAGCGCAGCCAGCTGGTCGATAAAGCGCGCTTTATTAATAGCCCCGTCCCAGCCAATATCGTCGAGGAGCATTTCTTTAGCTTTGATCTGCGCGGTAAGGGCTTCCATATCGCTATTACTGTTTGCCGAAACGCTCACCTTACTATCAAGAAGTGAATTTTCTGCGTTTAGCCACGAAAGAACAATCACATTGAGCAGCAAAAAAATAAAGAAGAAACCAAGAATAAGCGCTCCGGTCATCTTCAGCTTTTTAATGTCAATAACCTTATTGTATTGCAAATCAAGCCGTTCTACAATGGCTTGTACAGGACTTAAGTTGCTAAACAGCACCAGTTGAAAGGCGGTGGCATAGGGTAATATCAATTGTTGCCCTACGGGCTCAGATCCCATCTTTAAAGCAAAAGGCGAAATATATTGTGGGGAGTATTCTAAGGCCGTCCAGTTCATCTGTTCATCTCTCTTTATCCGAAAACCGTTCAAGTTTATGTCGCCTTCGTAAATATTAAGCTGATCCATTACATTCGAAAGCGGAAAGGGACCGAGGCTTAGCGATAGAACACTGTAGCCCAACTGCTCCAATATCCCGATCCAGTGATCGGCCACATTCTTCCTGATCACGGATACAAATAACTGATCGCCCGAGAGGAATTGCTGCAGGTAAAAGTCCGCGGTGTTAAGATCAGGAAATATCTTATCGGGATCTTGTTGTACTTCGTTTACACCGCCTATTTGCTTGATAAGCACCCCTTTGCCCGAAAGGTTCAATGTGACTGGAATTTTGGGGTTAAGCTGTCCGCCAAGTGCGTCTGCGTTGTCGAGATCGGTGATCTTTTTTTCAATCGTTAACTGTTTCCGGTCGGTTATCACCTGGCAGCAGTTAATCAGGTACGATCCATCCTGCCTGATATCAACCGCGATACCCGCCGCCTGGCTGATACTGTAAAAAGGTGATAGGATACTCATAATTACCGGATGATAGTGGATTTGATAAATAGTACAGTAACTACCTTGGATTTAGTCCTGCTACGGCTGCTAAAAATCCATTTCAAAATAGGAATCCTTGATAAAATGGGAATGCCGGAACCGCTGTCATCGGTTTCGGTTCGCTCCAGGCCACCCAAAACGATGGTATCTTCGTTATGAACCCTAAGACTGGTTTCAAATTTACTGATGGCTTGCGGCGGAGGTGATCCGTCTGTGGGGATAGCAGTAAAATCGGATATATTTACTTTGATCCCAAGTGTAACCTGGTCATTACCCGACACTACCGGTTTGATGGCTATTGAAAGATCTGCGTTCACCTCCTGATATACGTTGGTAAAAATAGATTGAGCGCTTTGAATGGACGGAATAACATTCTGCGTGGTATTTTTATAATAACGCTTACTGCCTATGCTCAACGTAGCGGAATGCCCGTTTAATGCTGTTAATTTGGGTACAGAGCGAACATCAATGTTATCATTTTTCTCCAATGCCTGAAGCCGAACATAAAAATTGGGCACCACATGGCCAAGATTGATCGATGTCGCTTTACCTACACTGTTTAAAAAATCATTGATTCCCTTGGTGCCAAAAGTATAATCTAAACCGGGCAGCACCGACCCTCCTGTTTTAACACTGTCTGAAACACCTGCAGAGATCCCCGTTGAAACCGTCCTCGTCTTGTGAACGTCGATCATGGTTACTTCAATCAGCACCACGGGTACCAAAACATCCAACTGTTTGATAAAACCTTCCACCTCATCGAGCTGCGCACCCGACCCGGAAAGGAGTAGCGTATTTTGCTCCCGGAATTCCTTGATTTCAATACTACGTTTCCAATCTGCCGGAATCATCGTTAAAACCGTATCAATGGCACGGTTTTGCAGGCGGATTGCCCTGTAGGTACGTAATCCTTCCAGCTTGCGATCGCCAATAACGTAAATGCCTTTTTCCGCGTGAAACGTATATTCCGTGCTCTTAAACAGTAATCCAAGGAGATCATCATAGCTAACGTCATTAACGTGCAGGGTGATCATACCTTTAATGTCAGAGTAAAGAGCATAGTTTTTACCTGCCTCCTGCGAGGCGTGTTTGACCAGGTCAATGATGGGGGAATTCAGGGCATCTACAGAGATCAGCTTCTGCCCGTTCACCATTCGTGAAAACAAGCCGGAAGAAGCAGCGCCACTCTGCTGTCCCGAGTTCCGGAAGGTTTTTCTAACTGCTGTATTTTTATCGCCGTTGATATAAACCTCCTCGTTTTCCTCCAGTGGCTGAAACAAATAAAAATCGTCAGCGCTGTGTACCATTTTGATTTCGTTGGCGAACGCCAGTTTACTCAACGCGGTTTCGATTGGTGCCGCAGCAATATAGGCACTTACCAGCTTTCCTTGTAAGGCACCCGGAACCACTATATTTTTACCCGATAGCTGGGTTATTTTTCGTGTCACAGCGGGAAGACTATCGTTGGATAACGACAGTGAAAGCGTGTTCGCCGTTGCGTTATAGGTAACTCCAAGATCTTTAGGTGGTGGTTTGACAAATTGATTAGGATTTTTATAAGGGCCGATATTGATAATAGAACCGATAACGGAAATATCCAGGCTATATTTTTGGGCCAGTAGAAGCAGGATATTACTGGCTGTAACCCCGGTAAACGTATCGGATACGTTAATATTCATTCCAGGGTCCAAACTAATACTGAGGCTGTTGGAACGGGCGATGGCGTTCAGGTAATCATAAATGGATACCCCCGTAACGAGCAGCTGAACTTTCTGGTTCAGACCGGGTACTGTTTCCGACAAATCGTCCAGTTTTTGCTTAATAGCCGAGATCCTGTCCTGCTGTTGAGCATTGGCAACCAAGGTTCCTGAAAGAAGAAAAAATATACAAAAGACAAGACAGGTAATTTTTTTTAGCATACCAAATATTAATAGTTAAATAACAGGGGATAGATTTCATCTATCGAAGTAAGTCCGGCGGCAAAAAGGCCGAAGGCATTTTCTGCCAGAGTTTTAATTCCACGATCCGCAAGGAGTTTCTGTACCTGCATGTTGCCGTTTTTGATTTCCCCTGCCAGTTCCATATCTACCGGAATAACCTCATATACCGCTTTTCTTCCCTTATATCCCGTATAGTAGCATTGCTCGCATCCTATTGCGATATGGTGCGCTGTAACTTCGTAAAAAGGTTTGAACTGCTTTGGATAAACGGAAGCACCAATAGCAACTGCTTTTTTACAATGCGGGCAGAGGAGGCGAATCAACCGCTGGGCCACGGTGGTATTCAGGGTATTAGCCACCATATACGACGGAATGCCCATATCTATTAGCCTGGAAACGGTGCCCCATGCAGAATTTGTATGAATGGTAGATAGTACAAGGTGGCCGGTCAGCGCTGCCCGGATCGCCATGTTGGCGGTTTCCGTGTCACGAATCTCCCCTACCATGATCACATCAGGGTCCTGCCTAAGAAAGGTTCGCAACGCGGCGGCAAAGGTTAAACCTATGGACTCCTTCAGTTGCACCTGGTTAACGCCTTCCAGTGTATATTCCACCGGGTCTTCAATGGTCAAAATATTTCGGGTTTCCTTGTTGAGCAATTTTAAAGTGGCATACAACGTGGTTGTTTTCCCAGACCCAGTTGGCCCGCTGATCAGTAGAATGCCATTAGGTTGTTTAGCCCCCTGCAGGTAATTATCAAGGTCGAATTCGGATAGGCCAAGACTATTTAAATCGATGTCTGTGGCGTCATTATTCAACAAACGCAGCACCACTTTTTCTCCATAAAGCGTTGGCAAAATAGAAGCACGAATATCAAACTGGTGCCCCTGATGGCTGAAGCTAATACGCCCGTCCTGGGGAAGCCGTTTTTCGGCAATATCCAGGTTGCCCATGATCTTAACCTTATTGATCAACGCAGGATAATCTTCTTCTTTGAGCAAATACCGCTCAACCATATTACCGTCAATACGGATTCGTACCCGGCAGCGGTTTTCATACCGCTCTATATGAATATCACTACTCTTCAGGTTTTTGGCTTCACCAATCAGGTTCATCAAAAAATTATCCTCGTCATGACGAACACTGGCCTGTTTCGCCCCTGTATTGACATTGTCTTTGATGTAGTAAGTGGATAACAGGCGGGAAATCTCTACCCCTGGCAGGGGTTCCAATAAAATATCTTTGCCCGTTAAAACCTCCATTTCGGCGGTTAAGTTATTTTGATTTACTCCCTCTTCACAATAGAGCAGGAGTCGGTTTGCCGCGCTTCCTTTGGGCAGTACGCGGTAATGCCAGGCCATCTCCTTAGAAAGGAGATGAAGGTGTTCGGTCTGTAAGATAATTTTTAGTGCTGTATCCATGGCATAAGGTTTCGGAGCAACCAGTAATCATCTGTAATATGGATATGAAAACACCACCAGTCACCTGCTAAAAATACAATAAATAATAAGGATTGGAAACCCGCCAATGGTATCTGCCGGCTTTTATTCCCAGTAATACCTTTATATAATAGCCATAATAAGAGTGTTGACAGGATGCTGGCGATATAGAAAAATAAAAAATTAATGACCGACAAATAAAATGCTATGGCAACCAAGAATAGAATGTCTGCCCATCCCAACATACCTTTTGATATATTGATGAGTTTTTTTTTCCTGACCGAGAGGTATAATGTCAACAGCGCAAAAATCAACAACAGAAAGGCCAGGTTAATTATCGATTGCTGCAACGCTATGTGATAATCATGGGTCTCCGCCAACTGTAGGCTGAACAGCCCGATTGTTAATAAAGGAAAGAATATCCAATGCACCGCTCTGAACCAAAAATCCTGCAACAAAATGGCGATCAGGAAAAATAAAAGCATCAATCGAATTGTCAGCAGCACTTTAATCCGGTGTTACTTCTTTTAATACTTTATCCTGGTTCATCTCCCACACATTGAAGTTACCGTCCTGGTTAAAATCTACCACGGATGTGGCCCTTGCGGTAAATCCGCTATTAGAAGCATTAGTGATCTCAATCTTATAATTGGCTCGTGCATCCTTGCTTTCGGTACTCAATTTTTCCTGGATAAAACCAAGCTCGTTCAAGTCGTTTGTATATTTCGAATGTTCGTAGAAATAGGATTTTTCAAGCATGGCCACATGTTCCAGCTGTAGTTTAGCTTCTGTGGTTTTGGCGCGGGTGATCACAGGTAACAGGTTGGGCAAGGCCAACAGCACCAAAATACCGATAATAATCAGCACTACCAATATTTCCATGAGCGAAAGCGCTTTTAATGCACTTTTGGAATGAGGTTTAAGGTATTTTTTGATGAAAAACATAAATTGATAATTAGCGGCTCAGGCTTTAAGGTAATAATTTAATTTGGAGTTAAAGTTAATAAAATCTGATGAATTGTTGCTGCAATATTTTTGAATATTTCCCGGGCCTAATAAAGGATATGAAAGACGATGTCTCCATTCCTCCCGGATAAGGTTGATTCCACTTGAATGCTTGTTTGGAGAACGTCGCCTTGCCTTAGCCACCTGTCCACAAATCTGAAACTAATAAACACCAACCTGCAAATCCGTTTTTTATGTGCTTGTTATATTATTACTATGCCGAATTGCTATTACTTCTGCGGCATGTATAAATGAAAGCGCTTTCCTATCGCTTTATAATTTGTTTATTAAACATTAATAATCATATTTGGGGTTGTAACCTTTAATCACAATCATGATGAAAACCACCCTTTATTTTTCATCATGATTGTTGCTGTTGCGTTCGCAACAGGTGAAATAGCTAATTTTTTACTATTCTACTACTTGTCAACACATTACGAATTGTCATATTTTACAAACCACAACAAAATCGCAACAGCTGTTAACCTAGCAACAATTGGATCCGGCTGTAAGTTAAGGGTACTTGAAAAAAAGAGTCGTCTAACTATCCTTTAAAACCTGCAGGGAAAGCAACGAAGCCCGGCGCTCTTGGCCAGGCTTTGTTTATTCTACAACATTTAGTTTATCGATTTTGGCACACGCGACACGCGTGCGCCAGCTGAGGTAGTAACATATAATTTATAACATAAAAAATTAAGGCGATTGCATATAATAAACATCTAGTGTGCGAGTGTAATTACCGTCATTTAAAATATCTTCAAACGATCTATATTCCTTATAAAAAATGGAAATTGGTGTTGACTCGCTAAAGTAGTCAATTAGAATAGGTACTCGATAAAATTCGGCTAATGAAATATCATTGGGGCTTGAGTCTTTAAAGAAAATAATTTCAGGAATAGAATAAGTATCTATCAGTCCTTCAACTTCTACTAGCGATTCTGGTTTGCCAACAAATAGATTGCTTTCACTACTTAAATCCACACTTAGAAATATACTTATATCCAACGTGTTAGTTTCACTCACTTTCAAATAGTTAACTATGTATTTAAATAGCAAACAAGATTGCATAAATACGTCTTTCCTGCGGTAAATGTCAAACTCTTTAAGAAGCTCGTCAACGTGAATATCTTGCGTAATCCCAGTTTTGTTTAGCTCTATAATGCTTTTTAAGACCCAAGACTTTATTTTTTTTGTTTTAAAGTTTCCATCCATGACTTTTCAACCAGTTTTTTACTGCATCGGTTATTGATCCGGTTCCGTGTTTCAACGACCCGTCTTGATTAATTACACTTTTTTTCTTACCATTAGTTACATGTGCGTGCGACTGTTGACCATGTAACGGTTTACCTTTTGAGTCTGTTTTAGGAATGTCTATCCTGTCTACTCCATTAGGTGCTTGTCGGAAGCTTTACCGAAATCCCTAAAAACGGAATAGCCACGCTCCGCTTATAATACATACGCGCCGTAAACTTCGACAGCAGGCTATTCTTGAAAATTAAAACTTTGGAATATTCGAAAAAAAATCAGCATGCTTTTTATTAACAACATACTATTGATAAAAAAGTATCATGGATATTGATATAGAGATTCATATCGTTTTAAAGCTATTGCTGAAATTCTTTTTAGGCCGGGTTATCGAATTTGACCGCGAACGGCTCCTACATCATATGTATGTTGTCCACGTATTGTTCAATGCCTGCAATGGATTCCTCCAGATCGTTATCCCCTGGCATAAAACTTTCCAATATGAGGATACTGGCGTTAGGTATGAACCGTTAAGCTATTTCCCTGCAAATCGGCATGAATTCCGGCAAACGGTATTTACCCTGGGCGCAATTGATCTCCACGAGGAGCGGGTTATACATCATGATAACAGCAATTTTGAAGTAAACAAAATCAAAATAAAATAGTTGTTAAGCTATACAATTTGATATGGAGAATTTCCCGGTAACCATCAGCGTCAATAAATCGGTACAGCATTTCGAGGTAGGCGAGTATTTACACCATAACGGCGAAACCTGCAAATTCAAGGTCTTCAAAAACGGTGTTTGGGTAGCCAGTTTCGAACCGGACCCGCATGAGTACCTGCGCGTTTGCAATAATCCCGGGAAACTGGAAGAGCAGGTGTTGCACCTACTGGCCGACCAGATCGAAACTCACCACCCTATTCAAATGAATGAAAACATTATCAACGTAAAACCATGAGAGCTATCTGGAAAGGCTCCATAGGCTTCGGCCTGGTCAGCATCCCCGTCAAATTATATTCCGCTGTTCAAACGTCTAATCTTGACCTGGATATGCTGGACGGCCGCGACCACGCGCATATCAAATTTATGCGGGTGAATGAAAACACTAAAAAGGAAGTGCCCTATGAAAAGATTGTAAAGGGCTACAAAATGGACAACGATGAATATGTGATCGTCGAGGACGCCGATTTTGAAGCGGCCGCGCCCGAAAAAAGCAAGGTGATAGAGATTGAAAGTTTTGTTGACCTGGAGGAGATTAACCCAATGTATTACGAAACCTCGTATTACACCGAGCCGGATACCAAAAACAACAAAGCCTATGCCCTGCTGCTTAAAACTCTGCAGCAAACCAAAAAGGGTGGGCTGGCCCGCTTTGTACTGCGGAGCACCGAAAGCCTTTGTATTGTGCATGCGGTGAAAAACGCTATGGTGGTTACCCGAATCCGCTTTGAACAGCAGATCCGAGATCAGGAAGACCTTAATATCGGCGATGACGTGAAAGTAAGCAAAAAAGAATTGGACGTGGGCCTGGCGCTGGTTAATCAGTACGCCGAAAAATTCGACATATCTAAATACAAAGATGAATACCATACCGAATTGCTGGAACTGATTAAGGCAAAAGCAAAAGGCAAACACCCCACCATTAAAAAACTTAAACCGGTTAAAGCGAAGAGCGACGACCTGTATGAACAGTTGAGGAACAGCTTAACCGCAAAAAAAGGCGCATAATGAACCAGGCAGAAAAAACAGTGCTGGCAGGGATGGCAGGCACCAGCGTCATGACCATTTCAAGCGAGTTGATGTCAAGGCTTTTTGAAGAAAATTTCAGGGAACCCGAGTACCTGTCAACAATTATTGCCCGGCTTGCACCGAAACTTTCCAAACAAGCGAATGTCATTGCCGGATGGAGCGCGCATTATGCCATGGGTATCCTTTTTGCCGCGATATATGTGGAACTGTGGGAAAGTAAAAAAATTAAACATTCGATCAAAAATGGCCTCATCCTGGGCGCGGTAAGCGGTGTTCTCGGCTTCCTGATCTGGAAAGGAACTTTCAAATTACATCCTTTACCTCCGTGGTTAAATTATGATCATTATTACTTGCAGCGCATCCCTGCGCATGTAGTTTTCGCGGTATTTGCAACCATTTCCTACCGGCTCATCAAATCCAATGAAGATGATACGATGAACGCGCCTTACGGTAAATCCTTATAATTTAAATAGCATGAAAAGAGAAAAAACACTGGTGGCCATAGCGGCGGGTGCAGCCCTGGCCGGGATCGCCTACGCCATCTGGCCAAAAAGTAAAATCCCTGCCAGCGCTATCGTTGATCCGTTTGATAGCACCAGGTACCTGGGTAAATGGAATGAAGTTGCCCGTTTGCCCAACCTGATCGAAAAAGATTTGCGGGATTTGACAGAGGAATATAGCCTGAATGGGGATGGAACGATAAAGGTGATCACCCGCGCTTTCAACCCGGTGAAGAACAAACCTGTTGAAGCGACCGGAACCATCAGATTCAAAGGCTCAAAAAAACGCGGGCAACTTAAAGTCGCTTATTTCCTGCCGGTTTACCTGGATTATAATGTGCTTGATGTAGATGATCATTATCAATATGCCCTGGTATCCGGAAGCGGGTTAAATTACCTTTGGTTACTTTCACGGGAGCCAAGTATGCCGGAAGAAATGAAGCAACGTTTTCTTAAAAAAGCCATGTCGCTCGGTTTTGAGATCAGCCGGCTGGAATGGTTGGATTACTAATTATAAGAACGAAAGTACCTACTGAGGACGAATCCCCTCCCGACACGGCTCTTTATTTGAATATACTTTGCGCTTTTTTTATCGTTTTCGTCAAATCTATACCCTTTCCTAATACGCCCCTGAAAAGGTCTCCCGTTTCTTTCAGCCGGTCCAGCGCGTTATGGATATTGAAATGCTGTATCGTTAGCCCGGGTTTTACTTCGTCCCAGCTCAGCGGCATGGAAACCGTTGCGCCGGGTTTGGGTCTTAAGGAATACGGACCGGCGATTGTAGCGCCGGGGCGGTTCTGTAAAAAATCAAGGTACATTTTTCCTTTACGCGCGGCGATACTGCGTTCCAGGCTGGTAAATTGCGGGATTTGCTGGTGCACCAGTTTTACTATAATGTTGGCGAACATCTGCGACTGGTCATAGGTATATTTCCCTGCTAAAGGGATATAAATATGCATACCGGTGGAACCGGAAGTCTTTGGGAAAGCCGGCACATCAATAGCATCCAGCACTTTTTTTACTTCTAACGCGGCCTGTACTACCTGATCATAGGTGTGCTTGTCGGGGTCGAGGTCGATCACGCAGTAATCCGGGTTATCGGGCGTTTCTTCACGGCTGAACCACGGGTTAATTTCAATGCAACCCAGGGAGTTCATCCAAAGCAAACTGGCTTCGTCCGTGCCCACTAAATATTTGGTTGCTTTTCCTTCATCGGTGATATGATCAAAAGTTTTGGCCCAATCGGGCGCCTTATCCGTCACATTTTTCTGGTAAAAACTCTTTCCATGGATGCCGCCAGGAAACCGGTTTAATGACATGGGCCGATCCTTCAGGTATGGCATCATGTATTCGCCTACGCTGTAATAATAGTTGAGCATATCGCCCTTGGTTACCTTATCTTCCGGCCAGTATAACTTAGTCACATGGTTAAACTTCAGTTCATGACCGCAAACTTTTTTGGTTTGGGTATCTTCGGTGGGATTAAGCAACGTTTTGCGACCTGTACTTTTTACCGGCCGGAGTTGAAGATCATTATGCTTCGCATTTTTTTCCGGAGTAGCAGTTTCGGGCGCCCTTTCTGTCGCAGCAACCGTTTCTTCCGTGCCGGCAGGTGTTTCCAGCACAACATCTGTAGCTTTTTTGTCGCTGCGCATCCCCTTAAAGGAAGCCTGGCGGAAAACGCCGTCACTGGTCACCTCGCCAAAACCAACTTCGCAAACCAATTCCGGTTTCAGCCAGGTAGGTTTGGCCCCCAGACTTTTAGGCCGGAAACGACTCGGTTTGTCTACATCCACCTCATAATCAAAAGGACTTTTATCGGAAATGAGGGGCTTAAACTGCGTCATAATTTCTTTCTGTAGTTTATCTGAAAAGCCGGTGCCAACCTTACCCACAAACCGGAGTTCCCCTTCCTTATCGTAAACGCCCAGCACCAGCGCGCTGAAAGCTTTACCCGTCCCTTTGTTTTTGGTAAATCCGGTAATCACTACCTCCTGCCGGTGTTGCACCTTTACTTTCAGCCATTCTTTTGACCGCAGATCGGAGGTATAAACGCTGTCGGCTTTTTTGGCGATGATGCCTTCCAGCCCCATTCTTTCCGCGGCTGCAAAAAAGTCTATACCGTTGGCATCAAACACCTTACTTTGGCGGATATGGTCATTATCGGTGGGCAACACCGCTTTCAAAATAGCTTGCCGTTCCCTAAGCGGTAAGCCCATCAGGTTTTTGCCCTCGTACCACAGGATATCAAAAATATAAAATACCAGGTTGCCGTCCGCTTCGCTGCGCCAGTTCTGCATCGCCCCGAAATCAGAAATGCCTCTTTCATCCAGCACCAGCAGTTCACCATCTAATACCGCGTTCATGCCCCATTTCTTCAAAGCATCGTTAATGGGATAGTATTTGTCAAAGGGCAGGTTATTGCGGGAAATCAATGTCACCTCGTCCTTTTTAAGATTTGCAATGGCGCGGTATCCGTCCCATTTAACTTCAAAAAGCCATCCCGGCTCATCGAAAGGCTGGTCTACCAGGGTAGCTTTCATGGGTTTAACCGTAACCGGTGCCTTTGATTTTGGCGCGGTGTTGAGGATGGCTTTTACATCCAATTCTTCCGGTTCCCGCGTATCCACTTCTTCAGCGATTTCTTCATCCGGTACTATATTCTCTTCATGTCCGTGCTGCCATACTTTTTCACTGGTTTTAGCCATCTGGTTGATGGTTTTGCCAGACAATACAGATTTATCGTTTTTAGTGACATCCTTATCCGTGGCGAACTCGTCCTTATGTTTAATCATCAGCCAGCCGTTCTCACCCATACCATGAGTTTTAACCAGCGCAAACTCGCCATTTAGCTTTTCACCGTGCAATTTGATCTTTAACTGGCCGGAAGCCAGTTGTTTCAACAGGTGCTTTTCCTGCGCTCTTTTACCTTTGATCGGTTCGATGGGTTCATAGGTCCCCTCGTCCCAAACAATTACTGTACCGCCACCGTATTCGCCTTTAGGTATTATACCTTCAAAGTTCAGGTAGTCAAAGGGGTGGTCTTCCACCATCATCGCCAGATGTTTTACTTTAGGATCAAGCGTAGGGCCTTTAGGCACGGCCCAGCTTTTCAACACGCCGTCCATTTCCAGCCGGAAATCGTAATGCAGGCGCGAGGCATCGTGTTTTTGCACCACGAAGATCAAATGATCCTTATCCTTGCTTTTCCCGGCTTTAGGTTCCGCGGTCTTTTTAAAGTCCCGCTTTTGGGCGTATTGTTCTAAACTCATGGCTTATTTCATTAATTTCCACTTGAACGTTAGCAATAAAGGCTTCGTCACCATTGGTATTGACAGCGTTCCGCATCGCGGCGGGTTCGCTGAATTGTTCTATCTATCGCCGAGCCGGCGAAAAATTCGAATAGGTATTTTTTCTTCTTCACACAGCATATGGATTTTGCAAGCGCGATTATTTGCCCTTGCCCTGCACCATCACCCCTACTGTTTTAACAATCAGCCGCAAGTCAGTCGCCATGCTGGCCTCCTCCAGGTATTTCAGGTCGTAGTCCATCCGTTCGCACATTTGTTGCACATTTTCGGCATAACCATAATGAACCTGTCCCATAGAAGTGATACCCGGACGAAACCGGTTCAACCGGCTATACTGAGGTTTGACGCTGATAATCTGATCGATAAAGAATTGACGCTCCGGACGTGGCCCAACGATGGACATGTCCCCTATCAGTACATTCCAAAACTGGGGCAGCTCATCCAGCCGCGACCGGCGCATGATTTTGCCCCACCTGGTGATCCTGGGATCATTGGCGCTGGACAGCATCGGTCCATATTGTTCAGCATCAACATGCATGCTTCGGAATTTATAAATATGAAATGGCTTGCCGTTTCTTCCGTTTCTTTCTTGTTTATAAAAGGCGGGACCGCGGGACGACAACCTGGTGATCAGGTAAAGAAGAGTGAATGCCGGGAACCCCAGCAGCATCAGTATTAACGAAAATACAACATCGAAAACCCTTTTCATTAAGGAGTCAGGTATCCCGGGCGTGGAAAGATTCTCCCGTCTTACTAACTGTAAGGACCGTTGCGCCTCCGGTAGCACCTCAGCATACGCATTGTATTCATCATTAACTACCGCCTGCATCAGCGGCTTAGTGTATAAAATTTCCATTTCAGGGGGCTTATGCCAAGGCAGAATACAACATCTGCACCAAACATGAATCCTATGACCGAAAATGAATTGATACGGCATTTTGAGCCCGCAGTGCTTTATAAGTCAGCTTTATAAACAAGTGTATCTCCACAACTTACCAGGTCGGTGTCCGTTTAAGTAAACAATTGTAAGTAATAGTATACTTTTTATCGAAATAAAAGATACACAGTTACCATAACTCAGTTTCCGTAAATGCCGCCCTTTTTAAAGGCGGGGCTCTACTGCTTTTCAATTAACAACGTTGTTAATATTGAAGTTTAAAGCGGGTCGAATTTTTTCATTAGAGAATTTAAAGGTTAACTTCTGTAGCTAAAAATCTACTGTAGCTTTCGGAGGCTGAAATTAACTGCTGTTTTAACAATCTAATTGATGAATCCAAAGCTAATATCTCCAGTTGTACGTGGCGTTTTAGATAGCTCCGCGTCCATGTACCTTGTATTTTGCCATCAATCACAATGATAGGTTTAAAAATTCCATTTCCGGCATTTTTGTTAGACGGTTGCGAAAGGATATCAGACCTGTCTTTATAAGAAATAGCATATTCATCAAATGCAGGTAAAAGTTTAATCAGGCCTTTTGAGTTGGCGGGTTTAAGTGAGGGTGAAAACCAGTACGCCTGGCCATTAATAACTTCGTTGATCAAAATAGATTTATTCAACTCAAGCGCCAATTTGCTTTGAGTTAGATTTAAGCCGCTCCACCATGAAAAGTCCTGAAGCGTAGCAGGTCCACGGCTTAAAAAATATCTTTTGGCGAGTTCAGCTAAGGCAGCTTCTTTATTTATTTGAATACGATTTAGCACTCTTTCTTCCAGTAAAGCATAAGTAAACTGCTTTCCCAGTCTCGCTCCACTGCAAATAAGTCCATCCAATTCAGCATCCATCAACAAAAAACCAAGCCTGATATCATCGGTATTGATCCGGTTCTCTTTAAAGAATGGCAGCAGTTGATCGCGGGTCAACTGCTTGCCACCCGATAAAGCTTCGGCAATAATGCGTTTACTGCGCTTTAGGATAATATCATTAATGCCAAGCTTACGATGTATGCCTTTGCTCATGGCCTTTATTCTAGGCGCGGTAAGCTTTAGCATCCAGCAAATATCTTCAGGCGAAACAAAATGCCAGGTCGGCCGCAAAATATGTGTCCTCAGAATTTTTCCTGCATTGAAATCATTTTCAATGTCAGCATCGGTTATGCCGTTTAACCGGTTCCCGATGGCCCACTTAGCCCCTGCAAATTCCTGCGATTGTATACACCCCATCCAGCTTACCAGTTCCGCAGATGTTGTAAAGGCTGAGCCTGTCAGCTGCTGGTTAACCAGGCGTAAATTGGTGATATCCCTGCTTGTCATTAGCTGAATGAATGAAGGCGTTATTAGTGCTTGACTTATCTAAATGTGGGCTATTTTCCCAGTGGGTTCCAGAAATATGCCCGAACATCATCTGCCCACATTTGAGGGGCTTCCAAAGCAGCGAAACGGCCTCCCTTAGGCATTTTCGTATACTTGGTAACATTAACCTTTCGTTGTGCCCATTCTACAGGCGTATCTGTATCGGCAGGATAAATAGTTAATCCGGCAGGCACCTCCACCCGCCGTTCCGGCTGCGGGCCGTTGGCATAAGCGGCATGGACATCAACCAGGTAAGTTCTGATAGAAGAATTGGCGGTTTGCGTTACCCAATAGATCATAATATTGGTGATCAGTTCGTCTTTGCTAAAACTGTTATCCATATTTCCTTTGGTATCGCTCCAGCTATAAAATTTCTCCAATAACCAGGCAGCCAGGCCAACTGGTGAATCATTAAGTGAATAGGCCAGAGTTTGCGGTTTGGTCGACTGCAGCATATTGAAAGCGCCCTCGGCGTAAAACCAACGCTGTATCTTTTGGCCGAATTCCTGTTCGGCAGGCGACATTTTTGACCAATCTTCACTGCCGTTGGGATAGCCAACGTCTGTGAGATGTATGGCGCTAACACGGTCGGGATAGTTTAAGGCTAGTGTTTTTGTGATACCGGATGCGCCTGCCGCGTCAAACGTTTTATAGCCCAATACATCGGTCATTAATCTGGCCCATAAATCTGCTGTTTTCGTAGAAGGAAGCGTTACCGGGTCTGAAAAGCCAAAACCTGGTATCGATGGTATGATAACGTCAAAAGATTGATTGGGGTCTCCGCCGTAACTGGCTGGGTCGGCCAGCATCGGGATCACCTTATAAAACCGGAAAAAACTATCGGGCCACTCGTGTGTAAGAATCAATGGCTTAGGATGAGGCCCTTTTCCTTTAACATAAACAAAATGAATACTGACGCCGTTGATCTCGGCTTTATATTGGGGAAAACTATTCAGTAACGATTCTTGCTTACGCCAGTCGTATTTACTTTGCCAGTAGGTAACCAGTTCTTTTAAATAAGCCGGGTTGGTGCCATAATTCCAGCCTGCATTTTCAGGTTCGTCCGGCCAGCGGGTGGCTTTTAGTCTTGTATTAAGATCGTCCAAAACTGTTTGCGGTACTTCAATTTTAAATGGTGTGATTTGCGTTTTCATAGCATTGGTTTTTGTGTTGTTAATCTGCGAATAGGAAGTAAAAAAGTTGCCCAGCAATAATATACCGAGAAGTATTAGTTTCTGATTTTTCATTGTCAATTGCTTTATAATACAAGGTTACAGCAGGCAACTGACAACAGTGTGTCAATTGGAAATTGAACTAATGAAAAAAAACGGAAAACTTTTTCAGGCAATTGAAAAACAGGTAATTGACGACTAAAGACGACCGGGACCGGAAGCGTTCTTTTAAATATTTTGGCTTATTTCAGCCAGGTAGTCTTTAACCACCGTACGCAACAAATCAGGCTCTACTATTTTGGCATGGTCTGCAAATGTGATGAACCAACGGGTAAAGGCATCTGTACAATAGGCCAAAAACGTCCACTGGAGCTGGTTATTACCTAATTCTTCTTCTCCTACAAACCCATAATTCAGTTTCTGTTCCTGGATATAGTGCGCAAAATCGGAATCAACGTTTAAAACGATCTTGATCATCATTTTCGCCCCGTTTACCTGGTCAAAAAAGTGATTTAAAGTCATGTGTTTTTTATGAAAAGGTTCATCTGTCGGGGTAATCTGGTGGATACGTTCCGTCCGGTAATGGCGGTAATCCTTGATATGATAACAATATGCAATAATGCTCCACTGGCCTTCGTCGAAAAAAATCCCTATAGGTTCAATTTTACGGGAAACGATTTGATCTTTTTTTTCTTCGTCCCATACCGCATAACGGATGTAAATTATCTTTTTTTCGGAAATGCTTGCTAAAAGCGAAGATACTACCTGGATGTTCGCGGGATTCTTAGGTTTTTTGTCCACTACTTTAATCCGTTCTGCCATATCTTCAACTAACTCTTTTTCCACATGCTTCAATACCGCTTTGATCTTATACATGCCCGATTTATAATGTTCGCTATTGGCAGTATCTGCATATTTTTCAACGATCTTTTCCGCAAACTGGAAAGCAATCGCCTCCTCACGGTTAAACATTACCGGGGGTAATTTATAGCCTTCCACCAATGAGTAGCCTACACCCAACTCACCGATCAAAGGAACACCGGCCTGCTCCAGTGATTTGAGATCCCGGTAAACGGTCCTTAAACTAATTTCAAAACGGTCGGCAATTTCCTGCGCTTTGACAATCCGTTTAGATTGAAGTTGTATTAATATAGCGGTTAAGCGGTCAAATCTGTTCATAGCAGGAAATAGAAATATTGGTTAAGATAGTTAACATTCGATAAAAAAATTAACCTAAATAAAATTCAAAGCAATTAGGTGAATGCAGAACTTTATCGTTATCGTGCCGGCCCCACAAAGACTGAAAATTTGCTTTAAAATTTACTAAAAGCATTATTCTTTGTAGAATGTTTGCTTATGGCGAAGTAATTAAGGTGAAAGACCTCCAGAATGAACTAAGAACATCACAGGAATTGCCTACGTCGCAGATACCTGAGTTAACGCGTTTCTCAATATAAAAAGTTTTGCCACCTACTTTACCAACAGGAAGGAATCCGCAGCCAAAAGTCTGCAGCTTCTATCCTTAAGGGTTATTATTGTGGTTAGGGATACAAACTTGCCGGCTTCAACTTGAATTAACCACCTTTATCTATTTTTGCCTTTCAAATAACTTAAATGCAAATACTTTTGATGATCACTCAACTTTGAAATTGACCTTTCTGGTCTTTTTTTAAGGTGTTTTGTGCTTTCGTAATGGACCGAATAACATTGATATGAGTGGTTTATTAACGTTATCTGGGTAGTAGTGCTTTTTTACCCTGCTGATAATAAGACCATATAACGCAAAGCCGAATACTATGTAAATCATATTTAATGAATAATACATAAGTATAATTAGCGCTGTGCATAATAAGGGGAATGCTACGTAATTCATACGTTGAACCTTCCACTCCAAAATGGCATCAAAATCGGACGAGTCGATACAGAGTTTACTTTTACGGGTTATTAGATAATGAACCATTATAGTTTGTATCAACATAAGTGATGCTACAATACCAAAATAGAAGCTAAAGCCCCATGAAAATTGTATGGTTTGCGAATTTATGGCGACCAAGGAAACAGAGAAAGGGAAAAGCGATATAAAGAACAGGAACAACAGGTTAATGATGATCAGGCCTCTGTTGTAATTTTTTAAAATACTGAATATTCGTAGATGCCCGTACCAGAAATTACCAATGAGCGAAAAGCTTAACAAATAGGCTGTAAACCGGGGTAGGAGATCAATAATTGCTTGCTTAATGTGCTTCGCATCGGCGTGAACAATGCTTTCGGGCAATTTGATATCTATCACCATTATGGTTATGATAATCGCAAACACGGCGTCGCTGAAAAGAATTACCCGTTCCAGCTGAAACTCATGTTTTATTTCCTCTTCTTCTTTGCTATTCATGTTGGCTCAAATGAATTACAGTGAATAATTTTGCCACAATTTACCCGATGAGTACTCAGCCTGGGTTTGATAAAATCTAATTGGTTGTTACATTTTTACGATGACTTTCCCAAACGCCAGTCCTGCTTCTAAATAAGTAAAGGCTTGTTGAATCTGATCTACTGGATATACTTTGTCAATAACCGGTTTAAGCTTGTTAATCCTTACAGCGTCAGCGAGCAAATGCAGATCCTGGCTGCTTCCTACAGAATTCCCCTGTAGCCTGATATAGTTCATGATGACTACAGACAGTTTTATGGAAATTTCGCCTCCGGTCAAAAAACCCACCAGCCCAACATAGGCGTTTTCTTTACAGGAAAGTATGCTTTGCTCTATAGTTGCCTGACCTGCTATATCCAGTGTAATATCTACGCCTTGGCCATTATTGAGCCGCTTAACCTCCTGGCTAAATTCAGGGTGTTTGTTATAATTGATCACCTCGTGGGCACCAAGATCTTTTAGCCCTTTTATTTTTTCATCTGAACTTGTGGTAGCAATGATTTTAACGCCAAAAAGCTTTGCAATTTGTAAAGCGAATAAAGAAACACCACCGCTTCCCTGTATCAATATGGTTTGACCAGCCTTTATCTTTGCCTGTGTTACCAGGTTTGTCCAGGCAGTAAGACCGGAAACCGGGAGTGTGGCGGCTTCTTCATCTGACAAAGTATCAGGCGTTCTCACTACAGTATTTGCCGGAGCAATCAGATATTCTGATAGCAATCCTGGAGTTTGTATTCCTGTCCTAATGGAATTTGTTTCTGTAGTTATTTTGCCTGCTTCCCATTTTTGAATAAATGGAATCAGTACCCGATCCCCTTTTGTCCACGAAGTTACACCATCGCCAACTTTTTCGATAATTCCCACGCCCTCCGACACGGGAATATGAGGCAGCGGCAAATTGGGATCGAGCGACCCATTTACCACGATTAAATCCAGATGTTGTAATGAAGCCGCTGTGACTTTAATTAAAACCTCATTGTGTTTTGGCTTCGGCTTTAAAATATCAACAAGTTTTAAATGTTCAATTCCGAATTGGCTAAATTGTATGACTTTCATTTACTTTTTATTTAAATAAGGATTTGGTGTTTCCCAGTAATTTATAACCAAATGCGCATCCGGCTAAAAGAAATATCAAGACCAGCCATAGAGTGTTATAGCCAAACCGTTGAACAAAATAAAACCCTCCTGCCGGACCAATGAGCTGCGCAACAGAAACGGCCCACATGATTTCAGTGGAATCAGCAGCAATATAAATGAGAACGCGGTTACTTGCGCTCCCATTTTAATATAAAATAAGCTGGACTTTTTTTTCACGAAAGCGTTGACCATAAGCATTTCGAAAACGGCAATATAAAGTCCATTTAATCCGATAATTAAGCCAATGACAGATTCTTTCAACTGCCACTGTTGCTTAAAAAACAAAGGCATTATCCGGAAAAACAGATAGAAACAGGTATAGAAAACAGAAGTAAGTAAGATAAATTTAACGTAATGTGTGTCTTTCCAGGGTTTAAGCCCTCCGGCTAAGGATAAGGGCATCGTCTGGCTTTCTTTTGCTTTTTTAGACTTGATGGGCTTAAGGAAAATAACAATCAGTAAACCTGCGAAAATACTGGTGCCACCATCTATACGAAACAACCATGGGTAACTGAAAGCAGCAACGATACCACCCAAGGCCGAACCAAAGGCCCATCCAATATTACTGGCCATCCGATTTAGAGAATACGCTCTGGTAGCGGTATTTTCTTTTGCATAAGCTGACACTGCTGTAAAATTAGCTGGCCGGAACGCTTCCGCAAATAAGGCGATTGTAAATATCAAAACGTTTAATGCGGTAAAGTTGGTTACCAGAGGATAAACAATAAAAAGCAAACCGCCGATAGCGATACTCAATATCTGCACGGTATGGAACCCGATCAAATCAGAAAGTTTACCACCAATAAAACTACCTAAAACCGATCCAATGCCAAATAAGGTAAATATTATCCCTGTGTCAGTAGCAGGCCTGTGAAGATATAGGGTAATATACAGGCTCATAAATGGTATAGCCATATAGGTACTTCTGTTGATCAAAATAACCATGCTCAACAGCCATGTGTCCCGGCTTAAACCGCTAAAGGAGTCCTTATAAAATCCGAAGCCTCTCTGTAGCTTTAAAATGAAATTATCGAGCATATATTAGTATATAATTTACAATTGTCAGGTGTCGATTTACCAAAATCCTAAATGTTCCACCAGCGCTCTACCGGTTCTTTTTATTCTATTAAAGTAATAATAATAACTAGGTAGGCCATCACGTTTTGCTTGCAAGCTTTACGCCTGTAGTCAGACAAATTTTACCAGCGACCATTTTTTTGCTTTTGTTACCCTTTCTAAGGGGATTGTCATTCGTTTAATCTTCATGCTGCGCTGCTGCATATCCGCTTCTTTCAAAGAAATGCCGAACCGCATTTTTGTCGTCATAATCCAAGTGAAAAATCTCAGCTATAACTCCAGCCTTATCCTCAGCATGAGTATAATAATATTTGCAGATCGCATAGCCCATAAAATAGCCAAGGTCAGCGTGCCCGTTTTTTATTGTTGAGCCATTATACAGCCAATCGCCGATCTGCGAACCGTACATTTGCGTTTTAAATCTGTTCCATAACTCTCTTTCATGGGTTTTTCCGTAAAAAATATACGGCGTCTTCCGCTCTCTCGTAGTGAGTAGTTCAGCGATAAAATCGCATGCTCCTTCGCGGATACAGAAACCTAATAACTCCATTTTGCCTTCCTGATCCCCATCGCTGATATGCTGTTGCGTATGCCCGAGCTCATGTGCCAATAAACCATAAATTCCAGGGCTGTCATGGAACACGTCTTTTAAAAACTGACTTAAACCTTCTGTATTAACCGTGCTGTCGGCCGTAGCAATTTCAGCGCCCATTAACACTCTTCCCGGTGAAGTCACACCACCGGTCCTCAGGTTACCGATGACAAAATACACCGATGGTTTTTTGAATTCAGGATATAGCTTTTTAAACCGCACCATTAGCTTATTAATTTTTGAGGTATCAGCTATAGCGGCCATCGTATGCGGGCGAATACTTACCCAAAAGCGGGGATGTTCATTTATGGCTTTTACCCAACTGCCTGCGTTTAATTTCCGCGCAGACATCATATCTTTCAGCCCCGCACTTGCACGATCTAAATAAACCCTCCGGATGATATCTTTTTGAGCTGTGGTATCTTTGGTTAGAGTTAATTTGTCGTATGCGTTCCAAAAATTGCTGATATCAGAAACAGAAATGCAGGAGTCTTGCTGCGCCGGGACGTTTAAGGATAAAAATAGAAGAATTAAGAGGCTGTAAATTTTCATTATGTTTTATAAAATACGACTATCCGTCTTATGTGTGTGAACCTATACAACCTATTATTCATTTTTCATTCATACCTCAGCTAAAAAGCGAATCCCGAAATGCGGATTAAAACCGGCTTTCCCTGTCCTCGTATTTCATCGTGGACGGATAAGAGTAATTGCTTATGCAGCTATAGATACGAGTTTTTAAAAAATGCCATATGCCCTATAATTCGCCTTTAACATTTAATGCCTTTTAGGGAACCCATCCTACTTAATCCGGTTTTCCATTGGACAGTGGCACAAAATTATCACCGGCAACTGACAACAGTATGTCAATTGAACTCCGTGATATTGATTATTTTTTTTAACCCCAAGCTGCAACACTGAATTAGCAAACCGTCTATAAAATCAATGATTTTTTACAATGACCGGCAAATTCAGCCATGCATTTTTGTAAAGAAAAAACTTATGAAAACTATGATCAAAATTGGGACGATTGTCCTGGCTATTCTAACGGCGAACAGTACGCTGGCACAAAACAAATCAAATACACAAAAATCAATGGACATGAAAAACAAAGAAATTCTTAAAACGCTGTACACAGAAGTGTTGAATAATCGCCGGTTTGACATACTCAGCGGCATTATTGCCGCTGAGTATAAAAATAAGGATCAAGAGAGCGGACCGACCGCATTTTTATCCGATATTCAGGTATTATTAAAGGCTTTCCCTGACGGAAAATGGAAAGTGATCGATATGGTTGCAGAGGATAACAAGGTGGTAGTTATACAGGAATTCTCAGGTACACAAAAGGAAAAGTTTCAATTTATTGATTCTACCGGCCTTAATACCATTACGCCGGGAATTGTAATCTATGAGTTAAAAAACGGTCAGGTAATCAGTGCCAAACCGGAGACAAACCAGCTGAAATTTTTTCAGGACCTCGGACTGCTACCTGCAGACATTACCAGGCTAGCAAAACAAAAAAGCAACCAACAGGTAGCGCTAATTGACAAGATTACTATCCCCAAAGCCGCATATATCAAAGTGATGCAGGAAACCGATCAAATCAATAGGTTCATTTCCGGATTGCCAGGTCTTATACGTCAGGAAGCCTTTGAACTTAAAGACGCCGAGGGTAATATAACGCTGGTAACAACAGCGATCTGGGAAAGCCAAAAGGTTTTAACGCAAGCCCGCGAAGAGGTACAGGCCGAATTTCAGCGGATCAATTTGAATCCACAGGAACTATTCGGTCGCCTGCATGTCAAGATGGAAAGATCAGTTTATCAGGTATTAAATAAATAACTACCATAACGGGGGAACCGAAAAAAATTCGGTAGGCGTCTGACCGGTAAAAAGCTTAAAGTCTTTATTAAAATGTGCCTGGTCAAAAAAACCGGCTGCAAGTGCCAATTCCGTAAGTGAATTGCCTTTGCGGCCGGTTTCAACAATGGTCTTCATTCTGAGGATAGAAGTATATTGTTTTGGAGTGCTGCCAACTACCCTACGAAACCTTTTTTCTAAAGCATCCTGGCTGATGCACAAATCTGCCGCAAGGGATTTAATCCTTACTAGGCCATTAGTACTATTAATTTTTTTTAGCGAAAAATCGACCAGCGGATCTCTTTGCGCTTTAAGCCTTTCCAGTAAAAAGCATTCAATCAAAGCAATTTTGCCGGATATGGTCATGATTTCCGACAATTGTTCTTCTAATTGGCTAACCCATGAATCTCCTGCCAGGTCGCCCAGCGCCACCTGAGATCCATATAACTCATGCAACGGCAACCTAAAAAATGCAGCGGCACCGGTTGTCTCAAACTGCACAATAACATTTCCCGAATCCGGAACATAATTTATAAGTCGCGCAGTTTTTTGTAATCCAGCTACGGAAAGAGCGGGTAATTCCCGGCCAAACTGGTAAAGCCCCCCTCTGAAACGAAGAGCCATGAAAATGGTGGTGTCCGGCAACAAACGGTTTATTTGTTCCTGCCCGTTTTCAATAACCAGGTAAGACCTTATATAGGGTCGTAAACTTTGACTTGGTTCCCAGCGTTGCATAGAATCTAAATTAATCCAATTTTGTTTATTTTAATCTAGCGGTTAATTATTTTACTTCTAAATGGAAGAGCGGTTAGAAAATAAAATATCCTCAACCCGCATTCCCCAGCGAGTAAAATCGAAAATCGCATCACGGACGGCAAGGGCATCCTTAGGCAGAAGATACAGCGTCCAATCAGGCCGCAGTAAGTTACTACATCAAAAGTATAATAAGTTATCACCTTGTTTCATCCCAGGGTTAATTTTCTTAATTTATTTTCCAGATGTGACGCCTGCACCTAAAACAGTGATAGCGTTTAACCGGCAGCCAGAATAAAAACACCTTCATGAAACCATTCCGTCGCACTCGCTCGACATCATTTTTAGTTCCACCACACTTACAAAATTTATTCGGTTCAATAGATTTAGGGGTATTAACGTTCATATAAAATTAGTGGTCGTAATATATTGGGGTTACTTAGCAGTGTTATGTGTTATATAAAATCTCTAAATGAATTACTTAAATAGTATGCCAATAATTTTTTTGTTTTAATGCATGTTGCAACCCTGTTTCCTATTATCAACAGAAAGAAAATCCATGCAATTTCATATGGATGATTTAAAAATCAGCCAGATACTCATTCCGCCCATCCTTTATTATTAAAACGATCTGTTACTAACCCGACACTTTCGGTCAGTGATGATATTTTTTGAATCATATCGTCTAACTCCTGGCAAGAGCTATGCAGAAAACTAATAAGTTGCTGCTCATTTTTATCAAGCTTGATATCAGAATTAATAATTTGTGTGAGCGACATAATCCTTGCAAGAGGTGCCCGAGCCAGATGCGACTGCATCCAGGCAATATCGAATAGAATCCTATTTTGTTCTTCAATTTTAAACTGGTAATTTTTATTTTCTGTAATGTCCCTGCCTGTTATACATACGCCGGTGATAGCCTCGTTTTCATACAGTGGAATAATATTAAAATTTACCCAGATAGTCGTTCCGTTTGAACCGGTCAACTTCTTTTCATATTTTTCAACCTTACCGCCTCTGGCCTTAAAAAAAAGATTTAAAAACAATTGTTCTTCCTCTTTTTCCCAAAGAGAAATCAAACTTTTTCGAACCTGACATTTCCAGTCGGTATTAAATTCAAACAATTCCCTGGCCCGGTTATTATAGTGACAAATAAGCCCTTCACAATCAAGAATTATTATCCCTACAATGTCGCTTTCGAAAATAGCTTTAAGATTGGCCTGTAAATCCTGCCCCGTACTGATGTTTATCTTTGATTCTGTAATATTCTGAATCATCCCTTCTACTTCGATAAGGCGGCCTTTAATGTCTTTTTTATTTACTGCTGCCTGAAAAAAGTGCTGGGTGCTGTTACCTTGTTTTTGTACCAGGTAGTTTATAGCCTGGCAGTTATTGCCCGTACTGCCTTCAAAGAACAAATCAATGACCTTTACCCGGGAAGCGGGGTCGGTTGAGTTTAGAAAATCTGTGATATTGGGATTTTTATAGCATGTTTTAAGATCAAGCAAATTAAAAAACTCATGAGAGCAATATAGATTTCCGTTTATTGCGTCGAAACGCCAATAGCCTATTTTACCTAACCCTTGTATATTCTTCCAACTTTGTTGAATATCTATAATTTCCAGCCCCCTCTTAACCGACTTTCGGTTATTTGATTCAAAATTTAAATTAGAAGTACATACACTTAATTCCGCAGGGTTCAAAACCGCCAATTCATCCAACAAGCGGATTTTTCCATAAATGGAGTAACAGAAGCCCGCACTAATTTTCAATATGCTTGCCGAAATTACAATCATTATTGTATACCTGAGATTAGATACCCCCAATGATGAAATGGAGCCAACAAATTGGCCGGGAATAGTCGCAATCAATATCAACAGAACTGCGGTAAGAAAAAAAATAATCATCAGATAATGTTTGATTTTCATAAAAAGTTCCTTTACCGTTTGTATTTGTTTTGTTTCTACACCCGCCCTGCGGGCTGTTTTAGCAGAGCAATTACATGTTGATCAGTCGATTTTACTTCAGCATAGCAGTCTGACAATTCAGGCCTTTCCCGTCAAGTAAGCCTTCTCACTCTCGCCCCGGAGATTTGCATATTTTAGCGTTTTTATTACATCCACAGATCAGAAATCCTACAACGAAATTTTAGCAGTGCCGCCATTCTTCACCGCATATTGATATGCTCTACCGTTCCTCCTGACAATGATTTTCAGTTTACCACCAGTGCTTTTTTGAACCTGTAAGTCGAATACAGTACCAAAGGCATGAATATTATTAAGGCTCATGTCATTCCAGTTTTCGGGCAGGCGGGGTGTGCAATCAAAGACATTTAGCCCCCTGGGCCTGATACCAAACATCCCTTCTATAAAAATCCGGCAGTAAAGTCCGCTTTCGGCAGAAAGGTGCCTTTGATTTCCTTCAGGGTAGGCCTCCACCGGGTAAGGTACATGATCGCCTAAGAGTCTTCTTTGCGAATAATAATGAAGAAAAGATAATGCGCGGGATGTCGCCCCTGCTTGAAAAACTCCACGAAGGGCATACAAAGTCGAGCGGTCCCAGAAAGTGTTTTTTCCTGACTCTGTTGCAAGGCCATCATTTGTCCAGAGCGTCGGTGAAAACAGTGCATCAATCGTACCGTCCGATCGGTCATAAATACCCATTGTCAATGGGATACATATCCATGCCCGCAGCGTTTCATTGTTTTTGTAATATCGGTAAGTTTGAAATCCCTGGACCTGCGCGCCGAAATATTTTTCGATATTGACTTTGAGATTAGATGCGGCCGAGGAATAAGATTCCGTTTCTGACTTTGATATCCCAAGGTTTCTGCCCAGGTAGCCCGCTGAGATGAGCGCATCGTAATAAAGGCAGCTGGTTGATAAGTTTGCATTTCCGGCAGGAAACCTGCCCTCCAGTTCATCCGTGTTGGAAAGAACAACTCCATCTGCATTTAGATGACGCCGGTTGTATTCCAGGCACCACTTGATTAATGGCCACAATAGCCGGGCACTATCTGCGCTACCAACAGTAAGCGCGTACCTTGAAGCACCATAGGCGATCATGGCCTGGTCACCGCGGTCTCCCGCACCATGCCATGTTGTATCGCCTTCGGCAACTATGGAACTTGGGATAGGGCGATAATCCGGATTCATGTACCTGGCAAAAAGCCTGTAGCTATTCATCGCCGATGCATTGGCAATGCTGTCTCCGGTGAAGGCAAAAAACGGGTTTACATATTCGGCCTGATCATTCGCCCAGATAGCCGCGTAATACGATAATCCTCCCGGACTATGCAGGTAACCGGTCTTGGTTTTAAAAATACTTTCTGTGGCCCTGATTTTGGCAAAGGCAAATGCTGTATTTAAAACGCTATCCGGTGTAACCAGCTGCAAGGGCTTCAAAATTTGCTTTATCCTTGCTTTCCGGTCAGCCAGTTCCCGCATAAGATCTGCATGAAATGGGATATCAGGCAGGTCTGTCATCCGGTAAGTTATACCGAAAATAGCCGATTCGCCCTTCTTTAATTTATAACTCCCCGCATTGACTGATTCAACCATTAAAGTATGAGGTCTTCCTTTACTTCGCAAAGAATCAGTTTTTTCCCTGCGGGTCATTTCATCCATTTCGATGGTTGCAACATTTGCTGCAGCGTTAGTAACCCTGATTATTTCCACCGCCATAGGCAATGTTGCTGATGGAAAAAGGTATCGCTCTATTTTTAAGGATTCCGGGCTGTTAACCATTCCATCCATCATCATGATACCATTCTGATAAATATTTCCAACTTTTAGCGTACGGTCGTCTGTGGCTGGATTTCGCACGAGGTTGATCTGGTTACCATTACAGAAAATTTTCGGGAGCTCATCATCACTGAATGTGAAAGAGACATGACTCCTGGTATCATCCGGCAACATGCGAAAGGTTGGAAAAACAACCGTTCGGGTCAAACGGGAAACTCCGGCCGTGTCTATTTCATATTTAACCCATAGCGAAGTTTTTTGTCCTGACATTTCGATATGATCATTATGAGGCAAGCGATCACCCGGTTGCCAGCGAATAGCGCCATCAGGCATCATTTGCCAGCGATCTTTTTGTGCAGAAAGTGCGCGTTGTTGCGCCTGTAAGTAACATGGCAGGAGGATCAAAAAGAGTATTGACTGAATTGTGCTCCTGGTTTTAGTAAATGACATCAGAGATTTTTATATTTTAATTAAGGCAGCGCGTTAACAGTTATGGATTGCCCGGGAAAGGCGGTAACTTCTGCGTATGATATGACAGCGCCCTGATCGTCCCTGCTTTGCTGCAGTTTATGCTTTTGATGGTTAACGTAAGCGGTTGTCAGTTTTCCATAGAATGCCGCTCTCCACTTGAAGGTCTTTTTACCTGTGTTATGAATTAGTGATGCTGTTGGACTAAAATGGGTCAGGTTAATCGTAGTTCCCAGAACAGGCAAATGCCTGATCTTGCTGATGTCGGCAGCGTGAGAACGGTAAATAGTAAAAAGTGACTTATTTCTCGCATCAGGAGAAACCCCCATCAAACCCTGGATTATTCCCTCTACGACCCCAAAAGAAACCTCGGGATACTCGCGCCGCTCGGTTCCGGGATCAGACAGATAAAGTATATTCTGCCTGCCATCCTCCCAGTGCCCATATTTATAGAATAAGAGCGGGTAATAAGACCTGTTTTCCATGTTCCGGTTTAAGGGTTTGATGTAGGCAATCGTGCTTTCCCTTCTTTCCCGGTTGTTTAATGCCCCGAACCAAAGCATAAAAGTTTCACCTTCATCATTCCCAAATGTCCCCTCATTACTCAGGTAAGTATAATACTGCGATTTGCCGGCGTTCCACCATTTAGTTTCCAGATGTTCCTGGTATTTGCCGGCCAGCTCCCTGTAGTGAGCAGCCTTTTTTACCTCACCTTTAAAATCCAGCATTTCTGAGTATGTAAGCAAGCCGCGATATAATGCTGCGACGAGGTCAGCGCCGACTTTTAAATTGGTTATTCCTTCTGAATAGGATGGTAAACCGCGGCAGCGGTTAAAGGAATCATTGTCTTTATAAGGCACAGGAGCGTTTGGATGTGATGGCCTTGTTAGCAAGGAATCTGATTGCAGTACCCATGCCTTAACATATTCATCAACAGTTTTTTCGCTGAAATTGACAAATTTCGGATCATCGATATAATACCGGTTGCCCGTCCATTGGTATAAACGCCAACTGGCATAAAGCAAATCAAAATTAGCAGGGAGATTATACCAAAATTCCCTGTCGCTTCGATAATCCTCTGGTGCCGGCTTGTTCCACTTATTGATTTCCCAATACGAACACCAGTTTTTAGCAGAAGATATATGATCTGCAAAAAGGGTTAGCATGTTCAGATTTTCCTTTTCCATACCCAATATCTCCCCACCGACACATTGGTGAGATACGTCACGCATACAAAAGGCATATCTTGGTGGTAAGGCAGATTCATACCATGGACCAACTGAATCTTTTAAACTTCCCCTGTAATGCAAAGCCATACTTCTCGCCCAGGTAAAAGCTTCGGTTAACTTTAGGTCTGTTGAAGAAAATTGTACCGATGGTGTCTGGGCCATGGTACTGCCTGCAAAGAGGATTGCCATCGAAATTCCGGCGGCCCGGCGATAGGTAAAATTAAAATAATTGAAAGCCATGCATTTGTTAAAATAGAGTGTTACAAGTACAAAAAAAAAACAAAATATTGTTCTATTCTGGTCTGTTCTTATAAAAATATAAAAAAAACAAAAACCTGCAAAACTTATTTTGCTAAACCGAATCTGGAAAAAACCAGGAACACTCCTATCATCATCATTATCAGCAGCATACTATAAAAATGCCTGTACTTCCATGGTTTGGCGTCAATCTGCTGCAACTGCTTTAAATGAAATGCATTTGGGGCCGGAAAAAACTTACCTATTATTAGCATCAATGCACTGGTGAGGAGAAAAAGAATGGCAAGAATATGCAGGAAATGGATATGCGTATTGAATATTAGCTGGGTAAAGGCGTAAATTGTAATAAAAAAAACCAGGCCGATCTTCGCAGCAATGGCGGGAACTCTTTTGGTAAGGAGCCCAATGATCAGAATGGTAAAAATCGGCACATTAAAAAAACCATTTACAATTTGCACGTAAGCGTAAAATCCATTTTTTACCAGTAAAATAAAAGGTGCGATAAACATTGCGGCAAGGCAGATGGCGATTTCAAACAATTTAGCTTTTCTGAGCAAATCAGATTCGGGCAGTACCCGCCCTTTTTTTTTCATAGCCGGTTTATAGATATTTAATATAAACAGTGTACTGGAACTATTTAACCCCGCATTAAAAGTACTTAACGCGGTTCCAAACACGATTGCTGCTATGTAACCCGCAAGAGCGGGCGGTGCTGTCAAACTATTTAACCGGGGAAAAACCTCCGCCGGGTTTTTTAGCTTGCTGAAAATATGCACGGCAATCACACCCGGGATATTCAACAGCAAGGGCGAGATCAGCTTTCCAAAGCATGCCAGTGTTATACCCTTTTGCGAGTTCTTTAAATCCCTCGAACTTAAAACCTGTTGAATAATATATTGCTCGGTGCCCCAGTAATATAAGTTCACCAGTAACATTCCGGTAAATAAGGTGGAAAATGGTATCGGATCTGTAGCCGATCCTATGCTGTTCAGGTGATCGGTATGTTTTGATAATACCACACTTAGGCCACTTAACACATTTCCCCTACCTACATATTTCAGTGCAAAAACCGGAAGGATGATCCCGCCTGCAAAAAAACCTAACCCGAGAAAGGTATCTGAAACGGTAATTGCTCTCAGGCCACCAATTACTGCATATAAGCCACCGGCCGCACCTATTACCCAAACAAGAATCCATATGGTAGCTGTATAATTTATCCTAAGCAATTCAGATATGTGAAACAAACCGTCAAATGCTATCGCCCCGCCATAAAGTACTGACGGCAGAAGATTAACAACATAACTCAAAAGAAATATTACAGAGACAGCCTTGCCAATTTCGGGGCTATAGCGCATGCTTAGAAAATCAGGTGTTGTGGCGATGCCAAGCTTTAAGTAGTTTGGCACAAGGAATTCCGAAACAATGAGCATGGCCAGTACAGAGGTAATTCCCCAGGCCATAATACTCATATTACCTGTAAAGGCCAGTTCGTTTTCACCAACTATCGTAGCTGTATTTATATTGGAAAACAGTAAACCGCTTCCTATAAATACAAAGCTTAGGTTTTTGTTCGCCATAAAAAAATCGCTTACCGTGCGGGCACGATTTTTTCGGGATTTATACCACGATAATACCGCCAGAGAAAGAGTAAACCCTAAGAAACTCAAAATGGCCGTGATATTCATATAAGTGACTTTTAAAGCGTATTGCGGCGGAACAATAGCATTGGTACGGTTTCCTGTAATTTTTCCTTCGACATCACAGCCTGACCAGCTTTTTTGCCCATATCAGCGAAATCCGCAGAAAATGTCGTGATCCCGATAATTTCCTTTGCAGGTTCATCATTAGAGGATAATACGCCGACATCAGTGCCTGGAATAAGATTTTTATGCTTACAATCCCGCATGATTTGCCATAACGCGAAGTTATCCAGCGTGAAATACACCTTACCATTCTGAACAGAACCTTCTTTATATTCTTCCTCTATGCGGCCCCTTAGCTTAAAATCCTTCAGGAAGCGTTTAAACGAGGAAACGATCTCTTTGGGGTCGAGCGAGTTTGGCGAATGATAAAAGATGACTTCTTTAAAACCGGCTATGCGGTCCGCCAGCTGCGAGAAAATATTGTAGGATGATTGTTCGAATTCTTGGGTAATATGGTTTACTTCTGTATTTACATTTTCAAACCGATCAAACAGCAGCAGTTTGTTCGCCGGGATTCCGGCCAGTAAATCCTTCGTTTTTTTATGGGGAATGGGCGCGATGACATACATTCCGAATTTACCTTTTACCTGCGCAAGTATAGTTTCAAAAATCTCTATGTTTCCATGATGAAAGTAGGTATTCAACTGAACCTGGCGTCCCAGTTCATGCCTGAAATTCCTGTAAAATTGTTCTTCAAAGGTATCAAGGTTATACATCAGCAGCGCAACAGTCAGCGTTTGCTCCGTGTTACCATTGGCTATATAATAACCCTGGCGGAATTGTGATTCGACAATACCTCTCGTTACCAGTTCCTTGTAAGCCTTTACAACAGTCTCGCGTGAATAGCTAAGTTCCTTAATCAGTGTATTTACCGAGGGCATCGGATCGCCTGGAGCAACTACCTTCTCATTGATCGCATTAATAACACCCTGTACAAATCGTTCATGCTTTGAAAAAGTAGGTACATCTGCAAGCTTCTTAATTTCCTCAATAATTCCGTTCATTATGAATTTTTTATGCCAAATTAAAAAAAGAGGCTGTATCATAAAACAAATGGTACAGTCTTTTTTTATAATCTGCTAATCGAAGATTAGACAATTTAATGAATTGAG
>NZ_JAUFPS010000022.1 GCF_030409315.1 Mucilaginibacter flavus | reverse complement strand
TTTGGGATTAATCTATATTTGTAAACAACTAACAGGATTAAAGAAAAAAAACGTAAACTTTTTTCAGGACGAGACAATCAACCCAATCAACCCAATCAACCCAATCAACTCAATCCAACTTAACCAATTCAAAAGAATACCCAGCCTTCGCCCAAACCTCCATTGCCCTCGGCAAAACATATTCCAGTCTTTCAAAGGCTTTCAAACTATCGTGAAAAACCACTATCGACCCTGCTTCAGTATGTTTCAAAACATTTTTCAAGCAATCCGCTGGTTTTAGGTTGATGTCAAAATCGCCGCTAAGTACATCCCACATCATAATTTTAATATCGGGCTGGGCGGCTTTTAGGTCTTTAGCCTGCTGTTTTTTAATGCGCCCGTAAGGTGGGCGAAATAAATTTGTATCCAGCTGTTTATCTGCTTTTAAATAATTCTCCAGGTAGGTTTGGTTGTCGGTTTTCCAGCCTTTGAGGTGGTTGTAGGTGTGATTGCCTATAGCGTGGCCCTCATCAACAACCTGTTGGAATATGTCGGGATGTTTGCTTACATTGTCGCCAATGCAAAAGAAGGTGGCTTTGGCGTTGTATTGTTTTAAAATATTTAAAACAAACGGTGTAACAATAGGTATAGGTCCATCGTCAAAAGTGAGATAAATGCAACGGTTAGTTTGATTTACATTCCAAATCAGCTCGGGATAAAGCTTTTTAAGCAGCCAGGGAGTTTTAACCAGGTACATATTCAAACTAAAGATAAATGTTAAATTTTCTGACAGATAGAAAACAAAGCCGCAATGTAGTCATCAGTTGCTTACCATTGTATAGAAAAACCTTATGAAACTAAAATTAATACCATCGCTAAAAGCAACTGTTATTTGTGGTGTCCTGCTTTCGGGACTTACCTTTAGTGCACAAGCGCAGGAGGTAATATCGTTGCAAAAAGCTGTCGATCTGGCGCTTGAACGCAACCTTACCATCAAACAATCGCAATTTACCGAGGCTTTTGATGATGAAACTTTAAAGCAGTCAAAATATAACGCGTTGCCAAACTTATCTGCCGGTCCGCAGGCGTCGTTTAACTTTGGCCGTAATATCGATCCATCTACCAACCAGTTCATTAACCAACGTATTTTTGCTTTAAATGGTACTATTCAAACCCAGGTAACTTTATTCCAGGGCGGGCAGTTGCGTAATACGGTTATCCAAAACAGGCTATTGCTTGATGCTGATAAAACAGCCACTGCCAAGGTGAAAAACGATTTGATACTCAACGTAGTTACCACTTACCTGCAGGTATTAACCAACCAGGATTTGGTAAAAGCAGCACAGCAACAGATAGATATCTCGAAAATTACTTTAGATAGGGCGCAAAAAAACTTTGATGTTGGTAACCAAACTTTGGCCGACTTGTCGCAAGCGAAAGCATCAGTTTCAACAGCCGATTTAAATTATACCAATGCCGAAAACTCATACGAGATTTCCCTGCTTACATTAAAACAGTACATGGAAATGAGTCCATCAAGTAATATCACTGTAGAAAAGCCGGATATCAGCAAGTTAACGGATATTAACACCCTATATAATGCCGACGACGTGTTTAAAACAGCCGTTGCCGTTAACCCCGATGTACTGCTGGCCGAGCAACGCGAAAAAGCTACTCAGCAAGGCATCAAAGTGGCGCAGGGTAATTATTACCCAAGCCTGGTATTATTTGGCCAGTTAGGTTCAAACTATTCAGATGCACGTGAATTATCCGGCGGCGTAGTGGCCACGGGGGCAAGTCAGACTATAGGCTATGTAAATGGTAATACCAGCCAACCCGTAACAACCCCGGTATACAGCGCTGTATTTAATAAGTATCCATTTTTTAACCAGTTGAGTGATAACTTTAACCAATCGGTAGGTATAAGCTTACAGATCCCGATATTTAGCAGATTTAACTCGCGCACAACCGTACGCAAAGCCAAAATTCAATATGAAAACGCGAAGGTTACTTCGCAACTGGCCCGCAATAACCTCAGTAAAATTATTTACCAGGCCGTGTTGGACGTGAAGTCGGCCGAGAAATCATACCTGTCGTCAACGCAAACTTATTTGGCAAATAAAGAGGCTTTTAACATTATACAACAGCGCTATACAGTTGGTTTGGTAAACTCGTTGGATTATAATACCTCGTTAACCAACCTTAACAAATCGCAGTTTGATATGATTGAGGCACAGTACATGGTCATTTTCAGGGCTAAGGTGATTGATTACTACCTGGGCAACCCAATAACATTATAAGCATAAATACTAAAACCGTAAAATATCCAAACTCATAATCATGGGAAAAACTACTAAATATATTCTGATAGGTCTTGGCGCGCTGATCGTTCTGTTGATCATTGCCAAAGCAACGGGTTTAATTGGTAAACCGCCGCTAACGCAGGTAGCTACCGAAAAAGCCGATGTGCGCCTGATAAATGAAACGGTATCGGCCAGCGGCAAAATAAAACCCCATATTGAGGTTAAAATTAGTCCAGAAGTGTCTGGTGAGGTGGTTGAATTGCCCATTAAAGAAGGCGATGTGGTTAAAAAAGGCCAGCTGCTTTGTAAAATAAGGCCGGATATCTTAAAATCGGGTTATGATCGTGCCGTTGCATCATACAATACTCAAAAAGCAAGTGTGGGTAACTCGGGCCAGATGTTAAGGCAGGCCCAGGCTACTTTTGATAACCAGGCGGGTATTTTTAAACGCAGCGAAGCGCTATATAAAAATAAAGTGCTTACGGTATCTGAATATGAAAACGCAAGGGCAGCTTACGAAGGCGCGAAAGCATCGTTAGAGGCTGCCAAGCAAAACGTTATCGGGTCGCAATATGGTTTGGCGCAATCACAGGCTTCGGTAAAAGAGGCGCAGGATAACCTGGCTAAAACTACTATTTACTCGCCTGTTGATGGTGTTGTATCAAAACTATCTATAGAATTAGGCGAACGCGTTTTAGGTACCCAACAATTTGCCGGTACCGAGATCATGACGATATCTGACCTGAGCAAATTAGATGTTAACGTAGATGTAAATGAAAACGACATCAACCGCATTGCTTTAGGCGATTCGTCAAATATTGAAGTCGACGCGTTTTTAGGTAAGAAATTTACCGGTGTAGTTTCTGAAATAGGTAGCTCGGCCAACGTGGTTGGCACTACTGCCGATCAGGTGACTAACTTTACCGTTAAAGTAAGGATCAACCCTGAATCATATTTGGCATTGCTTAAAAAGTCGGCCGATAATCCTTCGCCGTTCCGCCCGGGGTTGACTGCTACGGTTGATATCAGTACCAACCAGGTTAAAGCGTTATCGGTGCCAATTCAATCGGTAACTACCCGCGAAGAGAAAAAAGACCAGAACGGTCCGCCTAAAAAGGATGACGACAAAAGCAAACCTGCAATTACCCAGCCTTCAAAAGAGTACGTATTTGTGCTGAATGGCAACAAACTTAAACAAGTGCAAGTTACTACAGGTATTCAAAATGATACCTATATACAAGTACTAACCGGCCTGAAAAGCGGCGATGAAGTGGTATCGGCACCATATGCGGCTATCTCAAAAACCTTAGCCGATGGCATGGTGGTTGAAAAAGTTGATAAATCGAAATTGTTTAATACCGATAATAACAATAAGGGCAACTAAGCAGCCCACGTTTTATAATGACAAAGCCGCGGTCTATTCAGGTCGCGGCTTTGTTGTATATTATAAGTCTTTCATAGGAGTCATGCTGAGTATTAAAATCCGGGGGACTATGAAAGTGGAAGTGACAACATCAAGAAAAAAATGGGGTCATGCTGAGCCTGTCGAAGCACGCGGGCGAAGGCCTCTGCGCGCGAGTCTTCGACAGGCTCAGACTGACACCCCTCTTCGTTTTTTTATAACACGTCACGGAAAACTTGTTTCAGCACCCCATTTGGACATGTTGCCCACATGAAGTATACTTAGCATGTGGGGTGCCGATCAGTTAGCTAACTGACGGCATGACTTTGAGGAGGGATTTAAACCCCTTCCTGCAAACCCCTCACCGCCCTATCTAAAAAATTAGGGATCAATGTAGCCTGTGTATGAGTAATCATTTCCGGATCGGCAAGGCGGGTAAGCATTTCTTTGTATTTAACATCGCCGTGCTCGTTTATTACTTCGTTTTTCTTTTCTTCTTTGAGCAACAGGTTGCGCATGCCGTTGGCATCGGCTTCGGGGTGAAACTGGGTAGAGAAAAAGTATTCGTTAAAACGGATAGCCATCATAGCCCGTGGCAGATCAACATATGGGCGCTCTTTTTCAATGGCGACTAACTGCATCCCCAGTTCCTTAAAACGTTTTTCATTTGGGTTGATTACTTGCCAGCTGCGCGAGTCAACAGCGTAAAACGGTTCGGCAAGGCCCTTAAATAATGGCTCGACAAAACCAGCCTCTGTTTTATTTACCGGCAACACACCAAAAGAAGCGGAACGACGGGTATTGATATCGCCTAACTCATATTTGCGGCACATCAACTGAAAAGAATGACATACAAAAAAAACGTGTTTTTTATCGGTGGTATTTGATAGGTTATGATCTTCGAGCCTATCGGTCAATCTGAAATATTTTTTCTCCCACTCAGTACCCTCATCTAGCGGACTGCCCGGTCCGCCGCTTGACAGGTAGATATCAAAATCGAGCCCCGGCACTTCGCCGCCACGCCGTACATCAAAAATTTTATAGGTAATATTTAAATTGTGCTGTGTTTTGTACCTGTTTAAAATCTCCTGGAAACCGCGCATACCTTCGTTGGCTATCCCATTATACAAATCAAGTATGGCAACTTTTATTTCCGGTTTCATAAGTCCCCTCTAAATCTCCCCCGGTAGGGGAGAATTTTATTTATTATTATAAATGTCTTGTTTTAAAGCCCTCCCTACCGGGGAGGATTTGAGCGGGGCTGTTGAGTTTATAACCCCTTTAACGTTTGTGAGGTGATGTAATCAACCACATCGGCAAAGTTATTATTTTGCTGGTAAACGGCCAGCTGCCTATCGGCCCCGGTACCGGTTTCTAATATTTTATGAACGTATTGCAGGTCATCGCGTGAGCCGAGTTCGTCAACTACATCGTCGACAAAATCTAAAAGCTCTAATACTAACGATCTGGTGTTCACCTCCATTTCTTTACCAAAATCAATCATTTTACCGTCGATGCCATAGCGGGCGGCGCGCCATTTATTTTCGTTGATGAGAGCGCGGGAATAAGTGATAAATTTCATATTCTGCTGCCTTAGTTTGTATAATTTGGCACATAAGGCCTGGAACAGGGCTGTAAAAGCTATAGTTTCATCAACTAACATCGGGCAATCGCAAATCCTGAACTCGATAGTTTCAAAAAACGGATGCACGCGGATATCCCACCATATTTTTTTAGCGTTATCAATACAGTTGGTTTTTACCAATAGTTTGATGTATGCGTCATACTCCTCAATACTGCTGAAATAATCGGGGATGCCTGTGCGCGGAAACTTGTCAAATACCTTGGTACGGAACGATTTAAAGCCGGTATTGCGCCCTTCCCAAAATGGCGAATTGGTTGATAGCGCGTACACATGCGGCAAAAAATAACGCACCTGGTTGGCTATATGAATAGCCATATCGCGCGATTGGATGCCCACATGCACATGCAAGCCAAAAATAAGGTTGGAGCGGGCTGCCTCCTGCATTTCATCCACAATTTCAAAATACCGGGGATGATCTGTAATCAACTGGTGCTGCCAATGCGAAAACGGGTGCGTTCCTGCCGCGCCGATGCGCAGACCAATATCGCCGGCCAGCATAGCAACGGTGGTGCGTAGTTTGCTTACCTCTTTACGTGCTTCGGTAGTGTTTTTGCAAATATGGGTGCCTACCTCCACCACGGCCTGGTGCATTTCGGCCTTTACCTGGTCTTCATGGATTTTTTGGGCGCTATCCACAATTTTTTGCTCGTGCGATTTTAGTTCCCTGCTTACAGGGTCAATCACCATAAATTCTTCTTCAACACCTAAGGTAAACTCGTTCATAATTGGTTAGGTTATATTTTCTCAAATTTTGCCCTATATTGCTAAATAGCCGACGGATATTCAATTTTTTTATTCCCTCCCATGGGAGCTACTGTGTGTACACATCTTTTAGTTGAAGTTTTGAAACATTAACCATCCTTCATATACGTTATAGAATTTAGCCAGGCCTT
>NZ_JAUFPS010000021.1 GCF_030409315.1 Mucilaginibacter flavus | reverse complement strand
ACCTGTGAAGCTAAACGCTCCTTCCTTGTCTTTTGTCCTTTCATTTTTGTTTACTTAGTGTAAACCTATTTCAGGACAAGACAATCTGCTATGCCTGTAGTCTCCGACTACAGTATTTTTTAAGCAAGGGCAATAATCCTGTAGTCGGAGACTACAGGCATAGTAGTACGAAGTCAGAGACTTCGTACAGCGGGCGGGACCTCACAGCTATTCGACTTCCACTGTTGATCGAAGTCTCCAGACTTCGATCTGCTATGCTTATAGTCTCTGACTACAGCAGCTTTTTAATCAAGCGTATACAAACCTGTAGCAGAGACTACGGGCATAGTAGTCCAAAGTCCGAGACTTCGCACAGCGTCGTTCTTAAAATAAATGTGCCCGTATCTCACCCCGGGCACACGGTTATCAATATTTTGATAACATCAACTAAACCTCTTAGAGAGGGTATTTTAAAAATCTTCAGTTTTTATTTATGATTTACCGGCAAAGGCACATCCTCAGTAAAAGGTACCTGCTTCCTGAGCATTTTGGTGGCGTACCCTGTTAGGTATAAATAATAATCATTAGGAATACCAACTTCATAACTTACAAAGGTGCTTAAGCCTACCGGCGGGTTTTTGGAAGCTTTCAGGATGGCGGTGCCTTCATCAACCTCATCAAACATGGCTACATAGAGCATGCCTGCACCACTTTTAATGGCTCCTGTAATCTGTTTCCAGTAAAAATGACCTCTGTTACGAGGGATCTGGTTTTGCGGCGCACGTGGGTTCATGTTATGCCAGCTAAAACCGGGGAACACGGTGGGCACATAATCCACCTTATTAGCTTTACACCAGGCAATGTCATCAACTATCCGCGGCTGGAATTTGGGGTAACTGTCTTCATTAAACCGCCCTACAAACCATGGGTGAACAATATCTACCTTGCGGAGCAAGTCATGCAAACGCGGGTCTTTTTCGGTGTCGTTACCAAAATCACGCCAGTAGGTTGGCACGCCTAATAAAACAGCGCAACCGCCATATATGGGGTCATTTTTAAAAAAGTTGATGATCCGTTCAGCTTCGCCAAGGCCGTATTTGCGTCCATCGTTAAAGCCCACACCCCAAACGGCCACCAGGGGTTTACCATAATGATAAAGCCAGGTCTGGTTGTTGCCCCTATTGGTCAATTTCAGGCTATCTATCAAATGTTTCCAATCCTTAATCACCAACGAATCACCACCGGCCTGCATGCCCGAAAGATCATACATTACCGAAATTGCCCGGTGATATTTTTCAGAATATTTAAGCGCGTTACCCAGTACCACATCGTTATGATTACGTCCCCTGCCCCGTTGTACATCGCCAATAAAACGCTGTACAAATACACCATCAATACCGTACTGCTGCATCCACTTAAAATGCGTTTCAACTGATGAAGAATCATAGGAGCTGTACAGGTAGGCATCCGTACCATCGGCATGTTTAAATGGCGATACGTAGTTTTTTTTATACTCGCTTACATCCGGCCAGATATCTATATTAGTATAACCCGGCTCAAATTTACCGTGCGATACATAATGGTTCCACCCGCGACCGGCACCATCCCCCGGGGCATTAAACCAGCCCTGGTAACCGGCCATTACCAACCCTTTATAACTTTTAAAAGCCGATGTTTTGCTATGCTTTTGAGCGTACCCAACGGCGCATACCAATAGCAGCAAGATGCTAAAAACTTGTTTTTTCATCAGGATATATCTTTTATGTTTTAATTATTGGATTAACTCAAATGCCCCAGCTTTTATTAGGTTTAGGTCCCATTTGTAACTCAAGCAAGCCACCTGCAACAAGCTGTTCATGCGTAAACCAAGGCTTGTTTAATACCTTACCGTTAAACTTAGCGCTTTGGATATATTTATTAACTACCGAACAATTATTGGCCAATAGTTTAAACTGTTTACCGTTTGGCAAATTGATAGTCACTTTACTAAATACCGGACTGCCTATGGTGTAAACCGGCTTGCCTGGTGTTATTGGATAAAAACCCATAGAGGAGAACACCACAAAAGCCGACATACCGCCGCCGTCTTCATCGCCCGGTATACCGAAAATGCTATCCTTGTACCATACATCTAATAAAAACCTCACCCGCTTCTGGGTTTTCCATGGCGCGCCAGCGTAGTTATACAGGTACGGGATATGGAAGCTTGGCTCGTTACCCATGGAGTACTGCCCCACAAGCCCGGTTGCATCGGGGAACTTAGCCCAAAACTGGTATTTGCTTCTATCTAAACCTTCACGAAATAACTGATCAAGCTTAGCCTGGAAAGCATCATTACCGCCCATTAAACCAATGAGGCCGGGAATATCGTGCTGCACCTGCCATAGATAGGTCCAACCGTTATTTTCGTCGTAATAATCGCGCCCGCCAAGTCCGCCATCAAATTTAGGATCGATATTGATCCAGTTACCATCCTTGTCTTTGGGGATAAACATCTTTTTATCATTGTTCCACAGGTTTTTATAGTTAAGGGCGCGTTTGGCAAATAAGGTCTGATCGTCGGTTTTCTTCAACTCGGCAGCCAGCTGCCCCACAGCCCAATCGTCATAACTACCGCCGAGGGTAACGGCTACGGCCTGCCTTTTTTCAAAAGAGTGTACCAGGCTTACGGTTTCCTTTTCGCCTTTTGGCAGGGCTGGGAAATAACCCTTATCATAGTAAAAATCGTCCAATTCGCATTTAGGTCCGTTTTCCCATGGCAACATGGTGGCCTGGGTGGCATTTTTATGAATACCCTCGTAGGCTTTTTGAATATCAAAACCGCGGATGCCTTTACGGTAATCATCCAAAAACATTACGGTGGAGTGAAAACCGTTCATACAAGGATTATCGCCAAACAAAACCGGGAAGGTTGGCATCCAACCACTTTGCTGATACATGGTTACATAGGAGTTCAACATATCTGATTCCATAGTAGGGTTCAATATCGACCGCAACGGGTGAAGGGCCAGGTAAGTATCCCAAACCCAATCATCTACATAAAAGGGGCGGTTGCTGTCATGAACCTTTTTATCGTAACCGCTATAATAATGCCCATCCTCATTGATGTTCACCATCCGCTCGTTACAGCGGTACAAAGCAGTATAAAACGACCGGCGTTGCGCTTCGGTACCGCCGGCTATTTCAATTTGGTTAACTACTTTGGCCCACGCGGCTTTTGCAGTTGTTGTTAATGTATTAAAATCAACGCCCGTAAATTCGTCTTTAAAGTTTTGTTTGGCTTGTTGCTCGCTTACGTATGATATGGCATATTTAAACTCAACCACATCGGGCGTACCGGCGCCAAAGGTTATATATGATTTTGCTTCCTTACCCGTTATGGCTGCATCTTTGATCAGCTTGTCATCTTTTACAATACCAGCAGTTCCTTTGGCGTTGAAACGACCGTAAACATAAATTTTGATATCGCCATTGTAGGTTTCCATGCCACTGAGTTCATTGCCATTGGTAAAGCTAAAACTGGCATCGCCATCGTTATAAACATCAAACAAAATGCTTTTAGCAACACTTTTAGCCGGGAAAGTAAATTTAAAAATCCCCACCTTTTTGCCGGGCGCAAACTCCACGGTGATATCCTTATCAATTAAATAAGTAGAATAATACCATGGACGGGTAACTTCCAGGTCATGATCGTAAGGCATCTTCTCATCCCACGATGCAGGGCTTAGCGTTTTAGTATCAGGCTTTATGGCAAAAACCTCACCCAGGCGGTGGGATACCATATTGAGCGGAAAGCTGGAAATCTGGTCGTCAATATAATCGGCCCGCTTGGGGTACATCCTAATCATTTGGTTGGGCAGGTGCATGGTTGGCCGGGTTGGTTCCAGCAATTGCCCCACGTTACCAATACGTGGATCAATGTATTTTAAATTGCCATCGGTTTGGGTTTGCGCGTTGCACAGGGTAATTGTGGTAACGCTTAACAAAGCACCAAAAACAACCGGTTTTAATAGCCGGGTAAATAAGATATCCATTTGTTGAATTTATAATCGGTTTATAGGTTCAAATTTGCCGCTAAACCTTAATGAACTATTAATATTTTATTAATTGCACCGGAAAATTAAAGATTGTATGGGATTAATTGAGATTTAAATGAAATAGACGCTCAAATAAGCGCGCCTTTTGTCCCTTAGGATCTCTCGATCAGAGGACTCTGAGGGAGTCGATTATCGAAATCATCATACACCCCCGTTAAACAAACGCGCACAGGGTCCTTTTTCAAAGAGACCCTGTGTGGACGGGAAAGGTAGATTTATTCAAGAATCGAATGAAAATCGCGCTCAAAAGCTTCACCGTAAATGGCTTTATACTCTTTATTAAAGCTTTCGAAAGTATTTTTGGCCAGCGAATGTTTGCCGATGTGGGCAAGGGCTTTGCATTTTAAAATCATGGCTTCCTCATTTACCGGGTCGAAATAGAAGATATCATTGGCCAGTTTGATTAAAAATTCAGGATCATCGGCAATGGGCACCGACGCTGCGAATTGAATATAGGAATCGATGATCTCGTTGGATACTTCGGATTTAAATGTATCCAGCCATTCGTATTCAATGTTTGATAAAAAGTTGCCCCGCTGCGTGATGCGCGTAAGCTGAACGATTTTTTGTTTATTAAGCTTGGTTTTGTTAGATACAATATTGAGGTAGTTATGGTAATCAACCATGATATGGCTATAATCAATCTCAATTTTCCAATAGCCCGTATCTTTTGATAACTGGCAGTGCCCTATTTTATCTAAAAGCGTTTTAAGCTTGGCAATATTTACAGACCGGTTGTTGCGGGCACTTTTTTCCGATTTATCAAACCAAAGTATTTCATTCAGTTTTTCGGAGCTTACCCCCCTATCCAATTTTACCGAATACAGCAAAATCACCAAAAACAGCTCTTTTAACAAGGGCGTAAAATACCTGGTGATCTCGTTGCCCTCGGGCGTAAACAGCTGCAGATCGCCAAATAAAAATATGGAGTTTTTGCAGTGGCTTTTGGTATAGTCATCTTCAAATACCAGAGCTTCATCCTCTGGCAATTGTTCTGTTGTTGGCAATGGCCTAACGGGTTTGAGTTGATGTTGTGGTTCGTTGATAACTACTTGTTTTTTACGCTTAACCACTATAATATAACCTATTGCAATCAGCCCCAATACGCAACCTACAACAAACCACCAAAAAAAACCAGCGTGACTTACTTCTATAACCCGCTCGTCTAACGGTTCGGGCGGACTTAACAGCGAATATATTTTTATCCGCGTCCTGTCTTCCTCCCTAAATAAAGTAACGGCCAAAAATTTGCCGCTGTGGGGTAAAAAGTACAGATCAGAAAAGGAATGAATATCATGAAACAAAAACGGAATGGTATCGCCTACCAGCTGATATTTTGCTTTATCCAGTGAACCACGGATCAGTTGCAGGTTAGAGTTAAATTTATGCTGAGGAAATATCAACCCATAATAGGAGCGTTCTTTTTCATTGATAACCAACGAATTTGAGAACACAAAATCTTCGTTCTTTACATCGATAGTGAACAGCTTTTTAAAGGATTTATCCTTAACCGAGAACCGCATCATATCATACAAATTACGCGGATTTACAATTTGCTGGCCCGATGCGCTGCCATAACCACCAATTACATAAGCAGTATCACCGGCGGCGCTTGTACCCAAACCGGCCAGGTAACGCGGCGTAAAAGTATCGCCCTTAACTTTTACCTTTTGCCAGGTATTGGTAACTACGTTGTAGCGTTTAACACTGTCTTTATAAATTAACTGCCCATAGCCGCCAATGGTATAAACCGAACTATCGGCCTTGCTGAAAAACTTATTGAGGTGACCATTATTGGTAGCCAGGTTTTTAAAGCCCTTGTTCCATCGGTTGGTTTTAAAATCATAGGTACCGATGGCCATCTGGTCGATATACAGGTAGTACAGTTTATCGGCATTATAAACCATCTGATCGCCGGGCACCATCATTTGCTTACCCGAGCTGTAAGCAGTACTCGTAATTTGCGGTGTTTTATTAACAGCGTAGGTATATAGCGAATCCTGGTTTATAATTAAAACCCGCTCATTAGCGGCATCAAAAGCAATGCTGGCATCACCCGGAATGGTAAACTCTTTTTCCATTTGCCAGTTGCGGTGGCGCGATTTGATCCATAGCGGATTGGTGATGGTGCCGTTGTTTTGGTTAACGGTTTCATTGGCTATGTTGCCCTCCCACTCGTTAAGCGGCCAGTTGCCAAGCAGTGTTCCGTTTTGAGATACATTTACCTCCCGAAGTTTCAAAGGCGGCAAATCGGTAGTTTGAAACTGCCGGTAAGCGTTTGCACCAAAAAGCAGTTTATAATTGCTGCATGGCTTTAGGGCAAGTCCCGTTTCGCTATAAGCATCCTTCCCCGAAAAAACGGTGAGCTTATCATTCTTATAGTCGATAAGCAGCCTTAGTTTGTTCCAATGATCAAACAATAGCTTATCATCAATATTAAAGCATATTTTTGAAAGGCGTTCGCCGATAATGATTTTAAAGTGTTTGGTATTGGCCTGGTTATCATAAACAAGGTCGATATTTTGTTTATCGTCGCCAACAAGCCGCAATATGTAACCAAAATAAATAACATGATTGGGCATAAAAGAAAGATCGAAGGATACATCGAGGTTATCTTTTGGCCTTACGTTGTTTACGCTTAAATCAAGCGTGGTGCGTTTATCCTGCACCACCTCATGACTATAAAACCCTAACCCGTACGACTGCGCATTTGCAGGCAACAGGAAAAGGATATTTAATAAAATAACCGTTATTATACCCGATAAAAAAAATCTCATGTTGATAAGTACCTGCTAAGCATTGCAACTTAAGTACCCGCGCTGTAATTTATAATTGGTACCGGCGTGTTTAGCCACCGACAGGCTAAAATACAATAAATACAGTACACATTTAAAAGATTTGCAGCATAATGTCTTTAACAACGCGATTAAATAGCGTCAAATTAGCAGATACTAATTTAACAACTGGTAATATTAATTTATCATCAATATTTACCAATTGTTAATCATTATTGGAGGCAATAGGCATAAAAACGCCAATTGAGTTTGTAAAAAGCTACCCTATGATTAATTGCGACGGTTATTTACTCAATACAACTACATCGGCCATGCGGGTTGCAGGTGTAACTTTTATATCAGTAAGTTTTCCATTTACCACCTTGCCTTGCACGGTGGTGTTAAAAGGCGAGTTGAGTTTAAAATCGGCATTCCACCCGGTTGGCCAGGCGGGTAGCAGCATAATTTTTTTACCGTCAACCTGTATCAGCATTTGCTGCAGACCGTTTTCACCATTGCCGCCGTTATCTTCATCGGGCATATAGTCATTGCCCTTATCCCAAAAAGCAGGGAATTTAAGAGTGGGGTCTTTACGGGTAAACGCAAAACTTACGTATTCTTTTGCTACATCAGCATCCCCTATCATAGCTGCCTGTATAGGATCTTGCACCCAACAGCCTTTTGCGCGTTGCTTGCGGCTATTGAAGGTATTAACAGCTACATCCAAATCAGGTTTACCCAAACCATAAAGCCTGAACGGATATATGGAATACAATTCGGGGTTTTCGCTATTGTTTGATTGGATGGTTTGCGGACCGGTATAGGGCAGTAATATGGTTTTGTTTTTATCCGTTACCGTGGGCAACGGAGGTAATTCATTGTAAAAACGTTGCCATTGAGAGCGGGATTTTTCATCAACAAGGTTTACCGGCAAATTAATCATCCGGCTAAGTATAGCATGCAGCCCGGCAATATCTGGCGCGGGGTTATGTACCTTCCAAAACATTTCAATGGCATTATCCGGATCGAGCAGGAGCTTGCCGGTGCTATCGCGTTTAAAATGCTCGTCGAAAAACTGCAAGCCGGCTGAGGCTATGGGAAGCAAGGTTTTTTTAGCGAAGTTAGCGTCGCCGGTATACTCGTAATAATCAAGCATCATCATGCTTAACTCCAGTATAGGGGTAAAATAGTGGGCTGTGTAGTTAGCCTTGGCATCCGGACCAACGTAATTTACCCCACCCCAAAAAGGCGATGTTTCGGCAAAGTAGGCCCCTCCATGATGATAATATTCCTGTACCTGGGCAGTGTTTGCCGGCAAAATTTTGGCATACATATTAAATAGCGGCAGCATCATATCAAAATCGCCGGCCATCAACCTTGGCCAATACATGGCCCTGGTATTTTGAAACCAATACTGGCCGCCCCAAGCCCTGAAATCAGCATTAACGTTACGTGCCGGGTTATCCACCACAAAAATAGACCCGTTGAATTTTACAGGGTACGCCCCCCTGCCAGCACAGGCAGTAACAAAACGCTGTAACAGATAACCTTGGGTAGTTTTATAAGCTAAACTATCGCCGGTAACAAATACATGGCTACGGTCCCAGAATTGCCGCCACCATTCATTATGAGCAATACGGCTATCATCCAGCTTTATTTTTTGAATTTGGTTGATTTGCGCTTCCAGTTTATTTAACCATTGACTGCCATTGGCGGCAATGCCCGTTAATGGGTATATAGAAATCAATTGCGCGTTTGTTGCCTTTGCAGATTGCAATGTATTATCATCCTTGTTAATAAATCCATCACCCTTAATAACAGCGCCGAAGGTTAGGTTAGCCAAATGCGCGTCGGCATTGGCCGCGTTGTGATGATACCAGGCTATACGATTTTTTTGTGCACCTAAAACAGTATCTGTGATACCCGCACGCCAGTTTTCGAGCCTAACATTAACTGTGGATGGCGAGGCGCTTTTAGTTTCTACCCTGACTACCGGGTGATTGGCATCAACCCATACCCGCATATCAACACGGTTATTCCCCATTCCTTCCCGGATGGAAATTTCGCCGGTACCGAGCCTGAGTATTTGTCTGAAAACGGCATCTTTGGCCAGCGGGTTGGGGTTTACTGATATCCTTACTTCACCAAGTTTCGAAAGTACCCCGCCTTGATTCATCCATTCGTCGGCCTGCGGATCACTGCTCCAGGCATCAGTTTTACTGATGTAGAAAACCAGGTCGCCATTTTTTTCAACCCATACATTAAGTCCGATGTCGCCATTACCCAAGGGCATAGATTGAGCCGAGCCGGGACCGGGCGTACTCCAGCTTACATTGTATTTATTAAGAGCAGTGTCTGTAAAGAATGTTTTTTGTTTTGTAGACGCGTGTAAGGCTGTCACGCAAAAAAATAGCAACAGGCCGGATAAGAAGGTTCTTTTGTTCATTTTGGTTTAAATAGGTAGGGCCAGGCAAGATACAACATCACCCCCCGGTTTATCAATACTGCAAATAAATTGTTACAGGCTTAATAAACCATTAAAAAAGGATTAATCTTTACATGCCTGCCATACATGATCACCGTTTTTTTGGCACCAATAACATAATTAATCGCCATTTTTTGTAATTCCCTTTGCCTGCTACATGCCTTTAGGCTGATAAATTGGCTTATTTGCCCATAGGTGATCGGGCTTATCCTGCAAATAAATTTCGAGCTTGCCGCCCGCCATAATGTGGTTATAGCGAATAAAATTATTGGGCATTGTTTTGCCATTCAATTTTACCTGGTGGATATACATCGACTTTGGACCGGATTTATGACAGGTGATTTCAAATTTGCTGTTGTTTTGCAGATTGATGACAGCCTTATCAAACAATGGCGAACAAAGCAGGTACTCGCCGGATACGGGATTTACCGGGTAAAAACCCAACGAGGCAAATACATACCAAGCCGACATTTGACCGGCATCATCGTTACCGCCTAAGCCGCCCGGGCCATCACTATATTCGGCAGCCAATATATTACGCACATCAGCCTGGGTTTTCCATGGCGATGGCGAATAATTGTACATAAACGGAATCTGATGCCCCGGTTCGTTACCATGCCAATACTCCCCTTTTATAAAAAGACTATCTAAAGCATGCTCCAGCTTGTCCGCACCTCCCATTAATTTAACCAGGCCGGTTACATCATGCGGAACATAAAATGTGTATTGGCGGGGAGTACCCTCGGTAATATAAGTGGCCTTTTTATCCGGATCAAAGTTTGATATCCAACTGCCATCTGCATGTTTTCCCCTCATGAAACCTGCGGACGCGTCGAAAACATTGGCATAGTATTTTGCTCTTTTGGTAAGTGTGGTATAATCGGAGTACTTTTTCAGACTTTTTGCAAATTGCGCAAGGGCGTAGTCGTCATAAGCATACTCTATGGTACGGCTTACCTGCTCCATTTTATGAAAAGCATCTGATACGCTATCCTCCAACGGGATGTATTTGTACTTGAGGTAACTATCCAACGCGCGCCGTCCTTTGCCTTCTACATAATCGGCCCTGTTGACCGGTAACTCAAAGGCGTTATGCCTTAGGAGTTGGTAGGCTTCGTTAGCATCAAAGTTGGTAATACCTTTCAAATAGGCCGAACTGATAACCGATGTGGTATGATCGCCAATCATTTCAGATGTGTAGCTATTCCAACAAGGGAAAATTGGCATCCAGCCGCCTTGCTTGCCCTTTAAGATAAGTGATTTTGCCAGGTTGTTAACCAACGGTGGATTTAAAATTTCAAATAGCGGTATCTCGGCCCGGTAAATATCCCACATCGAGAAATCATCATAATAATTACCCTTATCCAATATTTCGGTTTGATAGTTACCGGCAAACCGGGGATACCTGCCATCAACATCATTAAACAAGCGAGGCTGCTGCATGGTATGATATAACGCTGTATAAAAAACACGCTTATCCTGTTCGCTACCTGTTGTTACCCTAACTTGGCCCAAGGCCTTTTCCCACACTGCTTTATTAATTGCTACCGTTTGCTCAAAGTTAAACCCCGGCATTTCGGCATCCAGGTTTTTACGGGCACCTTCCAAACTGGTAAAAGAAGTACCTATACGGATGGTTAGCTTCTCGCCTTTATCCATTTTAAAACCAACATAAGCACCTATCAGGCTTCCGTTTTTAATACTGTCTGCATTAAAAATCTTATCGCCGGCAAATGTGCCCCTGTTATCTAAACTTCTTTCAAACCTGATGACAAAAAACCCGCTGAAACCGGCACTTTTACCCCAGCCCTGGTAAATGCGATGGGCGGGATTATAACCGTAAACCTCGCCGGTTTTGTTATCCACTTTAACAAATCCTTCGTGATAATCGCTGTTGGGCGTTATTAACAGGTAAAGGCTATCGGCCTTATCCACGGTAAATTGCATCATGGCGCAACGCGCGGTGGAGGTTACCGCCGCGTTAACCTGATATTTTTGCATTTTAAGCTGATATAGATAGGGAGACGAAAACTCTTCATTATGATTAAATTGTGCGCCATAATTACTGGTTTTTAACCGGCCGGTAATTGGCATAATTGTAAAACTGCCGTAATCCTGCGTACATGAGCCGCTTAGCCAATGAGAACCGCGCAGGCCTGTAAACATATTATCTTTGTAATAATATGGTGGTACACATTTGGTTTCGTCGCTTTCTGTTTGCGGCGTCCATTGTGTCATGGCAAATGGAGCGGTAACGGCCGGTATTGTATTGGCAAAACGGGTATCGGCAACCAGGCCATGCTTTAACGCCGATGACGTAGTTGCAGCAGCGGTGCCGGCCATAGGTTGCACATACTTTACCAAATTCTGCGCAAGCGCTGGCTGCAGGCTCAACATCGTCATAATGCCGGCTATATAATTTCGTATTTTTAGTACCACTATCATTTTAGGCTGTTTAAGCCCCAAAACTACACCCTCCTTGGTTTTTTGCAAATAGTAAGGAGGTAAATCGTCTCGAAATTTCAAATAAAATTGGAGTACTTACACAGCCGGGGTGAAAATGTTTTGGCAATATCTTATCCTGATTTTCCAGAAAGTATTACGGCTTATCTGTTCTGAAAGGTGATGCGGGTAAACCTTCCTTGTTATACAAATTTGCGCCTTCGGGGTTATCGGCCCAGGCGTACCTTACATAAAGCGGCGCGGTTATTTTATCGGCCCAAACCCAAACCTTATCGCCAGTGATGATCGCATGCGCCCATACAAATTTTTTATCGGCCCCTGCAATAGCAAATTGGGCAAGTTCGTCGCCATCGTTAGTTGTAAGCCCTGTGCCAACATTATTAAAAGTAAGTTCAATCTTATTACCATTAATACTTGCCGATTTATAGATTGGCCCGGTTGGTACTACACCCTGCTCGCCATAAGCCACGTGTTCCGCGGCTAAAGCAAGCCTGCCGCCCACTGTTTTTTTATCAAGCGGATGGATATCATTCCATTCGCCTGCATCAATGGTTACTGCCATGCCCGTTGCAGGTACCGCGAGGGCTTGAAGCTGCCCTTCGCGCAAGGTTGCCCATTCGCTTTCTGCCGGCAGGTATCGCACCTCGTTAAAATTGGGCAACTGGGCAAAAATGAAAGGGATATTGCCGGCATTCCAGTGTTTACGCCAATCGGCAATAAGCGCCGTCAGCAATTTTCCGTATACAGATGCTTTACCGGTATTACTTTCGCCCTGGTACCAAACTATACCTTTAATAGTATAGGGAGTTGCCGGGGCCACCATGGTGTTAAAAAGTCCCGTAGGTTCATTTTGTGCCGAAAAAGTATTAACTGTTTCAACAGGTTCAAACGCCTGCCCTACTTTATACTGCCAATCGCCACGAAGATCAATAGCATCATCCCCTATTTGTAAACGATAACTTTTATCAGGAACAAAGCCGCCTTTACCGGCAAAATTAATTACCCGTACCATAATTATATTTTTACCCGGTTTTAATATTCCGGCCTGCACGGTATACCTACGTGGCGGATATTGATAGCTGATACCCCCCACAAGCCGGCCATTTACGTAGGTTTGATCGGCATCTACAATACGGCCGACAAAAAGTTTAGCCACTTTCCCGCTTACAGACTCGGGAAGGTTAATTTCTTTTCTAAACCACACTACGCCATGCAGGTCTTTAATTCCCTGATCTTCCCAATAGCCGGGGAGCCAGAAATGATGCCAATGACGGGGCGCATAAGTGGTATCAAACCAGGGTTGGGTTTCACTTAAGCCTTTGTCTGTACCATAAGCGGCAGTGTTAAACGGATCAGCGGCCGGGGCGTGTTTCCTGGTAACGCTATCTATGAAAGCTGCGTTGCCAAATTGCGCCATGCGTTTATCAAATGGCGCGATGCCTTTAAGGCCTTCCCTGCTAATCCAGGCTTCAATGGGCGTGCCACCTACGCTTGAGTTGATGATACCAATAGGAACACGATACTTTTGATACAGCCTCTTTGCAAAAAACCACGATGTAGCACCAAAGCTTAAAATGTTTTTGGTATCTGTTTTTAGCCACTTACCTGCGGGTAAATCCTGGTGCAGCCCGCTAACATCGGCAACTGTTGGCACAAAAAAGTTTCTTATTTCGGGGTAGTTGGCTACGGCTATTTCATCGGGGTATTTCTCTTTTACCCTTTCCATAGGTAAAACCATATTGGATTGCCCGGCGCAAAACCAAACATCACCTACTAAAACATCGTGAAGCACGATGTGGTTATCGGCGGTGAGGTCCATAACATAAGGACCGCCAGCCTTAAGCGGTGGTAAAATTACCTTCCACACACTATCTTTACCGGTAACGGTATGGTATACCCGGTTTTGAAACCTGATGGCTATTTTTTCGCCCACGTTTGCCCATCCCCAGATATTTACGCTGGTATTTCGCTGTAACACCATACCATCGGCAACCAGCTGCGGAAGCCGCATTTTTGCACAGGCGGGTACCACCACAAATACACCGCAAATGAATAACAATATTTTCACCAACTTCATACCTATAATACAGGCGATTACACAGCTAAAATTCAAAATGTAATCGATTGCCTAAAAGTAGTTTTTTTCGGCAAATAAGTTTTATATTTATCGATTGATTCGCGTTAATTTTTAAAGCGGTTAAAAGTGGCGATCATTACCGCAGTTTAGCTAATGGACAAAGGGCAAAAAGAAGTAACCATATATGATATTGCAGAAAAACTCAACATTTCTGCGGCAACGGTAAGCCGTGGACTTACCAACCATCCCCGCGTTAGTAAAAGCACCCGCAAATCGATATTGAAAGCGGCCGACGAAATGGGCTACAGATCTAACTCAATAGCCAGCAATCTGCGTAGTAAAAAAAGCAATGTGATAGGCGTTATTGTGCCCAGGCTTAACAGTAGTTTTATGTCGGACCTGATTGCCGGTGTAGAAAAAGCGGTTAACAATAATAACTACAGCCTTTTCATCAGTCAATCCTTAGAAACCATGCAGAAAGAGGTTACCAACGCCAGGGCAATGTTGAATAACCGGGTGGATGGTTTACTGGTTTCGCTGGCTTATGATACTACTGATATTGAGCACTTTGAACCTTTTTTAAAAAGAAATATACCCGTAATATTTGTTGACAGGGTATTTGAACATGCATCGTGCCCGCAAATTTTTATCGATAATACCAAAGCCGCATATGAAATAACCAGTCATTTGATTGCCGAAGGCTGCAAAAACATTGTTCATCTTACCGCCAGCTTACTAAGAAACGTATACACTGATAGGCTTAGCGGCTACAAAAAAGCATTAGCAGAAAACGGGCTACAGTTTAATGAAAGTTCGGTAATTATTGGCGACCTGAGCAGCCAGGCAGGTATTGACGCGGCTACACAGATACTAAAAATGGAAAAATTGCCCGATGCTGTATTTGCGGCAAATGATATCTGCGCGGTTAGCTGTATGATAGAATTACAAAAACATGGCATCCGGATTCCGGAAGATATTGCTTTTGCCGGGTTTAATAATGATCCGACTGCCTGCGTGGTGCAGCCCAACCTTACCACGGTAAATTATAAAGGTTACGAAATGGGCGAAGTAGCCGCAAAATTGCTCATCAACCACCTGGTTGATAAAAGCGACCTGCAACAAACCCATAGTTTGATCCTGAGGTCGGAATTGATTATCAGGGAATCATCTTTACGAAGTAAAAAATCTTAGTGGCATATTAAATGAAACCAGGAAGCAAACTTGCCATTATCACCGGCGGAGGTTCGGGATTGGGCCTGGCCACAGCCAAAAAATTCACCGAAAATGGTATCCGTACTATTATTATAGGGCGCGATCAGCATAAATTACACACCGCCGCCGAATCGCTTGGCGCACTTTGCAGTTATAAAGTTTATGATTTGGGTAAACTTGAAGGTATACCTGCATTAATAGATGAAATAGTTACGGAATACGGCACACCGGATATTTTGGTGAATAACGCCGGCATTAACCAGAAGAAAGCTTTTACCGAGGTTACCGATGCCGACTTTCAGCAAATTATACAAACCAATCTTTCGGCGGTGTTTGCGATTAGCAGGCAGACGGTGAAATATATGCAGGAAGCGGGAAACGGCAGCATTGTAAACATCAGCTCAATGGCTTCACAATATGGTATCCCGTTTGTGATTGCCTATACGGCTACAAAATCGGCCATTGAAGGGATGACCAGGGCCATGGCTACAGAACTTTCTCCCCTCGGTATCAGGGTAAATTGCGTTGCGCCGGGTTTTATTGCAACGGATATGTCGGCAAAAGCGCTTGATAATGATCCCAACCGCAAAAACAAAGTACTATCAAGAACGCCCATGGGGAAACTTGGCGAACCATTGGATGTAGCCGAAGCTATTTTTTACCTTGCATCCGATGCTTCAAAATACACCACCGGGGTGATTCTGCCAGTTGACGGGGGGAACTCTATTGGTTTTTAGGCGCTTAAAGGATAACGTTTGACACTATTTGTTAAATGTAGAGACGCAATATTTTGCGTCTCCAGCTATAAAGAGCGGTTTTACAAGAGGAAATGCAAATTGGATTTGCACGCGGGAGACACAAAATATTGCGTCTCCTACAAAAACGCCTCAATGCTCCTCCGGCCCCAAATAACTATCCTTTAGCCCGCCGCTATCAATCACCACTTTTTGTAATACCACGCCGGCATCAACCATCCAATATTTTAAAACATGGGTACCGGGCTTGTTGATCACATGCGTGGTTTGCAGCTTTTTAATATTGTTGGCTACACTGTTCCCCCACTCGCCACTGCCAGGTGTTTCGTTTTTGTTGATGTTGACCAATTGTGGCGCATCATCATCTATTGATACGGCGTAATACAAACCTTTTTTCGCTTTAAAATCGAGCGTTGGCGAAATATACATGATCACGTTTATGCGGCCGGTATCTTTTAAACTGATCTGATATTCGAGGTGTGGGCTATTATTACCAGGCTGATATGCAGCGGCGGTAACCGGGATAGGGCAAACGCCCGATAAAGTGCGTCCATAATCGGGAATTTCCTGCCAGTTTACCTGCTTATCGGCTACGGCACGGGTATAATGTGCCGCTTCAATAGCAATATACCCGCCGATATCACGGAACTTATGATCTTTTAAATGCTCATTATCAATATTAACATCCACAACCAATTTACCGGCATCAGTACTAACCGTAACAGGTATTTGTGAAATGTCGGCTGGCGCTTTAGCCCAATCTATATTGATCATAACCCGTTCCTGTTCTGTAACCATGCCTGCCGCCGAACTGAATTGAACATAAGCAACGGGCGATTGAAGCTGATATTTAAATGCCGTTTTACCACGGTTAAATATTTCTATATAATGCCCTTTACTATTCCATGGATAAAACCGGGGCAAAGATGTTAAGTGCTGTCCGGGCAGATAAACTTCCGGCGAACCTTCCACAGTAACACCAACGTTGGCACTTTCGGCCAGTGAGATCGTTTTAGCAGGCGGCATTTTATCAACTTCCGGCTGTTGCCAATAGGTATAGCCAATATGGGTTTGATCCATCATGTGGTGCCATTTACTATTAGATAAGGTATCATTATAATAGCGCGAGATTTGTTTATCCCTTTCAAAAAGCTGCTGAATCCGTTTAGCAGTTGAATTGCTTGCCGCTCTGCCCTGCTCCGCATATAATTTATTTCGGGCGGCTGCAAAATACAGTTCATACAAATTGGCGCAAGCCGTTACCGGGTGCAAAACCAGCTGGTAATAAGCATCTTTATAGCTTGCAGGTATTTTTGTATACAAATCTTTAGCATCATTTTTTAGCCCAACATAATCGGTAGTTACCCGCTCAAATTCGTTGTAGTTAACCAGGCTATAGGTATTTTGATCCAACAACTCCGGTTTACGGCGACTGTTAAAACGGGTGTATTGCGTGAGTATCTTTGCTATTTTACCCGCGTTTTCCGATCCAAATTGTTGCGCTGCCCAGGCTTTGGCATAATCCGGCAATCGTGTGGCCGGCCATTTATCGGGAGCCCAGGCATAATCCATAAAAAAACTGATGGGGTATTCCATTGGTTTTATATCGCCAACATTTACTACCCATACCTGCCGGGCGTTATATTCATAGGCCAGGTGCATTTGTTCCCAGGTCGCGGCAATTTCATTGGTGTTAAGCCATTTGTAATTTCGGGGATCACCTACATAATCAAAATGAAAATAAATACCGTAGCCGCCTTTTCTGGGTTTGGCCCCTAAAGCAGGTAATTTGCGGATGTTGCCCCAGTTATCATCGCATAACAGCAGGGTAACATCATCGGGTACCCGCATACCCTTATCGTAATAATCCTGAACCTCTTTATATAGCGCCCACATTTGCGGCGTTTGTGAAGCAGCTTTCCCGGTAACCTGGCTGATGATCTCCCGCTGATCGTGCACTATGTTTTCCAACAGGGCTATGTTACTTTCTTCGGCCATGGGCATATCGCCATCGCCCCGCATGCCAACGGTTACAATGGTTTCTTTGTTACCCATGTTAATGATGCCTTGTTTCCAAAACTCCTGCAACACTGTTTTATTGGTTTGGTAATTCCATGCGCCGGTGCCATAACGTTTCCACTCTTGCTGCGCCCTATCCATAGGTTCGTGGTGCGATGTGCCCATCACTATGCCATACTCATCGGCCAAAACCGGATTGAGTTTATCATCATCATTAAACGCATTACCCCACATGGCCGGCCATAAATAATTCCCTTTTAGGCGAAGAATAAGTTCAAATACTTTTTCATAAACCTGATGATTTACGCCTCCAAACTTTTCCTTAGCCCAGCCCTGAAACGCGGGCGCTTCATCATTAATAAAAATGCCCCGGTATCTTACGGCCGGTTCTCCATCTGTAAAGTTGCCGGGAATTACATAAATGTTTTTTTGATGTTTTACCGGCACATCTGCCCACCAATACCAGGGTGAAACGCCTATTTGTGCCGATAGATCATAAATGCCATAAATAGTTCCCCGCTTATCGCTGCCTGCAATAACCAATGCCTGTGCCACTCCGGGGAAGGGATTTTTAATAACCAGGGTTAAGTGCGCTTCCCATTTACCTTTTATCGCAGTGGCGTCCAGCTTTCCTTCGGCAATCAGCCGGTCTATTTTTGAGTTTTTGCCGATAGTGCCTATCAATACCATTTGCTTATCGCCCTTAAAATTGGTGCTGATTTTGCCCGGTGCCGATTGGGTCACAGCAGCAATGTCGGTTATTAAGTTTGCCGCCGCCCTTTTCACACCAGCATATTCATCTGTATCCAGATATAATATCACTTGTTTCCCTGGCACAGCAAGCGGAAAAAAGCCCGACCCCGCTACTGCCGAGACATATCTTCTCTGTCCCGGTGACTGGCCATAAGTACTGTAGTTTAGCAGTATTAAGGAAACCAGAAATATTAAAAGGGCTCTATATAGCTTCATGTTAATCAGCAATTGCATTAAAAACGGGTAACTTCCCAATAGGCTTTTTTAGGGTGATTTTGCTGGTCAAATAACAGCGGGTAGTTTTTTCGCCCTCTTACCGGGTACTCGTCAAGCCAGGTATGTTTATCAGAGATATTCCAGAAAGTAACGCCGGTAATTACATCCTTATATTTCCTGAATACTTCAAAAACCATGCGATATTGATCTGCCTGTTTCTGATCGAGCAACGGCGTAAACTCAGCAGATTCGCCGGCATGCAACGCGCGCGATTGTTTTTCCCAGGGATATACAGACATATCCAACTCGGTGATCTGCACTTTAAGTCCAAGCGATGCGAATTTTTCAATCGTAGCGATAAGTTCCTTTTGCGATGGCTCATATAACGACCAATGTGCCTGTAATCCTACCCCTCCGATAGGTATTTTTGCATCCACCAGTTTTTTTAACAGCCGGTATATCCTTTCCCTTTTTTCGGGCCGTTCGGTATTGTAATCGTTATAAAAAAGTACGGCGTTTGGGTCGGCCTCATGCGCGTATTTAAAGGCCTCGTAAATATAGTCTTCGCCGCATATTTTATACCAGGTGGAGTTTCGGAGAAACTTGGTGCTGTCGTCGTCCACCGCTTCGTTCACCACATCCCAGGCATATATTTTGCCTTTGTACCGGCCCACTACTGTCTGTATATGATCTTTCAGCCTTTTTAGCAAAATTTCCTTGCTTACCCGTTTACCGTCTTCACCGATAAACATCCACGCTGGGGTTTGTTCATGCCAGCAAAGGTTATGCCCACGAACTTTTAAGCCATTCGCCCCGGCAAAAGCTACTATCGCGTCGGCGTTATCCCAGTAATACCTGTTTTCCTGCGGATGGATGGGTCCCATCTTCATCGCGTTTTCGGGCGTGAGGCTATTGAACTGTTGCAGAATGAGCGCCCTCAAAGCCGTATCTTTTAACGATGCCGGCGATACGGCCACGCCGATAGGAAAATAAGACTGGTAATAATCTTTCAACCCTTTTCCCTGTGACGAGCTTTGCGCATCTGCTTGTAACGACGTCAACAAACCGGAAACTGTTGCAACAATCAACGCCTGCTTCTTTATCTTTTTAAACATTAATTTAGTTTTTTATTAAAAAATCCCCCTACAAAAAAGGGTCAATTTCTACAATTGAGCCATCGATGTTGTGCTGCAATGGCACTACTTTAACGTTACGGAGATAGGTTTTGCCCGATAGTTCGGTATCGTGGTAAAATATGTACCACTTGCCTTTAATTTCTACTATAGAGTGATGTGTAGTCCAGCCTTGTACGGGTTTCATGATCACACCCTTGTAAGTGAACGGACCAAGCGGATTATCGCCAATGGCATAGCAAAGCAAATGCGTATCGCCTGTTGAATATGTAAAATAGTATTTACCGTTGTACTTGTGCATCCATGAACCTTCAAAAAAACGACGGTTCTTATCGCCGGTTAACAGAGGTTTGCCCACGCTATCAACAATAACCACATCTTTTACTTTACCGTCAAAATGTTTCATATCGGCTGTCAGTAAAGCAACCTTGCAGGAAATTGCCGGGGCATTATCCTGTTTCAAATCAGTTTTTGATCCGTTGGCATCGTAATGACCGCTTACCCAACGCTGTAACTGACCGCCCCAGATGCCGCCAAAATACATATAAGTTTTTCCGTCAGTATCGGTAAACACAGCAGGATCGATACTGAAACTACCCTCAATTGGTGCAGGTTCTGCCTTGAAAGGTCCGGCTGGATTTGCTGACGTAGCCACCCCAATTCTGAACACGTCCTTTTTATCCTTTACCGGGAAATACAGGTAATACGTGCCATTTTTAAAAGCCGCGTCGGGCGCCCAAAGCTGCCGGCCAGCCCAGGGAATATCTTTGATATCAAAATCAACACCATGATCGGTAACCTTACCGCCAATACTATCCATTGAAAGGATATGATAATCCCGCATGGCAAAATGATCGCCGTTATCGTTTTCAGGGATGCCGGTATTGATATCATGAGAAGGATAGATATAAATTTTCCCGTTAAAAACGTGCGCCGAAGGATCGGCGGTATAAATTGAACTGATCAGCGGTTTGCTTAAAAACTTTACTTGCTTTGTTTTACCGCTTTTAACAGTATCCGTATCTGCCTGCTTTACGTTTGCTTTACACCCGTTTAAAACGTATAAGGCCAGCATAATAAAGCAGCACGATTTTGAAAAATTCGTTTGAGTTTTCATCATTTTATGGTTGTTAAATAATTTTTTTCGATGAGGCGCGGCTTTGAGCAACTACACCTGCTTATAGTTTATTTGGTATTGAATACAATTACGCAATCGATTGCAATATAATAAAATTTGATTTAATTAACATCTTGTATCTTTTTTATACAGGGAAATCGCTTTTAAAAACTTATCACCTGATTTTGGCTAAAGCCACTATGTTATAATTCCATTTTCCGCCCCATAAATGGGACGGCAATGAATTGACGCCTCAATCAGAATTTGATTTCATTGCCGTTTGGCTTTAGCCAACGGTTTACATACAAATACCAGGTGGCTTTAGCCAAAACTTCAATCTTGCACTTTTAAAAGCGATTTTCCTGGTTTTTTATATAACGCGCCACATCAACCATTGGCGCAACCCAAATTGCTTTTTCATTGGCCTTTAAATAATGTAATAGTTTGCTGTGCGCATCAAGGCTTACATTGATATTATGCCCACCACCTACGCCATGAAACAAAAAAACAAGCAGGGTATGCGATTGCCTCGCCTTTTCAACCAAATCAATCATATAACCCACAGATTGCCCATTAATCATAAAGCAATCTACATTATCGGGGTTAACTTGTTTAGCTGTTTGCAATTCCGCATTTACGCCGCGGGCGGCTATAAAATCTTTCTTTAGCTCGTCATAAAAGCGTTGATTACCAATTTGCAGGTCGCCGCAAGGGTAAGCAAATGTCCTTTCGGTTTTGCCATCAATGGCGTTGAGCAGGGTATTGGTTGTCCTGATCTCTTTTACAGCCCGTTCAACGGTATACTTACTCAAATCTGTTTCGGCAGTAACAAAGCCTCTGCCGGGTAAACTGCCATCGCAAGGGTGATACAGGGAGTGGTTGCCCAATTCGTTACCGCGGGCGGCTAATTTTCGCCATTCATTCATCCGGTTAGCAACAACCGGCGATGAACCGATAATATAGAATGTAGCCTTCAGTTTCAGAGAATCCAACACCGGAGCCACATTATCCAGATCGACATCTATCGCATCATCATAAGTTAAAACCACCGCGCATTCTTTATTATTCCAGGGCCGCGCGGCAGTTTGCGCTTTTAGCGTAACCGTTCCTGTAAGCGCAAGTAATAACACCAGTAAATTCTTACACTTCATATGTTAATTGAGTTTGATTATGGTTTGGATTTATCATGGATGAATTTATTAGCCCAGGCGATAAAGTATTTTACGTTGGGCGCATCAGTATGGCCGCCATCATGCTGCCGCCATGCAAGCTCGCCATTGAGCAAACCGGTATTTACGGGTGGCATTTTTTCTGTTTTATAATCATTAGATACGCCAAGATCTTTTGCCCCGAGTAATTTAAAAACCGGGCCGGCAGCTACCGTGGCCATATAACTCCCCTGCTGATCCAGCCAACGGGCATCGCCTTGCTCGGGGATTCCATAACTGATAAAAGTTAGTCGCGGTGCACACAAAGCAATCAATTCGTGTGCATCAACGGGAATATCTTTCGCTGTTTTAGCGCCAAAGCTTGCTTCCGCAGCACCGTATTTCATAAAATTACCGGCCATCCAATAATATTCGCCGCCGGTAAGGCTTTCAACAGCTTCGCCAAAATTGCGGCGGTGCAGCTTGGCACCACCTTCGCCCGATGAGCCGATCAAGCCCATGGCAAAACGCTGCTCAAAAGCAAGGGTAACCAGGGCTGCCTTGCCATAACGGGATACGCCTTCAATCCCCACGTGCTTAGCATCAACAGCAGGTACGGTCTCCAGATAATCTAAAGCCCTTGCCGCGCCCCATGACCAGGCACGCAAAGCACCCCAATCATCCGGTTTGCGGGGCTGGCCTTTATTAACCAGGCCGATGATTCCCTTGGTTAATCCTTCGGCATTATCGGCCTGTATAGATGCCGGATCAATAAGCACGTACCCCCAACCGGCGGCAATGAGTTGCATGGCCGTAGGCGGATCGCCTTTGACAACCGGAAAACCAGCGGCGCCAAAAGGTGATTGCTCTGGCACGGGGTTATAAGCCGGGTATTGTTCAAAAATATTTTTCAGTTCGGGGTGATCTTTTACCAGCAAGTCTTTAATAGCGCTATTGATTTTTTCCAGGTCGGCAGCCGGTGGCTGGGCAGGTGCGGGCAATACGCTACGGGCAAACATCATCAACACCGGTACCGGCCCTTTAGCATTTGCAGGGAGCACCAGCGTCATTTCAATATTTACGTTGAGTAAAGGGAAGCCTGTGTTATCTACATGGCCAACCAGTTGCCTGGCAATCACCGGGTAAAAGCCAACGCGCTCTTTATCGGTAACTTTAGTAGTCCAGATTACCTTTGGCACTTTAGCCGGTATACGCCCGTAAACCTCGCGTTCCATATCCTCCGCAATCTCCGGCCGGCGTTGTCGCCACCATGCCTCGGGCGTGGTCACTTTTTTTCCATCCTTTAGGGTAAGCGCATCGGGAAGGTTGGTATAAGGGTTGGCCAGTGCCTCGTCGTAATTGGCGTGATTGGGCGCTGCTTCATCGCCACTGGGACCATTGCGCAGGGTTTTAATCCCCAACTGTTTCATCATATTTTGATGATCCTCATCCGCAGTAAAATTAACCGGCGCTGTGCTTTGAGCTCTTGCTGTTACTGCCGCAGCAATTAAAAGAACAAAAATTATAGGCTTCATTTCTTCTTTGATTTAAGGTTTTTTGTTGTGATTCAGATTGGTTAGCGCTTGCTGGCTAAAGCTTCGTTTGAGCAGGAAAGTTACGTTTTTTAAGCCTTGATCATCAAGCACATCGTAGCCTTCAAAGCCAAATTTTTCCAGCCAGTCTAAGTTTTTTAAAGTAGCGGTTTGGGCATAAACTATCCTGTTTTTTGCTGCCGCTTTTTCTAATATTCTCCCCAACAAACCGCTTCCTGTTCCCCTCCGTTGAAATAATGGATCAACACAAATCCAACGGATGTAGGTTATTTTGTAAATGGATTTCAACCGGCCTCCCCTGCTAACATGATGCCATGCTTCGCTAAGAACGGCCCTGCCGGTCTCAGAAAATATCAGCTTAAATAATATCGGTATTGCCTTCGCCCTCAATGCTGATATCCCGGGCTGCATAATAAGCGCGCAAGCACGGCGATTGCCAGATAGCCATATTTCGCCCATATTAAAATACAAGTCGAACAGCTGCGATAACAAAAGATCCCGTTGTTTTTTATTTTTAAACTGATAATCGCTCAGCCCATCGCCGGCCTGTTCAAGCAAGCTAACCACTAAATCCTTGTCCCCGGCCACGGCTTTAATCATTGTTTAATAGCTTAATATGTTCTCCATCAATTTAAATACCTTTTAAAGCTTCTAAAAAGCCATAATAAGCTGCCTTTTTTGATAAATTTTGATTGAACAAAAGCGGATAATCCGGCGCCGACGGGATATTGAGCCAGCTTTCATTATCGGTAAGTCCCCAAACCGTAATCCCAAAACGCTGTGCTTTAGGCACATTTTTCAGGTACGATTGTACAACGTATTTATACATGGCAGCCTGCGCCGCTAATTGAGCTGATGTGGGACTAAACGACGCGGTTTTGCTGCTATTCATCGTAACGTCTAATTCTGAAACCCGGACCATTAATCCGGTTGCGGCCAGCTTTACAAATTCATTATCAATGCTTGCCTGGGTAGTTTGCAGGTTGATGTGCATTTGTGTGCCAATGCCGTCAATTTGAGCGCCCTTCGCTTTTAGCTCCTTCACATAGCCTATCAAGGAATCGAGCTTAAAATTATACTCCAGGTTATATTCGTTGATGAACAGCAAGGCACTTGCATCGGTCGCTTTGGCATATTGGAAAGCCTTAAGGGCAAAAGCCCGGCCCAGGTAATGCGCCCACAGAAACTGATTACCAGTATTGGCGGCGGGTATAGTGTAATTGGCGCTATCCCGAAGCGCGCCGTTTCCGTCAGACATGGGCTCGTTTACTACGTCCCAGGCCTTAATCTTACCTTTGTAACGTTTAACAGTGGTAGTAATAAAAGTTTTAAGCGCGGTATCAATAACGGCCGCGGTTTGCGCCTTTGTTGGGGCCACGTAGGTGCCTGTCGCAGGATCAACTACGGTAACATTGTCAATAACATAAACGCCGGCATCGGGGAAATTGAAACGTAATATGGGCGAGGTTTCATTAATAGTCACATTCCAGGTATAAGTAGCCCAACCGGGGTTGGTTTTAAGATCTGTTTGCTGATAGCCCGTGTTCTGCATTACCATACGCACCGTGCCCGTTCCCGACGATTTGATAGATGCACTTACCTGGTAAGTTTTACCAGCTGTAACGCTAAATGCGGTACCGATTGACTGGATATCATAGGCGTTGGCTCCCGGTGTGTTAACGGTTACCTGCATGGCTCTTGAACCACCATCGTTATCATCGGCAACCGCGCTGAATGATCCGGTCGCTGTGCCGCCGGCAAGGTTAGTCCAACCCGTAAATGTAGATCCTGCCCCTGCTTCAAAATCGCCGTAACTGAGCAGGTTTGCCGGCTTTGGCGCACCGGTAACCGGTTTATTTAATGCTGATATTAGTCCGTTTAAATAAACGGCGTTTTGCTGCGAATACCAGCAAAGCGTATGGCCAAATACATTAAGGCCGTTATTGGTACAAATGGCCAATAATGCATCGGCGGTTGTATAATCGAAACTGCCGTCGTTTTTAACGATGGAAGCGTTTTTTAATTCATTACCAAAGGTTACGTAATTGGCCTCGCGCTTTACAGCGGCCAAATACGTGGGGTTGGATGACATGGTACCATAAAGCACGGCGAAACCCATGTTTGGAAAAGCCGCTCCGGCATTACCTATAAGGGTGCCGGTAGTATCGGGCTTAGTCGCGATATTTTTTACCGTATCCGTTGGGGTATTTGTGAGCGGTACGGCGTCTTTTTTACAGGAAGATACAGTTAAACCAAAAGCTGTAAAAATAGCTAATGCCACCTGCGCAAGTACTTTGTTATTCATTAAACGGTAGTATTAAAAGTACAATTGATTATTTAATCAGCATTTTAAATGGGCGAGTAAAAAACAAGCGCTGCCCTCGCGGCAACGCTTGTATCCAAAATCAACGGTATAAACCAGGTTACTAAATAAACCCGATATCATCCACATAAATGGTGTCTGTGCCACCATAGCTTTGAATCACTATTTCTGATATAGTGGCGGGATTTCCTAATGAGCTTAACGGAATAGTAAAGTCGCCATACGCGCCTGGCGTAATAGTTACCAGGCTGCCTGTACCGTATGATCCGTTTATAACCACTTGCAATCTCGCGCCGGCTGCAACACCCGCGCCGCCATATACCGAAAACTTAAGACTGGTAAAACCAAGTTTTTTAACATCCAACACCGTAGCACCACCATAGCCCAATTGTAAAGCGCCATAGGAATTGGTGTATTGCACAGAAATATCGGCAGTACCGCGTTTAGGATGTGTGGCATCTTTATAGTTACGGATACTGTTATAACCATCATAGCCGCCACTACCCTGGCCGCCCCAGCCTGTTGCCAGCACATCATCATAAACGGTATACTTAAAGCCGAATGATGCCGCGGATTTGGCCGTACCGCCCGGTGTAGTTACAAAAATATGTGCCGATGCAACGCCCGCAGGTACTTTCACCTGGATGGAAGTAGGCGTAGGCGTTCCTACAATCTGGGCAGGGATATCATCAAACTTAACGCCTGAAACAGAGTTGAAAATAGTTCCGGTAATGGTAACAATATCCCCCTCACCGCCGAACAATGGCGAAAAACTGCTTATAACCGCGGGCGGCTGCGCTATGCTGAAATTAAAATCGACTTTACCATATTTGGTTACAACCGTTAGTTTATTACTTGCCGTAGGGCCAAAAGGCACTTGTACTGTAGAGGTATTAGAAGGAATACTTACAATAATGCTGTTATCTGTAACCAGCGCCGGGTTAAAATACACCGCCACGCCATTAAACGATACCGAGGAAGCTGTAAGCAAGTTAGTTCCAAGGATTGCATACTGCGTGCCTAAGCGCCCTTCGGTAGCAGTAGAATCAAACGGAACAACCCTGTGATCGTCATAAGTCTGGCTCGAATCAAGATTAACACGGTGAACTACATCTTTGATGGTATCTGATTTGCTTAAATAGCGTACCCGGGTAACGGTAGGTAAACCTTTACCACCGGCTGCATCCTTTTTGCAGGATGCAGTACCTAACATTGCCAATACAGGCAGCAGCAGGTATAAAATTCTAAAATTTCTTTTCATCGTTTTTAAGTTTTTATTTGAACACGTATGGTACAGGAGGATCGGCAAGTTTAGGATCGGCGGCAATCTCTGTTGCCGGGATCGGGAAAACCAGGTTGGCATCTGTTACGGTTAAAAACTGGTTTCCGTAACGTACAGGCGGGTTGCTGTTATCAGACGTACCCCTATCCTGCTGCTTCATGTACGCGATGGCTTTAGGGTGACTTGTTTTATCAAAGCCATCCAGGCGCATCAGGTCAAAAAAGAAATCGTCTTCAAATGCAAACTCGCGCCGGCGTTCGTCCAAAATATCATCTTTAATGAGCGTGGTTGGCACATTCCCGTTAGGAGTCGCGCCGTATTTACCAATATTGGCATTAGGCACAGTGTACCAGCGCTTAATGGAAAGCAGGTTACCTAAACCGGCACGTTTACGAATAGTATTGATAGCCGCCAATGCAGCAGGATCTGTACTGGTAGTTGCACCGGCCATAATAGCTTCTGCGTCAATCAAATACATATCCGAATAACGTAACAAGTAGGTATTATTAGCAGATGCCTGCCTGCCGCCTACGCCGCCGTTATCTGCCGGCGAGCCTACCACGTATTTTTTAACCTGGGCGTGAGTGCCCTGGCTACTGGCATCGGCCGGTAAAGTGTAACCGCCATTAGCCTGGTTAATTTCGGGGTATTTATCGCCGGGGAGCATAATGGTTGCTTTACGGCGCAAATCGGCCGGGTCGTACTCGTCCTGGAGGTCAAATGTCGGTCCGGCTTGTCCGTAGCCATCACCGGTACCGGTAATTACGCTATTGAAGGCCACCGCGGCCTGGAATGGATTGCCCAAACCATATTGCCCGCTGGTAGCCCATTGCAGGGCAATCATCGATTCTTCGTTATTGTTGTTGGCGGTAAGGAATAAATCGGCAAATGCTTTGCCCTGTACATCTATGCCGTAGAGTTTAAACTCGCCGCTTTGAATCACCTTCTCTGCCTCTGCCCTGGCATTGGTATAATCCTGCATATACAGATACACTTTTGCCAGCATGCCCGAGGCCGAGCCACTTGAAACACGGGCATTGGCCGATCCTGTACCACTCCTCACATTGGTTTTCAAGTTGGCTTCGGCAAACTTCAAATCATTTACAATAAATTTGTAAACATCAGCAACCGGGTTTCTGGGCACCTGGTAGTTGGTTACATAATCTGATGTGTTTTCAATGATAGGCACCGGGCCAAAAACCCGCACCAAATGAAAATACGCCAGCGCGCGCCATAAATGCGCTTCGCCAAGGGCATTATTTACAATGGATTTATCAACAGATGCAGGCACCTTTGATGGCAGGTTATTGATAATACCGTTGGCCTGCGCTACTTCAATATACAACGAGTTCCATGCTGCCGCGATTTCAAAATTGGTACCGGTAACGGTATAATCCTGAAAGTTGATGATATCGCTGGAGTAGGTACGCGCGTTACCGCTGCTTAAATCGGCAATTGACCAGCCTGCTTTACCGCTCCAGCCAAACCACGGGGCGCTGTACAACACGTTGGTACTGGCCGCCACCTGATCGGCAGTTTGATAAAAATTATCAACCGTGATCTGGCTTTTAGGCGCGCGGCTAAAATAATCCTTTTTGCAGCTTGTCGCCATAACACTGGTTATAGCAGCTATTCCTATAAAATATTTAGTTTTTTTCATTTGATTTTATCAGTTAAAACTCAGCGTTTACGCCAAACGTAATGGTACGTGCCTGGGGATACCTGCCCAGATCAACACCTGTTAAAAACACATTTTGATTGTTTGAACCTATTTCCGGATCAAGGCCTTTGTATGGTGTAAACACATACAGGTTTTGCCCGCTGGCATATACCCTTAACCGCGAAAGTTTGATTTTACTAACAAGTGACGCAGGCAGGTTATAACCCAATGTTACGTTTTGCACCCTCAGGAATGAGCCGCTTTCAATAAATCGATCTGAGTTGTACAGATTAGGGTTATCGCCGGCAGATGGCCTTGGAATGTTTGACGTAGGGTTGGCCGGCGTCCAGAAATTAGCTACCGATGCCAGCTGATTTTGGTACAGGCTACCTAAACTGGCAATCTGGTAATTCAATACGTTAAATATTTTGGCACCGTATGATCCGTTCAGGAAAATACTCATATCAAAGCCTTTGTAATTAAAGGTATTGGTAATGCCGTAGGTAAATTTAGGATTAGGGTTACCAAGATCGGTTTGGTCATTAATATCGATTTTACCATCGTGGTTTACATCCTCATACTGAACATCACCTAACCATGTGCCTCCGGAAGAATTGCTTACAGGCCTTGGCGCGAATTGCGGCGGCGCGTTTCTTAACTGCGCGTCGGTTTTAAAGATGCCTATCGCTTTGTAGCCGTAAAATTCGCCAACCGCTGTACCGGGTTGGGTACGGGTTACCGGCAAATTCAGGAAGCTGGTGGTTACGTTTGCACTGATGTATGGTGTACCGTTGTATAACGAAATCACCTTATTGGTGTAATGGCTAAAAATTACCGTGGTGTTCCACTTAAAGCTACCAGATACAATGTTTTTACTGGTAAGTGAAAACTCGAAACCTTTGGCTGATAATTTACCACCGTTTTCAAACGGCGCGCTGATTACGCCTGTACCAGAGTACTCTGCAGTTTGGCCAAGCAAAAAGGCTGGTAATGAAGCCTGGAACAGGAAGTTTTTGGCGCTTTTGTCAAAGTAATCAAAACTACCGTCAACCCTGTTGCCAAAAAGGCTAAAGTCAACACCGGCATCAAACTGTAAAGCAGTTTCCCAGGTAAGATTTGGGTTTGGAACCTTATCAATAGCGAAACCCGTTCCCAAACCGGTTTTAACAGAGTTAAGCGCCGAGCCATAACGGTAAGCAGGGATATTTTGGTTACCGGTTTCGCCGTAGCTTGCACGAATCTTAATATTATCGGCTACCTGTTTCACGCTTGCCATAAAGGCCTCGTCGGATAACCGCCATGAAACCGCGAATGATGGAAAATAACCGGTTTGATGACCTTGCGCAAATTTGGATGACCTATCTGCCCGGTAGGTAGCGGTTAAGCTGTATTTATTATCAAACGTATAAATGGCACGCGCAAAAGCCGACTCTAAAATATCATTGTTGCCAATGTATTCATCGATAGTTGCGGTTGAAGCTGTACCTAAACCTAATGCAGGTAAATCGTTCGATAAGAAACCGTTAACACCCGCGCTATTGCTATGATAAACCGAATTGATTAACTCATGAGCTGCCAAAACGGTTAAGTTATGTTTTTTAGCAAAGGTGTGGTTGTAGGTAAGATACTCTTTCCATCCCCAATAGGTTGAATTGGTATAATACTCCTGCAAGGTGGCTGTAGGGTTGGTATACAGCGGACCGTAATTATAAGTTGGTGTAAAGAAATTAGCGGCTGTATAATTGACATCGCCCCCTACTTCTGAATGTAATGTCAAGTCTTTAAAGAAACGCAAATCGGCATATAAACTACCGTTAAAATTATCACGCGCCAGGTTATTGGTGATAGATAAAGCCTGTGCAACCGGGTTAATCTGCGCGCCAATTTGCCCGGCCTGCGGACCGGCAAAAGAACCGTCGGCATTATAAATAGCCTGATCTGGCGCGCTCAATAAAGCGGTATAAATAATCCCCGTGTTGTTGCTTAATGATGTATTTTGAAAGCTACGGGCAGCAGAAAGGTTTGTACCTACCCTAAACCACTCCTTAACCTGCGAGTTTACGTTGGCACGAATGGTATACCTGTCGAAATCATTGCCCAATACCGTACCTTTTTGCTTTACATACCCGGCAGAAATATAGTAGTCATTACCATCTTTTGCTCCTGAAAAAGATAACTGGTGGCTTTGGGTGGGCGCGGTTCTGAAAATCGCTTTTTGCCAGTTGGTTCCTTCGGGCAGTAAATCGGGATTGGCAAACTCCCCCCTCCTGTTTTGGCCGCTATTGTCGGCAAGGGCATTTTCAAGGGCGGCGTATTGTTTCAGGTTCATCATCGGCAAAAACTTGCCTTGTTGCTGAAAACCGTAATCGCCCGTATAGCCAATTTTCATGGAACCACTTTTGCCACGTTTGGTGGTAATGATGATTACACCGTTTGAACCCCTGCTACCATAAATAGCTGTTGCCGACGCATCTTTTAATACATCGATGCTTTCAATATCGGCAGGGTTTAAAAAAGTAAGCGGACTTGGCGCGTTTTCACCGTTATTGGCTGCTATTCCTTGAGAACGGCCACTGGTTGATTGGTTGGTAGCATCCCCAGAAATTGCAACACCATCTATTACATAAAGAGGCTCGTTTGAAAGACTCAGTGATGTAATACCACGGATATGCACTGAAGTAGAGCTACCCGGTCCACCGGCGTTTTGCGTAATAGTTACGCCCGAAGCTTTACCCTGTAATAACTGATCGACACTTACCTGCGGGATATCGGCAATATCTTTGGCCGTAACAGAAGATATAGCGCCGTTTACATCCTGTCTTTTTTGGGTACCGTAGCCTATAACCACCACATCAGATAGTGCCGTTGCTGTTGATTGCAGGCTTAAGTTGATTACCTGCCTATCGCCAACTACAATCTCTTTGGTTTGCATCCCGATGAAGGAGAATACCAGTATTTTGCCACCAGCCGGCATGGCGATACTGTAATTACCGTTAACATCAGATACGGTGCTTCTGTTGGTTCCTTTTACCAGGATAGATACACCGGGAAGTGTAATTCCTTTTTCATCGGTAACGGTACCTTTTATTGGTGTTCCCTGGTTTTGAGCGCTGACTGCGGCACTTATAAACAAGGACATGAATAGCAGTACTATTCGTAAATATTTTGCCATAATGGTTTATTTGATTGGTTTATAATTTATTGGTTTGTTGTTTTTATGCTTCCGAACCCCGTGTTCTTCATCTGAAAATGCCATGCATTTCCCCACCGATCCGAGTGCTGCCATGCCTGATTGATAATCAGTGTGGCTAAAAAATTAATTTGATAAAATGATCGTCCTCCTTCCTTAAAAGCCGTTTAATTATAAAAGCCACAAGCAGAATAAGTAACTAAAATCACTTCGCAATCGATTGTGAAAAATATCGGTCTTATCCCGCTCTTTCCTGTTCTATCAGGGATTGCAAAAAGTAAATCAGGTGTTATCTGGTATAATTGGTATTACAGCGATAAAATTAGAAACAAAAAATCAATAATACAATCGATTGCACAAATTTTGCATACTTATTAAAAATACATTAAAGTAATCTATTTCAAAAAGGCCTTTTTATTATACAATAAAGGCCTTTTTGTACCTAATAAATACATTATTGATAAATTATCGATTGCATTAATGTTACAAAAAAGTTACATGATCTTTATTTAACATGAGTTCCTGGCATCTCAAAAATGACAAATAACGCTTGTACACCAGAGGCTCGCGAGCGGCCAGTACAGCAAGATATCTGTACTTACTCATATTGTTGAGGGTGGCAAATAATTATTACTCGTCCATACTGTTTATCGTTTAAAACAACGACCAACCTTATGCATCATGCCCCCGATCCCGCTACAGATTTAGGTTCATTGATTTAGCTAATGCAAACGTTTTTTTACATGACCACATCGCATACCATTAATGTTTTCAGTCAATTTATGTAATAACATCTCACTAAAACATGAGCCATACAACAAAGTATATTACATACAAATATTTTATATCCAAATATTTGACATATTTATATAAACAATAACTTCCGATTGTTTTTTCACCTTTAAAACCTATCCAGATTGCTTACGGAATTTTTATCTGTATGAATAAATAGTTATGATAGTTATGCCTTATGGCTCGACATTGACATCAAACGGTAAATAATCACGCATATTGAAGCCTGGCTGGCGATATCTATTTAGCGGGAGGCATCACTTAAATGAAAAGAGAGATAAAAAAACAACGGTTAGCTGAAATTAAAAAGTACTCTTTCCTCTTTTTATAACAGCAGACTGTATTGAAACTTCTTGTAGTAACTCCTTACACTATCAAACCAAAAACAAGAGTAACAGCTTTTTATATTCAAGAGATAGTTAAAGAAAATAGGTGGATTCAAAAAATGAGAATATAGTATAATGGCCAGCTAAGCCTGGAATCCGCAAAGCCCTAAATGCTTCCCTTTAAAAAATGGCTCTTATCGCCAAGTACTATGCGGGCTGATAAAATTGCAGTCCTGATTTTATAACATTAAGTACAAACAAACTGAAGGTAAGCAACCTATCGTTTTTTAATTATTTAGCACGCAAATGTTTTTTAACCATGACCAGGTAATTATGAATGCCCATTATTGCGTAATAAAATGGTGCACTCAATGATGAATTCGACACATTCAATAAGGATTTTCATTGGGTATGCAACGAGCGATAATAGCAGGAATAATATCGCATTAAAAACTTCAAATTCTTATTTTACTATATTGATAATGAAATATTTAAAACAAATCATTAAAGAAATAGACTAACGACATATCATCAAGAAACGAACCAGACAGCCCCTGCCTGTTTTAGATAAAGATGAATATTTTGTGTCGGCTGGTCAGTAAGGATACTTTATCAAGGCCCGCTTTTACCATTGCAAACATCATTAGTAGCCCCCTCCTACTGCCTTGGGTTTCGAGTAATACAAATACTCGACTTTATATTATTAACACCTTAAATCGCCTAAAACAGGTAAATAACGCCACAACAAATAAAGGCAGCCCCCCGTATCGTAAAACAAACCTAAACCGCGCTACTCACTTTATACAATATTGTTACCCGGTTTTCAAAATACTTTTCAATTTCGGTTATGCCGGTTTTAGTTTTCGGCTATGGTGAATAACCCATAAGCTATTAATTTGCTTCAGCCAATAAACCAACAACTACCGGCTATACTCTCAAAACGAGTAAATTACCTATTGGTTTAAAATTAATTGTCAGGAACACATAAATTGCGTAATAATACGCATCTAATAATGAATGGTTTATATTAGATTTGTATCAGCATTTTATCATACCGTTACATTACCTACATAATTAAGCGCCCACTAAATACGCGGACTTCATTGCTTGCGAAAAACAATATTTTAATTATACTTGATACAATTATGCTTAATACCCCTAAAACCCAGGCCGAAGGATTTCGGAGCACCGATGCGTTGTTTAACATTAATAACAGCATCCGTAACTGTTTAAGCCTTATTCAAAATGAGACTGGCAACCGCAGGATAATATGCCTGTTTGATCCGCCAATTAAACTCATTCATGGCGACGAGGAAAAAATTAGCCAGGTAATCATCCACCTGGTAAAAAACGCCATCAAATACTCGCCCGAATCAAAAAAAATAGAAGTACGTACCAGCGCCGAAAACGGCAAGGTTAAAGTAAGTGTAAGCGACCATGGCATTGGCATACCAGGCCAGCTAATAAAAGGTTTATTTGAATACAGCAAGCAGGATAATCCACAGGAAACCGGCCTTAAAACAGCCGCACAGATCATAGCAAGCCACCACGGCCAAATAGGCGCCGAAAGCTACGTTGATGTAGGCAGCACCTTTTGGTTCACCCTACCGGGGTAATTCAGTTTGCAGTAGGCAGTAAGCAGTTTGCAGTAAAATTAAAGCAGTTATCAGTTTGCAGGTATGTAAACAGGTAACTGCTTTTTATTTTATCACAAATTAGCTGGTAACTGGCAACTGCACACCGCTAACTGCACACTGGCAACTGCAAACGCACGCCCTTTTGTAAACCCAATGTCATGATCATGGAAATTGAAAGATTTATTTTGAAATGATCGTTTCAAAATAACTATCTTTGAGCCATCAAACAAAAACAACAACATTAAAAATAAAACAATGAGCAATTTAACAAACAAAGTAGCCGTAATTACAGGGGGTAACAGCGGTATTGGTTATGCAACAGCAAAAGAATTTGCAGCAAAAGGAGCCCAGGTAGTAATTACCGGCCGTAATGCAGAAGCGGTTAGCAAAGCAGCCGAAGAATTAGGCGTAACAGGTATTGTATCTGACCAGGCAAAATTGAACCAGATAGATAATTTAGTAGCCGAGGTTAAAGATCAATACGGTAAAGTTGATATCCTGTTTTTGAACGCGGGTATAGCCTTGTTTAACTCTGCAGAAGCTATGACCGAAGACCAATACGATACCATGATGAACCTGAATGTCAAAGGCGTGTTCTTCACCGTTCAAAAATTCATCCCTATCCTTAATGATGGTGCCTCCATAATATTCAACGGATCTGTAAATGCCGCCTTAGGTGCGCCAGACAGCAGTGTATATGCAGCAAGCAAAGCAGCGCTTTTATCATTTACTAAAGTATTGGCACGTGAGCTTGCCCCACGCAAAATACGCGTTAACACTGTCTCTCCCGGCCCGGTTGCTACACCGCTTTATGGCAAACTTGGTTTAACCGATGAGCAGGTTGCAGGTTTCGGAAATATCTTAAACCAAAGAATTTTATTAAACCGTTTTGGCCAATCAGAAGAAATTGCCAATACTGTAAGGTTCTTAGCTTCAGACGATGCCTCATTTATAACCGGTACCGAACTTGTGGCTGATGGTGGTTTAACTGTAAATGCCCTAATCTATTAATCGGCAATAAATTTAAGTTTTTTTATACCGATTCGGAACGAATGTTTCAAATCGGTAACTTTGTATTTCTTATTTTATGACGGGCAAACTGCCCGCTCAAAACTGGAAATTTAAACATGGCAAGGAAAAAGGAATTTGACGAAGACGAACTGCTCAATAAAGCGGTGGCACTGTTTTGGGATAAGGGATACCATGCCACATCGGCCCAGGATTTGGTAGATGGGCTGGGGATCAACCGCTCAAGCCTTTATAATACTTATACAGATAAGCGAACGCTGTTTACCAAATCGTTAAGGCAGTACCAAGCAAAAAATACCGGGGCGGTACTTTCTATGCTAAAAAACGTAGTTAATGCCCAAGAGGCCATTACTCAATTGCTGTATGCGGTAATTAAGGAAAGCGAAGAAGATGAACTTGCCAAAGGTTGCTTTATGGTGAACACGGCCATTGAACTATCAAGTCATGATAAAGAGATTGGCTCCCTTGTAGCCGAAAATGCCAAAAGTGTGGAAGATGCTTTTGCCCGCACCATTGAAAAAGGCCAGCAAGATGGCCAGTTTACCAAAGCCAAAAGCGCGAAAGCACTGGCACATTTTGTATTTAGCACCATCAGCGGTTTAAGAGTATCGGCCCGGTCGGGCGTTGATAAGCAAACTTTGGAAGATATTGTTGAAGTAGCGTTATCGGCCCTAAAAGCTTAATATTCTATTTATCAGATGCAACGCCCCAATAACAGCTGCTCCGGATTTTCTTCAACAAATCTGGTGTAATGCTTGATACCGCATGCTCCAGTTTGTTTTGACTGTTAATAAGATACATAGTACCATTTGTATTGTTATAAACATAAGAGCAAAGCTTTTTATCCTCTCCCTCCTCTATCCGTTTCACATCAACCCGTACCCCGTTAGTTTTATTGCTGGTATCCGGCGTTAAAGCCGGATCTGACGCCTTTACCCAGTTAACGGTAAAGTTGATATCCTGTGGCAACAGGTTTATTGTGCTTTCCCTATAACTTTTACTTTCCTGGATAATTTGCAACAGGCATTTTACACAAGGATCACCAACAGTAGCGCTGCCATAATTTTTTTGAGGGTTATTAATCACACTATCTTTTTTTTCGGCAACCTGAACCGTGGTTTTGGTAGTATCTTTTGATACGGACGATGGTTTCTTTTCGGGCTGACTACATGCTGTAGTAACAATAGCTATGACAAGTATTAATATATTTTTTGGGGATCTTAGCAGACTCATGGGTTGTTTTAAAATTGGTGTCTAATATATACAGCCCAATGTTTATTTTGTGTTAACATATTATCAATACAGTTTGGGTAAATTGTACAAAAACTTGCTTATCTAAATTTAAACGTGGTTTTTATTGCATTTTTTTAATCAGTGGCGACAAATCTTCCTTAAAAATTCCTTAAAATTGTCTGTTTTATTTTTCCCTCATCTAAAGCTGCAAAACAGCCTTAGATTTGCATAACATTTTTTATAGAACCGGGTTATACCGGTGTAATTTAATTTCGGTTACCTTTTACAAGGTATCATACTAAGATGACTAATAGCGATAAAGTTTCAGGTTCGGCAGTTGATGTGGTTTTAATAGGCGCGGGTATCATGAGCGCTACATTGGGAGTAATGCTTAAGGAGCTGCAACCCGATTTAACGATCGAGATTTTTGAACGCCTGGATGTCATCGCCTCAGAAAGTTCGGCACCGATGAACAATGCAGGTACCGGTCACTCTGCTTTTTGCGAATTAAATTACACGCCCGAGCTACCAGATGGTACTGTAGAGATCAAAAAAGCCATCAAAATTGCCGAGCAGTTTGAGATCAGCAAAGAATTCTGGACTTATCTTATCGATCAAAAATATTTCGCTTCGCCGCAAAGCTTTATCCGCAAGGTACCGCATATGAGTTTTGTTTGGGGTGCCGATAATGTGAACTACCTAAAAAAACGCCAGCAGGCCCTTACTAAACATCACTTTTTTAAAGGGATGGAATACAGCGAAGATAAGGCGCAAATAAAAAAATGGATTCCCTTGGTAATGGAAGGCCGCGATGAAAATGAAAAGGTATCGGCCACATTTATGGATCTGGGTACCGATGTAAACTTTGGCAGCCTCACCAGCGGATTATTAGATAAATTAAAACAGCAACCCGGCGTTAACTTGCACATCAATCATGATGTAACCAATATTAAACGCAGCAAGGACCGCAGCTGGCAGATAACGGTAAAAGATAAAACCGGCGGCAGCAGCAGAAAAGTAAATGCAAAGTTCGTTTTTGTTGGTGCCGGAGGCGGTGCTTTACCATTATTGCAAAAATCGGGCATACAGGAAAGCAAAGGCTTTGGCGGTTTCCCGGTAAGCGGGCAATGGCTGGTTTGTAACAATCCCGAAGTTGTTAAACAACACGAAGCCAAAGTTTATGGTAAAGCGTCGGTAGGTTCGCCCCCTATGTCGGTACCTCACCTGGATACCCGTATGATTGATGGCAAACGCGAGTTACTGTTTGGCCCTTACGCCGGTTTCTCCACCCGTTTTTTAAAGAAAGGCTCATTGTTTGACCTGTTTGGGTCAATCAAGCTAAATAATATATTGCCCCTGCTTGCCGTAGGGCGCGATAACTGGCCATTAACCAAATACCTTATAAGTCAGGTAATGCAATCACCTGCCGATAGGCTTAAAGCCCTGCAGGAGTACATGCCTACCGCCAAAGCTGAAGACTGGCAACTGGATATTGCCGGCCAGCGCGTACAGGTAATTAAAAAAGATCCAAAACATACCGGCGTACTTGAATTTGGTACCGAAGTGGTAACATCTGCTGATGGAACAATCTCGGCATTATTAGGTGCCTCACCTGGTGCTTCAACATCTGTACCTATTATGATTCACCTGATTGAACGCTGCTTTAAAGATCACGTAAAATCAACCGGCTGGCAGGCCAAGCTAAAACTGATGATCCCATCGTATGGGCAATCGCTTGCTAACGATACAGCTTTAAGCGAGGCTACAAGGGAGCGGACCAGTAAGGCATTGGGACTGGTGTAGTTTATTCGCTACAGCAAGGCTCTGCCTTGTGGTCATCACGCAAAGTCTAAAACCGAAAGTTCTAATCGCCCTTGTGTTAACCATGCAAAGTCCCAAGCTAAAAATCCTAATATAATAGCTTAAGCTATGAGCCGTAATTATAAGTTCAAAAACCAGGAAGGCTTATATTTTGTTAGTTTTGCCACTGTCTTTTGGGTAGATATTTTTGTACGATTGGAGTATTTTGATTGCTTAGTACAAAATCTAAATTATTGTATAGCAAATAAAGGAATGGAAGTTTACGCGTGGTGTATAATGCCCAGCCACGTACACCTGGTATTTAAATCGACCATCCAAAAACCTGAAGATTTAATAAGAGACTTTAAATCATTCACATCCAAAGCCCTAATACGGCTGATAAGAGAAAACAACCAGGAAAGCAGAAAGGAATGGTTATCAAACTCTTTCAAAAAAGCGGCAAAAGCTAACAGTAATAATTCAGAAAATCAATTTTGGCAACAGCACAATAACCCCATTCAATTGTGGAGTGCCGTGGTTATTCAGCAAAAAATAGATTACACGCACAATAACCCGGTCATTGCCGGATTTGTGGAATATGATTATGAATATTTATATAGTAGTGCAAGAGACTATGCAGGACGTAAAGGGTTTGTGAATGTGATCATTACTTAGCGACAAGTAACGTACCTTGCATTTGAACCACAAGGCAGAGCCTTGCGGTAGCGCTGAACAAACGAGCATTGGGTTGTTGTAAAACCTCTTTCACTACCTCAAGGCTCTGCCTTGTGGTCCTCACGCTTAGTATACAACTAACAAATCACCTCACTTATTTCGATTTGCAAACGACCCACAAGGCAAAGCCTTGCGGTAGCGTTACGCCTTATTTACTGAAACGATACCGCCGGCATGTTACTATTCACCGCTGTCTCTTTCACCTTAAAATCGGCAGGGTGACCTAATATTACTGCCTTCATTAGGAAAGGAATTTTAATACCCCCATTTATCCCCTCATAGTTTCCCCATTCGACAGTCGAATCAGCTGGACCATCAATAATCTGCTTTACCTTTAATCCTGTTTTTTGGCTGTAAAAGTTTCTGATTATCGCGCCTTCGGCAATGTTAATGTCAACCTCATAAGCCATTTCGCCATTAACTACTTTAAAAGTAGAATCAAGCATCATTACATTAGGGTTCTTTTCGTAATCCAATTCAGGGAAAGGTTTACTTTTTTCTTTTAATAACTTTTTAGCCACATCATCTAAAGGCATGTCATGATTTACCTGTTGAACATTGATATTATCGCCATTAACCAAAATGTGCGTTAACACCATGTTATTGTATGATGGCACGGTAACCTGCTGGTAAAACATCCCAGGGGTACGGTACCTACTCACCATTTGTACATCTGAACCCTGTACGCTCGCGGTCAACGATATCTGCAAATCTTTGATATTTTTTAACTTATCAGTCCCGCCAATAGCATCAAGGTAATTTTTAATTACTGTTGCGGCAGTAATCCCTTTGGGTACAGGCAAGCCGCTGAACGAATTGTTTTCGGGATTCACATCCGGCAGTTTGTGATCGGGATCAATAGTTGCCAGGATTATTTTCGAGGTAGATTTATAAGGAAATGTCCAGGTACCGCCACGCTGCCAAATCTCGGCTGGTAGTTTTACAATTCCTGTTTTGCCATTTTCTTCTTTTATGCTGATGGTAACCGGCAGGGCCATTTCTTCCAGGTTTTCAATGGTGATGAGCGCCCCTTTTGATTCATCGCCGTCCTGGTAACTGATGCCCGTTATGGCCTGATCAAGCTTCCATGTGGTAAAAAACCACTCGTTCCAAAACCAGCTCAGATCCTCACCGGCGGCGTTATCCATGGTATGGAAAAAATCCCATGGCGTTGGGTGTTTAAAAGCCCAGCGTTTAATATACGTACGGAAAGCATAGTCAAAACGCTCTTCGCCCAAAATCTGTTCACGTAAAATGGTAAGCCCTAATGATGGCTTTTCATAAGCCGCCACACCTAAAAAGCTTTCCTGTATCACATCAGGAATGGTCATTATAGGCTCGGCATCGGCACTAAATAATCCCGAAGCCGCTTTTTGCTCGTCAACAGGCGTAAAATACTCGCCTTTATTAAATACACGGGTATCTACATCATTTAAAAACGTGTTAAAACCCTCGTCCATCCAGCCATATTTACGCTCGTTTGAACCTACAATCATTGGGAACCAGTTGTGGCCAAACTCGTGATTGGTAACATCCCAAAGACTGCCTGTTTTATTTTCAGACCCGCAGAAAACTATACCGGGATACTCCATCCCTCCTACAGTACCGGCCACATTAGTAGCTACGGGATAGGTGTATTCAAACCACTGGTTTGAGTATAGTTCAATAGCACCCTTCACATATTCGGTCGACCGGCTCCAGGCATCGTTGCCTTTAGCCTCGGCCGGGTAAACCGATTGCGCCAAAGCTTTTTTACCGCTTGGCAGGTTAATGCGCGCCGCATCCCATATAAAAGCCTTTGATGCTGCCCATGCCACATCGCGCGCGTTTTTACAGGCAAAGTGCCAGGTAAGGTTTGCCTTGGCCGGGTGGTCTGTCCCTTTCAAAACATCCGCCTCATCTCTTATCATTACCGTTTTATCGCTTTTTGCTGCCACGGCTAATTTAGCTATGGTAGCTGACGTATAAACCTCGGCGGGGTTCAGCAACTCGCCCGATGCTGTAATAACCAGGCTTGATGGCGCGGTAATGGTATAATCAAAATTGCCATACTCCAGGTAAAACTCGCCTGCGCCAAGATAGGGCAGCGTGTTCCAGCCGGTTACATCGTCATAAACTTCCATGCGTGGGTACCATTGGGCAATTTCATAAATCCAGCCATTTTTAGTTAGCTGGCGGCCCATCCTATCGGTACCATATTTGGGTACTTCAAAACCGTATTCAATTTTAATTTGGAGCTTCCCCCCTGCCGCTTTGAGCGAATCTTTTAATTTGATCTGCAAACGGGTATCTGTGACCAGGTAATCTGCCTTTTGGGTTTTACCGTTTTTAATAACATAAATGGCCTTTATTTCATCCCCTTTGGTATATGTCCTGTTAGCAAAACGGCCTCCGGTAACTGCCGTGGCGGCTTCGGCGCGCGAATCTTCGCGGTAAATGTTCTGATCGTCCTGCAGCCACAAAAAAGTAAGCGCATCCGGGCTGTTATTGGTATAGGTTATTACCGCCGTACCATCAATATGGTGTTTTACGGTATCCAACGTAACATCAATTTTATAATCGGCCCGGTTTTGCCAGTATTTTGAGCCTGGCGCGCCGCCCGCGTTTCTGAAATCATTGCCTTTTTCGGGGTAAAAAAGCGGACTAAATACTTTATGCTGATCGTATTTGGGCCCTTGCTGGTCGGCTGTTTGAGCGTAACCGGCAATGGCATCACCACACAACAAAACAATTAAAAGCGTTTTATAAAATTTCATGAAGAAGGTATTTATAGCGACAGGCAAGTTAATACAATAATTTCAACTGCTTTTAACGTAATACAGGAGTTACATAGTATGGTTTCATATCTGTTTAACAATAATTAACAGTTGCGTATTCGGTAATACTGTTATATGCCATTCACTAAAACATTCACAAACAGCTTAAATTTCCACCTATCAAAATCGGTACATAAACCATTCCCTATTTTTTATATTTTTGCGGTTGATTGCAGGTGAAGTTTTTTAGCCGGGCAGCACATTCCTTTTAGATGGATATATCAGTTGTAGTACCACTTTATGACGAAATAGAATCATTACCCGAGCTTACCTCATGGATAAGCCGTGTGATGGACGAAAACCACTTTACTTACGAAGTTATTTTGGTTGACGATGGCAGTAAGGACGGCTCGTGGGAGATGATCCGTAAATTAAGCCAGAACACCCCCTTTATCAAAGGCATTAAATTCAGGCGTAATTATGGTAAATCGGCCGCTTTAAATACGGGCTTTGCAGCAACCAAAGGGAACGTGGTTATAACTATGGACGCCGATTTGCAGGATAGTCCGGATGAGATACCGGAACTGTACCGCCGTATTGTTGAAGAAAAATACGACTTAATTTCGGGCTGGAAGGCTAAACGTTACGACCCGCTTAGTAAAACCATACCTACCAAGTTATTTAATGCCGCCACCCGCAAAATGAGCGGTATTGATAACCTGCACGATTTTAACTGCGGTTTAAAGGCTTACCGAAGCGCGGTTGTTAAAAATATAGAGATATATGGCGAAATGCACCGTTACATCCCGGTGCTGGCCAAATGGGCGGGCTTTAGCAAAATTGGCGAACAGGTAGTTGAACACCGCGCCCGAAAATACGGCAAAACCAAATTTGGCATGAGTCGTTTTGTGAATGGTTTCCTGGATTTACTTTCGATATTCTTTGTAGGCAAATTTGGCAAACGCCCCATGCACTTTTTTGGCACCATGGGTACGCTAAGTTTTTTTGCGGGATTGGTAATTGCCATATGGCTTACCAGCGAAAAGTTGTACAACCTGGCACATAATTTACCGGTACGCCAACCAACGGATAATCCCTGGTTTTACGGCGCAATGGTTGCCATAATATTGGGCTCTCAATTATTTTTGACCGGTTTTGTTGCCGAACTGGTTTCGCGTAGTTCCACAGATCGTAATAATTACCAGGTAGAAGAGACTATTTGATGTGCAAATTTCAAATGTGCAAATATGCAGATGAGAAATTGATTGATAAGGTGAAATAGTAACGAAATTGGGAGAAAAATCTAAAAATTATAGGATATGCAAATTCATCTGCACATCTGAAATCTAAAATCTGCACATCTAAAAAGAATGTTTTTTTCCATCATCATACCTTTATATAACCGGCCGCAGGAAATTAAAGAACTGCTGGATACGCTGGTGCTGCAAACCTATCGCAATTTTGAGGTATTGGTGATTGAGGATGGCTCTGTTAACGATGCCGAACAGATTGTTGCCTCGTTTATGGATAAGCTAAACCTGCGTTACTTTAAAAAAGTTAATGAAGGCCAGGGCTTTACCCGCAACTTTGGTTTCCAACATGCCAAAGGCGATTACTTTATCATATTTGATTCGGATTGTTTGATCCCGGCAAATTACCTGGAGATTGTCAACAACGCTCTCGCTGTAAATTATCTTGATGCCTATGGCGGACCAGATGGCGCACATGCTTCATTTACACCCACACAAAAGGCCATAAGTTACAGCATGACCTCCCCTTTTACAACCGGCGGTATCCGCGGCAATAAAAAAGGCATCGGCCAGTTTCACCCACGCAGTTTTAATATGGGGGTATCAAGACAGGTAGTTGAAAAGGTGGGCGGCTTTATTATTACCCGCCTGGGCGAGGATATTGAATACAGTATCCGCATCCATACCGCGGGCTTCAAAATAGGACTAATCGCCGATGCTATTGTTTATCATAAACGCCGCACCAATTTTGTGCAGTTTTTTAAGCAGCTGCATTTTTTTGGCAGGGCGCGTATCAACATTTCTAAATTTTTTCCCCAGGAACTAAAGGCTGTACACTTCTTCCCGGCGGTATTTACTGTTGGAGTTATTTTGGCAATTATATTTAACCTACTACAATGGCAAGTTGCTCTTTTGGCGAATGTTATACTGTTAGTTTTTATTTTGTTGATATTTTTTCATGCCTGGTGGAAAAATAAATCTTTAAAAATCGCATTTTTGAGCATTGTTGCTGCTTTTACCCAACTTACGGCCTACGGAATAGGATTTATGCAGGATTTTTGGAAGCGGATAATTTTAAACAGATCATAATAACCTATGTACCACGCCTTTTCTGTTGCAGAAACCATTAAAACTGCATGGCATGTATTGAAAAGAAACTTTGTTCCACTGGTGGTGTACTCGGTTATCTCTTTGTTTATTTATGAGATAGTGGACTTTTTTAAGGCATTTATTCTGATAGAAGACGATGTCCTAACGCAATTTATCTTCATATTCGTCCAGCTAATTGTTCAATGTTATATTGGTTTAAGCTTTTATAAACTGATTTTAACCCTAATGGATAGGGAGTATTACGAGTTTGAATTTAAGGATATTCTACCCTCGTTTAAAATGACCTTTAATTTTGTAGTTATTGGTTTATTGACAGGAATTTTAGTTGCCGTTTTGGTGTTCTTTTATGTGTTAGCTCAACGTAACTTAGGCCTTGAAAGCCTTTTTGAAGTTATTGAACTGCTTTTAATCCTTTACATTAGCTTACGTAGCATTTTTTGTATTTGCTTTATAGTTGATGATGATTCATCGCCAATTGAATCCCTTAAGCAAAGCTTCGAAATAACTAAAGATAATTTCTTTAAAACACTGGGTATCTTCCTTATTATCATAGCTATCCTCGTTACGGCCTTAATTCCCGTTTTTTTATTGATCAATTTAACAGGGCTCGATTCAAAAGGAGGCTTCGTGTTCCGCCTGGCGTTTTATTGTTGGTTTATTTTAACTTTTCCTTTCATACAGGTTATCATCATGGTTACTTACCGCAAATTGGTTTACAGCCATAAAGATGTGGATGATGATATTGCCGAAACCAATTAACAAATGGGGTTAAAAGCTGCATTGAGCAAAGTGTTTGCTGCCCTGGTAAACAGGGAGCTTAACTACCTGCGTAAAAACGCTGTCAGCCTGCAACAGCAAACGTTTAGCAGCCTTGTTTACCAGGCCAAAAACACAGCCTTTGGTAAAGCGCACCGTTTTCAAGAGATCAATAACTACGAGGATTTTAAAAGGAACGTACCAATTCACGACTATGAAGACCTTAGGCCTTACATAGACAGGGTTGTAAATGGCGAAGAAAACGTGTTATGGCCGGGCAAACCCGCTTATCTTGCCAAAACATCGGGTACCACATCGGGCGTAAAATATATCCCCATCTCAAAAGAAAGCATGCCGCAGCATATCAAGGCAGCCCGAAACGCATTGTTAAGCTATATTCACGAGACCGGCAATGCCGATTTTGTAGATGGCAAAATGATATTTTTACAAGGCAGCCCTATACTAAGCGAAAAGAATGGTGTATCTGTTGGTCGCCTATCGGGTATTGTGGCTCACCATGTACCGGCTTACTTGCAAAAAAACCGCTTACCAAGCTATCAAATTAATTGTATTGAAGATTGGGAGCAAAAGGTTGATGCCATTGTTGACGAAACCTACAACCAGGATATGCGCCTCATATCGGGCATACCTCCCTGGTGCCAGATGTATTTCGACAGGTTATCGGCTAAAGCGGGCGGTAAAAAGATCAATGATATTTTCCCTAATTTCAAACTCTACGTACATGGAGGCGTAAACTATGAGCCTTACCGCGCCCGTATGGAAGAAAGTATTGGCTTCGATATCGATTCTATCGAAACTTATCCCGCATCTGAGGGCTTCATCGCTTTCCAGGATTCACAAAAAGAAAAGGGACTGTTATTGCTGGTCAATTCGGGGATATTTTATGAGTTTATCCCATCCGAAGAATATTTTAATACCAATCCTACCCGCATCAATATTAAAGATGTAGAGCTGAATAAAAATTACGCTCTCATTATGAATACAAGTGCCGGTTTGTGGGGATATAGTTTAGGCGACACGATTAAATTCGTATCCAAAAATCCGTATAAAATTGTGGTGACCGGTCGCATTAAGCATTACATATCGGCTTTTGGCGAACATGTAATTGGCGAAGAGGTTGAACACGCCCTAATGAGCGTTGCCAAAGCAGAAGGTATTGATGTAATTGAGTTTACCGTAGCGCCACAGGTTAACCCGCAGGCAGGCCAATTACCTTACCATGAATGGTTTGTGGAATTTGGCACAGCGCCGGCCGATTTACAGGCTTTTGCCATAAAAGTGGATGAAGCCCTTCAAAAGAAAAATATTTACTATTTTGACCTCATTGAAGGTAACATTTTGCAACCTTTGATCATCCAAAGCCTGAAAAAAGACGCGTTCATCAATTACATGCGATCAGAAGGTAAACTTGGCGGGCAAAACAAAGTACCACGGCTATCAAACGACAGGAAGATAGCTGATGGATTGAAGGAATATATTAGTTAAAAAACAAAAAAGGGTGTCATGCTGAGCCCGTTGAAGCATAGCGGATAAAGGCCTCTGCGCACATCCTTCGACAAGCTCAGGATGACAGGCCCTCGTTTCTAAGTAAAAGATATTATAATTGAGTAATCAGATAAAAAACGTAGCCATTTTAGGCTCAACAGGTAGTATTGGTACCCAAACACTCGATGTTATTAAAGGTAACAGCAACCTGTTCAGGGCATTTTTATTGACCGCGCACTCCAACGCCGATTTGCTGATTAGCCAGGCTATTGAGTTTGTACCCGAGTATGCCATCATTTGCGATACCGGCAAATACCTCCAGGTTAAGGAGGCTTTGGCGCACTTACCCATCCAGGTACTGGCTGGCCACCAATCAATTATTGACTCCATTACTCATCCCGACATTGCAGTTGTACTTACCGCCATGGTTGGCTTTGCGGGTTTAGAGCCTACCATTGCCGCAATTAAGGCCGGTAAGGACATCGCGTTAGCAAACAAAGAAACCCTTGTTGTTGCCGGTGAAATAGTGACCGCTTTAGCCAAACAGCATGATGTAAAGATACTTCCTGTTGATTCAGAGCATTCGGCCATATTCCAATGCCTGGCCGGCGAAGAAAACAACCCGGTTGAAAAACTAATCATCACCGCATCCGGCGGCCCATTCCGTGGGCGCAATGTTGATTTTTTGGCTAATGTAACCCGCGAGGATGCCCTAAAACATCCCAACTGGGTAATGGGTGCCAAAATCACTATTGATTCGGCCTCGCTCATGAATAAAGGCCTGGAAGTGATAGAAGCCAAATGGCTGTTTGATGTGGATGCCGATCAGATTGAAGTAATTGTTCATCCACAATCTATCATCCACTCGATGGTGCAGTTTAAGGATGGATCAATTAAAGCGCAGATGGGCTTACCAGATATGAAGCTGCCTATCCAATACGCGCTTACTTATCCTGATAGGATTCAAAACGATTTTAAACGGTTCGACTTTACAGCTTATCCAAACCTTACGTTTGAAAAACCGGATGTGGATACTTTCCGTAATCTTAATTTAGCGTACATGGCGTTAAAGCAGGGAGGTAATATGCCCTGTATTATCAATGCCGCTAATGAAATAGCTGTTGCCGGCTTTTTAAATAACAAAATAGGCTTTTTAGCCATGAGCAATCTTATAGAAGAGTGCATGCAGCAGATAGCTTTTATTGAAAAGCCCACGCTAAACGACTATTTGAATACTGACAAAGAAACACGCATCTTTGCGCAAAATTTTATACAAACACTGCCGTTAAAGGCGATACACTACTAATAGATAAATATAACGAATGAGTATAGTGATAATGGTAGGTCAGTTGATACTGGGCCTTTCAATTTTAATAATCCTGCATGAGTTGGGGCACTTTTTGGCAGCCCGCGCGTTTGGGATCAAAGTAGAGAAATTTTACCTGTTTTTTGATGCATGGAATGTAAGCCTGTTTAAATTCACTTACAAAGATGTTGAATACGGCATCGGCTGGTTGCCATTAGGCGGCTACGTAAAAATTGCCGGCATGATAGATGAATCAATGGATACCGATCAAATGGCAGGTCCGCCGCAACCTTGGGAGTTTCGTTCAAAACCGGCCTGGCAGCGTTTAATTGTGATGCTTGGCGGTGTTACTGTTAACATTATCCTGGGCATCCTTATATTTTGGATATTAACCATTAAAATGGGCGAAAGCTATATCCCTAATGCAAGTGCAAAATACGGTATTGTACCGGGTGCGGTAGGTAAAAAAATCGGTTTGCTGCCTGGCGATAAAATAACAGCCATTAACGGCAAATCATTTGAGCGTTTTGACGATTTAACCAGCCCTAAAGTATTGCTTGAAAACACCGTTTTCACCGTTCAGCGCGATGCCAAAACTTTAGAGGTACCGGTGCCACGTACTATTTTGAACGAAATATCCGACCACGATATTGAAAGCTTTATAAGCCGCGTACCCCGCATGAAATTTGTGGTCGACTCGATACCAGCTTCGGGTAATGCCAAAAACACAGGGTTAAAACGAGGCGATAGTATTGTTGCCATTAATGGCAATCGTACAGCTTACTGGGACGAGCTGCAAACTCAACTCCAGGCTAATAAAGGTAAACAAGCTATTTTAAGTGTAAAGCGCGATACGTCGATATTAACTTTAAAAACTCAGATAAGCCCGGATGGTGTTATAGGTTTCGGCCGCTCAAAAAAGGATTTACCGGAAATTAAAACCATCAGATACGGTTTCTTTGCCGCCTTACCTATTGGCGCGAAAAGAGCGATAAGCACCTTTACCGATAACGCTAAAGGCCTGGGTAAAATAGCCAAAGGTGATGTTAAGTTTAACAAAGCCGTAAGCGGCCCGGTAGCTATTGCCAACCTGTTTGGCGGCACTATTGATTGGGTACATTTCTGGACATTGGTTGGCTTCCTATCCATGGTACTGGCCTTGATGAACCTGTTGCCTATACCGGCGCTCGACGGCGGTCACGCGGTATTTCTCATCATTGAAATGATTAAAGGTAAACCGCTAAGCGATAAATTCCTTGAACGTGCCCAGATAGTTGGCTTTGTAATTTTGGTTACCCTGATGGTATTTGTTTTTGGGAATGATATTGTAAATAAATTCAAAAAATAAGAATACCACTTAGTTAGATATTGAAAAGCCCGTGGATTACTCCCGGGCTTTTTTTATGAGTTATTTATTGTCTGGTGGCAATTTGCCCATACCCTACCATAACAATTTGTTAATGAAAGCTTAAAGCAAATAAAACTTTGGTTATAACTTTGTTGGCTATAATTGTAATAAACAATAATATACAAATATCATGACCAATTCAATTCTGGAAATCACCGAAAGCGAATACCTGATAAAACTAAACAGGAGTAACTTTAACCTCTCGTTTATCAGGAGTTTATTAAAGATGGTTGAAGTGGCCAACCCAAGTGAAGAAAGCGATTATACTTATAGCGACCGCCAGGTAGTACACCCCTACCAAAATCACTCTGCAACTGCCGATTACTTTAGCGCCATCGACGAAAAATAAAAGGGACCCGTTTCGGGTCCCTTTTATTTTTTTCATTTTTATTTCTTTTCTCTTCTTTAAAGGCATCAACCACTCCTGCGGGAGTCTTTATTCCTTTATCTAAAAATATTTTGTCCCAAAGTCACCAAGTCCCAAAGTCCTTGCTCCTTTGTCCAAAAGTCTTTTGTCCATTTTAGAACTGACGATACCCGCCTCTTACTACCTGCTTATCCATTTGGGCTAATTGACCTTTCATCATCTTGATCTGATCAGTTAGTAATTTGTTCTTATCATCTTTTGATGCTTCAGACAAGTACATTTGTGCTTCGCGCTTGTTGCGTTTCGCCATAGAGATACCGGCAAGGCTCAATTTAGCTAAAGCTGTATTGTGCGACATTTTCATGCCTAATTGTAAGGCTTTCTTGAAATATTTTTCAGATTTCATTGGGGCTTTGCGCGATTCAATTAAACCAATTAACAGGTTGTAGTAACCATGCTGATTTTTATGTAATTGCTTTTCATAGTCGGTAATTTTCATCAACCACTCTTCAGATTTTTCTGAGTTTTCTTTGCGCAAAAAATATTGCGAAATAATCATATTCTCATTAAAAAAGAAGCTAAGCAATAAAATGCCGCCAAGTAACAGTACTAAAATACCCCAGCCCCAAAAGCTAAAAGCACAAAGTGCAACAGCTGCACCAAAGAATACACACGCTATAACTAAGCGAACAATATTTGACATAATTTGTGATACTATATATACCGCAAATATCTGTTTATTTGTACGGTAAACCAACATCTATATAAATATTTATGGCTAACGCATTACATCCATCATGGCAGGCAGTTTTACAGCAAGAATTTGATAAATCCTACATGGTAAAACTGAAACAATTTTTACTACAGGAAAAAGAAGCCGGCCAAATTGTTTACCCCAAAAATGCCGATATCTTCAACGCCTTTAACACCACACATTTTGATGATGTGAAAGTAGTGATCCTGGGGCAAGATCCCTATCACGGAGCTCACCAGGCGCATGGATTATCATTTTCAGTACAAAAGGGCATTGCTATCCCCCGCTCGCTCAGCAACATCTATAAAGAGCTAAATACCGATATCCCCGGCTTTAAAACACCAACACATGGCAACCTGGAAGACTGGGCCAAACAAGGGGTATTGCTGCTTAATGCCACCTTAACTGTTAGGGCCAGCACGCCAGGTTCGCATCAGAAACGCGGCTGGGAAGAATTTACAGACGAGGTGATCAAAACCATATCTGATAAAAAAGAAGGCATTGTGTTTATCCTTTGGGGAGCCTTCGCCCAATCAAAGGCGGCATTGATAGATCAGAAGAAACATTTCATCATCAAATCGGCCCACCCCTCGCCGTTCTCTGCAGACAGAGGCTTCTTCGGTAGCAAACCGTTTTCAAAAACAAATGAAATTTTGAGGAAAGAAGGGAAACAGGAGATTGATTGGCAGGTTCGTTAAGAAGAGTCAAGAATCAAGAGTCAAGAATCAAGATAGCTACAGTTGAAGTAGAGTCAAGCTTTTAGACTCAAGAGTTAAGAGTTAAGACAACTGCAAAAAAGAAAAGCGCAAAAGACTGAAATCTTTTGCACTTTTCTTTTTAAATCGACATGCAAAGTGCAGCTCGTCTTGATTCTTGACTCTTAATTCTTGACTCTATCAATACTCCAAAGGCACTATCGGTTCCTTTTTGCTGGTTGACATGATCATCATGGTTTGGAAGGTTTTTACCACGGTGATGCGGCTTATTTTTTCCATGATCAGTTGCTCGTATGATTTAATGTCGCGCACGTAGCACTTCAGCAAAAAATCGCATTGGCCGGTTACGTGATGGCATTCGGTAACCTCTTTAATATTTTTAATTTCATCCAAAAAAGTTTGGATAGTATTCTTCTGATGAAAATCGAGCGAGATCTGGATAAAGGTTTTGATACCTAATCCAAGCTTCTCTTCATCCACCAGGGCATGGTAGCTTTTTATGTATTCCGCGTTCTCCAATTTGCGCACACGTTCAAGCGTTGGCGCAGGCGAAAGCCCAATTTCGTTAGATAACTGAAGGTTAGTTATCCTTCCGTTTTCCTGTAAAATCTTGAGTATCTGTAGGTCTATTTTATCTAATTCGGCTCCCATAGTATGTGCAAATATAATATTTTCCGCATTTCACGAAATTAAATTTCACCTAAAACGAGTAAAACAAAAATATATTTCACAAGTCTTCATATTTTAGATAAGTCTAAATTTTTTATTAGATTTGTGTAAATGAATACATTAGCCGAGGAAAACTATTTAAAATGCATTTATCACCTGGGGATGAATGCAGCAATAGTGAGTACCAATCAAATTGCAGCATCCTTAAATACTAAAGCATCATCGGTTACCGATATGCTTAAAAAACTGGCTGATAAGGCTTTAATAAACTACACCCGTTACCAGGGCGTAACACTTACCCCTGCCGGCGAAAAAATTGCAATAGGCATTATTCGCAAACACCGCCTGTGGGAATATTTTTTGGTGGAAAAACTTAATTTTAAGTGGGACCAGGTTCATGATATGGCCGAAGAAATGGAGCATATCTCGTCGCAGGAATTGGTTGATCGCCTTGACGAGTTTATGGGCTTCCCCAAACATGATCCGCATGGCGACCCTATCCCCGATTGTAATGGCCGTTTTAAAACACCGGAGTTAATTCCATTATCAACGCTGGTGGTTAATCAGTGCGGGGTGATTTCTGGCGTGCGCGACCATACCTCGCCTTTTTTGCAATACTTAGAAAAACAACAGCTCACCATCGGCAAAAAAATCACCATTACCGATATTATTGAATACGACCATTCGGTAGCCCTTAAAATTGAAACAGACAAAGAAATTCACATCAGCCGCGAGGTTGCCAATAATTTACTGATAGCCCTATGAGCAAAACGCAAACAAACGATAGCCATTCATTAGGCAACGTACATGGCTCTGTGAACCCCGAAAATTTAACAGGCTGGAAAAAGCTAATGGCCTTTTTAGGTCCGGCGTACCTTATCAGTGTGGGCTATATGGACCCGGGCAACTGGGCTACCGATTTGGCCGGCGGCAGCGCGTTTGGTTATAAATTGATATGGGTACTATTTGCGTCAAATTTAATTGCCCTGTTGCTACAATCATTAGCGGCAAGGCTTGGCATAGTTCGCGGGTTGGATCTGGCACAGGCTTCTAAAAACGCCTATCCCCGCTTTGTAAACTTCTGGCTCTACATCCTCGCCCAAATAGCCATCATAGCCTGCGACCTGGCCGAGATCATCGGCATGGCTATTGGCTTAAAACTGCTTTTTCACTTACCGCTTATCTGGGGGGTTTCACTTACCATAACCGATACCGTGTTGATGCTTTGGTTAATGAACAAAGGCATGCGCAAGTTAGAGGGCTTTATTATATCGATGATCTTCATTATCGGTGTGTCCTTCCTGGTAGAGATGTTTATTGTTGGTCCCGATGTAATGGATGTAGCCAAAGGCTTTATCCCCAGCAACCTTTTTAAAAGCGATAAGATAAGCCAGGAGATGCTTTATATTGCCATAGGCATCATAGGGGCAACGGTAATGCCGCATAACCTTTATCTGCATTCGTCACTGGTGCAAACCCGTAAAATCAGCCGTACAGATGAGGGACTTAAATCGGCCATTAAATTCAACTTGTTTGATACTGTAATAGCGCTCAATCTGGCCTTTTTTGTAAATGCTGCTATTTTGATACTGGCGGCTACAGCCTTTTTCAAGAACGGTTATTTTAAGGTTGCAGAAATTCAGGATGCCTATAAATTATTGGAACATATTTTTGGCAAAATTGCGCCTGTGTTGTTTGCCGTGGCTTTAATAGCATCGGGCCAAAGTTCTACCATTACAGGTACCCTTGCCGGGCAAATCATTATGGAAGGTCATATTAACCTGCGGATTGAGCCATGGTTAAGGCGGTTATTGACAAGGCTATTGGCTATTGTGCCGGCGGTTTTTACCATTCTCTATTTTGGCGAAAATGCCTTAGGCAGCCTTATTTTATTAAGCCAGGTGGTATTGAGTTTACAATTAGGTTTCGCGGTAATACCGCTCATACATTTTACATCTGATAAAAAGCGGATGGGAAACTTTGCTATCGGCTTAAAAGTAAAAATATTGGCCTGGGCAAGCGCAGTGCTCATTGTGGGCCTGAATGCAAAGTTAGTGTATGATCAGATTGGCGACTGGCTGAAAGACAGCCAGCATGCCGATATTTACATCTACGTTTTTGTTGTGCCGATTGTGGTTGGTATCGCACTGCTGCTTTTATATGTATTATTCAGGCCATGGCTTTATAAACATGCCGATCAGCCGGCTTATGTACCACACGGAATTGCAGGTGCTATTACCGAGTTGGATGCCGTTACCTACAAGCGTTTAGCCATCACTATAGATTTTTCGAAAAATGATAACGACTGCCTTCGCCATGCCATTATGCAGGGTGGTAAACACGCGCATTATACCCTTATTCACGTAGTGGAAACGGCAGGTGCCCGCTACTACGGCGGCCAGGTTATGGATAGCGAAACCCAAAGCGATGCCGATAATCTGGATAAATACGTACAGGCCATGCAAAAACTGGGCTACAAAGCCGAAGCAGAAATAGGCTACGGAAGCCCCGCGGCGGCTATTGCCGACATTGTAAACAAAAACGGGATAGACTTTATTGTAATGGGTTCGCACGGGCATCGGGCATTAAAGGACCTCATATTTGGCACTACCGTAAATTCGGTAAGGCATATGGTGAATGTGCCGGTGTTGATTGTGAAACCGCAACGAAATTAGCTATAAACGCCTCATTGCTTCGTTCCTTGCAATGACGATTCTATTAAATTTAGCAATCAATTTTTTCCGTAAGTTTGCAAGCTTTACATCTTTATAAAATGGCCGAGGATAAAATATACATCAAAAATAAAAAAGCTTACTTTGAATACCACGTACTGGATAAATACACGGCGGGCATAAAATTGCTGGGTACCGAAATTAAATCCATACGTGAGGGGAAGGCCAATATTAATGATGCCTTTTGCACATTTATCAGCAACCAGCTTTATGTGCGCAACCTGCACATTTCAGAATACTCGTACGGATCATTCTACAACCATGAAGCCAAACGCGACCGTGTGCTGCTCCTCAATAAAAAAGAACTCAAAAAACTCCTTACCCGCGGCGAGGAAAAAGGATTAACCATAATCCCCCTTGCCCTATTTATCAGCGAACGCGGCTTTGCCAAACTGGAAATTGGCTTAGCGCAAGGTAAAAAGACCTTCGATAAACGTGAAACGATGAAAGAGCGGGATACTAAGATTGAGATGGATAGGGTAATGAAAAGGTAGGTAGATCATTAGCCCTCTAAAAAAGAGGTTTCAATAGTCCTTTACCCCTCAAATTTTATATCAACTATAGTATGGATAGCCAGAAACCAACCATAAAATATAAGCCTCAAACGGCGCGTGTTGTTCCATGGCAGCAAATTGAAGTATATTACCAGGATTTAATTTCTCACGATTTGCAATTACAAAGCATGCTTTCGTTAGTACAATTCATAAGGAATAGTAACCTTGAAAAAAAACTATTTGCTTATACATCGATGCATAAGTTAGTAGTTACGATATATGAGGTTCCGGAGTGGAACAGATAAGTCTTGCACATCGAATTAAATCCCGAAACAAAAAAAGTTCATTTTGCATATCATCCTAAACCCTATGAACCGATAGAGGTCGAAAGAATTTGTAATGAAGAAGATATCATTACAAAGTTCAATCAATACATGCATTGGTTAAAGTGGTAGCAATTAATTGGCAGCAAAAAGCACTGCAGATCAAAAAATTTCCCCTTCAGGGGGGTAGGGGTTCCCTACCATGCCTTATCTCCTACCAGCGGTACAAACCTAAAGGTATCTAATACAATCTTTTCATAGTCATGCTCGGCAACTTTAAGGATGGTTACCATTTTTTGGGTTTCTTCGTCGCCTACGGGAATCACGAGGATGCCGCCAACGCGGAGTTGTTTCAGTAAAATTTCGGGAACCGTTGGTGCGCCGGCAGTTACGATGATTTTATCATAAGGAGCATGTTGTGCTATGCCGATAGAGCCATCACCGCAAAAGAAATGCGCTTTATAGCCCATTTTTTCGGGCAGTACATACTTTGTTTTTTCGAAAAGCTTTTCCTGCCGTTCGATGGTGTAAACCGTTGCGCCCATTTCCAACAACACACAAGTTTGATAGCCCGAGCCTGTGCCAATTTCCAGTACTTTATCGCCTTTCCGAATGTGCAATAATTCGGTTTGATAAGCTACGGTATATGGCTGAGAGATGGTTTGCCCCTCGCCTATCGGGAAAGCGATATCCTTATAAGCCTGGTTCCAGAAAGTTTCAGCAAAAAAATAATGGCGCGGTACTGTTGCAATGGCTTTTAATACTTCCTTATCCTGGATACCCTTTTTTTCCAACAGGTCAACCAATCTTTTACGGGCACCCTTTTCGCGATAGTTATCAATGTAATTAGCCATTTGCCAACAAATTTAGCAGGATTTTAGTTATTTACCATGCTTAGCCGAAGGCATATTAGTAACCCGTTAACAGTAAGTAAGAAAAAGATTAGTAACCTCAGTCAAGTCGGATACTACTGCTTGGGCAACGAAAATATTTATCTTTGTATTTATCATCTCAATAAAACCATAACCTTAAAACAAGCATATGAATTTTTCAGCCTCAGTAAAAAGCAGTTTCCAGGATCACCAGGTTACCGTTCAAACAATGCACGATGTTAAACAGATTAACATAGTCCCCAAGGCATCGGGCTACGGATCATCTGTAAACGGAGGCGAGCTTTTATTATTGGCCTTAGCTACCTGTTTTTGCAATGATCTTTACCGGGAAGCAGATAAACTCGATATAATACTCGACGAAGTTAATGTAGAGTGTACTTGTAATTTCGGTGCAGAAGGCGAACCTGGATCGAACTTTTTATATAACGTTCAGATATCTTCCAAAGCATCTACACAGGTAATTACCGACCTGATAGCCCATACCGATAAGGTGGCAGAAATACATAATACGCTAAGAAAGGGAGTTACCGTTAGTCTGAAAAGCTAACTCGGTGTTTAATAAGGATCAACATCCGGCACCACAATACTTCCCTTACTCAACTTAGTGGTTTGAAACTGCACAATGATATCTTTCAGCACAGCTTTAGCTTTTATGATGGATATTCCATCCTTTTCAAACTTAAGCATAATGGATTTGATATAGTAGTTCCTTATCCTGCTAATGAGCGGCGTTTCGGGACCAATCACACGCTCGCCAAAATGCTTGCGGAGTTCGTTACCCAAATAAACGGCCTGGTTATATAACACCTCGGGGTTTTGATGCTTAATATCCAGGTTGATGATGCGATAGAAGGGCGGGTATTTAAAGTTTCTCCGTTCCTCCATTTCGGTATTGTAGAGATCCCTGTAGTCGTTGGCTATCACCTGTTTTATTACCCGGTGGTACGGATCATAAGTTTGAATAACAACCTTACCTTGCTTACCCCGGCGCCCGGCCCTGCCGCTTACCTGGGCCAGCATTTGAAAGCTACGCTCATTGGCACGATAATCCGGAAATTTAAGCAAACTGTCGGCATTAATTATCCCGATAAGCGTAACATCACTAAAATCCAACCCCTTAGCCACCATTTGGGTGCCTACCAATATATCTATCTTCTTTTCTTCTAAATTATTCAGTATAGTTTGCAAAGAGTTGCGGGATCTGGTGGTATCCAAATCCATCCGGGCTATCCGCGCCTCGGGCAATAAAAGAGTTAGTTCATCCTCAATTTTTTCGGTACCGAAGCCTTTATACTCCAAATGTGTGGAACCACAAGCAGGGCAAATTGATGGCGAATCTTCCCTATAACCGCAATAATGGCAATGTAGTTTGCCACTGCTTTTATGATAGGTAAGGCTTACATCGCAATTGATACACTTGGGTGTGTAAGCGCATATTTTACACATCAGTATCGGGGCATATCCACGCCTGTTTTGAAACAGAATTGCCTGCTCTTTATTGGCCAGGGCCTCGCCTATACCCGTCATCAAAACACTGGTAAAATGCGACTGGATGGTTTTTTGTTTAATTTCTGAAGAGATACTCACCACTTCCACGTCAGGCAGTTGTACGCCGCCAAAACGTTCTGTTAATTCCGCAAAACCATATTTGTGGGTTTGCGCATTATGGTAACTTTCAAATGATGGCGTAGCCGAACCAAGCAAAACCTTTCCCCGGTGCATATTGGCTAAAAAAATAGCCGCGTCGCGGGCGTTGTAACGGGGAGCAGGATCGTATTGCTTGTAAGATGTCTCGTGCTCTTCGTCAACAATAATCAACCCCAGGTCATTAAAAGGCAAAAACACGGAGGAGCGAGCACCCAAAATCACCTTATAATCGTTGTTCAGTACTTTTTGCCAAACCTCAACCCGTTCGTTATCATTAAAACGGGAATGATAAATGCCAATATCAGCCCCAAAGTAAATCCGTAAACGTTCGATGATATGAGTAGTAAGTGCGATCTCGGGCAACAGGTAAAGTACCTGCCTGTCTTCGCGCATCATTCCTTCTATCAGCCTGATATATAACTGCGTTTTTCCCGACGACGTTACCCCGTGCAGCAGCGTTACATCCTTTTCCCTAAACTGTGTACGGATACTCTCCAACACTTCGGTCTGCTGCTCGCTTAGCTCAAAATTGGTAATGGCATCCACATCCTCCTCAAACTGTAACCGGCTCACGTTCTTTTCCTCGGCAAATAAAATCTCCTTTTCTATCAGCGATTTAATACTTGATTCCCCCGCCCCGCTCTCTTCAATCAATTCATTTTTGGAGATTTTGGCTTGAGTTCGTGAAAGTTTGATGTAAGCTAATAAAGCATCGGCTTGTTTTGGTGCACGTTTCTCCAGGATTGGGAACAGATCTCTTAAATTTTCAGGGTTATTATAAACCGGGTTAAGGGTGACAAAAGTGCGTTTGCGTGGTTTATACCGTTCGCTTACTTCTTCGCTGATGTGGATGATATTTTTTTCAAACATCAGCTTTAAAATAGGCATTACCGTTTTTTGACCGAGTAATTTGGCAATATCGCTTATAGTAAGTTCTGGCTGAATTTCAAGTGCCTCCACAATTAAAAACTCCTTATCATGCAGGGCGCTTTTATCTATCCCGTAATCGGTATTTAAAATTATGCGGGTTTCACTGGCCAATTTAAGGGCAGCAGGTAACGAAGCGTTCATCACCTCGCCAATGGTACACATGTAATAATCGGCTACCCATTGCCAAAAGTGTAGTTGCTGCGGCGTAACCACCGGTAGGTTGTCCAACACTTCAATCACATATTTAGCCTCATATTTTTCAGGAGCCAGTTCGCTAATCTCCCTTACAATAGCTGTATAAAGTTTACTTTTACCAAATTGCACCACCACCCTTTTGCCAATAGCTACGGCATCGTTCATTTCAAAAGGAACCCGGTAAGTATAATTTTTTGAAATAGCCAAAGGCAAAATCACCTCAACAAAAAGTGTTTTACGATCAGCAAATTCATTTTCAGTAAACTCCAACATGTTTAAAGAGTCAAGAGGTTAGAATCAAGAGTCAAGACAAAAGCAAAAATCAACTCAGCTTCTTTTTTGTTTTATAATTTATATCTGTACACGCGGCTAAGTCCTTTGTCCAAAATCTAATAGTCCAATAGTCCTAAAATCTAAGCGTCCAATAGTCCCAAAGTCTAAGCGTCCAACAGTCCTTTGTCCCTAATAGCCCATATAAACAGCATCAGCCAGCCTAAAATAAACAACAGGCCGCCAAGTGGGGTGATGGGTCCCAGGTGAATGAGCCAGGTCCAGCCTATAATGCTGCGGCAGCTTAACAGGTACAATGAGCCCGAGAAAAACAGGATACCTAATGTAAACAGATAGTACGCCGCGTTAAGCAGTTTGCTACTTTCAGCCTTAATTGTTGAAAGAAAAAGCAATGCAAATACGTGATAAAAATTGTATTGTACAGCAGTATGCCATACTTCAAGCTCGGGTGCTGGTAATAAGGCTTTTAAACCATGTGCCCCAAACGCGCCGGTAACAACGGCAAGCATACCAAAAAACGAAGCTGTAAAAATAATATGTTTGTTCATACAGATATAAAAAGCTAAGTTAACCAAATGAAAGTATTACTTTAATGCCGCGGGGTAAAATTCTATCTTTGTAAAGCAAACCGCTATGAAACGACTGATAGTTACTACCTTAATTTTACTGGCTGCCACCGTATCCATAACAGTTCTTTATTTCAAAAATTTAAGTCCGCCCGGGGTGCGTAACAACCAGGTAATGCACAGCATTCCGGATAACGCAGTGGCGGTATTTGAGTACAATAACGAAAAAGGCTTTTACGATATTTTTAAGGGTAACACACTATTAAAAGCTGTTATTGGCGAAGAAAAACTTACCGATCTGGATACCCTGCGTAAATTGCTCCTATCGTCGTCCCTCTCCGATTTATTTTTCTCGGGGCAAAATGTTTTTATCTCTATTCATCCAACCGATGCTGATGATGTAGGTTTATTGGTTACTACTACGGCAACCAAAGGATTTGAGCCTAATGCGTTTACCCAAATAGTCGCGCAATCACAAGGGGAGCTTAGTTTATCAACCACCCATAATGCGATAGGTACCGTATACGATATTTTAGTAAAGGCCATTAACAAGCACTTTTATATAGTTAAAAAAGAGGATAACATTTTTGAGGGAAGTTTTTCAAAAGCCCTTATTGATCAAACCATACTTTACAAAAATGACAAGGGCAAAAATATATTTGTCCCCCTGCCCGATCAGCAAAACTCAAACTCGCTGGCCAACTTGTATCTTAACTATGGAGAACTATCGCCGCTGTTTGAGCAGCTGTTCAAAAATAAAAACACCGACATTTTCAAAAGCTTCAGGCTATTGCCCGCGGTTGCCGCCCTTAGTTTAAATTTTAAAAACGACGCCCTGATGTTTAACGGCCTTACTACCTTAAACAGCCATACGTATAGCTATTTAAACCTGTTTGCAAATCAGCAGCCTGTGGTTAATCACCTGAAAGATATTTTACCGGCCACTACTGCCTATAGTATAAACTTCGCGATATCCGATCCTCAAAAATTTGCAGCCGATTTAGCGGAATGGCATACCAAAGCAGGAATAAACAAAGAGAAAGACCAACTATTTTCCAAAATAAAACAGGAAACCGGCATGTTTTTAAAAACGGAGTTTGAACACCTGCTAAGCAATGAATTTGCAGTAGTAACCACCCGGTATCAAGAAAAATTTGCCATCGTATCGGTTAAAGACGGCTCAAAACTGCTCCCGTTGATAACCAATATCAGCACCATGACCAACGACAACATTGGGCAGTTTAATTACGAAAAAGTACCTTTCTTTTTATTAGGCGATGCCTTCAGCGTTTTTAGAAAACCGTATTTTATGATTATTGATAACTACCTGGTATTGGCGGCAACCGCATCTGAGCTTAAAAGTTATACAGATACCTATATCAACCGCAAATTCATCAGCAAAACAGATCAATATAACCAGTTTGACGGGCTACTGGCCGAACGCAGCAACGTAGCTTTTTTTATTAACTTTAAAAATTCGCAACAAATACTGAAACGTGACCTTAAAAACCCGTTTTATGATGCGTTTGAAGATAACCAACCAGGTTGGCGAAATTTTTATGGGGCTTCGTACCAGTTTACAGCCTCTGATAGGAATTTTTATACCAATTTTTGTATGCGTTTAAATAGCGTTGATACTACCGGGGTAAAAAAGTAATTTATTTAACCTCAATACACAACCCCTAAACCTTAAAATACGTTTAAAACAACAATTACCCTTGTTTTTTGCAAGGATAATCGTTTTTATTTTTTTATTTAAAACTCTATACGGATTAACAAGAACCGGTGAGATTAATATTTATGAATAAGATTTACATTGTTATTTGCTTTTTACTCATTTCTTTCTCCGTTTCTGCGCAGCAATTTTCTCAATATAATACCGGCACCACGTATGAGTCTTTTGAGAATACTTCAGTACGTTCATTTATCCCCGATTCAAGTAAGCAATACTCTTTCAACTTTTTAATACCAAATTTTGATGCCAACGCTTTTATTACAGGCGATATACAGGGCAGTTTAAAAAACAGGTTATTTGCTAAAAGCCCTTCTTACCAATCTGATGCGTTGAAAACGGGTTTCAATAAGCTTAACCATGTTAATGCCAATGTAAATGCCTATTTATTAATGCTAAAGGCTTTTACCAGCCTTAACGGCGATGTTGAAATGGGTTTATCCTACCAGATCAGGGGCGAATCGCGCGGCCTGGTAACCGACGAAACCTTATTATTATTTGACGGAAACACGCCAAAAAATTTCCCCAATGGCGCATACGATAATATTTTCAACAACAATTTTCAGATGCAGCTTTACAACCAGATAGGTTTTTCTTACCGCGAGCGCATCAATAAGCAACTGGCAATCGGGTTTAAATTGAGCGCCTTGTTGGGTATTAAATATTCTAAATTCAACATCGACGAATCGCACATAGCGTTTGACCAAATTAACGACGAGGCAACAATGGCTTTGCGGGGTAAATACTACTCAAGTTATGTTCCAGGGCACTTTACATCGCACGACTACCTGCCAACCTTTCGTAATCCCGGAGCATCAATAAACTTAGGTACGTCTTATTTAACCAACGATAAAATAACCCTTCAAGCTAATATCAAAGACCTGGGTTTTATACACTGGAGCAGCCGATCAACAATTAGTAATTTTGATGGGGTAACTACTATAAATGGAATTTCGACAGTACACCGGGAAGACAGTATATACAACCGAACGGTACAGCTATTCAGATCAAGCAGCGGAGATCCCCGGTCATTTACTACCAAAACCAATGCCAGGGCCGAACTGAGTGCTTCAAAAACCTATTGGTTAGATTATGATAACGATATCAAATATATACCAACACTTATTGGCTCAAAAGAGTTATGGTATACCGGTTTTACCGCCGGACTGGTCAACCACATACAATACAAAAAATATACGGGAACAGTTACTTTTACTTACGACGATTTAAAACTATTTAATGCCGGCTTACAATTCATGTATAAAACACCTGATGCCGAATTTTTCATCGGCACAGACAAACTAATCAATACCGGTAGATTGGCTTTTGCTGCAGCGGGTAATCAAACCCAAATTGACCATGTGGGTACTTATACCGGCATGGATTTATTTATGGGATTCTCTTTAAAATTTGGAGCAACGGTTGAACACCCTATGAATGCAAGCTTTATTCCGATGGGAGAAAAAGGTTTCTTTGGCCGTTTGTGGAATCGCCTGTTTAAAACTGATAAATAACGAAACAGAATCAAGAGATTAGAGTGAAGAATTAAGACTCTTTTTAGCTGACATTCCGGATTTATCTACTCTAAAAATTATCTCTAACAGGCCATCGTATTTAAATGCTGCGAGTAGAAAACAACTTCCAAAGGAGTCAATAAAATAACTAAGCGAACAGTCAAAAGTCTTAACTCTTGATTCTTGCCTCTTGACTCTATTTTTTAGATACTCCTGCTATAAAATCTTTCAAGTAGTATGGTTCAAAGTAAGCCACATCTTCAAAATTCTTTTGGGTGAATTTTTCCGCGGCCTTTTGCGTTAGATAAGTGGCTGAATTTTCGAAGTTAAGTAAAAAAGAAGCGTTGGGATTGGCGCCCAAAACAGCTTCGCATTTATCGGCACCATCACCAAAAAATAGTATTTTATTATCTTTCAATAATTCGGTAAAGCTATTTTCATCAATGATATCTGCAGCGGTTGCCCTCAACTTTTCTCCGTTGGTGTTAAAAACGGCACAATAAACCTCCATTCTGCGGGCATCAATCATAGGACATAAGAGCACATCTTCCTCCAAAGTAATAGCGGAATCATTAATTACACCATAAGCCATGGCCTCCAGGGTTTCAATGGCTATCAGGGGCTTATCCAAAGCAAAACAAAGCCCTTTAGCAGTAGATACGCCTATCCGTAAACCAGTATATGAACCCGGACCACAACTTACAGCTACGGCATCCAGATCCTGGTAAGTAAAACCATTACCAGTTATCAACTCTTCAGAGAACAGGGTAACCACTTCGGCGTGCTTGTTACGCTCGTTTATCTGCTTAAAGGCCAAAACCTTACCATCGGCGGCAAGTGCTACCGAGCAGGATGTTGTGGCGGTTTCAATCTGTAATATAAGCCCCATTGTGAGTTGTGAGTTGTGAGTTGTGAGTTGTGAGTTGTGAGTTGTGAGTTGTGAGTTGTGAGTTGTGAGTTGTGAGTTGTGAGTTGTGAGTTTTTGAACAAGTTCAAAAACCTGAAACATACGCATAGCGCAAATTTAAACTATACGGCCTCAAGTACCAAGTATACCCATCACGCAAAACTTAATACCTAAAACTAATCAAGGTACAGGATCATGCCCGTGCCCTCCCCAGGGGTTACAGCTGGCTATGCGTTTTATAGTAAGCCAACCGCCTTTAAAGGCACCATGCTTTTTTATAGCCTCAACCCCATATTGCGAACATGTTGGCGTATACCTGCACGATGCTCCGGTCATTGGTGATATAAAATACTGATAAATTTTTATCAGCAATATAAATACGCCACCAATAGCAGCTTTAAGCAATTTAACTATCCCATTCATACCTTTACCTTGCTAACGCCCGATAGTTGCTCTGCAAGCTGTGCAAGCATCTTCAGCATTTTTTTTTCCATCATGCTATAGGGCACAATTTCTTTGCCAATGTAACCTATCGATAATACAATAGTTTGATTGGCATTTAGCAGCAAATTGTATAAATGTTGTTGTTTGTGTAACCTGTAGCTTTCACGCATACAGCGTTTTACTAAATTGCGGTCGACAGCGTGCTTGTAACGTTTTTTTGAAACAGAAAATAACACCTGGGCAGGATATTGCTGTGGTTCTGTATGATACAACCACGAGGCTTTAAAGGGATAACATAAAAAAGAAGAGCCGCTATGAAAAAGCTTATCAATAAGCCTTTTATTACATAACCGTTCTTCTTTTTTAAAAGTATACATAGTTGCCTAATTGGAACCGGGATATTAGCAGATACGGTATCCATCGATACGCCCCTGCGGGCATACCCAAGCAACCGGTTTATGCTTTGTGACGACCTTCGTCAGACACCGTTAATCTTTTTCTGCCTTTTGCTCTTCTGGCTGCTAAAATTCTTCTACCGTTAGCAGTTGACATGCGTTCACGGAATCCGTGTTTATTTCTTCTTTTTCTTTGAGAAGGCTGAAACGTTCTTTTCATGGCTATATTTTATTCTAATCGTCGTTTTAAAAACAAGAGCGCAAATGTAGTAATATTTTAAAACTTTTCAAATACTATTTTTCTTATTTGTCGTTATGTTTTTGTTGATGTAAATTAAGGGTTTTAAAACTGCAAAATGAAATTATCTATCCTATTGTTTTTCATCTATTTACCTTTCGTAACGATTGCACAAGACAACCAAGAGCCTCATTATAAAATATATAATACCAATACCAAAAAATTATCAACAGTTAAAGATATTGTTAACAATATGACCAAAGCCGACGTATTATTCTTCGGCGAAGAGCATAATGATTCTACCGGGCATTTACTGGAATTGGAAATTTTTAAGCAGCTTAATGAAATCTATCCGCATAAAACAGCCTTATCTATGGAGATGTTTACCACTGATTGTCAATTGGTGCTTAACGAATACCTGGCCGATCTGATCCGCGAAAAAAACCTGGTTACCGATGCCCGTACCTGGCCGAACTATAAAGATTACCGCCCGTTGATTGAGTTGGCTAAACAAAACCAGGCGCCAGTTATAGCAGCCAACGCGCCATCGCGCTATACCAACATGGTTACCCGCGGCGGATTAGGTGCCCTGCAAGCTTTAGATGCCCAGGCCAAAAGCTATCTTGCTCCCCTGCCTATTGACACGGCTACAGGCGCTTATTATGATAAATTTGTAAAAATTATGGGCGGCCACAGCGCTATGGCCGGCATGCAGATTTATCAATCGCAAAATCTTTGGGATGCAACCATGGGATGGTCAATAGCCAAATTTTATAAAAACCATACCGATTATAAGATGATGCATCTAAACGGTGGCTTTCACAGCGAAGAAAAGCTGGGCGCGGTTGCCCAACTCAAAAAATACGCCCCCAGTGCAAAAGTACTCACCGTTGCCGCCTATGCCGATGACAGCTTTGACAACCCCGACTGGAGCAAATTCAACCAACTGGCAGATTATGTTATTTTAACAGACCCTAAATTACCAAGGAGTTTTTAGTTCATGGTTAATAGTTCATAGATCATGGTAATGTGGTGCGGTATATCACAGCTTCTTTTAACTTCCGGCCATGATCTATGAACCATCAACTATGAACATTATGCTTTCTTAGCCAATAAATCCCTTATCTCCGTTAACAAAACTTCTTCTTTTGTTGGTTCTGCCGGAGCCGCGGGTGCAGCTTCTTCTTTCTTTTTAAGGGTATTGATTCCTTTAACAATTAAAAAAATACAAAAGGCTACAATCAGGAAATCTATCACGTTGTTGATAAACAAACCGTAATTGATAGCCGTTTCCGGTACTTTACCAACTGCCGGCTTCAGTACATACTTAAGATCTTTAAAATCAATTCCGCCGGTTATCATACCAATGGGTGGCATAATGATATCGGCCACTAATGAGGTAACTATTTTGCCAAAAGCGGCGCCAATAATAACACCTACTGCAAGGTCAACAACGTTGCCGCGCATGGCAAACTCTTTAAATTCTTTTACTATAGCCATAGTTTAGTTTTTAGTTTATCTAATTAACGAATAAATTTCCGGGCCTTGCAAACAAATTATTTCATTCGGCCTTTATAGTCATTGTTCCATTTGGCATTAAGTTATTTTAAAGTTAAAACTAATTGATGTATTTTTGGACACATCTTATTATGCTTAAACAGAATCTTCAACAAAAACTTTTACAAAAGCTATCCCCGCAGCAAATACAGTTTATAAAACTGCTGCAGGTACCTACCGTATCTCTTGACACCCGCATTAAAGAGGAACTGGAAGAAAACCCAGCACTTGAAGATTTAAGTCTCACAAACCTTAATGAACCTGTTGAAGAATATCCAGACCGCGACCCCGATGAGGACAGCTACAATGGCGACGAAGAAAAGGGCGAGATGGACGAATTTAATATTGACGATTACCTGCAGGACGATAGCGTAAACGATTATGGCTCGCGCTATGATCAAAACGGCGACGATGAGGACGAACGCAAAGAGATCCCCATTGCCGTACAAAGCTCATTTTTTGAAAGCTTACAGCTACAGCTTGATCTTTTGCCACTGAGTGATAAAGATTTCAGGATAGGTAAACAGATTATAGGCAGTTTGGATGATGATGGCTACTTACGCCGCCCTATTATGTCACTTACCGACGACCTTGCTTTTTCGCAAAACGTAATGGCCGAGGACGAAGAGGTTGAAGACATGTTGAAGGTAATTCAAAGCTTTGACCCTGCCGGCGTTGGCGCCCGTAGCTTACAGGAATGCCTGCTCATCCAGCTCCGTAAAAAAGACCCTAACGATCCTATTATAAAGAAAGCCATTATTGTTGTTGAGCAATACCTTGACGAGTTTACCCGCAAACATTACGATAAGCTTGAAAAGCAACTCAACATGGATTCAAATGAATTACGTGGTGTTGTTAACGAAATTTTAAAGCTTAACCCCAAACCAGGTGATAGCAACGAGATTAACACCAAACAAATGCAGGTGATCCCGGATTTTCATATCACCAACAATGATGGTTCGCTGATACTTACCCTAAATTCCAAAAACGCGCCGGAGTTAAAAGTAAGTCGCTCCTACCAGGAAATGTTTCAGCATTATGACAAGGCATCGCAAAAAGATAAAAAATTAAAAGAAGCAGTACAGTTTGTAAAACAAAAGCTCGATTCGGCAAAATGGTTTATTGATGCTATTAAGCAACGCCAGCAAACACTGCTGAAAACCATGAATGCCATTATGCAATACCAGTACGAGTTTTTCCTTACCGGCGATGATAAAAACTTGAAACCAATGATCCTGAAGGACATTGCAGATAGGATTGGGATGGATATCAGTACCGTATCGCGCGTGGCTAACTCCAAATATGTACAAACCGAGTTTGGTACCTTCCTGTTAAAATCCTTCTTCTCCGAAGCTATCCAGACAGAAAGCGGCGAAGAAGTATCAAACAAAGAGGTTAAAAAAATACTCGAAGAGCATATAGGCAAAGAAGACAAACGCCACCCGCTGGCCGACGAAAAACTAACCGACATACTCAAAGACGCAGGCTACAACATAGCCCGCCGTACCGTAGCCAAATACCGCGAACAAATGAATATCCCGGTTGCAAGGTTAAGGAGGGAGCTGTAGATCAGTTTGCAGTTCCCAGTAAGCAGTTTGCAGTAGTGTTTAGTTGGAGGTGTTTAGGTAACAGTTTGCAGAAATAAATAAGCGGTTAAATGATTGGTTAAAAATAAATATTGGCGTTCCCTGCGGGTCGTGCTGTTCGTTCATACGCGCACGGAGCCTTAGGCGCAGGCCGGTATCCACTGCCATCACTAACGCTTTTGTCTGAACCGGGATTTATGGGATTAAAGAATTATTAAAGGCAGCAGTCAATTAGTTCATTGTATCAAAGTCTTTTATCCTTTGTCCAAAAGTCCTTGCTCTTTTTTCCAATAGTCTCACAGTCCAAAAATCCCTTAGTCCTATAATCCCATAGTCCAAACGTCTCACAGTCCCAAAGAATGACTTACTTCAAAAAGCTGCTCGATCTGTTAAACCAGGAAAAAGAAGAAGATCGCAGCGCATATCTTAAGCTTACAGAAAACACATCGGCGGCCGATAGGCGGGCGCAGGGACTTAGCTGGTACCCTATAGCTATCCGCAATACAGAACCTGGCCGTGGCGATTATATCAATGTGGAAGTGGAGCGCACTACCCACCAGGATTTATCGCATCAGCTTAGGTTTGGTGTACCTGCCGCTTTGTTCAGCAACCATGATCCTAAAAAAGATCGTGTTGAAGGTGTTATTACGTACCAGGGTGGCAATCGCCTAAAAATTACCTTATACACCGATGAACTACCCGATTGGGCGCGTGACGGCAAATTGGGCATCGACCTTCTGTTTGATAACAACAGTTATGACGAAATGTTGAAAGCCGTTAAACAGGCATCAGCATTAAGCGAAAAACCTAAAGAAGGCAGGCTCATTAATATCCTCACAGGGCAAGCCTCGCCCGTGTTTTCAGAAAGCATTACCCCTCTGCCTATTTCGCGTTTAAACAGCTCACAGTTAGCGGCTGTAAATAAAATTGTAGCGGCGCAGGATCTGGCCATTGTACATGGGCCTCCGGGTACTGGGAAAACCACCACGCTTGTGCAGGCCATTTGTTTGTTGGCCAAACAAACCCGTAAACAAATATTAGTAGTTGCGCCAAGCAATACCGCTGTTGACCTGTTAAGCGAAAAATTAGCAGATGAAGGTCTTAATGTTTTACGCATTGGCAACCCCAACCGTGTATCAGAAAAACTGGTATCGCTTACGTTGGATAGCAAAATGGCCGAACATGCGGATAATAAACTCATCCGTACTTTAAAAAAACAAGCCAGCGCCTATAAAGACATGGCGCATAAGTATAAGCGCAGTTTCGGCAAATCGGAACGTGACCAGCGCAAGGCCCTGTTTAACGAGGCGCACAAGATCATGAAAGATGTGGCACTTACCGAGCAGCATATCGTTGATGATTTGGTAAATAAGGCACAGGTTATAACAGCTACCCTGGTTGGCTCCAACCATTATACCATCCGCGAAGTACTGTTTGATACTGTTGTGATTGACGAAGCCGGGCAGGCCTTGGAACCAGCCTGCTGGATACCAATACTGAAAGCCCAGAAAGTGATCTTAGCGGGCGATCACCTGCAACTCCCTCCTACCATTAAATCAAACGAGGCGGCCCGGGCCGGACTAAGCACTACCCTGCTCGAAAAATGTGTTGCCCTGCATCCCGAAGCGGTTGTTTTATTAGACGAACAATATCGCATGAACGAGGCTATCATGGGCTTTTCATCAAGGGAATTTTATAATAGTAAATTAAAAGCAAACACATCTGTAGCAAGCCGGTTGCTGTTTAACGGCGATATCCCTGTCAGCTTTATTGATACCGCGGGTTGCGGCTTTGAAGAGCAACAGGCAGGTACAAGTACTTACAACCCCGATGAAGCGGTGTTGTTACTAAAGCACCTGACCAGGTTGGTAACCGAATTAGACCCTACAACAAAGTTCCCTTCCATAGCGGTTATATCGCCCTATAAAGAACAAATAAGAACGCTGAATGAACTTTTATTAGCAAACGATACGTTATCATCCCATGCCGCCGATATTAGCGTAAACACAATAGATAGCTTCCAGGGCCAGGAACGCGACGTGGCGTATATTAGTCTTGCGCGAAGTAATGCCAATGGCGAGATCGGCTTTTTAGCAGATATTCGCCGCATGAACGTGGCCATGACCCGTGCCCGCAAAAAATTGGTAGTTATTGGCGATAGCGCTACCCTAACCCGCCTAAAATTTTATGCTGATTTTATTGATTATACAGAACAGCTTGGCGGCTACCAAAGCGCCTGGGAATATGCAGGGGATTGACCTCCAAAGTCATCCTGAACTTGTTTCAGGAATCCACATGCTAAGTGTACTTCACGCTGGTTATCATATCTTGTGAGGTGCCGAAACAAGTTCGGCATAACTTTCGCTTTTAATGAGTCAACCAAAAACTAACGGTTGCCCCGCATAATATCCCCCGTCCTTTTGAATAATTTTAGTTACAAATTATTCGCCGATGCTCCAGAGATCCGCGCTATTGATCTTCTTTATCCTCAATTGCACGTTAGCATTTGCACAATGCACCGAAAGTTCGGGCATACCTATTGTAAATGAAACTTTTGGCGCGGGTACTAACCAATATGGGCCAGAACTTGCCGCCGGCACTACTAACCTTAAATTCGCGCAAAACAGCGCTTGTCCTTTAGACGGCTATTATTCTATTGTAAACTATACTACAGGCTGCTTTAAGCTTTGGCAAACCGTTACCGACCATACCGGCGATAAAGGCGGCTATTTTATGCTGATAGACGCGTCCCTTGAACCCAGCGATTTTTTCAAAAAAACCATAACCGGTTTGTGCGATGGCACTACCTACAATTTTTCCGCCTATCTTTTAAATATGTTTGCCATACGGGGCGGCACCAATCCAAACATCACTTTTACTATAGAAAAAACTGATGGAACAATTTTAAAAAGCTATAATACCGGCGGTATAGAAATTACCAATCCGGTAAGCTGGCAAAAATTTGGCTTTTACTTCACCACTACTCCCGGCATCACAACCGTAGTGCTCAGGATGCACAACAACGCCCCGGGCGGCACAGGGAATGACCTTGCTATTGACGATATATCCTTTACTCCCGTGGGGCCCAAAACAACTATCGCCATCAACGGCAGCCAAAGCGACTCGTTCACCAACACCTGCTTTACAACAGATATGAACCTTACATCTACCGTTGGCAAGTGTTATCTCAATAATGGCTATCAATGGCAAATTTCTACTGATAAAAGTACCTGGAACAATATCCCTTCGGCAATAGCTGCTACCTACAAATTTATGCCCACTGCAGATGGTACAAGCTATCTGCGTTTAAACGTTTTTCAACAGGGTAACGGCAATAACGCGGCCTGCGGCATTTATTCAAACGTAATAACTATTAACTATCACAACTACGGCACACCAGCCATGATTGATACTGCAGCCACCATTTGCCCCGCAAACCCATACAAATTACCATCGGGCAAGTATGTTGACTCAAGTGGATTTTACAGAGATACACTGTTTGGCGAGGGGCACTGTGTGGCAACTATTACCAACCTAAACTTAACTGTGCGCGACCGCCCGCACCTTGGCCCCGGCAAGTCCATTTGCCTGGGCGATTCTGTGATATTAAACCCAGGTACGTTTAGCCATTATCTTTGGCAGGATGGTAGTACCCACCCTACCTTCGCCGCGCGTTTTCCCGGTGCTTACCGTGTTTTCGTGACAGATAATTTTGGATGCGTAACAACAGATAGTGTTAGTGTAAAGCATGGGAGTTGTCCCTCGGTTATTAAGCCGCCCAATGTATTTAGCCCCAATGGCGATGGGGTTAATGATACCTGGGTTATTGAAGGTTTACAATATTTCACCAATTGCAAGGTTACCATATACTCGCGCCTTAGTGCCCTGGTGTTTAAAAGCATTGGCTACAACCAACCCTGGGACGGCCGGTATGAGGGCAAAAATGTACCTGCTGGTACGTATTATTATATCATCAGTCTTGGGGGAACTTCGTTGCCTATATCCGGGTATGTAGTTGTGTTGAGGTGATGCATTCTAAACCGGTAATCTCCTGGCCACCTAAACGCGGACCACAAGGCGGAGCCTTGCGGTAGCGAAAAGAAGCAAAAGTCAAAGTAAAAAGCGAGGCGTACTGAGCATTACCTATTATAAAAGCCACTGTCATCCTGAGGAACGAAGGATCTATTCTGTGCCATGCGTATTCGCCCTGTAAGTTTACGAATAGATGCTTCGTTCCTCAGCATGACAGGGTAGAGAAGCTAATTCTACGTTATTACCCTCCTCAGAATTTTCCGGATTTTACGACCCAACATGACCCCATTTGATATTTTTCATGCCGTAATCGCCTTCATCTTAGCCAATGCTGTTTTAGCTACCACTAAAGCGTCCTGGGCGTAATAACCTTTATTAAAAACCTCGCACGAGATTATCAACGGCTTATCCGGATGTTTTGCCAGTTTCAGGATCTGTTTTATAGGTGCTATGCCGTCACCAGGGTAAACCCTATCTGGTTCCGATATCTTTTCAGGACTAATGCCCGCGGGGTAATCGTTAACATGGAAAATTTCCAGCGCGCCATCACCCACAAAAGCCAAGCCATCAACCGGCGATTGGCCTTTATAAACATGGAACACATCCAGTAAAATGCGTGCATCAGCATCGCCACAAGCTGCTGCTACATATAATACATGGCTTATCTGTTTCAGGTTTACAGATCCTCCCCACATTTCCAATTGAGGCACTACCCCGCTTTGTTTACCCATCTTCAGGATCGTACTATATCGCTCAGCAATAGTATCTAAACTAATCAGCGGTAATTTGGTGGCTCCGGCAGGTGGCGCGGCTATGCGGTGGCAATTAAGTTTGGCCAACATATCCATTTCATTTTGCAGTTGCCCAAGCGCTTTTTGCCGGGTAGCATCATCATCCACAATCCATTGGGCAAAACCAATGGCGTTTTCAACTTTTAGACCCAATCCATCAATAATCTTTTTGGCGTCGGCTAATGAGCCGCCGCTTTGCAGGTAGGCTTGCAAGGTATCCAGCCAAATCTCAACCGAAGTAAAGCCTGCTTTAGCCGCAACTTCCAGTTCTTTGATGAAACCAAGATTTTGCCCACGGATGGTACTCATATTCAGTGAATACACAAAACCGGTATTCCTTTTATCTACCTTAATATTTGCCGCGGCTGCCGGGCCGCTTAAAACAGCGGCACCGACAGCAATGGCGGTGGTTTTGAGCATTTGCCGCCTGTTGAAATTTTCGGCCATAGCTTAGTATTTTAGGCTTTTGATATAAGCGATAGTAACCGGAATCTGGGTAGCATATGACGGACTTTCATCCTCAATAAAGTAATGCTTCACCCCTGCTTTGCGGGCCGCTTTCAGCACTTCAGGAATGTTAATTTGCCCGGTGCCCAAAGCCACATCATTTTTTGTATCGGTACCGCCTGTTAAATCATTGGCCACGCCTTTACGGATATCTTTTAAATGCATCAGTTTTATCCGTGTTGGGTATTTATTGATCAGCGCGGCTGGGTCCTGCCCACCGTGGAACGACCACAGCAGATCTATCTCAAAAGAAACATACTTAGGGTTGGTGTTTTTGGCTATGTAGTCAAACAAGGTACCATCCTCATACTTGCCAAACTCGTAGCCGTGGTTGTGGTAACAAAAGGTTAGTCCTGCTTCGGCCAGGATCTGCCCTACCCGGTTAAAGTCAGTCACCGCTTTTTTGGCATCCTCCAGTGTAAATTCTTTACCATGCGGAATCCAGGCTACCATCACATATTTGGCACCCAGGGTTTTGGCCTGTTTAATTACCACGCCCGGATCTTTTACAATATCGCCATAACCCGCGCCAATAGACGGGATGCTGATACCTCTTTCTTCGCACAGCTTTCTAAACTCTTCGGGTGGCATGCCTTTAGGCTCCTGTCCTTCAATTTCGGTTATACCGAATGACTTAATGGTATCCAATACCGCTATGGTAGCTTTAGGCATGCTGCTGCGAAAGGTGTAAGCCTGCACGCCAACCGGTGCAACAAAAACCGGCTTGCCGCTTTGAGCAAAGCTATTGCCGGCAAAAAGGCCCAGTAAAGCTGTAGTTAATATGATTGATCTTTTCATTTATATATTGTTAATGATGCTTAATTATTCTTCAAAACGGACACCGCTTAATTTCAGGATACCGTCGTTAGGTTTGGTACGCTTAATGGCGAAAATGAACACATTATGTTTACCGGTGATTGGCTTTTGCACATCGCCGGTTAACCAGGCCAGTTTATCCCAACTGCCTGTATCGCCGTAAACTGTTGAACAAATTACCGGCCCGGCCTGCGAATCCATGCGCACCTCTATCTCGCCATCAATACCCTTTGAAGCATATTGAAAGCTCAGCTTTTTAATGTTGGTTAAATCAAGATCGCGGTATAAGATGAATGATTTATGATTCCCCAAGGAAAGATCATCCTTAAAGCGGTTAAAGCCACTTAGCTGATCGGCATAAACCGCTTTAACATCGGCGTTGCGTAAGGTAACCACATCAGTACCTGTTAGCGGACCAACAACTTTACCGCCTTTATCCGTATACGATGCCAGCAATGTATATTGTCCACGTGGCTCGGCATCACTGAATTTAAGGTTTAAACTCCCTTTTAAAGGCAATGGCATTGCCTTACTTTTGGCATCAGTTAAAGAGAAAATATATTTAACAATCTCCTTGGTATCGGCGGCCGAAAGCTGCGGATGCGCACTCATTACATGCTCGGTTCCCCAACTGCCCGCGCCGCCGGCAATAATCTTTTTTGATAATTTATCTACCGATCCCTTTTGAGTTTTATAACGGTTAGCTATCGATATGAAGCTTGGCCCAACAGCTAATTTATTAACCGTATGACATGATTTGCAATCGCTGGCAGCCATTAAAGCCTTACCGGGGTAACTTATCTCGTTTGCAGACAAGGCAGCCAGGCTTTGCACCGTTTTACCATCTGTGGATGGCTGCGGGTTGTAAATATAAAACAGCTTTACTTTTGCAGGGTTAATTACTTTATCCTCATTATCTTTCACCACTACATGGTATTTAAATGGCTTGCCTTTCCAAATAAATGATTTGTTATCGGCACTGGCAATGGTTACCACAGGACGTGTATTGCCCACATGCACCATAACGGTATCCCGACCGATTAATCCGCCTTTATCGGTAACTTTCAATATCGTTTTGTAAACACCCGGTTTGGTAAAAGTATAACTTGCGGTGGCGGTGGTTGCGCCAATGGTTTTACCATCAAACAACCATTGGTAAGTTATCTGATCATCGTCGTCAAGGTCTTTACTGTTCTGGCTGCTAAACGTAACGGCCAATGGTGCCTGCCCGCTTATTTCCTTTTTGGCAGGTTGCTCTTTTAGTTCGGAAGTTAAATATTTGGTATGCTGATAGTAGGATTGCATGGCCGTGTCAACTATCGACGCTTTAGCTATTGGTACACGGTTGCCGGTATTGTATTCAATTTTTACCAGGCGGGCATCCTCATTTTGCGCGCCATAAACCGATCCGTATTCCAGCATATACAAAGCGCCATCCGGACCGAATTGCATATCTATCGGTCGGCGAAAATCACCATTGGATGGCATAAAGGCTTCATTGCGCAGGTAATTTTCATTTTGATCAAATTTTAAATCGATAACCCAGTTGCGCATCCAATCGGCAACAAACAGGGTGCCATCATAGTACTCAGGGAACTTGTTCGGGTTTTTAACATTGGCATCATATTCATAAAAATCGCCGCCGATGGCGCATCTGCCGCCCAGTCCTAACTCAGGAAATTCATCCGATGCCGCGTATGGGTACCAGATCATAGCCGGCATTGCTGGTGGCAGCACATTTAAACCCGTATTATTGGGCGAATTATTTACCGGCGCTTTAGGATCGAACATTGGTCCTGGCTTAGCATTCACAAAATCCCAGTGTGAGTATGGATAGTTGTTACCTACAAAATACGGCCAGCCAAAATTGCCGGCCTTGCGGGCCTGGTTAAATTCATCGTATCCACGCGGACCACGAGGCGAATCGTTACCGGCATCGGGTCCTATCTCGCCCCAGTATAAAACCGAGGTTTTAGGATTTACGGCGATACGATACGGATTACGGCAGCCCATCACATAAATTTCGGGACGGGTTTTGGCCATGCCTTTAGGGAAAAGGTTTCCTTCGGGGATGGTGTAAGTACCGTCGGCCTCCGGATGAATCCTTAGTATCTTACCTTTCAAATCATTGGTATTACCGGCACTGCGTTGTGCATCCAAACTATAATGCTCCTGCCCGGGGCGCTCATCTAAGGGTGCATACCCATCAGACGGAAACGGACTTGAACTATCACCTGTAGAAAGGTACAGATTGCCATTTTTATCCCAGGCCAACGAACCACCATGATGCGCGCCGCTAACCTTTTGCACCGGTACTTTAAAAAACACTTTTTCTGATTTCAGATCGAGCACGTTATCAGTACTCAGCTTAAACCTCGATAACTGGAAGTTTAGCGGCTCGGTAGTTTGCCCGGCGGGCATGTAATAAATATAAACAAACTGGTTACTTTCAAATTTAGGGTCGAGCGTTAAACCAATCACGCCGGTACCTCCTTCATAAGTGATGGGGAATTTATGGATCACCTTAAACTGGTTTGTTTTGGTGTTATAAACCGAAAAATTGCCCATCAGCTGCGTAAAAAATACCCGGCCATCCTTAGCGCAGGCCAGCTCCATCGGTGATGCTATGTTGCTAACCAATACCGTTTTCAAAAACCGGCTTTGATCCGGCGCTACTTTGGAGTACGATTTACTGTAATCCAAAGGCTTACCATTGCCCATGGCGTATTTAATACCGCCTAACATCTGACCTAAAAATAAGGGATCGCTGTAACTTTCATCGGTATGGCCGCAACCTGTATAAAACGACCTGCCGCCATCAAACTCATGAAACCAGGTGATGGGGTGATTGGCCCCGTTGGTACCGCCATCATAGGTATTTTCATCTAAACTGGCCAATACATGAATACCGCTGTAGATAGATTTGTAATTGTACCATTCGTCGGTACGCTCCCAACGGGCAGGCAAACCGGCGGTGATGGGGTTGGTTCGGTCGGTTACCTCAATAGTGGCCTTACGGATATTGGAATTATTAGGGTGACTTGAAAAATACGCGCCAACCAGTTTACCGTACCATGGCCAATCATACTCGGTATCGGCAGCCGAATGGAAACCAGCATAACCGCCGCCTGCCTGTATGTAACGTTCAAACGCCGCCTGTTGCACGGCATTGAGCACATTGCCGGTAGTACACATAAATATCACGGCATCGTACTTCTTTAAATTTTCGTCGGTGAAAGCTTCGGAGTTAGTAGTGGTATCTACCTCAAAATTATTTTCCTTGCCCAGCTTTTGAATGGCGGCCACACCAAACGGGATACAGGAGTGATGCCAGCCCAGTGTTTTGGAAAAAACCAGTACGTGTTGCGCGGGCACCGATTTTTTAAAGGAGTAAAGCCCAAAGCTGAGCCCTATCAATAAAATACAGGTGAGTTTTAATTTTAATGACATGAGTTGAGAGATTTAGTTGATGTTCTTGTTAAGCTGCCCCGTGATTCTTCGCTTATGCCACCTCAAAACTCGCCCATAAAATGCGGGCAAAACAATGATGATAAAAACATATCAGGTTAAGATAAAAAAGTACAGGGCAATTAATTGGTTAAACAATATTAGTGTTTTAAGCTTTCATTGTGTAATAAATACACGCTTATTTTAGCTTGTAAATAAAATGTTACGGGATATTTTAAATCGATTTATTGATTGTCGCAAACCAGCACCTAAATTGTCGGATATGCCCACTGCATGTTCAGCCTATCGGTTTAAATTTGATATATGCAAAGTTTGTTTAGCTACATCATCAAAATAAGTATTTTTACTTTAACAATTATGAGCACAACAGAAGAAAGCAACGCACAATCTGCCGGTAAATACGCCCAGGTAAACGGCATTAAAATGTACTATGAAATTCATGGCAGCGGGCAGCCGCTGGTATTGATTCATGGCGGTGGTTCAACCATGCATACGTCTTTTGACAGGATTATGCCCGAATTGGCCAAAACTCATATGGTAATTGGCGTGGACCTGCAGAATCATGGGCGTACATCGGCCAGGGATATTCCCGAAACTTTTGAACAGGACGCTGATGATGTTGCCGAATTGCTTACACAATTAAAGATTACAGGTGCCGATGTGATGGGCTTTAGTAATGGTGGCAGTACTACGCTGCAATTGGCTATAAGACACCCTAAACTGGTGCGTAAATTGGTACCTATATCTGCTATTTATAAAAGGGAAGGAATACCCTCGTGGTTTTGGGATATGATGAAAAGTGCCAGCCTAAGTAACATGCCCCAGGTTTATAAAGATGTTTATTTAGCCATACCCGGCAATACCCAGGCTGGGTTACAAAATATGCACGATAAAGATGCAGGCAGAATGCAAACGTTTAAGGATTGGCCCGATGAACAAATAAAATCAATACAAGCCCCAACCCTTGTAATTGTAAGCGATCAGGATGTAGTAACACCAGAGCATGCTATCGAAATGTCGCGTTTATTACCTCATGGCAGGCTGATTATAATGCCAGGCAGCCACGGCGCGTTTATGGGCGAAATTATGGCACCAAACCCCGATAGCAAAGTACCACTTTTATTTGTGGCGATGCTGAACGAGTTTTTGGCCGGAAAGTAATACTGATTGCTTTAATACATCGTACTTATGAAAAAGCAGATCTTATTTATACAGGGCGGCGGAGACGACGGCTATACTGCCGACCTTAAACTTGTAGATTCCCTAAAAAAAGAATTAGGAGATACTTATAATATCAGTTACCCAAAACTGCAAACCGATGAAAGCCTGCCTGATTTTGGCTGGTTAAAGCAAATAAGTGAAGAGGTTGGCAAACTTAAAAACGAAGTTATTATAGTAGCGCATTCCTTAGGAGCCTCATTGCTGCTCAAATATCTTTCTGAATATGAAGCTTCGAAACAATTGGCTGGTATCTTCCTGTTGTCGACACCATTTTGGAGCGGTGATGAGGATTGGAAACAGGGCTTAAAACTCCGGGATGATTTTGCCGAAAAACTTCCTGAAAATACGCCACTCTTTTTTTACCAGGCACACGACGACGAAGAGGTGCCATTCAAACATTTTGAAACCTACAGGCAAAAATTACCCGCTGCAACATTTCGCGAAATTAACAAAGGCGGGCACCAGCTCGGTAACAATTTAAGTTTGGTGGCCAGGGATATTAAAAACTTATAATCTATTTGGGGGCCTGTTACAACGGCTTACTTATCCAACGCTTTCAAAAATGCTTCGGCATTGCGGAGGTGATTTTTTTGTTTCTCTTTTGGCATTTTATCAAACATTGAAACAAGCATACCTAACCTTGGGTTGCTGGTAAAAAAATCGCGGTGCACGTGCATAAAACGCCAGAATAAGCCATCCCAGGTTTGCTGCCAGTCGCCTTTTTTCCAGTTGCCCATTTTCATAAGGTAATTGCTGCCGCTGATGTAGGGCTTGGTGGTCATGAGGCCACCATCTGCAAATTGGGTCATGCCATAGGTATTGGGCACCATTACCCAATCATACGCGTCAACGTACATTTCCATAAACCACAGGTAAACATCATCGGGATCAAACTCGCATAGCAGAAAAAAGTTACCCATCACCATCAGGCGTTCAATATGATGTGTGTAGCCAGTTGCCAACACCTTTTTGATAACTACATCAACAGGATGAATGCCGGTATTGCCTTGCCAGAATGATTTGGGAATTTTGCGTTTAAATCCCCAATAGTTTTTTGTGCGTTGCTTTACGCCTTCGCGTTCATACACTACGTGGATAAACTCGCGCCAGCCCACCACCTGCCTTATAAAGCCCTCCAGCGAATTGATAGGAATATCATAATCTGTAGCTGCATCTAAAGCCTTTTCAATCACCTGCTGCGGATTGAGCAAACCGATATTTAACATCGGGGTTAGTACCGAATGATACAAGAAGCTTTCTTCGGTCAGCATAGCATCCTCATAAATACCGAAATTATGTAACCGCTGTTTCAAAAAATCATCCAGCCATTTTTCAGCCTCGCTGTAAGTAGTTGGATAAAAACCACCCAAATTACCAAATGGCGATGAAGTAGTGCCATAATTTGCGCCGAAATGAGTTTCAACGTATTGCTTAGCCTCGACGACATATTTATTTTCGGCAGGAACATCTAATAAAGGTACCACTTCATTTTTTGGGAATTTAAGGCGATTATCACTATCATAGGTCCATTTGCCGCCTACAGGCGTACCGTTTGCTTCAAGCAAAATGCCGCGCTGTTTACGTTGGGCGATGTAAAAATCGGTTTGAAAATAGGTTTTCTTTTTGTCGAAAAACTCAGCCACATCTTCGGCACTATTCAGGTAATTCGGACTGCGGTACTTTACAAGATCAATTTCATTTTTCTCACAGCCCGACTTCAGCCTTTTTTCTATCCAGTTATCGGCTGTATCTACGTAGTGAATTTGTTTAACACCTTGCTTGCCCAGGGCGTTGATCAGCATACTTATATCTGCCAATTCATCCCCGGCATCAATATAAAAAACCGTTAGACCTTGTTGTGCCAGGAAATCCGCATAAAACTTCATGGAGGCCCGGTGTAATATCAGCTTCTTTTTATTAAAGTGATATTGATTAAAGTATAAAGTTTCCTCAACCAGGTACGCCGGTCGCGATTTGTTTACCGCGGGGTACTGTTCAAATAACTGGTGCGGAAAGATTAAGGTTATGCTTTGCTTATCCATGTTTGATAACTACTTAACTTTATACTTTTTGTTTGCTTAAATTTGACTACTATTCAAAATGAAAAAACAAACCCTAAGCCTTTTACTGCTTGCTTTTACACTATCCGTAAATGCGCAGATGAAATTACGCCCGATAGCGGAACTAACAGCCGACACATCTGCGTGGCCTTTGCTTTTACAGGACATTAAATCGGCAAAAAATAAAGTAGAAATTCTACCGGCTTCTAATGGCAAAGAGGCGTTGTACCAAACGCAGGTAAGTACACACTCATATATGGGCGCAGTCATTTATTTCACCGGTGGCATATTAGTTGATAATGGCTGGATAAGGATATTAGGATCGGGCAGCAAAAAATTACAGCGAAGCTTGCCCGATTGGAATAAAGGCAAAAGTTTTAATCAGTTAGGCGAACAACCTTCGTTTTTACTGATAGCAGATGATGCCGACGGTGGTTTTTTTGCAATTAACGGCGGCAAATTTGGCGACGATATGGGTAAAGTTTACTACCTGGCTCCCGAGCGTTTAAAATGGGAAGCTCTTCATATAAGTTATTCTGAATTTTTGAACTTTTGCTGGTACGGAGATATGAAGCAATTTTATGACGGACTGCGATGGACACACTGGCAAGACGATTTGAGCAAATTAAAGGCAGACGAAGTTTTTACCTTTTATCCATATTTATGGACAGCAGAAGGAAAGGACATTAATAAAGTTACCCGCAATGTAACTCCCATACAGGAAGCGTATATTTTTTCAACCGAAAACATGAAAACCATCAAACCTTAAAGTATCATTGCTTTTTGTTAGTAAAAAACATAAGTTTGATGCTTATTAAACCCAATTAATACATTTGATGAGCAAGGCAAAAGCACTTTCAACCGTACCGTCGTTTTTACGCAATGTGGTTGCCAATATCCACCCCGAAAGCCATAGTTTTATGCTGCATAAGGTTAAAGATACCTGGGTGGAAATTAGCTATGCCGAAGCCCTCGCCAGGATAGACGCCATATCGGCCTGGTTGCTTGAATTGGGCATTCAAAAAGGCGACAGGCTTTCCCTGATCATTGAAAACGGTCCTAATTATGTTTATTACGATCAGGCTTTACAGCAAATCGGGGCTATCAATACATCCATATATCCTACCCTTACCGAAAACGAGATAGAATATATCCTCAATGATTCTGGTGCTAAAACCATCATTGCCGGTAATCCTTTCCTGTTTCGTAAGGTATTAAAAGTTGCCAATAACTGCCCGGAACTTATCCGCATTATTCCTGCTTTTGACGATTTTGAAAAATTTAGCGACAAGCTTTCACTAAACGCAGGGGTAGTAGGTTTTGAGCAGGTAATTAAAGAAGGTCTTCACGTAATTGACCAATACCGCCCGGCCATCAAAGCTGCAAGGGAAGCTATTTTACCAACCGATCTATCGTGTTTAATTTATACTTCAGGAACTACCGGTATCCCCAAGGGCGTAATGCTTACCCATCACAACCTAACCGAAAACGCCCACAACAGCCTGATCCAGATTCCTTATGTAACCAAGGATGATCGCTTTTTATCGTTCCTGCCCTTATCGCACGTATTTGAACGTACCATTTACCATATAGCCATTTTAAAAGGCTCACAAATAGCTTTTGCCCAAAGCCTGGAATTATTAGCCAAAAATATGGGTGAAACCCAGCCGACTATCCTTTGCTGTGTACCCCGTTTATTGGAGCGTATTCACGATAGGGCCATTAAAAGCGGAACATCGGCAGGTGGCATTAAAACTAAAATCTTTTTATGGGCATTTGAGGTTGGTAAAAAAGTGCGCCACATACAAGAGGCCGGCAAAGCACCGGGCGCTATTTTAAAGGCCAAACATGGCATTGCCGAAAAATTGGTTTTCAGTAAGATCAAAGAAAAAACGGGCGGTAAACTCCAATTCATGGTATCGGGCGGCGGCGCTTTACCTAAAAACATTGGTGAATTTTTTGGCGATCTGGGTATTGTGATATTAGAGGGTTTTGGGTTAACGGAAACCTCGCCTGTAATGGCTGTTACTGAGCGCCATAGGGTAATTTACGGTACTGTTGGTCGTATTATACCGGGTATTGAAGTGGCTATCCAGAATGTAGAAACCAAAGAGATTTACTCGATACAAACGCACGATAACTTTAAAGAAGATACTCAAACAGAGGAGGGCGAAATCATCGTTCGCGGTCATTGCGTGATGAAAGGCTACTGGCATAAACCAGAAGAAACCGCTACGGTTATTGATAGCGATGGCTGGTTTCATACCGGTGATATCGGCCGGTTTTTTCGCGGAAACCTGCAAATTACCGATAGGCTTAAAAACATGCTGGTGAACGCCTATGGTAAAAACATTTATCCTACCCCGGTAGAGAACACCTACCTTAAAAGCCCCAAAATTGAGCAGGTATTTTTATTGGGCGATAAACGCGAATACATCACCGCCATTATAGTACCCGGCAAAGAAGGTCTGCAGGAAACATTCGGCCTGAAGAACGAATTTTTTGAAAAGCCCGAAGTTTTCATTGATGACAAAGAGATTGTAGACTGGATTAGCCAGGACATCCGCAAATTTAGCCACGAGCTGGCCAAATTTGAGCGCATCAAAGCATTCAAGGTAAAACGTAACCCTTTCAGCATGGAAGAAGGCGAAATAACCCCAACCATGAAAGCCAAACGCAAGGTAATTGAAAAGAAATACGCCGCCGATATTGACGAAATGTACGTGGGTGAAGTGGAAGCAGACTAATAATATAACAATGAGATTAAAAGAGATTTCGCAAATATTAAAAGAAAATATCGACCGTTTAAAATATACTCCCAACATCGTCGTAGCTAATAATAATTTCAGTGTTGACAATTTAATTAACATTCGAAAAGGTATCAACAATATCGCAAAAACTAACTTATTTAAATCTCAATTAAAAGAGTTTAAAACATTACCAATTTACGCAAGTACTTTAGATACTTTAACTATCTCCAATAACGAGTATTCAATTTTTTCATCAACATTAGAAGCTTTAAAAAAGGGAATAAAAAACCTTACAGAAAGTGTTGACCAAGCGTTGCCAATTAATGAATCTGAAAACTTATTAAGTATCAAACTCCCAAACGACTTGAACTTTGAAAGTTTAGGCAAAATCATTGATTTATTAAAAAAATCCTTTTCAATTCCTCTGGCAGAAATAGATGACTCTATAAAGATTGAAGCCTTTGAAAGTGGATCATTTTGGATAGATATCCTCGTTCATAGTCGTGAAGCAATTGAATTGATTGGTGCTATAACATGGGCCGGCGCTTTCATTTACAAAAAGCGATTAGAGGGTAAAATTCACGAAAAATATATCGAAACGCTTAATATAAAAAATGATGCTCTAAAGGCTATTCAGGAAGGAACGAGAGCTCAAATCGATATTCTTATTGAAGTAGAAGCTCAGAACATTCAGACAAACTACTATAATGGTGATGATCATGAAAGATTGGAAAGATTAAAACTGTCTATAAAAAGCATGTCTGAATTGGTAGAAAAAGGGACTGAAGTACACCCTAATCTTTTAGCCTCTGAAACCACTAATTCAATATTTCCATCATTTAAGAATCTAAATTTAATTGAATCCAAAACTAAGCAAATAAGTAATGAATAATTTGCCTATCCCGAAATAGCACATCTTTTTTACTAACTTTGTTAGCATGAAGCGATCTGGCAGTGCTGACATGCCCCTACATTACGGCTACGTACCAACATGGCTTGCCGAGCGTATGGCTAAACTGGGGCTTGCCGTGGTTGAAAACATCATTTTGGATTATGGCAAAGACGAAGTTTTACGCCGCCTGAGCGATCCTTTTTGGTTTCAGAGCCTTGGGACAGTGATGGGTATGGATTGGCATTCCTCTGGCATTACTACCTCTGTAATGGGCGCTTTGAAAAGGGCTGTCAATCCACTTAGCCGGGAGTTAGGCATTTACATTTGCGGCGGCAAGGGCAAACACTCCAAACAAACGCCTGCCGAGCTGATGAAAATTGGCGAACTTACCGGTCTTGATGGCGATCATTTAGTTAGATGCAGCAAACTGAGCGCCAAGGTAGATAATACTGCCATACAGGATGGTTTTCAATTATACACCCACAACTTTATTTTAAGCGACACCGGCAAGTGGGCAGTAGTACAGCAAGGCATGAGTGATGCCAGTAGCACAGCCCGGCGCTACCACTGGCATTCAGAACAATTGGACTCCTTTGTAAATGATCCGCATACTTCCATCTATGGAAAAAATAACGGATTAATTCTGAACATGGCCGATAGCCACGCAGCTGCGTCCAGAAACGGCGTAATGCAAATAGCCCACGAAAATCCCGAAACTATGATCAGGGAGATCAATAAACTGGTTATGCCCAACCACCACGAAGTAAAAGCAAAAGACATCGACCTGAAACGCCTCGGCGCGGTTTTATGGCTGGCACACGAAAAGCAACCCGCCGATTTTGAAGATTTGTTGATGTTGCAGGGTTTAGGTCCGCGTACATTACAGTCGTTGGCGCTGGTAAGTGAGGTTATTCATGGTACGCCATCAAGGTTTAAAGATCCTGCCAGGTTTTCATTTGCCCATGGCGGTAAAGATGGGCATCCTTTTCCGGTGCCAACCAAAGTTTATGACGAAACCATCAGCACTTTACAAAATGCCCTGCACAAAGCCAAAATGGGAGAATCTGAAAAGAATGAAGCCATTAAACGCCTCCATAAAATAGCCGAAAATGCCGAGAAGGATTTTACGCCTAACGCCAATTTCGACCAGGTAATAGCCAAAGAGCGGGAAGATTCCTGGAAATATGGCGGCAGAACAGTGATGGGTAAAGCGCTGCCCCCTACTCAGCAACAGTTAAAGCTATTTTAAACCACTTCTCCAAACAACTCCTGGTAGTTTATTTTAAAGTAGCGCCAATCATCTTAGCCGAATCAAGGTGCGCCTGTAGCGATGGCATTGTTTTTTGGGCAAACGCTGCCACATCGGGGCTTTTATCTTGCGCGGCGGCTTTAAACAAGGCTATATCCTGCTCATGCTGACTTACCAGCATTCCTATGTAGGCTTTATCAAAGTCGGCCGCTTTTTTCTGTTCCAGGTCGCTAATCATCTGTAAATTTTCGGGACTGATGGTATCTGTAGCCGCGACAAAATTATCTGTTTCTAACTTCTTTAAATTATCTGTCAATAAGGTATGATCATCAATCATGGCCTTGGCAAACTGGATAACCTGTTGATTTTTTGAGTTCGAGATTGCCAGACCTGATGCTTTTACAGTAACCAGGCTACTTTGTGTTCCGTTTTTAAGAAACAACAGGCCACTATCGTCAACCAGTGCTTTATTGTTGTAGTTATTGGCGCGTTTGTTACTCTGGCATGATTGCACCGCAATAAGTGCAACCACCCCTATTAAAAGGCCTGCTATTTGCTTCATTTATAAAGTAGTATTACGTGTTTGTAAAGGTTTAACAACAGAAGTGTTAACTGGTTTCCTAATATAGGATAATATTATATGGGATTATGCAAGTGCAAAATTTATTTGGCAGATAAGTAACATCAAAAAACTAAAAAGCCGGATCGTTGAATAACGTCCGGCTTGTTTATTTAGGGTTTATAAAGGGTTCTTTAAAACACCTGGTCGAATTGGTTAACGGCGTCTTTACTTTCTAATAAAGAATAGCCCATTAAAAACTCATCAACCTTGCGGGCAGTCTCGCGGCCTTCTGATATAGCCCAAACTACCAACGATTGGCCACGGCGCATATCACCTGCTGCAAATACTTTGCTTACATTGGTGCGGTAAACGCCTTCTTTGGCTTTTACATTTTTGCGCTCATCAAGCTCAACGCCTAATTGCGCCAATAAACCTGTAGGCTGCGGGTAAAGGAAACCCATAGCCAGGAATACACGCTGACAAGGAATTTCGCGCTCAGAACCTTCAACAACGTTGAATTTTACAGGGCGGCCCATAAAGTCCTGCTCCCACTCTACGTCAACCACTTTTAACGCTCTCAGATTACCTTCTTCGTCGCCTAAAAACTCCAGCGTGTTAACACCCCAGAAACGATCGGCGCCTTCCTCGTGCGAGCTGGTGGTTTTAAGCACCATTGGGTAAGTTGGCCATGGCATATGCTGTGTGCGCTGTGCTGGCGGTTGAAACATCACCTCAAACTGCTTAACAGAACTTGCACCCTGGCGGTTTGATGTACCTACACAATCACTGCCGGTGTCGCCACCGCCAATTACTACTACATCTTTACCTGTAGCAATAATATCATCGCCGGTTACGTCAATATTGCTTACGCGTTTGTTTTGCTGTTTTAAAAAGTCCATCGCGAAATGGATACCTTTTAATTCCCTGCCGGGGATCATCAGATTACGTGGGATGGTTGAACCACCTGCGAGGATAATGGCATCATTATTACGCACCAATTCATCAGCAGCCACATTTACGCCTACTTCGCTGTTCAGCTTAAATACTACACCGTCTTTTTCCATCACCTCAATACGACGCTCTACAACGGTTTTCTCTAATTTAAAATCAGGAATACCGTAGCGTAATAAACCTCCCGGTTTATCGTCGCGCTCGTAAACGGTTACCGCGTGGCCAACTTTGATAAGCTGAGCCGCAGCAGCTAAACCAGCCGGACCAGAGCCTATTACAGCTACCTTTTTGCCTGTTTTAACTAAAGGCGCGGTTGGCTTTACCAGGTTTTTCTGGTAAGCGATCTCGATGATATGTTTTTCAATTTCCTCGATGGCTACCGGTGGCTTGTTGATACCCAACACACATGCAGATTCGCACGGAGCAGGGCAAATACGGCCGGTAAACTCGGGGAAATTATTGGTTGACGATAATATGTGGTAAGCTTCTTCCCAATTTTGACGATACACGGCATCGTTAAACTCCGGAATAATGTTACCCAATGGGCATCCCGAATGGCAAAACGGAATACCGCAATTCATACAACGGGCCGATTGCTGGTTAAGCTTCTCATCGCTATATAAATTAACAAACTCTTTATAGTTTTTTACGCGTTCAGTAGCTGGGGTTTTGCTTGGTAACTCCCTGTTAAACTCCTGAAATCCTGTTGGTTTTCCCATCTGAAATTTAGCCTATTGTTTGATATTGTAACTTCTCTATAACTTTTTTGTACTCTTTTGGATATACCTTCACAAACTGTGTAGATGCTTCGGTCCAGTTGCTTACTATTTGCTGTGCAAGCTTGCTGCCGGTAAGGCTGATATGCTTACGTAACAAGGTAAGGATCTGCTCTTCATCCTGTAATGATAGCGGATCAAGATCAACCATCTCGGTATTACAGTTCTCGGCAAAGCTGTTATCCGGATTGTAAACCCAGGCTAAACCACCACTCATACCCGCGGCAAAGTTTCTGCCTGTTTTACCCAGGATTAACGCGCGGCCACCGGTCATATACTCACAACCATGATCGCCAATGCCTTCAACAACTGTAGTAGCACCAGAGTTACGTACCGCGAAACGTTCGCCGGCCATACCGCCTACAAACAGTTCACCAGATGTTGCACCGTACAGGGCAACGTTACCAATGATGATATTATCCGCAGGTGTAAAGGTTGAGTTCGCAGCCGGATAAATGGCTAATTGCGCACCCGATAAACCTTTACCTACATAGTCGTTAGCTTCGCCTTCCAGTTCAAATGATAAACCTTTGGTAGCAAACGCGCCAAAGCTTTGGCCTGCCGAACCTTTGAATTTATAGTTGATAGTATTATCGGGCAAACCAGCCGAACCGTATTTTTTAGATACCTCGTTTGATAACAAAGTACCAATAGTACGGTTAACGTTAATCACATCAAACGATGCAAATACCGGGGTTTTATCTTCTAAAGCGGCTTGCGCGCTTTCAACTAATTTCCAGTCAATGATCTCGCTCATGCCGTGATCCTGGCTTTCGCTGTTGTAAAGCGTCATGCCTTTGGTATTGGTTACCGGGTGTAGTATGCCGCTCAGGTCAATCTTTTTAGCTTTCCAGCTATCCAAATGATCTTTCACTTTCAGGAACTGAACACGCCCAACCATTTCATGAATGGTACGGAAACCAAGCTCGGCCATAATTTCGCGAAGCTCTTCGGCCATAAAGCGGAACAGGTTCACTACGTGATCTGGCTTACCGCTAAACAGCTTCCTTAATTCAGGATCTTGCGTGGCCACACCTACAGGGCAGGTATTCAAGTGACATTTACGCATCATGATACAGCCACCTGCAACAAGGGCAGCAGTTGCTACACCCCATTCTTCGGCACCCATTAAGCAGGCAATAGCTAAATCACGGCCGGTTTTTAACTGACCATCTGTTTGCAATACCACGCGGCTGCGCAGTTTGTTACGCACCAGTGTTTGGTGAGCCTCGGTTAAACCAAGTTCCCAAGGTAAACCGGCATGTTTGATAGAGCTTATTGGCGATGCGCCTGTACCACCATCGTAACCTGCAATCAGGATCACATCAGCGTGGGCTTTAGCCACACCGGCAGCGATAGTACCTACACCCGCTTTTGAAACCAGTTTTACGTTGATGCGGGCAGCACGGTTGGCGTTCTTTAAATCGAATATAAGCTGTGCTAAATCCTCAATAGAATAAATATCGTGGTGTGGTGGCGGCGAAATTAAACCTACACCCGGTGTTGAGTGACGGGTTTTTGCAATCCAGTCGTCAACCTTATGGCCCGGCAGTTGTCCGCCTTCGCCAGGTTTTGCACCTTGCGCCATTTTAATTTGCAACTCATCGGCATTGGTCAAATAGTTTGACGTTACACCAAAACGAGCCGAAGCGATTTGTTTAATAGCCGAACGCATAGAATCGCCGCTGGCCATTTGCTCGTAACGCATTTCGTCCTCACCACCTTCGCCGGTATTACTTTTACCACCAATGCGGTTCATAGCAATAGCCATGGTACTGTGCGCCTCGTGCGAGATTGAGCCGAACGACATGGCACCTGTGGCAAAACGCTTCATGATGTTTTCTGCCGGTTCAACCTCATCTATGCTGATAGACTCGCGGTGATGAGCGAAATCAAGCAAACCACGAATGGTAAAATGCTTTTCTGTCTGATCGTTAACCGCTTTAGCGTAGTTTTTGTAAATGTTGTAATCGTTACTACGTGTGGCGTGTTGTAATAAGTGAACCGTAGTTGGGTTAAACAAGTGGGCTTCGCCGCGGCGTTTCCACTGGTAAATACCACCTTCCGGCAATAAATTATCGGCAGCTTTAGCATTGAAGCCCATGCGGTGCTTGGTTAAAGCTTCGCGGGCAATTTCATCTAAACCTAAACCGCCAATACGGGTAACCGCACCACAGAAATAATTATCTACAACAGATTTGTTCAAACCTAATATTTCAAACACCTGCGAACCATGGTATGATTGCAATGTAGAGATTCCCATTTTGGAGAAGATCTTCAACAAGCCATCGTTAACCGATTTTACGTAGTTGTTTTGTAATTTCTTAAGATCATAGCTGGTTTCAAGGCTACCGTTATTTTTCAATATCTCGATAGTTGAAAGCGCCAGGTACGGGTTAATAGCTGTTGCACCAAAGGCTAACAAACAGGCAAAGTGATGTACCTCCCATGCATCGCCGGTTTCAACAACCAAACCTACCGAACCACGACGGCCTTTTTTCACCAGGTAATGATGAACAGCCGATACGGCCAATAAAGTTGGAATAGGCGCATGCTCAGAATCCACGGCGCGGTCTGAAAGGATCAATACCTCAAACCCATCATCAACTGCATCTTCGGCATAGCGGCATAAACGTGCCAAGCCTTTTTCTAACGAGCCAGGCAAGCCATCAGCCTTAAAGTAAGTTTGCAGCGTTTTAGCATGAAACATGCCGGTATCAATACTACGCAGTTTTTCTAACTGGTGGTTTTTTAATATCGGGTGTTTTAAAACCACGCAATGGCAATGCATTTTATCTTCATCAAGCAGGTTTCCGTTGTTACCGATAAAGGTAGCTAAACTCATTACCAAACGCTCGCGAATCGGGTCGATAGGCGGATTGGTTACCTGGGCAAAAAATTGCTTAAAGTAGCTTGATAAATGCTGAGGCTTATCAGATAAGATAGCCAAAGGCACATCTGTACCCATAGAACCAATTGGTTCTTTGCCATCAATAGCCATCGATTTAATGATGGTATCAATGTCCTCGCGGCTATAACCGAATACCTGCTGATAACGATACACGGCAGATTCGGCCAGGCTGGCGAATGCCAAACGAGGCTCGGCAAGTTCGCTCAGGTTAATTTTATAATTCTCTAACCAACGGCCATAGGGCTGTTGTGAGGTAATTTGTTTTTTAATTTCGTCGTCGGTGATGATCCGCGCGTGTTCGGTATCAATCAACAACATTTTACCCGGCTGTAAACGGCCTTTGCGCACTACAGTACTTTCGTCAATTGCCAAAGTACCAGCCTCAGAAGCTGCGATAACTCTGCCATCATTGGTGATTACATAACGCAATGGACGTAAACCGTTACGATCAAGCACCGCGCCTACCAATTTACCATCAGTAAAGCTGATGGCGGCCGGTCCGTCCCATGGCTCCATTAAGGTAGCATGGTACTCATAAAACGCTTTTTTAACCGGGTCCATTTGCTCGTTACCATCCCATGCTTCAGGGATCAGCATCATCATTACGTGTGGTAATGAACGACCAGAATGTAATAAAATCTCGATGATGTTATCCAAACAGGCAGAATCCGACTGGTTGTTATCAATCACCGGCATAATCATTTCCATCTCTTCAGATGTGAAGTATGATGAAGCGTATGATTTTAAACCCGCGTAAAACCAGTTTAAGTTACCTGTTAACGTATTAATCTCGCCGTTGTGCGCAATTAAGCGGAATGGCTGGGCAAGTTTCCATGAAGGGAAAGTATTGGTTGAAAAACGTGAATGGATTAAGGCAAAGCCCGAAGCCACGCGCGGATCAACTAAATCAGCATAGTATTTACGCAGCTGGTAAGTAGTTACCTGGCCTTTGTAAATAATAGTTTTGCTGCTTAATGATGTAAAATAAAAATGCTCACCAGCACCGGGAATGGTATCGGCAATGGTTTTATTAATATATCTTCTGAGGATGAAAAGCTTACGCTCAAAATCATCGTTTTTGGTAATATGATGCGGACGGGCAATAAAAATTTGCTCAACATCCGGCTCGGCCTGACGGGCGGTTTCGCCTACGGCCATCGAATCAACAGGAACTTTACGGTAACCTAATTTTACTAAACCCAGCTTTTCAATAGCAGCGGTGATAGTTAAACGACAAGCCTTCTTCTGAGCCGAATCCTTAGGAAAAAAAATCATACCTACGCCGTACTCGCCGGGTTCGGGCAGGCTAATCTCCAGGTTTGAGCATTCTTCCATGAAAAACTCATGGGGCAGCTGTATCAATATACCGGCACCATCGCCAGTTTCGGGGTCACATCCGCACGCGCCGCGGTGTTCCATGTTCTCGAGCATTGTAAGGGCATCATCAACAATCTTATTTTCTTTATGACCGTTGATGTTGGTTATAAACCCAGTTCCGCACGAATCGTGTTCAAATTCTGGCCTGTAAAGGCCCTGGTTGCTATCAGTTTGATTCATCTTTAGAGTAAACCGTTTATAAAAGGGTGTAACAACGAAGTTACCAATTACTAAATAATTTATAAAATCAATCAGAATTTTTAAAGATTTCTAAAAAAACGATTATTTAAATCATATTTATTTAACACTTTGGCAACATTAATTAATATTTATTATGATTTACAAAATGAAGTTAGTGATTTTTTTATTTAGAATCAATATAAAGTTAGCCAATCTGAAAGCTTTTCAGTTATACAAGCAGTATAAATAGCCAAAACAGAATAAAATTTTGCGGGCAAAATCTATGTGAAGGGTAGACATTTTTGATAGAAGGTTGGGAAGTCCGAAAGTCGGGAAAGTCCGGAAGATGAAAAGAACTATATTTTCCAAAAAGCTTTAAACTCCTGCAAACAAAAAAAAACTTTCGGCCTTTCCCGACTTTCGGACTTTACTGACTCCCCGACTTTTCCGACTTTCGGACTTTACTGACTTCCGGACTTTACCGACTCCTCCCCAAATTCACTATCTTCGCCAAAAATTTAAAATAGATGTCTGCAAAAGTTAAAGCTGTTTTTTTAGATCGGGATGGGGTGTTAAACCAGGAAATGGGCGATTACGTGCGCCGGTTTGAGGATTTTCATGTGCTTGATAATTTTGACGCGCTTAAAACTTTACAGGATAAAGGCTATATGTTATTAGTAGCCACCAACCAGGGCGGCCTGGCCAAAGGCTGGTATACCGAAGATGAACTGGCAAAAATGCATAATCACCTACGTGAGGTTTATGCCGACCACGGCGTAACCATCACCGACTTTTTTTACTGCCCACACCACCCTAACTTTACCGGCGACTGCGATTGCCGCAAACCAAAACCAGGTTTATTATTACAAGGCATAACCAAATACAACATTGACCCTGCCCTCTCCTATTTTATAGGCGACCGGGAACGCGATGTAGAAGCAGGCACAGCGGCGGGCGTTAAAGGAATTTTGATAGATAGTGATCAGCCGATAAGCACGGTTTTGGATCAGATAGTGTAAACTAACCAAGGAACGACTCACCCGGACGAGGCTGCGCCCGTCTTCCCCTCTCTCCGACTACGTCGCATAGAGGGGCAAAAAAAAACAAAAAATGGAGTTTACCCTCTATGCGGCTTTAGCCGGAGAGAGGGTCGGCCAGCGAAGCGTTGCCGGGGTGAGTCGTAGCCAGCGTTCAAACAAGAATTGAAAACGAAACCGTCATTATAAGGTACGAAGCAATCCCAGATAGGCAGATCGGCCTTGTAAATAGGCTCTGTAATTGGGAGATTGCTTCGTCTCTCGCAATGACAATTAAACAGAAATTTGCGTTACAAGCAAACATTTCGCCCTAAATAACCTTTACAACAATTAAAAGTAAAACCACATGCAAGTAAGCCGTTACCTTAAAAACTACGACTCATTTATAGCCGCCGTGCTGGGTTTTATTGCTATACAAATGTTTTGCAGCTACAGCGGCATCGGCATTTCGCCCGATTCTATTATGTATACCAGTGCTGCCCGCAGTTTAAACACCAACGGGACCCTGCAAACATTTAACCATATCCCTATTGTTGATTTCCCGGTATTTTATCCTGTTTACCTGGGCAGCATCATGTTTGTTACCCGCATTGATCCCGTTGTTTTTGGCGCGGTGTTAAATGGACTGATGTTTGCCAGCCTCATTTTCATTGCCGGGTGGATAATGCAAAACTTTGTACCTGCGTCTCGACCATACAAATGGTTAATGTTGGTAGCTATTATATTGAGCCCGGCATTGTTGCAGGTGTACTCCTATTTATGGTCGGAGACTTTGTTTATCCTCGAGACTTTAATTTTTATGTTGGCCTTTAGACAATACCTGCTTAAACATACGGTTAAAGCCTTGGTTTTGGCAGCGTTTATAGCGGCTGTAGCCTGCATTACCCGCTATGCCGCGGTTACTATTGTTGGCACCGGCGGGCTATTGCTGCTGTTAGATAGATTTTTGCCCCTTAAAGAAAAAATTAAACACATTATTATTTACGGATTAACCTGTATATCATTGCTGGTTGCCAACCTGTTGTTTAACCGTTTTATGTCGGGCACGGTTACTGGTCCACGCGAACCGTCGATAACTTCGTTCGGTAAAAACCTGTATTACTTTGGTAATGTGGTGTGCGATTGGATGGGGTTAACACCAAACCAATACTGGCTATCAATCCCTTTAGCCTCGCTGATATTCATTGGTTTTATTGCAGCATTGGCCTATAACTATTACCGCAGGCATTTAACCAGCTTTGAAAACATGGCCATAACATTCGCTTTAGTTTATGGGGCGTTTATTGTGATATCATCTACTTTTTCCCGTTACGAACGTATTAACCATCGTTTATTAGCGCCTATATATATACCCGCGCTTTGGGGCTATACCAGCTGGGGATTATTGCTGCTTAAAAAGATTGTGAACAATAATACCCGCAAAATTGTGGGCGCTGTTATGATTGTAGCCATGCTGGGTTTTGTAACCAAGGAGTTTTTTATTGATAAGGCCCGTTACGTTGACCAGATTGTTGGCGAATACGGCAACCCTGGCTATACCGACGAAAGCTGGCAGGACTCAGATTTTGCGGCTTACCTAAAAACAATCGACAAAAAACAATTCGATCCAAAAGCGACCATCTATACTGATGCTCATGAGGCCGTTTACTTCTTCTCGGGCATGTCATCATACCTGGTGCCACATCGTTTTTTCAAAAAAGATATAGCCAAATTTTACACCTATAAACATTATTACCTCATTTGGTTTAACGTACTGGAAAATCCGGAATTGATCAATTTAAAGGATATTCAAAAGATAAAACACCTGAAATTGATTAAAGATTTTGGTGCCGAGGGCGGGATTTATGAGTACAAGGAAGAGTAAATCTTTCTGAATCAGAATTTTCAGAATTAGAGAATTTACAGAATAAAAACCCATCTATTACTTAACTAATTTATGGCCCAACATCCAAATAAAATCCAGAAATCTAAAAAATCTGCTTAATCGTGGTTCAGACAAAATTCTGTCAATTCTTTAATTCTGTAAATTCTGATCACTTTTAATTTTGATTTAACAATCATCTATCTATATTTGCGCCAGACTTACCCGTAGTATACTATAAAAAAATGAACGGTATCGCTTTACATCATCTTCATCTGCATCACCACCATGTGGTGATCAGCTAATATGTATGTTTCTACGCGAAATAACAACCTCCGTTTATATTCTTTTTTATTATAGTTCCAAAAACTCATTCTGTGAAAACACTTAAAATAGCGATCCAGAAATCTGGTCGCCTCAACGAAAAATCTGTTGAATTATTAAAAAATTGCGGCTTAAACTTCGAAAATTATAAAAGCTCGCTCATCTCCCCGGTATCCAACTTCCCTTTAGAAATTCTTTTTTTGCGCGATGACGATATTCCTGAATACGTACAGGACGGTATTGCCGACTTAGGTATTGTTGGCGAAAACGTAATTGAAGAAACTGAAGTTGAAGTGAGCTACCTGCAACGCCTTGGTTTTGGTAAATGTTCACTTAAAATTGCTGTTCCAAATAATAATGATATCGCTTCGCTTGAAGATTTAAACGGCAAGGCAATAGCTACAACCTACCCGGTTATTTTAGGTAAATTTTTAAAAGAAAAAGGCATTCAATCTGATATCCGCACCATATCTGGTTCGGTAGAGATTTCGCCGGGCCTGGGTTTATCAGATGCTATTTGCGATTTGGTATCAACCGGGGGTACTTTAAAAAGCAACGGACTGAAGGCTTTTGCCGATGTAATGTCGTCCGAAGCGATCCTGATTAGCAGCAAAGCAACCGAAAACAACGATTTGGTACAGGAATTGATCCAGCGCATCCAGTCGGTTTTACGTGCCAAAGAAACTAAGTACGTAGTACTTAACGTTAAAAAAGAAAACCTTGAAGCGGTAACCGCTTTACTACCAGGCGTAAAAAGCCCATCGGTAGTTCCATTGGCCGAGGCTGATTGGGTGGCAGTACATACCGTAATTCCCGAACGTGATTTTTGGGACAGGATAAGCCTGCTAAAACAAGCCGGCGCACAAGGCATTGTAGTAATGCCAATTGAGAAGATAATTTTATAGGGCGGCGAGCCCCCTACCCCCCTGAAGGGGGGAACAAGAGGGTTTAGCTTAGTCTGTTTTAACAACTATAATTTTCAAAAAACTCCCCCTTTAGGGGGCTGGGGGGCTCATGAAACTATTTAATTATTCAGAACTTACAGCAACAGATATCCAGAAACTGGTTCAGCGGAATGTTGACCCGGCGAATGAGATCCGTTCGGTTGTGGAGGAAGTGATTACCAATGTGCAACAGCACGGCGATAATGCTTTGATTGATTATGCCCAAAAGTTTGACAAGGTATCATTAAGCAAGCTTTATTTAGATAAAGCCGAACTGGAGGAACTTGCTACCGCCATCACGGATGAACAAAAGGCTGCACTTGAAACGGCATATAATAATATCTATAAATTTCACCAAACCCAGCTAAAAACCGAGGATAAGGTAGAAACCATGCCCGGCGTTACCTGCTGGCGCGAATTACGACCGATTGAAAAAGTTGGTTTGTATATACCAGGTGGTTCGGCGGTTTTACCGAGTACATTTTTGATGCTGGGTATTCCTGCACGCATAGCGGGTTGTCATGAAATTGTGATTTGTTCTCCTCCGCAAAAAAGCGGCAAGGTGAATGCCTTTATCGCCTATGTGGCATTGCTATTGGGAATAGATAAAATATACCTTGCAGGCGGGGCGCAGGCCGTTGCAGCCATGGCTTACGGTACCGAAAGCATTACTAAGGTTGATAAAATTTTCGGGCCAGGTAACCAGTTTGTAACCAAGGCTAAAACCATTATTCAATCAACCACCACAACAGCTATTGATATGCCCGCGGGTCCATCAGAAGTTTTGGTTTTGGCCGACGATACCGCCATACCGGCTTATATAGCAGCCGATTTACTGGCACAGGCCGAACATGGTATTGATAGCCAATCTGTTTTGGTTTGCACATCGGTAGCTATTGCAGAAGCGGCTTTGGCAGAAATCGAAAAACAACTCCCGGTTTTACCTCGTGCCGAAATTGCCAAACTGGCTTTAGATAACTCCTACATTGTAGTTACTTCAAGCCTGGCCGAGGCGATGGATTTCAGCAACAAATATGCGCCAGAGCACTTGATTTTAGCTACAAATAGCTGGGAGCAAATTACCGGGAGCATCATTAACGCGGGCTCTGTTTTCCTTGGTAATTTAACCCCCGAAAGCGCCGGCGACTATGCATCTGGCACCAACCATACCCTGCCAACCAGCAGTTATGCCAGGGCTTACTCGGGCGTATCGGTTGATTCTTTTGTTAAGAAAATCACCTTTCAGTATATCACCCGTGAAGGCATCCAGAATATTGGCCATACAGTAGAGGTTTTGGCGGAGATGGAAGGGTTGCACGCGCATAGGAATGCGATATCAATCAGGAGTAATAATTAACAGGCGAAAGACTTACGAAGTTTTAAAAACTTCGTAAGTCTGGTATCAATAAGAAAAGTTAATAATTAACCGTCATTGCGAGGTACGAAGCAATCCCCACGATACAGAGCGGATTTGCAAATCGGGGATTGCTTCGTACCTCGCAATGACGGGATCAATGAGACATAACAGATGTACAACATAAATAACCTACTACGCGAAAACATTAAAAAGCTTACCCCCTACTCCTCCGCGCGTGATGAGTACCAGGGCGAGGCCAATGTTTTTTTGGATGCTAATGAAAACGCCTTTGGTTCGCCGTTGGCACAGCAGTTTAATCGCTACCCCGATCCGCTACAATACGAATTAAAAAAGCGCATTACCGAAATTAAAGGTGTACCTCCGCGCAATATCTTCATTGGCAATGGCAGCGATGAGGCTATCGATATCCTCTTCCGCAGTTTTTGTAACCCGGGTGTAGATAACGTAATCCTTGTGCCTCCTACCTATGGCATGTACGAAGTATCGGCAAATATCAATGACATTGAAGCCCGCAAGGTTTTGCTCACCGAAGATTATCAGCTTAATTTAGAAGGCATTGCCGAAGCTATTGATGAGCGCACCAAACTTATCTTCATTTGCTCGCCAAATAACCCTACAGGTAATTCTATTAACCGCGAGGATATTGAAACCCTGCTGGCTAACTTTAACGGTATTGTGGTGGTTGATGAGGCATATATCAATTTCAGCCGCCAAAAATCATTTATACAGGAGCTTACCGAGTACGCCAACCTTGTGGTGATGCAAACCCTATCCAAAGCCTGGGGACTTGCCGGCTTACGTGTAGGTATGGCCTTTGCCAGCGAAGAGATCATCCGCGTAATGAACAAGGTAAAACCTCCATATAATGTTAACGAGTCGTCTCAGCAATTGGCTTTAGAGGCTTTGGCTAATGTTGCGCAGGTTAATAACTGGATAAAAGAAACCCTTACCCAGCGCGATAGATTAGTACTGGCATTAAAAGAGTTTGATTTTGTGGTAGATATTTACCCATCAGATGCCAACTTTATACTGGTAAAAACTACCGATGCCAACGGCATTTATGATTACCTGGTATCAAAGGGCATCATTGTGCGCAACCGTTCAAAGGTTGAGCTATGCGAGGGTAGTTTACGTATTACAGTAGGCACCCCTGAAGAAAATACCGTTTTATTAGATACCTTAAATAATTTTGGTAACTAATAGACAAGCGAAATCAATAATTCACTAATTCAATAAATCAATAATTATATTGATGAGCAAGCTGCAAAAAATACTCTTCGTCGACCGTGACGGCACCCTGATCAACGAAACGCCGGATGAGCAGATCGATTCGTTCGAAAAACTTACTTTTTATCCCGGCGCGTTAACCTATCTGCCCAAAATAGCTAAAGAGCTTGATTTTGAACTGGTAATGGTTACCAATCAGGATGGTTTGGGTACAGCCGTTTACCCCGAGGATACTTTTTGGCCGGTGCATAACCTTATCCTTAAAACTTTTGAGGGCGAGGGCGTAACGTTTGCCAACCAAATCATCGACCGTACTTTTGCTGCCGATAAAGCGCCAACCCGCAAACCGGGCACCGCGTTGTTAACCCAATATTTTGATACTGAAAAGTACGATCTGAAAAACTCTTTCACCATTGGCGATAGAAAGAATGATGTATTGCTTGGCAAAAATTTGGGTGCTAAGGCCATCTTTTTAAACAATCAATCTAACTTAGGTGGCGGCGAATTTACTGAGGCCGATCATATTGGCGATACCATCGCCCTTGAAACTACCGACTGGCAACAGATTTACGAGTTTTTGAAGTTAGGACAGCGTGTTATTGAGCACCGCCGCACTACTAAAGAAACCGATATCTACATTAAAATAAACCTGGATGGTACCGGCAATGCCAAAGTATCAACCGGCTTGAACTTTTTTGACCATATGCTTGATCAGATTGCCCGCCACGGCAGTATCGATCTGGAAATTGAAGCTAAAGGCGATCTGCATATCGACGAGCACCATACCATTGAAGATACCGGTATTGCCCTGGGCGAGATTTTCGCGTCGGCCTTAGGTAACAAAATGGGCATTGAGCGTTATGGTTTTTGCCTGCCCATGGACGATTGCCTGGCCCAGGCAGCTATCGACTTTGGTGGACGCAACTGGCTGGTTTGGGATGCCGATTTTAAACGCGAAAAAGTTGGCGATATGCCAACGGAGATGTTTTACCACTTCTTCAAATCGTTCAGCGACGCGTCGAAAAGTAATTTGAACATAAAAGCCGAAGGACAAAACGAACATCACAAAATAGAAGCTATATTTAAAGCCTTTGCCAAAGCAATAAAAATGGCGGTGAAGCGTGATGTAAATAAGATGGTTTTACCGTCGACTAAAGGACTTCTTTAATAGAGCCAAGAAGTTAGAATCAAGAGTCAAGACTTTTTAGGACTTCTCTTGATTCTTGATTCTTGATTCTTGATTCTTGATTCTAACTAAAAATGATTGGTATAATAAGATACGGAGCGGGGAACATATTTTCCCTTACTGCAGCACTTGACAGGTTAGGCATTCCCTATGGCATGGTGAATACTGTTGAAGACCTGGAGTTGTATGACAGGTATATTATTCCTGGTGTTGGTCATGCCGGGGCTGCTATGAAAAAACTGGAATCAACCGGTTTAGTACCAGCCATTAAGGAATTAAAGAAACCTACTTTGGGTATTTGTGTGGGCATGCAGCTGCTTACCTCCTATTCTGAAGAGGGCGACTCTACCCTGCTCGGCTTGTTTCCTATTAAAACGTTGAGGTTTAAGGATAGTAATTTATACAAAGTACCGCATACCGGATGGAACCAGGTTTTCCCCGAAAAGGAAAATCCCTTATTTAAAGATATACCGTCGGGATCACATTTTTACTTTGTACATTCATATTTTATTGAGTATGATAAAGCATACACCCTGCTATCGGCCGAATACAACAACGAATTTTCGGCATCAATTTGGCGGGATAATTTTTACGGCGTACAATTCCATCCCGAAAAATCGGGCGCTTATGGTGAAACACTTTTAACAAACTTCTCTAAAATATAACAAAGATGTACATAATACCTGCTATCGATATTCTGAATAAAAAAGTAGTTCGGCTACGTGAAGGCGATTACCAACAGGTAACAGAATATGACGTAACGCTTGAAGAAATGATTGAGCGCTACCAAAGTAACGGCACCAATTTCATCCATATTATTGATTTAAACGGCGCTAAAAACGATTTCAGTAACCAGCAATACCTGTTTGATGTAATCCGCAAAACCGACATGAAGGTACAGTATGGCGGCGGTATCCGCAGTATTGATAAAGTGAAGGAATTGATTGATTCTGGCGTACACCGTGTTATTGTAGGTACACAAGCCATTACCAACCCAGATTTTTTGCCTGAATTAGGCAAAGAAATTTGCGGTAAAGACAAATGCTCTGACCAGGTTGTTATCGCTATCGACGTGTTAGACGAGGTGATCAAATACTCGGGCTGGATGGAAAGCTCGCCTATAAAACTGATGGATTATGTTGACAAATGCCTTGCCTTAGGCTTTTTCCGTTTTTTATGTACCGATATTGATAAAGACGGCAAGCTTGGTGGCGCAGGTATCGATCTGTACGAAAAACTGCTTGACCATTCACCGTTTATTAAATTAATCGCTTCAGGCGGCGTAAGTTCTATGGATGATGTAGAAAAACTGAACCGTTTAAAAGTAGAATCTGTAGTAGTCGGCAAAGCCATTTACGAAAACCGCATCACGATTGAAGACGTGAAAAACTGGAATCTGGACGCGCTGATATCGATATAATTCGGGCGAAGCCCAATAAAAACAACGTCATTGCGAGGAACGAAGCAATCCCCGATATACAGAGCAGTTTGCAAAGCGGCTCTGCCTTATTTGGGATTGCTTCGTTCCTCGCAATGACGATCTCCAAAAAGCAGCATGCTAAGTAAAAGAATTATCCCCTGTCTTGACGTTAAAGACGGACGCACTGTAAAAGGTGTAAACTTTGTAGACCTGCGCGACGCAGGCGACCCGGTTGAGCTGGCTTGGAATTACTCGCGCCAGGGTGCCGATGAACTGGTATTTCTGGATATTACTGCTACAGTGGAGCGTCGTAAAACCATGGTGGAATTGGTTAAGGCCGTAGCAAGGCAAATCAACATTCCGTTTACCATTGGTGGCGGCATCAACGAAATTGCTGATGCCGACGCGCTTTTAAACGCTGGCGCCGATAAAATCTCTATCAACTCGGCAGCGGTGCGTAACCCAGCCTTAATTGACGAACTGGCCAAAGCATTTGGCGTTCAGTTTGTGGTGATAGCTGTTGATACCCGCCGCATAGGCGATAAAAATGTTGTACACTTAAACGGCGGAAGGCTACCTACCGAGCGTGAAACCCTTGAATGGATTTTGGAGGCAGAAAACCGCGGCGCAGGCGAAATCCTGCTCACTTCTATGGACCATGACGGCACCAAAGCAGGTTTCGATAACAAACTATTAAAAATAGTTAACGATGCGGTACACATCCCGGTAATTGCCTCTGGCGGAGCCGGATCGGTACCACACTTTGTTGATGTATTTGAAAAAACAAATGTAGATGCTGCTTTAGCGGCCTCGGTATTTCACTACGGCGAAATATTGATACCCGATTTGAAGGCGGTATTGAAGAGTAATAATATTGAGGTGAGGATATGATGTGATGCGGGGAGCGGGTTGCGAGAATCGGGGTGCGTTTCCGGATGCTTAAAGCACAACTTTGTCATGCCTAACTTGTTTCGGCACCCCACAGCACAAGTAGCCCGCATCATGTGAACCTTATGGGTGAGATGCTGAAACAAGTTCAGCACGATATTAGTTTAAGTAACGGATGTCCGCGTTAGGGATTGAAGCGGATACCGGCCCGTGGTTAAAGCCTGTGCAGTATGAGCGTAAAGCCCGGGCCAAAGGCAACGCCCTGATAAGCATGGTGAATAACACACCCCTGCAACCGCACATCCCGACACTCCCCTCTCAAGAGGGGAACAAAAGAAAGCCCCTCCAATAAACTGGTTACGGGCAAATGATAAACAACACGAACCTGGCAATAGGCAACACATATGAATATAGATTTCAACAAAACAGACGGCTTAGTGCCGGTTATTATACAGGACGAGCAAACTTTAGAGGTTTTAATGCTGGGTTACATGAACCAGGAAGCATATGATAAAACCGTTGCCGAAAATGTAGTTACTTTCTTCTCGCGCTCAAAAAACCGCTTGTGGACCAAAGGCGAAACCAGCAGTAACTTTTTGCATGTAAAAAACATCAGCATTGATTGCGATAACGATACCCTGCTGATAAAAGTAAAAGCCGACGGCCCAACCTGCCACACCGGCTCACGCAGCTGTTTCCAGACTGAGTACAATCAAAACTTTATTCTCGAACTGGAAAACATTATTGCCGATAGGTATGAAAATCCGGTTGAAGGATCGTACGTAAACAAGCTCCGCAATAAAGGCTTAAACAAAATTGCTCAAAAAGTAGGTGAAGAAGGCGTTGAAACCGTAATTGCTGCCCTGGCAGAAACGGAAACAGACCTCATCAACGAATCATCTGATCTTGTGTTTCACCTGTTGGTTTTGCTTCGCGAAAAAGGACTCTCTTTAGAAACTATAGCTAAGAATTTAGAGAAAAGGCACAAATAANGGACTTTCGGACTTTCGGACTTTCGGACTTTCGGACTTTCGGACTTTCGGACTTTCGGACTTTCGGACTTTCGGACTTTCGGACTTTCGGACTTTCGGACTTTAAAACAATTGCGATGAGAAAGTTTTGTTTGATTTTTGCTTTATTTTTTTGCCTTGGGTATACTTCTCATGCCCAAACGAATGACTTAAGAGTTAAGATCGCGGAAATAGCCAAAGAAAGTAAAGGCATCGTTGGTGTTTCGATACTAAATTTAGATACACGGGATACATTGACCTATAACGGGCACCTACATTTGCCCATGCAAAGTGTAATGAAGTACCCAATAGCTATTACGGTTTTGCACGAGGTTGATAAAGGTCGTTTTAAATTAGATCAACTTATTCACGTTGATAAAAGCGATTATTGGGATACTTATAGTCCGCTAAAAGATGAGCACCCGAATGCTAATTTTGAGGTTAGTATAAAAAAGTTATTGAGCTATATGGTATCGCAAAGTGATAATGTAGCTTGTGATGTATTGGTTAAAACGCTTGGGGGCATGGATAAAGTAGATACCTACATCCATAGCATTGGCGTGCAAAATGTAACTTTTAAAGCTACAGAATTCCAGATGGCGCAGGCCTGGGATGTACAATACACTAATTGGGCGGAGGTTGCCGGGCTTACCAATCTTTTAGATATTACCTTTAAAGCTAATTTCCTATCCCCGGCAAGCCATGCTTATTTATGGCAAATTATGAAGGAAACCAGTACCGGACCAAAACAGATAAAGGGTTTATTACCTGCTGGTACAGTAGTATATCATAAAACCGGCCGATCTGGCACAAATGAACAGGGCATTACAGCGGCTACAAACGATATTGGTATCATCACCCTCCCAAATGGTAAACATTTAGCCATTGCTGTTTTCGTATCTGACACACCGGTTGATATGCCCGCCCGCGAATCGATTATAGCACGAATCGCAAGAACTGCCTATGATGAGGCGGTGAAATAGGATAATCTACGCAGACATCCCCACAAAAAAACTATTTTTGCATGCCGATAAGGCGTCATTGCGAGACACGAAGCAATCCCCAACTATGCAGATCCGCTCTGTGATGTAGGGATTGCTTCGTCGTTCCTCCTTGCAATGACGGATATTTAGCTTGATATGGGAATTATGAAGTAAAGTCAGATCGCAAAGTCCTAAATGGCTTTTAAAGCGCTAAAATCTTACTACTTGATACTTACCACTTACTACTAAAAAAAATGACCGCAGAAAAAATAGCCGAACTTACTGGGCATGGCAATCCCATTTTTACTTTAGAATTATCGCAAAAACCGGGCATACTATTTACCGGTGGAAACGACAAAGGACTGGTTGAATGGAACCTGCATACCAACACATTTATTAAAGTGATGTTCCCGGTAAAGGCTTCAATCTATGCTATTCACGGCCCTGTTGATTACCCATTATTATTTACCGGTTTGCGCAGCGGGCAGGTGCTTGTATTTGATTTTATCGCACAAAAAATAAGCAAATCGCTGAATCATCACCTGAAGCCTATTTTCGATATCAAATCGGTTAAACACAAAAGTGAATTATTGATCGCCTCTGAAGATGGTACGGTATCGGTTTGGAGTATGAATACTTTAGAGTTGGTGCATACCATAAAAATATCTACCGATACGGTGCGTTGTATAGCCATTTCGCCCGATGAAAAACAGATAGCTTTTGGCTGCAGGGATAATTCTATACAGGTTTATGACCTGGAAGATTATACCCTCATCAAATCGGTACATGGTCATACCATGTCGGTATTTGCTTTAACTTATAGTAACGATGGCAGAAACCTTGTTTCGGGCGGGCGCGACGCGCAGGTAAAAATCTGGGATGCTGCAAACTATCAACCCATACAAAACATTCCGGCGCATTTATTCGCGGTTAATCATATCCTTTTCCATCCTACCCGGCCGTATTTCGCCACGGCCAGCATGGATAAAAGCATTAAAATTTGGGGCGCGGATGATTTTAAATTGTACAAGATCATCAGTCGCGAAAAGGGTTACCCTGCCCATCCCCTATCTATCAACAAACTGGCCTGGAACGGCGATCAGTTGTTATCGGTAAGTGATGATAAAAACGTGATGATTTGGGATATTGGGTTTTAAGAAAAACGTTTTTTCCTATGAAATTTTTAAAAACATATAAAAGCCGTCATTGCGAGGTTTAAAATCCAGGGCCTCTGAAAGTGAAAATGACGTAGATCACCTGGCGGCGAAGACTCACCCGCCAGCGCTACGCGCGGCACCCTCTCTTCGGCTTCGCCGGAAAGAGG
>NZ_JAUFPS010000020.1 GCF_030409315.1 Mucilaginibacter flavus | reverse complement strand
ATAGACTCTTCTCCATCCGCTTTTTTTTGCATCAAGTTACATTATTATATTTAGAATGCAACAACCCTGCTCTCAAGAGGGGAATCGCGCGAGGCCTACGCTTTTGTTTTTATCTTCCCTACAAGTCAAACATCCTCGCCAGTAACCTATATGATTCCAACCTATCCTCAAAATCTTCACAAATGGTTACGGCCATAATTTCGTCAATATCGTAATCATCGGCCAGCCAGTTAAGTTTTAGCTTAATTTCCGTTGGAGTGCCGGTAATAACCCGATAGCGGTTATGGCGGATGCGTTCCTGCTCGTGAGGTGTGTAAACCGCGTCTTTAACGTCGGCGTAACTTAGTGGTACAATAGGGCCGCCTTTTTCAAATTGTAAAAAGCGGTGATCCATTACGGCTTGGTGCTGTTTTATTTTTTCTTCATCGTTGGAGCAAAAAACAAATATGGCTACGTTAACCTGGGGCTTGGCCAGGTCATCAGATGGCTGGAAGCGTTCGCGGTAAAGCTTTACATTTTCGGGACCTCCGTTTGGGTTAATAAAATGAGCGAAGGAGAATCCCGTTCCAAAGTGCGCCGCGAACAAGCCGCTTTGTCCGCTTGAGCTTAGCAACCATTGGGCCGGTACAGCTTTAATTTGAGGAATGGCCCTTATTTTGGCACCTATAGTACCCGGCTCGTAGGTATCATGAAGATAATTGTTCAGATCTGTCAATTGTTCTATAAAGTCCTGCTCTTTAAACTGGTTTGATGGGTTGAGCACGGACGCTGTAATTCGGTCGGTACCCGGCGCTCGTCCCATACCCAAATCAATACGGCCCGGAAACAAAGCTTCCAGCATCCTAAAGTTTTCGGCAACCTTTAAGGTACTGTGATTAGGCATCATGATACCACCTGATCCTATGCGCATATGCTTAGTTTGCCCTGCGAGGTGGGCAATCAGTACTTCGGGAGTGGAGCCGGCTAAAATACCGGTGTTATGATGCTCTGCTACCCAGTAGCGGGTGTAGCCCAACTCATCGGCCAGCTTCGCCAGCTGAATGGTTTCCTGAACGGCAAGCTCGGCAGTAGCCCCTTTCCTTATCGGCGACTGGTCAAGCACGCTCAATCGAATCTTTTTTGTACTCATAGTAAATATATCAGCGCAAAAATAAGCATCGGGTTACCGCGAATAGGGTGCTTCAAGTTTTATGGCTTTGCGATTACTATTTCAGATGTGCAGATTTCAAATGTGCAAATATGCAGATGATCCATGTTGACAATCGTAAGGTAGAAATCCTGATATAATCCTTTAATAAGATAAAGCCCGGTTCAGATAAAAACATCTGCACATCTATAATCTGCACACCTGCACATCTTCTCGCCGGTTCAGACAAAAAATCTGCACATCTGGAATCTGCACATTCAACAATATTGTCATTTTATTCATTCGCTGTAACAACAGGTCATTTTTATTCGTCTCTGATAAAACGCACCTATATTTGAAAAATCGCGCTGCAGAGAATACTTTTTTCGGTGAATAAACAGTGCAAAAAATCTTTTGTAACAATTAACTGTAGGTAAAACCTTTTCTTTAAAATACAACTTAAAGGAGTATAACCTTTTGAATTAGCTTGCGTATAAAGCATATCGATTTAAGCGAATTATGACAATTAACACCAAATCCGTTAGCGTATTATTGGTTGATGATGATGAGATCAATAATTTTATCTCCATTAAATTAATAAAGAAGGCTTTATTAAACACCGAGATCATGGCCTGTTTAAACGGCAAATTTGCTATTGAGCAGTTATCAGAGATTCAGCGTAAAGACCCGGAAAAACTGCCGGATTATATTTTACTGGATATCAATATGCCTATTATGAACGGATGGGAGTTTTTAGACGAATACAAACGTTTAAACCTCGATCCGCTTGGTAAAAGCAAAATCTTTATCATTTCATCGTCTGTTTTTAGCAACGATATCAACAAAGCGCGTTCATACCCGCTGGTAAAGGATTTTATCAGCAAACCACTCAACGTAGAAAAAATAAAAGAGCTTTTTGAAGTTCAACCAATGGTTTAAGCGGGCGACACGGTAAAGTGTTCGCCTCCGTCATCGCTGCTTACAGTGCCAATAGCAAATGATTTGGAGTGATAAAACAAACAGGTCCAACCTTCTTCTGATGCTAATTTCCCATATTCCTGGCGCAGCTGCATGGCTTTGCGTCCGTCCATATCGTATTTGGCAATAAACTTCCTGATCAGTTGCTCGGGTTCGGGCAGTTCGTCGCCCCCGAATAATGCTTTGGTACCTTCAATATCAATCCAAAAAACCTGGTGATTAGGGCAATGCCCGCCCGATAGTTCATAACGAATACCGGGAATCAATTCGCCGCGGCCTTCAACAAAAGTAATGTCAATGGTATTTTGCAGCGCCTCAAAAATCTCTTTATGGTACGATGATGATTTACCGGTAATACCAAATTCCCATTCGCCTTTCTGAATCACGTGCCTGGCCTGCGGAAAACTGGGCTCCAATTTGCCGTTACGTTCAACCACCAGGCCGCCCGAATGGTCATAATGCAGGTGCGACATCAATACCAAGGTAACGTCATCAGGATCGAACCCAGCGTTACGGATATTTTGATGGATGATGAGTTCATCGCGGGTATCTTTAAAACCAAGACCGGTATCTAACACAATAAGATCATGGTCGGTTTTAATCAGGAAAGGGTTTACGTGGATGAACAATGAACCCGGGCGCTCCCTGAAATTATCAGTTTCAGGGTTAAACGGAATAAATTTTTTGGTTGAATCAACTGAATATGAGCCCTCTCCCAGCGCGAAAATTTCCATAGTTTCGATGTGTCAGATTTTGAATGTAATTTTGCCTTTTAAAACTACCAGTAATTATATTTACTGTTTAATAAAGCTACAAAGATATGAATAAACGTTGGGCGGTAAGGGAAAATGCCGATGAGGGATTAGTCAATAAATTATCCGCCGAACTCAATATCGATACTGTTCTGAGTAGCCTGCTGGTGCACAGGGGTATAAGTACCTTTGATGAAGCCAAATACTTCTTCCGCCCCGATCAAAGACACCTGCACGATCCCTTTTTAATGCAGGATATGGAAGAAGCCATTATCCGCATTGAAACCGCCATCGCATCGGGCGAAAAAATAATGATCTATGGCGATTATGACGTGGATGGCACCACGGCGGTAGCTACCGTGTACAGCTTTTTTAGCAAGCAGTACAAAAAGATGGAGTACTATATTCCCGATAGGTATAAAGAGGGTTACGGCATTTCAACCCAGGGAATTGACTACGCCGCTGAGCATGGCTTTTCGCTCATCATAGCACTGGATTGCGGTATTAAATCTGTTGATAAAATTGACTATGCCAATAATTTAGGCATCGATTTTATTATTTGCGATCACCACTTACCGGGCGCGGAGTTACCTGCAGCCGTTGCCATACTTGATCCTAAGCGTGCGGATTGCCAATACCCTTATAAAGAATTATCGGGCGCCGGTATTGGTTTTAAGCTGATCCAGGCCTATGCCGAAAAAAACAGTATCCAGTTTGAGGCTGTAGCCCAATATCTCGACTTGGTTTGCATCAGCATAGCCTGCGATATCGTGCACATTACCGGCGAAAACCGGGTATTGGCACATTATGGTTTACAAAAAATCAACACAGATCCCTGCATTGGCGTAAAAACTTTGATGGAAGTGGCAGGCCGAAAGGGACCGTATACCATATCGGATGTGGTATTTCTGATCGGTCCGCGTATTAACGCAGCCGGGCGTATTGATGATGCCAAACACGCGGTTGAATTGCTGCTGGCCTGCGATGATAACGTTGCCAAAGCTAAAGGCCTCATGATTAACAGTCGCAATAGTGAGCGTAAGGAACACGACCTGAGCATTACCGATGAGGCCCTGGGCATGATTGATAACGACGAAGTGCTGATAGGCAAAAAATCTACCGTGGTTTACAACGAGTACTGGCATAAAGGGGTAATAGGTATAGTAGCCTCGCGCCTTACCGAAAAGTATTACCGCCCCACCGTAGTGCTCACCAAATCAAACGGACACGTAGCAGGTTCGGCACGATCTGTATTGGGGTACGACCTTTACGAGGCCCTTTGCGAGTGTAAAGACCTGCTCATCCAGTTTGGCGGGCATAAGTATGCCGCTGGGTTAACTATGCATCCCGAAAACGTGGAAGCTTTTAAAGACAGGTTTGAAGAAGTGGTGAGCGCTACCATAACCCCACAACAATTAATACAGCAGATACAAATTGACGCCGAATTACGTTTAAGCCAGATAGAACCCAAATTTTTCAGGATATTGAATCAATTTGCCCCTTTCGGCCCCGAAAATATGGCCCCGGTTTTCATAAGTAAAAATGTGTATGTTAGCGGTAACGCGGCACTGGTTGGTGCCACGCATATAAAAATGGCCGTAATGCAGGAGGGATCGCCGGCGTTTGATTGTATAGCCTTTAACCATGGCGAATATCTGCCGCAATTAAAGCCTGGTGTACCATTTGATATTTGCTACAGTATTGAAGAAAACCTATGGCGCGAAAAACGGACTATACAGTTGAATATAAAGGGGATTAGGGTTTTAAGTCAAAATTAAAAATTCAAAAGTCAAAAATTTCTTGACTGGCGAACAATATCATATTGAGTCAAATAAAAAGTTTAAGCCACTGGTTTTTGACTTTTGAATTTTGACTTTTGAATTCACAACATGATACTACGAGCAGAAAATTTAGTAAAAAAATACAAGCAGCGCACCGTTGTTAACGATGTAACGTTTAACGTGGCGCAGGGCGAAATTGTAGGTTTATTGGGACCAAACGGCGCCGGCAAAACCACATCGTTTTACATGATTGTGGGCCTGATAAAACCAAACGAAGGCACTATTTTTTTAGATGATGAGGATATTACCCAGGATGCCATGTACCGCCGCGCGCAAAAAGGCATCGGTTACCTGGCGCAAGAGGCTTCGGTTTTTCGTAAGCTTTCTGTAGAGGATAATATCAAGGCGGTATTGGAAATGGGCAAAATGTCGAAAGAATGGCAGAAGGATAAGTTAGAGGAACTGATAGATGAGTTTAGCTTGCACAAAGTACGCAGAAACCGGGGCGATTTGCTATCGGGTGGTGAACGCCGACGTACCGAGATTGCCCGGGCCCTTGCTGCCGAACCTAACTTTATTTTGCTGGACGAACCTTTTGCGGGTGTTGACCCCATCGCGGTAGAGGAAATCCAGGCCATGGTGGCTAAATTGCGCACCCGTAACATTGGTATCCTGATTACCGACCACAACGTACAGGAAACGCTGTCCATTACCGATAGGGCTTACCTGTTGTTTGAAGGTAAAATACTGGAATCAGGCGTGCCCGAAGTATTGGCTGAAAATGAAATGGTGCGTAAGGTGTACCTGGGTGCAAACTTTGTATTGAAACGTAAAGTATTTCCTCAATAAGCTGCTATGACTATTTTTAATTCTGTATTTACCTGGTTTATGAAAAAGCGCATCCACCAGATTGAGCTTTTTATGAAATACCCCAATGAAGTACAGGAAGAGTGGTTTGAACAGCTGATATCAATGGCCGAAAGTACCGAATGGGGCCGTAAGTACCAGTATAAAAGTATTGATAACCTTACCCAGTTTAAAGAACGGGTGCCAATTCAAAATTACGATACACTGAAGCCCTACATCGAGCGCATGCTCAAGGGGGAAAAGAATGTGCTCTGGCCTTCAGAGATCCGTTGGTTTGCCAAATCATCGGGTACCACCAACGACAGGAGCAAATTTATCCCGGTAAGCGAGGAAGCTTTGGAAGAGTGCCATTTTAAGGGCGGTAAGGATGTATTAACCATCTATTTTAACAATCAGCCCAATGCCCGTATGTTTACGGGCAAGGTGCTTACACTGGGCGGCAGTCACCAGGTAAGCCAGTTTAATAACGATGCGTCGTTTGGCGATTTATCGGCCGTGATCATGAAAAATCTCCCTTTTTGGGCCGAGTTTCACCGCACTCCTCAACTGGACATTGCCCTGCTGGATAATTTTGAAGAAAAAATAGAAAAGATAGCTATGGCTACCAAGGATGTAAACGTAACCAGTATTGGCGGCGTACCCACCTGGAACCTGGTATTGTTTAAACGCATCCTTGAAATTACCGGCAAAAACAACATGCTGGAGGTTTGGCCCAATCTGGAAATGTATTTTCATGGCGCGGTTAATTTTGGCCCATATCGCGATCAGTTTAAAACGCTGATCCCGAGCGACGAAATGTATTACCTGGAAAACTACAACGCATCTGAAGGCTTCTTTGGTATTCAGGATACCAAAGATCCCGGCGACATGTTGCTGATGCTGGATTATGGCATTTTTTACGAATTTTTACCGTTGGAGAACCTGCACCAGGAAAATCCGCAGACGCTTACTTTAGATGAGGTTGAACTGGATAAAAACTACGCGCTCATCATTAGCACCAATGCCGGCTTATGGCGATATATGATTGGCGACACCATTAAATTTTCGTCGCTATCTCCCTACCGCATCAGGGTTACCGGGCGTACAAAACATTTTATTAATGCTTTTGGCGAAGAGTTAATTATTGACAATGCCGAACAGGCCCTGGCCGAAGCCTGCCACCAAACCGGTGCTGTGATCAGGGAATATACTGCCGCCCCGGTTTATTTTAGCAACAACGAATGCGGTGCCCATGAGTGGATCATTGAATTTGAAAGGAAACCCGCCGAATTTGAGCGTTTTGTCGATTTGCTGGATGAAACCCTTCGCCGCATTAATTCCGACTATGATGCCAAACGTTTTAAAGATATGGCCTTGCGCCGTCCCATAGTACGCCGCGCACCGGAGGGCACGTTTTTCAATTGGATGAAAGAAAAAGGCAAATTGGGCGGTCAGCATAAAGTACCCCGTTTGGCAAACGACCGGGAATATGTGGATAGTATTTTGAAGGTGATGGAGTTGGTGGGGTAGGGAAAGAGTCAAGAGGTTAGAGTCAAGAATCAAGAGGAAAAACCCAGTCGCGGTTTTTAATTTCGATATGAAAAAATTATTTCTATCTGCTTTTATTGGTATTCAGCTAATTATCAATACAGCAAGCGCCCAGGTGACGACTCGGTCTATGTTAAGTTCTCCGAGAATTTCTAAAACAGATATTGCGGGCATATGGCAATTTGGTACTGCTACAGTAGGAGATAATTTGCTGGAGTATTTCCAGTTTTTCAAGGATGGCACTTTTGTTTACCACTACAACGGTGAAGACGATACCCGGAATATAATATCGATAAAAGGCAGATATTTTTTAAATAAGAATCAATTGAGCTTTATTGTAAAATCTAAAGTTGAACGTACAGCCAGGGGAATCGAAACTGGTGCAATGGGCACCGATGAATATATTTTTGTTTTAAATAGTGATTCAACCAAAACAGTTTTAGAGAAAAATCCAAAGAGGCTTGACCCGGTACTTATTTGGAAGGTGAAAAAAAAGGCGAAGTATTTTAAGATTAACATTAATAACCGTACTTATTTTAAACTGTCGACCGATCCAAATAAGTTTTCTGATGATTGAAATGGTTTATTTTCTATATTGCAGTATAAATCCTTTATCATGATAAAAAATAAGAGAGCTATATTAGGTTCACAAACACCGGTATTTTTATTGATGATGTATTTGGGCGTTAAAGGCCTCTTTAGGGGGATTGAAACGCATAACAACCTGCGTATAGCGGCTTCTGCTGCGGGCATCGCCATATTTATCACCATATATGTAATGTTGATTGTGGCTGTAACACGTAAAACATCAGGCACCAATCAGGGGCTTTAATGTCACATCATCCCAAACTATCCAATGTTCATTTAAATGCCGGGCTCCGTGTTTAACATAAAAACGCTGATACGGGTTATCGGGCATAATACCCGCACAAAGGCTATGGGCATTGAAGTGGCCCATCCACTCTATAGCCCGTTTTAGTAATTTTAAACCAACTCCCTTGCGCTGGTATTGCTTTAAAATGTAAAATGACTGCAGCTCGGCATCTATATCAAAACGTGTGGTAAGCTGAATGGCGAGGTAACCGATGATCTTATTATCGCTATCAACAGCCTTAAACATTATTCGCTCTACCTTCGCGCTAACCGGCGACTGACCGGCAAACCAGGTTTCCCAACGATAGGCGCGCGTATCAAAGCTAATATCATGAGCCTGCATCAGGTGTGGGCACGATTGCCGTTTACTATCTATCTCAACACGGGTAATCTCGTCAATATCGTTAGCGCTTGCAATCAGTGTTTTCATGTTATTGGCAGGCCTCCCATATTTTTACCGCTTCCACAGCCTCCTTTACGTCGTGCACCCTTAAAATATTGGCTCCCTTATTTAGTGCAATCGTATTTAAAACAGTAGTACCATTCAGGGCATCTGCGGCGTTTCCGCCTAATAATCCGTAAATCATCCTTTTGCGGGATATGCCGGTAAGCAGCGGCAAGCCCAGTATTTCAAACTCCTGCAGGCGTCGCATCAAAGTATAATTCTGTTGCTGATTTTTGGCAAAACCGAAACCGGGATCAATGATCACATCATGTACGCCCAGTTGTTTTAACTGGTGCCATGCCGAGCCAAAAAAATCGAGCACCTCGTTAAACACATCGTCGTATTGTGCCATCTGTGTCATATTTTGCGGGGTGCCTTTCATGTGCATCAATATATAAGGCACCTGTAAACGGGCAACGGTGGCAAACATGTCAGCATCTAATGTACCGCCAGAGATATCATTGATGATATGCGCTCCTGCCTTGATGGCGGCCTCGGCAACCTGGTGGCGAAAAGTATCGATAGATAAAACAGCATCCGGGAATGTAGCCGCAATAGCCTCAACCACAGGCAAAAGGCGATCTGTTTCTTCCTGTACACTAATATCAGTAGCACCGGGGCGGGATGAGTAAGCGCCAAGGTCTAAAAACGTGGCCCCATCCTGCAGCATCTTTTGAGCCAGTTGCAGGGCTTCTTCAACACCCGGCTTACGGTTACCGGCATAAAACGAATCGGGCGTAATATTGATTATGCCCATCACCTTTGGAGCCGACAGATCTATCAATTTACCACCCGCGTTAAGGGTAACTTTTTTATTAAAAACGTTATCTTTACCCATGTAGTTGTAATGTTGGAAGGGTTTAATGTTGTAAAGTTACTTAACTTTGTAACGATGGTTGTAATGTTGAAAGGTTTTAATGTTGCAAAGTTAGTTCGTTACCAGATTACAACATTCCAACTTTACAACATTAAAACCTTCCAACATTCAAACATTTCAACATTCAAACATTTCAACCTTTGTCTAATACATCAGCAGAATACGATCACGTAATTAATAATTGCAAGGGCCTTTTCATGAAAAAGACCCGTGACTATGGCACCGCATGGCGCATCCTTCGTCCGCAATCCATCACCGATCAGATTTTTATCAAAGCGCAGCGCATCCGCACGCTCGAAGAAAAAAAAGTATCAAAAGTTGGTGATGATGTTACCGGCGAATATGTTGGCATTGTTAATTACTGCGTGATAGCCATGATGCAGTTGGATTGCGCCGCAGACACCCCGACCGAACTTTCGGCCACGCATGTGGAGAAAATGTTCGACGAAAGGGTGCTGGAAACTAAAGAACTCATGTTTGCCAAAAACCACGATTACGGCGAAGCCTGGCGCGATATGCGGGTAAGTTCATTAACAGACCTGATACTCATGAAGCTGTTGCGCGTAAAACAAATTGAAGATAACCAGGGCCTTACCGAGGCATCCGAAGGCGTAAAAGCCAATTACCAGGATATGCTTAACTACGCGGTATTCGCGCTTATAAAATTAGGATACTAATATGAAAAACGGCCTTATTTGGTTTTGTAGGATAGCGGTAGGCTTGTTGTTTATATTTTCGGGCCTTATCAAGGCGAATGATCCCCTCGGCTTTTCTTATAAACTGGAAGAGTACTTTGAGGTTTTTCATATCACCTTTTTAAACAACCTGGCGCTTACATCGGCCATTTTACTTTGCGCGTTGGAAATGCTGCTGGGTTTTGCCCTCCTTATTGGCGTACGTGCTGTAAAAGTTGCCTGGGGCCTGTTGCTGCTCATCATCTTTTTTGGCTTTTTAACCTTTTACTCGGCCTTTTTTAAAGTGGTGCAAACCTGTGGTTGTTTTGGCGACGCCATTCCGCTTACGCCATGGCAGTCTTTTAGCAAGGATATGGTATTACTGGTTTTGGTGGCCGTGTTGTTTGTAAACCGCAAAGCCATCAAACCATTGTTCAGCGCTAAAACAGGAGATAAATGGCTTGTGGGTGCCGCTATATTTTCAGTAGGGTTTGGGTTGTTCACCTATAACTTTATGCCTTTTATTGACTTTTTGCCGTACAAGATAGGAGCCAATATAGCCGAAGAAATGAAAACGCCACCGGGTGCCCCACAGGACGTTTTTGAACTAACCTATCACCTCAAAAACAAAAAGACAGGGGCTACCAAAGTAATGAACGATAAAGCTTACCTCAGTACCGGGATATGGAAAGATGCCAACTGGGACGTTGTTGGTGAGCCGGAAAATAAACTCATCAAAAAAGGTTTTGAACCTAAAATTCGCGATCTGGCTATCCAGGATGCCCAGCGGAACGATTATACCAAAGAGTTACTTTCAAGCCCGTACTACAGCCTAATTATTGTAGCTTATGATTTGGATAAAACCAACGAGGAGGCCATCAACCGACTTAACGCCCTGGCCATAAACGCCACGCAGAATTTTAACATCCGTACCATTTTGCTAACCTCAAACGCAGCACCAAGCGCGCAGGCTTTTGCAAAAGCCCATAAGCTGGTAAGCGAAATTTTTTATGCCGATGGTGTACCGCTTAAAACCATGATCCGCTCAAGCCCTGGACTCATCCTGCTAAAGAACGGCGTTATTGTTAATAAATGGCACTATCACTCGGTGCCAAAATATGATGATTTGGTTAAAAAATATTTTCAGCAGCAATAAGCCATGATCAGCTACCTCATCCGCAAGCTATTTTACGGTGTGGCAGTGATGCTGGGCGTGGTGCTGGTGGTTTTTTTTCTGTTTAATATTTTGCCGGTCGATCCCGCGCGGATGACGCAAGGGCAGCGCGCCGATGTACAATCCCTACAAGCCGTACGCAAAGAATTTGGGCTGGATAAACCTGTAACTACCCAGTTTGCGTATTATCTCAATGATCTTTCGCCTATCGGCATCCACCTTAATACTGCCGAAGAACAACAGCGGTATCATTACGCAAAGCTGTTTGCTGTTAGCGATAATAAGGTTATCGCCATAAAATGGCCATATCTGCGCCGTTCGTACCAAACCCGTAAAGATGTGGCCAGTTTGCTGTTAGAGGTAATTCCTAATACTTTGGTGTTGGCTACAACGGCTATGATCTTTGCCATTGTAATCGGTGTGTTTTTAGGGGTGGTAAGCGCTGTAAATAAAGATACCTGGATTGATAAGTTAGCTATCGGTTTTTCTACCTTAGGTATTTCGGCACCGTCGTTTTTCGCGGGGATTATTATCGCCTGGATCTTCGGTTTTGAGCTGAGCAAATACACCGGACTAAACATGTCTGGCAGTTTGTACAGCTACGATCCTTTTAAGGGCGAGGTTATTGATATCAAAAATCTCATTTTGCCTATGATTACGCTGGGCTTGCGTCCGCTGGCTATCATTGTACAGCTTACCCGTAATGCCATGTTGGATGTGCTGGGGCAGGATTACATTCGCACCGCCAAAGCCAAAGGCTTAAGTAACCGTACCATCATCTATCGCCACGCGCTTAAAAACGCCTTGAATCCCGTAATTACCGCCATCGCCAACTGGTTTGCCTCGCTGCTTGCCGGATCATTTTTTGTGGAATATATTTTTGGTTACAACGGCCTGGGTAAAGCCACCGTTGATGCCCTCGAAATGTCGGACTTCCCCGTGGTGATGGGCTCTATACTTTTCATCGCCTTTATTTTTGTGGTGATTAGTATTCTGGTTGATATTATTTATGTTTGGATAGATCCGAGGGTGAAGTTGAGTTGATTTTGGGACAAAGGAGTAAGGACTTGGGGATTTGCGGACTGTTGGACTTGGGGACAAAGGAGTAAAGAGCAAGGATTCGGGATAAAAGATGAAAATAAATAAAAGCTTTAGGCTTTCGGCCTTTAGCTTTTTGCTTAATAAAAATGTTATGAAGTACTTTTTAGTCGGGTTTATGGGGTGTGGTAAAACTACCTGGAGTCGTAAACTGGCGGCCAAATTAGGTTATGATTTTATTGACCTGGACCACGCTTTAGAAGCCCAGATGGGCATGACCATAGCCGAATATTTTTCGAGTTTTGGCGAGGATGCCTTCCGCAAACTGGAATCGGACGTGCTGAAGCAAACCGAATATCCCGAAAACGTGGTGGTATCCACCGGTGGCGGCTTGCCTTGCTTTTTTGACCATATGGAATGGATGAACGGTAATGGCAAAACGCTTTACATCAAACTATCCCCAAAAACATTGGCCGATAGATTGGAGAACAGCAAAACCATTCGCCCCGTACTGCAAGGTAAAAAAGGCGAAGAATTGATAGAATTTATCACCGGTAAACTGGCCGAGCGGGAAGGTTTTTACCTACAGGCGCACCACCATATAGATGGCATTGATCTATCGGTTGAGAAACTGGAAGAAGCGATAAATGGCGGGAATTAATACAGCCATAAATTTAAAGGATTAAAAAAGGACGAGATAGTTTATCTATACGTCGTCCTTTTTTGCGTTCATTATTTGAGGTTACTGGAATAACTCAAGCAATATTAAAGTTCTTATTCCTTGTTCCAGAAATTCTTGCACCAGCAAAGCATCAAATTATTTCCCTGCCCTGGGTTGATGCATAATCAGCTTATTCAAAACTTCTTCTATTTCGGAGATAGGCATTTTTTGAACTAAGTAGTAATCTTTGGTCCCATTTTTATCCCAAAGGTTGCTGCCATCGGCGTTGCATATCATTTTGCCTTTTATAACATCAAAATACTTTTCAAAGCCCCGCACGGCAACCAGTACCGCGGTTTCATCCCAACTCATCCTGCCCTTCGCGTCGTTAGGATCAAGTGGCATACTTTTTTGGAACACATCTTTAACCGGCGAACTTGTTATGAATTGGTCTGTTGCTATTGGTAAACCGGTATGAATTTTCGCGCCGATCTCGAAACCACTAAGAACTATTGGCGACGGCCAGTTATTGAACGCTATTTTTGAAGACACAGAATCCATTTTAACGTTAAACTCTTTAAACGTTCCCATTTCGTTGTTAAAACAGCCGGCCATGCTTACTAAAAGCTTTACTTTCTTTTTGATTAACGCTTTACCATCTAATGCCGATATATTATCTGGTTTCGACTGAAGCAGATTAGCCATATTGGTCATAAAACCAATAGTCACAATAGTTACGCTTTGATCTGGCTGTGCTGCCAGTATCTTTCTGTAAAGTGTTGTAGCATCCTGGGCCTCATCGTTACTTTTAATTTTGTGCGGGTAACGGGCCACAATCAGCGAATCCCATTTTTGCCAGGAAGGTAAATTAACGGCCTCGCCCCTTACCACTCCTACGGGAACACCAGGCCTTTTAAAATAAGTATTCAACACGCTTAGTGTAGGCGCGGCAAAACGGTGTTTGTTACTGGCGATAGTTGCCAGAATTTTGCATTCGCCATTATCTGCAAGGGCGTGTAAAATAGCCATCGCGCCTACATCGTCATAGTCGGGACCTATATCGGTATCAAGTATGATGTTTTTTAACTCCTGCTTTTGGGCAAAAGCAATGTTTCCGAAAAGCATTGCAAACAATAACAAAATCAGCTTATATCTCATGGTTATAATTTTTTGTGCCGATAATTTACAAATGGAACATATTAGCAATAATTAAGGTAAAGCCCCCTACTTCCTTTCTTGATTCTTGATTCTTAATTCTTAATTCTTGACTCTTTTCTTCTTCCCCGCTTTCATTTTCAGATTCAGTAACTCTACCAATACCGAAAATGCCATGGCAAAGTAGATGTAGCCTTTAGGGATGTGCTGCTCAAATGCTTCGGCCAGTAAGGATACGCCAATCAGCAACAGAAAGGATAAGGCCAGCATTTTTACCGTAGGGTGCTTGTTTACAAAACCGGCTACACTGTTTGATGCCCACATCATAATACCAACAGCAACAATTACCGCCAGAATCATGATTTCCACATGGCTGGCCATGCCTACGGCAGTGATGACCGAATCTAAAGAAAATACAATATCCAGCAGCATGATCTGTATAATGGTGGCTATAAATCCCTGTGGTTTAACGTTTTCGTTGCCGTCTTCATCGCCTTCAATTTTATGATGAATTTCGGCAGTGCTTTTATAGATGAGGAACAAGCCGCCTATAATCAGGATCAGGTCGCGGCCGGATATCGCTAATTTCTCAACCCAATCGGCATCGGTTATATGAAAAACAGGTGCAAGGTTAAATAATGGTGTAGTTAAGGTCATTACCCAGCTAATGGATAGCAGCAGCAAAATGCGGGTGATCATGCCCGCCCCCAGACCTATGCGCCTGCCTTTGGCCTGTTGCTTTACAGGCAATTTATCAGATAGTATAGATATAAATACGATGTTATCGATACCCAAAACTATCTCTAACACGGTTAGCGTTAACAGGGAGATCCATGATTCGGCCTGGGCAAATATTTCTAAGTTCATAGTGCAGGGAGGTATTTATCCAAAAATAACAAAACCCCTGCCGTTTTGGGGCAAGGGTTTGCATAAAAGGGTTAATATATGTGGAGTTAATCGAATTTTACACTGCCAAAGCTGGAATTGATGGTGATGATTTTATCGGCACCGGTTTTACCAATATGGCCTTTGTAGGTTTTGGTTGGGTTATAACCGCGCTCATTATCACCGGGCGTTTTGTTGGTAATATTTACAGGATGATCACCGTAGTTAAAGCTGCCGTACTTAACCGTTACATCAAAGTCGGCGTTAGGTTCATCGGCCATGCCTAATTTTATGCTTGAGTATGATGAGTTTACCGCCAGGTTTTTCATGTTCCTGTCCAGTTCAGCAATACTTACGCCCCCGCCAAATTTCACATTGATGTTACCCGATGTTTTGATTTTGCCAATTTTGGCCGAACTATAGCTAAGTTTAGCGTTCAGCTTGTCGCAATCGCCAAGATCAAGGCTGCCAAAAGCCACATCCAGATCGCTGCCGTTAAGCGAACCAATGTTAGCATTGCCATATTTAACTTTGATCTGGTTGCCGGGGTTGCTTAATACCTTAGCTGCCAGGCTGCCAAATGAATTGGTGATGATGAGTTTACCACCAAGATCGGGCAAATCTGTAGCGCCATATTTATTGCTGATGGTAAGCGGGTTTTTGGCCGGCATATACACGGTATAATTGATCTCGATGTTACGGGTTGAATTGCTGCTGCCACCACCAAATATGTTTGACCATGAGCCGTTATTATCACCAGAACTGATCTCGGTTTTAAAATAAACCCCGTTACCATCCTTGCTATCGCGAATAACTACGTTGTCCAGCATCTTCTGCGCTTTATCGCCATTGTTGGTGCCTACTTTTATCGCTACATCAACCTTTACCTCGTTTTTAGCCCAGGTATTTACCGTAATTTTGCCGAATTTGTTATCAATATTGATCACATCGTTGGCATCAACGCTGTATGTTTTACTGTAGGTTTTTGTTTTTTCAACTACATCCTGGCTCTTTGCATTGCTATCGCCATCGCCATTATCGGTATCATAGCTAAAGTTAAAGCTGTTATCAAAATCCTTAAAACCATAAGCTATCATGGGTGCCAGCTTATCAAGTTTAAAGGCAAAATTCACCATGCTATCATTAAACCTGTAGCTAAAGGTTTTCAGGCTATCAAAGTTATAGCTAAAGTTGTTATCAAAATGCTTAAAGGTTTTGCCAAGCGTTTTCATCTGGCCTTTCATGGCTTTATTAAAATGCTGTTTGTTAAGGCTGTTCATTTTGGCCTGCAAATCGTGCATTTTGGCTTTTAGCTCATTCATTTTTTCCTGGTACTCTTTGGTACCGGTGGCGGCGTAGTCTCCCTCGTCGTCGTCACTGTCAGCGTCGGCAACTACCGGTGCAGCTGGCTTAACCGGTTTAGCTGGTTTTTTTTGCTGCGCGGAGCCTGCCAGGCCAAGGGTTAATAAAACCGTTAATGCAAGCAGGAACGGGTTAAATATTTTTGATTTCATCTTTCTTGTTGTTGTTCTTGGTTTCGTTAAACTGCTCAATGATATTTAATTGCTGACTTAGCACATCTGTTTGTATTTGCAAGTTCCGGATCATCGCACGTAAAACATCCTCCTGGTTAGGGCTGGTAGCTAAATCTTTATTGAGTTTTTTATAGGTAGAATCCATTTTGGCAATTTCAGAAGTAAACTCCTTGTACAATTGCGGGTCGCCTTTTGAGGCGGTTTTAAGCTCGTTTAGTTGCGTTTCAACCATTGAAGCATAGTGAACCTGTTGTTTGGCATATTCGGGGTTAATGGCAGCCAGATTAACGCTTTTTGCGCCTTTTTGGCTTTGGATATACAAGCCGAAACCTATACCCATTACAATGACTACCGACGCGGCCACTTTGAGCACGAAGGCCAGCGAGAAGGTTTTTGCCTCGCGCTTTTTTGGCTCTTCCTCCAGCTGCGTTAAACGCGCTTCTATTTTGCCCCACAAATCTGCCGATGGTTCGATCTCGTCAAAATCGTCGTGATTGTTTTTCATGAAATCTTCAAATCGCTTGCTCATGACACTTTTCCCTTTCTGCTTAAAATTTCCATTAGTTTTCTTTTAGCTCTCAAAAACTGGGTTCTTGATGTGTTTTCTGATATATTTAAAATCTGTCCTATCTCTTCGTGATCGTACCCTTCCAGCAGGTAAAGCGATAATACAACCCGGTAACCATCCGGCAATTGTTTCATAGCTTCTTTTACCAATGCTACCTGGTACTGTACATCGTCGTCGTCGGCAGGCTCCTCATCCGGAATATTTTCCAGGTGATCGCCTTCTATTTCTATAAGTTCCAGCTTGCGTTTGCGCAACATGTTGATGCTGCGGTTAACCACAATTTGTTTAAGCCACAGGCCAAAAGTAGTCTCCTGCCTAAAATCCTTCAGCTTATTAAAAGCATCAAGGAACGCTTCCTGCAAAACATCCTCTGCCTCGTCAATATTACCCACTATCCTAAAGGCGACGTTCAACATCGCTTTCGAATACAGGCGGTACAACTCATAAGAAGCTTTTTTGCTTCCTTGTTTGCACTCGGCCACCAGGCTGTAATGTTTATCTATAAATATTGCTTCCAATTGCGTTAAGCTTCAGGTTAATAGACGCAGGTTATTTTGCAACGTTGCACGAGGAGGAAAAATAATTTCAGATGTGCAGATTATAGATGTGCAGATGGGAGAATAGATGTGCAGATATGCAGATTTCAGATGTGCAGATAACTTTTTGATTCATCATTAATTGGGTGGTCATAGCCTCAGGGCATTTTTTCATCTGCACACCTGCACATTTGAAATCTGCACATCTGAATACACATCAAATAAGGAAATCGTCTATCGCTTTAACCGCGCTTTGATACCTGTCAGCACCGGTGCCGGATATTACTATATAGTTGGCGTTTAGGGCTTGTAGTTCTTTATGCCAAACATCCATAAAATGTTTGCGCATGGTGGGGAAGTTGCGTAAAGGATCGTCCTGCCAGGGCAGATCGATGTTGAGGAGCAGGTATAAATCGTAAGGGTGTTTGGGGAGTTCGTCTAAAACTTCCTTCGGGGCTTCGCCGAACATTTCATCGCTCCATATTTTTACGGTGATAAAAGTGGTATCGCAAATCAAGAGCTTATTGGCCCTGGGTAGCAATTCTTCCTCTAAAGCCAGCTGACCGTAAAACATATTGATCTCATCCTGCCAGGTACATGGTTCCGTAAGTTTCGCGCAATATTCACGCGCATACTCGGGCACGGCGATGGTATTGTAATGCGCCGCAAGGTAATCGCTCATGGTTGATTTACCTGTCGATTCGGGGCCTACTATTGCTATTTTGGGGATGTGGGGCATATTGATGTTTAATACAGGTAGTTTTTAACGTCAACTATGTCATTGCGAGCGCAGCGTGGCAATCTCGTCGCCCTACAGAGCTAATAAGCAAGCGACGAGATTGCTTCGTTCCTCGCAATGACAAGCAGGATAAAAACTATCTTTCCAATTTAGCTACCCGTGTTGGTGTATCGGTGCCCGCAACTATAGTGCGCGAGCTTAGTGCTATAGCCCTTATGGTTGAGGTAATATTGCTTACATCTAATGAGCTGTACTCATCTTTTACCGTATGGTATAACTTATCAATATCAATCTGGTCGGTTGAAATGGTATGGGCCGGTACGCCAACTTTAGCTAATGATGCATTATCGCTGCGGTAAAAAAGGTCCTGGTCTGGATATGGGTCCGGATAAAATTTAAAGGTGGTACCTTCTAAGTTTTTTTGCAGGATTGCCCCAAAGTCCGAACGTTCAAAACCGGTTATAAATGCCGAGTTTGTGCCGAATTTAGACGCCTTGCCAATCATTTCAATATTAAACATAGCAACAACCTTATCTGGCTGAACCTGTGTTGCAAAATACTGCGAGCCAAATTCGCCAATTTCTTCAGCACAAAAAGCTACGAAGATTAACGTGCGGGCGTTGTTATTTAATTTTTTGTAATACTTGGCTAACGAGATAACAGCGGTAGTGCCAGATGCATCGTCATCGGCGCCATTGGCTATGCTATCGCCTTCCATAGGTTTTAAAATACCGAGGTGATCGTAGTGACCGCCAAAAATTACAAACTCCTCTGGCTTGGTTTTACCGGGGATCATGCCGGCAACGTTAAACAGTGGCAGTTCTTCAGTTTTTGCTACGTAGTTTACTTCAAAAGAGCCTACATTATCAACTTTGCCCATTACAAAAACAAGCGGCTGCTGATCTTTGCCTTTAAAAGAAACCGCACCTCTGCCTGCATAATCATGCAGACGTTTAAAAAAGTCTTTAAATTTAGGATCGATAATTAATAAAGCTTTTTTACCGCTGCGCATGGCCGCGCCATATTCCTGCCTTAAATTTTTATCGGCAGTTACCTGTATAACCTGCACATCGGCGTCGGTTTTCCATGAAAATGAAGCTTTGCCCGAAGCAAAAACACTATCGGCAGGGAAAACTTTTCCGTTAATACTTACAGATAGCGATACCGGTGTGCTGCGCAGCATGCTGAAGTTTTGCCTGAAATCTTTATTGCCCGTTAATGGCACCAAACCGGCTTGCTTGTATTCGCCTTCAATAAACTTAGCCGCCTTTTCAATACCAGGGGTAAAGGTGGCGCGGCCCTGCATATCATCGGCCGATAAGGTTTTGATAATGCGGTCAACATCCGTTTGATCTATCAGTTTGTTTACATCCTGGGCAAAGCTGCAGGTGCTGGCGGCCATTAAAGCCGCGGCTAATAATATTTTCTTCATATTGTTATTTGACTTTTGATTGTAGCCAATTGTTACGGAAAGTTTCCTGTTCTTTACTTAATGTTTTGCCAGCTTTTTCAAAGGTGACTACCTCAAAGTTAGGGTTTTCTTCTAAGGTAATAGTGGTTTCATGGTCACCGGTGCGGTTCTTATAATTTATGGTAAGCTTATCGCCCGGTTTTTTTCCGGTTAGTTGATCGTCAAAACCTTTTTGATCTTTAATATCAACGCCGTTTACTTTCATGATCACATCGCCAGCGTCTAAGCCTGCTTTGTAAACCGGCGTACCCATAATGGTGCTTGATTGAATGGGTAAGCCATCGGCGTTAGCGGTACGTGCAAGCCCGGCCCGGCCGCGGGCGGGTGCTGCGGCCAATGAGCCTGCCCAACCTTTACCTGGGTCAACCCGGCGTAATACCAGGCCGGCTTTGGCCAGCAATTCTTCATAATTATTTTTGTCGATGCCGGTAATGTATTTTTTGAAAAACTCGGCAGCAAATTTAGGGTTGCCGGTTACCTTGCCCAGGTCGGTTTGCAAATCGGCCACGGTGTAAGGCTTCATTACCTTACCACGATTAAGCCATACCTGGCGCATGTAATCATCAAGCGTTAAATTAAAATCGCTACGTAAACGCAAATCAAGGGCTAAGGCTATCGCGCCACCGTAAGTGTAGTAGCTGGTATAGTCGTTAGCATTATTGTTTGGGTCGATAGATACGCCCGCGTCTGCAAACACGGCGTAACGGCTCATTTGCGTGGCCGGGTACTTAGCAGCGCCCGGTGTATTTAATACCTGGTTAACCAGGCTTGCTATGGTCCAGGTGTAATCATCTAACTTCACAAAGCCAGATCGCTCTAAAAGTAACTCGCCGTAATACTGGGTAAAACCTTCGGCAAACCAAAGTTCGTTGCTCATGTTGGCATGTTCAAAGTTAAACGGCTCCAATGATTTTGGGCGGATGCGCTTTACATTCCAGCTGTGGAAATACTCATGCGCGAAAACACCAAGTAAACGATTTTCAAGTCCGCCAATTTTGGGTGCCGGGATAGTGATACAGGTTGAATTACGGTGCTCCATACCATCGCCTGCCGCGGCAGGGTTAATATCGCTGATAAAAGTGTACTCGCCGTAATCGTAAACCGGATACTCGCCAAAAACGGCTTTCTCTTCCTGGGTCATGCGGGCTACCATTTTACCAAAGTTGTCAATTACTTCCTGGCTATCGTCGGAGTGTACGGTAAGGTTAATTTTTAGTTTCTTATTATCGGGGTTTACGGCCTCCCACCTCGTTACTTTATAGTCGGATAATTCGGTGGGGCAATCCATCATGTATTGCATATTGGGTGCGCTGTACACGTTTTTGTCTTCGTGTTTAAGCTGAGTAGCTACATGCCAGCCATATTTATCCAGATCATTAAACTGGAACGTTACAGCTCTTTTATCTAAACCAGCAACCCACATAAATGTGGCCGGCATGTTCAAGTGGGCGTGGCTTAAATCTATACTGGTATACGTACCATCGGTATAGTTGCCAAAAAGAGTATAGCTTACCTTAACGGTAGCCGGGTGATCTTCAATTTTGTACACATCGCCTTCAACCTGGGTTAGCACAAGCGGTTTGCCGTTTACGTCTGTAGCGGCTACGTTATAAATGTTTTTGCCAAACTCATGTGTGGCATAACGCCCGGCAGATGAACGGCTCATCCGCAGCAACAAAGGCTCGGCCGGGGCCTGCGGAATGGTGATGGTAACTTCGGCCTCGTGGTGTGCCGCGTTGGGGAACGATATAGAATAATAAATAGCTTTAGGAGCATCCTGTTGCGCCATAACTGCCGAGGCAAACAAAGTAGCAAAAGCGAGTAAAAATCTTTTTTTCATGCAATTTTTATTAACGGGCATGAAAATACGATTAATCGGGGAAATGAATTATATCAATATCATTACGTTGTGGCTTTTATAACTATTAAAACCTTTTCCTTTAATATAGGAAGGTCTTTGATGATCACCTGCCAAATGAGGTCGAAGTCAACTCCAAAATATTCATGAACAAGAATATGCCTCATGCCAATGATCTGCTTCCACTCCATATCAGAAAATAGCACTTTAGTTTCTGGGGTAATGTAGTTTGCGGCTTCACCAATAATTTCAATTTGCTTTACACAGGCAAATCGCATCATCGAATTTTCAAGAAATGACTTTAGATCTGTACTTAACGTATAATTATTGATTTCGTCAATGGCTTCCAAAATATGGAGCAACCTCTGCCGATCACCCATTTTACCTTTCATAGATAAGGATTTTGTCTTTTTCTATAAATGAAGATAAATGTCGGGAGACGGCTTTTGAAGAAACGAGGTCAATTTTTTTATGAAGCTTTTGTTGGATATCCGATTGCATGGTAATAAATCCAAGGCCGATATGTTTAGAATAATCTAAATCGACAAGGATATCTAAATCGCTTTCGCTATCAGCTTCATCACGTGAATAGGAGCCAAAAACATACGCCTTAATTACCGGTTGACCGGAAAAATAATCTTTCAATAACTGTATGTCGGCGATGGAAAGTTGCATGGCATTACAAATATAATAAACTCATTTCATAACACGCTATACCTGGCATACCCATATCAAGGACAATAGCCAATATCGGTTAAGCCATGGAACTATCACTCATAACGCGCACCAATTTCTTAACCAATATTTAACATCAATCTCCATTTAAAATAGGCATTAACAAAATACCGGGGTAATTATCCGTACCTTTAAAGAAATTCCCCAGGCACATGATCCTTTTTTCAAAAAGAAACTTACATTATACCGATTACAAGTGGACAAATTACACCCAAAATGATCCACGGGTAAGCGGCAAGCCTGACGCCACGCCGTTTACCAAAGATGAAGGAAATGAAATGGTATACCTCATCAACAAACTGATGATTATATGGGATTACCGCTTTGCCAACACCGGCAATAAAATGGAAAAACTTATTCACGATAAACTCCCCGAAGACATTCAAACGCAGGTAGCAATCCAGGAATGGCTAAAGTTAAATCTGAAATTTTAAGGTGGTGAATGGTGAGGTGGTGAATAGTGAGTAGAGAAAAAAATTTACTACTCACTACTGACCACTCACCAACCTACTCCTTCTTAAAATCATAAGCGTTACGCTCCACAAAATCAGCAACTTTAACGCGTACCCCGGTAACCTTGCCGTTTTGTACGGTAAAAGGAAACACCGCTTTTCCTAATGTAGGATCGGAAAAGGTTACGTAATAGCGGTTGCCGCCCAATGGCTGCAGTTTGGCAAACATTTTGGGGTGATGCTCAAAACGCATTTCCAGGTCATTATTTTCGCCCTGCGTAACCGTCATTGAGCCATAAAGGCTATTGGTGTATTTGCCAATGTAACTGGTTGGTGGTAATACCGGCTTAGGGCTAAGCAATATGGTATCGCGTATTCTTTTATCCAGGGCAAGATCATTAGCTGCTTTGACTTTAAAATCTGCTAAATAAACGTCGCTATAGTTCCGGAATCCCTGACCAAAGTAGGCATCTAATATATCCCAGCGCAAGGCTTCATAAAACAGGTTTTGATCGGTATTGGTTAAAATGATGATACCCAGGTTATCCTGTGGCGATAGCGTAACCGACGATACATAACCATTAACGCCACCATCATGCATCACCAACCTATGGCCCGAGTAATCCTGTATAAACCAGCCAAGGCCGTAAAGCTCAAAGCTGTTTTCGCCGTTGAGGTGATGAAAATTGCCCACAATATCCTGTGGCTGACGGGTGGCCTGTATGGCGGCCTCCGGGATTACCTGCCGGTTGCCTACCTTGCCGTTATTTAACAAAGCCAATACCCATTTGCTCATATCATTTACCGAAGAGCTGATGGCTCCGGCTGGTGCAAGGCCGTCAATCTGGCAATAAGGTATGGCTGTTAGCCGCCCATCATTAAGGGTATGCGGCACCGTACGGTTTAGTGCTTTGGGCATATCGGCAGTTAAGGCCAGCGTGTTACCCATACCTAAGGGAGCAAAGATGGTTTCTTTTAAATAAACTTCCCAGGGCTTGCCGGTTACTTTAGGAATGATTTGGCCCGCGGTTACAAAAGCCGAATTGGTGTATCCCCACTTAGTGCGGAAGGGGTATGGCGCTTTAATTTGCCCCAGTTTGGTTATCACTTCTTCGCGGGTAAGGTTGGTGTTGTAAAAAGTAAAATCGCCCTGAAAGGTTTGCAAACCTAAGCGGTGGCAAAGTAAATCGCGCACAATGGCCTGCTCGCCGGCCAGTTTGTTATCTAATTTAAATTCGGGAATGTATTTGGTTACCTTATCATCCAAAGAAAGCTTGCCATTGGCTTGTAGCATGGCCAGCGCGGTAGCGGTAAAAGCTTTGGTATTGCTGCCTATCATAAACAAAGTATTGATATCAACCAGGTTGGGCAAACCAAGCTCTTTAATGCCATAACCTTTCATCAATACCACCTTGCCATCTTTTACAATACAAACCGCCGCGCCGGGGATGCGCCAGTTGGTAAGCGCGCGACTTACATACAGGTCAAGACTGTCTTTCACAAACTTGCTCCTATCCGCATGTTGGGCTTGAGTAGTAGTAAATAACGATAGACAAAGAGTAACAGATAGAAGTATTTTTTTCATTACAGGTGTTTTATACTTTGGTAAAGTACTAAATTAACGCAAAATTTACAGAGGCATTGCTTATAAATAAATTAATGCCGCAATCTTAATTCAAAGTATAATTATATGAAATTTAACCGCTCGGGTTTATTATTTTTTGCAGTTGTTTTGTTCATTTTGGGCAACAACAAGGTGCAGGCACAGCGCGCGCCCACGCATTGGGCAAACGATGGTTATCAGTATTACAAAACAACCGGCGGCGAAATTACTGTTTATGACACCCGCGACAGCAGCAAAAAAACAGTTTGGATAAGCGCGGCCATGCTTACTCCCAAAGGGGGCAAGCCCATAGGCGTAAAAAGATTTACGATATCTGATGATGGCAAGAAGGTTTTGATTAACACTAACACCAAAAAAGTGTGGCGTTATGATACCCGCGGTGATTACTGGGTATTTGATACCGGCACCCAAAAGCTTTGGCAAATAGGTAAAAACCTGCCCGAATCGTCATTAATGTTTGCTAAACTATCGCCAGATGGCAGTAAAGCAGCCTACGTAAGCGGGCATAATATTTATGTAGAGGATTTGACAAATGGTGCCGTTAAGCAATTAACAACCGATGGTAGCACAAGACTAATTAACGGTACTTTTGATTGGGCTTATGAAGAAGAGTTTGGCTGCCGCGACGGGTTCCGCTGGTCGCCGGATAGCCGTAATATTGCTTACTGGCAAATTGATGCTACCAAAATTAAAAGCTATTACATGCTGAACACAACAGATTCTATCTATCCGTTTGTGGTACCGGTAGAATACCCTGTAGCGGGCGAAAACCCAAGCTCTGCCAAAATTGGTATCGTTGATGTAAATTCGGCAGCTACCAAATGGATTGATTTGCCGGGCGACCCAATTCAGCATTACATCCCCCGCATGGAGTGGACATTGAACCCTAACGAGATCATTCTGGAACAGGAAAACCGCGCCCAAACCGAAAGTCGCATTTTTGTAGGTAACATATCAAATGGTACAGCCCACATCATCCACGAGGAAAAAAGTGATACCTGGTTGGATGGTAAAGAACGTTGGAACAACGGCGACCCTATTGGCTGGGAGTGGATAAACAAAGGCAAAGACTTTTTATGGGTAAGCGAAAAAGATGGCTGGAAGCACATTTACAAAATAAGCCGCGAAGGCAAGGAAACCCTGATTACCAAAGGCAATTATGATATCATTAACCTGAGTTTGATTGACGAGGCCGGCGGTTACATCTACTTCACCGCATCGCCGGATAATGCAACCCAGAAATATCTGTACAAAATAAAACTTGCCGGTGGCAAAGCCGAGCGCGTATCGCCTGCCGACCAGCCGGGTACACATGGTTATGATATTTCGCCTAACGGTAAAGTGGCCTTGCACAGTTTCAATAACAGCTACACCCCACCGGTTAGCGAGGTTGTTACCCTCCCAGAGCATAAACACATTGGCGGTAAAGTAATTGTATTGAACGCCAATGTTAAAAACAAACCGGAGTTTTTTAAAGTAAAAACCGCCGATGGCATTGAAATGGATGGCTGGATGATGAAACCAACCAATTTCGACCCAAATAAAAAATACCCTGTTTTGTTTACCGTATACAGCGAACCAGCCGGCCAAACGGTAACCGATACCTGGGGGGCCGGTCGTAACGGTTTATATGTAGGTAGCATGGCCGATGATGGTTACATATACATGTCTGTTGAAGGCCGTGGCGCGCCTGCGCCAAAAGGCACCGCGTGGCGTAAAGCTATTTACAAAAACATAGGCATTGTTAACGTGCGCGACCAGGCTATGGCCGCTAAAGAGATCATCAAATGGCCTTTTATCGATTCGACCCGTATAGCGGTACATGGCTGGAGCGGTGGCGGTTCAACAACCTTAAACCTGATGTTCCAATATCCGGATATTTATAAAACAGGCATAGCGGTGGCCGCAGTTGGCGATCAGCTTACTTATGATAATATTTACCAGGAACGGTATATGGGCGTACCGATTGATGATGCAGGTCGTGCGCCTTTCATCAAAGGCTCGCCTATCACTTATGCCAAAAACTTAAGAGGTAACCTATTGTATATTCACGGTACAGGTGATGATAACGTACACTACAAAAACGCCGAGGAGCTGATTGACGAATTGGTTAAATACAACCGCCAATTTCAGCTCATGTCGTACCCTAACCGTACGCATGGTATTTTTGAAGGGCCGGGTACATCATTGCACCTGCACACCTTGTTTACCCAATATTTAAAGGAAAAATGCCCTCCGGGAGGCAGATAATTATTGAATACTTAAAAACTCCTTTTAACGTCGGCTGACCAAAATCAGCCGGCCTTTTGTTTTAATGGAGATTTGAACACTTCAACCCGCTTAAGATGTATAACCTACACTCTTCAAACGTATATTAAGCCGCTGATTTTAAACTCATACCAATATATTATTTATAATCTTTCTAAATAAATTTGGACCAATTGTCATAATGGAGTACTTTTGACTATTATTTATAATTAGTCTAAATAAAATGACACAACCCCAACTATCTTTTCACAGACTCTTCGCTCTGTTTTTTTTGTCAGCTATATTACTCTTTAGTTCTCGTCCCGTACTTGCACAGCAAAACCGCGGCACAATAAAAGGACATATTTCAACTACTAATGGTCAGCCTGCCGATAACGTTTCGGTCATGTTAAAAGGCACCAAATTTGGTACTGTTACCAACGAAGACGGTGATTTTGAATTTCGTGCCGTCCAGGGCAAATACACCCTGGTAATTTCGCAGGTTGGCAGCAAAGGCCAGGAAAGCAGCATTGAAGTTACGGCAGGGCAAACGGTAACAGTTCCTGCTGTCACCGTATCAGATGCTACTCACGGTTTGCAGGAAGTTAACATCAATTCAAACAAAACCAACAAGTTTAAAAGCAGGAAAAGTGTTGACGTTAGCAAAATGCCATTAAATAACCTCGAAAACGCATCGGTTTATAATACTATCAGCAGCCAGCTGCTACAGGAGCAACAGGTATTTTCTGTTGATGACGCAATCCGCAACGCGTCGGGCATCCAAAAAATGTGGGAAGCAACCGGCCGTGGCGGCGATGGTGGCTCTTACTACAACAGCCGTGGTTTTATTGTACAAAGTGGTTTACGCAATGGACTGGCCGGTAACATCACCAATACCATTGATGCGGCTAATATCCAAAGCATCGAAATTATTAAAGGCCCATCTGCCACTTTGTTCGGCAGTAGCTTAACATCATATGGTGGTTTAATTAACAGGGTAACTAAAAAACCTTTTGACTCTTTTGGCGGCGAAGTTTCGGCATCGGGAGGTAACTTTGATTTTCAACGGGTGAGCGCCGATATCAACACGCCACTTGATGCTAAGAAAAAAGTACTTTTCCGTTTAAACACCGCTTATAACCACGAAGGAAGTTTTCAAACTACCGGTTTTTCCCGTAACGTATTCATTGCGCCAAGCTTATTATATAATGTAAACGACAGGCTAAGCATTTCATTTGATGCAGAACTATCATACGGTAAAAACATTGGTAAATCCATCTTCTTTTTCCCTTATGGCGTAACCATCGCTCAATTGGGGTATAGCAGCGCCGATAAATTACCGCTTGATTACAAACAAAGCTACGCCGGTAACGATTTGACGCAGACATCACGAAACGCCAATTTTTTTGGCGAGATAAAATATAAAATCTCCAACTCGTGGACCTCACGTACCAACATCGCCGCTACACACAGCTACTCTGATGGTTTCGGTCCGTATTTTTACCTGATGCCGCATGATTCCATTTCCCGCAATGATCAGTCGACCAAAAACAGTTATGATGACATGATCGAAATTCAGCAAAACTTTAATGGCGATTTCAAGATTGGCAAATTCCGCAACAGGGTTGTTGCCGGGTTAGATTTCTTCAGGGACAACTCCAAACAATACTTTTTTGGCAGCACGCTTGATGCCGTATCATTACAAGGCAACCAGGATTACACTAACTTTAATAAAGCCGCTATGGATGCCATTTACGCCACCGGCACCCCGGGCTACACCTATCCGTACATGTACATCAGAAATACATACAGCGCGTATGTATCAGATGTATTTAATATTACCGATCAGTTAATCGCTTCGGCAGGTTTACGCGTTGATCGTTTTGTGAACATTGGCAATGTTGATCCAACAACCAAAACAGTATCTGGCGGTTATCAGCAAACGGCTTTCTCGCCAAAGTTCGGTTTGGTTTATCAGCCAATTAAAGATCATTTATCATTATTTGCCAACTACCAAAACAGTTTCCGTAACCAAACCGGTATTACCGAAGACAACAAACCACTTAAGCCAGAGCATGCCAACCAAATTGAAGGTGGTGTAAAGGTTGATTTGTTTGATGGCAAATTAAGCGGTACGGTAAGCTACTACGATATAAAGGTTAAAGATATCACTCGCCCATCATCTGTTCCAAACCGTGTACTGCAGGATGGTACCCAGCTAAGCAAAGGCATCGAAACAGAAATTATAGCCAACCCCATTGCCGGTTTAAACGCTGTATTAGGTTTCTCTTATAACTACTCGAAATACGATGCCACAACCAATACTGATGTAGCTAATCGCCGCCCAGGTACAGCATCATCACCTTACCTTGCTAATTTTTGGGTAAGCTACCGTTTACAAAAAGGCGCGGTTAAAGGCCTGGGCTTGGGTTTTGGCGGTAACTATGCCAGCGATAATACAATTATCAACAGCGTAAGCCAGGGTGTATTTAAATTGCCTGCTTACACCGTATTTAACTCATCTGTATTTTACGATATTAAACACTACAGGTTAGGTTTTAAAATGGACAACCTTACCAACGAACAATACTGGATAGGTTACACCACCGTTAACCCACAAAAATTGAGGAACTACGCTCTTACATTTACCTATAAATTCTGATATGACGTTTAAAAAAGTCATGTTATTTATCCACCGCTGGCTCGGCTTTATTGCCGGGCTTGTGGTGGTTATTGTAAGTATTACCGGCTGTCTGTTTTGTTTTCAGGACGAGATACAGGATGCCCTATACAGCTACCGGCATGTAGAAACTGTACACAAACCCTACCTGCCCCCATCTGCCTTAAAAGCCGAAGGATTAAAAGCCCATAACGGCTCGACCGCCAGTTATTTATATTATTACGGTAAAGACAGGCCCGCCGGCTTACTGGTTAACCTGCCTAAAGAACAGGGCATGTTATACGTATACATGAACCCCTACACCGGCAAGGTGATCCATGAAGAAAATCCGACTAAAAACTTTTTCATCATAGTTGAATATATCCACCTGTACCTGTTGATGCCACCTAAAATTGGCAGCCTGGTGGTGGGTATTTCGGTTATTATTTTTATTGTGCTGATGATAACCGGCATCATCCTGTGGTGGCCAAAACGTAAAACCGACCGGAAGCGCAGCCTAACCATAAAATGGAACGGCCGGTGGCGCAGGGTTAATTACGATTTGCACAACGTATTGGGCTTTTATGCTACCAGCGTTGCCATTATATTGGCGCTAACGGGCCTATCCATGGTTTTCGATGTGGTACGGGAAGGCATTTATTCAACTGCCAACCTGGGCAAGGCCTATCCGTCAGAAAAGGAGTTCCCTAAATCCGATTCACTTTTAAAAACTAAGGTTGATAACCGTTTTGTGATTGACAGAGCATTTGCCCAGGCACAAGCCTTATCACCTCAGGCGCGAATGTTCCTGATTTTTGATGATGCCTCAGCCGCCGGTACTATCGGCATAACAGCTTATGCGCAAAGCCTTCATTTTTATAAAAGCGATAGCTACTCTTTTGAAAAGTATACCGGCAAGCTTTTAAAGCAAACCCTTCATACACAGAAAAGCCCCGGCATGAAAATGAACGATATGAATTATGATTTGCACGTAGGCCAGGTACTTGGCTTAACAGGTAAGATCATCGCGTTTTTAGCCAGCCTTATCAGTGCATCATTACCTGTTACCGGTTTTATAATCTGGCTGGGTAAACGCAAAAAGGGAAAAGGAAAAAAAGCAAAGAATGTGGTACACAGGCGGGTGGTGAAGCCGCAGGATGCTTAGTATTGCAGACCCAGACTTACGAAGTTTAAAAAACTTCGTAAGTCTTTCGCCGCTCTATTACTGAACTCCCGCGAGCTTTCAGCTCGTGGGTATCATGGTTGCAGCTTTCAGCTGCCCTCCTGTCCTTCAGCGTTATTTTAACGGAAGCCAAAGGCTTCAGCCAGCTTTTCTCACGAGTTACGCTACGCTAACCTCGCGGGAGTTAGATTTAAAAGTCTCCCCTTCAGGGGAGATTTAGAGGCTGCCTCTATTTCCCCTTCACCACCTCCACTTGCTCCGCCAGCAAATCATCTGTCAGCCTTTCAAATTCGTTGGTAAATTCGGTATAATACACACCTGTACCCGGACCGCTAAAGCCGGTGTGAATTTTGCGTACATCGCCGCTTTTATCAATAATGATAGTAGTAGGGAAACCTACTACTTTTGATAGCATGGGCAGGCTTTTGCTGGTTTCGGCTTTATCGCTGGTGTAACCGGTTATCAGCAACGGATAAGGCACGTTAAAACGGTTTTTAACCTGCAACAGTGCTTTTTGCGATTTGGCAAAATCATTGGTACGCTCGTAGGCAAGGCCAACCACTTCAACGCCTTTAGCCTGGTATTTTTTGTAGTAGTTTACCATGTAGGCGGTTTCATCCATACAATTAGGGCACCATGAACCCAAAATCTGTACTATAACTACTTTGTTTTTGTATCGGGCATCCTGTAGGGAAACGGTGTTGCCATTGATATCTTTAAAAGAAAAATCTATCTTTTTAAAACCGGGCTTTAAAGCCGTTAACGAATAGGCATCGGGCAATTTGGCGTTCGCGTCTTTTACGGCAGTCCATGACTGCACGCTTGAGTAACCCGCGTAAAACTTGCCATCGGTAATGGTTTTACCCTCTTTAATTGTAGCGGTAAAAGTATAAGCATGGCCACCATCAAAGCAGGATAGATATAGTTTATCGCCGGTAACAATACCTTCAAGATAACGATAATCGCCGGTGGTGGTTAAAAAGGTACCGGTAAGTTTTGCACCAACCTGTTTAAATTCGCCAACTGTGGTATCGGCACCCGCGCCTTCGCCAATAATGGCCGACCATCTGCCCCTTACATTAAAAGTAGCTTTTTCGGGGTTCTTAAAAAAACGCCAGGCTGTATTAGGTTCGGCGGCAAAAGGGGTTAATACATCCTGGTTGGCCAGGTGCTTTACCCATGCTCCGCTTAATTTACCGTCGTTTAGTTTCAGTTTAAATTCCGAATTAAAAAGCGGCATATGGATAAAAACCGAATCGCCCTGAACCACAACATCGGTTACTTTAAAGCGCTCGGCACCATTAATAATAGCCAGCTGCTGTTTACCTGCTGTATCCTTTACATCAAAATTAAAAGGGATCTCGGCACCCGATTTGGTGGTTAATGCGCCGCGCCAAATACCTGTTTTAAGTTTGGTTTGTGCCGATGCCGCTTGTAATAATAAAGCGTATGATAAAGTGCTTATGATGGATTTGAAATTCATGTTGAACAAAAATAGTCTACTAATTTAATATACTTTTTCAAAAGTATAAAAATCAGCCCGTTATTTCAACACTTCGCGCGAAATGACAATCCGCTGAATTTCTGATGTACCCTCGTAAATCTGGGTTATTTTGGCATCGCGCATCATCCGTTCTACATGGTATTCTTTTACATATCCGTATCCGCCGTGAATTTGCACGGCCTCCACAGTAACCCGCATAGCCACGTCAGATGCAAACAGCTTGGCCATGGAGCTGGCCTGGGCATAAGGCTGCCCATGATCCTTTAGCCAGGCGGCTTTAAGGCAAAGCAAGCGTGCGGCTTCAATCTCGGTAGCCATATCGGCCAGTTTAAACTGAATGGCCTGCAAATCGGCAAGTGATTTGCCAAAGGCTTTACGTTCTTTTGAATATTGCAATGCAAGTTCATAAGCGCCGGCTGCTATACCCAAAGCCTGGGCGGCAATACCTATGCGGCCTCCTCCCAACAATGTCATGGCGAAGGTAAAACCAAAGCCGTCATCGCCTATACGGTTCTCCTTAGGCACTTTAACATCACTAAACATAATGGAGTGCGTATCTGAACCGCGTACACCCATTTTATTTTCTTTGGCGCCAATGGTAAAACCCTCCATTCCTTTTTCAATAATAAAAGCGTTGATGCCGTGATGCTTTTTAGCGGCATCGGTTTGGGCCATTACAATATAGGTAGATGCGGTGCTTCCATTGGTGATCCAGTTTTTAGTACCGTTAAGCAGGTAATGATCGCCCATATCAATAGCGGTGGTACGCTGCGAGGTTGCATCGGAGCCGGCTTCGGGTTCCGAAAGGCAAAACGCCCCGATGTGCTCGCCTTTGGCTAAGGGAACAAGGTATTTTTGTTTTTGAGCTTCGGTGCCAAACTTTTCGAGTCCGGTACAAACCAGCGAGTTATTTACCGATAATATAACGGCTACCGAAGCGTCTACCTTGGCTATCTCTTCCATAGCCAGTACATAGGATATGGCATCCATGCCGCTACCGCCATATTGTGGCGCTACCATCATCCCTAAAAACCCTAATTCTCCTAATTTTTTTATCTCTCCGGCGGGAAACTTCTGGTGCTCATCGCGCTCAATTACGCCGGGTTTTAATTCTGTTTGGGCAAAATCGCAGGCAGCCTGCTTAATCATCAGCTGCTCTTCTGTAAATTCAAAATGCATAGTATGATAAAAACATAAATATATAAAAAGCTATGCATGCATAGCAAATAAAATTATGCACAAAAAAAAGAGAGCCTTTTTGGAAGCTCCCTTTCCCCTAATTAATTTAAACTATTGATTAAACCCAAAACAAAGAACAAAAAATCTCAACTTGGGCGTCTGAGAATTCAAAAAAAGTTTTTCACAGGTAGGTGATTTTAATTTTTTTCACAGATCGTATGCAGGGCGAATTGTAGTAAACAAATTTGTTGCCAATAATTGATGACGGTTAAACTTTTATCGAATAAAATAGTTTACTTAAGCATATTATTACCAATATTTTTTCACGAACTTTAAATACTGTTTGCTAAATATTTTTGAAGCCCCTATCAAAGATCAATGTAAAATTAATCTTACCCAACAATGCTACTTACTGATTTTGAATACCTTAGCAATTCCGACGAGGCTTTTAAGAAGAAAATCGCGCTACAGATCAAAAATTTACGACGCCAGAACCAGGTTACACAAGAGAAATTTTTTAGCGAAACTAACATCAATATAGCCCGACTGGAGTCGGGGAAAATAGATATCCGGCTGGATACGCTCCGAAAAGTTTGTTATTATTTTGATGTTTCTTTGGCTGGTTTTTTTCAGGGCATTTATTGAGGCTGCCTGTTTTTAGTTAAAATGCTGTCCTAAAATCTGCTATTCCATACAATCGCTGTATTTTTTTTAATACACTTAAGTTAATTTATGATAAAAAAAATTTCGCCATGGGCATTATTGACGGGAGCTTTAGGCATTGCCGTTATCACATCATGTAAAGACAAAACAAAACTATATGCCGACAATGATCCGGTGATTAAAAATATAGACACCAGCGTAAAACCTGGCGACGACTTTTTTAAATATGCCAACGGCGCATGGCTCAAAAAAAATCCAATCCCGGCGGCCTACGCTGCCTGGGGCATTGGCAATGTTGTGCAGGAAGAGCTGCGCGATAAAATGAAAAAGATTAATGAAGATGCCCTTAAAGCCAACGCCCCCAAAGGTAGCAACACCCAAAAAATAGGCGATTTTTATTATAGCGGCATGGATACCGTGGATATAGAAAAACAAGGTCTTGCTCCGCTAAAGGATGAACTTAAAAAGATAGATGATATTAAAGACATCAAAGGCCTGGTTAATGCCTTTGCCCACCTGGATGGCATTGGTGTAACTACGCCATTAGGAACTTATGTAGGCCAGGATGCCAAAAACAGCGATAAGCTATTACTACAATTAGGGCAATCGGGCATCGGCCTGCCAAACCGCGATTATTATTTTAATACCGATGCGCACAGTGTGGCTATCCGTACAGATTATCAGCAAAAACACTTACCCTCTATTTTTAAATTAGGAGGTTTACCTGCCGATGCTGCCAACGCCGCTGCCAAAAAAACCTATGCCTTAGAAGTATTTTTGGCCGATAGCAGCCGTAAATTGGAAGATCTGCGCGACCCGTACCACAACTATAATAAAATGACCATTGCCGGTTTAAGCAAACTGGCACCCGATGTTGACTGGAAAGCAACATTTGAAAAAATGGATTACAAAAACGTGGATACCGTAATTGTTGGCCAGCCGGAGTATTACCGGGCCTTGAATAAAGCACTACATGTTTACAGTATTGACGATTGGAAAAACTACCTGCGTAAAAACCTGGTATCATCGTTCGGATCATATTTGAGCAAGCCTTTTGATGAGGAGCTATTCCGCTTTTATGGCACCGTGCTGGAAGGTAATAAAGAGCAGTTGCCCCGCTGGAAACGCGTATTGGATACCGAAAACGGCTTAATGGGCGAGGTGTTAGGACAAATATTTGTAAAAGAATACTTTCCCGAAAAAACAAAGGAGCGCTACGTAAAATTAGTGGAAACCATGCGCGAAACCTTTAAAGAGCATATTGAAAAACTGGACTGGATGAGTGCGCCAACCAAAGAAAAAGCCTATTTCAAGTTAAGTAAAGTAATGCCTAAGGTTGGCTATCCCGATAACTGGAAAGATTTTTCGACACTGGAGATTGATCGTGGGCCATACTCCCTGAACGTAATGCGCGCCAACAACTGGTGGCATAAATTCAATGCAGCCAAATTGGGTAAACCTGTAGACCGTACGGAATGGGGAATGACGCCGCAAACTTATAATGCTTACTACAATCCATCCAATAATGAAATTGTGTTGCCGGCTGGTATCTTTACTATCCCAGGCTTTAAAGACGAAAATATTGACGATGCTGTAATTTACGGCTACGCCGCCGCATCAACCATAGGCCACGAAATGACCCACGGTTTTGACGACCAGGGTCGCCAGTTTGATGCCAAAGGAAATCTAAAAGCCTGGTGGTTGCCACAGGATTCGGTTAAGTTTAGCCAGCGTGCCAAAATGCTTATCGATCAGTTTAACGGCTATACCATTTATGGCCTGCACGTAAACGGCAAAGCCACCCAGGGTGAAAACATTGCTGATTTAGGGGGCATTGTAATTGGGCTGGATGCTTTTAAAAAGACAGAGCAATACAAAGAAGGCAAATCAATAAATGGCTTCACACCCCTGCAACGTTACTTTTTGGGCTATGCCTTGGGCTGGCTTGGCCAGGACAGGCAGGAGGCGCTATCAAGCCAGATTCTTACCAATGAACACGCCCCCGGTTTTATGCGCGTAAACGGACCTTTTACAGATGTACCGGAGTTTTACGAAGCCTTCCATATTAAAAAGGGTGATAAGATGTGGATTGATCCGGCGAAGCGGGTTAAGATTTGGTAGGGAGGAACCTCTCTTTTACTAATGCCTGATTATAAAACGGCTGTCATCCTGAGTGTAACGAAGGATCTATTCTACTCCATGCGGGTTTGCTCTGTAAGCTTACGAATAGATGCTTCGTGCATATCCATGACAGAGTAAAAAAGGAGCTTAGTAAAAATGCACCGGATTTGCAACTCGTAGTTACATAGTTTTATAACCACCTCTTTTCAACACAACACTGTTACAAACGCCTTTTAATAAGGCGTTTGTTTTTTAATTAAATTTGATGCAAACGAGTTGATATGACAAAACATTACCAGAAATTTATTTTGGGCGGGATTGCTATAACCGCTTTGGCCTTAAGCGCCTACATAGCTGTACCCAATGATCCGGTTTTTAACAACCTGGATACCTCGGTTAGTCCGGGGACAGACTTTTTCAAGTACGCCAATGGTGGCTGGCTAAAACGGAATCCAATCCCGGCGGCATACTCAAGCTGGGGTATTGGAAACGTGGTATCTGAAGAATTACGTGACAGGCTTAAAAAGATTAACGAAGATGCCTTGAAAACCAATGCCGCCAAGGGCACCATCACGCAAAAAATTGGCGATTTTTATTTTACCGGCCTCGATACAGTGAATATCGAAAACCAGGGCATCAATCCTTTGAAAGAGCAATTGGCCCTGATTGATGCTGCCAACAACGTTAACGGGATATTGAATGCCGCTGCGGTATTAACGGCTACCGGTACCCGCAACGTTATTGGCAGCCGGGTAGGTCAGGATGCTAAAAACAGCTCCAAAATGATGCTACAGTTAGGACAAGCCGGCCTGGGTTTGCCCAACCGCGATTACTATTTTAAAACGGACGCCCGCACCACAAAAATCCGTACGGATTATACTACTAATCACCTGCCTGCTATGCTCAAAATTTCGGGCTATAGTGAGGAGCAGGCCAAAGCAGGTGCCGAAAGCATTTACAAAATAGAGAAGTTTTTGGCCGATAGCAGCCGCAAGCTTGAAAAATTACGCGACCCTTACGCCAACTATCATAAAATGACCATTGCGCAATTAAACGCGCTTACGCCTGCAATTAACTGGCCTACTGTATTTAAAACGCTTGAATTAAAACCGGTAGATTCGGTAATTGTTGGCCAGCCCGAATATTACAGAGCCTTAAATACCGCGCTGAAAACATTCCCCGCCGCCGATTGGAAAGCTTACTTGCGCTGGAAACTAATATCGTCATACGCGCCATATTTAAACAGCGCTGCCGATGCCGAAAGTTTCCGTTTCAGTGGCAAGGTGATCTCGGGTCGTAAAGAACAACTGCCGCGTTGGAAAAGAGTATTGGATACCGAAAACGGTTTAATGGGCGAAGCGCTTGGCTTTTTATTTGTGAAAGAGTATTTCCCGGTTACGGCTAAACAGCGGTATACCGATATGGTAGAAGCCATTCGCCAGGCCTACCGCGAGCATATTGCCAAACTGGATTGGATGAGCCCCGAAACCAAACAAAAGGCTTTGGTAAAGCTAAATGCCATTCGCCCCAAAGTTGGCTATCCTGATAAATGGAAAGATTTTTCGACACTGATCATGGATCGTGAATCATTTGCCGGCAACGTGATGCGTGCCAGGCACTGGGCTTACCTGGTTAACATTAACAAAATGGGCAAACCGGTTGACCATGCCGAGTGGGGTATGACACCGCAAACCTATAATGCCAGTTACAGTCCTTCAAATAACGAGATTACGCTGCCTGCGGCTCAGTTTACCATACCGGGCGTAAAGGATAGCGAAATAGATGATGCCGTTGCTTACGGTTATGTAGCCGCCTCAACCATTGGTCACGAAATCACCCATGGGTTTGATGATGAAGGTCGTTTGTTTGACGCTAAAGGAAATCTTAAAACCTGGTGGACGCCAACCGACTCAGTGAAATTTACCAAACGCGCCAATATGCTTGCCGATCAGTTTAGCAGCTACATTGTATTAGATAGCCTGCACGTAAACGGTAAAGCTACTTTAGGCGAAAACATAGCCGACCTGGGCGGTATTGTTTTAGGGATAGATGCGTTTAAAAAGACCAAACAATATAAAGAGGGCAAATCCATCAACGGCTTAAGCCCCATGCAGCGTTTCTTTTTAGGTTACGCTATTGGCTGGCTTGGCCAGGAACGTGATGAGGCCCTTGCCAACCAAATCCTCACAGATGTTCACGCTCCCGGCTTTTTACGTGTAAACGGTCCGTTTAGTGATGTGCCGGAGTTTTACGAAGCCTTCCATATCAAAAAAGGCGATAAGATGTGGTTAGACCCAGATAAGCGTGTAAAAATCTGGTAAACCTATATGTAAACAGCACCAGCCACATGGGTTAAATGTACCATGTGGCTGTTAACTTTATAACGATGCGCCGAAAGCTTGTTTACCCAATAGTTGTTATTTTTAATTACTTCTAAATTGTTTCCTTCTTAACAGGAAGAGAAATGGCCTTGCGTATAAGTAAATAAAATTAACTACCTCATTTTATGGCCTTTGCAATGGGTAGTTTTGCCGAATGGTTAACAAAATTCGTCTTGTTTTTAACTAATAGGCTATTATCGCATATTATTTGATGTAAATAGATTGAATGTTATTCTAATTTATAGATTGCGCTTTTTTTGAATAAAAAACGAACCTATAAATGAATACCCCATCACTGTGAAGCGTATTTTAACCTGTGCGCTTAGTTTTATTTCTTTATATGCAAACGCGCAATACGCGTTTAACAACACCAATAAAAGGAGCCTGTTTTATGCCCCGGTATCTGATATTGTGCTTATTACCTACTATGATTATGGTTTTGGTGCAGGGGCAAGTTACGATAAAGCTTTCGCGGACACCAAACGGCATGATGCCCACCCGGGCTTCAATTTTAATTTTACCTATAACTTTACGCCTTTTTTACCGCTTGCCGCCGAGTTTCAGTTTGGCACGCTATCGGGCGGCGGTCGTACGGTTGATAAAGATGCCTACGGCAGGTATTTCAAAAATGCCTATAAAGCAATGGTTATACGTGCTGATGCTTTATTCGGTAGTTTCATTAATTATTCGGACAATGATGTTTTAACCGCTTTAAAAGATTTATACGTCGGTTGCGGCGTGGGTGTTATAGGTAATAACCTTGTTGATGTGCAGCGTACCAATCTTATAGCTGCTAATGGCCCGTTAAATTATACCTTCCCAGGCAAAGACAATGGCTTAAACCCATTGGTGGCTTTAAGGTTTGGGTACGATTTTAAAATAAATAACAACTTTGATGAACCCCGGTACCATATCAACATTGGCTATCAATACAATGTAACCTTTGGCGAAGGACTTGATGGCTATAACGATGATCCCAAAGTTTTTAAGAACAACTCCCCCGACCAATACGGCCAAATCATGCTTGTTTTCCGGATGGATTTTGGGCAAACATCGGTATATAGCAAATATGAGGGCTTAAGATAAATACCCTACTCAGTAGGCTCAAACTCCAGTCGTTTTTTAAAATACAGGTCCCAGCTATGTTGTTGCTGGCGGTTGGTCATGTGCTGGGTATCTTCGTCGTAATCACTGTTGAGTTGTTTGTACTTGGCATCAATGCGGTTAAACAACTCCATCGCCTCGTATTTGTAGTTGTAGCTAAAACGTGTTTTAGTTATTTGTCGTAAAAGCTCCTGCTGCTCCAGGTAGGCTATCAGGTAATGCCCCTGCTCGTGTTTTAATATCTCGGCAAGCTGGGCCTGTGATGTTACACGGCTCCTGTCGAGCCAGGATTTGTTACTGTTTAACAGCAAGTTTACCGTAGCATTAATAAGGTAATAGCTATTATGGTTGCTGGCCTGGTACTTAAAATCAATAGTGCAGTTGGTATAAGCAACAACGCCGCCGGCATTTGCCCGCGGCGTGCCCCAAAAATCATTAGCAGTTAACTGGTGATACTGCTGGTATTGCTGCGCCCTGGCGCCATACATCATCAAACACAAGGCGCTTACGCCAATCCACTTCAGCAATTTTATCTTCATTAATCAGGAGTTAAACATTTTACTTCTTTTTGACGTCGTCGGTATGTAAAAGGTTTAAGGCCATCATTTCTTTTAACGTATGTTGCATCTGATCGGTTGAGCCATCAAGGAAAATTACGTTTCCTTTTGAGTTTTCAGAGAAGTGCTTGATAGATTCCGTCCACATGGTGAACAAAATTACCGAGGTATCCATATTAGCGCCGGCCATTTCTTTGGCGGCAACTGTCATACCACGGGCAACTTCCTCACGGAACAGCGCTATACCCTGGCCACGTAACTGGGCAGCTTCGCGCTCGGCCTGGGCCGAAATTTTGATGGCGTTACCTTCGGCTTCGGCAGCTTTAGTTTTAGTGATCAGTAAAGCCTGGCCTTCATTTTCGGCAGCGGCTTTCAGGTTGTTTGATGCCACTACCTGGCTCATTGATTTCATGATCACATCATCAAAAGTGATATCATTCAATTGCAAATCCTGCAGGTGGTAGCCCCATCCTTCCAGTATCACATCCAATTGTTCTTTTACGTGTTCCACAATGTCGCGGCGTAAAATCAATACCTCGCTCTGGCGCTTGGTAGCCACAAACGCGCGGATGGAGCCTTCAACCGTACGGATCAGCGCCTGCATCAGGTTGCGTTCGTCAACAAACTTAAAGGCCACGTTTTTAATGGTTTCCTCCTGCTGATCCAGTACCGAATACAGCAGCATGGCTTTAAAATACACATTCGCCTGGTCGAAAGTTACGGCCTGGAATTCCAGCTCGACAGAGCGGTTCTGGATGGATATTTTGGAATAGATGTTTTCAATAAATGGCAGCTTAAAATTAAGCCCCGGTGTAAGTATACGGCGATACTTGCCAAATACTGTAATTACCACTATTGTGCCCTGTTTTACAGACACAAATGAAGATAAGATAACTACCAGTACAATAAATAGGATAATAAAAGTGATGATTTGTCCTGTCATAAGGCTATTTGTTTAGTTAAATAAATGTAGGCAAATAATTGGAGTGTTATTTGTTTTTATACAAATGCTTTATAAAACAGCAACCGTTATCATGAACTTAAAACGCACATTCGGAGCCATACTTACCGTGTTGGGAATCATCGGCTTAATTTATACCGGGGTTGATATTATCAATCATCACGGCCAAACCACTACTTTGGTTGTAGTGGGTATTATATCATTATTATTTTTCTTTACGGGGATAGGTTTGGTCAAAAACACTAAGGACGAGGCCTAAATCATCGCATCACACATCTGCTTTATACATTTAGAGACGCAATTACGCGTCTCTAAATATGTTATGCTATTTAAATAGTTGTAAAATAGTATGCTATTTTCGTTCCCTGAACCGCTTGTAAATCTTCACAGCTATCATCAGTATCACACCTAATGATACTATCCCAACAACGCCGAAAATCCAGCTGAGGCCGTCCTTTAACACAGCAAGGAAAACAATAGCAAATAGCAGAATGGTGGCTAATTCGTTCCAAAGGCGCAACTGGGTAGATGTCCACTTAAAAATACCTTTGCGCATCTGCTTCATTTTATGCTCGCAGATGTGGTGATAGGCTACAAGTCCCAGCACAAAAAGCATTTTAACCTGTAGCCAGGCCATCAGCATCCAACCCTGTTTCAGGTAAACCATGGTACAACCGGCAATGATCACAATGAACATGGATGGTGCTGTTATAACATTAAACAGCTTTTTCTCCATGATTTCGAACTGTGCCGATAGGATGCTACGGTCCGGTTCGGGTTTATCCTGTGCCTCGGTATGGTAAATAAACAGGCGCACCATGTAAAACAGCCCCGCCATCCAGCAGACTACAAAAATGATATGTATGGCGAGAACGTAGTTGTACATATTTATCAAAGTACGTCATTGCGAGGTACGAAGCAATCTCCGAATTGGCAGAGCAAGCTTAAAAGTTCACTCTGTATAGTTGGGAGATTGCTTCGTGCCTCGCAATGACGCCTGTTATTAATTAGTAGCTATACTCTTTTATTACCTCTACCGCGTACTTCACATTATCAAACGGGATATCGGGCATAATGCCGTGGCCCAGGTTGAAGATGAAGCCAGGCTCGTCCTTCATCCGGTCGAACAGGCGATAGATGCGGTCTTTAATTACTTTTTTATCGGCATATAGTATGTGCGGATCAAGGTTCCCCTGTACGGCTACGCCGGCAGGTAAACGTTTTTTGATATCCAGCAAATCTACATTCCAGTCGATAGATACCACATCTGGTTTAGCCTCGGCCATTAACGGTGCGAAAACCGAACTTCCTTTACAGAAAGAGATCACCGGAATATCCTTGCGGTTTAGCTTGCTGATGATTTGCTGTATATAATAGTGGCTAAACTCTTTATAATCGTCCCAGGCCAAAGCTTGTGCCCAGCTATCAAATATTTGCACGGCGTTTACACCAGCTTCAATTTGCAGATTAAGATAATCTGCCGTAACTGTAGCAATTTTTGATAAAAGCTGATGGGCCATTTCGGGCTCATTGTGCAGCATCAGCTTGGTCAGTTTAAAATCTTTTGATGATCCGCCCTCGACCAGGTAGCTCATTACGGTAAACGGCGCGCCCGCAAACCCAATTAATGGAATGCTGCCATTTAAACGTTGCTGGATAACTTTAATAGCATCAGCAACATATTGCAGCCTGTCAATCACATCGATTTGCAAGTTATCGATATCTTTTTGGGTACGTACGGGGTTGGCAAATTTAGGGCCTACGCCGGCGTTAAAGCTTAAATCGCCGCCCATGGCCTCGCCGGTAACCAATATGTCCGAAAACAGGATGGCACCATCAATCCCCAATAAATTAACCGGCAACATGGTAACATCAGCAGCAAGCTCTGGTGTTTTGCACATTTCCAAAAAGGAATACTTGTTTTTAATATCCCAATATTCTTTCATGAAACGACCAGCCTGGCGCATCATCCATACCGGCGGTCGTTCTGTTTTTTCGGAAAAAGCTGCTTTTATTAATAACGAATCTCTCATATTTTTTTAAGAGAGTCAAGAGTTAAGAATCAAGAATTAAGACTTTTAGTTGTTGGTGACAACACCAACAACGGGCTGCAGTTGCAGATGGCAACTGTTAATTCCACGTGCAAAGTTCCTGTCTTGATTCTTGACTCTTGATTCTTGACTCTTATTTTTTTAAAGTCTCCTTGTGAAGTTTGTGAATCACATCCTTCATTTTGGCTGTAATTTTATCGGCATGTTGCTCGGTAAGCTGCAAATAGGCTTTCGCTTTTTCGTAGTTACCTCGCCTTATGCAAATATTGGCTACAGTTACCAGGGCCGCCACATGATCGTTAAGGTTTCTTAACGGGTATTTGGCAGCCAGTTCATAATGTTGTTCGGCGGCTTCAAACTCCTGCTTGTTAATACATATGCCGCCATATATATACTCATAAAACCCACGGCGTTTTTTACTGAGCCATTTGGGATTACTTATCTCTTTCAATGATTTTTCGGCCTTTTCAAAATCCTTGTTGTGAAAATGTTTGGCCGCTACTACCAGGGTACCCTGCTTAAAATAATCCCATATCAACAGTACAATCATCATTACCGCCACCGCTGCCAGCTCATAAATATGAAGGCGAAGCAGCAAACCCAATGATAGCAGGAAAACAAAAGCTATAAATATGCGTACCCTGTTGCTGAACATTAATGCAGATTATCGGTAAATTTATAACCTACGCCACGGATAGAGTGAAAATAAACCGGGTTTTTAGGATCTGGTTCAAAGTACTTACGGAAGGTAAGGATAAAGTTATCAATAGTACGGGTTGATGGATATACATCGTAGTTCCAAACCGTTTCCAGGATCTGCTCACGCGATACGGCGTCGTTACGGCGCTCAATCAGCAGTTTAAGCAGCATAGTTTCCTTTTTGGTAAGGGCGGTAATTGAGCCATCCTCATTAACCAACTCAAATGAGTTAAAGTGGATGGTTTTTTCGCCTATTTTGTAGCTGTTAAACTCTTTAAGGTCTTCGCCTTTCAGGCTGCGTTTTACCAGGTTGTTCACCCTTAAAATCAGTTCTTCCAGGTTAAAAGGTTTGGTTAAATAATCATCGGCACCTTTTTTTAAACCGGCAATTTTATCTTCGTTGGTGTTTTTAGCAGTAAGGAACATAATAGGTACCTCGGTATTTTCCAACCTGATGGTTTCTGCAACCACAAAGCCGTCAATTTCGGGCATCATTACGTCTAATATAACCAGGTTAAAGCGCTCTTCTTTAAATAACTGTAAAGCTTTTTTACCGTTTTTAGCTGTAGAAACTTTATAACCTTCCAGCTCCAGGTTAAGTTTGATGGCTTCTAACAAGTGTTCTTCGTCTTCTGCCAATAAAATTCTTTTTTTGTTAAGCATGACTTATAATTTAGGTTAATCCAAATACAACTTCAAAAATACTGCCTGCGGGGCGGTTGTCTTTCACCTTAATGCTGGCATGGTGCTTATCCAGCACCTCTTTTACTATATACAGGCCCAAACCGGTACCCTTGGTGTTGCGGGTTTCCTCGCTGCCAACACGGTAAAAACGGTCAAAAATACGGGCTTTTTCATGATCGGCAATACCTATCCCGTGGTCGGCTACTTCCAGGTAAACCTTATCATCTTTTGAGAACAACTTAACAGCTACTGCCGAGCAGGGACTTGAATATTTAACCGCGTTTTCGATAAGATTGGTAACTACCGATGTAAGCGCGAATTTATCGCCGGTTATCTCAATCTTCGGTTCAATTTCGGCATCGATGATTTGTTGGTTGCAATCGCACTTGGTAATTTGCAGGCGGTTAACAATGCTATCAACCAAAACCGAAAGATTAAAACTTGCTTTAGGGAAACTGTAGGAGCGGTTTTCAATTTTTGATGCCAATAGCATATTTTCAACCATATCATCCAGGCGTTCCACATCGTTCAATGATTTATCAATAAAATCAAGGATCTGCTCCCGGGTTAAATTGCGCTTTTGAATGGTTTGCAGCAATATTTTAATAGATGCCAGCGGCGATTTAAGCTCATGTGTTACCGAAAGCAAAAAGTTCTTTTTTTGCTCAGATAACTTTTGCTGGCGATTAAATGATTTATGCAGGTTGTAGGCACCTATGGTAAACACAGCAACAAACATCGCTCCTTCGCCCAGGATCATCCCGGTACGCTTTGGTTGTAAAGAAACCAGCATATAACCCCACCAAATCAGCTCCGCAACGGCGTAGATAATTAGCGCGTAAAATATTACAAATGTTTTTTTCATGTTAGTTCAGTTTGCTGTTGGCAGTTATCAGTTTGCAGGTTTTAATAATTTGCTTTTAATTACAAACTGCCCACTGTTAACTGCAAACTACTTCCCGTTAAATACTAAATCAAGACTATCAAAAATAGCGCGTTTTGTTTTTTCCAGATCAATTTTGGTGTGGGCTGATGATATAAAGCCAACCTCGTAACCCGATGGACCAAGGTATATCCCCCGGTTGATGAGCTCGCGATGAAACTTTTTAAATTTTTCCATGCTTGCGGCATCAATATCTTCGGCTTTACGAATATACTCTTTATCTGTAAATGCAAACCAGAATATCGAACCGATACCAAATACCTTAAATTTATAATTGCGGGCCGTAGCAAAACGCTGAATGGCCTCTGTAAATTCTTCGCGTTTGTTGTTCAGGTCACGGTAAAAGCCCATGCGCAAAAGTTCGCTTAACTGGGCTATGCCTGCTGCCATTGCAACCGGATTGCCCGATAGTGTACCTGCCTGGTAAACGCCACCATCAGGTGATACATTGCCCATAATTGCTGCAGATGCACCGTAGCAGCCAACAGGCAAACCACCACCGATGATTTTACCATAGGTGATAATATCTGGTTTAATCTGGTAGTACCCTGCCGCGCCTTCAAAGCCAACACGGAAACCCGAGATCACTTCGTCAAATATCAGTAGCGTGCCATTTTGTGTACATATATCACGTAAAAATTGCAGGTATTCTTTTTCTTGTAACAGCAAGCCATTATTAGCCGGGATAGGCTCAATGATGATAGCAGCAATCTGGTCTTTAAAATCTTCAAAAGCTTTGGTAAGCGCTTCTTTATCGTTTAAAGATACAACGATGGTTTCATCAGCAAAAGCTTTGGGTACGCCAGCTGATGAGGTTTCGCCAAAGGTAACCAATCCCGAACCGGCTTTTACCAGCAGGGCATCGGTATGGCCATGGTAACAGCCTTCAAATTTCAGGATCTTATCGCGTTTGGTATAACCCCGTGCCAGCCTGATGGCCGACATCACAGCTTCGGTACCGGAGCTTACAAAACGCAGCTTTTCAATAAATTTATTGTTTTTCAGGATCAGCTCGGCAAGTTCATTCTCTAAGGCTGTTGGCGCGCCAAACGACATACCGTTTTGCATCACCTCAATTACCTTTTCTTTAACCTTAGCGTTGTTGTGGCCCAAAATAAGCGGTCCCCAAGAGCAGCAGTAGTCAATAAACTCGTTGCCATCGGCATCCCAAACGTGGCTACCATCGCCTTTTTGTATAAACAGCGGTGTGCCGTAAACGGATTTAAACGCCCTTACAGGTGAATTTACCCCACCCGGAAAGTAAGTCTTAGCCTTTGCATATAACTCTGCAGATTTTTCTCTGCTGATATCAGGCTTCCCCGTAGTATTTACCGGCTCATTAGCCTCGCCCGAAAACATCTTTTTAATTGAATCTAACATTTTTTAAACTCTAAATCCTAATTTTTAAACTCTAATTGTTAAATCCTAAAGCTTAAAATTCCGTCATTGCGAGGTACGAAGCAATCTCCCGATTTGCAAATCCGCTTTGTATAGTTGGGGATTGCTTCGTACCTCGCAATGACGAGTTTTATAACATTCGTTTTACCTTTTAGCTTTCGCCTTTAACCTTTTGCCTCAATTACAGCCATTTATTCTCCAAAACCTCTTTGGCATGATACGTTAGTATCGCTGTTGCGCCGGCCCGGCGGATGCTGGTGAGCACCTCCGTTATGGCGCGCTGCTCATTAAGCCAGCCGCGTTGTATAGCGGCTTTAATCATGGCATATTCGCCGCTTACGTTGTAGGCTGCAACAGGCAGTTCGGTATTATCTTTTATCAGCTTTATTACATCTAAGTAAGGTAAAGCAGGTTTCACCATTAAAAAGTCGGCGCCTTCCAGTTCATCCAGGTTGGCCTCTATCAGTGCTTCGCGCTGGTTGGCCGGGTTCATCTGGTACGTTTTTTTATCGCCAAATTTTGGTGCCGAATTTAAGGCATCCCTGAACGGACCGTAAAAAGCACTGGCATATTTAGCCGAGTATGACATGATAGAAACGTTGGTAAAGCCGTTATCATCTAAAACATTACGAATGTAACCAACCCTGCCATCCATCATATCTGATGGCGCTATAATATCTGCACCGCATTGCGCGTGCGCCAGGGCCATTTTACCCAATACTTCCAGCGTTTCATCGTTAAGGATATGGCCATCTTTTACAATGCCATCGTGCCCGTCGCTGCTGTAGGGGTCCATAGCCACATCGGTAACAACGCAAGCCTCCGGAAAGTTCTTTTTAACTTCACGAATGGCGCGCAGGTACAAGCCTTCCTCGCGGTAGCTTTCGGTAGCCATGGTATCTTTTAATGAATCGTCGATATTGGGGAACAAATCAAAAGAATACAAGCCAAGCTTAAGGCAACTTTCAATTTCGCGTAATAAATTATCAATGGAATACCGGTAAATGCCTGGCATGGAGGCCACTTCGCTTTTTTGGTTAACGCCATCAACAATAAACAGTGGGAATATCAGGTTAGCCGCGCTAACGTGTGTTTCCTGTACCATTTGGCGTATTACTTCGCTTTTTCGGTTTCTACGAGGTCTTTGTAACATGTTATGATCGATACTTAAGCTCCGATAATTAATTCGGATTTAAGGAAAGCAAATTTATACAAACGCGCTCAATTATATGACTTTTTAGACAGGTAAAGGTAATTTATGGCGTAAGGATGATTTTACAGCGGCATTTGCAAATTCAAAATATTAATTACCTTTGATTTACTTAACTGTCTGATAAGCAATGAAAACCAATAGATTGCCTTTGCCCCTTGCACTGGTTTTTTTTGTGGTGCTTGGCGCCTGCAAAAAAACCGACCTGACCCCAATAGCCCAAACCCCAACAATTCAAAAAGTTGCTGCCCAGGCCGAAGCCGATGTAACCATTACGCTGCCGCTTGATTCGGTACAACTTACCGGGAAAAATGGCAATACAGCCGATCCTATATCAGGATATTTATGGAGCCAGATATCGGGCCCGTCTGAAGCGACCATCGTAAATGAAGCCTCGGCAGCCGCTACAGCAAAACATCTTGTTGCCGGTAATTACCAGTTTCAGTTTATGGTGATTGACAAGAATGGGCTTACAGGCATAGATACTCTTGGCGTAACTGTTAAACCGGCAGAGGTATCGACGCTCGATATTTCACCAACAAATAACCCTTATGAGGTTAATATAGCCATATACAACGGGCAGGATGCTACTAACCGCACATCTATAGAAGAACCGCTTTGCGCCTGGACTATTGGATTGCAACCTATAACAACACGCGATTTATTAAAATTTGATTTGAGTAGTATCCCTTCAAATGCCACCATCGTTTCTGCGGAACTTCGCCTGTATTCGGATACGATACCTCAAAACGGCGACCTGGTGCATGCTAACTCTGGCACCGATAACTCATTTATAATACAACAGGTAGCTACAGATTGGGATAAGACAACTGTTAACTGGGCAAACCAGCCGGCGGGACTAACGGCAAACCAAATTGTACTGGCAAGTACTACACAATCGTTTTTGAATATGAATGTTAACGTAAAGGATATGGTGAGCGCGATGATAAGCGGTAATGCCAATTATGGCTTTAAGCTATTTTTGCAAAATGAAGTGTTATATACCAGCCGCATATTTTGTTCAAGCTATTACAGTGATGCTACCCGGCACCCACGGCTGGTAGTGAAGTATATAAAGCACTAAAACAAAAACGGTGTCTGTAGCCATAAGCTGCAGACACCGTTTTTATTTAGAATAATATTTTTAACACCTGTTGGTCAGGCAGTCTGTTCCAAAAACAGCTTCGGCTAAGCCTACTTCGTCGGGCGAGTATGGCAACTTATACCGGGTACCCATTTCATCAAACTTTTTACCGGTTGATTTACCTATTGCAATTACCTGCTGGTTTGGTTCCAGTAAATTATCCGCAAAATAAGCCTCTACGTTTGATGGGCTGGTAAACACCAGGATATCGGCACCGGTAGCTTCTACTTCTTCCTCTAACACGGTTTCATAAACCGTAAGGTCAACTATTTTAGTTTCGGCAGATAGGCCTTGCTGTATACTACGCAAAGAACCTTCGGCACCGGGGAACAATACTTTTGATCCATTGGCTATAGCCGCGAAATCGGCGGCAACTTCGGTAGTATCGCCGCTTTCGCCAACATAGGCGGCAAAATGACCGTTGCGGCGCAGGGTATCTTCAGAGCCGGTACCCATTACCCCAAACTTTACTTTAGGGGATAATTGAGGCTTAAGGGCAAAGAAATATTCAACAGCATTTTTACTGCTGAAGAAAATCCAGTTGATATCCCTTAAAATATAAGGATCAAGTTTAGTGATCACCGGTACCGTACGGATCAGTGAGCGTGCATCTATGGCAATGCCATGCTTTTTCATCGCCTTGCGAAAATAGCTTTGTTCCGAAAGTTCGCGGGTAATAAACACGCTTTGAGCAAGCGCGCGCTTAGCTGTAAACATGGATACAATTTTTTCGGCAAGGCCATCGGTTTTATCCGCCGTAATAAAAAACCTATCCGGAAATTCATCCCCTTCATTGGCTTTTGAGGTAAATACTTCAAACATGCCATCCTCTTTACGGCAGTAACAGCCTAAAGGCAGGTGACAGCCGCCGCCAAACAATTTGAGCACCGTACGTTCAACGGCTAATTCCTCGGCAACATCGGGGTGGTGCAGGGCTTGCAGGGCTTCAAAAAGCTCCTGGTCGGTTTCGCGGATCTGAATGGCCAAAGCGCCCTGTGCAGGTGCAGGGATTAGCTCAGCAGGGGTTAATTCTTCCACATGAAACTCGCTCAGGTCAATCCCTAAACGGCTTACGCCGGCTTTGGCCAGCATAATGGCATCGTATTTTTCATCGCGCAGCTTACCTATGCGGGTAGGTACATTGCCACGTAATTCGGCTATCTCCAGGTCGGGACGGTAAGCTAATAATTGAGCTTTGCGCCTGTTTGATGATGTCCCCACAGTAGCGCCGTATTTAACGGAAAGCTTTTGGTGTACATCTACACAATCCTTCAATATCAACAACAGTTCAGACGGATCTTCCCGTTCTGAAACTGCTGCGATGATGAGTCCCGGAGGGTTTTCGGTCGGCAAATCTTTATGCGAGTGTACCGCAAGGTCAATAGTGCCGGCTATCAGTTCTTCTTCTAATTCTTTGGTAAAAAAACCCTTGCCTTCCAGCTTATCAAAGCTAAGATTAAGGATACGGTCGCCCTGGGTTTTTATGATTTTTAGTTCGGCGGTAATGTTGATGGCCGCAAGGCTGTCTTTCACAAAATTAGCCTGCCACAGCGCTAATTCGCTGCCACGTGTTCCTATTATCAGTTTTCTGTCCAAAAGAATGATTGTTTGCAGCCGCAAATTTAGTTCTTTATAGCTATCAAATAAACTTCAAATTACACTAATTGGCTAAATGGTAGCAAAATGACCTTTATGTGTGGATTTTAGGCAATGCCTATATAATGGGTGCTTCTACAAATGCGGGCATTGATCACGAAACTCAGGCAGACAGGCAGAACCAGACTTCCGAAGTTTTTAAAACGTCGGAAGTCTTTCCCGATTTTGTTTTTATTCCTTGTTCCTTAATCTATAAATCCTTAAAATACCCGGCACAGCAGGCCTTTCAGATATTCACCTTCGGGGAACGATGCCCTTACCGGGTGATCTTCGGGTTGGTGAAACTGGTAAATAAACTGTACCTGTTTGCCTGCATCAAGGGCGGCCCAGGCAATTACCTGCTTAAAGGTTTCCATATCCATAGCTCCCGAGCAGGAATACGTGGCCAGCAGGCCGCCTTCATTAAGTAATAACATGCCTAAACGGTTCAGGTCTTTATATGCGCGTGACGCGCGTGTTAATGCAGACCGGGATGGCGCGTATTTAGGTGGATCGAGTACAATGATATCAAACTTTTTGCCATCGTCCCTAAACTTGCGTAATTGCGTGTTTACATCCGATTTAATGGCGGTATGTTTATCAGCATCAAGTTTATTTAACAGGATGTTTTCTTTTAGCGTTTCAATGGCCAATGCCGAGCTATCCACACTGGTCACCGATGCGGCACCATCTTTCAGGCTATTTAGTGTAAAGCCGCCGGTATAGCAAAAGCAATCCAACACTTTTTTGCCTTTAGCGTAAGTAGCAACTACGTGGCGGTTATCCCGCTGATCGCAATAAAAGCCCGATTTTTGGCCTTCGGTAATATTGATACCGTAAACAACGCCATTTTCCATTACCTCCACAATTTCGGGCGGCGGACTGCCGGCTAATACTTTATTCTCTGCTTCGGCCATCCCCTCATGGGCGCGGGATGCGGCATCACTTTTATCCGATATGCTTTGGGGATTTAATAACTTTTGCAGCTCGTCAATAATAACGGGCATCATGCGTTCCATGCCGGAGGTAAGCACCTGTACGGCCAAATGACCGGCGTATTTATCAACAATTAATCCCGGCAGGTAATCGGCTTCGCTGAAAACCAGGCGGCAGGTATTGGTGCCGTTTTCTAAAACATTGGCGCGGCTTTTAACAGCGGCGGCTAATTTGCTCCGAAACCAATCGTCATTAATTTCAACGGCTTCATCCCACTCCAGCAAGCGCAAGGCCACACGTGATTGGGCGTTGTAAAAGCCATAAGCCATAAAATCGCCTTTTGCATTAAGCAGGCGTACCACATCGCCATTGGCGGGTTTACCTTTTACTTTATCGATAGCCCTACTAAATACCCAGGGGTGCCTTTGCAATACAGCTTTTTCTTTGCCTTTATTTAATACAACATCAATCATAGGTGCAAAGGTAGTAAATTGGTGAGTAGTTGATTGGGTTGATTAGGAGCCTGGTTAATTGGGCGGACAAATCGTTTTTATTGACAAGCATAAACGAAATGCACCTCACGCTTATTGCTATGATTTGCTTTCGTTGGTTTAACTGCTGATATTTACAGCAACAGATTGTTATTTAACTCATTAGTGTGCAATTAAAGCTAAAACAATGTCGAAACTCAATTTCATCTCGCCCTTTTTTATTGTCTCCAATTTAAAAGATTCGGTGGCTTTTTATGTAGATAAGCTCGGTTTTGATGTACTATTTATAGGGCCTGAGGGTGATGAGTATTATGCAATGCTGGGTCGTGATGCTGTTTCTATCATGCTAAAGGCCATTGCCCCAGATATTAAACCCATTCCTAACCATACCCGGCATGAGTGGGCCGCCTGGGACGCATTTGTTTCTGTAGAAGAGCCAGATGTATTATTTGAAGAGTTTACTTCAAACGGGGTAGTATTCAGGAAATCTATTCATGATAACAGCGATGGTTTACGCGGATTTGAAATAACAGATGCCGACGGCTATGTATTGTTTTTTGGCAGACCTAAATAACTATTTTAAACAACGTAATATGCATCCCGCGTATCCTCAAATTAAGAAGATGAGTCCGCTTTTTGTAGTGGCCGATCTTGAACAGTCCCTGAATTTTTATAGGCAAAACCTGGGCTTTGAAATTGATTTTAGGTATGAAGATTTTTATGCGGGGATTATCAAAGATGGTTTTAGTATCCACCTAAAATTGGGTTATTCGGCTATTAAGAACAGGGTAAGCAACAGTGATGATGAGCACATAGATTTAACTTTCGAGATTACCGGCATCAATGATTTTTTTGAAGTGATCAAAACGCTCCCGGTTACCATAATTCAGCCTTTAAGGCAAATGCCTTACGGCACAGAGTTTTACATTGCTGACCCTGACGGGTATACCCTTGCTTTTTTAGAATAAAACAGATCAGCGTATTAATAACCCAGCTCAATCTAATCCAACTCAATCAACTATTAACCACCCCCCATTAAACTTTTCATAATATTATCACTCCAACACAATAATTCCCGATTAAAAACATTTGGTATCTTAGTTGTCTGAAACATAATATGAGAAAAACGTACTTCCTGTTAGTTACGGTGCTGTTAGCATGTTGTAGCTATAAAAGCTATGCCCAAATACCACGTATTCCTGAGGCCAGTTCCACGCAAACCATTATCCAGGATTTTGGACTGGGCAAAATCACGATCACCTACTCGCGCCCAAATGTTAAAGAACGCAAAATATTTGGAGGCATTATTCCGTGGGGCGAAGTTTGGCGCACAGGTGCCAACGCCGCGACCACCATCACCTTTACCGAAAAAGTAAAAATTGAAGGTAATTCCGTTCCTGCCGGTACCTATTCTCTTTTTACCATTCCCGAAAAAAATGAGTGGACGGTGATCCTCAATAAAGTGGTTAAACAATGGGGAGCCTATAGCTATAAACAAAGCGAAGATTTTGTACGTTTTGCCATAAAACCACTCCGCGTGAGCGAAAAACGCGAAACGTTTACGATGGCTTTTGCCAACTCGACTACAAAATCAACAGATTTATACCTGGTTTGGGACCATACCGCTGCCTTAATTCACCTGGAAACCGACGATGATGCCAAAATTACCGCAAACATTGACGAATTAATGAAAGGCGATCGCAAGCCTTATTATTTCAACGCCATTCAGTACTATTACGAAAACAACAAAGATGTTGATAAAGCTTTAGGCTGGGTTTACGAAGCCGAAAAAATAGAACCGAAAGGCCCCTGGTATAAACTTTGGGAATCGCGCCTGTTATTGCGTAAAGGCGATAAAGCGGGCGCTATTGCCGCGGCCGAAGCAGGCGTAGCCCTTTCAAAGGCCAGTAAAGATGATGAGTACCTAAGGTTAAATCAACAGGCTTTGGATAACGCGAAGGATTAAGAAGCCTCACCTAAATCCTCTCCAAAGGAGAGGACTTTAAGAACAAATTTTTAAAAAAGGGCTTTTGCAAACAGCAAAAGCCCTTTTTGTTTCAAATCCCCTCCTTGGAGGGGGCGCGTTGGAATAGTGTAATGGCAGGGGTGGGTTCCGCGTTTAAGTAGTCAGCGAATGATTTCCGTAGAGACACATGTAATATGTCTTTACAAAGAATATGCTATTTGTTAGGCGCTAATGGCGGCTTAGAAGATTTAGACGATATCTGATTTATCAAATATGCCACTATCATCACCAAAAAACACCCTATGGGGTTTAACCATAAATAGGCTACGGTTTTGCTTACCCCCAGGTATATGATGACAGTTTCACTGATTATCGCGGCTATAAATACCGGGGTTCCTTTTATTTTTTTCATGTAAAAGGCTACCACAAACACGCCTAACACGGTGCCGTATACGTATGAGCCTAATTGATTTACTGCCTCTAACAGGTTACCCAGTTTGCTGGCGTATAGCGCCATGATAACGCATACCACGCCCCAAAAAACAGTTGCTAACCGGGATGCATTAAGATAATTTTTATCAGAAGCGTTTTTGTTTATGGTGCGTTTATAGATATCTACTACCGTTGTTGAAGCCAGGGAGTTGAGCGCGCTGGCTGTTGACCCCATGGAAGCCAAAAAAATGATGGCTATCAATAAACCTACCAAGCCCCGGGGCAGGTACTGCTTAACAAAGGTGAGGAAAACGTAATTGGTATCGTTTTCATCGGCTCCCGGGTTGCTTTTTTTCATTACCGCTAAAGCACCCTGCCTTATCATGCGGGCTTGTAAATCGGCCAGTTTCAAAGCCTCCTGGGCTTTATCTACCTGTTGCGGATTTTTACTATCGATGGCTTTTAGCAGTTCCCCGGTTTTGGTTTTCCGGTTTTCAAAGGCTTGGGTGTATTGCTCATCAAGGTGGTTGTATTGGGTGGCGTAGGCTCCCTTTTTAACATTATCTACTTCGTAATTGTTAAAAAACAAGGGCGGCCTGTTAAACTGGTAAAAGGCAAAAACCAATACTCCAATCAGCAAGATCAAAAATTGCATTGGAATTTTGATTAAGCCGTTCATGATCAAACCCAAACGGCTTTGCCCTACCGAGCTACCGGTTAAATAGCGCCCAACCTGGCTCTGATCGGTACCGAAATAGGAGAGTTGTAAAAAAAAGCCGCCTATCAGTCCGCTCCACACGGTGTAGCGGTTATCCCAGTCAAACTTCCAGTCAATCACGTTCATGCGGCCCAGTTTGCCTGCCATTTTTATGGCGTGGCCAAAGCCTACACCTTTTGGCAGCAACACAACCAGTAAAACGGCGGCTACAAACATGCCCATAAAAATGATGCTCATTTGCAGCAACTGGGTGTATGATACAGCCTTACTACCGCCATAAACCGTATAAAATATAACCAGGCCTCCAATAAACAGCGTGGTGTAAACCGTATTGATATTTAAAATGGTTGATAGGATGATAGCAGGCGCATAAATAGCCACACCTGTTGATAGGCTACGCAATACCAGGAACAAGAAAGCTGTGAGCGCCCTGGTTTTTAAATCAAACCGTTGCTCCAAAAACTCGTAGGCCGTATAAACTTTTAACTTGTGAAAAATGGGTACAAAGGTGATGCAAAGCACAATCATAGCCAAGGGCAGGCCAAAGTAAAATTGTACAAAACGCATCCCATCTGAATATGCCTGCCCGGGGGCCGATAAAAAGGTGATAGCGCTGGCCTGGGTAGCCATAACCGAAAAGCCTACATGGTACCAGGGCAATGAGCGGTTGCCCATCAAAAATTGATCGATGTTTTTATTGCTGCCGCTTTTCCATATGCCATACAGCACTATGCCAAATAGCGTGAGGCCTAAAACTATCCAATCGGGTAAGCTCATTCAAAATATTTAGTAATGAGCCAAAATACAAAAACTAAAAAAACCAGCCATGCGACTACAATGCCGTAAAACTGGTTCCAATTTTTTATGAAGGAAGGAAGATCAGGATCAGATCTTCTCTCCACGACCTCTTACCAAAATATTGAGGAAGGCAGCTGCAGTTAATAAGCCCAACACACCACCAACAACTACCCAGGTAAAACCTTTATCAATTACTAAACCTACAAATGCTCCCGATAGCAGGGCAACTATATAGAATACAAAATCAAGGTTGTCTTTTTCTTCTTCGTGATTACTCATATCTGTTGTGTGTTAACGGAGCAAAAGTAAATGATTAATTGAATTATAGCAACAGTTTATTTGGAGAAATGATTTTTATAATTTGATGATTGCGGCAAGTTACGCTTCGTTAAACCTGCGGGAACTTACTAAAACAACCCAAACTTATCCCGCATCCTATGGCCCTCTTCCAATACATAGGTCATGGGTACTTCGTGGCCCAGATCTTTGAATACCATAATGTCGCGGTATTTTTTAGAAATAAGGTTGTAAAAGGCATACTCGTTGTTGGGTGGTGCAAGGTGGTCGAGCAAACCGATGCCCAACAATACGGGGGTTTGAATGTTTTGAGCGAAATTTTTAATGTCGAAATAATCAAGGTTATCCAGCACCTGGTCAAATTTTATGCCTTTTTCGCCAGCGTACTTGCGCAGATCGTACATCGGCCAGTCTTCCTGATCGGTAAGGTTGCGAATATCGCTCAGGATAGGGTTTTGTGAGGAAATCAACTGGGCACGATTATCAAGGCCGGCCACAGAGGCCGCGAGGAAACCGCCCATACTACCGCCGGATACTTCAATGCGTTTAGAATCAAGTTCGGGGCGCGAGCATATAAAGTCGATAGCGCGGATGCAATCCATAATGGCACCACGCAGTACGTATTTGTTTTTATCCTCTACATTTAAACTAATATAATCCAACCTTTTAGGATGAATAACATCTCGACTATTACCCTGACCGCGCACATTAAGCGCCAGTATGGCTATATCATCATCCTGCCCAAGCATGGGTTTTAAATCAACCTGGTAACCGGGTAAAGCCAAAAAGGTGGTGAACTTTTTATTTTTTATGGTTGTTTTAGGAATAGTAAGCCAGCCACGCACCGTAATATTATCAAGCGAGCGCATTTCCACCAGGTAAACCTTCCGGTTTTCAGTTTCCTGTGAGGGCTGCACGGTCATTTTAAAATTGGGCTTAACAGCGGCTAATTCGGCCTTGGTATTCGTCCAAAAGCTATCAAAATCTGCCGGGCGACCGTGTTGCGATTGGATTTCATCGGGCCTTATACCAAAAACGCGGCGGGTGGTATCGTCATAATCAGATACATTCACCATAAAGTTAATTTTATAAAAACCCGGTTTTTGCGCGGGCACCGTAAAATCATAACTATTGTTGCTATGTTTTGATAAGGTAACCTTACGGGTTTCTTTAGCTACCGTAACACCCGCGGGCGTTACCGCTATGTATGATACCGTACCCGTTTGCGGGGCATCGGTAGCATTTTTCACATTGAAAGTATAACTTGCACGGCTGCTAAAAATAGCATCTTTACTTCCCGCGGTAAGCGTTGTGGAAACATCTTCATCGGTATTGGTTTTTTGAACATGCGTTTTGGCGCTCAGGGAATTGGCAACAAGCAGGCATACCAAACTTATTGCAGCGATGGGGGATTTTTTGCAGGTCATAATATTTCAGTATCTCAAATATAGTAAACTACTACCGGGTATCTATGCGATAATTTAAAGATGCCGAAACACTGGTACCAGCGCCTGTATTGCGCCCGGTTATAAACGTGCCGCCGGTTAAAAACAACGATAGGTTTTTAGCAAACGCGTGTCCATAGCTTAAGGATACCTGGTTAAAGGCAAAGTTTCTGCCTGTATTGGGGTTGGCCGATATGATTGGCGTATTGTTGAATAATGTATTTGTACTGGTGGTGTAAAAGCCGCTAAAACTAAGAGAAAGCTGCTCTTTAAACTTCCTATCAAGCGTTAAGCCATATGTAGCACCATACCTATCCTGAAAAACTGCATCTTCGCTCATGCCAAAATAATCGCGAACGGCATTTTCCAATACAAAAAAGCTTTGTTTACCAAACAGATGACCGCTGCCCGCAAAAGCCAGTTTCAATTCGCCCCCGTATTGTCCGTAGCCCAAGTTGGCATTGTTTCGGTATGTTGGGATGATACCTGTAGCCTTTAAGCTGAAATAGTATTTGTAATTGATGTTAGCCAGGTAGTATTTAAGGCCGATCTCTACATCCTGGAAACCATTAATGGTTGTTGCTGTGGGCGATAGATCATTTTTAAAATAGTTCATGGAATATGGTACCAAGGCCGATAAGGTAAATTTACGGCTAATACCATACTCACCATATAACGAATAGCTTAAAGAGTGAAAGCGCCCGTTATCATCAAATGGGCGACGGTGGCTTGTAGAATCAAATTGCTTGCTGGCAAAAAAGTAACTTACAGATGGTGATAATATAAAACGACCGGGCCTGACAGGGAAACCATCGGCATAACTATTTTGACGAACGGCAGCAATCAGCATCACTACAGCAATCAAATATTTGAATAAGCTTTTGTTCGGGGTCATATATTTAATCATTCGTATCTGTTTAAAACAATCCAAAGGTATCACGCATCCACGCGCCTTCAAAATCTTTATATTTTTGGCTTACCTCGTGCCCAAGGTCTTTATAAACCATTACTTTTTTATCGGTATTTAACGAGTTATAAACCGCGTAACCGTTGCTGGGTGGTACATAAGGGTCAAGTAAACCTAAACCAAGCAATATCGGGCATTTAACATTAGTAGCAAAGTTTTTGGTATCAAAATACTCCATGTTGCTCAAAACCTGGTCAAACGTAACATCGGGTTTGCCGGCTACATATTTCCTGATATCGTTTACAGGCCATTCAACCGCACCCACCAGATTGTGCACATCGCTCAGGATGGGATTTTGTGCCGAGCAGATGGTAACCCTGCTATCTAAGCCTGCCAATGCTATTGCTAAATAACCGCCCATACTACCCCCGGTAGCCAAAATTTGGTCGTGCCTTAACTCCTTACGTGAAAAAATAAAATCAACAGCGCGCACACAATCCATAATTACGCCGCGCATTACGTATTTATTTTTATCCTCAATATTGTATGATATAAATGCATCCCGCTCGGTATGGATCACATCGCGGCTATTGCCCTGGCCGCGGGTATTTAGGGTGATAATGGCCAGATCATCGTCGCGCCCAACAATGGGTTTTAGTGTAACCTGGTAACCAGGCAAACCTAACAATACCGAGAATGCTTTGCTTTTATTGTGTGTTTTGGGTATCGTCATCCAGCCGCGAATGGTAAGGTTATCCAACGATTTCATTTCGATAAGGAACACCCTGCGGTTATCTGTATTTTGTGAAGGCTGCTCAGTAACCTTAAACTGCGGTTTTACTTTGGCAAGTTCGTCTTTGGCTGTTTTCCAGAAACTGTCAAAATCTGCGGGTTTTGGATAAGCCGATTTAATTTCATCAGCCCTGATGCCGAAGGCGCGCCGGGTAGTATCATCATAATCAGATACATTGATCATTACGTTAAGCTTGTAGAAACCCGTTTTTAAACCGGAGATGTCAAAGTTGTAATGCTCGTTGCTTTTTTTGGCAATTTTTACAGGCTTTGAAAATGCTTTAACCTTAATGCCCTTTTCGTCGGTCAACAAATAAGATACGGTACCTTCCTGCTCAACATTGTAAGTATTTTTTACATCGAAAGTAAATGAGGCCGCGGAATTAAAGATGCCATCCTTACTATCGATGTTTAGTACGGTTGATACCGTTTCCTCGTCTTCTTTTTGCGGGGTTGCTTTTTTTGATACGGGCGAATCGTGCTGGGCGAAGGCTTGCTGAAATGTGGTTACTGCAAATAATAAAATTAAATACGTTTTAAAGTTCGTTGCCATAAATAGTAATTATGCACTGATCTTTGCCGACTCGTTTTCCGGATTTCGCGCCTTGTTCTTGATCAAAAAGTCTGATTTTCGAATATAATGGTTAAGCGGCTCCTCAATAAGTTTAAACAAAGTGATTGAAATTATATTTAGAACGATAAAAGCATACAGAAGGTTTAAACTATCGTACTCAAACGGCGAATGCCAATCAACTCCCCATTTATCATACAAATTAAAAGTATAATCATTAAGCCAGTTAAAACCCTCATGTATATAATTATACATATACCCTAAGTGTATAAGATAAAATATATAAGAGCTTTTACCCAATAATTCAACAAAATGGGTTGATAGCATTTTTTTAAGAATGGTAGCTTCGGTAAGCAAGCCGTAAAAGAACAGCGCTATTGAAGTTGCCAGTAAATAGTTATTGGTGATGATGCCAAAGGGATTATGCAACCCTGCCTCCTGGCCTTTCGGAATAGGCAAAACAGACATGATCCATACGCAAACGAATATCATGAGAAAGCCCAAATAGGTAAACTTTTTTTTACTGGTACCATCAAGCCTTTGTTTACGCACAATAAGCGCCAGCTGAATGCCCGCGAAAAACTCAAAACACCTGCCTAAAAAGGTGTACAGCATCATAAAAGTAAAATTGCCAAAGAAACCGTACCAGTTTACATGGCTAAAAATTAAAACCAGCGTAACACCCAAACCAGTAACTGCTATAGGCTGGATATAAAACCTTTTGTATTTGGTGGCGATGAGGAAAATAAACGGTGCCGAAAAGTAAAAGCACTCCTCAACCGTAAGGGACCAACCCTGCGCTACCCCCGTAAATTTAAACTGATCAAAAAAGCCACGGAGGAATACAATGTTCATAAAAAACATCACCACGGGATTTTGCCCGGCCGTAACTATTGGATTTTGCGTAAAATGATATGCTATAAATGCCCCCATGGTTAAAATAGCGTACATGGGGTAAATACGAGCCACCCTATTTTTAAGGTATTGTTTAAACCAGTCTTTAGTAAGTTTAAAACTATCAAAATACCTGAAAGCGATTAAAAACCCCGAAAGCACAAAGAAAATAGTAACCCCGATGTGGAACTCGTTAAAAAAACGTTGCACAGAGTGAGGAAATTTCTCATCAAAAACATAAGCAAAATGCGATATGAACACCAGGTAGGCAGCCATTGCACGTACGCCGGTTAGGGCCGGGATATAATTTTGTTGCGCTCTTTGTGACAAAACAGATATACGTTAGGAAATTCAACAAGTTTTTTCAACCATAAGTTAACAAAACCGATACCAAAAGTTATAAAGCCGTTAAACGTATTTGGGGCGAATAAGTTTGCGAATCTGCTGCGCTTAAATATTTGAAATTTTGTTATTTCGCATCATACCAAACTTTATGCAAAAAACTTTACTATCACTTTTCTTTATAGTTTTATTTAATAATGTGCAAGCGCAAGAAATCATTGAACAATTTCTGGGCATTGATCAGTTTCCTAATAAATTTATTATTGCAAACAAAATTGTACGTAGAGAGACCTATGAGTATCATTTAAGCCGCAAAGGTATTGCCGACTCAATTTATTTGGACGCAACAAATTTTAACTATAATACCGAGGGGCAATTAACAGACCAGGTGCATTTTAACAGGCAGAATTATTTAGATCAAAAAATTGTATACACTTATTATGCTTTTGGATTGATAAATAAAAAAGCAGCCTATTTTTACTCAAAAAACAATTTTTATCGTAAAGGTATTTACACCATTCATGAATACAGCTACGATACAATAGGCAGGTTAGAAAATCATGTAAATTATCCCTCAGACACTTTATTTGTTAACAGGGAAAAAAGAGAGTACGATTCCATGGGGCGGTTATATCGTATTACTAAAACAACAGGTAACCAACCATCCTATATTTCCAATTTAGCAAGATATAACGATGCAAATGATCTGGAGGTTATAGATTATTTTTATAAACAAGACACTCCGGAATACAGTTTTACCATGCAAACTGATACCACTAAAAACGGAGATAAAATTATCAATATAAATAAACTAAAACCGGGCGAAGACGAAGCGTATTGGTGTACGTATAAATTCAACCGATATAATCAATGTATTGAAATTATTGGTTTTGAAACTGTTGGCTTACAAAAAACCAAATACACCAACAAGCTAATTTATAATTCTGATGGCACCCTGTACACCTCTATCTTTTACGTTGATAAAAAGATGGATAGGATGTTTAAATACTACTATCACAGGTAATCATTATTCAAGCAGCCACAGGCTTAGCCGAGAGCAACCGTAGCTTTCATAATTTAGTTTTTAAATTAAATCGACTGCAATAGTTTGCAAGGTAATTTAAGCTGGAAGCTTAAATTGTAAATTACCACGAGTTACGCTACGCTAAACTCGCGGCAGCAGAGTTATAAAGCGGTTAAACGTATTTAGGAGGAATAAGTTTGAACTTATAAAAAGTTGTCGCGAGTTTAGCGCAACCTAACTCGCTGCAGTAGCCGCAACAATTTTAAAGGGCAGACCCCTGTACTACCCCCTTACTCAGTATCCGCTGATCGATATAATACTGGATTTCTGATTTTTTTAAACCCCAGTTTGGCGCGATCAATAATTCACGGTCGCTAAGGCCGAAGAGGCGCTGGATTACGATATCCGGGCGAACGCGGGGCAGCAGTTCGCATAAAAAGTCGGCATACTCATCAATGCCAAATAGTTTGAATGGTTCGCGTTTGTATTTAACGCCCATTACCGATCCTTCTACAATATGCAGGTGGTGAAATTTTACAAATTTTATTTGAGGAAAGCGATTGATCTCATCGGCGTACTTTAGCATCATGTCATGCGTTTCCCAAGGGAAACCAAAGATTGTGTGTACGCAAATATCAAGCTTGCTGTTTTCAACCAATTTAAGCGCGTTCACCAACTCCTGGTGACTACAGCCGCGGTTAATCTGGTTAAGGGTTTCATCATAAATAGATTCCATGCCCATTTCCAGGTCAACATCAAAACGATCGGTATAGCTTTCTAAAAGGGCTACCTTTTCGGCATCGATACAGTCGGGGCGGGTACCCACGCTCAGGCCAACAATATCTTCGGCACCATAGCTCAAAGCCTCGTCATACATCATTTTTAAATAATGCGCCGGGGCATAGGTATTGGTATTGGGCTGAAAGTAGATAATAAATTTATCGGCCTTGTTGCCTTTACGGGCACGTTCCATCCCCTCCTCTACCTGTTGACGAATAGTAGGCGCGTTACGGCTTACCGATGGCGTAAACGAATCAACATTGCAATACGTACAACCGCCGTAGCCTTTTGAGCCATCACGGTTAGGGCAGGTAAAGCCACCATCAACAATAACTTTAAACACACGGTGCCCCTTGTATTTCTCCTTCAACCACGGGCCATAATTATTATAGCCCTTTTCCCACACCTGTGTTGTATCGCCTGTTAATTGCATTGTGGCGCAAAGATAGTGAAAAGATGTGCAGGTGTGCAGATTTCAGATGTGCAGATTCTTAATAATGAAATACTTTTGGATTAGCAGTTGTTATAAATATTAAAATAGAATATTGGTGATTACGCCATTTTTGCTCATTTTTATAAAATGGGGGCACCTTACTTTTTCGAAGTTCTTGGATTATTAGTGATATATATGCGGAACCTGCCCAGCTATCTTCACACCATCATAGACGTTGCCCGGTACAAAAAGTAGATATCATACCTTAATTAAAATAAACTCTAAATGAACGAAGACTACATTGTACGAACCATCCCGCAAGTGAATTACCCCAAAAGTATCATCAAGAATAAACTTATATACAAAATAACCGGCGGTGTTATTTTCGACTATGTAATTTCATACAGCATTATGTCAGTTTTTTTGTTTGTTTTTCTGATACCTATATTGACGTCAATTTCAGGCTCTAAAGAACTTATATGGGCAGTACCCATTTGTGTGGCAATAGAACTTTTTATGGTTCTAAGCATGTTTTACCGCAATGCATTTGTAATTACCAAGGGCGAAGATATATCACAAAACAAACAAAAGATAACGGAAGTATTAGACGCCTTTTATGCCGACTTGGATTACCAGGTAAACGATGAATTGATAATGAGAAGTATAACTCCAGTTGGCAGCCCGATATGGGGTAGGATAATCACAATACTATTTGATGATAATTTAATATATCTTAATATTACTTCTCTTGGCAAAGGTAACACTACATCAACCGCCCATGGTTTTTTAAATTACCTCAAAGCGCGAAAGATAGCGGCATATTATAATTTGCATAATTAAACTACTTATTTTCCCTGCTATTGCTCCTTGCTCCAAAAATCCTTTGTCCCAAAACTCAATTCACTTTCAAATAAGCCTTCTTGTACTCACTTAATACCTTAGTTATCCTGGATGGATTACGCCATTCAAACAGGTGGATGATCCATACCGTAAAGCTGAGCAAACCCACCGGGTAAACAATGCCTTTGCCTAATTTATTGATATCGACGTCGCGGCTTGTTATGGAGTTGATATAATCCTGCCCGGTGCGGCTATCAATATCTTCGGCAAAAGCCCAGGCCCCATCGCGGGCGTTACCAAGCGCAAACTGGATCAATATTGAATTGTTTTGCGCATGCAAACCGGCTAAAGATAAAAGGGGCGACACCTGGTTAAGTTCGTTAATTACTTCGTAGGTAAGCGCCGAAAGGATGGTGTTAATGGCGTTAAAATCTTTATGAATTTCGGCTAATGGCTGATTAAAGGCGCGCGCTGTTTCAACCACAGCTACGCCCAGGTCGAGGTTGATGTGTGCATTCATACCTATCAGCAAATGCTGTAATACCATTTTTGAAGGCTTGCTAAAAATATCAAATGCGATTTGCCACGATGCCGATGGTTGCTGTTTTAGTTGCCATTGATTGTAGGCGGCAATATACCTGCTGGCAAATGTAATATCCAATAATTCCATCCTTGGGCCATTCTCAAATTCGCCGTTGACAATACCTTCCTTTACCTTGCAGGTAACTTTATGGTACAATGCGGCAAAATACCCCGCCCTGCTGCCCGTTACAACGGCATCGCTAATAATGGCCTCTAATTGCTGAATGATTTGATCAATAGTGGTTGCCTGGCTCATAAAAGTTTAGATTTTATCAAAGATAGGATTTTGGGGGACTATTGGATTGGCGGACTGTAAGACTAAAAGACTTTTTGATTAAGACGACGAAGTATGCGAGTAAAAACAGAGAAACATATTTCAACAGAGAAAGTACACCAATCCCATAGTCCCAAAGTCCGCTTCTCCAATAGTCTCATACTCCCAAAGTCCTCCAAAACAACTATCTTGCACTTTATGTCGCAAACTGCAGCTACCGACGCTATCCAATCAAAACCGCATCTGTTTTATGCGGATTTTTTGCGGGCGCTGGCTACCGTGGCGGTGATTACACTTCATAACGCTGCCGATCCGGCAGCGCAATACGGGCATATTCCGCAAAATGATTGGCTTTCAGCAGCGTTTTATAACGGGCTTTGCCGGTTTTGCGTACCCATGTTTGTGGTGCTTAGCGGCAGTTTATTGCTTAGCCCTAAAAAAGATGTTACCATTAAAGAACTTTTTAGCAAACGCCTGCCTAAACTGGTTATTCCGTTAGTCTTCTGGAGCGCGTTTTATATGTTGTTTTATCATTATTTTGATAAAACCTATCCCAGCGCCAGTTTCTTGTATTACTTAAAAGCCTTTTACAGTGTACCGCTGGTATTTCACTTTTGGTTTTTGTATATGATGACGGGGATTTACCTCGCTTACCCTATTATTAACCTGTTTATACGGTCGGCTACCGAAAGCCAGGTGTTGTATTTTATTGTGATTTGGTTTATTGCCAATTGTGTTTTGGGGATTATTGATGTTTCCCTTGAAACGGCCAACAACATCGAACTGCATATTTTTACCGGTTACATTGGCTATTTTGTACTGGGATATTATTTAAAGAGTTTCAGTTTCTCTAAAAGAACGCTGAATACTCTGTACACCCTTTGTGTTATCGCGTTCATAGCATCAATAGCGGGCATTATTTTATTGCAGGTATACCAATTTAAACACGCAACCGATTTAATTGAAAGCGATGTTACCCCCGAAATTCCTTTCGCGGTAGCAGGCTTGTTCCTGTTTATGAAAAACTATCCCTTTAGTACCAAACAACAATGGTGGAAAAAGATAGCAAACCACATCAGTCAGGAAAGCTACGGCATTTACATTTTACATGTATTGTGTATGCAGCTCATGTTTGGTAAGGGTTTTTTAAATATTGATTTTGGCACGTTGAGCCTACTGTGGGTTATCCCCATCAAAATGTTGATGGCCTTGAGCCTGGCTTTTATAATGGTGAAGATTTTGAAACGGGTGCCGTTGTTGAATCGAACAATTTAGTTTCCTGTAGAAACGCAATATTTTGCGTCCGCCGCTATGGAGAGCAGATTTGCAAATCGATTTGCACAACAGGATTTGGGCACCAAAGACGCAAGATATGGTTTCTTTAACTTAGCAATGTAACCCGTCCCGTTCATTTTTGTTCATATAAAAATGTTACAAAACCAAAATGCTACTTTGTGCGTAGTTGCAATATGGAATACACTATACTAATTATTGCTGCGTTTTTGTTGATATTGAGTTTAAGTTACAGGAAGAAGCATCAAAAACTTGTACCAACTGGTCGTATACCCGATGCCATGGCAGCCAATCGTCGGTCGGCTTTGTCTTTTGTTTTAGCGGTTTTTACGATAATCCTATTTATTGCGGTGAAACAATATAAATAAGCCAGTTTATAGCTATTGAAAATGGGCTAAAAGAGTTTTTCTTTCAGCCCATTTTCAGTTTATCCTCCCTCCTATAGCTTTTCCAGCTTGCTCCTTTGTCTTCCCGTCCTTGCTCCTTTGTCCAATAGTCCAAGAGTCACTTCTCCCCCGGTTGTTAAAAAACTTTTTTTGAATTGTGGGCCTATTCCCTCAACTTCGCAGTCCGAAATTTGATGTATGATATCGCATTCTAAAAAAATAGCCACAGAGCTTTCCATTACCGAAAAACAGGTAACCGCTACCATAGCTTTACTTGATGAAGGTGCAACCGTTCCGTTTATTTCCCGTTACCGCAAGGAGGTTACCGGTACGCTCGACGAGGTACAGGTTGCCGAGATTCGCGACCGTTCTCAGCAACTGCGCGATTTGGATAAACGCCGCGAGGCTATCCTGAAATCGCTTACAGATATGGGCAAGCTAACGCCCGAGCTGGAAAAGCAGATCAATGAGGCCGAAACTATGGTTGCCTTAGAGGATATTTACCTGCCTTATCGCCCCAAACGTAAAACCCGAGCAACCACCGCTCGCGAAAAAGGATTACAGCCCCTCGCCGATTTGCTTTTGGAACAACGCAAAACCGACCTGCAAACCGAAGCTGCTGTTTTTATTGATGCCGAAAAAGGCGTTAACAGTATTGAAGAAGCCCTTGCAGGTGCCCGCGATATTATTGCCGAAACCATCAGCGAAAATGCCGAAGTACGTACACGCATCCGCGAGCTTTTTGTAGAGAAAGGTACTTTTCAGTCAAAAGTGATTGACGGTAAGGAAGCAGAAGGCATAAAATATAAAGATTACTTTGATTGGACGGAGCCCGTAAAATCGGCACCATCCCACCGTATATTAGCCATGCGCCGCGGCGAAAAAGAAGAAATTCTTTGGCTGGATATTAAACCTGCCGAAGAAGAGGCTATTGCCGCCCTGGAGGATAGCTTTGTAAAAGCCAACAACCCAAGTGCCGACCAGGTAAAACAAGCTATTGCAGATGGTTACAAACGCCTGCTTAAGCCATCAATGGAAACCGAAGTGCGCCTGCTTACCAAAAAGAAAGCCGATGAGGAAGCCATTCGTGTATTTGCCGAGAATGCCCGCCAGTTATTATTGAGCGCGCCGCTTGGCCAAAAACGTGTTATGGCTATTGACCCAGGCTTCCGTACCGGTTGTAAACTGGTTTGTTTGGATGAGCAGGGCAAATTGTTAGAGAATACCGCCATCTACCCGCACACTGGCGCAGGCCAGGCCCGCGAGGCCGAAAAAACGGTTCAACACCTGTTTGACCGATATAAAATTGAAGCCATCGCTATTGGTAACGGTACTGCCGGCCGCGAAACAGAATTGTTTGTGCGTAACCTTAACCTGCCGGGCGTTGCCATTGTAATGGTGAACGAAAGCGGCGCTTCTATCTACTCCGCGTCTGACGTAGCAAGGGAAGAGTTTCCGGATAAAGATATTACCGTTAGGGGCGCGGTATCCATCGGTCGCAGGTTGATGGACCCGTTAGCCGAATTGGTGAAGATAGACCCTAAATCAATAGGCGTAGGCCAATACCAGCACGATGTGGATCAAAACAAGCTGCAAACCTCATTAGATGATACCGTAATGAGTTGCGTGAACGCTGTTGGTGTAGAGTTAAATACTGCATCGAAACAGATCCTTGCTTATGTATCGGGCCTTGGTCCGCAACTGGCCCAAAACATTGTGGATTACCGGGATCAGAACGGTGCATTCAAACGCCGCGATCAGCTTAAAAAAGTGCCCCGCCTTGGCGAAAAAGCATTTGAGCAGGCGGCAGGTTTCTTAAGGATTCACCACGCCGAAAACCCGCTGGATTCAAGCGCGGTACACCCCGAACGTTACAGCTTGCTGGAGCAAATCGCCAAAGACATGAAATGTACCGTGAAGGATTTAATGGGCGACGCGGTTATCCGCCGGAGCATCCCACTGCAAAAATATACTTCTGAAACAGTTGGTTTGCCAACCCTGAATGATATTATGGCCGAGCTTGCCAAACCCGGCCGCGACCCGCGCGAGCAGTTTGAAGCTTTTAGCTTTACCGATGGTGTAAATGCCATTGGGGATTTAAAGGTGGGGATGAAGTTACCTGGCATTGTAACCAATATTACCAATTTTGGTGCTTTTGTTGATATCGGTGTTCACCAGGACGGCCTGGTACATTTAAGCCAGATCACCAACCGTTTTATTAAAGACCCTAACGAGGTGCTGAAAGTTCACCAAAAGGTAGAGGTTACCGTTACCGAAGTTGACGTTAACCGCAAGCGTATTGCCCTATCCATGAAAGAGAACGACAAAAGCGCCCCTGCGGAAAGAAGGAATGACGACAGGCGCCCGGCCGGTAACAAACCATCGTTCAACAAAAAGCCGGTTGAAGCCCCGGAAACAGATATCGCCATAAAACTGGCCGCTTTAAAAAACAAATTTAAATAGCGTTTAGTCGCTTTTATAATGAACCCTGTTGTTTGAGTGCTGCAAAACATTTAAACAACAGGGCTTTGTTTTTGAGGCGATTGATGCTTAGAACGCGTCTGAAAGTGAAACTATTCCTTTTCCAATTACTTGTGTATCTTAACCACATAATTACTTTGCCCGTGCCTATTAATAAATTATTCGCGAGTTTTGATAACTACCTCCCGTTGGATGCGGAGGAGCGGGAAGAACTGCGCGAACGTGTAACCGAACGAAAGATTAAGCGCCGCCAGTTTATTTTGCAGGAAAGTGATGTTTGCAAGCATTACACCTTTGTGGCCGAGGGCTGCTTTAAAAAATTCCAGGTTGATGATAAAGGTGTAGAACACAACCTGCAGTTTGCGGCCGAAGGCGATTGGATTATGGAAATTGATAGTTTTTATGCCGATAAGCCCAGTCGCGTTTATATAGAGGCTATTGAGCCGTCGGTAATTTTGCAGATCAAAAAGCCCGATCTGTTTTACCTGTTCACTAATAACCCCAAGTTTGACAGGAATTTTAGGGTGATTATGGAAACCCGTTTTGTTGAACTGGAAAATCGCATACTGCAAGCCATCAGCTCTACCGCCGAAGAAAGGTACTTATCGTTCATCAACCAGTACCCACATTTGTTCCAGCGTTTGCCCAGCACACAAATAGCCTCCTACCTGGGCATTACGCCCGAGTTTTTGAGTAAGGTGCGGAACAATATCGCCAAAAAATAAGCCTCGGGCTTAAACTATATTAAGGGTATTTCTTAAACTCGTTTATGGGCTGTCGCGCGCCATAGCTTTCACCTTTGTGCTGTTCATTCAAAACATAAAACAAATGGAAGACATCAAAAAACGCAGAGAAAATTTTGAGCAATTAGGCAAAATATATCCTAAAGACAATTCGGTAACCGTAGAACCAACCGCTATAAATGGCGTAAGCTGTTACTGGTTTACACCGCCAAACGCGGCAGCGAATAAAATAATAGTTTATTTGCATGGCGGCGCGTTTGCGGTGGGTTCCATCCGCTCGCACCAGGCTTTGGTAAGTCATATCAGCCAAAAACTAAAAACCAAGGTGTTCTTTGTAGAATATGCCCTGGCTCCCGAACAGCCCTACCCGGCAGCACCCACAGATGTTTTTAACATTTATAAGGCATTATTAAATATTTACCCGGGTTACAGCATCAGTTTGATTGGCGATAGCGCCGGCGGCGGCCTCATCGTTTCTTTAGTGGGCGATTTACTTAAACAGCAAATAAAGTTGCCTGCAGCCGCCATAATGATTTCGCCTTGGATCAGCCTGAGTTGTGACAACCCATCGCATGAAACAAACCGCGCTAAAGATCCCATCCTGACCAGGGAATATGCCAAAAGCTCGGCAAAGGATTATATCGGTAACGCATCATTAGCTACAGCAAGTCCCGAAAATGTGCCGCTGAGCGCCTTCCCGCCGGTTTTGATCGTAGTTGGGGCCAATGAAATTTTGTTAGATGATAGCCTTAATTTTTACAACCAGGTAAAGCCTGTTCAGCAAAATACGGTACTAAGCGTCTATGAAAACCAAAACCATGTTTGGCCATTGGCCAACGTTCATTCTGAAGCATCGCAAAAAGTGTTAACAGAAATGAGCGAGTTTTTAAGCGTACTATAATAAGCCTTAATATCGCCGGTGTATGTCGAGGCTCAAGGAATCGCTTCTAAAAATTTGCGTAGCAAAAGGTAGCTCCTATGGAGCAAAAAATGATTGTGGTTGTTCTACAAATAGGTAGCCGCTATGCGGCATCGAATATTTAATAAAACTCAAAATTGCCGCATAGCGGCTACCCGTTTGTAGAAACAAATGAACCAGATGAGATGCCGCATAGCGGCTACCTGTTGTGTGATTATTAAAAGGTTTTACTTTGGGCGGAAATGTTAAAAGCGATTTTCCTGCCCCATGGCGTATCACTTTGCATCGGTGGTATAAAAAATATATCTTCACCACTAAAACTGGAAATACAAGGTGGGCTCATCTAAAGAAATAATTGAAAAAATGTTTACCGGCGGTGGTATTGCTATTAACGGCACCAACCCCTGGGATATGAAAGTGCATAACCCTGAATTTTATGATCGTTTTTTAAGCCAGGGCTCTATTGGCCTGGGCGAATCATACATGGAGGGCTGGTGGGACGCCGATGCTTTAGATGAATTCTTTTTCAGGATGTTATATTACCGGGTTGATAAACTCATTCCCAAAAACTTTGAAACAGTAAAATACTTTTTTAAAGCAAAATTCATGAACAGGCAAACAAAAAGCCGTGCCAGGGAAGTTGCTCATAAGCATTACGATATAGGTAACGATTTATATGAGCGAATGCTGGATGAAAGGATGATTTACTCTTGTGCTTATTGGGAAAATGCGCAAAATCTTGACGACGCGCAAGAACAAAAGCTTAGCCTGATATGCCGCAAATTAAAGCTTGAACCAGGGATGCGCTTATTGGATATTGGTTGTGGCTGGGGCGGCCTGGCACAATACGCGGCTCAAAACTATGGGGTTTCTGTAGTGGGTATAACCATATCAGAAGAACAGGCTTTGCTGGCCAGGGAAATAAATAAAGGGCTACCCGTTGAAATACGCGTGCAGGATTACCGGGATATTAAAGAGCAATTTGACCGTGTAGTTACCGTAGGTATGATGGAGCACGTAGGGTATAGGAATTACAGGTCGCTCATGGAAACAATTGCCTTAAACCTTACCGATGAAGGTATTGCCCTGCTGCATACCATAGGAGGTAACTACAATACTAAAGTGACCGATCCCTGGATAGATAAGTATATTTTCCCTAATGGCATGCTGCCATCTGCAGCGCAAATTACAACCGCCGCTATGGGATTATTTATTTTGGAAGACTGGCATAATTTTGGCGTTTATTATGACCGTACCTGTATGGAATGGGCCAAAAACTTTCAGCAACACTGGCCCGAACTGAGCACCGCTTACGACGAAAGTTTCAAACGCATGTGGCTATTGTATTTGAACGCAAGCGCCGCGTCATTTCGGGCCCGCAAAAATCATCTTTGGCAAATTGTGTATACCAAGCCTAAAAAGCTTGGGCTATATGAGGCTGTAAGATAAATAGGAAACAAAAGCCCGGTTATTTGATTAGTAACCGGGCTTTTGTTTGTGCTTTTAATTTACATCCTTGCCATCCTGTAGTTTGGCTATCATCCTATCCAAAGTATCCTGGTTAGGTTTGTCTTTTGCTAAAGAGCGGGTTTTCTGCGCAAGGGCGAGGGCTTTTTTATAATCGCCTATGGCCGAGTAAGCGCGTACCATACCGGCGTTTGCTAAAAACTCTGTTGGATATTTATCATAGTTGGCTTTGAAAACATCAAAGGCTGCTTTCCCTTTTTTATGTGTAGCCAGACCACGGGCATAAAAATACAGTTCGTTCATATCACCGTAAGGGATGGCGGTTTTTATAGCAGCCTGCGCCTCGGCATCGCGGCCAAGACTATCTAATATCGCTGCCTTGGTTGTCCAGGCCTGAAAACTGTGGCTGCCTCCAAAATCGGGCCCGACTGCTGTATTTGCCCAGGTTAGTCCTTCTTCTAAATTGGTTTTGTTTTGGGCGCAAAACAAGGCCGCCTGGTTCCAGCCATCCCAGGTAAAGCCCCTTTCGCCGCGTAGTTCTTTCCTGAAAGATGCTAATTGGGTGGCAACAAGATCTACATCGACTTTAAACGGAATAGCTAACTTTTCCCACTCCAATGTTACCACTGCCGATGATGGCGTTTGGTTGGTAAACTCGTACTTAAGCCACTCCACACTTTGATCGGTTTTAACTGTTTTTACTTTTACCCGTAAGGCATCCTCGTCGGGGTTATAAAAAAAGCTGCCCCATGAGCTGTTATTTTTTGAAAAGATCAACGTAGGTGCATCCGGGTCATAAGCTATAAACAAAGCGTATTTGCCTGCCGGTAGGGCCTGGCCTTCAATTTTAACATCGGTAGAAAACTCAATAGTGGTGTTTTCATTAGCACCCGCCCGCCACGGCGCGGCTTTAGAAGTGCCAAAACCCTGATCGACATAACCAACCGGTACCAGTCCGCCCCAAATATGGCCATCGCGTCCTTTTACGCCGGGGCGGTCGTAATGGATGTTCACGTCTGTGATGCCAATTTGCTCGCTCACCGAGGCGCGTTTATTGCCTCCGTTTGCGGGTGATGTTAGCTGCGCATGGGCGTTAATTCCAATAGCCTGGCATATTACCAGTGCAATACCTGTAAGGAAATTTCTTTTCATACAATAAAGTTTAAATAAAAGCTGATGATCCCCGTAATTGAAATGGTTTGATGGCTTAACAGGGCTTTGTTTGGAATTTAGACAAAGCGAACCTTATTTAGTTACAGGCAATTAAAGGAATATCTTTAAACAAAACTGAAGCCAACAAGGCGTATTGAAACGAGAAATATCGCAGCGAAAAAAAACTTGCGAAGTTTTTAAAACTTCGCAAGTTTGGCTATATAACTTATTGCAGGCAACAGGTAATGACTATTTAAGGGTAAGGCTTAGCTCTTTTTAAAGCCCATGATTCTGAAATTGCTTACCAGCGCTTTTGCGCCATTATGGTATTGCATTGGGCCGCTAATAAAAAAGTTTTTTGCCGTGGTTGGTAAAAACAGTTGAGTATCGGCAATTTTGGTTTTATCTATATATACCGCCATACGATCGCCATCAACATTCATGGAGATGTGCATAGGGCGGTTGGCGTAGGCCGTAAGATCAAACCTGGTGTTGAGGTTTTTGCTGATGAATGAGCTATAAACTTCAATATCATCATTGTTATAATATTTAAGCTGCAGGTAGGCGCCTGTGCCGCTGTTATAATCTTTTATGCTATTGTCATTAACAAAGCCAACCGTTATAGGATAAATATCTTTAACAACATCTACAGCGGTAAAAATATCAAACTCAACAGTAAAGTGCCTGGGGTAAAATATCTGCTTAGTAAATTTATAAGTGGCGTTGTCGGCAAGGGCAAGCCATTTGCCACCCTGGCCATCAATGGTAACTACAGATGCCGATCCGTTGGTTTTAAAAGTATGTGTAGATGCACCGGTGGCCGCGTTGGCAAAATCCTCAGCAAGTAGCACCGTATCGCCAGGTACAAAATCAAACCCTTCGCGAATGGTAGCTTTATTGCTTTTAGGGGTTGTTTGATCGGTTGATGTACTCGCCTTTTTGTCCATCGCATCGCTGGCTTTTTGGGCTGCTTTATCTTTAGCTTTTTGTAATAAACTGCCAAACTGAGCATGCGCAGGATTAATAGTGGTTATTATTGCAGCGACCACTAAACTGAGTAATAAGGTATGTTTTTTCATGGTAGTTAATAAATTATTAACGCAATAAACAAAATTTGCTTTAAAGTGTTCAATATTTTTTCAATAATAACATTACCATAATATTGAATACCGGTTAAACCGGGAGGGACGGCTAATGCATACAAGCCAAAATGTAACCTGTTTAATACATTGTGAAACAGGCATATCAAAAACCAAATTGTATTTTTACGGGTAACATTTATCTAAACACTAAATACGCAACCAATGCTATCTACATTAAAAAAAACATTAATAACGGGTATTACCCTTATAACCGCGGCGGCCAGCCAGGCACAAACAAGCGCAGATAACGCTCCTGTTGAAACTAACACTCCCAACAGCCAATACAAGCCGGCCTTTGAAGGCCAAACCCGTATTGCGGGTGTTAAAACCCAAACACCTTATGCCGTAACTATTATCAATACTGAACTGAGCCACCCATGGGGATTATGCGTATTGCCCGACGGACGTTTCCTGATCTCGGAGAAAGTTGGCACCATGCAAATTTTAAAAGCGGATGGTAAAGCCGATAAAAAGATCACCAATTTACCGGCAGTGGTTAACCAGGGGCAGGGCGGTTTGTTGGACGTGAACATAGATCCTGATTTTACCGGCAATCATATTATTTACTGGGATTACGCCGAGCAAACACCGGATGGCAATGTCCTGGCCGTAGCCAAGGGCAAATTAGCCGCAGATGAAAGTAAGATTGATGATATACAGGTGATCTATCGCGCTACGCCGGCTTATAAAGGTACTTTGCAATATGGATCGAGGATATTGTTTGATAAACAAGGCAACCTGTTTGTAAGCACCGGTGAGCGCTCTGGTGCCGATATCCGGATGAAAGCGCAGGATCTGGGCGCGGCTATTGGTAAAATTATTCATATCACTCAAGACGGCAAGCCCGTTGCAGGTGGCCCGTTTGCCAATACACCAGGTGCATTGCCCGAAATTTATGCCTATGGTTTCCGTAATCCCGAAGGCATGGCCTGGAACCCCGAGACCGGCGAACTCTGGGAAGATGAGTTTGGTCCGCGTGGGGGTGATGAAATTAACATTATTCGCCCGGGTAATAACTACGGCTGGCCGGTAATTACTTACGGTATTGAATATAGCGGTCAGCCGGTAGGCGATGCCATTCAGCAAAAAGAAGGCATGACCCAGCCCATTTATTATTGGGACCCGGTGGTATCCCCGGCCGGTATTACATTTTATACCGGCAGCCAAATTCCCGAATGGAAGGGTAATTTATTTGTTGGCGGCCTAAGCAGTTCGCACATCGTGCGCCTTGTGATTAAAAACAACAAAGTAGTAGGCGAAGAACGCTTGCTTAAAGATAAACGTGAACGCTGGAGAGCATTAAATACCGGTAAAGACGGCGCGCTTTATGGCGTTACTGATAATGGTAAAATGTACCGCATTGGCAAGCAATAAGGCTATATTTATATATGGATTCAAAAATATTTTCATACCAGGTTGAAGGCATCAAATTGGAGCCTTCAACCGATTTGCTGAAAGTAAGCCCGGTATTTGACAGGAAAGAACTTACAGAAAAGCTCAAAGAGTTATTTAAAGCGGATGGTTTTAAGGTAGATGAACGGTCATTTAGCTACAAGATTATTGACGATCAGCTGTATATTCAGGGGCTTGCTTTTAAGGAAGAGGTGGCGAAGTCTATTGGGTTTATGTCGGTGAAATAAAAGAGCGAAGCTGTTATTTAGCCTTATTAACATATTGATCAAATATGAATTGGAGACTTGTGCGATTCCTTCCTTGGGGGAAGGAGGAGGTAGGGGTTTAATAAACTTAGTCGTTAACATGATGTTAAGTCGCTTTTAGAAACCCCTCCCTGCCTTTGCGCTCATTTCCAGCCCGCCCCTCCCGAGGGAGGGAATTTGTAAACTCCACAAAAAAAGAGCGATAAGTTAACCCTATCGCTCTTTTATATTTTTAGTCCTTTGTCCTTTAGTCCTTCATCTTTTGTCCAACAAAAGTCCAAAAGTCTCAAAGTCCCAAAAGTCCAACAAAATTATATCAGTAACCTTACTGGCTCTTCTAATAATTGTTTTAATGTTTGCAGGAACGCAGCAGCTGTAGCGCCATCAACCACGCGGTGATCTGCACTTAAGGTAACTTTCATTACGTTGCCTGCAACCACAGCACCATTTTTAACAACCGGAACAGCCTGGATACCGCTTACAGCAAGAATACACGCGTTTGGTGTGTTAATAATAGCGGTAAACTCATCAACGCCAAACATACCCAGGTTTGATATGGTGAAGGTTGAGCCTTCCATTTCTGCAGGTTGTAATTTTTTAGATTTTGCTTTACCGGCAAGTTCTTTTACTTCAACAGATATATGACTTAATGATTTTCCATCGGCAAACCTGATCACAGGTACCAGCAAACCTTCGTCAACTGCTACGGCTACACCAACGTGAATATGCTCGTTGGTACGGATCTTATCGCCCAGGAATGATGAGTTAATGGCAGGATGTTGTTTTAATGCAACAGCCACTGCTTTAACTACAAAATCATTGAATGATATTTTAACAGGAGCAATATCATTGATACGGGTACGGGCAGCAATAGCCTGATCCATATCGATGCTCATGGTTACGTAGAAATGCGGAGCAGTGAACAAGCTTTCGCTTAAGCGGCGGCTAATAGCTTTACGCATTTGAGTAACCGGCCTTTCGGTAAATTTCTCTTCGCCTGTATAGGTTGGTAATACAACAGGTGCTTTAGCAGCAGGCGCAGATGGAGCAGCGGCTGGCGCGGCATCAGGTGTTGCAGCTGGTTTAGCAGCCGGTTTGTATTCCTCAATATCTTTTTTAATGATACGGCCGCCTTCTGCGCTGCCTTTAACATCATTAAGGTTGATGCCTTTATCTTTCGCGATTTTACGTGCCAGTGGTGATGCTTTAACACGGCTATCATCGGTTGACGATGAAGCAGCGGGAGCGGCATCGGCAGTTTCGGCTTTTGCAGCAGGTGCAGCTTCTTCAGCAGCAGGCGCATCATTACCACCTTGTAATAATGGAGTAATATCGGTACCTTCTTTACCTACAATGGCTATAATACCGTTAACGGCAGCAGCTTCGCCTTCTTTTACACCAATGTATAATAACGTACCGGCCTCGTAACCCACAACTTCCATGGTAGCCTTATCGGTTGCCACATCAGCTAATGAGTCATCAGCTTTTACTTTATCGCCCACTTTAAAGTTCCATTTTTCAATGGTGCCTTCGGTCATGGTATCGCTTAATAGGGGCATGCGGATAACAGTAGCAGGTATGGCTGATAAATCAACCTTTGGTGCAGCCGTAGCAGCAGGTTTTTTATCGGCAACCGGTGCAGGTTCGGCAGCTTTTTCTTGTTTCTTTTCAGCAGGCTCGCTACCACTACCGGCCAGGGCTGTTTTGTAATCTTCGCCTTCTTTACCAATTACGGCAATAACCGAATCAACCGGAACGGCCGCACCTTCTTCAACACCTATAAACAACAAGGTGCCATCCTGGTACGATTCAAAATCCATGGTAGCTTTATCGGTTTCAACCTCGGCCAATACATCGCCTGATTTTACCTTATCACCAACTTTTTTATGCCACTTAGCCAATACCCCTTCGGTCATGGTATCGCTCATCTTAGGCATTTTTACTACTTCGGCCATATACTTTTTATATGTGTTATAATTTTAATACAACGTTTTGTAAGTCAAAATTCAAAAGCCAAAATTCAAAAAATGAATAATGGCTTTTGAATTTTGGCTTAGTATTTAGTCTCTGATATAAGGATAGTCTTCCTGAACATACACATCGGTATATAATTCAGAAGCATCCGGCCATGGCGATTCTTCGGCAAACTGTACCGCTTCATCAACAATGGCTTTAATTTTAGCGTCCATTTCTTCAAACCAGGCTTCATCAGCATATTTCTTTTCAACAATGGCCTGTTTGGTCATTTCGATAGGATCTTTTGCTTTGTAGCTTTCCAACTCTTCTTTGGTGCGGTATTTCTGCGGATCAGACATCGAGTGACCTTTGAAACGGTAAGTACGCATTTCTAAGAAAGTAGGGCCTTCACCAGCACGTGCACGTGAAATAGCTTCGTCCATAGCAACGTGTACCGCGGCAGGGTCCATACCATCAACAGCAGATGAAGGGATACCGTAAGGTAAGCCTAATTTATAAATATCTGTTTGGATGGTAGTACGTTCAACAGAGGTACCCATAGCGTAACCATTGTTTTCACAAATGAAAATTACAGGTAATTTCCAAAGCGCAGCCATATTAAAGGTTTCGGTAAGTGCGCCCTGGCGCACAGCACCATCGCCCATATAGGTAATGTTAACAAACTCGGTGCCTTTATATTTTTCGGCAAAAGCAACACCGGCACCAAGTGGCACCTGGCCGCCTACAATACCGTGGCCGCCGTAAAAGTGTTTGCTTTTATCAAACATGTGCATTGAACCACCTTTGCCTTTTGAGCAACCGGTAACTTTACCATACATTTCGGCCATGATAGCATTTGGCGATACGCCTTTGGCAAGTGCATGCGCGTGATCACGATAAGCGGTAATCATGCTGTCTTCTTGCTTCATTACAGACATGGCACCGGCCAAAACGGCCTCTTGCCCAATGTACAGGTGGCAAAAGCCCCTGATCTTTTGTTGTCCGTATAGTTGTCCTGTCTTTTCTTCGAACTTGCGCATCAACAGCATTTGTTCGTACCACATCAGGTAAGTGTCCTTTGTTATTTCGATTGAACTCATGTATTTAAACAGTCAGTTTCTTGGAGTAAAGCGCAAATCTAATTATATCCTTTAAATTATCGAAACCGCAACCAAATTGTTATGAAGATTTATTTTTTATTTCATATCAGCCGCATTTAGTAAGCAATAAATGGCGCGGTTTGTTTGTTTAACCAAACTTTATAAGGTGGTTTTACTGTTTTGCAAAAGCAATTTATAGCCTTTTTAGTGTTTGAACAGCTAAAACACTGCTATTGTCCTGATTTTGAGACTATTTTTTTGCATGTTTTTTATACCAAAAGTAAAATATACTTAAAATAAGGTAACCCTAAATGATGAAGAAACGTAATAGGAAGTGCTATTGATTGATAAGATTGTTTGTAAAAGACCTTTTTTTACATTTTTTGAAAAAAAAGCATCATTAATTTGCAATTTTAAAAAATATGGATAGTTTTGTAATCAACGATAGACAAAGTGTCTGATTTAATAAACAATTTGTTGGCCCTAACAACAAACTTAACGCGTTAAATGAAGAAATTTGCCCTGGCTATTGCCCTTATGTTCACTGTTTTAGCCTCGCAGGCTCAAACAAAAGCTGCTCCGGTTACAACGGAAGATAAAACTGAAGAGCAGGACGGTTTAGCTAAAACATACTTATCCCAGATTATGGGTGTTGCATTATCGGCAACCTCAAATATGAAACTTTTTCACTTTGTTTATGACTGGATTGGTACCCCATACCACTTTGGCGGCGAATCAAGAAAAGGGATCGATTGCTCGGCATTCACTAAAGAATTATACAGTGAAGTTTTTAACCTTGATATCAAAAGAAGTTCACGTGATATTTTTAGCATGGTTAATCCCGTTGGTAAAGATGATTTGAAAGAAGGCGATTTAGTTTTCTTTAAAATTCACAGCCGCAGAATTTCACATGTTGGTATTTATTTAGGCAATGGCCGTTTTGCCCATGCATCATCAAAAGGTGTGGCTATCAGCAGCCTCGATGATAATTATTACAGTCGTTATTTTTACAAAGGCGGCCGCATGTTGGCATCATTTAAAGAAGAACTGAGCAATGCCCCGGCCTCTGCGGGTGGTGATGACGAAAGTAACAATTAAGAAGAAATTCAATTAAATATCTAAATTAGTCCCTTCATAAGCATATGAGGGGATTTTTTTTTGCCGGTAAATTCGGGATTTTAGTTTTAGCAGCAACTACAATGGCATTGTTGCTGCAAGCTTGCAATAACAATAAACAAGCTCACAAACAATCGCTTGTAAAGCAAAAAACGGCCGTTGTAGCTGCAGCCAAGCCACCCGGGCCTGCTCCAATACCCGCCAGGCATGACACCCTTTGTATAGCCGCTGTAGGCGATATTATGTTAGGGACATCGTATCCGGATAGCAGTATGCTGCCCCCGGATAGTGCCGTTAATAGCTTCAACGCGGTGAAACCCGATCTTAATAACTCTGATGTGATATTCGGTAATCTTGAAGGCACGTTACTTGACCAGGGCGATCCCGCACATTACAAGCTACACCAAAAAAGCAAAGCATTTTTATTTAGGATGCCTACCAAATATGCAGGGGTATTGAAAAACGCGGGCTTTAACGTACTGAGCTTAGCCAACAACCACATTGCCGATTTTGATATTAAGGGGCGGTTAAGTACTATGAAAACGCTGGATAGCCTCGGCATTAATTACGCGGGATTATTGGATAAACCCACCGCCGTTTTTGAACAGAATGGCGTTAAATATGGGTTCTGTTCGTTTGCACCCAATGCTACCACCGTTCCGTTGTTGGACCTTAAAGGTGCAGCCCGTATCATCAGCGAATTAAAACAGCGTTGCGATGTCCTCATCGTTTCTTATCATGGCGGCGGCGAGGGTGTAAACTATGAACATGTGCCTTTCCAGATGGAATCATTCATTGGCGAAAAACGTGGCGATGTACATGTCTTTGCCCATAATGCTATTGATGCCGGGGCAGATTTGATTTTTGGTAACGGTCCGCATGTAAACCGGGCTATGGAAATTTATAACGGACGTTTAATTGCTTACAGCCTGGGTAATTTTTGCACTTATCGTTGTGTAAGTGTTGCCGGTGTTTGCGGCCTGGCTCCGCTGCTTAAAGTTTATGTAAATAAAAAAGGGCAGTTTTTGCATGGCAGGTTAATCTCGTTCAGGCAGGATCATAATTTAGGATTATTGCGCGATACACTTAACCGGGCGGCCATGCGCATACGTACCCTTACCCAAACAGATTTCCCGGCAGGAAACCTTGCCATTGATGATGATGGTGAGATAACGGCTACGTTGCCTGATTCTTTGGGATTGGCAAAGGCACAGCAGTAAGGCTTAGTTCTATTTGGGGTTTTATTAAGAAGCGGCGGGCACGTGCGATTCCTTCCTTGGTGAAGGAGGCAATGTCATTAAGTTAAGGATTTAATGTTGATTTTAATATCGAACACAGAATGTCCAATATCGAATAATGAAGTAAAACCCTTCGGCGTTGAACATTCGAAATTCATTATTCGATATTATTTCTAATTCTGTTTTTCCTTAACTTAATGACATTGGGGAAGGAGGGTAGGGGTTAAACCGCGAGTCAGGTGCTCCTTTATTAAGGCCGCAAGTAGAAACCCCTCCCCGCCTTTGCGCACATGCCTGCCCGCCCCTCTTGAGGGAGGGAATTGAAAAAAACAGCCAAATGAACCTAAATGAAAGCCTTCCCCTACCCCAATATCTCCTTAATATCATCGGCAGAAAGCGATTTTATAAAGCTCTCTTCTGTAGTGATTAAAGCCCTGCTCAGGCTTAGTTTACGTTGTTGCAGCGCGAGGATCTTTTCCTCAACAGAATCTTTGGTGATGAATTTATAGATAAATACGTTTTTAGTTTGGCCGATGCGGTGTGTACGGTCGATGGCTTGTTGCTCAACGGCCGGGTTCCACCACGGGTCCAGAATGAAAACGTAATCGGCTTCGGTGAGGTTAAGGCCCACACCACCGGCTTTTATCGAGATCAGGAACACCCTGGTCTTTTTATCTTCCTGGAATTGTTTTACCACATCGCCCCTGTTTTGGGTGCCGCCATCAAGGTATACGTAAGGGATGCCCTCGGTATCAAAATGCTCGCGGTAAATGGTAAGCTGTTTTACAAACTGCGAAAATATGAGCACCTTATGCCCGCCATCCAATACGCTGGCCAGGGTATGTACCACGTTTTCAAATTTTCCGCTATCTCCCTCATAATCTTTATCAATCATGATGGGGTGGTTGGCTATCTGCCTCAGCTTAATTAAGCCCTGCAATACCTGTATCTGTGTTTTGGCAAAGGTGCCGTCCTCCAGGCTTTTCAGCAATTCGTTCCTGTATTCTGATTTTACTTTTTCATAAACCGACGACTGCTCTTCGCTCATATCGCAATACAACAGCGTTTCGGTTTTAGGCGGTAACTCGGTTGCCACCTGCTCCTTGGTACGGCGCAGTACGAAAGGTTTGATGAGGGCTTGTAGTTTATGGGCTTTATCCTCGTCCTTTTTCTTTTCTATCGGACTAACAAATTCATTCTGAAAAAATTGCTGGCTACCCAGCAAGCCGGGGTTAATGAACGACATCTGAGTCCACAGATCATTAACAGAGTTTTCTACCGGCGTACCGCTCAATATCAGTTTAAAGCGCGACCGTAGTTGCTTAACCGATTGAAACGATTTGGATGACGGGTTTTTGATGTTCTGGCTTTCATCCAAGATCACGTAATCAAAAAAGTAACCCTTAAACATTTCGATATCAATGCGACTGATGCCATAGGTAGTGATCACCACATCATAGTTGGCAAATACCTCTGCCGAGCGGTAGCGTAACGTACCCGTATGTACCATCAGCCTCAATTGCGGCGTAAACTTTTTAGCCTCGTTAAGCCAGTTATATATAAGCGACGTTGGCATAATAACCAGCGAGGTGCTTTTGCCGCCTTCGGCTTCGGTAATTTCTTTATGCTTTTGCAGCAGGGCCAGGGTTTGTATGGTTTTACCTAAACCCATATCATCGGCCAGGCAACCGCCAAAATGGTATTGCTTTAAAAAGTGAAACCAGTTATAGCCGGCTTTTTGGTATGGGCGCAGATTGCCTGCAAAGTTCTCGGGCATATCTACCTCTTCCAGCTCTTCAAAGTTGCTTAGGCGTTGCAATTTACGCGTCATGGTTACGTTGGCCATCTCGCCTTCGGCCAAATCGGTAACCAGGCCTATATGGTGCCTCCGTAGTTTAAGGTCGGTACTGCCATCTGTAAAGTGCAGCAGGTTACCATATTGCGAAAACCATTTTTCTGGTATTACCGCGATCTCGCCAGATGGCAGTACAAATTCCTTTTTATGATTAAGAATGTGGTTACGTAGCTGTATAAATGGAACCTGGTATGGCCCAAACCAAACAATGGCGTTGATATCAAACCAATCATTGTTTTCTGAAACCTCCAAGTCAATTTTGCTACTGCCAAATACATAACGTTTGCCGCCCTCGGGCTGCTCAATTTCAAAGCCCTGTTCTATCAGCTGGTCGTGATGTTGGTTGAACCATTCAAATATCGAAAATGAATGATCGGCATCTTCATCATTATTGTTAACCTCCAGGTTTTGAAACAGGCTGGAGGTTATTTTGAGGCCCATTTGTTCCAGCAGTGCCATCTTACCTTTTTCCCAGGTGGTAGAGCGTTTTATGCGATGGAACAGGTAATCATCGCCATTTTTCTCCATCCGTACAGATACATGCCTGCCATCCCCGTAAGGGAAAATATAGCCAGCGTAATTAAAATTAAGCTGTATTTGCGAAACGCCGCCCTCCACATAAATAGGTTTCAACACCGGGCGGGCATCGTACTTTTCGGTATTGATGGTAAAACCTTCGGCGTAAACGTTGTGCTTTTCAATAAGTGGCGCTACAAAACGTTCAAAGTATGATTGCTCCGACGATTTGGGGATGGCTATGTAACGTTTATTTAAAAACGGTACCAGCTTTTTACCCTCAATCTCTTTATCAAAATAGTACAGAGTATCATCCAGCATCATCCAGGCGGGGTGATTGCAAATGATCTCCGCATTTTTAAACATAAACTCAATCCGCATGCCCTGGTACTTGATAGTAGGGAAATACCTGATCTCATCATCGCCACGCCTGAAATGGAACAGCACCGAAGCAGCTTCGGTAGCCATTTGCAGCTTACGTTCGCCGGGATAGCCTTCCTTGCTCATCTGGTATACCTTTTTACCGGCTTGCATGATCAGGTTAAGGGCCTCCACCATCCGTTTTTCAATTTTGGGGCGGATAACCTCAAAAAGCTGTTCCGTAAATATCTTGGAGAAAAACTCAAACGGGCGGATGGGCTTTTTATAAAACTTTTTGATCACGTTGCCTTGCTCCATCTCTTCCAAAACCTTAATCAGTTTCAGATCGGTATCATCAAGGCAATGGATAAATTCTTTGGCTGTATTGCTGAATAAACGCTGGTAGGTTAATGAAAATTCGCCGTTGGGGTTAAGCTGAACGATGTGTGGTTCAATAACATAACCAAGGTAATCATGCCGGGCAATGGCATAAATGATCTGGCATGGTTTTGTACTGTCTACTCGTAGCATCATTAACTTTTGATAAAAATTAATAAAAGCTACATCAACAAAAAATTCAAACGTAATGAGAATTTAGGGGAATTGAAAGGTTTTTTATTTTTTTTATTGCGGGTGGAGGAATGGTTGATTAAGTTGACTGGGGTAAGTGGTTGATTGAGTTTAGGTTTTGGAAGTAATATCGAATAATGAATTTCGAATGTCCAACACCGAATTTTGCCTTCATTATTCGATGTTGGGCATTCAGTGTTCGATATTAAATTCATACTACAGCGGGGCTAAATCTCCAAAGCCAGTTGATCGCCCGGTCCGGCTTCTTTTTCTTCACGTTGACGGGGCGTTACATCGCCAAAGTTAGATAGGGTGATTCCAAGCAGTCTTACCTTTGCATCCTCGGTATCAGTAGCCGCCATCAATTGTTTGGCTACCCGGCCTATAGTTTCCAGGTCATTAAACGCGGTGGTGAATGACTGGTTGCGGGTAATCTGTTTGAAATCGTGATATTTTACTTTAAGGGTAAGCGTGCGGCCTTTCAGTTCATACTTAAGCAGTCGATTGTGTACAGTAAGCGCTATTTTATCCAGCTCGGCCTCCATTTCGGGCAGGGTGGTTAAATCATAGGCAAAAGTATCTTCGGCGCCGAGGGACTTGGTTTCGCGATGGGGTTGAACTTCACGGTTATCAATGCCACGTACAATCTGGTAATAAAACCGGCCGGGTTTACCAAAGTTTTTAACCATTTCGGGTTCAGTTAGCCGCTTCAGGTCGGCACCGGTATGCAGGCCCATTTGCTTCATTTTTTGAGCCGTTACCTTACCTACCCCAAAGAATTTTTCGACCGCCAGGCCCTCCATAAAACTTTCAATGCTGGATGGACCAATAAATTTCAGGCCGTCGGGTTTATTGATATCCGACGCTATTTTGGCCACAAATTTATTGATAGATACACCTGCCGAAGCGGTGAGATTAAGCTCATCTTTTATAGCCTGCTTAATTTGTTTAGCAATGTCAATGGCCGAACCTATGCCCAGTTTATCGTTGGTTACATCAAGGTAAGCTTCATCTAAAGATAGTGGTTCAATAAGATCGGTATAGCGGCTAAAAATTTCGCGGATATGCTGCGATACCTCCCGGTAAGCATTGAAACGTGGCAGTACAAACAAGGCGTCCGGACAAAGCTGTAAAGCCCGCTTAGATGACATAGCCGACCGCACCCCAAATTTACGTGCCTCATAACTGGCTGTAGCCACCACGCCGCCCCGCCCTTGAGGTAGTCCGCCAACCACCAGAGGCTTGCCCCGATACTCGGGGAAATCACGCTGCTCAACCGACGCGTAAAAGGCATCCATATCAATATGGATAATTTTACGGAATATTGTTGCAGGCTGATCTGGCATAAAGCAAATATAGGGGTTGGGGAATGAAAGGGTTGCAATTGAGTTTACACTATGGCGTTTGAAAGATAAACTACATTAGCGTGTACTGGGTTACCTATTACAGTTATCAGTATTAATATCAAAAATAAAAGGTGCGATGGCAGAGCGGAGAACAGCGGGGGTGGTATTAGAGGGATTGGCTTTTATAGCGGTGGTTTGTTTTTGGGTACTGCCATATATCATTTTAAAATCAACCCACACGCTATCTTTTAAAAACTGCAGTGTCGAGTTTAAATATTACGCCGCTGTAGATACGGCCGATGATGGATACCAACTTGCCAAGCATAAACTGGCTCTATGCCTTTGCAATGCTTATAGTCGCAAAAAAGATATTGAAGTTGGTAAACAGCTTATTAAACTTTACCGGCAACACGGTAATTCAATAGCGCCGCAGGGCGATTCACGGGGTAGTTACAATAGCCTTGATAGTATCTTAAAATATCGTACTATGGCTTTTGACACAGTTTTAGTGTCAGATTAAATAAGCGGTCGCTAAATAAGACTGCTATTTCTCTTCATCAGTGATTTTTTTCTTGATGTTGTTAAACAACCGGGAAGCATTAGCATTATTGTACTGATACTCCCCGGTAAAATAATCCGTTATTGTTTGCACAAAAAAGCAGCTTGCGGTATTATTTCTGATTTGCTCATCTAAGGCTGTAAGCTCGGCCCTACTCGCCTCGTGCATCAATTTTTTAATGGTTATTTGAATCAGTTGCTCTTGATCCATAAACGGCTACAATACTTTGGTATTATCCCTCGGCACCCGGTCAATGAGTTTATTGTAAGGATCGATGCCTACTTTTTCCGGTTTGCCTTTTACAATAACGGTGATGGTATGTTGCCCTGCTGTTAACTTATGTTTTTTAAAATATAGCGGGTTTACCTGGTTATAACCTTGCTTATCCTTGCTATCGGCAGCAAAAACACCTATATCGATATAGTCATTCATAGTTGCAGGTACATCATCGCCTTTACTGTTGATGTAGACTTTGCCGGTGCTTACTTTCAGCGTTACTTTATACTGCCCGTTACCCATGGCAGTGGCTTTGGCATCTACTACGTGGTTATCATAAAAGGTGATTTTTTCCCAGGTATCGGTTAAGTAATATTTTACCGAATCGGGCGTATGTTTTTGCAGGTACTGGTAAAGATCGTTATTGCCGGGATAAGGGGGCTGTTTTTTAAAGGCGTAGGCATCCTTAAACTCGTGCAGGGCGGCATTCATATTCTTGTCGCCGATGAGATCTCTTAAACCATATAACACGTTGGCCGCTTTGCCCTGGTACTCATGCCATTCATTGGCGCGCAACAAGGTATGTTCGGGTTCGTTGCCCCTGCTGTGGAAATATAGGTACCGCCACATTTCGTCCTGCAATACATCGTGAATGTTGTTTTTGCCATACTTTTTCTCAACCATAACAAAGGCATCGTACCTGGCCAGGCCTTCGGGAATCACATAAGAACCAATGGTATTATTTGGTGCCACCTGGTAACGCCACCATTGCTGGGCTACCTGTATCATGGCGTTGTAATAGCAAAAATCAAATAAGCCGGACTTACTGAAATCGGCATTCCATCCATCACTTTCGGTATAGGTGCCTAATGTTGATAGCACAGAGGCCTGCGGACCATAAACCCCGGTTTCGGCTATCCGCATTTCATCAAAAGGATAGTTACCGTAGCTGGCCGAAAGGTACTTAATGCCGTCTTTAATGGCAGTGTGATATCGGTGAATGTTGGCAGCGTGCAAGGGATTATAAAATACACTGGCATTAACCGGGCTACCGTCATTTAACTTAACAGTATCGCGCATCAAAGCATAATTCGCACTCAAAATACCAAACGGCGGATACATGCCCGGGGTGCTTTGTACATAGTGGAAATAATTGCGACCATCCTTTGTCCACTGTTTTTGTAAGCTACCTGCCGAAACAGCGGTTTGCCCCGCAGATGTGCTTACCGTAAGATCGAACTTTTGGATGCACGCGCCTTTGCCAATCCTTAATGTGTTGGTACCCCGGGGATCATTTTGTTCATAAACATCTTCTTTTTTGGGCGGTAAGCCATAGCGCTTACGTTCATAAGGGCTGCTCATTTCGTCGTCTTCGTCGTAGCCTATACCCGGTAAGCCTCCTTTAAAGAATGTACCGTTTCGCAACAGATCGGCGCTGTACAAATCATTACTAAAGCCATTATGATAAACGGCCGAATGAAGTTCAACCACAGTCGAATCGCCGGGAGCCAATGGCTGTTCAAATTTATATAGTCTGAAATCGGCGGTATCCTGTTTGGGTCTAAACCAGTTAAACTTGCCCTGCTCATAAATCAGAGGTGTAGTAAATGGCATTGGCTTACCGTTAATTTTCAAATCATATTCGGGCAGGTCGTCCCCGTCAATGAGTACCTGATTTATGGTTGTTTGAGTATTGTTAACCAATGTAAAGTAACCGTGTGTATTTGATTGTTGTTTTTCGGGATAGATATCTACCGCCAGTTTTACCGATGTTACGCTGGGTAACGGCAGGTTTTCATAGCGCTTAAGCGTGCGCTCATATAATACAGCGCGCCCGTCATTTTCAGATTTGGTGAGATAGCTATTCAGGTAGCTTACATTGTAATAAATGAAGGACGAAAGCGATACAAAAGCAATTAGTAATACCGCAGTAATTAAGCGGGTTGTGGTGTTAAACCTGCCGGCTACCAATTGCCACCGCTCTTTAAAGGTTGATGATACACCACGGTAATAAAACAACGCGGCCACAACTATGAGCAGGCCGGCGGTTACCAGCCAGTAGGTGTTAAACCATGCAACTGACGTAATCATGTGGCCAATGCTATCCATATCTGAAATACGATAGCCCGGCGTGTAAGAGTACAGCAGCAGGTTATAGTTAAAAATGGATGTGGTGTGCAAAAAGTAAAGAGCCACCCAAATGGTGATGCCGATGCCATGCGCGGCAAATTTGTTATTCACCACCACGTGTATCACGTATGAAAATACCACCATCTCTAAAAATCGGGGCAATATAAGCCCGAATACCGACAGCAGGTAAACAGGGAAATTAAACTGCGTATAACCTTTGGCTATTTGTATCCCCAGGCCCAGCACCATGGGTACTAAGGACAAACCCAGCCCGAGTATCAATAAACTCAGCAACCGCGATCCGTTTAAAACCCAGTTGGGCGCGGGTAATGAATCGTTGATGAAGGCGTAGCGGGTAATGCGGTCGCGGTGTACGGTTTCGCCGGTGTAAAAAATGATGATAAAGAAAATGAAGAAGGGAAAAACCTCGTTGAAAATATCCAGCAACTCCACCGTGCGCGGAAAATCAGGAATATAATAAAAGCTATTCCCCATAGATAGCACGAAGCCTAAAAAGGTAAGGCCGCAAATGATAATGATCCAGAAGTAATTATCACGTACAATGTTGAGTAATTCGGTTTTGGTAAGGCTGATGAGTGTTTTACGGTTGTAAGCGCCGGCAAAAGAAGTAGCTACTTTAGGGCGCGCGGCGCTGCGGTTTACTACGCCATCTTTAATCAGTTTTTTATCGCGCCTGCCGCTAAAAAAATCTTCAAAGTTAAAGCGGATGTAAGTAAATATTAATACCAATAGCCCAATGCCCGGCCACAGGATACGGTTAAGCAACAGCGGCCCGCCAAACTCAATAAGGTTGGTGTTTTGCATGGCCGCAGTTGCCGATTGTTTTTGCTGCCTGATGCCGTTAAACGCGAAAGGATCGGCCAGGTTAATTACATACTGGTTGTTGGTACGCTGCAAAAAGAAGGTAGCTATCAGGTAACCTAAAAACAGGATGATGCCGCCGCTGTATATCACTTTAATATTACGGGTGACAGCCACCAAACCGTAAAACAGGGATGATGTAAAAATGAGGTTAGGCACCGCGATAAGTAAAAATGGCTGCCAGTAATACATAAAGTTATTTGGTCCATAATTGCTGGCATCTTTCCAATGCATAAGCGGACCGAGTTTTGTACCTAAAAAAACGCCCAGCATTACCGCGCCGCCAATAATCAACACAAACATTAGCGAGCTGAAGTACCTCCCCCAAAAGTAACCAGCTTTGGTGATAGGGTAAGTGAGGTAATAATCCTTAGTATTGTGTTCAATATCTTTATACAAAGGCATGCCCATAATGCCCGATGTTACCAGCATCATAAAAATGCTGATCCATCCCATGGCAAACGCGATGAGCATGGGGCTGTTGATATGCTCCTTTTCGCCAACGGGCAACGAACCTGTTGCAAAAGAAACTGTTATAAAAACAAGTGCAGCGAAAAAATAGGCGTACACCAAAGGCCTCCTGAGGCGATTTTGTACCTCAAAAGCAAATATTTTCCAAAACATAGTGGTAGGGTTTTAAATGGTATTTACATCTACACGGGTAGCAATGTTGCTAAAGTATACATCCTCCAGGTTGGGCGTTGCGGGGGCAAAACCTTTACCCGGATCAGTTTCGGCCAGGATACGGATGTGGAGTTTACCCGTTTTTAACTGGGTAGAGATCACCGAAAAATCATCCTGGTAAAAACTTAGTTCGGCCTTATCAATGGCTTTGCTAAAAATGCGGCCTTCCATTTCGCTTACCGCTATATCCGGTTCGCCGGCGTATAATACCTCGCCCTGGCAAATAATGGCGAAGTTGGAACACAGGGTGCTTACATCTTCCACAATATGGGTTGACAGGATCACAATGGTATTTTCGCCCAGCTGGCTCAGCAGGTTATAAAAGCGGTTTCGCTCGGCGGGATCAAGCCCGGCCGTAGGTTCATCAACAATAATAAGTTTGGGGTTACCAATCAGCGCCTGCGCAATTCCAAAACGCTGTTTCATCCCGCCCGAATAAGTGCCCAGGTTTTTCTTTTTATCCTTGCCCAGGTTTACATTATCAAGCAGGGCGGCAACGAGTTCTTTGCGTTCGGCGTTATTGCCTACGCCTTTGAGTTGGGCAATATGGTCAAGCATACGTTCGGCACTTATTTTAGGATATACGCCAAACTCCTGCGGCAGGTAGCCCAGCAATTGCCGTACCTCGGTTTTGTTTTTAAGTACATCCAGCTCATCTAAAAAAATGCTGCCGGCATCGGCCTCCTGCAAGGTGGCTATGGTGCGCATTAAAGAAGATTTACCCGCGCCGTTTGGCCCCAATAAACCAAACATGCCATTATTTAAAGTAAGCGATACATCCTTTAGCGCGTGCACACCGTTGGAGTATGTTTTGGAGAGTGAATTGATTTGTAATTTCATAAGGATTGGAAGGTTGAAACAGTTTATTTTTTTATGGATTTGATGGCAGCCCCGTTCATGATCAGCAAGGCGCTATCTGCCAGTTGGTAATGCAAATTGGTAATATTGGCCTCACTTAAAATAAGCTGACCTTTGTTACGGATATCGAAATTACTGTGCTGGATATTATTGGTTTTAAGCACAGTAAGTTTTGCCAGGCTGCGATCATTGATGCTGGTTTCGGTGTTTAAATACTTAAGCGTATTGTTTGCCAATACTACCTGGCTTCCCCATTGCTGGGTAATACTAAGGCTATCTTGTTTAAAACCATCTATTAACACACGGTGTGCCGACCAGCCATCAAAAGCGGCTGTATCCGTGTAGCTCACCTTGTTTAGTATATAAATAGCGTTTGCATGCACCGCTTTAAGGTTTGGGCACGATATGATGATCATGTACGCATCGCCGGGATTAAAGCGGGCGTACCCCCAGTTTAAATCAACCTGTAGCTTATTGCCGGTTTGCTTAAACACTAAATTATCTTTCGGCACATTGTGCACCATCACTTTAAATGGCCCCTGCACCAATTTTACATTAATGTTTTCTGATGGGTTGATGGTTACTTCATTAAAATTGCGATAAGGTAAGGTGGTGAAATTAAAGTAAGGGTCTTTATAATGCCCGGTTAGGTATTCCCTTTTTAGCGCTATGGCGTACACAATGTTTGATATAACCAGTGTAAGCAAAATGGCTAATACAATTTTATTGCTCGTTTTCATGGCCGGTATCTGTTTTAGGTTTATTGTCTTTTTTATACTGCAGATAAATTTGCTGCAGGTCATCTAACTCAATATCAAGCAGCAGGATGTTCCTGAAAAACTCGGGCAGTTCCTGTTGCATAAAGCGTTCTTTACGTATAGCTTTTATTTTCGCGGCACCATCGGCAGCTACAAAAAGGCCCATGCCCCGTTTGTTGATAATTACCTCCTGGTTTTGCAAAAGCTCGTAAGCGCGGTTAACGGTGTTGGGGTTAACCTCCAGTTCAATGGCCAAATCGCGGATAGAGGTTATCTTTTCGCCGGCCGGCCATTTGCCCGTTAATATATTTTCGCTTACTGCCCCGGCAATTTGCAGGTATATGGGTTCGTTTTCTTTAAAATCCATGTGCTGTGTAATTAAGCCTGCTTTTCTTTTAACCTGAAATAGGCGGCAACCCAAAACAATACCGCTATAACACAATACATGATAAAGGTGTATAGCTCTTTATTATTAGTAAGGTTTATGACCACCATATGCCCGTTTTCAAAAAAGCCAACGTTTGTTAAAGGCAAACCGGCAATGGTGTCTTTATTAAACAACCAATCATTCATAAGCTTATTGCCATACATCATAACCGCTATGGCTATGAAAAACAAAAACGCGGTTTTAATAAAGTGAAGCTTTTTAAAATAAATAGCCCCGTAAAAAGCAATAGAATGTAAAAACGAATACAAAGCCAGCACTATAAATATTAATGGAAATTGCAGCGCCCCTGGTTTTTGCCATAGGTTAAACAACTCGGGCTGTTGTTGAGGAAAGTGCTTTACGTTTATTAAAAACAGCATCACCGCAAAAAAGCTAACCGTAACTACCACAAACAAAATAAGAAAGGAATAAAGCCATGCCACCAGGTATTTTTCGAAATGGCTGGCTGGTAAGGAAAGCGTTGTGATCACTTTTTTGTTACTGCCATACTCGGCAAATATCGTACTGGTAAATATGGAGCCGCCCAATAACAGCAGCCAAACGTATAGCAGGATCTGGAACATAGGATCGAGCGAGGTATTGATCATATAAATCAAAAAGCTGCCGCCCATTACCATTACACCTACCAATACCACTGTCGACATCAGGTACCGGGTGTAATACTCCTGGCTATGCTTGATAAAAAGCCTGCTAAACCGGGCCGGACTAAAAAAGTTTGACATATGTTACGATGCTTTTAATAATTCAACTATTTTTTTGTTACCGCCTATGATAGCGTTGAACAACAATTCAAGATCAACTTTGCTAAACTTCCCTGTTGTGTTTTGCAAAATGGCATTGGTGCCGCGCATATCCTTTTCTTCATAAAGGGGCTTCAATCCTTCGGTATCGCTGTAAAAACCGAATGTTAGTTTTTCAGCCACTTCATCCATTGGGAGGTTAACTACAATTTCCTTTTCGTGCAAAACCAGCAGCGTATCTATCAGGCTATCCAGGTCACGTACCTGGTGGGTTGATATCACTATGCAGCGCTCATCGGTAAGTACAGAGGCTATTAGTTTTCTGAATTGTACTTTTGAGGGGATATCCAACCCGTTGGTAGGCTCATCCATAATAAGCAGATTGGTGTTGGTAGCAAGGCCGAAAGCGATCATCGCTTTTTTTTGCTGACCGAATGATTGTTTATCCATCACCGCGTTTTCATCAACATCCAACGCTTTGAGGTAGATATAAAAATCAGATTTGCTAAACTTAGGGTAAAAGCCGGCGGTATTGGCCACATACTGCGCCGGGGTAAATGATGGCACGTAAATATCTTCGGCCAGAAAATAGATTTGTTCCAGGATGGATACCGGCCTGCCAGATACACTTTTGCCGTTAAGCATACAGCTCCCCAATTGCGGATAGGCCAGGCCTGCCATATTCTTTAACAGCGTTGATTTACCTGCCCCGTTTTTGCCCAACAGCCCATAAATATGGCCTTGCCGTAATGACAGGTTTAAATCCTTAAATAACAAGGTTTGCTTGGCATATCCAAAACTCAGATTTTTAATTTCAATCATAAAGAGTAGCGGTGTGTTGGTTAACTAATACACCACAAATCACGGTGCTATTTTTGATAATTCCTAATGATTTGACAAAATTATTTTCAGGGGTGCAGATTCCACTCGATACACAAAAGAAAACCACCCATGGAAGTGCAAACGAACAGGATTCGGCTAAGGTTGATTAACAAGGCAAATTAACGTGAGCCTGCAGTTTATTGCTGTTCCATTTATGGCAGATTTAGCTTGAGCGTTATAAAGTAACGCAGGTTTTTGCAAGAGGCGTTTTACCGGGGTAGGCCAACAACACTGCATTGAAATCACTTTTATTAAAAAAATTAATTTTATTAACCAATATTATTTTGCGGTTAGAGGGCGCTGCCAATGTAGCCCGAAACGGATATATTTGCCTGTTATTCAAATATAACCCTATTAGTCTTGTAGTACTACCCGGAAATGTTTTATAGTTTAGTAGTACGAAAATACCAACTACGGATAGTATGAAACGTTACCTTATCATATTTATAAATTTTTGTTTCTTATTCAATAAAGCTTATGGGCAATCGCCATCGGCAACGATTGACAGCCTTATTAAGTTTAGGGTTATAACGGCACAAGACCGTCCTATAATAGTGAAGGAACTCACGCATCAAAACAATAAAACCCATACTCCTTATCGCATTTCGATCCTTGGCGGATTAGAAAGCATCATTCTTCAAAAAACTTATCATATCGATCCACATAAAACTGGTTTTTCCTATTCTTATACTAACAAACACATCAATAAAAAAAGCCAGGATAGCATCAATATGTCGCTTCGGGTATTGTTGGAAAAGATAAAAAAAGCAGGCTTGCTTACCGATAAGGTTTATACTTACGCATTAAAAAGTATAGACAGTGGCCGTTACTTAGTTGAACTGCAAATGATAGGTAGTTTAACAGAAATGAGTTCACGTATGGAGTGGTTGACTCCAAAACGATTACTACCTGTTGCAGAAGAACTACACAAAAATAGTATCGTTAACGATTCATCTTTTCTACGGCTGAAGGATGATATCAATCAAGGCAAAATAGAATCGGCATTTCAGTTAAACGATTATTGCAACTTTGACCGGGTTTTTGATATGGCCAAATACCCTGACGACCCCGCTATTTGGTTAGAACAGATGCATCGCGATATTGCCTCAATATTACCTGACCTTGAGTTTACTGATTTCAGCTACACGGAAATACCAGACACCTCCATTTCGTTAAATGGAGTTAGGTTTAAGGTGAGTTTAACTTGTAATGGACATGTTTACAAGCACATCAGCCTTCCCATCAACAATTACAGGAACCCGCGGGGCAAAGTTATCCCTAAGGATATTTTTGTTGAAGATTTCTATCGCATTTTTAATAAAGTTTTAACAGACAGTAAATCACCATATCGCTTACACAGTATGATGCTCAGCCATACCGGCCCTAAGGAAGATATCAACTGTTTTGCCCTTATAGCTTTAAAAAACGTACAAGGTGAAATATTCATGAAAGAGCCCTGCATGTCTTATATGCTTGTAAGTATGGACGGGTATGACAATGCATTAACATCAGCGAAGATAGATAGCACCATTGCCGGCTGGAAAAAAATGGGTGTTTTTAAACACCTTTCAAACGCCCGGCTAAAAGAAGCAATTGATGAAACTGAGGCTGCTGATCCATTTTCAACTGCCACGCTATTATCTAACTTCCCAGGCGTGATCTATAATTTACATGATGCCGAAAGTGTTCAAAGTTTGCCCTATGCTGATCTGTTGACTCATTTTGCGCAAATTACACATGGGGAATTTAATCCTTCAAAAATTATCCAAATCAAAGCTAGCCGTGGTTTTAAACTGCAATACTTATCAAAAGGTAAAATTCATTCATATACCTTCCCTACGGCCTACGGATGGTTTGATGTTAAATTTCCGACGTTTTTAAAACAATTAAGTCGAGAGAATAACTTAACAGGCAACTTTTATCATCTAAGATATGATGAGGCGGCTATCTACTTAACTAAACAGCAATATGACTATGCCCTAACCAATAAATTGTTTGAATTTAATCTTGACACAAAGGCGAAATAGCGGCAAGGTAGCCAATTGTTCCTTAGCAATATTTCTGTATCAGCTCAGCTAACCACCCTCTTTTTATAGCGGTTCTCGCAATATAATTAAATACCGGCTCCGCTTTTTTTTGAATCCCGATCATCTTAGAATTATTGAGGTAAACAAACAAAGCCAGGTCTGAAATTTTCTTTGGAGTTCCTGCAGCGCTTGCTAAACCATCTTTTGCAAGTCCTTTGGAGATTAGAAGCACGTTTTCAAAGTTTTGATTACCAGGGTTGATGCTTACTTTTACCATGCACTCCGCTTCCGTAGTATTATGAAAATAATGCTTTTCGTTTGGATTTATGATTGCTATGTCTCCTTGTTGGAGGTGGAGGATGTCTTCGCCTTTCCCAACTTCTAAAGTACCCCTTAAAATCTCAAACGTTTCTGCAAACAAGGTGTGGTAATGCCCGGGTGTTTTTTCGCCTGGGAGAATATTAAATTCCAATACGCTTTCTTTATTGGTTTCTGCCGAGGTAATCAGTTTAACGTGGGGCGGTGTTTTTGTAGTTTTTTTGAGGTTTTACTTGCCAATAAAACCATTGCGCATACAAAGCAAATGATGATGGCGGTGATGTGAGGCATGGCTTGCTGAACGCTGTTGTAACTTTTGTTTAGTACAACAAGCATATCGGCAATAGGGACTATTGTACCGGCTAACAGCGTTATGGCCAAAGCCCGCCTTTCATTGGTCAAAACAAAAGTGCAAAGCAACAAGCCAGAAAATATATCCCTGATCCCTTTAATATAGTGAAAGGAATAGTCGCCCTGTTCCTTAAAATGTATGCCGTATCCGGCTTCGGCTATTTCGGGCGACAAAAGAAAACGGGCACCGATAAAAACCAATCCCAGGCCGGTTAAAAATGCGAGTGCATAACAAATTTTTGTTGTCATAATTATCTGTATTTGAATTACAACACAAAATTATTGTGGCAGCAATCAGCATTGATGCACCTGGGTTAATAAATCAAATCTGAGTTGAACTTCTTTTACGGATACGGCTTAGAGATTGGGGCTTAACGCCTACGTAAGAAGCAATGTAATATTGAGGAATACGCTGGGCGACATCAAAAAAGCCCTGTATGAATTTTTCATAACGTATTTGAGGCTTATCCGTGTATAGCGAATCTTTTTGTCGTGTTATATTGATAAAAACCTGCTCAATGCCTAAACGACCGAATCTTTCCCCATGCTTAACAGTCTGATAAAAAGTTTGCATATCATCGTAACTGATTTTCCATAGCGTGGTATCTTCTATAGCTTGTATGCTTACAGTGGTTGGCACCCGGGGGATAAAACTCTGGTAGTCGCAACCCCATTCGCCTTCTTTACCAAAATAATGGGTTTGCTCTTCGCCGTTATTGAAAAGGTAATAACGCACTAATCCTTTTTCAATGAAGAAAATATGCTTGCAAACCTCACCGGCCTCCAGCACATGTTCGCCCTTTTTAACAATCTTTTTGCGAAACAGGCTTTTGATGATCTCCTCGTCGGAAGCCGACAATGGAACAAGCGCCCGGATATTTTCAATAAGCAAATCCATTTGATTAAGGTAAGAGAATTTTTGGGGAAAAATCGGGTCTATAGCAAGTATTACCACCGCGCTGACGTCCGCCAAAACTCGTGCAAACACAAAAAAGCCTCTCTGATTTCTCAAAGAGGCTTTTTAACTGGGTAGCGGGAGCAAGACTCGAACTTACGACCTTCGGGTTATGAGCCCGACGAGCTACCAACTGCTCCATCCCGCACTATTTTTAATTTGGTCATTACAGTCATAAACTCTGTAATGGTTTTCCTGCTCGCCAGGAGTTTTTATTTTGGCCTGATATTGCTATCCCTCCGTTTTGAAATTAAAAGCCTTAAATTTTTCAATCTAAGGCTTTCGTGGGTAGCGGGAGCAGGACTCGAACCTACGACCTTCGGGTTATGAGCCCGACGAGCTACCAACTGCTCCATCCCGCACTATCTTTTTGTTGGTATTTACATAACGGACATAAACCCGAAATGTTTGTTTCCAATTGTCAAAAATGCAATTTGCACTCCGTTTTAATTGGACTGCAAAGATATAATTCGTTTCTTTGCAGTCCAAATATATTTTTAATTATTTTTATATGAGTCACAAGGCAGGTTTTGTAAGTATAATTGGTAAGCCCAATGCCGGTAAATCAACCCTTATGAACGCCTTGGTAGGCGAAAAAATGTCCATTATTACGCCCAAAGCGCAAACTACACGCCACCGTATTTTGGGAATTGTGAACACCGATGAGTACCAGATTGTATTTTCTGATACGCCAGGTGTTATTAAACCGCACTATGCCCTGCACGAAAGCATGATGCACCAGGTTGACGGATCTATCGTTGACGCCGACCTTATTTTATTAGTTACCGATATTTACGAAGAATACGATGAAACCGACGTTTTAAAGAAGCTGGAAGGTTCATTAGCCCCCTTGGCCGTGTTAATCAACAAAATTGACCAAAGCGATGAGGAAACCGTAAAAAAGAAGATTGAATTTTGGCAGGAGAAATTAAACCCTAAAGCCATCTTCGCTATATCGGCCCTGCATGATCATAATATTAAAGCAGTGATGGACTTTGTAATAAGCGACCTGCCCGAGCATCCGGCCTATTATGAAAAAGACCAGCTGACCGATAGGAACGACCGTTTTTTCGCGTCGGAAATGATCCGCGCGCAGTTGCTTAAACAATACAAAAAGGAAATTCCTTACAGTGCCGAGGTTATTGTAACCGCGTTTGTGGAAGGCGAAAAGCTGCACCGCATTAGTGCCGAGATCATTGTAGAGCGCGATTCGCAAAAAAATATAATTATTGGCCAGGGTGGCAGCATGCTTAAAATAGTAGGTACGTACGCCCGCCGTGATATGGAAGATTTTTTCCAAAGGAAAATATTCCTGGAAATGTTTGTAAAAGTAATACCCGACTGGCGCAGCAAAAAAAATTACCTGAAAAAATTTGGGTACGAGTAACAGACCTTTAGAATCAAGAGTCAAGAATCAGGATATTGCTTGGCTCAGTAATAAAATTTCATTTAAATAAGAATGAGAATTTTAAGATGGATAGATTTGTATAAATCTTGAATCTTGATTCTTACTTCTTGACTCTAATTTAAAAGCATGAGTAACATAGTAGCCATTGTTGGCCGCCCAAACGTAGGCAAATCAACCTTATATAACCGCTTAACCGAAACCCGCAAAGCCATTGTTGACGATTTTAGCGGCGTAACCCGCGATAGGCACTACGGTGTATCGGAGTGGCTAAACAACAAGTTTACCGTTATTGATACTGGCGGCTACGTAGCCAACTCTGTTGATATTTTTGAGGCTGCCATTCGTGAGCAGGTTGAAATTGCCATTGAAGAAGCTTCGGTAATTTTGTTCATGGTAGATGTTACCACCGGAATTACCGATCTTGACGATGAAATTGCCACCATGCTGCGTCGCAGTAAAAAACCGGTGTTTGTGGTGGTTAACAAATTAGATAATAACGCTTTGCTATCTGATGCAACTGAGTTTTACAGCTTAGGCCTGGGCGAGATTTACAGCATCTCATCCATGACCGGTTCTGGGACCGGCGATTTGTTGGACGAAGTTGTTAAAACTTTTGATGATGAGATCCTGGAAGAAAATACCCGCCCTAAATACGCCATTGTAGGCAGGCCAAACGTGGGCAAATCATCTATTATCAACTCATTGATTGGTAAAGATCGTAACATTGTTACCCCTATTGCCGGCACCACCCGCGATTCTATCCATATCCATTACAACCAGTACGGTCATGATTTTATGCTGATTGACACTGCCGGGATGCGTAAAAAAACCAAGGTAAAAGAAAATATCGAATTTTACTCGGTAATGCGCACCATTAAGGCTTTAGAAGAGGCCGACGTGATCATACTGATGATTGATGCCGTTGAAGGTATCGAATCGCAGGATATCAATATTTTCCACCTGGCCGAAAAGAATAAAAAAGGCATTATGGTGGTAGTGAACAAATGGGATTTGATTGAAAAAAACAACAAAACCGTTAAGGTTTTTGAAGAAATGATTCGCGAGAAAGTTGCTCCCTTTACAGATGTGCCTATCGTGTTCACTTCCGTTACCGAAAAACAACGTGTATTAAAAGTAATTGATGTAGCCAATCAGGTTTACCAAAACCGCGCCCGCAAAATCCCTACTTCAAAATTGAATGAGATAATGTTACCCATCATTGAAAAATACCCGCCGCCATCTATCAAAGGCAAATACGTAAAAATTAAATACATCACCCAAATTGCAGGCTCATCGCCTATGTTCGCGTTTTTCTGTAACCTCCCGCAGTATGTGAAAGAACCATACTATCGCTTCATTGAAAATAAACTACGCGAAAACTTTGAGTTTAGCGGCGCGCCGGTACAGGTGTGGTTCAGGCAGAAATAGGGCTTTACAGATGTGCAGATTTTAAATATGCAGGTGTGCAGATGATTTTTGATCATTTGGTCTTCAAAAATTACAATAAGGGATTTACCGGTTGGTGAGTCCCTTGTTTGTTTAATCCGGAACTGTAAAACGTATCCGTAAGCGCTACAATACACGGCATCGTCGTTTGGGCAAAATCAGGAAGACCATTTTTAAATCAAATAGGGGACACTTTACTTTACCAGTAAATAGGTAGCACCTACGGCGCATAAAACCTTTATGCTATTTTCTACAAATATGTAGCCGCTATGCGGCAGGAAGTAAGGCTTACTAATAGGAAATCGTCATATAAATATCAAACTCTACTGTTATGCCTGCCGCATCGCGGCTACCTGTTTGTAGCAACGTGCCCCACCCTCCAAATGCCGCATCGCGACTACCTGTCTATTAACCGGCATAAGCTTACAATTTATTAATTAACAGTCAATTAAAGACTACCCAAGAACAACTCCCCTGCTCCAAACCGCCCCCTTTGCCCCATTAAAAATAATTTCCTTACCTTTGCAGCATGGATATTCTCCCTAATGCCTTACTGGCTTACTTAGATGACCATTGCGATCCGGAGCCGGAGGCTTTGCAGCAACTGAATCGCGAAACGCATTTAAAGGTATTAAGGCCCCATATGCTATCGGGGCATTACCAGGGCAGGCTGCTTAGTTTTTTGAGCAAAATGGTAGCGCCTAAATGCATCCTTGAAATTGGCACCTACACCGGCTACTCGGCAATTTGTTTGGCCGAGGGATTGGCTGAAGGTGGCATCCTCCACACCATCGAGGTTAACCGCGAAATGGAGGATATCATCAATTCACACTTTAAACTAACAAATGTTGAAAACAAAATAAAGCTTCATTTTGGGCAGGCAGAAGCCATTATCCCTGATTTAGAGGCAGATGTTTTCGATTTGGTGTTTATTGATGCTGATAAAAAGAATAATTTTACATACTTTCAATTGGTTTTTGACAAAGTCAGATCCGGAGGATTAATAATAATTGATAATGTTTTGTGGAAAGGAAAGGTGTACGGACCCGAAAAAGATACCGATACCGAGAATATCCGCAAACTAAATGACCAAATAGCTGTTGATAGCAGGATAGAAAAGCTGATCCTGCCCGTACGCGATGGCTTGCTGGTTATCAGAAAAAAATAAATTATGAAGAAAATCTTACTGATTACTACACTGTTGATCTCAACACTTGCTGCTTCAGCACAAAAGAACACTTCACAATCATATATCGAGAAGTTCAAAGATGATGCCATTCGCATCATGCACGAAACCGGGATACCTGCAAGCATCGTTTTAGGCGTAGCCATGCATGAATCGGCTAATGGTAACAGCACTATAGCACAAGGCCTTAATAATCAATTTGGAGTAAAAGGTGGAGGCAGTGTAGTTTTTATTAAACACAATAAAAAAGTAAGAACCTCATACAAAAAATACGATTCGGTTTTTGATTCTTTCCAGGATTTTGCCCGCATCATGACTGAGCGTAAACAATTCAGTCACCTGGCCGATGTACTTACCCATTATGACTATGCCGGCTGGGCGCACGGTATTCAGCGCAGCGGTTATGCCAGCAGCCGCAAATGGGCAGCACAGGTTTTAGGGATCATCAAAAAATACGATTTGAATGACCTGGATGAAAACCCGTCAGAACAACCTAAAGAAATAGCAGAAGCTAAACAATAATCTTTATTTTGGCGTTTTAAAAACGCTATATATCAAGGTTTAGCTTTATGCAAAAATCATTTCTACTCTTATCTGTTGTTGTAATATGTTTCAGCTCGTGCTCGGCACGCAAAAAAACAACCACCGGGTCAATCTCCAACCGGGATGTTAAACGCAATAACAGCAGTATTCAAAAGGCCAACAGCGCTTCTATCGCCAATTATAAACAGTCAACATCGTTAGAGTATATTGATCGTTTTAAGGCCATAGCCATACTGGAAATGAACCAATATGGCATCCCGGCGAGTATTACGCTTGCACAAGGCTTATTTGAATCGGGAGCGGGCAACAGCGAACTGGCACGTTTTGCTAATAACCACTTCGGCATTAAATGCACCAGCGACTGGAAAGGTAAAAGCTATTATAAAGATGACGACCAGGTAAATGATTGTTTCCGCGTTTATGATAATCCCGAAGACTCATTTCGTGATCACTCCACTTTTTTAAAACGTAAAAACTACGCCAAACTTTTTGAACTGGATAAAAACGATTACGAAGGCTGGGCTAAAGGTTTAAAAGCTGCCGGTTATGCCACTAACCCCAAATATCCGCAGCTGCTCATCAACCTTATTGTGAAATATAACCTTGACCAATATGACCGCCCCGAAGGCGAGGTTGCCAAAATAAAACGTGAAGACCGGGTACTTTCGCAGATTAACGATAGCATCGGCAAACCCACCACAGATACCCTCACCAAAACAAAACCCGACGATAAGATTTACACCGTTAAACAAGGTGACACACTATACAACATTTCTAAACGTTTTGGAATAACTGTTGATGAGTTAAAAGCGTTAAACAGTATACCAGATAATAACATCCATATTGGACAAAAACTGGTAGTTGTTAAGTAGGGAGGGGAAAGAATCAAGAGATTAGAATCAAGAGTTAAGACAAAAGGAAAAGGGCAAAAAGAATCCCGTCATTGCGAGGTACGAAGCAATCTCAACATAGGCAGATCGGCCTTGTAGTTTGGCTCTGTATAGTTTGGAGATTGCTTCGTACCTACCCATGACAAGTTGTAAAAATGGAAGTCATCCTGAACTTGTTTCAGGACCCCATAGGACAAGCGACGGTATGAAGTATACTTAGCAAGTGGGGTGCCGAAACAAGTTCGGCATGACGTCGGGATTAAAAGTGATTGTCATATCCACTTTCAAAGTCCACCGGATTTTATAACTCGCAATGACGGAAGGCAAAAAGTCCTTATTCCTTGCTCCCAAAATCCTTGCTCCCAAAAAAGTTAATTGTTGTTAAATACTATGGCTAAACGCGGCCGAATTTTTATTTTTGGCGCCACAATGAAAATATGGTTGTTCCTCATTTTCTGCACCTTATCTGTACGGGTTTTTGCACAACAAAAAGCTGTAGAGGGTATTGTGTTTGATAAGGATAGCAAAGACCGTATTGCCAAAGTAAATATTGTGAATGTTACCAGTGGAAAATCGGTTTATAACAGTCTTAAAGGCGAGTTTAGCATTGAAGCCCAGCCCGGCGATGTACTGATATTTAGCAAGCCCGATCATTTTAACGATACGCTGCATGTAAAAAGCAACGATGCCCTTGCTGTTTACATGAAACGATCTGCCATTATGCTGAAGGAGGTTTTTATCCGGGATACCTTACTTACACCCGAAAAACAATTTGCTGCCACCAAACGCGATTATACTAAAATTTATGGGTCAGAATATAGCCAAAGCCTGCTATCGGTAGCGCCGGGCCTGGGGGCGGGTATCGGTATAGATGCTCTGTATAACGCCTTTAGCCGTAGCGGACGCAACGCGGCCAAGCTACGCGAAACCATCGAGAAAGATTATCATCAACAAGAAATAGACTACCGCTTTAACCGCCCTTTTGTGGCCAGCGTAACCCGCCTTAAAGATCAGCAGCTTACCGATTTTATGCAGCGTTACCGCCCCGGCTACTACCTGGTTAAAACCACAACCGATTATGAGTTTATAGCCAGTATTAAAGCCAACCTGCGCCGCTTTTTACGCTCGCCAAGAACGTTTTCTTTAGCGCCGTTGGTAACGCCTACGGTGACTAATAATTGAGAAAAGTCCTTGATATAACGTAATCCCAGACTTACGAAGTTTTTAAAACTTCGTAAGTCTTTCGTCACTTTGTTATTTTCGCTTCCAAGTATCGGCGGATTTTGAAAACCGAATAACAAATAGTATCTTCTTATATTACTTCTCCTTACCAAACTCCAAACTTTTAAAATTATACCCACCCATATCGGCATACACCTTTATTTTGTTGCTTCCAGCTTTAAGCTTTACATCTTTTACCGTTACTGTTTGCCACTTTTTAAATCCCCCGGTGCTTGGTACGGCAACAGTTTGGGCAACGCCGTTAACGCTAAAAGTTATCTTTCCATCATCGGCCGCGGCGGCTATTTTGAGTTTTACAGCGTACGTGCCGGGAGTTATTGCCTTTACAGTGTATTGAAGCCATTCGCCTTTTTCAATATCGTCAACAAAATAACTGTCATAGGCTGTCGAATCTTTGGCAATATCCACACCATCGTTGCGGTATACATACCCGTTGTTGCCTTTGCCATATTTGCCGGTTGATACATGGTAGTCTGCAGTATCCGTATCAAAATAAGCAAACCCGTTGCGGCCAAGGTCATAGTCAACAGCATTAATCACAGTGCCGTTTTTTACTTTGTTGGCTTTAAATGGCCTGGTAGCTGTAGTATGAGGCTGGCGGAAAATAGCGTCAATTACATCGTGGTGAATAATGGCATTTTCTAATTTGGCATAAGTGGCCAGTTCCATGGTGCCGCTGTAAACGTTACTCTCTTTGGGTTTATGTTTGCCCGTGTTCAGGTAATTGGCAACATCATTGTAGTTTAAGTTTGATGGTATTTCAATAGGATTGTTATTGCCCATCTTTTTTAAAGGCCATAAAGCCCAGCCTATGTTATTTTTTTCCAGCAGTCCAATTGCTTCGGTTAGCCACACGTTTGAGTTTTCTCCGGTTTCGCCAAGCCAAACGGGTACATTGTATTGGTCGCGGGTTTTAACGATATGCTCAACCGATTTTTGATCGTTGTAGTTCCAGTATTTATGAAAACTCAGCACCATGTTTTTATCCCAGGTAGGTAGTATGCCGTTGTAGTTATTACCCCAGCCATTGCCTTCAATAATAATGATGTGCTTTTTATCAACTTCGCGAATGGCGGTGGTAATTTCAACCATCAGCTTCCTTAATGGCGCATTTGTTTTTTCATGTAAGCCGTTTTTGTCGTTTACCGGATCGTCAAAGCCAAAGTTGGGTTCGTTGATGATATCGTAACCGGCAATATTAGGTTCATTTTTATAACGATTGGCAAGTTTGCGCCAAAGGGCAATCATTTTTTGCTGGTTGGCCTCGCTATCCCAAAGCGACGGATTATCGGTATTCCTGTCGGATATATTCAAATCATTACCCTGGCCGCCCGGCGTGGCGTGCAAATCAAGAATAAGATACATATGGTTGGCTTTACACCAGGCCAGCAAATCGTCGGTCATTTTAAAGCCTTTATCAAGCCAGGTGTTTTGCCCTTTTACAGGTTCTTTTTCGATGGGTAAAGTGTAAAGATTATAATGCATAGGCAGGCGGATGGAATTAAATCCCCAGCGCTTCATCGAGTCCACATCAATTTTGCGGGTGCCATTGGCCAGCCAGGTATCATAAAACTCCTTGGTTTCGGCAGGCCCCATTAACTCTTCCAGGCGCTCACGAATGCGGTATTGGCGGCTATCGTTGGTAACGTGCAGCATATAGCCTTCCTGCAGCATCCAGCCACCAAGGCCCATGCCGCGCAGCAGTACGTTGTGGCCTTTTTCATCCACTATTTTTTTGCCATCGGCCTTTAAAAAGCCTTGCTGGGCTTTACTTTGTACCGATAAGAACGAGGCAACCGAAAACGCCAAAAGCCCTTTTGCCGAAAATATATTTTTAACAGATTGTATGAACATGATCTTTTTAATTAGAATTTTAACTACCAGATATAAGTACCTACTGAACCCTGATCTAAATGCGTGGCAAGGACTTTACCTTGATACTTGATATCAAAATCAAGCGCTGCATTGCCGGTATTAGCCACAATCAAAACCTTTTTACCATCGGGTGTTTTAAAGGCCACGTTGGGCAGTTTATCTAAACTATTTGAAGCTATGCGCACCGAACCTGGCCTTACAAATTTAGAAGCATGCGCTATGGAGTAGTAAGCAATGTTTTTCTTTACCTCGTTTTTATCAATGGTAACCGCGCCCTGGCATGAGGGACATCCACCCCTATCGGTGTATGGTTTATATTCCGGATCGGCGGCCAGGTTCCACTCTAATACGTTACGGCTCCAGTTGCGGGTAGCGCCTATGATGAGTCGTTTAACCGGGTTTATGATATTGATGGTAGCCTGGTTTTCGGGCTCTACAACCATTTGTTCGGTAAAATAGATGTTCTTATCGGGATGGGCGTTGTGAACATCGCTCAGGGCTTCTATATTGCCTCCATAAAGGTGAAAACCCGAACCATCAATGTACTTGCGCGCCGCGGCGTCATTTAGGATAGAGATTGGGTAATCGGGTCTGTCGGCATTATGATCATATAAAATAATTTTGGTTTTGATGCCGGCCGCTTTAAACGCCGGACCTAAATTGTTTTTAATAAACGCGCCTTCATCTGGCGCTACTAATAACAGGCTGGGGTTATTACCGGGGTGCAATGGCTCGTTCTGAATAGTTATCGCGTCTATATTAATTCCCTGCGCTTTCATACCCTGTATGTATTTTACCAGGTATTTGGCATAGGTGCCCCAATACTCGGGCTTTAACCTGCCGCCACGGGTATCTTCATTGGTTTTCATCCAGGCCGGGGGCGACCATGGAGACCCTAAAATTTTAATAGCCGGGTTGATAGCCAAAATCTGTTTCATCACCGGGATCACATCCAGCTTATCGGGCCCAAGATCAAAGTGTTTTAATGTTGGATCGGTTTGCCCGGCGGGCATATCATCATACGAGAAAACTTTTTCATTAAGATCTGACGAGCCAATGCTTAACCTCAAATAACTTACTCCAATGTTGTTATCGCTGGTAGCAAAAAGATTTTTAAGCAAAGCCGCGCGGCTATCGCTACTCATCCGGATGATGTGCATGGCGCTACCGCCGGTAAGCGCGAAACCAAAACCGTCAATAGGCTGATAGGTTTCCTTATCGTTAACAGCGATGGTAAGGTCATTAGCTTTGCCGTCGGCCTTAAAAGGCAAAACATCTGCCTGCTTTTGAAACAGTGCCGATCTATCTGCCTTGGTAAGCCAAAGGCTCGCGGTTTCAGCTTTTTGTGCCGATGCTATGGTTGCCGATCCCAAGAGCCCCATTGTTGCTAAAATTAAAGCCAATTGCTTATTAATAGCATTAATATTAAAAGGTTTATGCATAATGCACTTGATTTTGGAGATGATTTATGAATAATTGGTTGAGTAAATTTATTATTGTTTTTGGATTAAAAACAGGTAAATGGCTAAGTAACTGATAATTTACGTGTATTTAGTACACAAAGCTATGTTATTGATTGGGATAGCCCGTTAACAATAATAGCCGGTAGTGGATTTGAAGGGGTGCTTTAAAAGTGCCTGCGTGTGCATCTTTTAATTAGAAACTAAAATTATTTGCTTTTATTAAAAACTTGTTTTATTTTCACTTGCACTATCTCAATGAAAGATTCCAATAAAAAGATCATCATATTTGATGATGACGAAGACATCCTTTCCATTTGTAGTTATATTTTAGAAGAGCAAGGCTGGGAGGTACACACCTATACAGATTGTAATAATATAACCGAAAAAGTATCCGGCATTTTACCGGATGTTATCCTTATGGATAATTGGATTCCTGATGCAGGCGGCATCATTGCCACCCAAACCCTTAAAAAAACAGAGGAACTTAAAGATATCCCGGTAATCTATTTCTCTGCCAATAGCGATATTCAGATCCTGGCCAATCATGCCGGCGCGCAAACCTACCTTGCCAAACCTTTTGATCTGGAAGAGTTGGAGCGTGTAATAAATAAAGTATTGGTAACTGAGTAAGCTGAAAGCCCACGGCGAAAAGCATAAAGCATAAAGCCACAGGAAGCTATTTCATATAAATAAAAGACCTCATCCGATAAAGATGAGGTCTTTTTGTTTGGAGGCATATTATTGTATTCCACCTGGACCGCCAGGGCCACCGCCACCAGGACCGCCGCCGCCAGGGCCACCTCTTTGCCTATCGCCGTTACGGATATCTTGCGTTGGCGCTTTGCCGGCAAACTTTTGCAGGCGCAGGGTAAAGGTTAGCAGGTAATAACGCGCAAGCCTGTTTACACTTGATTGTGTAATTGAACTGGCCGTTGTGGTTGACGAATAACCGGTATTTTGGTTAAACAAATCAAAGCCTGATAAACGAATTGTAGCTACTTTATTTTTGAGGAACCTGCGCTCAACATACAGGTTTAAAATATTAGGATTGGTTACCTGGATATTGGAAGCATAGCCATAATTGGTAGCTTTTGTAAAATCGTAGCTAAATACCCAATCGCCAAAATAGTTTTTACCGTTTAGGCCCACATTCCAGGTTCTGATATTGGTTATAGAGTTGTTGAAATTGTTTTGTATGGAGTTACTGGTTCTGTTAACGTTGTAGTTGGTTAATACCTGGGCGTCAATAATGTTTGGTAAATCAACCCTAAACCTAACCTCTGGTGTTAAAACAAGGTTTTTGGCGATATTCTTTTGCTCGGCTTCAGATATTTCCTGCGCGGTAGCTGCCAGCGGATCGCCATTAATGTTGGTTAAGTAACCTACGTTATTGTTATACTGTACGGTACCGTTTAAATATAGCGTGTACTTTCTTTCGGCCCATGGTTTGGCATAGTTTACCCTACCAGTAAAATTGTAAAAACCGTTGGCGTTTAAATACTGAGTAAGTATACGATTTGATGTATTTGAGGTAATGGTATTGGTTACTACCTGGTTTGATATATTTTGATAGCTAAGATTGGCAAAAAACACATTGCCGGTTGCAAAACTAAAATTGTTATACCTGATAGATACGTTGTTGGTAAACGCCGGATTTAGGTAAGGGTTACCCTGAACCGGGTACAACGCGTTTGATAAATCAACAACCGGTTGCAACTGGCTGAAGCTTGGTGCCGCGTTTGACCCGTTATAATTAATGCTGAATGATTTACTGCGCGAATAGTTGTAAATGAAACGGGCTGTAGGGATGTAGTTGAATGTAGCTTTGTGTGTTTGCGCGCCGGTTAATACCGAGTTTCCATCTAACACCGATGGCTGTACACCCAAACCTAAGGTGTAGTTATATTTTTTTTCAATAAACCTGTAGTTTAAACCTACTTTGTTGGTTGTAAAAGTATAATTGTATTTATTGCTCAGCAAATCGTACTCATTATATGTATTGGCATTGCTTAAGGTATCTGTTTCTTTATTATTTACCGTAACCGAGTGATTGAAGGCATAATTAAGTTCAAGGTATGAACGTTTTCCCAGCGGATTAAGGTACGATACATTGGTGCCGTACGTATTAGTGCGGCTGTAAGTATAAATAACCTGGTTTTCTGGTGCTGGTGGCGTACCCGCGGTATAATCATATATTGGGTTTTGGTAGGCCGATGTTGGTGCCGAGCTGGCGTTAACCAATATACTTAAATTACGCCTGCCGCCAAATCTGTGGTTAAATAAAGCGGTGATACCATAGGTAGGCGATTGCGAGTTGCCATTGGTAATAGAGTTATAGGCCGATGTTATGGCTTCCTTTTGGGTAAGGCTTACATTATCGGCTTCATTTGTGCTGGTACCAGCGTATGAAAAAGTAGGAGTTAGCTTTAAATAATTAATGGTATCCGGCTTGTACTCCATGTTCCAGTTGATACGGTGGTTTACCTTATTATCTTTCTCCTGGCTTAACTGCGTTTGGTTGCTTGGATTTTGCGAAGACGTATTTTGCTGGAAGATATTATTGGTAGTGTTTGTGGTGTTATCTGCAAAGCTGTAGCTACCATATACAGATAAGGCCTTACCCCATTGATCGCGGAAGTTTAAACCGATAGATTTCGCATCGGTAATACCATTTGCAGCAGTGATTAAGCTACCACTATTACCACCGCCACGGCCAGCATTACCACGGCCACCGCCGCCGCCAAAACCACCGCCACCGCCGCCGCCGGTGCTGCCGAATGAGAACGTATTTACGTTGGTATTGTTAATGCTTCCCTGCAAGGCAATTTGTTGATCGCCGTGGAAGTTAAAAACGTTCAATGAACCTATGTAACGGTTATCATTGGGCACACCATCTTTTGAAGGCAACGCGTCACGACCATCGCCGGCAGTTGCCTGGGCAGTATAACCGTAGTTTTTATCCTTGCGGATGGTAATATTCATGATTTTTTCGGGCTCGCCGGTTTTTACACCGGTAAGGTTGGCCTGGTCGCCGTAATCATCAATCATTTGTATGTTTTCAATGATATCTGCAGGCAGGTTTTTGGTAGCGCTTTGCACGTCGCCGCCCATATAGTCCTTGCCGTTTATACGCACTTTGGTAACCTGTTTACCTTGTGTGGTAATATTGCCATTTACGTCAACATCTACGCCGGGTAGTTTTCTGATCAGGTCCTCAGTAGGAGCGTTTTCCCTTACTTTGTAAGCAGCCGCGTTGTATACTACCGTATCTTCTTTAAGGGTGATAGGATTAGCCGCGCCAACAATAGTTACCTGGTTAAGCATATTGGTTTCTGCTTTCAGGATAATCAGGCCCAGGTCAACCGGCTTGTTATCGTCCGCCAGCGAAAAGTGTTTCTTGATACCTATAAAACCAATAGATGATATGGTGAGCGTTATCGTTTTGCCTTTAACGCCGTTAAAAGTGAATTTACCATTGGCATCGGCAATGGTTAGCGTGCTATCGCCGGTGTTGCTTACCATTTTTATACTACTGCCGGGTAAGCTGAGTTTAGTGGTATCGGCAACAACCCCGCTGATATCGTGGGCAGATTGCGCGTGTGCGCCAAGGAGGCTTAAAAAGGTAATACTTACAATGAGTAAAAAGGATTTCATGTTATATATTTAGCTTACGGTTTTTTCTTTTTTTAACTATAGACACAATTAAAGTACAAATGTTCAACATATAAAGGGCTTATTAAATAATGAACATATAATTGTTACACATATACCTATTAAAGGCCTATCAATCATACTATTGTTACATTTATAAACAACAAAAGCCGGACTATGCCGGCTCTTGCTGTTATAAGATATGTTCTTAAATTAATTCAGATGTAGTGCAGATGCTACTTCACTTGCGCTGTTAATGTTAAGACCAGGATGGGTAACCTGTAAGGTAGTAACAGAACCGCCTGGTATTACAACCACTTTAAAGTCGTACCCTGGCGAGTTGAAGTTAGCTGTAATGTTTACGTAGCCTACACCGGTATCGCCCTGGTAAATAGCGTTTGTTGTTCTAACAAAAGGTAATCCGTAAAAACCTGTTGTTCCTGTAACTCTTAAGTAAACCAAAACAACACCTTTGTTAACAATATCTGCAGTAATAGCGGGTACATTAAGTTTTAATGCCGCCGCCGAACTAACATTCTGGTTGGTGATGATATAACTGTTGATATTAATAGTGCCATCTGCACCGGTATCACCTTTAGGTCCAGCGGGGCCGGTGGCTCCTGTTGCACCTGTAGCGCCGGTGGCTCCTGTTGCACCCGTAGCTCCGGTAGCACCCGTTGCGCCAGTAGCTCCTTTAGGGCCGGCAGGACCTGTTGCACCCGTAGCACCTTGCGGGCCTGTTGCACCAATTGGGCCTTGTGCACCTGTTGCTCCCTGTGCACCTGTTGCACCGGTAGCTCCCGTTGCACCAGTAGCGCCCGTGGCTCCTGTAGCACCGGTTGCTCCCTGAGGGCCTGTAGCACCAACCGGGCCTTGCGGGCCAATTGCACCCGTAGCACCTGTTTGGCCGGTAGCGCCTGTTGCACCAGTAGCGCCGGTATCACCTTTCGGGCCGGCAGGGCCTGTGGCGCCGGTTGCTCCTGTAGCACCGGTTGCACCAGTTGGGCCTGGTATACCTGTTGTTGCTCCTTGCGGGCCTTGTGCTCCTGTTGCTCCTGTATCTCCCTTTTCGCCTTGTGCACCAGTTGCACCGGTAGCGCCTGTAGGGCCAGGCGTTTTATCTTTTTTGCACGAGTTAGCGCTTATCATGCAAATTAATAAAACGGGTAGTAAAAGTCGTAGTCTTCTCATATAGATATGATTTAGTAATATTATAGTGGGTGTTATTACGGAATATGTGGAAAATTAGTTTCACAAAATGTTGATACAAATTTATTATTTAGGTATTGATGATGTTTTAGCTATAGGTTATGAATGCATTTATTAAACAAATGTTAAAAGATAGTTATAACAAAAAGCCGAGAGTTTTCGTTATACTTAAAAACATTTTAACCTATGAACAACATAAGCAACAGTTTACACGCAAAAGTACATCGGTGGATAGATGCCATCGGTTTTAGGCTTAATGCCTCGCAAACAAACGGTAAAAATAATGTTACAATTAATCATTACTTTTTTGAAACATTCAATTTCCTTGAAAAAGCGCGCAGAAACCAACCAGAAAGGGCAACCTTTCTTTGTTTTGATGCTTATGGCGAAAAAATAGATGTAAAATCGTTGCTTGATTTACAGGTTGCTTTTTTTGAAAATATCAGTCAGCTTAAATAATCGCCTATTATTGCTGATGTAATCAGTATAATTTTTATAGCTATTCTTAAGGTGCTTACCTGGCTCCATATAAATAAAAAACCTGCTTAGTAACTAAGCAGGTTTTTTTGTGCCAATTTTTATTGCGGGTACCAATTAGTTATCAACATTTGTTTTGGGCCAGCAGTTTAAATAACCTTTATCGTTATTTTCTTTCAAAATTTCATCGGCATTAATACCCCTGAAAGTGCCGCCCCCCGGTAAATTAACAATTGGACGGGTTGGGTTTAACGCTTCTTTAATCCTCAAATGTAAATCAACAAAATGGGCAGCGGTTAAAGCATCGCCGCCTTTTGGCAGGGCAGCGTCAATCTTCTTTAACTCAGCACGCACCATTGGCCTGATGTCAGATAACAGGATGTTAATTGGCGTTAAACCATATGAGGCCAGTTGCGCAGATGAGGCTCCCGGAAAGCTGAAGCTAAAATCGGTATTAAGCAGGCTTTTCAGGTTTTCAACATAAGCACGTTGCAGGTTGCGCTTAAACACGTCTGGTTTGGCACCTGTTACAATGCCGGTATTTAAATCCGTAAATAGTTGCGCTACTGTATAAGCAGCCGTGCCGTTTTTGGCTTCGTTATCAAACATACGCGCCAACCGTGATGGGCTTAACACGTTACCCAATGTGTTAACCTGCAAAGCTTTAATGCGGTTAATTACGACGCCGTTATCAAATTTACTTAACTCATTTTTATCAATAAGCCAGTAGGGTGTAGTAAATAATTGTTTGTTTAAAAAGTCAACGGCATCATGCTGAAGGTTTTTGTTTACAAAATCATAAACCGGGCCTTTTTGCTCGTAAGTTTTAAAGTTTTCGTTCATGCCACCAATATTGGTAGTAACGTGGCCCATGTAGCGGTAATATTGTCCTAACACTTCGTTATACAACTCGCTCACATCATCATAGTCTTCACCTTTTTGATAGGTCCATTTTTCCAGGTTCGGCAAAATGCGTTTAAGGTTGGCAATACCGTAAGTACTTGCTTTCATGGCGTTATCGCCCAAGTCTTCATTTTGCAGGCGCGGATCTATTGAAGTACCCTGGCGGCCAAAATAATAAAGTGGGTTTCCGGCATTTTTAGTAGTCCATACATTTAAAGTTTCTTTTTCCTGCTCGGCTGTTTTATTGCCCGGGAACCAGGTATATCCCCATTTTACCGACCATAAATCGTACTCGCCAATTTGCGGGTACAGATGCGTAACGCCATCACCTGGCTGGGCGATGTAGTTAAAGCGGGCATAATCCATAATTGATGGAGCGGTACCGTGTTTATCAGTAAATGATTTCGACCGCAATGAATCAACCGGGTAGGCGTAGCTTGAACCAAAGTTATGCGGCAAGCCCAATGTATGGCCAATTTCGTGCGATGATACAAAACGAATCAGCTCGCCCATTTGCTCGTCTGTAAATTGGGCCTTGCGAGCGGCTGGGTTTACGGCCGCTGTTTGGATCAGGTACCAATCGCGCAGCAAGTTCATTACGTTATGGTACCACCCAACGTGGCTTTCCAGGATTTCGCCGGTACGCGGATCAGATACGTGAGGACCGTAAGCGTTCTCTACATCTGACGCGAAGTAGCGGATAACGCTGTAACGGGCGTCTTCGGTACTAAAATCAGGATCTTCTTTTTTAGTAGGTGCTATTTTGCCTACAATAGCGTTTTTAAAACCAGCGGCTTCAAAAGCTTTATTCCAATCGTTTACACCGGCAATAAGATATGGTACCCATTTTTTTGGTGTTGCCGGATCTATATAATACACAATTTGCTTTTTAGGCTCCACCAGTTCGCCACGGCTGTAAGCTGCCGCGTCTTTAGGCTCGAGTTTCCAGCGGTGTATGTATGAGGTAACCTGTGATTTTTGCTTATCGGTACCAAAATCGGTTTGGCTTTGACCAAAAAAGCCCACCCTTGCATCGCTGATGCGGGGTTTCATTGGCGTTTTTGGCAACAATAACATGGAAGTGTTTAATTCAAACGTTACGGCCCCGTTTGAGTTATCGGTAGGCGACTCGCCAGAACGGTAAGTTTTTAAGGTGCGGGCCTCCAGATTGATCGGAAAGCTTTTTATCGTATCTATATAAGAACGGGAAGCATCCACGCCCGAAATCTTATAGGCTTTTTTCACATCATCAGATAAACCGATGGCTGCGATATCGCCATTGTAAAAATCAGATACATCAATTAAAACACCAGTAGTGTCTTTATTAAAAGCCTTGATATCAAATGAAGCTAAAACAGCATCGAGGTTGGAGTTTTTAACAGACTGGTACATATCCGATGTGCTATCGGCCCTTATCGAATAGCTGGGTACCCGTACAAAAACCTGTTTATCATGGCGTTCCCATTTCCAAACCTGTTGGTTAAGTTCTTCACCGCCATATTGCTGCCCAAAGGTTCTTAAACCTGTTGGTGTTTTAACAAAGCGGGTTACCACCAGCATTTCGCGGTTCAATAACGAATCCGGAATTTCGTAGTAGTATTTGCCATCAACCTTATAAGTGTTAAAAAGACCGCTATCTGCTTTAACCTTGCCGGTTATCACATCGCTAAACTTTTTAATACCTTCTTTTTTAGGTGCGCCAGTAGTAGCGGTTGCTGTGGTACCGCCTGGCCCGGTAGTTGTTTTGAGTGTTAAGGTTTGATTAGCCGCTTGTTTTTTTGTGGCGCAGGATGCCGCCAAAACAGCTAACATAAATGCAGCGCCACGGATATACGGGCCTGCTACAAGGTTGTTTTTCATTTATTACAATAGTTTAAACGTAAACTTATGTAAAAATTTGCCTTTTTTGCAATGAAATACTACGATTGCTTAAAATATTGTAAAATCAAATTCTGCGCTTGAGGGTAAGCACCACCTTATCGAGTTTTTTATCGTGATAAACATCCAACAACAGGCTTCTGTCGCTTTTTGATCTGAACAGTTCATCAATTTCTTCCAGGCTCATTTTTGATACAGATTTAAAGTTGATGGCAACTATTTCATCGTCCTTTTCGAGCCCGATTTCATCGCCGGCCGAACCAGGTTCAACCCTGTCAATAATGATCCGCTCTAAATTATTACCTGCAGCATAATACTCAAGTCCGCTCATATCATGCTCAAAGGGCTCTTTAAAGGTGGCCGAGGGCTTTAAGTACATATTACCCCCGCTATAGTCAAAAATAACAGAAAAGCGCTTAAGCACACCTATGCCCAGGTTGCCGTCACGAGGTACCGATAGGTGATTCATACCCTCGGTTTCGGCAGGGAGCGATGAAATGATCCCTTTTATTTTAAACTTGCCTATATCAAGCTCCTCCAAACGGGCAATGTACCCGTTGATAGGTCCATTTAAGCCGATGCCCAGATTTGCCGAGGCGATAAACTTTTGAGGCAGGCCATAAACGGGGATAATCTTTTCGAGCGATACGGGGTGTCCGGCTCCCAGATCAATAACCAGTTTACTGTTAACTATTTTTCCACCCTGCAAAACAGCTTTCGCTTGTACATAAGGCTTTCTGTCTTCAATGGTTATGGGTACCAGGGTGCCTTTTCTAAAAACTTTAAGGTCTTTTGGCCGGGTAGCTGTTATGGTACTATCCTGAAAATCAATTTTAATGGCCAGGTTATTAAAAAACTCGTACCCTAATAACCCGTGTATAGGTATGCCTGCATAGCCCGATAAACTAAACAGGTCCTTTTTTAATATAGCAGCAGCCACATCATAGCTAACCAGGCCGGGGATAGCAATATTTAAGGCCGAGGTTACGTAAGCTTCGGCGTCCGCGCCTTCGCCCAGGCCCGGAATTTTCAAGGTACGCTTGCTGGGGATGCTGATCGAGTCGGCCAGTTTAGGATCGGTTATAATCATAAGGCCTACACCTGTGTCTAAAATAAAGTTATATGGCCCCTTACCATTGATGTTTAGCTTTACCACCATAAGGTTACGTATAAGCTTAAAAGGGATGGTTACCTTTTTTTTATTGGTAGCCAGATCAAAATATTGGGCATGGGCCGTTATGGAAAAAAATGGCAACAAGCATAATAGCCCAATGGTCCGTAAATATTTTATTGTATGAAATAGCTTAGATAACAATTTGGTATAGTTGGTAACATTAAATTTACAACATTAATTGATTTATTAAATAAATATTTATGCGAAGGGCAACATTTACGTTTATGCTGATTATTTGCGGTTTATTATTTGGAAGTTGCAACATAAGCAGGCTTTCGGTAAGTAAAAGCAAGTTAAAAAAACAGTTTAAAAATTCGCAGATAAGCAACGATCATTTTACCGGCTTTGCTTTGTATGATCTTGACGCAAAAAAGATGGTGTTTGAACTAAACTCCGATAAATATTTTACCCCGGCATCAAATACCAAGTTATTTACTTTTTATACCTGTCTTAAAATGCTGGGCGACTCGATACCCGCCCTAAAGTACGAAACTCATGGCGACTCGCTGATATTCTGGGGTACCGGCGATCCTTCTTTTTTGCACACTGATTTGAAAGGCGTTAATGGCGCACGGTTTTTACAGGCCAGTAACAAGCAACTTTATTATTCAACCTCTGGCTATACCGGCAACTTTTTTGGTGCAGGCTGGGCATGGGACGATTATAACGACGATTACCAGGTTGAAATTAACGCCCTCCCAATACAAGATAATGAGGCCTTTTTTTATGCCGATACTGCCGGCAATATGCAGGTGACGCCGCGGCGCTTTAAAGCCTCTTTAAAACAGGATGCTAATTACCGCCTGGGAAATTTTAAAGTGAAGCGGGATTTCCTGAGCAATGAATTTACTTACCCTAAAACAACTATCCCTGTAAAATTTAAGCAGCAGGTGGCCTGGAAAACAAGCGACACCCTTACACAACAACTGCTGCAGGATACGCTTAAAAAGCCCATATACCTGGTTAACCTGCCCATAAGCGGCAATGCCAAGGTAATTTACAACAGCAATGCCGATTCGGTTTACCGCCGGATGCTACAACCGAGTGATAATTTTATTGCCGAACAATTGTTACTGGTGTGTTCATCAACAAAATTTAATGTATTGAATGCCGATTCGGTGATCAGTTATTCTAAGAAGCACTTTTTGAATGATTTGCCCGATGAACCGCAATGGGTTGACGGATCGGGCCTTTCGCGATATAATCTGTTTACCCCGCGCGGCATTGTAAAGCTGCTTTGCAAAATTAGCGATGAAGTAAAAAACGATTCATTGTTACGCAGCATGATGCCTGCAGGCGGGTTTACCGGCACTATAAAAAATGCATATAAAACCGATAACGGCAAAGCCTTTGTCTGGGCAAAAACCGGTTCTTTATCAAACAACCACAACCAAAGCGGTTACCTGATAACCCGTAAAGGCAAACGCCTGGCATTCTCGTTCATGAACAATAATTTCACCCGCCCATCCAAAGATATCCGTAACGAAATGGTAAGGATAATGACATGGATACATGAGGAATTTTGACTTTGGGACTGGCGGACTATTGGACTTTCGGACGAAGGAGCAAGGATTTTAAACAAAGCTAAGATTGAGGGCTTTCTCTGTCTCAATTCTCGTTAATCAATATATCCTTCGCCATAATCATGGGTACGCTGATATATTTTTTTTCCATATAATTGATCACTTTTTCTAAGATCTCGCGCGATTCTTTGTCAAGGCCTTGTACTTCATCTGCAAAAACAGAATTGATAGCCGTGTTGCGGATTTCTTTAATTTTTTCGGGCACCTGGCGCATAGCCACTTCAATACGGCGTTGTTTTAGCTGGGTTAAAAACTCACCTATATTTTGTTCAATGATGCCTTCGGCATGTACCAATTCATGGTAGCGTTCCTGTAAGTTACGTTTAGCAACCTCGTTAAGGGAATGTACTTCAATAAAGTTAACCGGGAATTGTTCTAATACCTCTGGGGCGGTATCGTTAGGGATGGCAAGGTCAACAATAGTTTTCCTGCCGGTTTCGCCGTTAAGCAGCGATTTATATATTTCGGTGGTGATGATGGGCTCAACTGCCGATGTGCAGGTGATAATGGCATCAAAACCTTTGTTATATGTTTTAAGTGCTTCCAAATCAAAAGCTTCGCCGTTCAAATCATCAGCCAGTTGCTGTGCCTTTGAAACTGTGCGGTTAAATACCGCGAAGTTGCTGAACTTATGTTTTTGAAGATATTTGGAAATATTGCGGTTGGTTTCGCCTGCGCCAATGATCAATACACGGGCGTTTGAACAAAGGTTTAAATCTTTAAGCTTGCGGTAAGCCAGCGATACAACCGAGATAGGATTTTTGGAGATATTGGTATGGGTATAAACTTCTTTGGCTGTTTTAACTACACAATTCATAATCATGCGCATGCCATCACCGGTTAGGCCGGCTTCTCTGCAATGTTCATAAGCCTTACGTAGCTGTGCAAGAATTTCCTTTTCGCCTACTATCAAGCTCTCTAAAGAACATGAGGTACGCAACAGATGAATCATAGCTTCCTGATCTTCGTAAATAGAAGCACCATCCATGAAAGTACTTAACGAATGCTCACAAAGCTCGGTGTTAAAAGCCTCTATAAAACGTTTAGCAAAGTCTTTATCAACTACTTGCGGAGTAGTCATTACAAATTCCACACGGTTACATGTAGCCAGATAAAATATCTCCGGAATTCCAAATTGAGTTTTTACCTGTTGAAGCTTTTCAGTCAGATTTTCCTGGCAAACCACCAATCTTCCTATTTCCTTCAGTTCAATCTGTTTGTGTGTAAAAGCTATAACCTTTAAATACTTCAAAGCAGTTTTAAATTTGACCGAACAAAAGTATCACTATATATGGGATGCAATGTCAATACTTTGTCAAACACGTGTATTTAGAATGTTTATAAATTAGATGAAATGACTATAAAACCACATTTTATTTGCCCAAAACGATACCCATAAAAACAACGTATATACACCATGCATATACTTAAAAACATTAGTTTGTGGGTACTCATAATAGGTTACACCTTTGCAGGTATTAATCATTTCTGGCATCCGGGAGGCTATATTTCCATCATCCCGCACTACATTCCTTACCCGGTGCTAATGAATATGCTGGCCGGTATTTTTGAAGTTTTATTTGCCTTGATGCTGGTATGGCCGCGTACAAGGCCATGGGCAGTCTATGGTATTATATTGATGCTGGCCGCTTTTTTACCGGTGCATATTGATATGGCCTTAAATGCACCGCTTAAACTGGGCAATTTAAATGTAACCCCGCTTGGTGCCTGGCTTAGGGTTGCTTTGCAGCCGGTGTTAATATTGTGGGTTTGGTGGCACGCCAAAGCTTAACATTAAAAGCATACCTTAATAGCAAAACAAATCTTGTTGTTTTTTATTTAAGGATACAGAAACCCAACATCAAAATATGGATCTGCAAAGTGTTGAAATGCGTAACCTGGAAGTACAGGATTACCAGGAGCTAAAAAAGTCAATGAAATCGGCGTACATGGATATGGACGAAGATTACTGGGATGCCAATTCTATTAAAAAACTCATCAAACTTTTCCCCGAGGGGCAAATTTGCGTAACTGTAAACGATGTAGTAGTGGGTTGTGCCCTGGCTATTATGGTTGATTATCAGAAATTTGGCGATAACCATACCTATAAACAGATCACCGGCGATAGCAGCTTCAAAACCCATACCGATACCGGTGATGTATTGTATGGGATAGATGTATTTATCCACCCTAATTACCGTGGCTTGCGCCTGGCCCGCAGGCTATATGATGCCCGTAAAGCCCTGTGCGAAAAACTGAATTTGAAAAGCATTATAGCAGGCGGTCGTATTCCTAATTATCAAAAATATCAGAATGATTTAACCCCACGTCAGTACATTGATAAAGTAAAGTACAAGGAGATCTATGACCCTACCTTATCATTCCAATTAGCCAATGATTTTCACGTGCGCAAGGTGCTGCGCAACTACCTGCCCGAGGATAGCCGCAGTAAAGGTTTTGCTACGCTGATTGAATGGAACAATGTGTATTATGAGGAAGTAAGCACAGCCATCAATCACAAAACTGTAGTGCGTATTGGCCTGGTGCAATGGCAAATGCGCCCTTATAACAACATCAGCGAATTGTTAAAACATGCCGAGTATTTTGTTGATGCCGTGAGTGACTACCAATCAGACTTTATATTGTTCCCCGAACTGTTTGGCACCCCTTTGATGGCCGACTATAACCATATGGACTCGGCCAAAGCCATGCGGGAGTTAGCCAAATATACCCAGCCCATCATCGAGGAGTTTTCAAAACTGGCGGTATCCTATAATGTAAACATCATAGCGGGTAGCATGCCTACTATTTTTGAGGAATCGCTTTACAACGTATCTTACCTTTTCAGGCGTAACGGTAGTATGGAGGAGGTTTACAAAATTCATCCTACGCCGTCAGAAATCAGCTCATGGGGCATTCGTGGGGGAGATGAGGTTAAGGTTTTTGAAACCGATGCCGGTAAAATAGGTATCCTGATTTGTTACGATGTAGAGTTTCCCGAGCTATCCCGCATTTTGGCCAGCCAGGATATGCAAATTCTGTTTGTTCCGTTTTTAACAGATACCCAAAACGGCTACAATCGGGTTAAATTTTGCTCACAGGCCCGCGCCGTTGAAAATGAATGTTACGTGGCCATTGCCGGCTGTGTAGGCAATTTGCCCAATGTAAACAACATGGGTATTAGCTATGCGCAGTCTGCCGTATTTACACCGTCGGATTTTGGTTTTCCTACCAATGGCATCCAGTCCGAAGCTACCCCAAACAGCGAAATGATTGTTATTGCCGATGTTGATCTTTCCTTGCTGGATGAACTGCACGAATACGGCAGCGTACAAAATATAAAAGACCGCCGTACGGATTTATATAACATTACTTTTAACGGCAAAAAGGTTTAGTTTTGGGTGATGATCCGCAAAGATAACTACACCCTATCCGGCGCAAAAGGGCGCCCCATGCTTGTTGATGTAACTTACGACGACGCTATTAAAAACGCGCCTGTTGTAATTTTTGCCCACGGGTTTAAAGGGTTTAAGGATTGGGGTACGCACAATTTGGTTGCCGATTACTTTGCTCAAAACGGATTCAGGTATCTGAAATTCAACTTTTCGCATAACGGTACCACGCCCGATAATCCGGTTGATTTTGCCGATCTGATGGCCTTTAGCGAAAATACTTTTTCCATCGAGCTGGAAGATTTGGATACCATTATTGATTTCGCCTGCGGCGGATCGGGCATGGCTGCGGCCAGCGGAGTTTATCTGATAGGCCATAGTATGGGCGGTGGTGTCAGCATTATCAAATCGGTAGAAGATGACAGGATCAAAAAGCTAATCACTATGGCTTCCATATCCAGCTTCTATAACCTTTGGCCCGAGGAAATTGAGATTCAGTGGCGTTTGCAAGGCGTTATTTACATGCCTAATAAACGCACAGGTCAGCAGATGCCCTTAAAATCTACTTTATTGGATGACCTGGATAAGCACCCTAAGCGTCTGGATATTTTAACACAAGCCAAAAAGGTTAAACAGCCCTGGTTGCTGATGCACGGCGATGCCGACCCGGCTGTTCCGCTTAGCCATGCCGAAGAAATATCGGCGGCTAATACCGACGCCGAATTTATAGTTGTACACGGTGCCGATCATACGTTTGGTGGTTCGCATCCTTATTTAATAGATGAACTGCCGGCTTTACTGGTAACTTTTTGTGAAACCGTCATATCATTTCTGCGTAAATAAAAACTGAAGGGGCAAATCAATCGTAACTTTTTTGCGTTAATTGTATCACAACCTGCATAAGTATTATAATTGCCCCACATGAGTTTACAAGCATCCCTTAAAAAGGGGAAAAAATATATCAACGTTATCCCTACCGATGAAGCCGGTTTTGGCAAAATGATTCCCATCCTGCGCGAGTACATGGGTAACAAAGCCGAGAACACCCCAAAAAAACAACTCGGCCCGTTCAAAACAGACGTATCAATATATGATACGCCGCCCGAAAATGGATTACGCATTACCTGGGTAGGCCACTCCAGTATATTAATAGAAATAGATGGCAAGCGCATCCTTACCGACCCTGTTTGGGGCGAAAGGGCTTCATTTTCCAAATATTTCGGACCGAAAAGATTTTTCGAGCCACCAATCGCCTTAAGCGATTTGCCGCCCTTAGATGCCGTGCTGCTATCGCATGACCATTACGACCACCTGGATAAAAACACCATTAAATTTTTTGCCGGTACTTCTATTCCGTTTTATTGCTCAATAGGCGTTGGGCCATACCTGGCGCAATGGGGTATTTTAAGAAACTTTATCACCGAAATGGATTGGGGTGATAGTGTGCTTGTTGGTAACGAAATTGTAATCACATCTACCCCATCAAGGCATTTTTCGGGCCGGGGCATTGTTAACCGTAACGAAACCCTTTGGGCAAGTTTTGTGATTAAAGGTCCTAATCATAATATCTATTTTGGTGCCGATTCTGGCTGGTCGCCAAGTTTTGCCGAGATAGGAGAAGCCTTTGGTCCGTTTGATTTAACCATGCTGGAAGTTGGCGCTTATGGTAAATACTGGGCAGATATCCATATGGGGCCCGATCATGCATCAAACGCGCATATCGCCCTCAAAGGCAAACTAATGATGCCGATACATTACGGCACCTTTAACCTTGCCCCGCACGCCTGGTACGAACCGGTAGAGCGGTTAGAAAAATATGCCAAAGACAAAAAGATAAGCCTGTTTGTACCAGAGCCCGGCAAGCCAACCGATGTTAAAGCTGCTTATAACTCGGCCTGGTGGAAAAAGTTTATGTAGGGCAGCAAATTTGCGGCTAAGGCTGGGTGAACACGGTGACAAAGCCCCATGCCATTTAACAAAATTGCATCCAATAAATACCTGATTATCTTTTAATGACGTATCCCGCCGGTAGAAGCGGGACGGGCTTTCTGTCCATACGCCTGCAGGCCTTACGCGCAATGGCCGGTATCCACTCCAATCCCTTACGAGAAGAAATTGCTAAATAAAGTACCAGGCGAGTTCACACTTTCAATAGCGGCTTTCCGGGCTGCGCAGTAATGACAAAAAATCTTTCTTATTAAAAACATAAAAATCCTCGATAAAATTAAATAGTTTCTTAAGTAACTTCGATAAGGATTACTGCTACTATGTTTAAAACATTCAATCACTTCAACTATCACGCCATTTGCGATGAGCTGGCCGCTGCCGATGCCGATCTGGCGCTCATCATCAATAAATATGGATACCCACCCCTATGGTCGCGGCCAAATACGTTTGAAACTCTGGTACATATTATTTTAGAACAGCAGGTTTCACTGGCTTCCGCGTTATCAGCATTAAATAAAATGAAAGAGAAAGTGCAGGAACTTACCCCGGCAAGAGTACTTTTATTAACAGATGAAGAATTTAAAGCCTGCTATTTTAGTCGTCAAAAAACCAGCTATACCAAATACCTGGCAGAAGCTATTCTAAGTGGGCAAATCAACCTGCAGAAACTGGAGCAACTGCCCGATGATGAAATTCGCGCTAAGTTAACCTCATTAAAAGGCATCGGTAACTGGACCACGGATGTTTACCTCATGTTTGTGTTACAACATGCCGATGTTTTCCCCATTGGCGATCTGGCGGCCGTAAACGCTTTGAAAAGACTGAAACAATTACCCAAAGAAACTACCAGGGAACAGGTTATCACGATAGCAGAACAATGGGCACCATACCGCACAGTTGCCAGCATGTTGTTATGGCATTTTTACCTTTCGGCACCGCGAGCGGGCATTGCAAATAAAAAAATATGACACATAAATTATCCCCGGCCGGCTGTTTATAGATACAGTTAAATGTAAGAGCCTGCTTAAATTTATTCTAATTTTTATATAAGGTGTTTGCACTTATACCCTCTCCCATTGCCGGTATTAAAAATCAGGAACCTTTGAAAGTAGAAATGATGTATATTGCATAGCGCAGACGACTCACACCTATATCACTGCCATTATTCTGCTCCTCTTGCTCCGGCTGCGCCGAAGAGAAGGCTGGTAGGCGAAGCATTGTGGGCAAGAGTCGTTTCCGGCATTTTAACGATACCCGAAAAACGAATACGTCATTTGACCGCAAAGGGCAAAGCAATGACGCTTCTTTTTGTACATGATACATCTTTTATACACCAACTTAAAAAAAGAGATATAATCAACCCATATGAAAAAGCATTTCGCATTATTTTTTACGATGATTATTAGTGGCTCCTTTACATTTGCCCAAAACAGCCTTGATGTGGTTACCACGCAAACCGGCAAAGTTTCGGGAAGTGTGAATGGCGATGTTCATGTTTTTAAAGGTATCCCTTTTGCTGCCCCACCGGTTGGTGATTTGCGTTGGAAAGAGCCGCAACCCGTAACCCCATGGCAGGGTGTAAAGCAATGTATTACATTTTCGGCAAGCCCTATGCAGCCCAAGCCGGATGAATTTGGTGTTTATACCCGCGAGTTTTTAATTCCTTACCAGCCTATCAGCGAAGATTGCCTGTACCTGAATGTTTGGACAGGTGCCAAATCATCAACAGAAAAAAGAGCCGTGCTGGTTTATATTTATGGTGGTGGCTTTGGTTCTGGCGGCGCGGCAGTACCTATTTACGATGGGGAGGCTATGGCCAAAAACGGAATTATTTTTGTTGTGATCAATTACCGTGTTGGCGTGTTCGGCTTTTTTGCACATCCCGATCTGACTAAAGAATCGGGGCACAACGCATCTGGCAATTATGGCTTGATGGATCAGCTGGCGGCCCTAAAATGGGTTAAACAAAATATAGCAGCCTTTGGTGGCGATGCGGGGAATGTAACCATCGCCGGGCAATCGGCAGGGTCTATGAGTGTTAACTGCCTGGTAGCGTCACCATTGGGTAAAGGCCTGTTTCAGCGGGCCATTGCCGAAAGCGGCGCGAGCTTTTTGAATGGTCCTTATGGTGGCACCACATTAAAAGCGGCAGAAGAAAGCGGTGTTAAAGCGGCGCAATCACTTAATGCAAATTCATTAGCCGATTTAAGAAAAATTCCAGCTACGGAACTGGTTGGTAAATTTGGCAGCCGACCTATTATTGATGGCTATGTACTACCCGCACCGATAGCGCAAATTTTTGCCGATAACAAAGAGAACAGCGTACCCCTGCTAACCGGCTGGAACCAGGACGACGCCTTTGTAGACAAACTCAAAAACGCTGAGGATTACAAAAAACAAATAGTAGCCCAGTATAAAGACAAGGCCACAGCGTTTTTGAAATACTACCCTGCCGGTACAGATGCCGAGGCTGCAAGATCGCAGATTGATGTAAGTAGGAATCAAACATTCGGCGTGCAAAATTATACCTGGGCCAATGTGCAAAGCGGCAAAGGCAAGGCAAAAGTATACCTGTATCGCTTTACCCGTCGCCTGCCCGCCACCGCCGATTTTGCAAAATATGGAGCGTTCCATACCGGCGAAGTTGCCTATGCTTATGATAACCTCAGGTTTTTAAACCGCCCCTGGGAACCGGTTGATCAGCAATTAGCAACAACAATATCCGGCTATTGGGCCAATTTTGCCAAAACGGGAAATCCTAATGGTATTGGCTTACCAAACTGGCCGGCATATGACACCAAAAGTGATCATGTGATGGTGTTAGGTGAAAAGCCGGCTGCGGAAGTATTGCAGGATAAAGCCGCGCTTGATTTTATGGTGGAGGTAATCGGAGAGAAGTAAAAGAACCCGACTTTGGAAAAAAACATTGTAGATCCCCGGCTTAATTGCAAAAAGTCCGATTTTTTCAGTTGATTGAATTACCGTCGAAGTCAAACTTATATTGTTTGCCGTTCCAATCGGTAGCAAAAATATATTCGTCAGTAATAAAAAAATCCTCGCCGCCGGAGGATATGTTTGTGAAAATATCTGCGCCTCCCTGCTGCCAAATAAGCCTACCATCGTAGCTTACCCTGCTTATCTCTAATTCGCCGTGTACAATATAATCTGCCTTGTGTTTGTAAATCTCAAAACAGGTGGCGCTATCGGCCTTAACCCTCCAAAGCAATGATAGATCTGGTATCGATAAACAAAATACCGTATCGCCGCAACATATAGTAAGTCTATTCGACTCCAATATATAGGAAGTGTCATGAATAGTAGTAGCCCCGCCACCAGCCCCGATTACGATTCTTTTTAATACGTGATCAGCAAGCGAGATGGCTACGTCATAAAGGGTGTCTGCATAGCCTCTGTCTTCCCAATAATCGGCATCGTAGTTGTATAGATTGTTTGTAGCTCCTTTTAAGTAAGCGGGTTTACTATCTATAGTTACAACGTACGGCCCGGAAACCAATTGTAGTTTACCCATAAAAAGGCACCTTAAAACGCTGCCTTGATCTTATCCTTAGTAGCCGCTAACTCCTCTTGTGTTGGGCTTAATTTAGGGCGAGAAAAGTTCAGATCATCAACACGGTTCATCGGAATGAGGTGAATGTGTGCATGCGGAACTTCTAAACCAATCACTGCTACACCAACCTTTTTACAAGGGATAGCTTTTTTAACGGCGGTAGCCACAATTTTGGCGAAGATTTGCAGACCGGTGTAAGTCTCATCGTCTAAATCAAAAATATAATCAACCTCAACTTTAGGGATCACCAATACATGCCCCTCGGCCAGCGGACTGATATCTAAAAAAGCCAAAAACTCGTTACTCTCTGCAACTACGTGTGCGGGGATTTCGCCAGCTATAATTTTTGAAAAAATGCTCATTATATAGGTTTATTAGTTTGTATTATAACAGTTTTATCCCGGTAAGGTTCCGATCGGTTATTTTTCTATCTTAATTTCAACAGTACCACATTCTCCACGTGCTGCGTATGTGGGAACATATCAACCGGTTGAATTTTTACGGTATCGTATTTCTCCTTTAATACCAGCAGGTCGCGGGCCTGCGTGGCGGCATTACAGCTTACGTAAACTATTTTAGGAGCTTCAATTTCCATTAGGCGGGCAACCACATCGGGGTGCATACCCGCACGCGGCGGATCGGTAATAATCACATCCGGTTTACCATGTTGGGCAACAAAATCGGCCACCAAAACATCCTTCATATCACCTGCGTAAAATTTGGTATTGGTGATGTTGTTAATGCCTGAGTTTACTTTAGCATCCTCAATAGCCGTAGGCACGTATTCAACACCAACTACCTCGCGCACATGGCCGGCAATAAAGTTGGCGATGGTACCGGCGCCGGTATATAAATCATAAACCAGCTCGTTACCGGTAAATCCTGCAAAATCGCGGGTTATTTCATAAAGGCGCAGGGCCTGAATGCTGTTGGTTTGGTAAAATGATTTTGGGCCGATGCGGAATTTAATGCCATTCATTTCCTCGTGAATGTACTCCGGCCCTTTAAAGGCCACCACATCCTGGTCAAAAATGGTATCGTTTTTCTTTTGGTTTACAATGTATAGTAACGAAGTGATTTGTGGGAAGCGTGCATCAATAAAGCCCATCAGTTTATCAACCTCTTCCTGGCTTACGTAGGCAAATACCACAATCACCATTACCTCGCCGGTTGATGAGGTACGGATAATGAGGTTACGCAAAGCGCCTTCGTGGTTACGCAGGTTGTAAAAAGTGTAGCCCTGCTCTATTACAAAATCGCGGATGCTGTTACGTAAATCATTTGATGGTTCGGCTTGCAGGTAGCAGTGCTTTATATCAAGGATCTTATCAAAACGGCCCGGGATATGGAAACCCAGGGCGTTCATGTTTAAAGTTTCGTCTTCTTTGTTTTCGCCATCATACAACCAGCGTTTATCGCTAAAGGTGTATTCCAGCTTGTTGCGATAGTATTTATCCTCGGGCGAGGGCACAATATTCATCATACCATCAACCTCAATTTTAGCAATACGACTAAGGGCATCGGCAACAGATTTCTGTTTGAATTTAAGCTGCGCCTCATAAGTCATGTGTTGCCATTTACAGCCTCCACAGGTACCAAAATGCTCGCAGAAAGGGGTAACCCTATATGCTGAAGGTTGTTTAAGATTGGTGATCTTGGCCTCGCCAAAACTCTTTTTGCTTTTAAAAACCTGCACATCGGCAATGTCGCCCGGGATGGCCTTATCAACAAAAAGTACAAAGTCGTCAACTTTGCCTACGCCTTTACCTTCTTCGGCAATATCAATTATCTTAACGTCTTCAAAAAACTTGGGTTTCGCAACTTTATTCATCAGGGTACAAAGGTAATAAATCAGAGTCAAGAATCGCTTTGAAAGAATCAAGAGTCAAGAATCAAGAGCCAAGACAGGAAATCGCTTCGGGAATGAGAGAAAGGAATGATGGGCCGAGAATAAAAAATGGGATGTGACTTACAAAAATATTTTTGAGGTGAATATGGCCCTTTTTAAAAACAAAAATAACAACTCCCTGCAACGAATCTAATCGAGCAGCTGTCTTATACCTGTAAACTAATTTGAAACCAAATGAAAAAGCACTTATTACTACTCTTACTTGCGGGCCAAACGGTTGCGGCGCTTGCACAGGATAACAATGATAAAACCCCATATTTAACCAAATCATTAAGCAACGATGCCATTACCAGTGTTGTCGTAAATACATCGGCCGGTGGTATAGCCGTTAGCGGCCAAAGCGGGCAAGCGCCACGGGTTGAGGTATATATTCGTTGCAATAATGGTCGCGAGTTATCAAAAGAGGAAATTCAAAAACGCCTTGATGCCGATTACGACCTGAGCGTAACCGTTACAGGCCAAGAGGTACGCGCCATTGCCAAAAACAAACACGAGAACATGGATTGGAAAAAATCCGTTAGTATATCCTTCAAAATTTTTGTGCCTAACCAGGTTACTACCAATCTGAAAACCAGTGGCGGTGGTATCCGGTTAGATAATTTAAAGGGTAACGAAACTTTTAGCACCAGCGGCGGCGGTTTAGAAGTTGACCATTTGTACGGTGTTATTCATGGTAATACCTCTGGCGGTGGTATCCGTGTTTCAAATTCGGGCGATAACATTGATTTGCAAACCAGCGGCGGCGGCATCGAAGCAAAAAACTGCACCGGTAAAATTAAACTGGAAACATCGGGCGGTGGTTTACGCCTTACCGATTTAAAGGGAACCATTAGCGCGCACACCAGCGGCGGCGGCATTGAAGGCAGCAACATAGCAGGCGAACTAATTACCAGTACATCTGGCGGCGGCATCGACCTTAAAGGGATGGATTGCAGTTTGAGTGCTTCAACCAGCGGCGGCAGCATGCGTACGCAAATGAATAAAGTTGGCAAATATCTTAAACTGGAAGTAAGCTCGGGCAACCTGGATCTGTCTTTACCACTTAAACAAGGTCTTGATCTTGATATCAGCGGCGATAGGATCAATCAGCATCCATCAACCATCAGCGCCTTTAGCGGCAAATGGGATAATGAGCATATTAAAGGCAGTGTAAACGGTGGTGGTATTCCGGTTACAGCCAATGCATCAAGTGGCAATGTTAGCGTAAAGTTTAACTAAACCAATTAACAGATCATATATAAAGGCAAAGCCCTGCATTGTAAAGTGCGGGGCTTTTTTATGATGTGGATTTTGGAGAAACGGTTTAAATAAATAATATTTCTTGCTTCCAGCCCCGGGGCATGTCTAATTCCGGCAGCGTATCTAATTAAATAGCTCCCTACTTCAAATTCTCGGTGAAAAAATCAATGGTGCGTTTCCATGCCAGTTCGGCAGCGGCTTTGTCATAGCGGGGTGTGGTATCGTTATGAAAACCGTGGTTAACGTTTTCGTAGATAAAAGCCTGGTACTTTTTGTTATTTTCTTTTAAAGCCGCTTCATAGGCCGGCCAACCACCAGTAATACGGGCATCCAATGAGGCATAATGCAGCATAAGGGGAGCTTTAATTTTAGGCACATCGGCAGCATCGGGTTGTGCCCCGTAAAACGGAACCGCTGCCGCTAAATCCGGCACACGCACGGCCAAGGTGTTGGCAATGCCGCCACCAAAGCAAAAGCCTACAACGCCTACTTTGCCATTACAATCTTTATGGTTTTTGAGGTATTCAAAGGCGTCAATAAAATCATTTTCCATCTGGCCCTTGTCCAGTTTGGCTTGCATGGTACGGCCGTCGTCGTCGTTGCCGGGGTAGCCACCAAGCGGTGTTAAGGCATCGGGTGCAAGGGTAATAAAACCAGCCAGAGCTGCGCGCCGGGCCACATCTTCAATATATGGGTTTAGTCCTCGGTTTTCATGAACCACTATAATGCCGCCAAGTTTGCCTTTGACATCAGCCGGTTCAGACAACAGCGCTTTGATATTGCCACCGCCCTTGGGCGAATTGTAAGTAATATACCCCGATTTTAAACGAGGATCATCGGCTTTGGTTTGTAGCGTGCCCTCGTAATCGGGCATCAGGAAGCTCATCAGCGCGGGTACGGTTAATCCACCTACAGCGTACAGCGATAGCTTTTCTACAAAAGTGCGCCTGTTAAGGCGGTTATGGGCGTAATCGTCATACAGGTCAAACACTTCCTGTTTGATGTCTTCTTTATTAATCTGGCTCATGGTTTTAAAGGCTATAATCAAATTTAAACATTATGGCTAATGCCCCGGTGATTGAGCTGTAACAGTGTCGTTACTAAAACCTACCTGTTAAAAATGATTACCACTAATAACAGTCGTTGACGACTATAAAACAGCCGTTATTAATTAACCGGCATCTTCCCAAAGCTCAATACTGTTACCTTCCGGATCAAGGATGTGAACAAATTTGCCATAGTCATAAACCGCGATTTCATCAAGTACGGTTACGCCGTCGGCTTTTAACTGTTGCACCAGGGCCTCAATGTTTTCAACACGGTAGTTGATCATGAAGTCTTTTTTTGATGGCTCAAAGTATTTGGTATCGTTTTTAAACGGACTCCAAACGGTTGTGCCCTCTTTACTTGTATCTTCAGCATCGCGCCACTGGAACATTACACCATATTCGCTTACCGGTAAACCCAAGTTTTGAGCATACCAATCTGTCATTTTTTTAGGATCATCGCATTTAAAGAAAATGCCGCCTATTCCGGTTACTTTTTTCATGTAACTAATTTAGGTAATGTGATGGGATAAAATACTGGTTGATGAAAAAAATTGCGCCCAATAATCTGGAGGAATACAGCCGTTAGAAATCAATGGAATTAGTGTATCGAAAATAGAAAGCGTTGTCTGTTTTCGAACATGCCCTAACTCGAACTACCATGTGTGGTTCACTAAATCACAAGTAAACCATTCCACAGCCAGCCACGCAAGATTTGGTCTAAAGGGGGGCATCGCGTGTGGTATACGTTCGTTAGCGTTACAAATTCAAAGCATGGACTATCAGGCCGGATGCCATCCTTAGATCAAATGTCTCGCCTTAGAATCAAAATCCTCCGGGCTTTCAAAATTAACATTCGACAGCAATTTTCCAGCTGCGTCGATAATCCGGAAACGCCAATCCTCGAGAACCAGCAAATTGTTTTTGCTCGTAATGCAAAGCCCGGAAATCCCCGTCATGGTTTCGTGAAAGCCGACGACGGTACCCGATTGCAATGCTATTAGGTAGAGCAGCTCTCCGGTGGCCAACGCTATCCTATCGGAACCCTCCCAAAAAAGGATCGAGAGTCGCTCGGCCTCCTCGTCGCTGCTGAAGGATATGATACGTTGCTTTTTCCCGGTAAGGGAATCATGAAAGACACAACAATAATAATTTCCCCCGAACGTCTCGGGCAGCCTCAATACCAATTCATCGGCCTGATTTCCCAGAAACACTTCGTTTTCTGCGCTGGATAAAAATCGGTTAATCGTAAAATAGCGGTTGTTTACTACCTGTCTCATATAATGATTTATCTACTTCCAAATATCGATTCGATTTCCAAGTGCATTGTCATAAACCCCAATTTTTTGCAGGCTTCTGAGCATTTTTCCGCTCCTTTCCAGGTTCTGCGGCCTTCCTGTCGCCTTTCCAACCACGTAAAAAAGTTTCTGCCCAATATGCGGAGCGTCGAAAAGAGAAATGGTCGTCTGTTTTTTAGATGCATGCGGCTTCGAACTACTATGCGTGGCTCACTAAATCACAAGTAGATTCCATAGCCAGCCACGCAAAACTTGCGCTAAATGGAGTGAACACTGTATTTTTATGTTGGTTACATGCTAAATATGCATATGCTAAAAGTCAATTGCAAAGTCCCATATCGTTCTTTGTCAAGCCCCTGTTAGCCAACACAAAAGGAAGAAATTGGGATAGTCCGTTTTTGTAACGAAGTTTAATCATTCCCTTTCCACCCAGATTCTCTTCTACATAAACAGGTATTCCATAATACGGCTCCAATACCCCTATCGGGAAGGTCGCAATGCCATCTTTAATTTTAATGGAAACAAGATCGTTGATTATGAATAAACTTTTAACATTGCAAGTATCTAATTTTACACAAACCATAAAATATGGCTTTCCGCTGTAATCATAAACTTTTGAATTTATAACCTCGCCTTTAAATTGTATACTACCAGTAAGTGACAATATTTCCTTGTCCTCTTTTCCAGCGTTACTTTCAGTCACGAAAAACACCACAACAAAAATTGAAAATCCCAGGAGGAAAAACAACGTCAAGAAGAGTACGCCTTTCTTTTTCATAATTTATTAATTCTATTTTGCAGTCAAGAGATTAGCCTCGCTGTTCGATTCTTTAAATTACTGTGCGTCGAGACTCATTTTCGAGAAATCACCCTGCCCAGCCCTCTCTATCCAAACTTCTAAAATGGATCGCTTCAGCAAGGTGTTCTAACTTAATATCTTCGCTGGCTGCAAGGTCGGCGATGGTGCGGGCTACTTTCAGGATACGGTCATAAGCGCGGGCGCTGAGGCCGAGTTTTTCCATGGCTTTTTTGAGGAGCATTTGGCCGGCGGCATCAATTTTACAAAGATCGCGTACCATTTGCGGGCTCATCTGGGCGTTCGCATGCAGGTCGGGTCGGTTACCAAAACGTTCTATTTGCGCTTCCCGGGCCTTGATCACCCGCTCGCGTATATCTTGACTTTTTTCGGCCAACCTGTCTGACGATAGTTCGCTGAAGTTTACCGGCGTAACTTCTACATGCAGGTCGATCCTGTCTAAAAGCGGACCGGAGATTTTACTCAGGTATTTTTGAACCATGCCCGGCGGGCAGATACATTCTTTTTCGGGATGGTTGTAGTAACCGCATGGGCATTCATCCGTACACATTTCTCCCTGACACGAAAGTGTTTCAAAATCGCGGAACGCGAGCGTACGAACAGCATCCTCAAACATTGGGTGAACATATTAAAAAAGCCCGAATGATAAAAGGACTGTTTCAAAAAAGCGTTGCAGCGTTGCTTAATGTCTCTGAAGACACGATTACCTACTGGGAAAATGAGCGCACCCTGCCGCAAATTCACCACTATCCGGCAATCATCTCCTTTCTCGGGTATTATCCGTTTTGTCATGAAACGGAAAGTTACGCCGGAAAGCTGAAGCAGATTAGATATTGCATGGGGCTAAACATCAAGCAGTGCGCTGCTTTGCTACAGGTTTCTGTAGATGCGGTGAGACGGTGGCAACAAGGGAAGCCAATTGCAAATGATATTTACAAAAACTTGATTCTTTCCGCTTGGAAAGAATTATCGAATCAGTTATTACAACACCCTGTATAGGGTGTTTTTTTGTGCATTTTACTAACGATTTTTGTTGCAATTTAATTTTGCGCATAAACATCAGGCAACGCAGATAACCTAATTGGAATTATCTAATATTCCTGAACTCGCCAAAATAAATTATCTTGCGACTTAAATAAACTTTGTCATAGTGTTAGTTAAAACGTTCGGCAGTGCGGTTTCGGGAATTGAGGCGACGACCATTACGGTCGAGGTAAACATATCGCCAGGCACCAAGTATTTCATAGTTGGCCTTAGTGTAAAATTTCCACTAGCTGGAGGGCCTGCCCTTCCCGTCCGATCAGCACCCACATTAATTAAGATAACATTGGTTGTTATCCGTTTTTTTATCTTTTAGGCTAGCTAAAGGTAAACAACAACACCCAGATGCTTTAAGTCACCTGGGTGTTGTATATCGTAGACTTTGCATGCGGACTTTAAGGCAAGAGCCTCATATACTTGCGGCAGCAGGGCAACTCTAATGAATACAGCTAAGCGAATTTCTTCACTATTTCCTTAGCAATTATATCCACGGATTCTTCCTTTTCTATTGTTGTTGGATTATCAGCAATCCTATTAATCACCGCCATTAATTCATCGGCAGGGCGATTTATGGATCGAGCTATTAACGCATTTAGAATTTCGTATTTCCACGGATCATCATTACCCATTAAGATAGTCAGCAAATCTGTCAAGATATAATCAATATAAGGAACAAAATAATCAGCTATATACCCACCAACTTCCCAATTCATGTCTTGCATCCATTCTAATAATTTAGGAACATCTTCCCTTACCACCTCAATAGGCAATGATTGCAACTTTTTGACAGCTTCGATGTCTCCTTTCCTTTTTGGGATATAATTCTTCATAATTTTACTCGATTCCTCTTACAGAGGCTTGTGCAAGCCTGGTATAAATATGCGGTTCTTTACCATGTTGCAATCCTTCTTTGGATGCTGCCAAACGTTCTAGTTCTTCCGGTGTCGCCGGTCTAATTGTTGCATGCCAGTTTTCGCGATAGTCTATCTTTATCCTTAAACTACGAAAAGGTGCAATATTGATTTTTGCTATTGGTTCCTTAGATTCTCTTTTAGCAACGACAGCCGTCGTCCAAGTGGAAAGACGATATTTATCATCGCCAGAGTCAGTATCGTTCACTGGCTCTGGAATTAAAGTCCCACAACTAGGCAGACTACGAAACATGTGCCTATTCACTTATTTTATTCAGCTTTAGATTTTTTTGATTTATCCTAATAAAAACCCAGTCTTTCAAAAATATTAAGATCAATATAGCTGTGACACTATTTAGTGATGAAGTATCAACTATTTCATTTCGGTTATGAACGAAATTGTTGATACAGATCATAATTAAAATAGCGAGAAACAAACAAAGTATATCCAACGCCAAAAGATATATCATTTTGTATTTTTCAAGTCTAGTTTTTTTAATGATCCTATAATCGGCCCAATAACATAGTATTGAAAAAAATATTAATCCAGTAAATACATACTGTGCCGCCTGTTCAGAATTTGTATACCGAAGAATCGACAGCGATTCCACAAAAAACTGTTGAACAAAAAAATAGGAGCGGTCGACTATTAGGTAAAAAAGAGCAAAAGCTGAAATATGAGATAGATATCTAAATGGTGTCATCTCTGAAATATTATTTCTTAAATTGTCCATAATTAAATTTAGGTAATTGGCTGGCCGATGGTGCTTTAACGGGATATACTACTTTATTTTCATACCATACTTTTTGCGAAACCGAGTCATATATCTGTTCAATTCTCATGGTTAATATGGCTACTCGAGTCTTCTCACTTCCAGAATATTGAATAGCTGTCACATGGCCGTTAATGCCGTTAAATTGTACTTTCCCATACCATTTTTCAGCGGCTACTGATATTGTGACATCTTGATATCGATAAACGAGGTCAAATAGATTCAGCGCAACAATGACCCCAGCTGCATCAAACGCTCGACTGCTTCCTATTTGATACTTACCGAATCCTTCAAAAACAGCCGTCCCCGCCTTGGTTAGCTTACCTATTGTAAGGCCGATATCCGTTTGGAGTAATTTTGTAGTAGCCAGATCAACAGTCCACGGCGTCTCAGTAGTTTCTCTATCATTCATGTTAATAGATGATATATTAACATAATCAGACCCCTTCACATACTCTGATTCCATGATCCAAGGCATATACCATATTGGCTTTTTATTAATATACCCTTTTTCTTTATCTTTTTTGTCCTTTTCGTCGTTAGCGTTCTGCCTAACAAAATAATCAGCCAAGTCAGGGTCTGCTAAAGTGGAAGAGGAGGCCATCCATTGAGAATCTGTTAGGCCGTCTGCCCCAACCTTCTCTTTTTCTGCGTCTTCATTATTTGTTCTATTAGCATCCTGTTGTCTATCGTCGGAGTACACATCCATTCCATTAGGGTCGATAAACCTTATTGGATTGTTCACGCCATAATTGTAAGCACTCAACCTAGGATATTTTTCTGCCATCGGGTCTATCGCTGTCCATCTTCCCAATACAGGATCGTAAAATCGGGCACCATAATCATATAAATTAATTGCCAGATCGTCCTGCATTTCCTTGCCGTTGTATTTGTATTTATTATCCGGGTTCGGTGCCACCATTCCGCCACGATTCATTTCCATGCCAAAGGCATAATAATCCGTTTGCTGAGCCACCTGCCCGTCCTGGCCGATCAGCACCCGCGTGTTGCCCAAGTGGTCCTTCAAGGCGTACTCATAAAAATAACTACCTGCGTTCGGTCGGGCCCTCCCTTCCTCCGTTGCCAGGAACAGGATGTTGCCGGAGGCATCGTACTCTATCCCGTTCACGTAATCGTGGTTACCCCCCGAAATCACCTTACGCAATTTACGGCCCGCGGCATCGTAAACATAGGTAAGCGCATTGCCGGTGGCTGGCGTTACCGTATAAGGTAGGTTCAAATAATTATAGGTAAAGGTAAGCCCTTTTTTGTTATCAACCCACAAATTACCATTAGAATCATAAGTGTATCCCGTCGTACCGTTTAACTGGCCTTCGTTGCTTCCACTTCCGTCTGTTACCGATAACAGCCTACTGCTGTTATCACTGTTGTCGTAGACATAGGTAAGCTGATCGATCGGCGTGGCGGCATTGCTGATATCCCGGTAACGGTTCAGCTTTTTAATGTTGCCGGCTACATCGTAAGTTAAGGATTCATTATACCTCCCCGTGAGCCCTGCCGTGGTGTAGTTGGCCAGTGTAAGCCGGTTAAGCTTGTCGTAATTGTATTCATAACTTTGAACAATTTGCGCGGCCGCTCCGCTCGGTTGCTTTTTGCCCTGCCAGCTTACCGCGCTGATATTCCCGTTGTATTGCTTTAATGCCGTTGTCCCGTAATCGTCATAGGATATCTCTTCGCCAAAAGCGTCGTTGGTATCATTATTGATTAGCGGATCGGCATTGTTCAACGCCGCGTTGTTGATGCTTTTGAGCCAGCCCCGGCTATTGTAGCGGTAATCTACGCTTTGCAAAAAGGTCTGGCCGTTATCTGTTGAGTGCAAGTTTTTTTCGGATACCTGGCCAATTTCATTGTACGCATAAGAATTGAGCAAAATGGTGTTCCCGTTGATGTTTTGCTGTGTGGTCAGCTTACGCCCCATATGGTCGTAGCTGTAGGAAAGGGTCACCGCAACTGACTGCGCTGCGGTATTGCTACTGCTATTTACGTAATTCACCCGACTACTGGTCTGCACAGCAGCGGTAAAGTCATAGGTGCTTTTGACCTCGTCGTAGTTGTTTACACTTACCATTCCGCCCTTAAAATGCTCGGAGAAGCCACGGATGCCCCGGCCAAAGTCATCATAGTAGTTCACGCTCCACAGCATGTTATTGCTACCTGTGCTTCCGTCCAGCACCTTAACAAGGCTTGCTGTCGGCAGCCCCCTGGTCATTGTACTCATACCCGTTTCAGTATGTTTATCAAAAACTGACGGCAGCGAGGGTACCGCGTAATTGTCGTAGTAGTTTATGCCGAGGGTCGTGTTAAGTGTTTTGGGATAAGTGGCATAAACGCCCGCCGCGGTGCTGTAGCCGTTCCCGCCGGCTACCGTAGCTTCCCAAAGACCGGGGTTGCCGGTTACAGAAGTCTGCATGTCTGTCCTTTTTTCGACTCCCGTGACACTGCCCGCATCGGTGTACAAACCGGTTACTGCAATACGGCCCTGCTGGTCATATTTCGTTACTGTCCACTGCTGGTTGGCCGTGCCGCGCTGGTTAGCATCCT